>NZ_JAEHHL010000009.1 GCF_016623495.1 Thermohalobaculum xanthum | reverse complement strand
TCCGTCGATGGACAAACCAAACCGCCCGCATATCCCTTCATTTTCAGTATCTTGTCAAAGAGCGGCTCCGCTTTCAGGAGCATCCGGCGGCGCGTTCCCGAGGGGTCTTCGTCGCCGGTGAGCGGGGCTTATATGGAGATTCGTCGGACCGCGCAACACCCATTTTCGACTTTTTTCGAGGGGGTCGAAAACGGGTGGTTCAGTCCTCCCGAGCCCCTGCCACGGCCCCGGCAACGGGCCGTGAGACCGGCGCCGTCCGCACCAGCCACAGATGCGAGAGAAGCCCGGCGATCAGAAGCGCCAGCATGACCGCGAGCGTCGGGAGCACGCTGCCATGCGGCAGGAAACCCGCGAGCTGGACCATGACCCCTCCGCCGAGGAACTGGCAGAACCCCATGAGCCCCGAGGCCGAGCCGGGCCGGTCATGGGCCGCGCCCACCGCGCCCGCCATCGCGTTCGGCACCGACACGCCGGCCCCCAGGGACTGCAGCATCACCGAGGACATCAGCACCATCGGGTCCCGGACCCCGGCCAGCGCGAGCGAGATCCCGAAGACCACGCCCGCCACCGCGAAGAGCGCGCCGGCCCTGATCGCGCGCTCGCCGCCCATCCGGCGGGTGATCGGCCCGCAGAGCAGGTTGGCGAGCATGTAGGTGAGCGAGACCAGGATGAAGTAGACGCCGTAGCCCTTGGGGCCGACCCCATAGGCTTCCTGCATCACGAAGGGCGCCGAGCCGACGAAGAAGAGAAAGCTCGAGAACGAGGCCACACCGTAGCAGGAATAGGCCCAGAAGGCGCGTCGCCGGCCGACCTCGACGAGGCCGCGCGCCACGTCGCCCCAGCCGCGCGGATCGGAGGGGGGTGCGGTCTCGGGCAGTCGCGCACGGGCGAGGAGCGCCAGCGCAACCGCGATCGCGGCCGCCATGGCGAAGACCGAGCGCCAGCCGAACCACTCGACCATGAAGCCCGACAGCACCGGAGCGAGCATCGGGGCCACCACCATCGCCGCCGTGATCTGACCGATGACCGCGGCCGCGCCGTCGCGGCCGTAGACGTCCTGCGCGATCGCGCGTGAGAGCACCATGCCGGCGACAGCGCCGGCGGACTGGAGCACCCGGCCCGCGACGGCGAAGCCGAGATCCGGCGCCACGCCGGCGATCGCGGATCCCACCACCGCAAGCCACATCGCGCCGATGAGCACCGGCCGCCGCCCCAGACGGTCGCTGAGCGGGCCCCAGATCAGCGTCGACAGAGCCATCGCCGCCAGCGACACCGACAGGAGCAACTGGGCTGCGGCGGCGCTCACCCCGAAATCGCGCGCGACGGCGGGTAGCGCGGGGGCCAGCGCCTGCATGGCGAAGGGTCCGATGGCAGTGAGCGCGGCGAGAAGCACCACGAGCGAAGCGTGACTGGGCATTGCAATTCCGGATCAGGTGCGGGCGGCGGGCAATGCGGCAAGGATAGGGACCCGAAGCGCCGCGGCAACAGCCGAAAGACGCGGCGCAAGGCTGCTATGCATCCGCGGCCGGCCACGCCGACACGGCCTCTTGTGCGAGGGTGGGGACGCGTGCAAGCGTGCGCGCCATGCCGAACGCCTGGATCATCACCCCGCAATACTTCGAGCAGCCCGAGCCGAGGCTGGTCGATTACGCCCCCGTCGAGTCCGAACTGAACGGGCCGCACTCGATCCCCGACCGCGAGGCCGAGGGCATGGCGCGGCTTCACCTGCCGATCGCACGTTTTGCCGAAAGCGCGCTGCGCCGCGGCGACCGGCCCGTGAGCCTGGCGGGCGACTGCTGCGCGGCGGTTCCGGCGCTTGCGGGCGTGCGCGCGGCGGGGATCGAGCCCTGGCTTGTCTGGATCGATGCCCATGGCGATTTCAACACGCCCGAGACCTCGCCCTCGCAGTTCCTGGGCGGCATGCCGCTGGCAATGATCGTGGGGCGCGGCCCGCAATGGATGTGCGAGAGCGTCGAGCTCGCCCCCCTGCCCGAGGAGCGGGTGATCCTGGTCGATGCCCGCGATCTCGACCCGCTCGAGGCCGAGGCGGTCGCGGACTCGGGTCTCGCGCATATCGGGATCGAGGCGCTCGGGACGCTGGCGCTCGACGGGCCGGTGCTGGTGCATATCGACCTCGACGTGCTGGACGCGCGCGAGGCGCCGGCCTTCAACTACCCGGTGCGGGGCGGGCCAACCACGGCGCAGCTTGTCGCCGCGCTCGAGGACTTCGTCGCCGGGACCGAGATCTGCATGATCTCGGTCAGCGCCTGGTCGCCGTCGAAGGACCTTGACGGCGCGACCGGGCGGGCCTGCCGCCGGGTGCTGGCGGCGCTGACGGGGGAGTGACACGACCTCCGGGCGCGGCTTTCACGCGTGAAAATGAGCTTAAGTATTTGAATGTAATACAATAGCCGAAGGGCACGAGCGAATCCGCGCCCATATCGCGGGGCCGGCGCGCGTCAGGACCGTCCGGCCGGCCCGGCCCCGGCCTCGCCGCCGCGCCGGCCGAAGGCTGCGCCAAGCGTCAGAACCGCGGCCGCCCCGCACATCGCGATCGGGAACATGGTGAAGACGGTGAAACCAAAGCCCCAGTACATCCCGACCGCCGAGGCCGCCATCAGCGCCGTGGCGATGGCCGGGCGTCCCGGCGCCATCGCGCCCCCCGCGATGCCGAGGATCGGCGCCATCAGGCTGATCACCTTGATCCGGTCGTGGTGCTCGTTGATCGGCTGGCTCTCGGACAGCCCCGAGAAGAAGGCGTCGGCGACGACGAACCCATAGCCGAAGAATCCCACGACGATCCCGATCGTCCCGCCGATGATCCCCAGCACCATTGCCGCGTTGCGCATAGGCTTCCCTTCTTCCGCCGTCCGGCCCGAATACTCTCAATAGTGATCGCGCGCGCGCCTGCAAAGGGCCGGGCCGACACGGCGCGCCCGCGTCACGCGGCGTAGCGCAGGACCTCGATCCGCTCCCAGTACGGCAGGTAGGGGCCGCGCTCGTCGGTTTCGAGCGCCTCGGCGAAGGCCGCCTCGAAGGCCGGGCGATCGGCGGGGTCGAGCCGCCGGCGCGGATCGACGGCCGTCATGTCGGCCAGCATCTCGTCAGGCGTCGCGACATGATACTTCGACGAGAAATCGAGCGCGGCCTCGCGCAGCACGCGCCCCGAGGCGGCGAGCGCGGCCACGGCCGCGACGACCTCGGCATAGACCGCGCTTTCGTCGTCGATGAAGCGGGCGACCGGCCAGATCGGATCGGGGGCGACGGGCTCGTTCACCACGACCCGCCCGCCCGGGCGCAGGAGGCGGCAGGCCTCGGTCAGCGCGGTGGGGATGTCGCGGGCGTGGTGCAGGCTGAGCGAGAACACCACGAGATCGGCGCAGTCGTCCGGCAGACCGGTCGACTCGGCCGCGGCCTCGAGGAAATCGCCCCCGGCTGCGCGGGCCGCGGCCACCGCCGCCGGGTTCGGCTCGACCCCGAGGGCGCGCGCGCCCATGCCGCACAATGCGCGGGTCATCCGCCCCGACCCCGCGCCCATGTCGATGGCGTCGAGGCCCGAGATGTCACCAAGGGCGCGGCGCAAGGCGTCGTCGGCGGCAAGGAAGGGTCTGTCGGGCATGGCCGGTCCTCCTCGCCCCGCGCTCATAACCCGAGGGCCGCGCGGACCCCGCTGTCCCATCCGACATGCAGCGCCCCGCCCGCCACGGTCACCGGGCGTTTCATCAGGGCAGGATGGCGGGCCAGCAGCGCCGCTGCCCCTTGGGCGGTTTCGGCCTGGGCCCGCTCGGCCTCGGGCAGGCCGCGCCAGGTGGTGCTGCGTCGGTTGACGAGGGCATCGGGCCCCAGCTTCGCGATCCAGCCGGCGAGGGTTTCGGGCGGCACGCCGTCGGCGCGGACATCGACGAAGGCGACGTCGCGCCCGTCGAGCGCCTTCAGCGCCTTGCGGCAGGTGTCGCAGGCCTTGAGGCCGTAGAGCGTGATCGCCGCCATCGCGTCAGCCCTTCAACGCCGCCTCGAACTCGCGCCATTCGCCCTTGGACATGCCCGAGGTTTCCTGCGTCACCGTCTCGCCCGCCAGCATCCGCCTGAGGCAGGCCATCCCCGGCCCCGAGAACTGCACCGCGCCCAGCCGGTAGTCCTCGAATGCGGCATAGGCGGCCGGAACCCAGGCCTTGACCAGCTCGCAGATCGCCTCGGCATAGACGCGGATCTCGTATTGCGCGTGGGCGTCGGCGCGCAGGCGCAGGAAGTGCATCAGGTTGTGCAGGTCGATCTTCCAGTACCACTGGGTGTAGATGTTGGCCGGCAGGTTCATCCGCGCGAGCTCGCGCGCGAGCCCCTGCTGGTCATCCTGGGCCAGCATCGCCTCGTAGTGGTCATAGGCGCGGGTCGAATCCTCCTTGAGGATCCGGAGCACCTCGGCGGCCTCGGCCCCTTCCAGCACCGCGCCACGGCCCTGGTTGTTCACCGTCGACTGGGCGGCGAGGTTCTCGGGCGCGGGAATGTAGAACTCGCGGTCGAGGATCGAGTAGCGCGCCGAATACTCGTTCACATTGGCGGTGCGGTGGCGGATCCACTGGCGCGCGACGAAGACCGGCAGCTTCACGTGGAGCTTGATCTCGCACATCTCGAAGGGGGTCGAGTGCCAGTGCCGCATCAGGTAGCGGATCAGGCCCGCGTCGTCGCGCGCGGCCTTGGTGCCCTGGCCATAGCTGACCCGCGCCGCCTGCACGATCGCCGCGTCGTCGCCCATGTAGTCGATCACCCGGACGAAGCCGTGATCGAGCACGGGCACCGCCTCGTAGAGCCGCGCCTCGAGGCCTTCGGCGACCACGCGGCGCGTCTCTCGCGTTTCTGAGCGGCTGCGGGCAATCTCGGCCTGTTGTTCCGCGGTCAAAGACATATGTTTCCCCCTGAGCCCGTGGCGCGGCGCGAGTCGCGCTGTCTAGATATTGTATATACCGCGAGGGACACCACGACATGAAGACAAAATATCTCCATACCATGATCCGCGTGCACGACGTCGAAAAGACCGCGGACTGGTTCAAGACCTATCTGGGGCTCGAGGAGACGCGGCGCTACGACAACGAGGCCGGCAAGTTCACCCTGGTGTTCCTTGCGCCTCCGGGCCAGCACGACGCGCCGATCGAGCTCACCCACAACTGGGGCTCGGACGAGGAATACGGCCATGGCCGTGCCTTCGGGCACCTCGCCTATGGCGTCGAGAACATCTACGAGACCTGCCAGAAGATGATGGATGGCGGGATCGTCATCAACCGCCCGCCGCGCGACGGGCGCATGGCCTTCGTCAAGACGCCCGACGGGGTCTCGGTCGAGCTGCTGCAGATCGGCGACCCGCTGCCCGCGGCCGAGCCCTGGGCATCGATGCCGAACACCGGCAGCTGGTGACGCCGTGAGGCGCCGCGCGCCGCTGATGGCCGGGCTCGCCGCGCTGCTGGGCGCGGCTTTGCCCGTGCCGGTGGCGGCGGCGTGCAAGCTGGCGCTGGTGCTCGCGCTCGACATCTCGTCGAGCGTGAACGACCAGGAATACCGGCTGCAGTTCGACGGGCTGGCCCATGCGCTGGAGCGGCCCGAAGTGATCGAGGCGATCCTCAGCCCGCCCGGCGCGCATGTCGCCGCGATCGCCTACGAGTGGTCGGGCTACAGCCAGCAGGACGTCGTCGCCGGCTGGACCCGGCTCGACAGCCCCGAGGCGGTGCGCGCCTTCGCGAGCCGGCTGCGCTCGCACCAGCGGGTCTATTCGGATTTCCCGACGGCGATCGGCAAGGCGGTCGAATACGGCGCAAAGCTGTTCGAGAAGGCGCCGATCTGCGACCGCCGGGTGATCGACATCTCGGGCGACGGCGAGAACAACGACGGCGTGGGCCCGGAATACTTTCGCGCGCGCGGCGTGCTGGACGGCATCACCATCAACGGGCTGGTGATCCTGGGCGCCTATCCGCACCCGGGCATCTATTACCGCGAGCACGTGATGCAGGGCCCCGGTGCCTTCGTCGCCATCGCGCGCGACTTCGAGGATTACCGCCGGGTGATGATCGACAAGCTGCTGCGCGAGATCAACGCCGAGTTCGTGATCGGCCGGAACGAGGCTCCGGGCGGCGTTGGCGGGGATTGGGAAACCGAGGACGATGCGAAGCGGGACGGCGGAGGATCCGCGCTGACCGCCGCCGCACCCCGGGCCCCGGACCGGCGGGCGAGATGACCCGGGCGCGCCGCGGCCGCGGGATCCTTGCGCTCGCCGCCGCGGCGGGGCTGGGGCTCGCGCCCGGCGCGGCCATGGCCTGCGGGCTCCAGCTGATCCTCGCCGTCGATGTCTCGGGCTCGGTCGACGAGAACGAGTTCGCGATCCAGATGGGCGGGCTGGCGGATGCCTTCGCCAGCGAATCGGTGGGCGCGGCGATCGCCGCGGTCGAGGGCGGCGTTCTGGTGACCCTGACGCAATGGTCGGGCGTCTCGCGTCAGAGCCAGATGATCGGCTGGCACAGGCTGACCGACGCCGCCTCGGCGCAGGAGTTCGCCGCCGCGATCCGCACCACCGGCCGGGCGTGGCGCAACTTCTCGACCGCCATCGGCGAGGCGGTCGCGCATGCCCATGCCATCGGCGGCGAGGCCCCCGACGCCTGCGGTCGGCGCGTGATCGACATCTCGGGCGACGGCACATCGAACGAGGGCCGCGCGCCCGAGGCGGCCTCGCATTCGGCGGCTTCCGCGGGATACACGATCAACGCGCTGGTGATCCGCGGCGCGGACCCCGACCCGCTCGAGGAATACATGACCAGGGTGATCGCCGGGCCCGGCGCCTTCGTCGAGGTGGCCGAAGGGTTCGACGACTACCCCGAGGCGATCCTGCGCAAGCTGCTGCGCGAGATCGAGCAGCCGATGATCGTCTCGGAACGGGCGGGCGAGTGAGCCCCGCTCAGCCCGGCGCGGTCTCGCCGAAGGTCGCGGCGTAGTGATCGCGCTGCAGCTTGGCCGCCGTGACGGCATTGCGCAGGAGCATCGCCACCGTCACCGGCCCGACCCCACCCGGAACGGGGGTGATCCAGCCCGCGACCTCGTGGCAGCCGTCGAAATCGGCATCGCCGACGACGCGCGGCCCGTCCGGGCCGTCGACCTGGTTGATGCCGATGTCGATCAGCGCAGCCCCCGGCTTGAGCATGTCGCCGATCACGAGCCCCGGCTTGCCGACCGCGACGAAGACCGCGTCGGCCGAGCGCGAATGCATCGCGAGGTTGCGCGTCATGTGGTGGCAGACGGTCACGGTCGCGCCCTCGGCCATCAGGAGGAAGGCGATCGGCTTGCCTACGATCGCCGAGTGCCCGATCACCGTGACCTCGAGCCCCTTGAGGCTCATCCGCGTCTCGCGCAGCATCTCGACCGCGGCGACGGCGGTGCAGGGACCCATCTTGAGGTCGTTGTAGACGATGTTTCCGATATTGGCGGGATGCATCCCCTCGACGTCCTTCAGGGGATGGACGCTGCGCTGCAGGCGGCGCTC
This sequence comes from Thermohalobaculum xanthum, assembly GCF_016623495.1. GTDB lineage: Bacteria > Pseudomonadota > Alphaproteobacteria > Rhodobacterales > Rhodobacteraceae > Thermohalobaculum > Thermohalobaculum xanthum. Next base: position 209,395 of record NZ_JAEHHL010000009.1, on the reverse strand, counting down.
GGGCAGATGCGCGGGCGTCGGGCGCTGGATGATGATGCCGGTGACGCGGGGGTCGGTGTTGAGCCCCTGGATGATCCCGGTCAGCTCCTCCGAGCCGATGTCCCCGGGGTAGTCGCGCGCCTCGAAATCCATGCCGACCGAGGCCGCGGCCCGGCTCTGGTTCCGGACATAGAGCCGCGCGGCCTCGGTGTCGCCGGCCGAGATCGAGACCAGACGGACCGGCCAGCCGGAGGCGGTGAGCGCGGCGACATCGGCGGCAACCTCGGCGCGGATGCGCTGGGCGAGCGCGCGCCCGTCGAGAACCTTGTGGCTCGGGGCGCTCTCGCGCGCCAGGACTGCGGTCGATGGCATGGCTTTCCTCCGGTCTCGCCGTGGCGCGACACTGACCGGCGGCGGTGCGATTGTCGGCCGGGTTTGCGGCAATCGATGACGCAGATGCGCAGTGGGTCGCGCGGGTCGGGCGCAATGGGTGGCGCCATGCCGGCCGGCGCGGCCCGGCATCTGCCCCCTTTCAAAGCCGACCGGGATCGCCTATCTCTTGGCTGTTCCCGCAAGGGATCTATGGCGATAAACGCGCGCGAAATAAACGGACCGGACCCGGGGGCGGTACCCGGCGGCTCCACCAAAATCCCCTCATTGGGGGGCGACGGGGCCGAAACAGGATCGACGGACGTGTAAAGGCGTTAGCTTTCGCTCGGTGAGGTACCACCGTTATCGGTCCGAAAAGTACAGTTGCCAATGACAACCGTGCTCCGGTGGCCCTCGCTGCGTAATGCAGCGCATGCCATCGAAATCTAAGTCCTGACGCTTAGCCGCGGCAGGCGGGGTTCGCAGGCACCTGGCAACAGAAGCCTGCACTCTCCCCACCATCGCTAATCCCTCCCGGCCGGGCCGCGTGGTCGCTGTGTCGCATCGGGACAATTCTCGCGGCCTCCCTCTACCCACGCGCGAAGAATCGTTTATGGTTCTGCCTGAGCAGCCTTGGGGGATGTCCGGGAGAGATGGCCGGTAAGCGCGGAATAAATTACGGGCGTTTCATGGAGCGGGCGATGCGCGGCGTTGTGGCCGACGTGCTCGGGCATGTCGCCAAGCACGGGCTGACCGGCGAGCATCATTTCTACATCTCGTTCGACACGACCCATCCGGGCGTCGACATCCCCACATACCTGCACGAGAACTACCCGCGCGAGATGACGATCGTCCTGCAGGACTGGTTCGAGGATCTCGCGGTGACGGGCGACCGGTTCCGGGTGACGCTCAACTTCTCGGACCGCCCCGAAACGCTGGTCATTCCCCTCGACGCGGTGAAGACCTTCGTCGACCCGTCGGTGAAGTTCGGCCTCAAGTTCGACGACCACGACGAGGACGAGGAGGCAGCTGCCAAGCCGCCTGCCGAGAGCGCCGAGGCCGGGCGGCGCGAGGAGCCCGACGAGGATGATGACGGCGGCCCCGACGGAACCGGCGGACACCCGTCCTCGGGCGAGGTCGTGCGCCTCGACCGTTTCCGCAAGCGCTGAGCCCCCGCACGATTTCCTGAAGCCCTGCGGCGCGGCGGCGCTTTCCAACCTCGTGGCGGGGGCGCTATACCCGCGCCAGTTCTGGAAGTGCCTGATCGAACGAGGGGGCAAGACATGGCCACGCGCACCGAGACCGACAGCTTCGGACCCATCGAGGTTCCGGCAGACCGCTACTGGGGGGCGCAGACGCAGCGCTCGATCCAGAACTTCCCGATCGGCTGGGAAAAGCAGCCCATCGCCCTGGTCCGCGCGCTGGGCGTCATCAAGCAGGCATCGGCCGAGGCCAACATGGCGCTGGGCAATCTCGACCAGAAGCTGGGCGAGGCGATCGTCGAGGCGGCGAGCGAGGTCGTGGCCGGCAAGCTGGACGACCACTTCCCGCTGGTGGTCTGGCAGACCGGTTCGGGCACCCAGTCGAACATGAACGCGAACGAGGTGATCTCGAACCGCGCCATCGAGATCCTGGGTGGCGCCAGGGGCTCGAAGTCGCCGGTCCATCCCAACGACCACGTCAACCGCTCGCAGTCGTCGAACGACACCTTCCCGACCGCGATGCACATCGCCGCGGCGCGCACCGCGCATGACGTCCTGCTGCCGGGGCTGCGCAAGCTGCACGCGGCGCTGGACGCCAAGGCCAAGGCCTTCGCGCATATCATCAAGATCGGGCGCACGCACACGCAGGACGCGACCCCCCTGACACTGGGCCAGGAGTTCGGCGGCTATGCCTTCCAGGTCGAGCAGGGCATCCGTCGGATCGAGGCCTCGCTGGGCAACATCTACCCGTTGGCGCAGGGCGGCACGGCGGTCGGCACGGGGCTGAACTCGAAGCCCGGCTTCGCCGAGAAGGTGGCCGAGCGGATCGCCGCGATCACCGGCCTGCCCTTCGTCACCGCACCCAACAAGTTCGAGGCGCTGGCCGCCCATGACGCCATCGTCGAGATGTCGGGCGCTTGCAAGACTGTGGCCGCGAGCCTCTTCAAGATCGCCAACGACATCCGCCTGCTCGGCTCGGGCCCGCGCTGCGGCCTGGGCGAGTTGATCCTGCCGGAGAACGAGCCCGGCTCGTCGATCATGCCGGGCAAGGTCAATCCCACCCAGTGCGAGGCGCTGACCCAGGTCTGCGCCCATGTCATGGGCAACGACGCGGCGATCGGCTTCGCCGGCAGCCAGGGCCATTTCGAGCTCAACGTCTACAAGCCGATGATGATCTACAACCTGCTGCAGTCGATGCAGCTGCTGGGCGATGCCGCCTCGGCCTTCACCGACAACTGCGTCGACGGCATCAAGGCCGACGAGACCCGCATCTCGAAACTGATGTGGGAGAGCCTGATGCTGGTCACGGCGCTGGCGCCGGTGATCGGTTACGACAATGCGGCCACCGTCGCCAAGACCGCCCACAAGAACGGCACCACGCTCAAGGACGAGGCCATCAAGCTGGGCCTGTGCGACGCCGAGACCTTCGACCGCGTGGTCAAGCCCGAGGACATGCTGGGGCCGAAGTGACGCAAGGAGGCGCGCGCGCACGCCGCGCGCGCCCGGCCACGGGCTTTCGCGGGCGCCGGTTCTGGCGCATCATCGCCAGCGGGCATGAACGGGCAAGGCGGATGGGCCGCGGATGACCGGGAAGGTGATCAATCTGCGCCAGCGGCGCAAGGCGAAGGCACGGGCCGAGCAAAAGGCCGAGGCCGACCGCAACGCGGCCGAGCATGGCATCCCGAAACCTGCGACGGACCTGGCGCGCGCCCGCGAGGACAAGGCGCGGCGCGCGCTCGACGGCCATCGGCTCGAGCCGCTCGACGATGACGGGACGTCAGACGCGGAGCCGGGCGGGGAACCGAACGGGTGACGGACGGCCCCTACCCGCCGCCGGTCAAGCGGTCACTGACCCTCTCGGGGCACCGCACCTCGGTGAGCCTGGAGGAGCCGTTCTGGCAGGAGTTCCGCCGGATCGCGGCGTCGGAGGGCGTGTCGGTCAACGCGCTGGCAAGTCGCATCGACGTGGCGCGCGGCCCGCAGACCACGCTTGCCTCGGCCATCCGCCTGCACGTGCTGCGCGCGCTGGGCGGGCGCGGCTGAGCGCCACAAGGTGCGCCCCGCCGCGGAACGGCGGGACGCCTGCTCGACCCCGTTCGGTGCCTTGCGTCAGAGCAGCCCTCGGCTCTTGGCGATGTGGGTCGCGATCGCGTCCATCAACGGTGGCGAGAGGCAGTCATACGGCTCGAGTCCCAGCTCGCGCAGGCGGCCGCGAATGCCTTCCATCGCCTCGGGCTTCGTGCCCTGCTCGATGACCGACGAGACGAAGGCGGCGAACTCGGCGCCGTTCCAGCCCGACTCGTTCGACAGCTCGGTGTGCACGAAATCGAGCCCGTAGAACGGATGCCCGTCGTTCTCGATGCGGCCGAACATGTGCACACCGCAATCCTTGCAGGCATGGCGCTGGATTGCCGCCGAGGGGTCGACGATCGTCAGCTTGTCGGCGTTCTTGGTGACCTTGACGTTATCCTTTGCGCAGACCGCGATCTGGCTGAAGATCGTGCCCTTGGGTTTCCAGCATTTCGAGCAGCCGCAGATGTGGTTATGCGCCACGTTCCCGGTGATCTGAACCTCGACGGGGTTGCTCGAACAATGACAGCGCAGCGTGCCGCCCTTGAAATCAGACGAGCCCTTCCTCACGCCGCCGTCGACTGACGGATGAATCTTGACATGAGCGTAGGAGGGGCCGGCGGGCTCCTCCTTCTTGCCGAATAATCCAAACATTGGCGTCCTCCCTTCGAACCCGCCATGGCGAAGGGCCAATCTCGGCTCTTCCGGCCGGCTGGGTCACCAACCGAACCATGAGCCCGGTGCGGACGCAAGTTCCTTTCACCAAAACCAAAGCACGTGACCGATAATTGCGGATGCGCGGCGGAGACTCGCTGGCAGCTCGGTCGCGACCGCGGGGAAGGCACGCGGGGCAGGCGTCCGGGGTGGGCGCGCGGGGCGGATCCCCGGCTCAGCCGAAGGTCGCGAGGATGGGGAAGGTCTCCAGCAGCCAGTAGGCGATGCGCTCGAACTCGCCGGTCATGATCATCAGGCCGACGACCACCAAGAGCGCGCCCATGGCCTTCTCGATCAGCCCCATGTGGCGGCGCACGCCCTTGGCCCAACGCAGGAAGGGACCGACGAAGAGCGCCGCGACCAGGAACGGCACCCCGAGGCCGGCGGCATAGACCGCCAGGAGCGCGGTGCCCGCGCCCAGCGTGTCCTGCTGCGCGGCAAGAGTGAGGATGGCGGCGAGGATCGGGCCGATGCACGGCGTCCAGCCGAAGGCGAAGGCGATGCCGATCAGGTAGCTCGCGCCAAGGCTCCCGGCCTCGGCCGGCCCGCCGAAGCGCGCCTCGCGGTTGAGGAACGGGATGCGGATCAGCCCGAGGAAATGCGCGCCGAGGACGATGATCAGCGCGCCAGAGACCCGGGCCAGTTCGGTCTTGTAGCTCAGGAGCGCCTGCCCCACGGCCGATGCGCCCATGCCGAGCAGCACGAAGACCGTGCCGAGGCCAAGCACGAAGCACAGCGCCGCGAGAAACACCCGGCGCCTGAGCGCCGCGTCGGTCTCGCCGCTCTCGCCCGAGATCTGGTCGAGGGTCGTGCCGCCGAGATAGGCCAGGTAGGGCGGCGCCAGGGGCAGCACGCAGGGGCTGAGGAAGCTGATCAGTCCCCCGATGAAGGCCGTGAAGAGTCCGATCTCCATGGATCCCGCCGCTTTCCACCCGCAGATGCCCGGAGCCACGCGCGCGCGCGCCCCGCCCGCGATGTAATCTGGCGCAGGCCGCGGCGCAAAGGAAAGCGACGCTATGCCGCCTCACGTTCCCGTCAGGCGCGCGCGCCCCAAGCGCCACCGTCAGGGCACCACCGTCTAGGCGCCACCGTCAGGGCGCAGCATCGAGCGTGGCGAGCCAGGCGACGAGATCCTCGATCTGCGCCGCGGTGAGGCGCGGGCCGTTATAGAGCGGGTCGTCGACACCCTTGCGCTGGCCGGGCAGGTAATAGGCGGGCATCGCGCTCGACGGATCGACCGCGGCCGGGTCGACGATCCAGAGCCGGATCTCGCCGGGCGAGAGCCGCGCGGCCACGCCGTCGAGCGGCGCCGGATCGCGCCCGTCGGGGGTGCGCGGGGCCGAGCCACCGGTGCCGTAGCCGCCCGCCGGCACGCTGCTCGCGGCCCTGGCGACATGGCAGGCGGTGCAGCCGGTCCGGGTCGCGTCGAGGAAGAGGGTGAGCCCGCGCGCGGGGTCGCCGGGCGCACCCGTCAGGCTTTCGGGGATCTCGCGCCCGTTGACCACGACATAGGGCGCGACCGCGTCGCCCAGGTCCTGCGCCGGCGCGCGCCCCGCGGCGCAGAGCGCGGCCCCGGCGGCGAGGGCCGCAACCCACGGCCGGGCGCCGGACTGGCCATGGCGACGTGCTTTCATCATCCTTCGGCGATCCTCGCGATCGTGCCTGGCGGTGCTGGGTTGCGGGCAAGCTAGGTCAGGGGCGCGGTGCGCGCAAGAAGCCCCGCGGCAGGCTTGCCGCGCATGCGGCAGCGGGCTACCCATTTCACCATGTGGCCGGCGCGCGGCCAGCCGCGGCTTCCCGGCGGGATGGCGGAGCGATAGATGAGCGATACCGATGCGGGCGCGGAACCGGCCTTCGACGCCGAGCTGGATGCGCGCGGCCTGCTGTGCCCCTTGCCGGTGCTCAAGGCGCGCAAGCGGCTGGGCCCGCTGGAACCGGGCGCGGTGCTGCGGATCCTGGCCGACGACCCGGCGGCCCGCGTCGACGTTCCCCATTTCTGCCGCGAGCAGGGACATGACCTGCTGCACCAGCGCGACGGCACGGGCGCCGAGATCCTGTTCTGGGTGCGAAAGCGCGTGGGCTGAGCGCCTCAGCGCATCGTGAACCCCGCGCAGGGGTCCGTCCGCGCGGCCGGTTCCGAGAACCAGACGTAGTCGAAGGGGAATGACGGGTCGCCCGGCGCCGGAGGCGCGGCGCCCTCGGCCACCTCGACCTGGCCGACCGAGATCACGTCGAGCCCGGGCGCGCGGGCAGCAAGATAGACCGGCACGCCGCGGTCGGTGCGCGCATGGCCGTTGCCGGTGATCAGCACCGCAGCGCCGCGGCCCTCGCCCTGCCGATAGGCGCGCAAGAGCGCGGCGGCGAAGCGCGCGTCCCGCAGGCGCTGTGATTCGACCATCGCGGCGGCGTATTCGGGCGGCAGCTGGTTGCAATGCGCGGCCACCATCTCGGCCTCGGCCTCGGCCTGCTGCGCCGCGGGCAAGGGGGCCTCGAGCCCGGCCGAGGCAGCGCCCGCGCCATAGGCCGCCGCCGCCCCTTCGGCCGATGCGAGCCGCAGGTCGGCGCGCGCTACCCCGCCGCCCGCGACATAGGCATCGGGCGCGGCCTCGAAGATCTGGGCATAGAGCGGCCAGTCGGGCCAGCCGAGCCGGTCCCAACCGATCGCCGGGCCGATCTCGCCCGGCGCCGCGCCCTGGGCGCGGAAGACCGCGATGCCTTCCTCGGAGGCCTCGGGCACCATCTCGAAGGCAAGGCCGGCGGGATCGATGGCCTCGACCGCCCAGGCCTGCCGCGCGTGATGGGTGGGATTGTCGTGCACCTCGCCCAGGATCACGAGGTCCGCGCCACGAAGGCGCGCGGCGAGGATATCGGGTGCGATCTCGCGCCCCGCGGCCACGTCCCAAATGCGCCCGGTCAGCGCATCCGGCCCGACGGGCCCCGGCGGCGCGCCCAGGGGCGCGCAGGCGGCAAGACCGAGTGCAACCGCCAGGGCCCGCAACGCCCCGGAGATCCCCGGCCCAATCATGTCGAACCCGACCGTCACATCGCGCCTCCGATCTGCCCGCACCGCATGACGCTAGCCTCGACGGCGCGCGTTGCAACCCCTTCGACTGGCGCGGGAGGGCCGCGATTGCTATCTATTGCGGGTCGCAGCAGCGCGCCTGGGCGCAGGAGGACGCGGATGTCGAGAAGCTGGGCGGGCTGGCTGGCCTTCGCGGTTCTTGCGGTGACGATCGGCGTCACCTCGTGCCACGCCTATGTGAACCCGTGGATCGACACGATGAACTCTCTCAACGCCCCGGTGGGATCCTCGCCCGCGGGATCTGGCGGATGAGCGCGCGGCGCTACGGCGGCGCGCACAGCCCGGGAACGCGCGAGGCCGGGCCCGGCGCGCCGCCGGTCGGCCAAGACGCGCCGCGCCCGTGGGGCGGCGACCGCTTCCGCGGCCGGCGCGCGGCGTCGATCGACGTGCGCGGCATGCTTCTCTTCGTGCTGCCGTTGCCGCTCCTGTTCGCCGCCTTCAGCGACATCGCGTTGGGCAATGTTGTGGCCGCCGTGGCCGACCTTGCAGCGCTGGCGCTGCTGCTGGGCGGGGCCTGGATGCTGCGCGAGGGGCAGAAGGCTGAGGCCGCCTTCGAGGCGCGCAGCGTCGCGCGGCGCCCGGCGGTCCCGCGCAAGATCATCGCCGCCGCCGCCGCGGGCCTGGGCGTCGCCCTCGCAAGCTACGCGGGCTGGGGCCAGGGCCTGCCGAGCGCGCTGGGCATGGGCGCGCTGGCGACGGCGTCGCACCTGATGGCCTTCGGCATCGATCCGCTGAAGAACAAGGGCATCGACATCGCCGATTCCGAGGCGGGGCGCGTCGCCGAGGCGCTGGACAAGGCCGAGGCCCGTCTGGCCGAGATCACCCGGCTGGGCCACACCATCCGCGACCGCGAGATCGAGACCCGCCTCGACACCCTGATGAGCGCGGTGCGCGGCCTGCTGCGGCAGGTCGAGGGCGACCCGCGCGACCTGCCGCGCGCGCGGCGCTACCTGTCCGTCTACCTGACCGGCGCGCACGAGGCGACGCGCAAATACGCCGAGACGCACGAGACCCTGGCCGACCCCGCCCTGCGCCGCGACTACCTGGCGCTTCTGGGCGACCTCGAGACCAGCTTCGAGCGGGGCCGGAAGATGCTGCTCGAGAACGAGCGCACCGATCTCGAAGTCGAGATTGAGGTGCTGCGCGAGCGGCTCGAACAGGAACAACGCTGAGCATTCCCCCGAAACCTTTGCACGGAGCCTCATCGACATGACCGAGATCGACCGCACCGCCGTCGCCGCCGAGGCCGAGGCGCTGAGCGCCGTCACCCTGGCCGAGCCGAAGGCCGAGATCATCCCCGCGGCCCGCGCCGAGCCGGCGCTGCGCGCCGAGATCGACAGGCGCATGGGCGAGCTCGACATGTCGGACACCCAGTCGATCATCAAGTTCGGCTCGGGCGCGCAGATCCGCCTGACCGAGATCTCGGACCGGATGCTCGAGGGCGTGCGCAACAAGGACACCGGCCCCGCGGGGTCGAGCCTGCGCCAGATGGTGACCACCCTGCGCGGCTTCGACCCGGCCGAGATCGACCCCAACCGCAAGCAGAGCTGGTGGGACTGGCTGCTGGGCCGCACCCGCCCGGTGGCCGAGTTCGTCGCCCGCTACGAGACCGTCCGCGGGCAGATCGACACGGTGACCGAGAAGCTGCTCGAGCACGAGACGGTGCTGCTCAAGGACATCAAGTTCCTCGACAAGCTCTACGAGAACACGCTCGACTTCTATGACGAGCTCGCGCTTTACATCGCCGCGGGCGAGGCCAAGGTGGACGAGCTCGACACCGAGACGATCCCGGCGATGGACGCGGCCGTGGCCGCCGCGCCCGAGAACGAGGCGGTGATCCGCGCGCAGGAGCTGCGCGACATGCGCGCGGCGCGCGACGAGCTGGAGCGGCGCATCCACGACATGAAGCTCACCCGCCAGGTGACGATGCAGTCGCTGCCCTCGATCCGGCTGGTGCAGGAGAACGACAAGAGCCTGGTGAACAAGATCAACTCGACGCTGGTGAACACCGTGCCGCTGTGGCGCACGCAGCTTGCCCAGGCGGTCACCATCGTGCGCTCGCGCGAGGCGGCCGGGGTGGTCAAGGAGGCGACCGACCTGACCAACGAGCTTCTGACCAAGAACGCCGAGAACCTGCAGGCCGCGAACCGCGAGGTCCGCACCCAGATGGAGCGCGGCGTCTTCGACATCGAGGCCGTCAAGGAAGCCAACCAGCGCCTGATCGACACCATCGAGGAGAGCCTGAAGATCGCCGACGAGGGCAAGGCCAAGCGCGCCGCCGCCGAGGAGGAGCTCAAGCGCATGGAAGCCGAGCTGAAGGCGACGCTCGCGGCCGCGAAATCGCGCGGCGGCACGGAGACGGCGGGGACGGGCGGCACGGCAGGCTGAGGCTCCGACCGAGGCCGGGCCGCGCCGGCGGGCGCGGCTCCCTTGGGTCGGCCCTCCGGGCCGGGTGCTTCGGGTTTACCGTTTCTCAACCTTTTTAAGTCTTTATGTATCTGAAATTGCATAATTATTTAGATTTTGGCTTCTTCGGCTCCACCAATCTAACCCCCAATCCGCCGCCGTTCTCGGGGATGAATGAAACCCCACCTGCTTCCAGCGCCTCGACAATCGCGACCGCCGTTGCGTAGCGCCCGCCCAGATCGCCGCCCGCCGCCTCCAACCGCTTGATGGTCGGAAGGCTCACGCCCGCGCGCTTGGCTAGGTCCGCCTGCGACCAGCCCAAAAGCCCGCGCGCCGCCCGCACCTGCCCAATTGATACTTTTTGCATTGATTTTTAGACATTCCGTATCAAAGATTATCACACGTTCACATTAGGGAGTTCCCGAATGACAAACCATGCCAAAACGCTCGCCGGTCAATCCGATCCAACCATCGCCGCCTTCCGCGCCTGGCTCGAAGCCGCGCGGGCAACGAACGAGTGGGAAGCCCAGCACGCCAAGAGCGGCAAGGACATGCCCGTCACCCTGCATGAAGTCCAGCACGCCGCCATGGTCCGGCTTGCCAGCGTCACCGCGACCACGCCCGAGGGGTTGGTGGGCCAGATCCTCTGCGCCTTCGACGCCTTCGGCTACTGTCGCGCCGGTGGGCGCTTCGACGACCCCGACGCCTATGAGTTCGATAATCAGAGGGACGACGCTGACGGCGCGCTTTTGCGCCAGATCCTCGCGGGCGCGCGCGGGCTATGCCGACACGATAGCGGCGCCTTGGAGGCGCACGGGGAACACGCTGCGCCGCTCGAAGAAGCCCGCAAGATTATTGCCAGCGATTAAAAGCCTCGCGTAAACTTCCCGCAGTTCCTCTCGCGCTGTTTTCTCAGTCCACAGCGCGCCCTGCCCCCGGCCTCGGCTGGGGGCTTTCTTGTGGTGCGGGCTATGTTGACGGGAGGCGTTGGGCGGTGCTGCGGCGAGGCTTATTCCTCTGGGTCGAGCGCCCGGTTAATCCGCTCGATTGCTCGCTCTACCTCTCTCGGATCGCCGCGCCGGGCGCGCTCCAAGATTTCGCGGACATCGCGCAACGCCTGCTCAAGCGGCGGAATCGGCTTGGGCTTTGAAGCTGTCATCGGCAGCAACCGGGCAATGCGAGCGCGTTCTCTGGCAGGCCGCGAAGATCCGGCCTCCCAAATCGCGAGCAATGCCGCGCCGCGCGAGCGTCAATCATCTCCCGCGACATCGCCAAGTGTGAAGGCTGATCGCTTTGGTCGGAGCAAGGGCCTCCCCCAGATTTGCCTCATGGCGTCTCAGTCTCGACGGACATGACTAAAGGCGATCGACCAGCGGTCGGAATAACCTTTCTGTCTCGATAAGCCCTTGGCTCTTCATACGATCGACAAACCCTTCCCCATCATGGACGCTTGTCATTTGCCTGCGCATTTCAGCTAAAGCGTTCACGGCCTGAGGCATCGCAATGTCGCATGTATCGGCGATGAGCTTATCAGGACTCACAACCTCAACCGCGCTCCATCCGAAATCTCGGGCGTTCAAGGTGCAGATCGCATCAGCGTTCTCCGCTAAGGCGGCAGCGACGATGTGACGATCATTCTCGTCGGCTAGCTGAATTTTCCGAACAAGGTGGATGTAGCTCTCATCTGCCGCAGCGCCGGGGAACATCTGCTCCAGTTGCCGCCTAACCCTTTGGCCATCGCCGTTGTCCCGTTCCAACGTCGCAACGACCTCCTGCAAGATCGTCTCAGACCACACGGGACGGAATAAGCCGCCCCTCGCTAGGTTCAACAGTAGATGACGCCGAAAAGATCCCACGAGCACATCGGCATCAAGAACTACTGTATAGTCGTTTATCAAAGCCCATCGTCCCGGAGCATCTCAGCAAGTACCTTGGATCTTACAGCGTCCTGCCCTCTCTTGTAATCGAAGACATCCTCAGCTTTTATTCTCCTATGACGACCGACGTTTCGAAAAGGAATTTCACCGCGCTCAAGAAGCTTGATCAGATACGGTCGACTAACACCAAGCGCCTTTGCCGCCTGCAACGTAGAAAGCTCCGCGCGGATCGGAGTGATCTGAACGGCTTGGCCATGCGCAATAATCGCGAGAAGCTGCCTTAAAACCTCAGCGAGAGATTTATCCAAATGTACCTCCGCAGGAGCATCATGAGATCCTATTTCGCGAAAGAAAAATGTATACGCACCACTAGGCCGCCTACTTTTTTCTAAAATATTTAGAAAGCGCTTTGCATCATCTTGTTCGATCTGAGTCGGAAGGCGGTCTCCAAATCCGCTTGCCTCCAGCGTCGGCATGGTGCTCCCCATCTGTCAGGTTCAATTTAAGTGAAATATGTGCTCTATGTGCAATAAGTGCAACGGCAGATGCCGGAAGCTCGAATGCAGAATCACCAGTGAGTCTTTCGGGAAACAGTGGTGATTCTGTCCACACAGTCTCCATCAGGTCAAAGGGGCGAAGTCCCACTCGATCCAGATCAAGGCCCGCGCCAACATGGGCCTGTGAACGAGTAAGACACTGCGCAGGAGCGTGGCCAATCAACTCGCCAAATTGTCGACTTGGTTACCGGCCTCGCGCGCGGGTGGGTGCAGAAGGTGTCGCAGACGATGACATTTTCATTAGTCGGCCCCTCGCGCGCGGGTTCTCATTGCTCCAGTTTGGAACTTTGAGTTTTGTCGGCCCTAAGGCCTCCCATAAGCCCGCAAGGCATAGTCGGCGGTGAATGCCAGCGACTGCCCGCCCGGAATGCCCTCGATTGCCGCGAGATATTCGGCCCCGTGAGCGTGCCAGACAGCTTTTGCCGCCGCGTCGATCTCGTCGGGCGTGGCGCGCTCAAGGCCCAGATCACGCTCGGCGCCAGCCAAAAGGAAACAGCCGCCGTCAAAGTAGTCTCGCCAGTGAACCAACGCCTCGGGCGTGGCGGATAGCTGCCGATTGCGTGCGGTGCGGCGTCTCACTGTCGGCATGTCACCCCCTCCATGCTGGGACAGCTACAGGCCGCCCGCGCGGCTTTACTGGCTCAAGATCAAGGTTGAGCGCCTTGAGCGCCGCGAGAAGCCCGTTGCGGGAATCCTTTTCGAGCGAGCAAGCCGGGTTCGTCTTCACGCTCCCATAGCGATCCTCGATCACCTCGCCATGCTTGCGGATTGCGTCTTGTGCGGCCCGCATTCGATCCAGACACTCGGCGGCCGTCGTCACCAGCGTCAGGCCCGCAACGTCGCTGATCTCGTATTCCGCAATGAGCGAGCGCCACCAGGACGCAGCTTCCTTCGACAGGTGCTTGGGCGGCTTCAACTGCATTTCAGATCCTTAGTTAAATTAGCGTTCCTTGGGGGAGCCGGATGGCAGCCCTAAGCCCTTAGAAATCGGACCCACCCCTCCCCCGTCATTTGCCCGCAGCGTTGGGGGTATCCGGCGCTCAGGCGGCATCTTCATCTTCGGCGGGGTCAGATGCCTGCCGGTCCCTCTCGCCTTTCCCCGCGAAGTATTCCGCACGGTCGCGCCACACGCGGAAACGTGCGCTCGCGTTGGTCGTTTCTTCCACGGTCAGCTTTGCCCACTTGCCAAGCGGCTGGGCAGCGAAGACGAGGCACTGATTGCGCCAAACCTCGGCGAGCGTGTCGGGCGAATACCCGATGGCCACGAGGTCGCGGGCAAGCTTGCAGATTGGTGCCGCGCGCGATGCGGCGGTGCGCCCTTCTGCCGATGCGCTGGGCGTGCTGCCTGTCGAGCCGAGCATGATACGGATCACCGGCGCATCCTCTCGCGTCGGGCGTCGCGCCGGGCTTTGACTTCGTCGGCGTCCAGGTAGTCGAGATCCACCCCGCGAAGCAGGGCGCGCACGTCCTCGGGCGTGAGGGTGCGGACCTGTCGGCCAGCACCGGTGATTTTTTCTTGGGCTCTCCCGAGCGGCTCGTTTTGGCTCATGTCCCTGCCTCTTTCAAAAAGGCCCCGGCCTGCCGGTGAAGGGGTGACAGGCCGGGGAAGTGAGGCGGGCTCGCTCGCGAACAGACGCGCCCGCCCATCTCTCATGTTCTCACCAGCTTCCGCCGCATCCGGGCACGCCGCGCCGCTGCCCCGTCCGCGCCAATCGGAGCGCGCTTTTCGGCCTTCTTGGCTTTCCAGCGGCGGATTGCCTCGGCGATGTCGTAGGGACACGCATCGCCGGTCACCTTGATGTTGCCGTTCGCGAGCCTGGTAAACGTCACGTCGCCGGCTTTGTGGGGGCGGCGGCGCTTGCGGCTGCCCGTTTCGACGCGCTCGCCATTGGCGGCGCCCATTCTGATTTTCGTCATGCTAGCCCCCAATATTTGCGCAACGCGGACGGAACATCCGCCGGTTTCAGCGCGCCAAGTCGGACAAGTTCCAGCGCGTCCTCGCGCACCACCTGACGCCGCCATGAGACGTTCTCGAATTTCCGCTCGAACGGCACGATCGGGAAGGTGCCCAGCGGAACCGCCCTTGCCTCCAACTCGCCCCGAAGCGCGAAGATCTCCTCCAACGCGACGAGCTCGGCCTCATGGCTTTTCAGGTAGGCGGCGGCATAGGCGCCGAGCCTCGCCAGATATTCGGGCCGAGCCTGATCCGCGATCTGCCTTGCCGCCTTCGATCTCGCTTCCCTCAACGGAAGTTCGAGGTCGCGCAACTTCACGCGGGCGGCCCTCACATTGCGCGAGGCTTCCCGTGCGCGTTCCGTTTCCTCGGTTGTCGGATCAGGACGCCGTGGCGCGAAGACAGAAGAAACCGCGTTAATGTGCGCTTTGTATTTCTGGACGATCTCCGAGTTTCTCGCGATCTCGTCGTGCGCCTGTTGCTGTTGCTCGCGTAAAGCCGCGAACGCCGCATCGTCCTCTGGGAACGCGATATTTAGATTTCCTGCCATGAATGGGCTCCTTGCCTTTGTTCCCGAATATTTTACGAGAACACTGCGCCCTCTGACAGTCACGCCGTGACTAAATCAACATGGCCTCGATAATATTTCCCAACCTATCCGCCAAAAGGTGCTTATCCTCGGCTTCTTTCTTTGAAATCTGCCCGCCCTCTATTAGTGCAGAGATAAACTCGTCGGACACATAGACGACGAGCGCCGACTTGCCCGCGCGTTGTCTGGCTCTTTGCCAGCGTTGCCGCTTCGCATCGCTCGCCCTGCTCATCGCCGGGCCTTTGCTTGCTCAAGGTGAGGGCGGAGCCGGTCCATAACGGCCTCGTGGTCGAGCTCGCATAGCGCGCAGACGTGCCGGAAGCTGGACGTGCCGAACCATCCCAGCGACACATGTTGCGCCGGCTTCATTGCGGCGGATGGGGCGAGCGCGTCTTCGATGGCCGCGAGCAAAACGGACGCCCAGAGCGCCTTTGCACGCTGGCTCGGATACTCGTCCCAATCCGCCGCACGCGCGGCTGCCTCAAGCGCGCGGGCTTCCATCTCGGCGGGCGTGAGGGGCTTTGCGGGGGCGTTCATGCGTCACCGTAGAGAAACTGTTCCAGCGTCTCGCGCTCGGCACGCTCAACTGCCTTGAGGTGCGCCAGTTCGTCGGCGGGCAAGTGCTGCTCTATCGCCTCGCGAACGATCTGGCGGATGCGGTCGGGCGGGATCGCGTCAAGTTCTGCCGCGAAGGGGTATGGCCAACGCTGGTCGGCCTTCGTCGTGCGCTTTGCCGGGCGCGTCGGAAGACCCATGTCAACAACTTGCTGGACAGTGAGCGCGAGCGGGCGAAACCGAACCGGGACGCCATACTCCGCGCCGAACCGCTCCACCTTCTCGCGCAGCGACGCCTCGGCGTCCTGGCCGCTTCGGTCGAAGTCATACAAACTGTAAACGACAAGGGTCTTGCCGGTGCCTCGCATATCCTCGACAGCGTTGTGCGCGAAGGTTTCGGACGTGTAGCCGTGCGTCGGCATCAAGGGGACATCAAACTCGTCGGTGACCGGTAAGATCACGCCCGCGAGCGCACCTTTTTCGATCCAGATTTCCACCCGCTCGCTTGAGTCAGCCCACAGCGACTTGCGATAGAGCCGCGCCGTGTCGCGCAGGGCATCCATCCATCCATCATGCGTCCGTGGCTTGCGCATCAACCGGGTCTCGTCGGCAATCATGCTGTAGGGCATCAACCCGTCGCGGCGCAGCGCGAGCACATGTGCCTGCACCTTGGCATATCCCGCTTCGGTCTTTTCGATTCCGGGAATGCCGTAGACGGTTGCGGCGTAGAACAACTGCCGAACCGTGACGGGCCTATGCTTGGCCGCGTAGCCCACAAGGAACGCCGCGCGGTGGTCCATCTCGTCGCTCGTCGCGCGATGCCGTTTTATCGGGCGAGCCTGATAAATGCTCATGCGTCGCCCTCGCGCTTTTCGCGACGCGAAGCTTCTTCCTTATCCTCTAAGCAAACTGTGCTGTGCTGTGCTGTGCTGTTATAGCAATGCGAACGCATCACGGTTTTTCCTTTGGTTTCAAAGGGTGGATCTTGTCGGGGTAGTGACGCGCCATCGCGGACGTTCTCGCGGCGTGCGACCGTTGGGCCGCTTCCTGACGACAACCGCGAAGCCAATCACTGACCCAATCGGCGTTTGGCGGATCGCCTTCCAAGGTCCAAAGCGTGTCCAGGACAGGCCGCACATCACGTGCGAATTCATCTGCCGTGATGCCAAGCCTGCGGCGCATCCAGTCGTCGTCAGCGGGGATTGAACACGATGGCCGCGACCACGCGATCTCTAGCAAAGCGTGGTGCGCGCCCTTCTGTGCCAGCGTCATGCGGCCCGTAGCCTGCGCCGTGTCGCGCGGGTCATAACGGAACCAGAACACATCGCCCGCGCTCATGGCCCTGCCTCGTCATCAAGCAGGGGCTCGATATCCTCGACCAGCGGCCCGGCGGTCCCGGCGCGAAGGTCCGCGACGATCTCGCGGGCGATCTTGATCTGCTTCGAGGACGGCGAGCGCCCCCGCTTGCATAGCGACACGAACGAGACGGCGAACTTGAGCGGCCAGCCGGTGAGCCGATGCCTGCTCAACGCGTCGCGAAGCCGCCAATCCAATTCGTCGATTGGCATCCTGCGGTGCGGCATCATCTGTTGCCCTCCCGCTCGGCTTTCCAGCGGGCGAGCCATGCCTTGCGGCGGGCCTCGATTGCGTCGCCCCAGCTCGGGACGTCGAGCGCGGCGTCGGCCAACATCTCACGGTCGCAATAGTCGAGCGAAAGCGTTGCGCCACCGGCCACCGTGAGCCGCGCCGGGCGGCTCCACTTCGCACGCAGGACTTCGGCCAGCCCCTCGGCAATCTGTCCGGGCGAGCTGTGGCCCGGCTCGCCAGCGGCAGCGATCAGCGTTTCGATAGTCGCTTTGCAATCCTTCATCGCAGCCACCCCCACGCAAAAAGGCTGGCTGAGATGTGCGCGGGATCAATCCGCACCAAGAACGCGACAACTTGCGAAACGTGGCGATTTTGACTAGGGTTTGTGCGGTTTACAGCCGAGTACCCCACATCTGGGCCGCCCCCGCCAAGGGTGGCCCATTTCTTCGCAGTCACGCAGCCTCGCCGCCCCGGATGCGGTCGAGTTCGGTGTAAGGGATGCGGACGATACTCGGCCCAAGCCGGTATGACTTGATCTCGCCCGCCCAGATGCGGCGACGGATCGTCATATGGCTCACGCCAAGACGCTCGGCAAATTCATGGATCGTTAGGTCTGCCTGCATTTTCTGCCTCCTACCGGGCGCACCGTGCGCCGTTGTGTAGGGCCGAAAATGACGGTCGCCCCGTGTGCTTTCACGGGAGAGAAAATAGCGTAATAACTTACCCCGAAATCGCCTTAGAGATCTTTTGTGTAATAACGTCCGGGGGTTAGCCGGTCCCGCTTGATGACACGTTTGTATGATGCGCTGATGGTGTCGGCGGTGCCCCAATGCGGGGTGCCCTCCAAGTATTTCGACGCCGCCTCAAACACCTCGTCCCATTTGTAGACTTTGCGGTCCTCACCTCGCCCCAAGCGCAACATAACGACAACATCCCATCGTATTAAATCCGCCTCATCGGCGGGCGGCTGGCCGCGCTTGCGTTTCTGCGGCGGGTCGGCAAGGGACCGGACGGCAGCTTTCAGCCAATCGGGATGCGGCACCTTGTGCCTGTCACAGAACCTGACCGCGTCAGTCACCGCGACAGCGTGTCCGGCCTTCCAGCCCCTCCGATAGCGTCTCATGCGGTCACGGATGAAGCGGAAATTAGCTGCTTCCACGGAAAGGGTCGCGGCCGCTAGGGGCCATCCGTCCTCATCTACGGCCGTAGAGTTATCGGGCTCTAGGGGCCATCCGTCCTCATTTACCGCCGTAGAATTATCGGGCTTTCGGTTCTTTTTCCGGCTCATGCGATTGCCACCACGTCAGCCGACGCGGGGCGGACAAACCGGCCCCAACGGGCTAGCGCCTCGCGCCGTTCTTCAAGCACGTCGGTGCGCCTATAAGCCCGCTCGACGGCATTGCCGACCACGTGGGCAAGGCACATCTCGGCAATCTCGCGCCGCACCCTGCCTCTTTCCTCGGCCCAATCCCTGAAGCTGCTTCTGAAGCCATGCGGAACGCCGGGAATGTCCAGCGTCTTGAGTAGCGCGGACAGCGTGGCGTCGCCCATCGGCTTGCCTGCAATCCGGCTCGGGAAGCAAAGCCCATCGGACAGGGGGCGGACCCGTTGCAGGATTGCGAGCGCCTCGGCGCTTAGCGGGACGCGATGCTCGCGGCGCGTCTTCATGCGCTCGGGGGGAATCGTCCAGACGCCCGCATCCATATCCACCTCGGCCCACGTCATGCCGCGCACTTCGCCCGACCGGGCTGCGGTGAGGATGAGGAATTGAACGGCCAGCGGCGCTACGCCTTCCGCCTCGCCCAGCTTCGCGAATACCTGCGGGACATCGGCCCACGGGACGGCCCGGTGATGCGTCGCCCGGTGCGCGACCTTTGCAAGCCCCCGTTCGATGCCATCCGCCGGGTTGACGCCCTCGAAGTGACCCGCTGCGCGCGCCCAATCCATGATGGTCGCGAGACGCTGCTTGATGTGCTTTGCGGTCGCGTGGCGCTCAGTCCAGATCGGGGCGAGAACGCGAAGGAAATCGCCTTGCCGGATGGCGTTGACGGGGATGCGCCCGATGACGGGGAAGGCATCGCGCTCCAGCGACGTGATCCACGTCTGGGAATAGCGCGCCGACTTCTGCCCCTCGACTTGTTCAGCCCAGACGAGCCGCGCCGCTTCCTCGAATGTCATCGCCGACCGGCGGGCCTCGTCGCGCGTCTTCATCGGGTCGCCGCCGTCAAGGGCGATGCGCCGCCAGTCCTCTGCCGTCATGCGCGCCGACTTGAGCGAAACCACGTCCGCCGGGCCAATCGAGATTTCGCGACGCCGCCCCTGCACGGTCCCGCGCCACACCCATGAGCGCGCTTTCTCGCTCGCGACGTGCAGGTAAAGACCCCGCCCATCGGCGTGCTTTCCGACCGGCAGCGTGTCCACCTGGCGGGCGTGAATTTGGTCGTAAACCTTTCTCGGCATATCGGGCGTCTCCACCAAAGACTACGCCTAAAAATATGCGCATGAGGGAATATCGCTGTAAACCCTCGAATAGCGGATTTCGCTTAAGTGACTGCTTTTTAGTGAAAAATGTGAAAGGCTGTAATAGCGGGTAAAATGAAGGCAGCCTTCCGTTTCTCAACCATTGCTGCGGCAGGGTCGCTCCCGGGAATGGATACTGGGAGCGGACGATGCGGTTCTGGGACGCGGTGGCCTCGTGCCTGTCGCACTACGCGGTCTTCGCAGGGCGCGCCGGCCGGCACGAGTTCTGGTGGTTCGCGGGCTTCAGCGTCCTCGCGCTGCTGGGTCTGGCCGTCGCCGCGGCCGAGATGCCGGCCATCGTGCCGGCGGCGCAGGCGCTCGCGCTCGGGCTTATCGTGCCGCTCGCCGCGGTGACGGTGCGGCGGCTGCATGACACCGGCCGCTCGGGCGTGCTGGCATTCCTCGTTCTCGTCCCCGCCATCGGCGCCGTGGCGCTGGCCATCCTGCTGAGCCGCAGGGGCGAGGCGGGCGAGAACCGGTTTGGCGACGATCCCCGATACACGATCTTCGCGATCGCGGGTTGATCGCCAGCCGGGTCGCGCTCTCTGGCCCCCCGGCGGCGCGACCCGGCTGAAATTCGAGGGACGGGCAGAGGCCGGCGGGAGTGATGAGGCGCTCCGGCCGGCCGGTCCGCGGGCTCACAGGCCGAGGCCCGCGGGCTCGATCAGCTGCGGGCCCTCGATGCCGACGCGATTGACCTCGCGCGAGACCCCGGAGATGCGCACCCGGTCGTCCGGCGCGGGATGCATCAGCGCCGCCGCGTCGGCATCGCCGCGAAGCCAGGCTTCCCATTCGTCCTCCATCAGCACGACCGGGCTGCGCGGATGCAGCTCGCGCGTCGCGCCGCCCGCCGCCGTGGTCAGCACCGTGGCGGTGAGCAGCGGTGTGCCGTCGATCGTGGGCTCGGCCCAGAGGCCGGCCATACAGAACCCCGGCGCGTTGGTGCTGAGGCTGATGAACCAGGGCGTCTTGTCGCCCCGCGGCCCGGTCCATTCATAGTAGCCGATCGCCGGGACGAGGCAGCGCCCGTGCCGCCAGGCATCGCGGAACATCGGCTTGCCGGCCGCTTCCTCGGCCCGCGCGTTGAAGGTCGAAGCGCGCATCTCGGACAAGGGCTTGCGCCACCAGCGCGGGATCAGCCCCCAGCGGGCCGGCGCGACGCGGCACCGCCCGCCGGCATCGGCGCGCACGATCGGGATCATGTCGGTGGGTGCGATGTTCCAGCGCGGCCCGGGCCAGGTTCCCGGCGCGCCGGCGTCAAGCCCGAGCCAGCCCGCCGTCTCGGGCTGTTCCGCAATCAAACCGGTCGCAAATCTTCCGCACATCGCGCATACTCGGGGGCCTAGTGACGGAACTCTGACTGATGCCTCATCCCCGCATACCCGATCCGGCTGCAACGCGCCACCACCGGGCGCCGGCGGCCGCAATGCTGGCCGGATGGCGCCTGCGCGCGCTGCTCGGCGGGGCGCTTGGCCTCGCGCTTTCGGCCTGCGCCGGCCAGCCCACCGTCTCCGACTACCGCGAATACGAGAACGCGCTGACCGCGATCGGCGACCTGCGCACGGATACCGCGCCGGAGGATGCGCCCTTCACCAATGCCGATCTCGTGCGCAACTTCAGCCGCATCGCCCTGCGCCACGAGGTCGATATCGAGTCGGCGGGAAGCGAGGAGAACTCGGCCCCGAACCCGGTGCAACGCTGGGAGGGACCGATCCGCTGGGGGCTTTACGGCCGGGGCGCCACGCCGCAGGACCACGCCGAGATCGAGCGCTTCCTCAACCATGTGTCCGATCTCACCGGGCTCGTGACCCACGAGGTCGAGCGCGACGTCAACCTGATGATCCTGATCACCGAGCCGGCCGAGCGGCCCGCCTTCTCGGCGGCACTGCGCCAGCTCTACCCGGCGCTGGCCGACGGGTTCGACACCTGGCGCGCGTCGGGGCGGGTGGTCTGCATGGCCTCGAACCTGTTCTCGGTGATGGACGAGGACGTGATCGTGTTCGGCATGGTGGTGATCGGGTCCGAGGTCACCGGGCTCCTGCGCCGCTCGTGCCTGCACGAGGAGATTGCGCAGGCCCTGGGACTGGGCAACGACCATCCCGAGGTGCGCCCCTCGATCTTCAACGACGACGAGGAGTTCGCCCTGCTCACCGAGCATGACGAGTGGCTGCTGCGCATCCTCTACGACGAGCGCCTGACACCGGGCATGAGCGAGGAGGAGGCGATGCCCGTCGTTCGCACCATCGTCGAGGAGATGCGGCCCGGAGAGCCGGGGTGACGGCCTGCCCAACGCGGTCGACGGGGCGCAGCCTGCACCGCCAGGCGCGCGCCGCCACCGCGTTGGCGCTGACGGGAGTTCTGGCGGGGGCGCTGGCCGCCTGCGCGCCCTACCAGGACGGATCGGCCTGGGCCGGCTATGCGTTGCAGCGCGAGGAATCGGGCGGGCTGCGGCTGGACCGTTCGCCCCCCGACGCGCCCTTCGACTCGCGCGACGTCACGCGGAACTTCCTCACCGTCGCCCTTGGCGCCGAGCCGAACCCGGTCGGAACCCAGCACGGCGAGCGCAGCCTGCCCTCGGGCGTCCTGCGCCGCTGGGAGGCGCCGATCCGCTGGCTGGTCGCCGATGACAGCACGACGTCGGTGCGCGACGGGCCCCGGGTCGAGCGCACCTTCGAGCGGCTCGCGCGGCTCACCGGCCACGATATCGCGCCTGCCGGCGACGGTCCCGCCAACCTCTATGTCCTGTTCCTGCGGCCCGAGGATTACCCGGCGCTGACGGCGGCGCCGTCGAAATGGCCGTCGGGCCAGTGGCTGATGGGCTTCGTCGACCGTTTTGGCCGCGCCCCGGGCACGCCCTGCGTCGCCACCTTCACCGCGACCGGCGACGGCGCGGCCGAGGGCCCGGACCGCATCGCCTTTGCCGTCGTGCTGATCCGCGCCGGGCTGCCGTCGCGCCTGGCCGAAGCCTGCGTCGAGGAAGAGCTGAGCCAGACCATGGGCCTTCCGAACGACGACCCGCACATCCGCCCGTCGATCTTCAACGACGACCAGGAATTCGCCCTGCTCACCCGACACGACGAGATCCTGTTGCGGATGCTCTATGACCCGCGCCTCGAGCCCGGCATGACCACGGCGCAGATCGCGCCGATCGCGGGCCGGCTGGCGACCGATGTGATGCAGCAAACCTCGGTCGCCGGAACCGTCGAGTGACGCGGGACGAAGCGGCGATCCCTCGGCAACGGCGGCCGGACAGCGCAGCCCGTTGACGCCATGGATCCCTTCTGCGGGCGATTGCCACGAACCGGCAGGACCGGCGCGCCGGGGCGCCGGCCCAATGTGTGGGTCCGACCGCCCGTGATCACTTGTCGGTGCCGGCCGACGCGGCGGGCTTCGACGCGTCCGGGGCAATCGTGCGGAGCTTGGCCGAGTCACGCGCACCGAACAGGCGCTGGCGGGCGCTGCCGAAGGTGTACTCGTCGCCGCCATTGCGCGCATCGGCCCACATCTTCTTCAGCTTCGGGCCTTGGCTCTCTATCGGAGAGGCACCCGAGATGCCGGGGGCCACGGCCAGCAGGGCGCCCAGCATCAGCGCCGGAACGGTCACATGGATGCGAGTCATTTCTTGCTCTCCTCAGGCTCAACCGGCAGTCTCGCCGGTGCGCGCCACAGATGGGGCCGCCCTCGGGGCCGAAACATACCCGCGCGCCGCAACAGAGTTTTGCCTGATCGGCACGAACCGGGAATCCGGCCCCGCACGAGGCCGAAGGAAGAAAGGACGTCAGATGATCTGGGACATGCTGAAGGGCGAGTTCATCGATGTCATCGACTGGACCGACGACACGCGCGACACCATGGTCTGGCGCTTCCAGCGCCATGGCAACGCGATCAAGTACGGCGCCAAGCTGACGGTGCGCGAGGGCCAGGCCGCCGTCTTCGTGCATGAAGGGCAGCTGGCGGACGTGTTCCGGCCGGGTCTCTACATGCTCGAGACCAACAACATGCCGGTGATGACGACGCTGCAGCACTGGGACCATCTGTTCCAGTCGCCCTTCAAGGCCGAGGTCTATTTCGTCTCGACCCGGCGCTTCCAGAACCTCAAATGGGGCACGCGCAACCCGATCATGCTGCGCGACCCGGAATTCGGGCCGGTGCGCCTGCGCGCCTTCGGCACCTACGCGATCCGGGTGTCGGACCCCGGCGTCTTCCTGCGCGAGGTGGTCGGCACCGATGGCGAGGTCACGACCGACGAGGTCCAGTTCCAGATCCGCAACGTCATCGTGGCGCGCTTCTCGAACGCGCTCGCCTCCTCGGGCATCCCGGTGCTGGACCTGGCCGCGAGCACCGACCAGATGGCCGAGTATCTTCGCGCGCGGATCGCGCCCGAGCTGGCGGGCTTCGGCATCGAGATGCCCGAGCTGTTCGTCGAGAACGTCTCGCTGCCCGAGGCGGTCGAGCAGGCGCTGGACCGGCGCACGGCGATGGGCGTGGTCGGCGACCTGACGAAATACGCGCAGTTCCAGGCCGCCGAGGCGATGCGCGCGGCGGCCGAGAACCCCGCGCAGGGCGGCGCAATGGGCGCGGCCATCGGTGCCGGCATGGGCGTGGCGATGGGCAGCCAGATGACCGCCGGCCCCTGGGGCGCGATCCCGCAGCAGCCGCCGGTCGCGGCCGCGCCACCACCCCCGCCGCCTGCGCCCGAGACGGTCTGGCACATTGCTGAGAACGGCCAGACCACCGGTCCCTTCAGCCGTGCCGACCTGGGCCGCATGGTCGCCGAGGGGCGCTTCCAGCGCCAGACACTGGTGTGGTCGGCGGGGATGGAGGGCTGGACCGCGGCCGGCGACGTGGCCGCGCTGGCCCAGCTCTTCACCATCGCGCCGCCCCCGCCCCCACCGCCGCCGGCGGGCTGAGCGCCGACGGCGTCCGGCAGCGCGGCGCCTGCAGGGAACCCGGGAGCGAGCGGGGAACATCACGATGACCGAGCCAGCAGCGATGCCCGGCAATGACGGGGCACTTCCCTGCTCGAACTGCGGCGCGCGGCTGGAATATGCGCCCGGGGCGGGCGCGCTGGTCTGCCCCTATTGCGGCACGCAGAACGAGATCCCGGAATCGACGGACGGGCCGTGGGACAAGGGCCTGCTGCGCGAGATCGACCTCGCACCGGCCCTGGCCCGCCAGGGCGAGACCACCGAGTTCGTGGAGACCGAGACCGTCCGCTGCCCCGGCTGCGGCGCCGAGGTGGGGCTCGATGCCGGCACCATCGCCGATCAGTGTCCGTTCTGCGCAACGCCCTTGTCGCGCCAGGACCTGCACCGCCACCGTCATCCCCGGCCACAGGGCGTGCTGCCCTTCGCGGTCACCGAGACCGAGGCGCGGGCGCGGATGAAGAGCTGGCTCGCCGGCCACTGGTTCGCGCCCTCGGGGCTCAAGCGCTATGCCGAGGCAGGCCGGCCGCTGTCGGGCGTCTACCTGCCGCATTACACCTTCGACGCCGAGGCCGAGGCCGAGTATGCGGGCTTTCGGGGCGACGCCTACTACGTCACCCAGATGGTCACGGTGCGCGGCGCGAAGGGCACGTCGACGCAGCCGAGAAAGGTGCGCAAGATCCGCTGGACGCCGGTGCAAGGGCACATCGCGCGCGTCTTCGACGACGTGCTGGTGCCCGCGTCTGACACGCTGGGCGCGCTGAGCCCGGGGCCCGAGGTCTTCCCCGGATGGGACCTCGAGGGCCTGCGCGATTACACGCCCGAGTTCATCGCCGGGTTCCGCGCCGAGGCGCCGAGCATGGGACTCGAGCAGGGCTTCGCCGCCGCGGGCAAGGCGATGGAGGCGGCGCTCGCGCAGGATGCTCTGGCCCGCATCGGCGGTGACGCGCAGCGCCTGACGCGGCTGTCGGCCGAGTTCGACCGCGCGACCTTCAAGCACGTGCTGCTGCCGGTCTGGTTGGCAGCCTATCGCTACCGCAACACCCCCTATCGCGTCGTGGTCAACGGGCGCACCGGCGCCGTGAGCGGCGAGCGGCCCTATTCCTGGATCAAGATCGCGCTGGCGGTGCTGGCGGCACTGATCGTGGCGGCGGTCATCGGCGCCTTCGCCGCGCAGGGCTGAGCGCGGCTCCTGCACGGCGCCGGCAGATGGGGCGGGACGGCGCGACCACAGCCCGGCCCGCGCGCCGCTTGGGCGTGGCGCGGCCCCGGCGCGCCCGCTAGTCTGGCCGCCGAATCCCCCCACCGCCGAGGAGCCACGATGAGCTACCAGACGATCCGCTACGAGCTTGCCGACGAGGTTGCCACCATTGCGCTCGGGCGGCCCGACAAGATGAACAGCCTCAACCGCGCGATGCGGCTCGAACTGACGGACGCGCTGGGCCGCGCCGGGCACGAAGCACGCGCGGTGGTGCTCACCGGGTCGGGGCACGCCTTCTGCGCCGGGCAGGACCTGAGCGACGGCGGCAACGCGGCGAGCATCGACCTGGAACGCACGCTGGCCGAGGAATACGAGCCGCTGCTGCGGCTGATATACGACTGCCCCGTCCCGACCATCGCCGCGGTGAACGGCGTCGCGGCCGGGGCCGGCGCCAACATCGCGCTGGCCGCCGATCTCGTGATCGCCGCCCGCTCGGCCAGCTTCATCGAGGCCTTCGCCCGGATCGGCCTGATCCCCGATGCCGGCGGCACCTTCTGGCTGCCGCGGCTGGTGGGCCACGCCCGCGCCATGGGCCTGTGCCTGCTGGCCGAGCCGATCGAGGCCGAGCGCGCGGCCGAATGGGGCATGATCTGGGAAGTGGTCGAGGATGACCTGCTGGAGGCCCGCGTGCGCCAGATCGCGACCCGCCTGGCCAGCGGCCCGACGGTCGCCTATCGCCTGATGAAGCAGGCGCTGCGCCGCTCGGCGCAGAACACGCTGGACGACCAGCTGGCGCTCGAGGCCGAGCTTCAGGGCGAGGCCGGGCGCACGCGCGATTTCGCCGAGGGCGTCATGGCCTTCCTCGAGAAACGGCCCGCGAAGTTCGAAGGGCGTTGAGCGACCCTTTGTCCCTTGATCGGCGCGGGCCGCTCGCGCCACGCTGAGGCCATGGACAGACCCTCGCTTGCCGCGCGCGTGCGCACCGCTCCCATTCCCTTCGAGCCCGACCGAGCCACGGACCTGGCGGCGCGGCTGCCGGACGCGCTGACCCGCGGCGTGATGGGAGAGCTGATCCGCGGCGTCACCGGGTCGAGCCCCTATCTTGCCCGCCTGACCGAGCGCCATGCGGAATGGCTGGCCGAGGCCGCCGCCGCTCCACCCGAGATCGCGGTTCCCGCGCTGCTGGCCGAGGCACGCGAGGCCGCCGCCGACGGCGCCGACCAGCGCAGCCTCGCCACCGCGCTGCGGCGCGCCAAGGGCCGGGCCGCGCTGATGATCGCGCTGGCAGACCTTGGCGGCGCATGGGACCTCGGAGCCGTCACCGGGGCGCTGACCGATCTTGCCGACGGGCTGACCGAGACCGCGGCGCAGTGGCTCCTGGGGCAGGAGATCGCCCGCGGCAAGCTTCCGGGCATGACCGAGGCCAGCCTCGTCAACGGGGCGGGCTACGTGATCCTGGCGATGGGCAAGCACGGCGCGCGCGAGCTCAACTACTCGTCCGACATCGACCTGATCTGCCTGTTCGACCAGGACCAGATCGCACCCGACGATTTCGCCGACGCCAAGGCGCGCTACATCCATGTGACCCGCGGGCTGGTGAAGCTGCTCTCGGAGCAGACCGACGACGGCTATGTCTTCCGCACCGACCTGCGGCTGCGGCCCTCGCCCTCGACCACGCCCGTGTGCCTCGCGCTCGAAGCGGCCGAGCGCTACTACGAATCGGTCGGCCGCACCTGGGAGCGTGCCGCCCATATCAAGGCCCGGCCGGTGGCAGGCGACCGGATGGCGGGGGCGGCCTATCTCGAGCGCCTCGGGCCCTTCATCTGGCGCCGTCATCTGGATTTCGCGGCGATCGAGGATGTCGAGGACCTGCTGCGCAAGATCCGCGACAAGAAGGGGCGCTTCACCCCGTCATCGGTCCCCGGCCACGATCTCAAGCTGGGGCCGGGCGGCATCCGCGAGATCGAGTTCTTTGCGCAGACCCGCCAGCTGATCATGGGCGGGCGCGAGCCGGCGCTGCGCGAGCCCACGACCCTTGGCGCGCTGTCGCGGCTGGTCGAGGCGGGGCATGTGCCGCAGGAGACCGCGACCGAGCTCGCCGCCGACTACACCGCGCACCGCACGCTCGAGCACCGCCTGCAGATGATCGAGGACGCGCAGACCCATACCATCCCCGCCCCCGAGCCGGCGCGGGCACGGCTGGCAGCGCTGGCCGGCTGGTCGGACCTCGCGGCCTTCGAGCGCGACATCGCCGAGCGCCTCGCCCGCGTGCACGAGACGACGCGCGCCTTCTTCGCGGCGCCGGCGAGCACCGGGGCGGAACCGCGCCATGTCGAGATCGACGCCGAGGCGCTGGCGCGGGCGGGTTTCCGCCGACCCGAGGACGCGTGCCGCACGCTCGAACGCTGGCGGTCCGGGCGCCTTGCCGCGACGCGGACCGAGCGGGCGCAGCGCCTGTTCGCCGGGCTCGAGGCGCGGCTGGTCGAGTATCTCGCGGAGGCCGCCAGCCCCGATGACGCGATCGCCGAGTTCGATCACTTCCTCACCGGGCTGCCGGCCGGCGTGCAGGTCTTCTCGCTGTTCACCGCGAACCCGCACCTGCTCGACCTGATCGTCGAGATCTGCGCCGCGGCGCCGCGGCTCGCGGCGCATCTGGGGCGCGAGCCGCAGGCGCTCGACGCCCTGATCGGCGGGGGATTCTTCGAGCCGCTCGAGAGCGAGGTGGCGCTGTCGACCGACCTCGAGCGCTGGCTGGGGCGCGAGTCGGACTACGAGCGCCAGCTCGACGCGGCGCGCGCCTGGGCGCGCGAGCAGGTGTTCCGCGCCGGCGTGCAGGTGCTGCGCGGTCTCGCCGACGAGGTCGAGGCCGGCACCGCCTTCTCGGCCATTGCAGGCGCCACGCTCGACCGGCTGCTGCCGCGCGTGATCGCCGACTTCGCGACCCGGCACGGGCCGCCGCCGGGGCGCGGCATGGTGGTGATCGGCATGGGCAAGCTGGGCACGCGCGAGATGACGGCGGGCTCGGATCTCGATCTCATCACCGTCTACGACCCCGGTGACGCCGAGACATCGGAGGGCCCCCGCCCGCTCCCGCCCGCCACCTATTACCCGCGCCTGACGCAGGCGCTGGTAGCGGCGCTGACGGTGCCGACGGCGCAGGGGCGCCTTTACGAGGTGGACATGCGGCTGCGCCCCTCGGGCCGCCAGGGGCCGGTCGCGGTCTCGCTCGCCACCTTCCGCCGCTACCAGCTGGAAGACGCCTGGGTGTGGGAGCATCTTGCGCTGACGCGCGCGCGCGTGGTCACGGGCCCGCGCGACCTTGGCGCCGAGACCGAGGCGGTCATCGACGAGGCGCTGGCGCGGCGCAAGGGCGACCCCGCGGTGCTGAGCGAGGCGGTCGAGATGCGCAGCAAGCTGACCGACGCCCACGCGTCGGCGCGACAGAGCCCGTGGTCGCTCAAGCACGCCGCCGGCGGGCTGATGGAGATCGAGTTCCTGGCACAGACCGGCTGCCTCTACCACGGCATGGGCGTGGCCCAGCCGGCACGCGCGCTGCTGGCGCCGCTGGCGGTGGCCGGATGGATCGGCGAGGATGAAGCCGAGGCGCTGGGCAGCGCGCTGGCCTTGCAGACCCGGCTCCAGCATGTCGAGCGCGTGGCGCTCGAGCAGCCGCTCGACCCAGATGCCGCGGGCGAGGGGCTGCGGCGCGTGCTCGCCCGCGTCGGCGGGTGCGAGGATTTCGCCATGCTCGCCGCCCGGCTTGCCGAACTCCAGTTGGCAGCGGCGGTGGCCGTGGATCGGGTGTTTTCGGAAATCGAGCCGCCGGACGAGGCCTGATGGTTACCGGCGCGGCCGGGCAGCCTGCTTCGCGGCCTACTTCACCTCGGGCGCCAGCGCCCAGATCTTCTCGTTGGTCTCGGGCGTGCGCACGCGGCTGATCTCGACGCCGAGGCGCGCGCCATTCGCCAGCCGGTCGAGCTTCTCGATCCGGACATGCACGCGCCGCGCGCGGGGATCGACCAGGACCGCCTGCGCCAGCCGCTCGGCGAAGGTTTCCAGCAAGGTGATACGCGGTCCGCGGGCGATGGTCTCGATCGCATCGACGAGGTCGTCGTAGTTGATCACCCGGCCGACGCGGTCATCGATATGGGCGGTGTTCCGGGTCACCTCGAGCACGACGTCGAAGCGCACCCTCTGGGTGACGCCGACTTCCTCGGCATAGGCGCCGATCTCGATCTCGCGCGTGTAGTCGAGCAGGAAGATCCGGTCGGCGATCTTGTCCTGCGGTCCGGCCTGCTCGGTCTCGATGTCCAGCCGGTGGGGCAGGAGGGCCCGTTCAACCATCGCGTCTCTCCGATCTCGCCCGTCCGGGCGGCGCCGCTCCGCGCCATCTCGTCCAGCGCTCACGTTAACCTTTTGGCGGCGCGGCTACCACGGCAAAGCGACGCCGCGCGCGATAATCGAGACATTTCGCGGCGGCGCAGCTGCTCAGCGCTGGCTGACCTCGACGGGTCCCCGGTAGAAGATGTGCTCGCCGATGCGTGCCGTCCGCACCAGCCGCTTGGCCCATTTCGGGCGCACCGCGGTGGTGTGGTAGTGGGTGGCCTTGCCGGTCAGCGTGCGCGGGCGGCCCTGAAGCATGACCCAGGCGATCTTGCCGAGTGCTTCATAGACGGGCCGGTTCGCGATGACTTCCTTCTTGCCATCGCAATTGTAGGAGAACTGGCAACCCTTGCCGGCCCGGCTGGTCCCCTGGCGGATCACGCCGCAGACGCTGTCGGGATAGCGCGCGCTGTCGACGCGGTTGAGGATCACCTCGGCAACCGCGATCTGGCCGATGGGGCTCTCGCCGCGCGCCTCGAAATAGAGCGCCTCGGTCAGGCAGCGCCATTCCGGATCGTTCGTTTCGACCGAGACGCGGTCCATCGCCGAGAGGTCTATGGTACCGCCCGGGTCGGCGATCAGAAGTTCGGTCAGCGTGCGGTCATGCGCGCCCTCGATCAGGGCTGCGGTCGCGGCATCGTGGGAGTTGAGCCGCTCGATGCGGTTGACCGGGCCGTCCTGCCCGTCGGGCATCAGGCGCGCGGCAGCGGGGGTCTCGAGGAACGCCCTCAGGCCGGTCTGCTCGCCGCCGACCAGCATGGCGATCTGCGTGCCCCGGTCGAACGGCAGGCCGATCTCGTCGCGGCCCACATCCGCGAGCGCCGCACCGGACATCGCTCCCGCCAGCACCATGGCGCAACCGGCGCGCCAAGCGCCGCAGAGGGCCGCCCGAGCGGCCTCAAGCTGATCGCTGCCGATCATGTCGTCCCTCGTTTCCTGGGGTCTCGCCGCCTGTCGCGAGTACCTCCGGATCCGCACTTGGCTCCTTGCCCGTGGGAGCCGCGAAACCTCTTCAGAGCCGGGGCAGTGAATTGCCCGTCGCCACGTGCGTCAGGTCGCACGCAGGCGGGTGCTTAGCGCAGAATCCAACGGCACGGGAAGCCCATCTCGGCGAAATGCCGCGGCGCACGCGCAAAAGTGAAGCGATATCAATGAGGGATGCTGCGCTGCAGCGTCACTTTTTCGCGGGCGGGAAGGCGGAATCGAGTGCCGCGTCAAGCCTCGCGCCCAGCGATCGGGCACGGCGGAAGACCCCCGATTCGCCCAGGGCACCCGGTGCCAGCGCGCCGCAGGCCGCCAGCCGCGCCACGCCAGCCTGCCCGTAGAGCTCGGCCAAGTGCCGCTCGAGCCAGCGCTGGTCCTGCGCCCGGCGCCGCGCCGCGATGTCTCCCGCCTGCCCCGACGCCCGTTCCTCGATGAACCCGACCAGCGGCTCAAGCCCCTGTTCGCGCGCGGCTGAGACGGCGATCACCTGCAGGCCCATGGCGTCCCGGCCTGCCGTCAGCCCCAGCGCACCCTTCAGGTCGGCAACGGTGCGGCGCGCCACGTCGCCCATGTCGGCCTTGGTCACCACGACGATGTCGGGGATCTCCATGACGCCGGCCTTCATGTACTGGATCGCGTCGCCCGATCCGGGCTGGGCGCAGCAGACCACCGTGTCGGCAATGTCGGCGATCGCGGTCTCGGACTGGCCCACGCCGACCGTCTCGACGATCACCCGGTCCATCAGGGCGCGCATCAGGACCATCGCCGGGTAGGTGAGGTCGGCAAGCCCCCCCAGCCGCTCGCGCGCGGCCATCGAGCGCACGAAGACTCCGTCATCGCCCGGATCGCGGCGCATACGGGTTCGGTCGCCGAGGAGCGCGCCCCCCGACAGGCGCGAGGAAGGATCGACCGCGATCACCCCCACGGTCAGACCGCGCGCGCGGTAGGCGCGGATCAGTGCATCCGTCAGGGTCGACTTGCCGACGCCGGGCGGGCCGGTGAGCCCCAGAACATGGCCGCGCGGGCTGGCCGCAGCCTCGTCCAGAAGGTCCGCGACCTCGGCGCCACCGCCATGCGACTCGATGCGGGCAAGCGCGCGGGCGAGCCCCGCCTTGCCCCGGGCGGCCAGGTCGCCAAGCATGCTCATGCGTCCCGCGCGGACCCGGCGCGGCGCGCATGAATCGCCGCCTGCGCCGCCGCCAGCCGGGCGATCGGCACGCGGAAGGGCGAGCACGAGACATAGTCGAAGCCCGCCTGCTCGCAGAACTCGACCGAGGCCGGATCCGCGCCATGCTCGCCGCACAGGCCCACCGAGATGCCCGGCATGTGCGCGCGGGCGCGCTCGGCGGCGATTCGCATCATCTCGCCCACGCCCTCTAGGTCGAGCGAGTGGAACGGGTCATGCGCATAGACCCCGCGCGCCACGTAATCAGGCATGAAGCGCCCGGCATCGTCGCGACTCAGCCCGTAGACCATCTGCGTGAGGTCGTTGGTGCCGAAGCTGACGAAGGCGGCCGCGTCCGCGATCTCACCCGCCCTGAGGCAGGCACGCGGCGTCTCGATCATCACGCCGACGCGGTAGTCGACCATCGCGCCGCGCTCGGCGCGCACCGCCTCGGCCACGGCGTGGATATGCTCCTTGAGCACGACCAGCTCGCGCACGGCCGAGACCAGCGGCAGCATGATCTCGGGCACCACGGGGCTGCCCGCGCGCGCGCCAGCCTCGAGCGCGGCCTCGAAGATCGCGCGCGCCTGCGTCTCGTAGATCTCGGGATAGGCGATGCCGATGCGGCAGCCGCGCTTGCCCAGCATCGGGTTGAACTCGGATAGCTCGAGCACGCGCGCCCGCACGCTGGCCGGCGACAGGCCGAGCGCAATGGCCAGCTCCTCGATGTCGGCCTCGCCATGGGGAAGGAACTCGTGCAGCGGCGGGTCGAGCAGGCGGATGACCACCGGGTGGCCCGCCATCTGGGCGAAGAGCTCGATGAAATCCTCGCGCTGCATGGGCAAAAGCTCGGCGAGCGCGTCGCGGCGGTCGGCCTCGTTCTCGGCCAGGATCATCCGGCGCATCGCGGCGATGCGGCCGCGCTTGAAGAACATGTGCTCGGTGCGGCAAAGCCCGATCCCGGCCGCGCCGAAATCATGCGCGATCCGCGCGTCCTGCGCGGTGTCCGCGTTGGCGCGCACCCCCATCCGCCGCGCCGCGTCGGCCCAGTCCATCAGGCGCGCGAAGGCGCCGGTGATCTCGGGCGGCACGGTGGGCACGGCACCTGCCAGCACCTCGCCGGTCGAGCCGTCGACGGTGACGGCGTCACCGATGCGAAAGACCCGCCCGTCGCGGGCGCGGATCTCGCCGGCGGCACGGTCTAGGATGAGGTCCTTGGCGCCGACGACGCAGGGCGTGCCGAGACCGCGGGCGACCACGGCGGCGTGGCTGGTCATGCCACCGCGCACGGTCAGCACGGCCTTCGCCGCATGCATGCCGCGGATGTCCTCCGGGCTGGTCTCGATCAGCGCGAGGATGGCCGGGCGACCGGCCGCCGCCGCAAGCTCGGCCGCGTCGGGCGAGAAGACGAGCGCCCCGGACGCGGCGCCGGGCGAGGCGGGCAGCCCCTTGCCGATCCGGTCGCGCGCCGCATCGGGGTCGATCGACGGGTGCAGGTGCTGGTCGAGGGCGGCGGGGTCGATCCGCAGCAGCGCCTCGTCGCGGGTGATCGCGCCGGCCTCGGCCAGTTCGACGGCGATGCGCACGGCCGCGCGGGGCGAGCGGCGCGCGGGCTTGACCTCGAGCAAATGCAGCACCCCGTCGTCCAGCGTGAATTCGAACGAGAAGGCGTCGCCAAGCGCGTGCTCGAGCGCGCGCGCGGCCTCGAGCAGCGCCTCGGTCGCGGCGGGGCAGCGCTCCTCGAGCGCCGGCTCGCGCAGGCCCTGGTCGAGGCGCTCGACCACGGTCAGCAGGGCAGGCGTGCGCAGGCCCATCAGGGCTTCCTCGCCCTGCGCCTGTTCGAGGAACCGCCCGGCCAGCCGTCGCGCACCCGTGGTCTCGTCGCGGGTCTGGGCTACGCCCGCGCCGCAGACGCCGGGGCCGATCCCGAGCGCCATCGCCTGCACGATCAGCGCAAGCGGCGCGTCCTCGGGCAGGCCCCGCGCAACGCGGCGGGTCCGGGCCCGCGCCCCGGTCCAGAGCTTCACGATCGCCGCGACCGCGCCGTCGAGCTGGGCACGCGGCTCCTGCGGAAAGGAGACGCCGGCCTCCTCCTCGATCAGCCGCAGGCATGTGCGGCAGAGATCGGCGAGATCGGCCGGGTCGAGTTCGGTCTCGCTCTCGACCCCGGCAAGCTTCATGGCGTCATAGAGGGCGAACTCGAACTCCTCGCCCTCGATGCCCAGCGCCGTCGCCCCGTAGGACTGCACCAGGCGCCGCAACAGGTCGCGCGCCACCCGCTCGCCGCGCCGCGCGGCGATGGCGGGCAGCGCGGCCTCGGTCACGCCGATGTCGAGGATGGCAGGGATCACGCCGCCGCCGCCGCCCTCCACCGAGGGGCGCACGGCAAGCAGGAGCGGGTTCTCGGCGCAGCCGAGGCAATAGCCGGTCTCGGCCTCGAGCCGGGCGAGGCCGATATCGAGCGCCGCGCGCGTCGCGGCAGGGTCGGCAAGCACGTCGGGCGCAAGGACGAAGCCAGGCGGGACCGGCAGGCCAAGCCCCGCGGCCTCGGCCAGCAGCGCGGCCTTCTGCCCGAAGCGCGCCGCCGCTGGCGCGGGCGCTCCCGCGCCGAGCCCGATCCATCCGATCCCGGCCGCATGATCCTTCATGCGTCCGTCATACAGCGCGCCTTCGCAGCCGCACAAGTGACGCGTTGCACCTGCGGCAAAAGGATTTGGCGCGGACGGATCAGCCCTCTATCGCCTCCCAGACCGCGACCTGGCGCATGGCGTGGCGGATGCGGTTGAGCAGGCAGAGCCGGTTGCGGCGCAGGATCTGGTTGGGCGCGTTCACCGTGACCTTGTCGAAGAAGTCGTCGACGGGGCGGCGCAGCCCGGCCATCGCCGCCATGGCGGCGGTGAAGTCCTCGGCCTTGAGCGCCTCGGCGATGGCGGGCTCGGCCTGGTCGAGCGCCGCGAACAGCGCGGCCTCCTCGGCACCCTCGGCGAACATCGGGTCGGGCGGCATCGAGTATTCGACGCCGTCCTTCTCCTCCTCGATGCGCACGATGTTCGAGGCGCGGTTGCAGGCGGTCAGCAGGTTCGCGCCATCATCGGTGGCAAGGAAATCCTGCAGCGCCCGCACCCGGTTGACCAAGAGAACGAGGTCGTCCTGCCCGCCGAGGTCGAAGCAGGCCTGGATCACGTCGTGCCGCACGCCCTGGTCGCGCAGCGCCACCTTGAGGCGGTCGGCGAGGAAGGCGAGCAGGTCGGCGCGCTGCAGGTCGAACCGCTCGTGCGCCGGCTTGTCGCCGCCGTTCAGCGCCCATTGCGCGCGCGCGATCGCGTTGCTCAGATGCACGCGCGGGCCGTTCTCGAGGATGGTGCGGATCACGCCGAGCGCCGCGCGCCGCAGCGCGAAGGGATCCTTGCTGCCGGTGGGCTTCTCGTCGATCGCCCAGAACCCGGTCAGCATGTCGATCTTGTCGGCCAGCGCCACGGCGATCGAGACGGGCTCGGACGGCACCTCGTCCGAGGGGCCGAGCGGGCGGTAATGCGCCGCGGCGGCATTCGCGACCGCGTCCGGCAGGCCGGCGGCGCGGGCGTAGTAGCCGCCCATCACGCCCTGAAGCTCGGGGAACTCGTAGACCATTTCCGAGGCGAGGTCGGCCTTGGCGACCCGTGCCGCCTGCTCGGCCAGATCGGGGTCGGCGCCCACTGCCGGGGCGATGTCGCGCGCCAACTCGGCGATGCGGGCGACCCGCTCGGCCTGGGTGCCGAGCTTCTGGTGGAAGACAACCGAGGCGAGCGGCCCGGCCATCGCGGCGATGCCGTCGATGCCCTTGTCCTTCACCCGCCGCAGGTCGTTCTCCCAGAAGAACTTGGCGTCCGACAGGCGCGCCGCCAGCACGCGGCGGTTGCCTTTCAGGATCGCCTCGCCGCCGTCGGGCGCCTCGATGTTGGCGACCGTGACAAAGCGCTCGATCCGGCCGGTCTTGGGGTTGCGCACCGAGAAGAACTTCTGGTGCTCCTTCATCGAGGTCTGGAGCACCTCGGGCGGCAGGTCGAGGAACTCGGCGCCGATCTCGCCCATCAGCACGACGGGCCATTCGACCAGCCCCGCAACCTCGGCCAGCAGGCCCTTGTCCTCGACCACCTCCATGCCGACGGCGAAAGCCATCTGCGTGGCGTCGTGCCAGATGCGATGGGCGCGCTCCTCGGGGTCGAGCACCACGCGATGCGCCGAAAGCTTGGCCACGTAGTCGTCGAAATGCGCGACGCGGAAGGGCCCGCGGGCCATGAAGCGGTGGCCCTCGGTCTCGTCCGAGGCGCGGATCCCGTCGATCTCGACCGGGACCAGGCTCGTCCCCCCCTCGTCCGACACCACGCACAGGATGCGGTGCAGCGGGCGCACCCAGCGCAGCGCGCCGGCGCCCCAGCGCATCGACTTGGGCCAGGGGAAGTTGCGCACCGCGTGCTCGACCGCCTCGGCGATCACCTCGGCGGCGGGCCGGCCGGGGCGGCGGATCACGGCAAAGAACACCTCGCCCTTCTTGTCGGCGCGGCGCTCGAGCTGGTCGAGCGTGAGCCCTGTCGACCGCAGGAAGCCCTCGACCGCCTTCTCGGGCGCGTCGGTGCGCGGGCCCTTGCGCTCCTCGACCGTGTCGGGCGTGACCTCGGGCAGGCCGGTCAGCGACAGCGTCAGCCGGCGGGGCGTGGCAAAGCCGGCGGCCGCCTCATAGGTCAGGCCGTTCTCGACCATCCAGTCGGTCACGAGCTTCTTCAGGTCCTCGGCCGCGCGCGCCTGCATGCGCGCCGGGATTTCCTCGGAAAAGAGTTCGAGCAGGAGATCGGCCATCGGGACAGGATCCTAGAGCGAGACGAAGAACTGGATGACGAAGGCATTCGCAAGGTCAACGGGGAAGGCAGATACCAGCAGCAGGATGATGAAGGCCAGCGGCGCTGGCCCGCAGCGACGGGGCGGCTTCTGCCCGGCGAAGAAGGCGATCACACCCCGCGTGAAGGCGCAGAAATCGGGGAAGGAGATCTGCTTTCTCATCGGCCGGCACTCCGTCGGGCGTTCCTCGGCATCGCGCGGGCTCAGTCGGGGATGTCGCCGGCCGCGCAGACCACGGCGAAACGATCGGCCAGCGCCGCGAGCGCGGCGCGGTGGACGGTGGCGGCCTCGACCACACCGCCCATGGGATCGGGCAGGTCGCGCGTGCCGGTCGCATCCATCGCCACCGTCGAGAACCGCCCCAGATCGAGCGCCGCTCGCACCGTGGCCGAGACGCACATATGCGTCATGAAGCCCGCGACGATGAGCGGCTTGCCGGGATGCGCCGCCAGCACATCGGCCAGCGTGGTGCCGGCAAAGGAGTTCGGCAGCCCCTTGTCGATCACGGCCTCGCCCGGCAGGGGGGCAACGGCATCATGGATCTGGCCGCGCGGGGCGTTGGGGTCGAAGGCGCCGCCCGCCCGGCCCCTGTGACGGACATGGACGACGGGGGCACCCGCCGCGCGGGCGCGGGTCAGCAAGCCCGCCGCGCGTTCCGCCGCGGCCTCGACGCCGGCAAGCTGCAGGGGACCGTCGAAATATTCGTTCTGGATGTCGATCAGCACCAGCACGCCTTCAGACAGGCGGGCGGGCCGCAGATCCGCCCCGGCAAGTTCCAGCAGGGTCTTGGCCATTACCGTCACTCCGCGAATTTCTCGTTCAGCTGCCGCCACATGTATGCGCGGCCGTCGGCAAAGCGGGCGACGACGCGATCTGCGCCGTCGAACTCTTCGGCCGCCGCCATGTAGGCCGTGGCCTCGCCGGCGGCGAGGGCGCGGGCCAGGGCCTCGGCGTCGAAGCAGTCGAACCAGCCGGGGGCGACCAGCGGGACGGGCGCGGGCGCGACCGGGGCGTCGGGCTCGGCCGCCATCCGGAAGCAGGCGCGCAGCTTGAGCGGCGAGGTCGAAGCGTCGATGCCGCGAAACTCGCTCACCGGGTAGCTGGTGCCCGCGATCTCGACGGCCTCGGCCTCGATCTCGTCGTAGAAGGCATAGTTCTGCGCGTAGTAGAGCGCGACCGCGAACGCCGCCGCGAAGACCACCAGCCCGCCCGCCAGCCATCGCCCCGACATGCGCATCAGGCCGCCTCGCCCGCCCCGGCCTCGGTTTGCACGAAGGCGTCGGCGCACATCTTGGCCAGCGCGCGCACGCGCCCGATATAGGCCTGCCGCTCGGTCGGCGAGATCACGCCGCGCGCGTCGAGCAGGTTGAACAGGTGGCTCGCCTTGATGCACTGGTCGTAGGCGGGATGCGCCATGACGATGCGCTTGCCGGTCTTGGGATCGGCCGCCGGGTTGAGCTCGGGGTCGAGCAGGCGCGCGCATTCCGCCTCGGCGTCCTCGAAATGGCGGAACAGCATCGCCACCTCGGCCGCGTCGAAGTTGTGGCGGCTGTATTCCTCCTCGGTCTGGCGGAACACGTCGCCATAGGTCAACGGTATCGGCGCGTCGGGGTCGTTGAACGGCATGTCCATCACGTGGTCGATGCCCAGGACATACATCGCCAGGCGCTCGAGCCCGTAGGTCAGCTCGCCCGAGACCGGCTTGCAATCATGCCCGCCGACCTGCTGGAAATAGGTGAACTGGCTCACCTCCATGCCGTCGCACCAGACCTCCCAGCCCAGGCCCCAGGCGCCCAGCGTCGGGCTCTCCCAGTCGTCCTCGACGAAGCGGATGTCATGCAGCCCCATGTCGATGCCGATGGCCTCGAGGCTGCCGAGATAGAGGTCCTGGAGGTTCGGCGGCGAGGGTTTGATCAGCACCTGGTACTGGTAATAGTGCTGCAGCCGGTTGGGGTTCTCGCCATAGCGACCATCGGTGGGGCGGCGCGACGGCTGAACATAGGCCGCCGCCCAGGCCCGCGGACCCAGCGCGCGAAGCGTGGTCGCGGGGTGGAAGGTGCCCGCGCCCACCTCGAGATCATAGGGCTGCAGGATGGCGCAGCCCTGGCGGCCCCAGTAGGCCGCGAGGCGCATGAGGATCTCCTGGAAGGATCGCGGCTTCGCAATCTCGGGCATGTCGGGAACTTTCCTGAAGGCACGGGCGCTGATCGAGCGCCTTCCTAGCGCCCGGCCCCTGCATGGTCAACGGAGCCGCCGGTGGCGCGGTGCCCTCAGTCCTCGGGGCTGGCCATCAGCGCTGCGCGCGACTCCGACATGAACTCGCGCCGGTAGAGGATCGCGGCGGTCAGCACGGAAGCCACGCCCAGCGCAACGGGGCCGATGAACCACGATAGCGCCGCCAGCGAGAAATAGGTCCCGCGCAGGCCCCGGTTGAAGCTGCGCGCCGCACTGACATTGAGCGCGGCCGCCCGCGCGGCGGCAAGGCGCGTCTCGGCCTCGGTGCCCTCGGTCGGGATCGCGCCGATCAGCACGGCGCAATAGCCGAACAGGCGGTGCGCCCAGACGAAACGCAGGAAGGCGCCGACGACGATGACCAGCAGGAACAGGAGCTTCACTTCCCAGATCACGGTGCGGTCGTCGATCCCCTCGGCCAGGTCGGTCGCCACCGACTTGATCCGCTCGGCCTGGCCCAGCGCGGCGAAGAGGCCGCCAATCGCCAGCATCGAGCCCGACGCGAAGAACGCGGCCCCGTTGCGCAACGACGAGATCAGCGTCGCGTCCACGATCCGGTGCTCGCGCTTCGGGATTTCGTGCATCCAGGCCCGCCGGTACCTGGCCATCAGCTGCGTGGTCGACGGGTGCGAGGCCGGCGCATGCTCGATCAGGAACCGCATGCCCAGCGCCACCGCGAGAAACACGCAGACCGCCGCCAGATCGGCGGTCGAAAGCAGGAAGACGGCGGACATGCTCTGATCCATCCGGCGGGCGTAACCACTTCGCCAACCGGACGCAATGGCGATGCCGTGCTGGACATCGGCGGGGCGCTGTCGTAATTCCGCGCCGGCATCTGACCAAAGCGGTCGGATACTGCGATCCGCGGCGAAGGGCGGGTGGATGAACGGCACGGCGAGCGAGACGCAGGCGAAGGCGCGGCCGATCTGGCGGGATGGCTGGACCGTCGGCAGCCTCGTGATCGCGGCGCTGCTGCTCATGCCGATCGCCGCCGTCGGCTGGATCGCGCTGTTCCCGACCGAGAACATCTGGCCGCATCTTCTGAAGAACGCAGTGCCGGTCTACCTGTGGAACACGCTGATCCTGATGGGCCTGGTCGGCCTCGGCGCGGCCTGTGTTGGCACCGGCGCGGCATGGCTGGTGGTGATGACCGAGTTTCCCGGCCGCCGGCTCTTGGAATGGGCGCTGCTCGCGCCGCTGGCGATGCCGGCCTATATCGGCGCCTATGCGCTTGTCGACATGCTCGAATATGCCGGGCCGGTGCAGACCGGGCTGCGGGCGATCTTCGGCTGGAGCTCGGCGCGCGACTACTGGTTTCCCGAGATCCGCTCGCTGGGCTCGGCGGCCTTTGTCCTGACGATCACGCTCTATCCTTACGTCTACCTGCTGACGCGCGCGGCGTTTCGCGAACAGTCGGTCTGCGTCCTCGAGGTCGGCCGGTCGCTCGGATGCGGGCCCTGGGGCGTGTTCTTCCGCGTGGGCCTCCCGCTGGCCCGCCCGGCGGTGGCCGTCGGCACCGCGATCGTGGCGATGGAGACACTCAACGATTTCGGCGCGGTCGACTATTTCGGGGTGCCGACCCTGACGCGGGGCATCTTCTCGATCTGGCTCGACACCTTCAACGCCGGGGGCGCGGCGCAGATCGCCTGCGTGATGCTGGTCTTCGTGCTGGCGCTGCTGGCGATCGAGAAGATCTCGCGCCGCGGGCGCAAGTTCTTCCACACCTCGCGCCGCTACCGGCCGATCCGGCGCGCCGACCCCGGGCCGGTGCTGCGCTGGGTCGCCTTTGGCCTGTGCCTCGCGCCGGTGATGGCAGGCTTCGTGCTGCCGGCCGCGATCGTGGCCTGGCATGCGCTCGACCAGCTCGGCCAGTGGCTGAGCCCCGCCTTCTGGCGCGCACTGGTGCACACGGCGGTGCTGGCCGGGGTGGCGGCGGCGGTTTCCTGCCTGATCGGGGTGTTCCTGGTCTATGGCGCCCGGGCCTCGCGCCGATCGGCGCCGCGCTGGCTGGCGCAGGCGACGGCGCTGGGCTACGCCGCGCCCGGGGCGGTTCTTGCGGTCGGCGTGCTGATCCCCTTCGCCGCGCTCGACAACATGGTGGCGGACTTCATCGAGGCCCGGCTGGGCGTCGATCCCGGGCTGATCCTGACCGGCTCGGCCGCGGCGGTGGTGTTCGCCTATGTGGTCCGCTTCGCCGCAATCGCCCATGGCGCCATCGATTCCGCCTTCGGCCGGGTGACGCCCTCGATGGAGCTCGCGGCCCGCACCCTGGGCGAAAGCCGCGGCGGCACGTTGCAGCGGGTGCACCTGCCGCTGATCCGCGGCTCGGTGCTGACGGCGGCGCTCCTGATCTTCGTCGACGGCGTGAAGGAGTTGCCGGCGACGCTGATCCTGCGCCCCTTCAACTTCGAGACGCTGGCGACCACGGTCTACGGCGCGGCGTCGCTCGAGCAGCTCGACCAAGCCGGCCCCGCAGCGCTGGCGATCGTGGTGGTGGGCCTGCTGCCCGTTGCGCTGATCGCGCGCACCATGGACCGCAGCCGCCCCGGCGAGGCGCTGGCGCCCTGACACGCCCACCCTTGGTCAGAGATCGACCGCAACCGCGCCGACGCTCTGGGCCAGCCGCTCGGCGATCACGCGGCGGTGGCAGCCGGCGGCATCCGCCTCGAAGCACAGGAGCGCCGCTCGCCGCGCGGTGACCAGCTCCTCGGCCTTCGCCATGTCGAGTTGCGCCTCGGGCGTCTCGAGATGGGCGCCGAAGATCCGGTGCATCTCGGCGATCCGGCCCTTGCGTGCGGCCTCGCGCCCGGCCTTGGGCGTGCCGAGGCCGTGCAGGTGGATGTAGTCGATCCCCTCGGCGGCCAGCGACGCGGCGAGGATGGTCTTGGAAAAGCCCGCCCGGCGCGAGGCGGCGACGGCGCGGACATCGACCAGCAGCTCCACCCGCGCGGACTTGAGTTTCGCGATCACCTCGGCCTGGGTGGCGCCCTCGTAGCCGATGGTCAGCAGTTCCGGCATCGCTGCCCTCCCGCGGCGGCATTCTGGACCCTTTCCAAGCGGGGCCCATTCCGCTAAACCCCGCCGGTCCCGGCTGGCGGGACAGTCTAACAGGGAACGGAGAGATGGGTTATCGGGTTGCCGTCGCGGGCGCCACGGGCAATGTGGGCCGCGAAATGCTCAACATCCTCGCCGAGCGGGAATTCCCGGCGGACGAGGTCGTCGCGCTTGCCTCGCGTAAATCGCTGGGCACCGAAGTGAGCTATGGCGACAAGACCCTGAAAACCAAGGATCTCGACACCTTCGACTTCGGCGGCACCGACATCGCGCTGTTCGCGATCGGCTCGGGCCCGACCAAGGAATACGCGCCCAAGGCCGCGCGCGCCGGCGCCGTGGTGATCGACAACTCGTCGCTCTACCGCTACGAGCCCGACATCCCGCTGATCGTGCCCGAGTGCAACCCGGACTCGGTCGAGATGTTCAAGAACCGCAACATCATCGCGAACCCCAACTGCTCGACCGCGCAGATGGTGGTGGCGCTCAAACCCCTGCACGACCGGGCGCGGATCAAGCGCGTGGTGGTGTCGACCTACCAGTCGGTTTCCGGCGCGGGCAAGGACGCGATGGACGAGCTGTGGACCCAGACCAAGGGCCTCTACGTCCCGGGCCAGGAGGTCGAGCCCGCGAAGTTCACCAAGCAGATCGCCTTCAATGTCATTCCCCATATCGACGTCTTCATGGAAGACGGCTCGACCAAGGAGGAATGGAAGATGGTGGTCGAGACCAAGAAGATCATCGACCCCAAGATCCGGGTCCACGCCACCTGCGTGCGCGTGCCGGTCTTCGTCGGCCATTCCGAGTCGGTGAACGTCGAGTTCGAGGAGCCGTTGGACGAGGACGAGGCCCGCGAGATCCTGCGCGAGGCGCCCGGCCTCATGCTGGTCGACAAGCGCGAGCCCGGCGGCTACGTCACGCCCGTCGAATGCGTGGGCGAGTTCGCGACCTACATCTCGCGGCTGCGCACCGATCCGACGGTCGAGAACGGGCTGAGCTTCTGGTGCGTGTCCGACAACCTGCGCAAGGGTGCGGCCCTCAACGCGGTGCAGATCGCCGAGCTCGTCGGCCGTCGCTGCCTGAAGAAGGGCTGAGGCCGCCGGCCCTGCCCCGAGCAAGGCTTCCTTAACCATCCTCCCCGCCTCATGCCGGTGGGGAGGACGATCCAATGACCAGCGA
The DNA here is from genome assembly GCF_016623495.1 of Thermohalobaculum xanthum. Lineage (GTDB taxonomy): Bacteria > Pseudomonadota > Alphaproteobacteria > Rhodobacterales > Rhodobacteraceae > Thermohalobaculum > Thermohalobaculum xanthum. Next base: position 165,939 of record NZ_JAEHHL010000009.1, on the reverse strand, counting down.
TTCCACCGCCTTGCCGCAAGGGCTGCCGCCCGGGCTCGGCGCGCGGCTCGCGCTCGAGGCGGCGCTGACCGGGCTGAGCCCGGCCCAGATCGTCGCCGAGGCGCTTGCGGCGCATCTCTACGGGCGAACGCCACGAAGGCGGCGGCTAGAACGCGTCCTTGCGCACCACCATGCAATCGCTGATCGAGACGATGCCGATCTGGCGTGAGACGATGCCATAAAGGTCGTCGAACAGCTGTTCGAGCCGGGCCTCGTCCATGATGGCGACGATCGCGACCATGCGGCCGGCATCGCCCACCTGCCCCTCGCGCGACCAGATGCGCCCCGAGGCGCCGCTACCGGCGATGGCGGGCAGGATCGTGTAGCCCTTCACCCCGCGTTCGTCGAGAAAGCGCAGGATGCGCGCAAGCGCCGGGGCCTCCACGATCACCTCGAGGCGTTTCTTGGGATGCAGCTCCATGCCATCAGCCTCCGGAAACGAGCGCGGCGGCGGCGCTGTAGAGCGGGATGCCGACGGTCAGGTTGAACGGGAAAGTCACACCGAGCGAGAGCGTCAGGTAGATCGAAGGGTTTGCCTCGGGCAGCGCCACGCGCATCGCCGCGGGCACCGCGATGTAGGAGGCCGAGGCCGCGAGCGTCGCCATCAGCGCGATGCCGCCGGTCGAAAGCCCGATCGCCGTCCCCGCCGCCAGCCCCAGCGCGGCCCCGATCAGCGGCATGCACAGCCCGAATCCGATCACCGGCGCCGCGAGGTGGCGCGCGCCCGTGCGCATGCCGCGCCCGGCGACCAGCCCCATGTCCAGCAGGAACAGGCACAGCACGCCCTTGAACGGGTCGATGATGAAGCTCGAGATCTCCGCCAGCCCCGAGGGGCCCGTAGCCAAGCCGATCAGGAACGCGCCGGTGAGAAGCACGATCGAGCCGTTGAGCGCGATCTCGCGCCAGAGCCCGGGCTCGGTTCCGCCGGCCGGCTCGGCCGCCCCGGCCCGGCCCGCGCGCGCGAGCCAGAGCGCGACCAGGATGGCGGGCGTTTCCATCACCGCGGCGACGGCGACGAGATAGCCCTCGAAGCCCTCCCCCGCGGTCGTCAGCGCCGAGGTCGCAGCGACGAAAGTCACGATCGAGATCGAGCCGTAATGCGCCGCGACCGCCGCCGCGTTCACGCGGTCGAGCCCCGAGATCGCCTGCAGGAGCGCGAAGGCAATCAGCGGAATGACCGCCGAGAGCGCCGCACCCGCCGCGATCGCCAGCACCAGCGTGGCGTCGAGCCCGTGATCGGCGACGCTCGCCCCGCCCTTGAAACCGATCGCGAACAGTAGATAGAGCGACAGCGCCTTGGCCGCGGCCTCGGGGAAGCTCAGATCGGATCGCGCCAGCGCCGCGGCAAAGCCCAGCGCGAACGAGAGCACCATCGGCGAGACGAGGTTGCTTCCTGCAAGCGCAAGTATGTCGCCCATATCGATCCGGTCCCTCCGTCCATCGTCCGCGGTGAAGAAGCGTCACGCGGCAACGATGTCAAGGGAATGTGCGCGGGCAGCCCCGCCGCGTCAGACGAACTCGCCGGTCGCGTGGTCGAGCACGTGAAGCTCGCCGCTGCCGATGTCGATCCAGCAGCCATGCAGCGTCAGCTCGCCCTCGCGCATCGCCTCGGCCACGAAGGGGAAGCTGATGAGATTGCGGATCGAGACGATCACGCCTTCCTTCTCCAGCGCGGCGACGCGGGCCTTGGGCTCCTTGATCCGGGCCGAGACGCGCTCGAAACCGGGCCGCAGGATGTCGATCCAGCGGCCGATATAGCTCGACCCGTCGGTCAGTTGGGGCGCGCTGCCCGCGCACATGTCGTGGCAGGCGCTGATGCCGCCGCAGTTCGAGTGCCCCACCACAACCAGATGCGCGACCTTGAGCACCGAGACGGCGTATTCCACCGCCGCCGAGGTGCCGTGGAAGCTCAGATCGGGGCTGTGCGGCGGCACCAGGCTCGCGACGTTGCGCAGCACGAAAAGGTCGCCGGGCTCGGCGCCGAACATCTGCACCGAATCCACCCGGCTGTCGCAGCAGCTGATCACCATGGCGCGCGGGTGTTGGCCGGTATGCGCGAGCCGCTGGTACCAGGCGCGGTTCTCGGAAAAGCGGGTCGCGTGCCAGAAGGCGTGGCGCTCGCGCAGATAGGCCGGCAGCGCGGTGGCGTGCAGCTTGGCGTCGGTGCTGTCGGTCATTGTGCGTCCCCCTCTGGGCACGGTGCGTGAACCCGTCGTCTATCGCAGCGCATTGCGCACCGCAACAAATGCGGATGCGCGAGGGCCCGTGCGCGCGCGCCAGCCGACCCGGCGATTGCCGACCCGGAACGGCGCCGTTAAACCTTTGGCACAAAGCCGGAAGGAGGACCGTGATGAGCGAGATGGCCGTGATTGAATTCGCCGAGCCCGGGGGGCCCGAGGTGATGCGCCTCGCCCGCCGCCCCGTACCCGAGCCGGGGCCGGGCCAGGTGCTGGTCAAGGTGACGGCCGCCGGGGTCAACGGGCCCGACCTCAAGCAGCGCAAGGGCGCCTATCCACCCCCGCCGGGCGCGTCCGACCTGATGGGGCTCGAGGTCTCGGGCGAGGTCGTGGCACTGGGCGAGGGTGCCGGGCGCTGGAAGACCGGCGACCGGATCTGCGCGCTGACCAATGGCGGCGGCTATGCCGAGTACGTGACGATCGACGCGCGCCACTGCCTGCCGGTGCCCGAGGGGGTCGACGAGGTGGATGCGGCCGGCCTGTGCGAGACCTACTTCACGGTCTGGTCGAACATCTTCCATGGTCACAGCATCCCCGAGGGCGGCGTCTTCCTGGTCCATGGCGGCTCGGGCGGTATCGGCTCGACGGCGGTGCAGCTTGGGGCCGCGCGCGGCCTGCGGGTGTTCTCGACCGCGGGCACCGAGAAGGGGCTCGACTTCATCCGCTCGCTGGGGGCCGAGCGCGCGATCAACTACCGCACCGAGGATTTCGTCGAGATCGTGAAGGAGGCGGGCGGGGCCGACGTCATCCTCGACTTCATGGGCGGCGACTACCTTCCGCGCAACCTCGCGGCCGCGCGGATAGACTGCCGGATCGTCCAGCTCGCCTTCGACCGCGGCATCAAGGCCGAGCTGAACATCGGCCTCCTGATGACCAAGCGGATCATCCTCACCGGCTCGACGCTGCGCCCGCGCCCGCCCGAGTTCAAGGCCACGGTCGCGCGCGAGCTCGAGGCCGAGGCCTGGCCGCTCTTCAAGGCGGGGAAGCTCCGCACCGTGACCCACAAGGTTCTGCCGATGGCCGAGGTCGTCGAAGCCCACCGGATGCTCGAGGCGGGCGGGCACCGCGGCAAGATCCTGCTGAAGATGTGAAGGCGCCGCACCAGGAAGCAAGAGGGGCCCGCCGGTTTGGCGGGCCCTTTCAGTTTTCAGAGCGCGGCCGAGGCGCCGATCAGGCCGGTTTGTTCTGCCGCAGGAACTTCGCCAGGGGCAGGAGGATCAGGATGATCGCGATCACCATGATCGGCCCAGAGATCGGTCGCGTGAAGAAGATCGACGGATCGCCCGAGGAGAGAAGCAGCGACTGCCGCAGCGTAGGCTCGGCGATAGGCCCGAGCACGATGGCGAGGACCGCGGGCGCAAGCGGATAGTCGAACCGCCGGAGGAAGAAGGCGCCGAAGCCGAAGACCAGGAGGAGCCAGATGTCGAACATGTCGCGAAGTGCCGCGTAGCCGCCAATCACCGACAGAACGAAGATGAGCGGCGCGAGGATCGTGAACGGCATCCGGAGCATCCAGATGAAGAGCGGGATGAACGCGAGATTGATCAGGAGCGCGAAGACGTTCGAGACGTAGAACGAACCGATGAGCCCCCAGACGAACTCGGTCTGCTCGACGAAGAGCCGCGGCCCCGGGGTCAGACCCCAGATCACCATGCCGCCGAGGAGGACGGCCGTGGTGGGCGAGCCGGGGATTCCGAGGGTGAGCATCGGCAGCATCGCCCCGGTGGAGGCGGAGTTGTTGGCGGCCTCGGGCGCGCAGACACCACCCGGATGGCCCTTGCCGAATTCGTCGGGCTTGCGCGACACCATCTTGGCGACGCCGTAGGACATGAGCGAGCCGGGCGTCGCACCGGCGGCGGGCAGGATGCCCACGAAGAAGCCGAGGAACGAGCCGATTGCGGTGCCCTTCCAGCCGCGCTGGCCGACTTCCTTGATGTCACGCCAGATCTGCCCGACCGAGATTTCCGCCTTGGTGGTCGTGATCTCGCCGCGGGTCGAGTAGATCGTCCAGATCATCTCGCCGATGCCGTAGACCCCGATGGCGAGGACGAGGAAGTTGATGCCCTTGAGGAAGCCGTTGATGTCGAAGAGGATCAGGCGCGGCGCGCCGGAGACCTGGTCGAAGCCGATCGCAGCGAAGACGAGGCCCATGCAGATCGACAGGATCGTCTTCGGGATGTCGTCGCCGCCCAAGCCAACGAAGGTGGCGAAGGCGAGCAGCATGAGCGCGAAGATCTCGGGCGGGCCGAAGGAGAGTGCGACCGAGGCCAGAAGCGGAGCGAAAGCGGTGAAGAGGATGTTGGCGACGGTGCCACCGACGAAGGAGGCAACGGCCGCTGCGACGAGGGCAAGGCCCGCCTTGCCCTGGAGCGCCAGCGGACGGCCGTCGAATGTGGTCGCCACCGCCGTCGAGGCGCCGGGAATTCCGAGCGTCACCGACGAGATCGCACCGCCATACATGGCACCGTAGTAGATTGCCGCCAGGAAGATGATCGCCGAGCCGGGCGGCACGAGGAAGGTGATCGGCAACAGGATCGCCACACCATTCACCGAACCGAGGCCGGGCATCGCGCCGATGAACAGACCCACCGTCACGCCGACGATGATCAGCAAGAGATTAAGCGGCTGGAGCGACAGGACCATGCCGTCGCCGAGGAGGGATAGGATTTCCATGTGTCAGATCCTGCTGAGCGCGGCTTAGTAGATGATGTCGTAGAGCAGGTTGAAGACGGGCTCGGTAAAGGACATGCCGGTAGGCATGGTGATCCGCATGGCGCCCTCGAAGAAGAAGAAGACGATCGGCAGACCGATGGAGAGGGCGAGTGTCACGAACCACGAATGGCGGCCAAGGAACTTCAGGTAGTAGATCAGGAAGAGACAGATCGCGCCGTACATCGAGATGATAGGGATCAGAGCGACGAAGGCCGCGATCCCGCCGCCGACGAACACCAGCATCTTCCAGCCATAGGCGTCGAGGACCGGCTCGTCCGATTGCGATGGCGGGCTCGTGCCGCGCCACCAGTTGACCGCGATCCAGCCGGTCGACAGCAGCATGATGAACGAGAGCCAGAACGGCCAGAAGCCGCCGCCCGGGCCCTCGCCGCGGATGTAGCCGATCTCCAGACTGGTGCTCTTCCACATCAGGTAGATCGCGAGGAGGGCCAGAATGGCCGCAGTGATGATCTCTCCAAGCCGCATCTGGCCCCCCTTGTCTTATGTTATCGTTGCGGTGTCAGGACTTACTCGCCCATCGCCGCGAGCAGTGCCTTGTGGTTCGCGACCTGGGTCTCCCAGTAGGCCCTCTGCTCGTCAGGGTTCATCCACAGAGGCGAGAGGCTTTCGGACTCCATGTAGCCCTGCCACTCTTCGGTGTTGTAGATGTCCGCGAAGAGCTTCTGGTAGTAAGCCGCGGCGTCGTCCGACATGCCCGGGGCGCCCACGACGGCACGCTGGTTGTAGTAGCTGAAGTCGTGCCCCTTCTCCTTCATGGTCGGCACGTCGATGCCCGGAATGCGCTCGTCGGAGAAGGCAAGGAGCGGCACGAAGTCTCCGGCCTCGTAGAAGCCTTTGGCTTCGGCGGGGTTGTTGACGGTCGCCATGATCTGCTGGCCCGCGAGATCCTTGGCCACCGCGCCGCCGCCGTCATAGGGGATGTACTTCACCTTGAAGCCGAAGGCGTCCGACATGAACGCGATCACGATCGAGTCTTCCTGACCCTTGCCGGTGCCGCCCATCACGTACTCGCCGCCGGCGGCCTTCACCGTCTCGAGCCACTGCTCGAAGGTGGTGATGCCGGAATCCTTGTGGACCCAGAGCACGAAGGGATCGACCGCCATCATCGCCACGGGCGTGAAGGTCTGGATGTCGATGCCCAGGTTGGGCTGCCGCAAAGGCGTGGTGAAGAACGAGTTCAGCGTGACAAGGATCGTGTGATCCGGGTCGTTCGTCGTCGAGAGCGCGATCAGCGCCTCGGCGCCCGATCCGCCACCCTTGTTGTTGGGCACGAGCGGACGACTGGTCATGTCCTTCTTCTCGGCCACCGACTGCAGGAAACGCGCGATCTGGTCGGCGCCGCCGCCCGGGCCGGCCATGATCACGAAATCGATGGGCTTCTTGGGTTCGAACGCGTGAGCTGCGCCGACCATGCCGGCGAAACCAACTGCCGCGGCGCTCGCAAGCACCATCAGACGACGAGTGATAGTCATTCGTAACCTCCCTAACTCGTGGCATCTGCCACATGGATGGAACGCGCCGGTTTTCCGGTCTTGATGCTCCATCGTTTCACCCGGGCCTGCGGCCCGATCTCGGTCCTTCCTCGTTACGCTTCGGCGAAGCGGCTGGTATACCAGCACCAAAATCCTAGGCACAACACGCCAGAAATCAACACGTTTCAGGGCATTTCGCGCAATTTTCTGATACGCTTAGCGTTTCCGCGCCCCCGTCTCAGTGCGCCAGGACAACAGGCATCGTCGAGCGGTCCACGACATGCTGCGTGGCGCCGCCAAAGACGGTTTCGTGCTCGCGGCTGTGGCTGTAGGCGCCCATCACGAGCGTGTCCGCGCCGGCTTTCGCGGCCTCCGCGAGGATCACCTCGCCGGGGCTGTGCGACGCGTCGATCCGGTGGATTCCCGCCGTCACCCCGTTGAAGCCGAGATAGCGGGCAAGCTCCTCGCCGCTCGTCGCGGCATGGTGCGAGCCGCCGTCGAGGATCGTGACGGCCTCTGCCTCGCGCAGCAGGTCGAGCGAGAGCGCGACGACGCGGCTCCCCTGCATCGAGCCGTTCCAGGCGATCGCCAGATGGTGACAGACCGACCTGGGCGCCGTGTCGGTCGGCGGGACCATCAGGACCGGCCGGCCGCAGTGATAGAGCGCGGCGCGCAGCGTGTTGGAGCCGAGATTGCGGTCGCGGTCGGGCTTGGCGACAACGATGAGGTCGGCGAGCCGACCCCAGGGGCGGATGACGTCGGCCATCTTGCCCTCTTCCTCGTGCCAGCTCGCCGTCGCGCCGTCATGGCCGGTGCTGCCATCGGTCCGCGAGAGACCGAGCTCCGGCAGGAGGCCGACGAAGCTGTTGACGAGCGCCTCCTCCTCGGCATTGGCGAGCTCTGAGGCCTGCCGCTTGATCTGCTCGCGCAGGGCCGAGGGCACCACGACCCCGTAGGGGATCATGTCCGCCGGGCGGGCCCGGCAGTGAAGCACCTCGACATGCGCGTGGTGATGGCGGGCGATGGCGGCCGCGTGGGCGAGAATGTTCTCGCCCTTGCCGTCGCCGCGCACCGGAACCAGGATCTTCTTGACCGGCATCGCCCTTCTCCCCTCAGAACAGGCCTTCGATGTCGCCATTGGCGTTCAGCCCGATGACCTCGGCCGAGGGCACCTTGGGCAGACCAGGCATGGTCATGATCTCGCCGCAGATCGCCACCACGAAGCCGGCGCCGGCCGAGAGGCGAACCTCGCGGATCGGCAGGTCGAAGCCCGTGGGCGCGCCCCGCCAGTTCGGATCGGTGGTGAAGGAATACTGCGTCTTGGCCATGCAGACCGGCAGGTTGCCGTAACCGGCCTCCTCCCACTGCTTCAGCTGGTCCTTGATCTTCTTGTCGGCCGTCACGCTGTCGGCGCGATAGATCGACTTGGCGATGGTCTCGATCTTCTCGAACAGGCCCAGGCCGTCCTCGTAGAGCGGCTTGAACGCGGCCTTGCCACCCTCGCAGAGCTCGACGACCTTCTTCGCCGTCTCCTTGATGCCCTCGCCGCCATTCGCCCAGTGGGTGTTGAGGATCGCCTCGACCCCGCGCTCGGCGCAGTAGTCCTTGATCGCCTGCACCTCGGCGTCGGTGTCGGTGACGAAGTGGTTGATGCCGACGACCAGCGGCACGCCGAACTTCTTCACGTTCTCGATGTGCCGGCCGAGATTGGCGCAGCCCTCGGTCACCGCCTTGACGTTTTCGGTGCCCAGCGCGTCCTTCTTGACGCCGCCGTTCATCTTCATCGCGCGCACCGTGGCGACGATCACCACCGCCTTGGGCGAGAGACCGGCCTTGCGGCACTTGATGTCGAAGAACTTCTCGGCGCCCAGGTCCGCGCCGAAGCCGGCCTCGGTCACGACGTAGTCGGCAAGCTTCAGCGCCGTCTTGGTCGCAACGACCGAGTTGCAGCCATGCGCGATGTTGGCGAAGGGGCCGCCATGCACGAAGGCCGGGTTGTTCTCGAGCGTCTGCACCAGGTTCGGCTGCATCGCGTCCTTGAGCAGCACGGTCATCGCGCCGTCGGCCTTGATGTCGCGGCAGTAGACCGGCGAGCGGTCGCGGCGATAGGCCACGATCATGTCGCCGAGCCGCTTCTTGAGGTCGTCGAGATCCGCGGCGAGGCAGAGGATCGCCATGACCTCCGAGGCCACGGTGATGTCGAAGCCGGCCTCGCGCGGGAAGCCGTTGGCGACGCCGCCGAGCGAGCAGGTGATCTGCCGCAGCGCGCGATCGTTCATGTCCATGACGCGCCGCCAGGCAACGCGGCGCACGTCGATGTCGAGCGTGTTGCCCCAGTAGATGTGGTTGTCGATCATCGCCGCCAGCAGGTTATGGGCGCTGGTGATCGCGTGGAAGTCGCCGGTGAAGTGGAGGTTCATGTCCTCCATCGGCACGACCTGCGCATAGCCACCGCCCGCGGCGCCGCCCTTCATGCCGAAGTTCGGGCCGAGCGAGGCCTCGCGGATGCAGATCGCGGCCTTCTTGCCGATAGCGTTGAGCCCGTCGCCGAGGCCCACGGTGGTGGTGGTCTTGCCCTCGCCGGCCGGCGTCGGGTTGATCGCGGTCACCAGGATCAGGTTTCCGTCGGGGCGGTCGGCCACGGACTTGATGAACTCGGCCGAGACCTTGGCCTTGTCGTGGCCGTAGGGCAGCAGGTGCTCGGACGGGATGCCGAGCTTGGCGCCAACCTCCTGGATCGGCTTCTTGTTGGCTTTGCGGGCGATTTCAATATCGGACATGACTCTTGCGATCCCCTCTGTCCCTGGTCGCGATGTCTCAGGCGCCGAGCTTGGCGCCGGTGTTCAGACCGGCTTCGGCGGCCCACTCGGCCGCGGCCACCTTGGCCCCGCCCGCCGGGCGGACGCGTTTTACGACGATCCGGCCGCCCGAGGCCTGCACGGTTACGCCATCCTCGGATACGGACACGACCTCGCCGGGCGTGCCGCTGCCCTCGGCCCGGCGCGCGTCGAAGACCTGGATCTCGGATTCGCCCAGCGTGGTCCAGGCGCCGGGCTGCGGATTGCAGCCGCGGATCAGGTTGTGGACGTCCGCCACGGGCTTCGACCAGTCGATCTGGGCGTCCTTCTTGCGGCACCAGCTCTCGTAGGTCGCCTTCGATTCGTCCTGCGGCGTGCGCGGCGGGTTGCCGGCGCGGATCAGGTCGATCGCCTCGAGCGTGGTCTCGATGCCGAGTGGGAAGATCTTCTTGAAATAGACGTCGCCCAGCGTGTCGTCGGGGCCGATCTCGACCTCGCGCTGCAGCAGGATGTCGCCCTCGTCAAGCCCGTCATCGGGGAAGAACCAGCTCAGGCCGGTCTTGGTCGAGCCCCAGATGATCGGCCAGTTGATCGACGACGGGCCGCGGTGCAGCGGCAGCAGCGACGGGTGGAAGCAGATCGAGCCGTGCCGCGGGATGTTCCGCGCCTCTTCCGGCACGAAGATGATCATGTAGGCCATGACCATCAGGTCGGCGTCGAGCCCGCGCATCTCGTCGAGCACCGCCTTGTCCTTGTAGTTCGGGGGCTGGAACAGCGGCAGCCCGTGCTCGAGCGCGGCCTCCTTCAGCGGGTCGATCGGCTTGCCTTCCTTGTCGGGCGCTGTGTAGACGCCCACGACCTCGTCCTTGCCGGCCTCGAGGATCTTCTCGAGCGCCGCCCGGCCGAAGGCCTGCTGTCCGTTCACGATGAGGCGCATGGTTTTCCCCTGTCTCTCGTCTGTCGCGACGCGGCGGCGGGATCCGAGGGCCCGGCAGGCGTCGCTGATCGTGGCCTCCCCTCGCGGGGAGGAGCGGTCATGGTTGTGCGGGCCGTTACTCGGCCGCCTTGGGAAGCTCGCCGATGGCGCCCGAACCCGCGATCTCGTGGATCTCGTCGTCCGAGTAGCCAAGCACGTCGCGCAGGATCTCGGAGGTGTGCTCGCCCAGCAGCGGCGAGCGCGTCACCTCGACATCGCAGTCCGAGAACTTGATCGGGCAGCCGACGGTCAGGTAGGCGCCGCGCTCCGGGTGCTCGACCTCGACGATCGTGCCGGTGGCGCGCAGGCCCTCGTCCTCGGCGATCTCCTTCATCGACAGGATCGGGCCCACGGGAATGTCGAGCGGGTTGCAGATGTCCATCACCTCGAACTTGGTCTTGGTCATGGTCCACTGCTCGATCGTGTCGAAGATCAGGTTGAGCTTCGGCAGCCGCGCCTTCGGGGTGGCGAACTCGGGGTCCTCCTTCCACTCCGGCTTGCCGATGACGTCGCAGACCTTCTCCCAGACGGCCGCCTGGGTGATGAAGTAGGTGTAGGCGTTCGGGTCGGTCTCCCAGCCCTTGCACTTGAGGATCCGGCCGGGCTGGCCGCCACCCGAGTCGTTGCCCGCGCGCGGCGTCGCCTCGCCGAAGGGGATGCCCTCGCCGTACTGCGAGTACTCGGTCAGCGGCCCCTTCTCGAGGCGCTGCTGGTCGCGAAGCTTGACGCGGCACAGGTTGAGCACGCCGTCCTGCATCGGTGCCAGCACCTTCTGGCCGCGGCCCGAGCGCTCGCGCTGGAAGAGCGCGGTGACGATGCCCAGCGCAAGGTGGAGGCCCGTTCCCGAGTCGCCGATCTGCGCGCCCGTGACCAGCGGCGGGCCGTCGAGGAAGCCGGTGGTCGAGGCCGAGCCGCCGGCGCACTGCGCCACGTTCTCGTAGACCTTGCAGTCCTCGTACTTGCCCGGGCCGAAGCCCTTGACCGAGGCCATGATCATGCGCGGGTTGATCTCCTGGATCCGCTCCCAGGAGAAGCCCATGCGGTCGAGCGCGCCCGGGGCGAAGTTCTCGACCAGCACGTCGCATTCCTTGACCAGCCGGGTCAGGATTTCCTTGCCCTTCGGGGTCTTGGGGTTGAGCTCGATCGAGCGCTTGTTGTGGTTCAGCATCGTGAAGTAGAGGCTGTCCGCCCCCGGCACGTCCACCAGCTGCTTGCGCGTCGCGTCGCCCACGCCGGGGCGCTCGACCTTGATCACGTCCGCGCCGAACCAGGCCAGGAGCTGGGTGCAGGTCGGCCCCGACTGGACATGGGTGAAGTCGAGAATCTTGATTCCGTCGAGAGCTTTCATGCCGTCCTCTCGTTTTCCTTGAATGCTGGGTGCGGGCCGATCACTTCTTGCTCAGCACGCTCTGCGGGTTGAGGTTGCCGATGCGGCCGCTCTCGGTGCCCGCATCCTCGGCAATGATGGCGTTGATCAGGGTCGGCTTGCCCGAGTCGAGCGCCGCGCGCACGGCGCTGCCCAGCTCGTCAGGCGTGGTCACGTAGACGCCGACGCCGCCGAAGGCCTCCATCATCTTCTCGTAGCGCGAGTCCTTGACGAAGACGAGCGGCGCGGGATCGCTGCCGCCCAGCGGGTTCTGCTCGCTGCCGCGATAGATGCCGTTGTTGTTGAACACGACGATGCAGACCGGCAGGTTGTAGCGGCAGATCGTCTCGACCTCCATGCCGCAGAACCCGAAGGCACTGTCGCCCTCGACCGCGACGACCGGATGGCCGGTCTCGACCGCGGCGGCGACCGCCGACCCCATGCCGATGCCCATCACGCCCCAGGTGCCGACGTCGATGCGCTTGCGCGGCTTGTGCATGTCGATGATCGAGCGGGCGAAATCGAGCGTGTTGGCGCCCTCGTTCACCAGGATCGTGTCCGGGCGCTCGCGGAAGATGTCCTTCAACTGGCCAAGGGCGCTGTGATAGTCCATCGGCACGTTGTTGTTGCGCAGCTTGGTCGCCATCTTGGCGACGTTGCCCTCGACCTTCTCGCGGATGGCACCGGTCCATTCGGCGGGCGGCGCCTGCCAGCCGGGGCCCATCGCATCGAGCAGCGCGCCGACGCAGGATCCGACGTCGCCGACCAGCGGCGCGGCGATCTCGACGTTCGAGTCCATCTCCTTCGGCTCGATGTCGATCTGAACGAACTGCTTCGGCGCGGTGCCCCAGGTCTTGCCCTTGCCGTGGCTGAGCAGCCAGTTGAGGCGGGCGCCGATCATCACGACGACATCCGCCTCCTTCAGCACCATCGAGCGCGCGGCGCCGGCCGACTGCGGATGCGTGTCGGGCAGCAGGCCCTTGGCCATCGACATCGGCAGGTAGGGGATGCCCGACTTCTCGACGAAGTCGCGGATCACGTCGTCGCACTGGGCGTAGGCCGCGCCCTTGCCCAGAATGATCAGCGGCTTCTTCGCGCCCTTGAGCACCTCGATCGCACGCGCGACCGCATTGGGCGCCGGCAACTGGGCGGGCGCGGGATCGATCACCTCGACCAGCGACTTCTGGCCCTCGAGCGCGTTCATCGTCTGGCCCATCAGCGCGGCCGGGATGTCGAGATAGACCCCGCCCGGGCGGCCCGAGACGGCGGCGCGGATGGCGCGCGCCACGCCGATGCCGATGTCCTCGGCATGCAGGATGCGATAGGCGGCCTTGGCGTGGGGCCGGGCGATGGCCAGCTGGTCCATCTCCTCGTAGTCGCCCTGCTGGAGGTCGACGATCTCGCGCTCGGACGAGCCCGAGATCAGGATCATCGGCCAGCAGTTGGTGGTGGCGTTGGCCAGCGCCGTGAGGCCGTTGAGGAAGCCCGGCGCCGAGACGGTGACGCACACGCCCGGCTTCTTGGTCAGGAAGCCCGCCACCGAAGCGGCATAGCCCGCATGCTGTTCGTGGCGGAACGAGATCACGCGCATGCCCGAGGCCTGCGCCATGCGCATCAGGTCGGTGATCGGAATCCCGGGCACATTGTAGAGCGTGTTGATTCCGTTCAGCTTCAGCGCGTCGAGGATCAGGTGAAAGCCGTCGGTCAGGTCATGGACGGCTTCGTCGTTTGCCGGGGTCGTTACCTTCGGATCGGATGCGGTCTGCGAGGCGACGGCCATAATCTCAGCTCTCCTGCGTGGTCTCGGTAAGAGTTGTCGGGGACTGGTCGGCGATCGCATCGCCGACGATGTATCTCCAGCTGCGCCGGATGTAGGCGTGGAGCCGCATGGTGTGCTCGCGCACCAGCTCGCCGGCGAGGTCGGCGTCGCGCGCCTCGATCGCCTCGATGATGTGCATGTGATCCACCACCGAGCGGTCGGCCCGGCTGGTGTCGCGCAGCGCCTTGCGGCGGACGGCCTTGAGATGGGTGAACAGGCCCTGCGCGATCGTCTCGATCATCTTGGTCTTCGACAGGCGCAGGACGAAGAGGTGGAACTCGATGTTCGCCTCGGAATATTCGCTCATCTCGGCCTTGGCGCGGTCCTTGGTGTATTTCGTGCCAAGGCGCCGCAATTCCGAGATCTCCTCCGCGGTGGCGTACTGGCAGGCCAGCCGCGCCGCCATGCTCTCGAGCGCGGCCCAGACGACGATCATCTCGAGGATCTCGTCGAGGCTCTTGCGCTTGATGAAGACGCCGCGGCGGGGCTGGATGTCGACGAAGCCCTCCTGCTCGAGCCGCATGATCGCCTCGCGAATCGGCGTGCGGCTGATGCCCAGCTGCTCGGCGAGGGTGCGCTCGTCCATCCGCAGGTTGGTGCCCTCGTCATAGATGTCGAGGTTCATGATCGACGTCTTCAGGACGTCGTAGATGTGCTCCTTCAGCGAAAAGGAGCCATTTACCGGCTTCAGTTCGAGTTGGTTGCCCATCGTTCCTCCCAACCGGGCCACGGTCTTCTTGGCCGTTTTGCCCGCCGCGCTTCCCGCGCTTCGGCTATCTGGTATACCATGAACCAACGACGTGCAATCCCGTTTTTGGGATGCCAGAGACCACCCGCGGAAAAACGGGCCGTTTTCCATTAAGTGGAATTTGGCTCGTACGGGCTGGCGCGCTTCCGGTCGGTGCATCGGGCATGCTATCGACCTCGGGCGGTGGTGCGACGCACCGGCGGGCGAGGACGCATGAGCGAGGGCAAGGTCATCGACGAATCGGGCGAGAGCACCGGCGCCGTCACGCCGATGATGGCGCAGTATCTCGAGATCAAGGCCGCGCACAGCGACGCCCTGCTGTTCTACCGCATGGGCGATTTCTACGAGCTGTTCTTCGACGACGCGGTGGCGGCGGCGGCCGCGCTCGACATCGCGCTGACCAAGCGCGGCAAGCATCTGGGGCAGGACATCCAGATGTGCGGCGTGCCGGTCCACGCAGCGGAGAGCTATCTTCTGACCCTGATCCGCAAGGGTTTTCGCGTCGCCATCGCCGAGCAGATGGAAGATCCCGCCGAGGCCAAGAAGCGCGGCTCCAAGGCCGTGGTGCGGCGCGATGTCATCCGCCTCGTCACCCCCGGCACGATCACCGAGGACACGCTGCTGGACGCGCGGCGCAACAATTTCCTCGCGGCCTGGACCGAGATCAGGGGCGAGGGCGCGCTCGCCTGGGCCGATGTCTCGACCGGCGAGTTGCGGGTCGCGGGGTGCGCGCGCGCGGCGCTGGGCCCGATGCTCGCGCGCGTCGCGCCGCGCGAGGTGCTGATCGCCGAGCGCGCGACCGAGGACACCGGGCTCGTGCCCCAGGTCGAGGAAAGCGGCGCGGTGGTCACGCCGCTCGGCCCCGCGAGCTTCGATTCGACCGCCGGCGAGGCCCGGCTCTGTCGCCTCTTCGGCGTGGCCGGGCTGGACGGATTCGGCAGCTTCGGGCGCGCCGACCTGTCGGCCCTGGGCGCGCTGGTCGATTATCTCGATCTCACCCAGAAGGGCCGACTGCCGCTGCTGCGCCCGCCGGTGCGCGAATCCTCGGGCGGGGTGATGCGCATCGATGCCGCGACGCGGCGCAATCTCGAGCTCACCCAGGCGCTCGCGGGCGGCCGCGAGGCCACGCTGCTCTCGGCGATCGACCGCACCCGCACGGGCGGCGGGGCGCGGCTGCTGGCTGCGCGCATCGCCGCGCCCCTGACCGATGTCGCCGCGATTCGCGCACGCCACGACGCGGTCGAGTGGCTCGCGGAGAACCGTGCCCGTGCCGATGCGCTGGGCGACGCCCTGGGCCGCGTGCCCGAGATCGAGCGCGCGCTCGCCCGCCTCGCTCTCGACCGCGGCGGGCCGCGCGACCTGGCGGCGATCCGGGCGGGTCTCGCGCAGGGCGCGGCGATCGGCGCGGCGCTCGCCGACGCGGATCCGCCGGCCCTGGTCGCGGCGGCGGCGGAACGCCTCGACGGTCATGACGAGCTGATCGCGCTGCTCGACGCCGCGCTGGTGGCCGAGCCGCCGCTCATGACCCGCGACGGCGGGTTCGTGGCGCGCTGCCACGACGCCGATCTCGACGCCGCGCGCCGCCTGCGCGACGAGGGCCGCGGCGTCATCGCGGGCATGCAGGCCGACTACGCCGCCGAGACGGGGATCGACAGCCTCAAGATCCGGCACAACAACGTGCTGGGCTATTACATCGAGACCACCGCGCGCCACGCCGAGGCGATGTTCGAGCGCAAGGACCGCTTCATCCACCGCCAGACCCTGGCCAATGCCGTGCGCTTCACCACGGTCGAGCTCTCGGACCTCGAGAACCGGATCCTCAACGCCGGCAACCGCGCGCTCGAGATCGAAAAGCGCATCTTCGGCGAGTTGCGCGACGCCGTGCTGGCGGCCCAGGGCCCGGTGGGCGAGGCCGCGCGCGCTGGCCGAGCTCGACGTCGCGGCCTCGGCCGCCCGGCTCGCGGTCGAGGAGCGCTGGACGCGCCCGCATGTCGACGATTCGCGCGCCTTCCGCATCCGCGGCGGGCGCCATCCGGTGGTCGAGCAGGCGCTGCGCCGGCAGGGCGCGGGGCCCTTCGTCGCCAATGACTGCGACCTCTCCGCCGGAGCCGGCGGGCCCGCACCGATCTGGCTGCTGACGGGGCCCAACATGGCGGGCAAGTCGACCTTCCTGCGCCAGAACGCCCTGATCGCGGTGCTGGCGCAGGCGGGGCTTTTCGTCCCCGCTGACGAGGCCGAGATCGGCGTCGTCGACCAGCTGTTCAGCCGCGTGGGCGCGGCCGACGACCTCGCGCGCGGGCGCTCGACCTTCATGGTCGAGATGGTCGAGACCGCGGCGATTCTCAACCAGGCGGGCCCCGGCGCGCTGGTCATACTCGACGAGATCGGGCGCGGCACCGCGACTTGGGACGGGCTCTCGATCGCCTGGGCGGTGCTCGAACACCTGCACGAGGCGAACCGCTGCCGCGGCCTCTTCGCCACCCATTACCACGAGCTGACCGGGCTCGCCGAGCGGCTCGACCGGCTCTCGACCGCCACCGTCGCGGTGCGCGAGTGGGAAGGCGACGTGGTGTTCCTGCACGAGGTCCGGCCCGGCGCCGCCGACCGCTCCTACGGCGTGCAGGTGGCGCGCCTCGCCGGCCTGCCCGAGGCCGTTACCACCCGGGCGCGCGAGATCCTCGAGAAGCTCGAGACGCAGGAGCGCGAGGGCTCGCCGGCCGACCTCGTCGAGGCGCTGCCGCTCTTCCAGGCCCGGCCGCAGCCTGCGCCGCGACCCGCGCCAAAGGCCTCGGCGCTCGAGGCGCGCCTGGCCGGGATCCACCCCGACGAACTGACGCCGCGCGAGGCGCTCGAGGCAATCTACGAGCTGCGCGCCATGCTGACGGAGGACCCATGACCGATACCCCCCGAATCGCGATCCTGATCGACGCCGACAATGTCGAGCCCGCGCATATCCGCTTCGCCGTCGAGGATGCACGCGGCCGCGGCCGCGTCGTGATCCGCCGGGCCGTCGGGCGACTCACCTCGATCAAGGGGCGCGAGAAGGTCCTGACCGATCTCGGCTTCTCGGCCGAGGTCGCGTTCTCGGGCGCGCGCGCGACCAAGGACACCGCTGACCTGATGCTCGCCCAGATCGGCATCCGCCTGGCCGAGCGCGGCACGGTCGAGGTGATCGCGCTGGTCTCGTCCGACAGCGATTTCGCGACCATCGCCCGCGGCATCGCCGAATCCGGCGTCGAGGTGATCGGCTACGGCAAGGCCAACACCCCCGCGGCCTTTCGCGAGGCGGTCTCCGCCTTCGTCGCCTTCCCCGAGAATGGCGCTCCTTCAGCCACGACGAAGGCCGCAGCCAAGGAGAACGACACCGACAAGGCGCGTCGGATCATCGAGGGACACCTGAACAAGGCCGGGGAAGGCAGGCCACAAGTCATCGGGCAAGCGCTATCGCGTGCATTCGATGGCAACTACAAGGGGAGGCTCGGGGTCAAGACCTTCAAGGAACTCATCAAGAAACTCGGGGGGTACGAAATCCTCGATGACCCCAAGGGGGGAGGCGTCTCGGCCCAGACGCTGCGCCGCAAGGCCTAGCGGGCGGCAGCCGGCGCTCAGCGCTCGCCGTCGCGGATGCCGGGTTGCGACGGCTCGCCGTCCGGGCGGGTCATGATGAAGACCGCGACCCCTGCCATCACGACGCCCTGCACCGCGATCACCGCGTGCGGGAACCCCAGCGCCAGCGACAGCAGGACGCTGAACAGGAGCGCCACCATCGCCGCGCGCTTGGCGCGGCGGCCGATCGCGCCGCGTTTCTGCCAGTCGCGGATGGCGGGCCCGAAGCGCGAGCGGTTGACCAGCCAGTCGTGGAACCGCGCCGAGCCCCGCGCGAAGCAGAACGCCGCCAGCAGCATGAACGGCACGGTCGGCAGGATCGGCAGGAAGGCGCCGATGACACCCGCCACCAGCGCAAGACACCCTGCGATTGTCCAGATCATCCGCATCGCGCCCTCCCAGCGCCGCTCGTCCCTAGATAGGGCGGCGGCCGCGCTCAGGCCAGAAGCTCGCCCAGAAGCCGGTCGAGCACCAGCCGGCCCGCCGGCGTCGCGACAAGGCGCTCGCCGCGCCGCTCGACCAGACCCTCGGCCTCCATTGCCGAGATCCGCGCGGCATCGAGCGGGCGGCCCGCGACAGCGGCATAACGCGCCAGCGAGATGCCCTCGGCAAGGCGCAGGCCCATCAGCACCATTTCGTCTCCATGCTCGGCCGCGCTCAGTGGCGTCTGCTCGACCAGCGCGTGCCCGCTGCAGGCCACGGCCGCCATCCAGGCGCCGGGCGCGCGCTCGGTCGCGGTGGCGAGGCGCAGACCGTCGGCGCGCGTGACCCGGCCATGCGCCCCGGGGCCGATGCCGGCATAGTCGCCCGAACGCCAGTAGACCAGGTTGTGCCGGCTCTCGGTACCCGGGGCCGCGTGGTTCGAGACCTCATAGGCCGGCATCCCCGCCTCGGCCGCCAGGCTCTGGGTGATCGCGTACATTTCGGCCGCCACGGCGTCCTCGGGCACGCTGAGCCGCCCGCGCCGGTGGAGGTCGAAGAATCGCGTCCCTTCCTCGATGGTTAGCTGGTAGAGCGACAGGTGATCGATCGCCATGCCGATCGCCGCGCGCAGCTCGGCCTCCCATGCTTCCGGGGTCTGGCCCATGCGGGCATAGATGAGATCGAAGCTCACGCGGCGGAAGGCGGCGCGCGCGATGTCGAAGGCGGCGCGCGCCTCGGCCACGCTGTGCATCCGGCCCAGCGCCTTGAGGTCCGCGTCGTCGAGTGCCTGCACGCCCATCGAGACGCGGTTCACGCCCGCCGCGGCATAGCCTTGGAACTTGGCCGCCTCGACCGAGGTGGGGTTGGCCTCGAGCGTGATCTCGGCACCCTCGGCGAGGCCCCAGAGCCGGTCGGCCTCCTCGATCAGGCGCGCCACCGTCCGTGGCGCCATCAGGCTGGGCGTGCCGCCGCCGAAGAACATGGTTCCGGCCCGCCGCGCGCCGGTCAGCGCCCGCATGTGGCGCATCTCGGCCACCAGTGCATCGGCCCAAGCGTCCTGGTCGATGACCCGCGCGACATGGCTGTTGAAGTCGCAATAGGGGCACTTGGCCAGGCAGAACGGCCAGTGGACATAGACGCCGAAGCCGCCTGCCCGCCAGTCCGCCGCGCTCAGTTCCGCTCGAGATGCGCCCAGATCACCCATGCCAGCCCCGCAACCCCCGCGAGCCCCGCGAAGGCATTGCCGCGCAAGCCCGCAAGCGCGAGCAGCGCGAGGAAGACGATGCAAAGCGCCACCGCGTGGCGGCGCGCGAAGGCCGAGCGGTCGGGCCCCGACATCCGCTCAGCCCCGGAAGGCCGTGACCTCGATCTCGACCTTCATCTCGGGCGCGATCAGGCCGGTCACGACCATGGTGGCAGCGGGCCGCACATCGCCCAGCGCCTCGCGCAGGGCAGGCGCGATCTCGTGGCGCAGCTCGGCATCGGTCACGCTGTACTGCACGCGCACCACGTCGGTCATCGCAAAGCCCGCCTCGGCCAGGGTCGCGGCGATCGTCGCGAAGGCGTTGCGGGCCTGGTCGGCCGCGCTCGCGGGCATCTCCATCCTGGTGTAGTCGTAGCCCGTCGTCCCCGCGACGAAGCACCAGTCGCCCGCGACCATCGCGCGCGAATAGGCGTATTCCTCCTCGAAGGGCGATCCGGTCGAGATCAGGCGGCGGGTCATGGCTGCGCTCCGAAACAGGCGGCGACAAGCTGGCGGAAGGCGTCGGCACGGTGCGAGATGGCGTGCTTGGCCGCGGGCTCCATCTCACCGAAGGTAAGCTCGCCACGCTCGGGCAGGAACATCGGGTCATAACCGAAGCCCCTCGCGCCGCGCGGCGGCCAGATCACCTGCCCCTCGGCCCGGCCGCGGAAGGTCTCGTCATGGCCGTCGGGCCAGGCCAGCGACAGCACGCAGACGAAACGTGCCCGCCACGGCCGGGCCGCGCCCTTCGCCAGCAGCGCATCATGCGCCTTCTTCATCGCCGCGCCGTAATCGCGGCCCGAAGGCGTCTCGGCCCAGTTTGCCGTGTAGACGCCGGGCGCGCCGTCGAGGCCGTCGATCTCGATCCCGGAATCGTCCGACAGCGCCGGCAGCCCGCTCGCCTGGGCGGCGGCGTGGCTCTTGATCCGGGCGTTCTCCTCGAAGGTCGTGCCGGTCTCGTCGGGTTCGGGCAGGCCAAGCTCGGCGACCGAGACGGTCTCGACCCCGAAGGGCCCGAGCAGGTCGCCGATCTCGCGCACCTTGCCCTTGTTGTGCGAGGCGACGACCAGCCGCCTGCCGCCGAAGGCCCGCGTCATCCCAGTGCCGCCTTCTGTGCCGCGACCAGCTCGGCCACGCCCTGCTTGGCCAGCGCCAGCATGTCGTGGAACTCCTGCTCGGAGAAGGTCGCGCCCTCGGCCGAGGCCTGCACCTCGACCATCGCGCCCTCGCCGGTCAGCACGAAGTTCGCATCCGTGCCGGCCTCCGAATCCTCGGCATAGTCGAGGTCCAGCACCACCTGCCCGCCATGCACCCCGGCCGAGACCGCGGCGATATGCGTGGTGATCGGGTTCATCGCGATAACCCCGCGCGCGACCAGCGTCTCGGCCGCGAGGCGCAGCGCCACCCATCCGCCGGTGATCGAGGCGGTGCGCGTGCCCCCGTCGGCCTGGATCACGTCGCAGTCGACGACGATCTGCCGCTCGCCCATGATCACCCGGTCGGTGCCGGCGCGCAGGGCGCGGCCGATCAGGCGCTGGATCTCCTGCGTGCGGCCGGTCTGGCCGTTCTTGGCCTCGCGCCGGTTGCGGGTGTTGGTGGCGCGCGGCAGCATGCCGTACTCGGCCGTGACCCAGCCCAGCCCCGAATTGCGCAGGAAGGGCGGCGCCTTGTCCTCGACCGAGGCGGTGCACAGCACATGCGTCTCGCCCATGCGGATCAGCACCGACCCCTCGGCATGACGGTTCACGCCGGTCTCGATCGAGACTTGGCGCAGGGCGTTGGCGGCTCGGCCGGACGGGCGCATGACAGGCTCCACTCTGCGGGATCGCGACGGTGGGCGTCTTAGCCCGCCCCGCAGGGCGCGTCCAGCCATGAAGCCGCCTGCCGGCCCGGTGGCCCGGGAGGAGCGCTTGCCCGCGGCGGCCCCAACAGCGATTGACGCTCGGCGCGCCCCGACTTACCTCATGGTCAGTCATGCAGCCGCGGAGCGAAATGAGCGTACCGAACCCGAGCCTCGCAGACCTGAACGAGCGCAGCCGCGCGATCTTCCGCCGCCTCGTCGAGACCTATCTCGACACGGGGGAACCGGTCGGCTCGCGCACGCTGTCGCGCGGCTTCGACATGGGTCTGTCGCCGGCGACCATCCGCAACGTGATGCAGGATCTCGAGCTGCTGGGCCTGCTCGACAGCCCGCACATCTCGGCCGGCCGCGTGCCCACGCAGATGGGGCTGCGCCTGTTCGTCGACGGCGTGCTCGAGATCAGCGAGATCCCGACCGAGGAGCGCCAGCAGATCGACCGGCTGGTGGCGCAGTCCGAGCAGGACCTCTCGGCCGTGCTCGACAGCGCGAGCGAGCTGCTCTCGGGCCTGTCGCACTGCGCGAGCCTCGTGTTCGCGCCGAAGCAGGGCGCGCCGGTCGAGCATCTCGAATTCATCGCCCTCGCCCCCGACCGCGCGCTCGCCGTGCTGGTGATGGGCGACGGCACGGTCGAGAACCGCCTGTTCAACCCACCGCCGGGACTCACCCCCTCGGCCATGCGCGAGGCCGCGAATTTCCTCAACGCCAAGCTGCGCGGCCACACCTTGACCGAGGCGCAGGAGCTGATGATGCGCGAGATGGCCGCGCACCGGGCCGAGCTCGACGGGCTCGCGGCGAGCCTGGTCGAGCGCGGGGTGGCGCTCTGGTCCGGCGACGACACCGAGAGCCCCGAGCGGCTGATCGTGCGCGGCCGCGCGAACCTCCTGGCCGAGGGCCAGGGCGCCGAGGACCTCGAGCGCATGCGGCGGCTCTTTGATGACCTCGAGCGCAAGCGCGACCTCAGCCAGCTTCTCGACCTGACCGAGGGCGCCGAGGGCGTGCGCGTCTTCATCGGCTCGGAGAACAAACTCTTCTCGCTCTCGGGCTCGACATTGGTTATCTCGCCCTACACCGACACGAACCGCCGGGTGGTGGGCGCCATCGGCGTGATCGGTCCGACGCGGTTGAACTATGGCCGCATCGTTCCCATCGTGGATTACACCGCGCGCCTCGTCGGCCGCGTGGTCGCGGGCGAGAGCACGCAGAAAAGATGAGAGGCATGAACATGGCCAGGAAACAGCCCCAGCCCGACATGGAAGACGCGCCCGAGGCGGCAGCGCCCGCGGCGGCATCCGAGGACACCGACACCGCAGTGACCGGGGCCGAGGCCCGGGTCGCCGAGCTCGAGGCCGAGCGCGACGAGCTCAAGGACCGCCTGCTGCGCGCGCTGGCCGAGGCCGAGAACACCCGCCGCCGGGCCGAGCGCGACCGCAAGGACGCCGAGACCTATGGCGGCACCCGCCTCGCGCGCGACATGCTCAGCGTCTACGACAACCTCACGCGCGCGCTTGCCGCCGCCGACGACAAGGTCAAGACCGAGCACGCCGGGCTGTTCGAGGGCATCGAGCTGACGCGGCGCGAGCTGCTTTCGGCCTTCGAGAAGCACAAGATCCGCGAGACGACCCCCGAGCGGGGCGGCAAGTTCGACCCCAACCTGCACCAGGCGATGTTCGAGGCACCGGTCCCGGGCGCGGCCCCCGGCACGATCATCGAGGTGATGCAGGCGGGCTTCACCATCGCCGACCGGCTGCTGCGCCCGGCGCTGGTCGGTGTCGCCCGCGCCATGCCGCAGGCCGAGGCAGCGCCCGAGGCCGACACTGGCGAGACGGTCGAGACCGGCACCGGAGACGCCAAGGCGTGACGCGCGCGGCCGCCGCGCCGCGCGGGCGCGGCAGGCCGGGGCATGTCGCTGCGGCGCGTTATCCCATCAGGCCGAGCACGAGTCCGATCAGCGCGCAGGCAAGGACGGCGTGGCCGCCATCGATCCACCACAGATCGCGCGGCCTGCCCGAGAACGCGTAGTTCATCAGGATCCAGGGCAGGACCACGAAGGCACCGACGCCAAACCCCGCGACGAATCCGGCCCCGCCGGACGAGATGCCCGAGGCGACGAAGACATGGCGCAGCATGCCCGCGGTAGCGAGGGTGCCCAGCGCCGCGATCACGAACGGCATCGTGCTGCGCTCGGACTTGTACTGCGCCTCGGTCTTGCCCAGCGCCGCGGCCCAGCGGCGCCCAAGGATCCCGTACCAGATCGCCCCGGTGGCAAACCCGGCCGCGGCGGCGAGAAAGACTGCGAGAGCGCCCATCGGATCCTCTCCCCATGTCATTGTTTGGCGTCGATGGTAGCGCGGCCTGCGATGGCGCGAAACAATCTCGGGACGGGCCACCGCGGCGTGCGTTCAATCTGGGCGGACGACGCGCAGGGTCAGGTTCAGCCGCCCCCCGCCCGGCAGCAGGTCGCCCTCGCCGAACATCACTCGGTCGATGCCGTGATAGGCAAGCCGGGCGGGCCCGCCCATCACCACCACGTCGCCCGAGTGCAGGATCACGCTCTCGGTCGGCCCGCCGCGCGCCGGGCCGCCCATGCGGAAGCGCGCGGGATCGCCGAGGCTGACCGAGACGACCGGCGCCGCGAAGCCGGCCTCGCCCTCGTCGGCGTCGCGGTGCAGTCCCATGCGCGCGCCCTCGCCATACCAGTTGATCAGGCAGCAGTCGGGCGGCTCGGGCCAGCCCGAGACCTGCCGCCAGACCGCGAGCACGCTGTCCGGGATCGGCGGCCAGGGCTTGCCGGTCTCCGGGTGCACCGCGCTGTAGCGATAGCGCCCGCGCTCGATCACCCAGCCCAGCCGCCCGGCCGAGGTCATGCGCACGCTCATAGGCCGCCCCCAGCCGGTGACCGGGCGCACCAGGGGCGCGACCCGGATCACGGCGCGCAGCTCCGCGACCATCGCCTCCTGCGCCGCGCGGTCGAGGAAGCCCGGACGGTGGCTGCCCGCCCAGAGACTCATCCCACACCGCCCGGCCGCGCACGGCTCAGCCCTGCCCGCCGGACGAATATGACGGCCGGCGCCTGCTCGCGCGGCTGCGAGCGGAGTGCGATAAGCAGGTGGCGGCCGTGATCGACGGTCCTCGGATTGCGCGGCATGATGGCCTTCCCCTCGCGGCGCCCGAACCCGGCCGCAGTATAGCGCGGGCGCCCCGCGCGGTCGCGCGCCACGCCCCGATGCATCAATGCCGCACTGAATCGGCCCGTTTTGGGCCTAAAACCTGCCTTGAGCCCGCCTTGCGGCCTCCATGCCACAGCCTTATATAGCCGCCAGATTCATGTGAGACAGCAAGCAGACTGGGATGAGCTCCGGGGGCCGCGAGCGGACCCGGACAGACATCGCCGGAAGGGAGTGACAGATCCATGTCCAAAGTAATCGGAATCGACCTTGGCACCACCAACTCCTGCGTCGCCATCATGGATGGCAAGACGCCGAAGGTGATCGAGAACGCCGAGGGCGCGCGCACGACCCCCTCGATGGTCGCGTTCACCGAGGATGGCGAGCGCCTCGTCGGCCAGCCCGCCAAGCGCCAGGCCGTGACCAACCCCGAGAACACGCTCTTCGCCGTCAAGCGCCTGATCGGACGGCGCTACTCCGACCCCACGGTCGAGAAGGACAAGGGCATGGTCCCCTTCAAGATCGTCGAGGGCAAGAACGGTGACGCCTGGGTCGAGGCGCGCGGCGAGAAGTACTCGCCCAGCCAGGTCTCGGCCTATGTGCTGCAGAAGATGAAGGAGACGGCCGAGGGCTATCTCGGCGAGAAGGTGACCCAGGCGGTCATCACCGTCCCCGCCTATTTCAACGACGCCCAGCGCCAGGCGACCAAGGACGCCGGCAAGATCGCGGGCCTCGAGGTGCTGCGCATCATCAACGAGCCGACCGCCGCGGCGCTGGCCTACGGGCTCGACCGCGAGGGCGGCAAGACCATCGCGGTCTATGACCTCGGCGGCGGCACCTTCGACATCTCGGTGCTCGAGATCGAGGAAGGCCTGTTCGAGGTGAAGTCGACCAACGGCGACACCTTCCTCGGCGGCGAGGACTTCGACCTTCGCCTGGTCGACTACCTCGCGGACGAGTTCAAGAAGGACAACGGCCTCGACCTGCGCAAGGACAAGCTCGCGCTGCAGCGCCTGAAGGAGGCGGCCGAGAAGGCCAAGATCGAGCTCTCCTCGGCCTCGCAGACCGAGATCAACCTGCCCTACATCACCGCCGATGCCTCGGGTCCGAAGCACCTCACGCTGAAGATGTCGCGCTCGAAGCTCGAGAGCCTGGTCGACGACCTCGTCCAGCGGACGCTCGACCCGTGCAAGAAGGCGCTCAAGGACGCCGGCGTCACCGCGGGCGACATCGACGAGATCGTGCTGGTGGGCGGCATGACCCGCATGCCGAAGGTCATCGAGACGGTGAAGAAGTTCTTCGGCAAGGAGCCGCACAAGGGCGTGAACCCCGACGAGGTCGTGGCCATGGGCGCCGCGATCCAGGCGGGCGTGCTGCAGGGCGACGTCAAGGACGTGGTGCTGCTCGACGTGACCCCCCTCAGCCTCGGCATCGAGACGCTGGGCGGCGTGTTCACCCGCCTGATCGACCGCAACACCACGATCCCGACCAAGAAGAGCCAGGTGTTCTCGACCGCCGACGACAACCAGTCGGCCGTGACCATCCGGGTCTTCCAGGGCGAGCGCGAGATGGCGGCCGACAACAAGATGCTCGGCCAGTTCAATCTCGAGGACATCCCGCCCGCGCCCCGCGGCGTGCCGCAGATCGAGGTCACCTTCGACATCGACGCCAACGGCATCGTCAACGTCTCGGCCCGCGACAAGGGCACGAACAAGGAGCAGCGGATTACCATCCAGGCCTCGGGCGGCCTGTCGGATGCCGACATCGACCGCATGGTCAAGGAAGCCGAGGAGAACGCCGAGGCCGACAAGAAGCGCCGCGCTCTCGTCGAGGCCCGGAACCAGGGCGAAAGCCTGATCCATGCGACCGAGAAGTCGCTCGCCGAGCATGGCGAGAAGGTCGACGAAGCGACGCGCACCGGCATCACCGATGCGATCACCGCGCTTCGCGGCGTGCTCGAGAGCGAGGACGCCGAGGAGATCAAGGCCAAGACCCAGGCCCTTGCCGAGGCGTCGATGAAGCTGGGCGAGGCGATCTACAAGTCCGAGGCCGAGGCCGCCTCCGCGGCCGGCGGCGATGACGCCGCACCGGCCGCCGACAAGGACGACGTGGTGGACGCCGAGTTCGAAGAGGTCGACGACGACGGCAAGAAGCCGTCCTGATCGCGCATCGATCCGGCATGACCGGCCCGGCCGACCCGTCATACGGCACCCATGCCCTTCCCGCGCCGGCGTGGCTCGACCACTCCGGCGCGGCGTTCGGCACCCGCGCAGGTCCGCGGCGGCGCACCGCCCGGACCATGCGCCAGGTCGCCCGCGGCGGGCGGACCGGCTCCCTCGGCATCGCAGCCCTTCCTCGCCCCGGCACGCAGGCCGCGCCGCGCCGTGTCCCTGTCGCATCGTCCCGCGGCGCGGAAACCGCGGCACTGGCGCTCCCGCGGGGGAATGGCTATGTGGGTGCCAACCGAACGAAGCTGAACGCGATCCTTACCCGCGCCACCATGCGCGACGCGGCGCCCGGCGCGGGCGCGGGCAAACCCCAAGGGAAACTCGATGGCCAAGCGTGACTACTACGATGTGCTCGGGGTCGCCCGCGGTGCCTCGGCCGACGAGCTGAAGAAGGCCTACCGCGCCAAGGCGAAGGAGCTTCACCCCGACCGCAACAAGGACAACCCGAATGCCGAGGCCCAGTTCAAGGAAGTGAACGAGGCCTATGACTGCCTCAAGGACCCCGACAAGAAGGCGGCTTACGACCAGTTCGGCCACGGGGCCTTCGAGGCGGGCATGGGCGCCGGCGCGGCGGGCGCGCGCGGCGCGGATTTCGGCTCGGCCTTCTCGGACGTGTTCGAGGACCTGTTCGGCGATTTCATGGGCGGACGGCGCGGCGGCCGCGGCCCGGGCGGCGTGCGGCGCGGGTCCGATCTGCGCTACAACCTGCGCGTCACGCTCGAGGACGCCTTCCGCGGCAAGCAGGCGACGATCTCGGTCCCCGGCTCGACCAAGTGCGATGAATGCGGCGGCACCGGCGCCGAGGGCGGCAGCCAGCCGCAGACCTGCCCGACCTGCGCCGGCCACGGCAAGGTGCGCGCGAGCCAGGGCTTCTTCACCATCGAGCGGACCTGCCCGACCTGCCACGGCCAGGGCCAGATCGTGAAGAACCCCTGCAAGGCCTGCGGCGGCCAGGGCGCCGTGCGCAAGGACCGCGCGCTCAACGTCAACATCCCCCAGGGGATCGAGACCGGCACCCGCATCCGCCTCGCCGGCGAGGGCGAGGCCGGCGTCAAGGGCGGGCCGCCGGGCGATCTCTACATCTTCATCGAGGTCGAACCGCACCCGATCTTCGAGCGCGACGGGCTCAACCTCTACTGCCGCGTGCCGGTGCCGATGACGACCGCCGCGCTGGGCGGCGACATCGAGGTCCCGCTGATCGACGGCGGCCGCTCGCGGGTCAAGGTTCCGTCGGGCGTGCAGACCGGCAAGCAGCTTCGCCTGCGCGGCAAGGGCATGCCGGCGCTGCAGCGCGCGGGCCAGGTCGGCGACCTGATGATCGAGGTCCAGGTCGAGACGCCGGTCAACCTCTCCAGGCGCCAGCAGGAGCTGTTGCGCGAGTTCGAGCAGGCGGGCGTCGACAACAGCCCCTCCTCGAAGGACTTCTTCTCGAAGGTCAAGAGCTTCTGGGACGGAATGACCGGCACCGGCTGAGACCGGTTACGCGGCCGCGTTCCGCGCGGGACGTCCGACGTACCGGGGACCGGATGAGGGCGGCACGCTGAACGAGTGCCGCCCTTCTGCATCACAGGGCGCGGATCGGGATCGACTTGCCGGCGTCCTCGCCCTCGCCCTTGCCCTTGCGGCCGATCGTGATCGTCAGCACGCCTTTCGACGCCTCGGCCTCGATCTTGGCGGGGTCGGCATCGGCCGGCAGGCGGAAGCTGCGCTGGAAGCGGCCGTACTCGCGCTCCGAGAAGAAGTAGCCCTCGCCTTCCTCGCGCCGCTCGGCGCGCTTCTCGCCCTTGACCGTGAGCACGCCGTCGCGCACGCCGACCTCCATGTCGCTTTCCGCGACGCCGGGCAGCTCGACGGTGACGCGATAGGCGGCGTTGTCGGCACTGGCCTCGGAACGCGGCGCGAACCAGTCTGCGATGCGCGAGCCGAGGTGCCGCAGCGGCTCGGTGATCTCGGGCCACCAGCCATGAGCAGGGGATTTCTCGATCATGATCGGGGGTCTCCCATTCGTTGTTCGATGACCCGATCAGACCACCACCCGAGGGCACCGGCATTGACGGCGATCAACCTCGCCGCCCTTTCCTCGCCCGGGGACGCTTGCTAGATGGGAGGGAACGCGCCAACCCCGAGGCCCAGATGACCGAGACCACCCCCGTCGACATCACCGTGACCGGAACCGCCGGGCGCATGGGCCAGATGCTCGTGCAGGCCGTGCGCGAGAATCCCGCCTGCCGCCTGGTCGGCGCGACCGAACGCGCCGGGCATCCCTGGATCGGCCGCGACCTGGGCGAGGCGATGGGCGGGCCCGCGATCGGCGTCAAGGTCGAGGACGACCCGCTGCCGGTCTTCGCGCGCTCGCGCGCCGTTCTCGACTTCACCTCGCCCGCCGCGACCGTGGCGCATGCCGCGCTGGCGGCGCAGGCGCGCCTCGTGCATGTCATCGGCACCACCGGGCTCGAGGGTCACGACCTCGACAAGCTCGAGGCGGCGGCGCGCCACGCGACCGTGATCCGCGCCGGGAACTTCTCGCTCGGCGTCAACCTGCTCACCGTGCTGGCGCGCCGCGTGGCCGCCGCGCTCGGCGAGGAATTCGACATCGAGATCGTCGAGACGCATCACCGGCACAAGGTGGACGCCCCATCGGGCACCGCGCTGATGCTGGGCGAGGCCGCCGCCGAGGGGCGCGGAACCACGCTGGCCGAGGCGCGCCTGCCGGCGCGCGAGGGCATCACCGGCGCGCGCCCCGCAGGCGGGATCGGCTTCGCCGCGCTGCGCGGCGGCGATGTCGTGGGCGAGCACGAGATCCTGTTCGCCGGGCCGGGCGAGCGCATCGCCCTGCGCCACATCGCCTCGGACCGGATGCTGTTCGCGCGCGGGGCCGTGCGCGCGGCGATCTGGGGCGTGGGTCAGAAGCCGGGCGAATACGGCATGACGGACGTCCTCGGTCTGAGCTGACGCGGATTTCGTTGCAAGATCGGGGCTTATTCCGCGCCCGTGGCGCGCTACGATAGCCAGAGGAGGTCGGATGCCATCCGAGACCGGGAAAGATGCTCTCCACCTCGTCAAGCTCTGCGTCGGGGCGGACAGCATCGAGGATCTGGCCGAGTGGCAGGCCGCCCGCAGCGCCGAGCGCAGGGCCGCAGGGCTCGATCCGCGCCCACGGCACGTGACGCGCATGTGGCCCCGCAGGCAAGACGACCTGCTGGCAGGAGGATCGCTCTATTGGGTCATCCGTGGTCTCGTCCTGGTGCGCCAGCGCATCCTCAGCCTCGACCCGGTGACGGGCGAGGACGGGATCCGGCGCTGCGCCCTGATCCTCGACCCCGAACTCGTCCGGGTCGAGGCCCGGCCGCGCTCGGCCTTCCAGGGCTGGCGCTACCTGCGCGCCGGCGACGCGCCGCCGGACCTGCCGAAGGACGCGCAGGAAGGCGCTGGCCTGCCGCAGGAGATGCAGAGCGCGCTGGCGGCGCTGGGCGTGATCGGATGACGACGCGTCCCCGCGGCGCGCGGGGGGCCGTGCGATGACCCGCCTCGACGCGCGCCTGACCGATCTTCTGGGACCGATCCGCGACGCCGCCGTCGGCGGTCTGCTCGAGGCGATGGCGCGCCGGCTCGAAGGCGGCGCCGAGGTCGAGGCCGAGCCCGTCCTGCACGACCCCAGCGGCAGGCTGCTGCGCAGCGGCCCGCTCGCCTTGCCGCGGCGGGGCGACCTACGGGTCGTTACCGCGAACCGCCGGCTCATCGAGCGGATCGAGAGCCCACCACCCCTCGATTTCGCGCCGATCACCCTGGTCGATGCCGGCGGCTTCGTCACGACCTTCGCGCCGTTCCGCTGGGACGCGCTCGCGATCATCATCGCCGCGGGACAGCCCCGGCCCAACTGGGCGCCCGTGCGCCACTGGTTCCTCGAGTGGTTCCAGACCCGCTATGCCGATGTCGCCCCCGACCTCGCCGGCACGGTGCACACGCTCGACGGGCCCGAGAAATCCGGCGCGCAATGGCGCATCATGCTCGACCTGGGCTCGGCCCCGGTCGATTGCATCTCGGACCTGATCGGTGCCTTCGCCGCGACAGGGGCGGGGCGGATGCATCTCGGCAGCACCGTCGACTAGCGTCGTCGAATTGCGCGCGGCTCAGGCTCCCCGCCCGCGCTGCGCGCGAAGATCGGCGGCCGTGTCCACGTCATGCAGCATCGCCGCGCGGCGCGCGGGCGCCAGCGGGCCCAGCGTCGCCTCGGTGTCGCTCAGCGCGTGCGGCCCGGACCAGCGCACGCCCGCGAACAGCCCCGCGGGCAACCGCCCGCCATGCGGAACCGCAACCAGCCAGTAGCCGCCATCGGCCGCGGGACCCAGCACCGCCCGCCCGCCGCGCGCCAGCGCAAAGGCGCGGCCGATCTCGCGCGGCCCGACACCCGGCACGTCGCCGCCGACGATCGCCACCGGCCCCGGCCCGAAATGCGCGAGCGCCCGCGCCATGCGCGCACCCAGGTCCCCCGGCCCCTGCGGCCAGCGCGCGATGCCCGGGGGCCAGGCGCGCGAGGCGATCGCGTGGTCGGGCGCGACCGCCAGCACCGTGCGCCAGCGCCGATCGCGTGCCACCGCGCGGATCAGCCGACCGGTCTGGTGGCGGAACCACCAGGCGGCGTCGATCATGCCGATCTCGCGGCCCAGCCGCGTCTTGACCATCCCCGGGCGGGGCTCCTTCAGGAACAGGACCAGCGTCGGCCGCCGCTCGGCCCCGCGCCTACCAGGGCCGACGGACGCCTTCACCGCCGCCCCCGGTAGAAGCGCGCCAGCCGCGCGGGCGGCACGCCCAGGCGCCACAGCCCCAGCGTCACGAGGTTGCGCGCGCCCCGCCGCAGCCAGCCCTCGGCGCGATAGCGCGCCGCCGAGGTGACGACCCGCCCCTCCAGCCGCCTCAGCCGCCGGCGGCCGATGCGGCGCGCGAGCTCGACATCCTCCATCAGCGGCACCGGCGGATAGCCTCCGGCCTCGCGATAGAGCGCCACGGGCACCAGCAGGCCATGGTCGCCATAGGGCAGCCCGCAGAGCGCCGAGCGCAGGTTCGCCCATGCCGCGACCCAGCCGGGAAAGACGCCCTCGGCATCGAAGGACAGCCCGAAATACCCCGCGGCGCGCGGATGCGCCGACAGATGCGCGCGCACGGTGCCCTCCCACCCCTCGGGCAGCAGCGTGTCGGCATGCACGACCAAAAGCCAGTCGCCCCGCGCCGCAGCACAACCCGCGGCAAGCTGCGTGCCGCGCCCGCGTTCGGCCGTCACCAGCCGCGCGCCGGTCGCGTCAGCCACTGCCGCGATCCCGTCCGCCGATCCGCCATCCGCCAGGATCACCTCGCGCACCAGCCCGTCGGCCACCGCAGGCACCAGCCGCGCAAGGCAGGGACCGATCCGCGCCGCCACGTCGAGCGTGGGGATCACGACCGAGAGCGGCGCGCTCATGTCCCCTCGTCCATCCGCGTGCCAAAGCTCATCAGGCAGGCTCCGATCAAGCCCAGCACGGCGAAGCCCGCGAACATCGGCGTCACCGTGCCGTGGTAGAACTGCGCGATCAGCGCCCCGATGCCCGCCGCCCCCACGGTCGAGAAGGCGAGGATGACCGATGAGGCCGTGCCCGCGATATGCCCCAGCGGCTGGATCGCCAGCGCGTTGAGATTGGCGAACAGCACCGCGACACAGACGAAGATCGCGCCCAGCATCAGCGCGAAGGCCCAGAACGGCGGGACGCCCGCGCTCGACCAGGCGACGGCCGCGCCGACCGTGGCCAGCCCCGTCATTGCCCACAGCGCCATGCGCGCCAACCGCTGCATGCCCATGCGCAGAACCAGCCGCCCGTTGAGGATGCTGCCCCCGGCGAAGACCACAGCGAGCCCCGAGAACGCCAGCGGGAACAGCGGTCCCAGTCCATAGAGCTCCTCCATCACCTGCTGGGCGGTGGCGAGGTAGGCCACGAAGGTGCCGAAGACGGCGATGGTCGCCAGCACCGCGATCACGGTCTGGCGCGTGCGCAGCACCTCGACGAAGGCCGCCGCCAGCGGCCGCGCACGGAAGGGGCGGCGGCTGGCGGGATCGAGCGTCTCGGGCACGGCCGCGAGATACCAGCCGGCCGAGACCAGCGCGAGCCCGAGATAGAGACCAAAGATCGCCCGCCACCCGGCCAGCGCCTCGATCCCCTGGCCCAGCAGCGGCGCCAGCACCGGCACCAGCATGAAGACGGTCATCACCATCGACAGGATGCGCGCCATCGGCCGCCCGTCATAGAGGTCGCGCACGATCGCCACCGCGACCACCCGCGGCCCGCCCGCGCCGACGCCCTGCAGGAACCGCCCGGCCAGCAGCATCAGCGGGCTCTGCGCGGTCAGCGCCATCAGCGTGCCCAGCACGTAGATGCCCCAGCCGATCAGGGTCGCGCGCTTGCGGCCGATGGCATCGGCAAGCGGCCCGAACACCAGCTGCGCCACGCCCAGCCCGGCGAAGACCAGCATTATGACCATCTGCCGGTCGTTGTCGCGCGCGAAGCCAAGATCGGCCGACATCGCGTCCAGCGCCGGCAGGACCGCGTCGATCGTCATTGCGACCACCGAGGTCATCAGCGCAAGAAAGGCGATCAAGCCAAGCGGCGCGCGCCCCTCGGCGCGTGCAATCGCATCAGGTAACGTCATTCGATCCCACTCCCGGGCTATGGGGCAGCGGTATACCCTTGGGTCCGGCGCGGTGCGACCCCTATATCTTCACCATCGCATCAGGGGAGACGGGAATGCCGGGGCTCAAGGGATTTGTGGATCGCGACCGCCGCGTGCTGCGCATGGCGGGGCATGACGCGCGCGCGGTCCTGCAGGGGGTGGTGTCGAACGACGTGGCCCGCCTCGCGCCCGGCCGCGCGGTCTATGCGGCCCTGCTCACGCCGCAGGGAAAGTACCTGTTCGACTTCTTCGTGGTCGACGACGGCGAGGCGGTGCTGATCGACGTCGCCGCCGACCGGGCGGATGCGCTGGCGCAGCGCCTGAAGATGTACTGCCTGCGCCGCGACGCGCGCGTCGAGGGGGATGCCGGCCTCGCGGTCGCGCTGGTCTGGGGCGATGGGACGCCGCCAGCGGGCGCCGTCACCGATCCGCGGCTTCCGGCGCTGGGATGGCGGCTTTACGCGCCCAAGCCCGATCTCGCGGGCATCGCGCCGGCCACGGCGGGCGACTACCTTGCCCTGCGCGTCGCCCACCAGGTGCCGGCGACGGGGATCGAGCTGATCCCCGATGACACCTACATCCTCGAGGCCGGCTTCGACCGGCTGAACGGCGTCGATTTCCGCAAGGGCTGCTATGTCGGGCAGGAGGTCACCGCCCGCATGAAGCACAAGACCGAGCTGAAGAAGCGCCTCGTTCCCGTCCGGGTCGAGGGCGAGGCCGCTCCGGGGACGCCGATCACCGCGGGCGGCAAGCCCGCGGGCACGCTGTTCAGCCTGCACGATGGGCGCGGCCTCGCGCATCTGCGCCTCGACCGGGCGGGCGGCGAGATGGCGGCGGGCGAGGCGCGCGTCATCTTCGAGGGCTGATCCGCACGGCGCGGCAGCCGGGTGCGCACGGACTTCATATCCGTCTGGATTATCCCTCCAGTTCAACGCCTTAATCAGGTTTTCACGCGTGAAACCCTGCTCGCTCCTGCGCAAGAAGGGCCGCCAGCCCCTCGCGATAGGTGGGATAGGCAAGCGCGACGCCCAGCTCTTCACGGATCAGCCGGTTCGAGACCCGCTTCGATTCAGCGTAAAAGCTGCGCGCCATCGGCGTCATCTCGGCCGCGTCGAAATCGACCGCCTCGGGCAGCGGCAGCCCGAGAAGCCGGGCTGCGTGCGCGATGACGTCCTCGGGCGGCGCGGCCTCGTCGTCGCAGACATTGTAGGTCGCCCCGGGCCGCGGCCGCGCGATCGAGGCCTCGAGCACGCTCGCGATATCCTCGACATGGATGCGGCTGAACACCTGCCCCGGCTTGATGATCCGGCGGGCGGTGCCGGCCCTGACCTTCGCGAACGGCCCGCGACCGGGCCCGTAAATCCCCGCGAGGCGGAAGATGTGAAGCGGCAGCGCCGCCTCCGCCTGCAGCCGCTGCCAGGCCTGCTCGGCCTCGAGCCGCCATCGCCCGCGCCGGGTCGAGGGCTGGCAGTCCGACCCCTCCTCGACCCAGCCCCCCGCGCGGTCGCCATAGACGCCTGTGGTCGACAGGTAGCCCGCCCAGGCGAAATCGGACGCCCGTGCCCGGATCGCCTTGCCCGCGGCGTTCAGCACCGGATCGCCCGCCGCATCCGGCCCCGCCGAGATCAGCAGATGCGTGGCCTCGTCCAGCAGGCCGTCGAGCTCCACGCCCGGCCAGACCACCGCCTCGGCGCCGGTGCGGCGGATCTCCTGCGCCTTCTCCTCCGAGCGCGTGGTGCCGACGACACGCCAGCCGCGTGCCAGCAGCCGTCGCGCCAGCGCGCGCGCGCTGTAGCCGTGGCCAAAGCTCAACAGTGTCTCGCGGGGCATGGGCAAGGCTCCGGGCATGGTCTAGTGTCGCGCCCGAACATAGCGGAGGTCCGGACGAATGCGAGCGGTGAGAGCGATATGTCTCGGCGCGGCGATGGCTGCGATGGCCGGCGGGGCACGGGCGGTCGAGGATTACGACAATTGCATCGCGCTCGTCGCCGCCGATCCCGCGCGCGCCGAGGCCGAGGCGGCGACATGGGCGAATTTCGGCGGCGGCCCGGCGGCCCGGCATTGCCGGGCGATGGCGTTCGCCGCGCTCGGGGCGACCCGCCGCGCCGCCGAGGAACTGACCGAGATCGCCTTCGTCGCGCGCGACCTGCCCGAGGAGACCCGCGCCGAGATCCTGCTTCAGGCCGCCGGCTTCTTCCTCGACCTGCAGGAGCCCGACGCCGGCCTGCGGGTGACCGAGCAGGCGATGCGGCTCAAGACCACGGGCGAGACGCTCACCATGCGCGCAAGGCTGCGTGCCGCCAAGGGCCAGTACGGAGCCGCGCTGGGCGACCTCGACGCCGCCATCGCGCAGGCCGGCCCGACCGCCGACCGCCTGATGCTGCGTGCCACGGCGCGGCGTGAGGAGGGCCGGCTGCTCGAGGCCCGCCAGGATGTGATCTGGGCGCTCGAGCTCGAGCCGGACCTGCCGATCGCCTATCTCGAACTTGGGCGCATCGAGCAGGCGCAGAGCGCGAAGGACCGCGCCCGCGACGCCTACATGCGTGCGATCGAACTCGACCCCGGCGGCGACATCGCGGCGTCGGCGCGGCTCAGCCTGCAGCGGATGGAGCTTGGCGACTGACCGCCGCTGTCCATTCGTCGAGCACCATCGGGTCCGCCTCCTCAGCGGCCGCCGCCTCGGCCTCGATGGCCTCGGGCGGAAGCAGGCGCCCAAGCGCCCAGACCCCGTGGGCGCGGACCAGCGGATCGGCGTCGCGCGCCAGCCGTCGCGCCGAAGGGATCAGGCGGGGTTCGCCGGAATTGCCGATCGCGACCGCCACGTTGCGCAGGAAGCGCCCGCGCCCGATCCGCTTGATGGGCGAGCCCGCAAAGACCTCGCGGAACCCCGCATCATCGAGACAGGCGATATCCGCGAGCCGCGGCGACCCCGTCTCGGGCCGCGCGCGATAGACGGCGTTCGCGGCAAGCGCGAACTTGTTCCAAGGGCAGACCGCCAGGCAGTCGTCGCAGCCATAGATCCGGTTGCCCATCAGCGGCCGCAGCTCGCGCGGGATCGGTCCCTTGAGTTCGATCGTGAGATAGCTGATGCAGCGCCGGGCATCGAGCCGGTAGGGCGCCGGGAAGGCATCGGTCGGGCAGATGTCGAGGCAGCGCCGGCAGGCGCCGCAGTGATCGCGCCCGGGCGCGTCGGGCGGCAGGTCGAGCGTGGTGAAGATCGCGCCGAGGAAGAACCACGAGCCGCCGTCGCGCGCCACGAGATTCGTGTGCTTGCCCTGCCAGCCGACCCCGGCGGCGGCGGCCAGCGGCTTCTCCATCACTGGCGCGGTATCGACGAAGACCTTGATCTCGCCCCCCGCGCGCTCGATCAACCAGCGGCCGAGGCGCTTCAGTCGCTTCTTCACGGTGTCGTGGTAGTCGACGCCCTGCGCATAGACGCTGATCGCGGCGCGCCGGGGCCGGTCCAGAACCGCCATCGGATCGGCCGCCGGCGTGTAGGCGTCGGCCAGCATGATGACCGATCGCGCCGCCGGCCACAGCGCCCCCGGATCTGCCCGCCAGTCGATCCGGTCGGCCATCCAGCCCATCTCACCATGCTGGCCGTCGGCCACCCATGCGCGCAGCCGCGCGCCGGCCTGCGCCACGGCGTCCGGGCGTGTGACGCCGACGGCGGCGAAGCCGAGCGCGCGCGCCTCGGTCTCGATCGCATGCTTGAGAGTGTCGCCGGGATCCATCACGCGAGATTACACGTCCCGGCCTTGGGTGAAACCGTCCACCCTGCAGTCACGCCGGCCCGCGCGCGCTGGCGCCGGTCAGAAGTCGAGATCGGCGTAGTGCGGCGGCGGCTTCATGCCGGGCAGGTGGTCGGCAAGGAGGCCGCGGAAGCCGGGGCGCGACTTCATCACGGCATACCAGTCGCGCACCACCGGGTAGTCCTCCCACGGCACGTCGCCGCAATAGTCGAGGCAGCTCAGATGCGCCGCAGCCGTGATGTCGGCCAGCGTCATGCGCGGGCCGGCGATCCAGTTATGCCCCTCGAGCAGGTAGGTCATGTAGTCGAGATGGATCCGGATGTTTTGGCTGCCCGCCTTGAGACAGGCACCATCGGGATAGCCGAGCCGCGCGAGGCGCTTGGTCACCCGCTCGAACAGCAGGTTCTCGGTCACCTCGCGATAGAACTTGTCGTCGAACCATCCGATCAGGCGCAGCACCTCGGCGCGCTGGACCGCGTCGCGGGGCATGAGCTCGGGCTCGGTCATGATCGCTTCGAGGTAGTCGCAGATCGCCGCCGACTCGGCCAGCACGCGCCCCTCGGTGGTGACGAAGACCGGCACCTTGCCGGCCGGGTTCATGCGCAGGAAGTCGAGCCGCCGGTCCCAAGGACGTTCCTCGATCAGCTCGGCCTCGACCCGCTTTTCCGCGAGGACGAGACGCACCTTCCGGCAGAAGGGCGAGAGGGGCAGGTGATAGAGGCGGTGCATCTGCGGGGATCTGTCCTGTCCGGTGGGTCTGCACTTCCTGCCCCAAAACGGGAAAGGTCTCAAGGCCGCGGCGGCGAATTCGGGCAAATGAGTCCCACGGGCGACACCGCGGCGGGACGCTTGAACGGGAGGAAAACACTCACCTTGCGGGCACCCGAACTCGACAGCGCATGCCCGCTCCAGATCTAGAAGAACGCGCTCCAGTTGCCAATCAGATAGATAACCGTCCCGCACAAAATCATGGAAACCAATGTTATTCTAATAATATCTCTATAGTAAGCTCGATATTTTTCACCGTCTTTGCTCAACGGAACTTGGTCGAAGGTAATTTCGAAAAAGGGTGGGTTCAGTCGATACACCCGATCCGGAAATAGCGCGCGGAACTTTCTGATCAGAAGATATCGTCTCATAACCTCCAAGGCGGGAATTGCGAATACGAGAACCAATACGAAATACGCTTTCATGGTGGCCTAACTCCCCTCAATAGATGTCCGCCTTGTATCGGCAGGCCTCACCCCCGCATGAAACAACCATCATCCCCCCGCGCCGCGATCGTCTCAGCGCCGCCGGCGATCTGGCGCGCACGGCGGTTCAGCTTCCCCGACAGGCGGTTCGGATCGCGCGCCTTCGGGTTCGGCAGCACCGCCGCGAGCGCCGCCGCCTGGCGCAGTGTCAGCTGCGAGGCATCCGTGCCAAAGTAATGCCGCGCCGCCGCCTGGGCGCCGAACACGCCCTCGCCGAACTCGGCGACGTTCAGATAGACCTCGAGGATGCGCCGCTTGCCCCAGACCACCTCGATCAGAGGGGCGAAGCCGGCCTCGAGCCCCTTCCGCGTCCAGCTCGGCCCGTGCCAGAGAAAGACGTTCTTCGCGGTCTGCTGGGTGATGGTCGAGGCGCCGCGGATGCGGCCGCGCTCACGGTCCTCCAGCGCGTCCTCGATGGCCGCGAGGTCGAGGCCCCAGTGCTGGCAGAAGCGCGCATCCTCGGCCGCAACCACCGCGCGGGCGAGATCGGGCGAGATCCGGTCGAGACC
This sequence comes from Thermohalobaculum xanthum, assembly GCF_016623495.1. Taxonomy (GTDB): domain Bacteria; phylum Pseudomonadota; class Alphaproteobacteria; order Rhodobacterales; family Rhodobacteraceae; genus Thermohalobaculum; species Thermohalobaculum xanthum. The sequence continues at coordinate 127,016 of NZ_JAEHHL010000009.1, read as the reverse complement.
GCGCCATTCGCGCTCGATCCCGCCGAGGCGCCACCACTCCTTGGCCATGTAGAGCCCGCCCGGCAGATCCGCCACGCGCCAGAGCACGACCCAGAGGATGACGACCAGCAGCACGCGCCCCACGATCCGCGCGAGCGCGCGCAACGCGCGGCGCAACCGGCCGCCTCCCAAGGTCGCGCGGGCCTTCCCCTTCGCCGGGAGCGTACCTTTCCGGGCCGTCTTTCTTGCCATGCGCCGCTGCCTGTGCCGCCTCCCGCCGCAAGAAGACCGCCCCCGCCGCCGGAAGGCAACGGGGGCGTGTCGATTTTCGCGACGCCGTGGCGCGCGCGTGGCTCAGGCGGTCTCGGCCGCGGCCTCCTCGGTCAGCGGGCTCTCGAGGCGGCTGACCATCTCCTTCGGGCAGATCTGCCAGAAGTTGCCGAGATGCTCGGCCCAGTCGCGCAGGATCCCGGCAGCAAACTGCGAGCCGGTCTGGCGGGCATGCTCGGCCACCAGGTCGCGCAGCACCTCCTCCCAGTAGTCGGTGGCGATGCGCTGGACGACCACGGTCTCGGGGTTCACGAGCCGGCGGAAGGCGCCGGCCTCATCCAGCACGAAGGCCATGCCCCCGGTCATGCCGGCCGCGAAGTTGTCGCCGACGGGGCCGAGAATGACCGCGCGCCCGCCGGTCATGTATTCGCAGCCGTTGGAGCCGCAGCCCTCGACCACCACGTCGGCGCCCGAGTTGCGCACGCAGAATCGCTCGCCCGCGCGGCCTGCGGCGAAGAGCTTGCCCGCCGTGGCGCCGTAGAGGACGGTATTGCCGATGATCGTGTTCTTGTGCGCGACCAGCGGCGAGTTGAGCGGCGGGCGCACCGTGATGACGCCGCCCGACAGGCCCTTGCCGACATAGTCGTTGGCATCGCCCACCACCTCGAGCTTGAGACCGGGCGCGGCGAAGGCGCCGAGCGACTGGCCGCAGGAGCCTTCGAGCCGGATCGTCAGGTGGCCCTCCTGCAGCTGGTTGCGCATCCCGAACCGACGCACGATGTGGCTCGACACCCGGGTCCCGATCGTCCTGAGCGTGTTCTGGACCGAGTAATTGAGCTGCATCTTCTCGCCGTCCTTGAAGAACGGCCCGGCGTCCTTGACGATCTGGGCGTCGAGCGTGTCGGGCACCTCGGTGCGGCCGCGGCTGCGGTCGAGCTTGACCGACTCGCCTTCGTCGACCCGCACCAGCATCGGGTTGAGGTCGAGATCGTCGAGATGCGCGGCGCCGCGGCTGACCTGGGTGAGCAGGTCGGCGCGGCCGATCAGCTCGTCGAACGAGCGCACGCCGACCGAGGCCATGATCTCGCGCACCTCCTCGGCCATCAGCGTGAAGAGGTTGACGACCTTGTCGGCCGTGCCGGTGAACCTCTCGCGCAGGGCCGGGTCCTGGGTGCAGACGCCCACCGGGCAGGTGTTCGACTGGCACTGGCGGACCATGATGCAGCCCATCGCGATCAGCGCGGCGGTGCCGATGCCGAACTCCTCGGCCCCCATCATCGCCGCGATCACGATGTCGCGCCCGGTGCGCAGGCCGCCATCGGTGCGCAGAGTCACCCGCCCGCGCAGATCGTTGAGCGCCAGCACCTGGTGGGCCTCGGTCAGGCCCATCTCCCAGGGCAGGCCGGCATACTTGATCGAGGTCTGGGGCGAGGCGCCGGTGCCGCCGTTATGCCCCGAGATCAGGATCACGTCGGCCTTGGCCTTGGCCACGCCCGCCGCGATCGTGCCCACGCCGGTGGCTGACACCAGCTTCACGCAGACCTTGGCCTCGGGGTTGATCTGCTTGAGGTCGTAGATCAGCTGCGCGAGATCCTCGATCGAGTAGATGTCGTGATGCGGCGGCGGCGAGATCAGCGTGACCCCGGGCGTCGAGTGCCGGAGCTTGGCGATCATCTCGGTGACCTTGAAGCCGGGCAGCTGGCCGCCCTCGCCGGGCTTCGCGCCTTGGGCGATCTTGATCTCGAGCTCGGCGCAATGGTTGAGGTATTCCGCCGTCACGCCGAAGCGGCCCGAGGCCACCTGCTTGATCTTGGCCGAGGGGTTGTCGCCGTTCGGCTCGGGGTGGAAGTGCTTGGGGTCTTCGCCGCCCTCGCCGGAATCCGACTTGGCGCCGATCCGGTTCATGGCGACGTTGAGGGCCTTGTGCGCCTCGGGGCTGAGCGCGCCCAGCGACATGCCGGGCGTCACGAAGCGCTTGCGGATCGAGGTGATCGACTCGACCTCCTCGAGCGGCACGGGCCGGCCCATCGGCTTGAAGTCGAGCAGGTCGCGCAGATGGATCGGCGGCTGCGAGCGCATCGCCTCGGAGTAGCGCTTCCAGGCGGTGTAGGAGTTCGCTGCGACCGCGTTCTGCATCGCGTGGATGACCTGCGCGCCCCAGGCATGGGCCTCGCCCTTGCGGCGCGCCTTGTAGATGCCGCCGATCGGCAGCATCTCGGTCCGCTCGTCCCAGGCCCGGGCGTGGAGCGCGCGCAGCTTGGTCTCGATACCGGCGATGCCGATGCCCGAGATGCGCGAGGGCATTCCGGGGAAGAACTCGGCCACCACGGCACGGCTCAGGCCCACCGCCTCGAAGTTGCAGCCGCCGCGATAGGACGAGATCACCGAGATCCCCATCTTCGACATGATCTTCAGCAGGCCCTGATCGACCGCCTGGCGGAAGTTGGCGACCGCCTGCTCGACCGTGATGTCGCCCAGCAGGCCACGCTTGACCCGGTCGGCAATCGATTCCTGCGCCAGCCAGGCGTTGACCGTGGTCGCGCCGACGCCGATCAGCACCGCGAAGTAGTGCGGGTCGATGCACTCGGCCGAGCGGACATTGAGCGAGCAGAAGGTGCGCAGCCCGTGCTTGGTGAGCCAGCTATGCGCCGCCGAGGTCGCGAGGATCATCGGCATGGCGATACGCTCGCCGCCCGAGGCCTCGTCGGTCAGCACGACATGGCCGCAGCCAGCGCGCACCGCCTCCTCGGCCTCGGCCCGGACCCTGTTCAGATGGGCGCGCAGCGCGCGCGGCCCGTCATCGGCGGGGAAGGTGCAGTCGATCACGCGGTAGCTCTCGCCGAAGGCCGCGATCATCTTGGCGTACTGCCCGTTCGACACGACCGGGCTTTCGAGCGTGATGATCTCGGTCTGGCTCGAATCCTGGTCGAGCACGTTCTTGAGGTTCCCGAACCGCGTCTTGAGGCTCATCACGCGGTGCTCGCGCAGGCTGTCGATCGGCGGGTTGGTGACCTGGCTGAAGTTCTGCCGGAAGAAGTGGCTGAGCGGACGGTAGTGATCCGACAGCACCGCCGCCGGGGTGTCGTCGCCCATCGAGCCGATGGCCTCCTTGGCGTCCTCGGCCATGGGATGGAGGATTGCCTCGAGCTCCTCGACCGTGTAGCCCGCCGCGATCTGGCTGCGGCGCAGGGCCTCGCCCTCGAGGCTCGCGGGCTCGCGCAGCGTCTCGAGATCGGCCGAGAGATCGGTGATCTTCTCGATCCATTCGGCATAGGGACGCTCGGCGGCGAGCTCGTCCTTCAGTTCGGCGTCGTGCAGCACGCGGCCGCGGCCCATGTCGACCGCCAGCATCTGCCCCGGGCCCAGCGCGCCCTTCTCGCGCACCGTGGCCTCGTCGGCCGGAACCATGCCGACCTCGGAGCCCGCGATCACCAGCCCGTCGCCGGTGATGACGTAGCGCATCGGCCGCAGCCCGTTGCGGTCGAGGCCGGCGACGACCCAGCGCCCGTCGGTCATGGCCAGCGCCGCGGGGCCGTCCCAGGGCTCCATCACCGCGTTGGAATAGGCATACATCGCGCGCCAGGACTCGGGCATGGTCTCGTCGCTCGACCAGGCCTCGGGCACCAGCATCGTCTTGGCCATCGGCGCGGTGCGCCCGGCTCGGACCATCACCTCGAACACCGCGTCGAGCGCGGCCGAGTCGGACGAGCCGTTCGGCACGATCGGCTTGATGTCCTCGGCCAGCTCGCCGAACGAGGTCGAGGCCATGCGGATCTCGTGGCTCCGCATCCAGTTCAGGTTGCCCTTGAGCGTGTTGATCTCGCCGTTGTGGGCGAGCATGCGGAAGGGCTGGGCCAGCCACCACTGCGGGAAGGTGTTGGTGGAATAGCGCTGGTGGTAGATGGCGAAGGCCGAGACGAAGCGCTCGTCCTTGAGGTCGGGATAGAACTCGGCGACCTGCTCGGCCAGCATCATGCCCTTGTAGATGATCGAGCGGCAGCTGAGCGAGCAGATGTAGAACCCCGCGATCTGTGCCGCGACGACGGCCTTCTCGACCCGGCGGCGGATCACGTAGAGCTCGCGCTCGAAGGTTTCCTCGTCGACGCCCTTCGAGTTCGAGATCAGGATCTGCTCGATCGCCGGGCGGGTCGCGTTGGCCTTCTGGCCAAGGACGTTGATGTTCACCGGAACCTGGCGCCAGCCGTAGATGTAGTAGCCGAGGCGCAGGACCTCCTGCTCGACGATGGTGCGGCAGGTCTCCTGCGCGCCGAAATTGGTGCGCGGCAGGAACACCTGGCCCACGGCCAGAAGCGCGTCCGAGGGCTCGTGCCCGGTGCGCCGGACCTGCTCGCGGAAGAACTCGACCGGGATCTCGGTGTGGATGCCGGCGCCATCGCCGGTCTTGCCGTCGGCATCGACGGCGCCACGGTGCCAGACCGCCTTGAGCGCGGCGATGCCGTGCTCGACCACCTGCCGGCGCGGCTTGCCGTCGACCGCGCAGACCAGGCCGACGCCGCAGGAGGCGTGCTCCTCCTCGGGCAGGTACATGCCTGTCCGGGCAAGCTCCGCGCTCCGCGCCTCGTAGTTCTCGAGCCAGTCGTTCAGGGTCCTGGTCATTGCGTGGCTCCTTGGTTCTGCAGCCGCAGCGTGATCTGAAACTCTTGATGCAGGTCGGCCGAAAACGACACCGACGATGGAAGCGAGACATGCGAGACGACCGGGTCGCCGAGATCCGTTTCGACCCTGAAATTCGCCGGGTCGATCTTGTAAGCTGGAGGTTCGATCGGCATCGGAGGGCCGTCGTAGGTAACGACGAAGCGCTGCGGCCCGTCATCGGCGTCAACGGTCACATGCGCTTTCAACGAAAGGAGCACCTTCCCGGAAGGCACCACGCATCCCCTGTATTCGACCATCATAATCGCAGGAATACGTCCCACGACTTTACCGATGCTGGTACCATACCGCTTTGGTGTTTCATGGAAATTCTCAAGGATGATGCCTTTCCGCACGCGGATGGGATTTTGCCAGGGCAGGCGTCTGACGTCCGCCCTGGCCTCGATCTGGCTCGTCACCGTTTCGATCCAGCCGACAACGTCGCCGCAGAGCTCGGGATCGACCAGCTCGGTCGAGGTGCTGCCCACATTGGCAACGCCCCTCACCCGCTCGACGGTATAGTCAAACCTCGCCTCCGCCGCGTGGACGGATGTCGCGCCGATGAAGACCGCACAGGCGGCGGCGAGGCGAGCGCGCAGGTATCTCCATCGGGGCGCCATCACGCGTCCTTCTCCCCCGCGCCGAACATCGCAAAGATCTCAGGTCCGGTCAGGCATTTCGTCGGCTCGGCAAAGCTGTAGAAACCGGGCTTCTCGTCGGTGAAGACCTGCAGCGCGAAGTCCGGCTCGCCCAGGTCCTCGATGGTGAAGGTGTTGAGGTAATGCGCGCCCGTCTCGACCAGCCGGTAGAACAGTGCCGTGCCGCAGCGCGTGCAGAAGCCGCGCTCGGCCCAGTCGGACGAACGGTAGGTGCCGACCGGTGCGCCCTCGGCAAAGGTGACGTTCTCGGGCTCGCAGACGAAATAGGGGCCGCCCGACCAGCGCCGGCACATCGCGCAATGACAGGCGCTGACCCGCACCGGCCGCTCGGCGGTGAAAGTGACCGCGCCGCAGAGGCAGCGTCCCGTCGCCGTCGCGGGCGCGGCTCCCTGCTCGGTCGCCGATACGGGTCCCGCGGACATCATCTCACTCCGCCGCCATCGCCACGGCCGCGTCGAAGCGCGCGAGCATGGCATCGGCCGCCTCGCGCCCGTCGCGGATCGCCCAGACGACGAGCGAGGCACCGCGCACGATGTCGCCCGCCGCGTAGACCCCGTCGAGCGCCGTCTCGTGCGTGCGGAAATCGGCCTTGATCGTACCCCAGCGGGTGACGTCGAGCCCCTCGACGTCCCAGAGCTTGGGCAGGTCCTCGGGCTCGAAGCCGAGCGCCTTGATCGCGAGCTCGCAGCCTTCCGTGTATTCCGAGCCCGGGATCTCCTCGGGCACCTGGCGCCCGGTGGAATCGGGCGCGCCGAGGCGCATGCGCACGGCCTTCACGCCGGTCACGCGCTGGTCCGAGGTGAAGCCCTTCGGGGCGGTGAGCCAGACGAACTCGACCCCCTCCTCCTCGGCATTCTGAACCTCGCGCTGGCTGCCGGGCATGTTCGCGCGGTCGCGGCGGTAGAGGCACTTGACCGACCTGGCGCCCTGCCGGATCGCGGTGCGCACGCAGTCCATCGCGGTATCGCCGCCGCCGATCACCACGACGCGCTTGCCGTCGGCATTCAGCGTGCCGTCGTCGAACTCGGGCACCGCGTCGCCACAGCCCTTGCGGTTCGAGGCGGTGAGGAAATCGAGTGCCTGCACGATTCCGGGCGCGCCCGAGCCGGGGCCGCCGATGTCGCGGGTCTTGTAGACGCCGGTCGCGATCAGGATGGCGTCGTGGACCAGGCGGATCTCGTCGAAGCTCTTGCTCGCGCCGATGTCGCAGTTCATCACGAAGCGCACGCCGCCCTTCTCGAGCTGCTCCCAGCGGCGCAGGACGACCTCCTTTTCCAGCTTGAAGCCGGGAATGCCGTAGATCATCAGACCGCCCGCGCGGTCGTAGCGGTCATAGACCGTCACCTGCACGCCGGCCCGGCGCAGCCGCTCGGCGCAGGCGAGGCCGGCCGGGCCCGCCCCGATGATGCCGACCGACTCGGTGCGCTCGCGCCGGGGCGCGGGGGCCTCGATCCAGCCTTCGTCCCAGGCGGTCTCGGTGATGTACTTCTCGATCGCGCCGATCGTCACCGTGCCGTGGCCCGACTGCTCGATGACGCAGTTGCCCTCGCAGAGCCGGTCCTGCGGGCAGATGCGGCCGCAGATCTCGGGGAAGGTGTTGGTGTCCGAGGAAAGGCGGTAGGCCTCTTCCATCCGGCCCTCGGCCACGGCCTTGAGCCAGTCGGGGATGTTGTTGTGCAGCGGGCAGCCCGACTGGCAGAAGGGGACGCCGCACTGGCTGCACCGCGCCGCCTGCTCGGCCGCCTTCTCGCGCGCGAATTCGCGGTAGATCTCGTCGAAGTCATGCGCGCGTTCGGCCGCGGCCCGCTTCTGGGGCATCTCGCGCTCGCGCGAGATGAACTTGAGCATCTTCTGAGCCATCCGGCCTGTCCTCCCGTGACGGAACCCTGCCTCAGGGCGGTTGCGCCTGGCGGAAAACTTCACGCCCGGTGCGCACCGTCCTTGGACGAAGTCCGGTGCTAGGGGATACATGAAGGGGTTTCGGATTAAAAGTCATAATTACTGACCTATAAACCGGAAAATTTGTCGCGACCGCCTTCGGGCCCGCGTCGACAGCATATTTTATGTCAATAATTTTGACCTAAGTTTCCCATTGCCTTTGAAGACCGGGAATTTACCACTGTCGCAACGGAAAAATTCCGGCATGGGTGCGCGGCGTCGCCGCGAATCAGGGTGGCTGCATGGCGCTCTTCGACATCATCATGCTCGCCCTGATCCAGGGCGTGACCGAGTTTTTGCCGATCTCGTCCTCGGGGCACCTGATCCTCTGGCCGCTGCTTACCGGGCGCCCCGACCAGGGGCTGATGATGGACGTGGCCGTGCATCTGGGCACGCTCGTCGCCGTGTGCATCTATTTCCGGCGCGATGTCGGGGTGCTGGCCCGGGGCGTCGGCCATGTCGCGGCCGGGCGCCCGCGCACGCCGCAGGCGCGCATGGCGCTGCTGATCGGGCTTGCCACGCTGCCGGCGATGGCAGCGGGGCTGGCAATCAAGCTGATGGGCTGGGACGATGGCCTGCGGGCGCTGGCGGTGATCGGCTGGGCGACGCTCGTCGGCGGCGTCGCGCTATGGCTTGCCGACCGGCTGGGCAGCGGGCGCCGCACCGGCGAGGGCTGGGGGCTGCGGGACGCGCTGCTGATGGGGCTGGCGCAGGCTCTGGCGCTGGTTCCGGGCACCAGCCGGTCCGGGGTCACGATGATGGCAGCGCGCGCGCTGGGCTTCCGCCGTGACGAGGCGGCGCGGATCTCGCTGCTGATGGCGGTGCCGGTGATCTTGGCCGCCGTCGGGCTCGAGACCGTCGAGCTTGCGCGCAGCGGCACGATCGCGATCGGCGCCGAGCTTCTTCTGGGCGCGGCGCTGTCCTGCGCCGCGGCGCTGGGCGCGCTGAGCGTGATGATGCGGATGTTCCGCGGGTCCTGGACGATGACGCCCTTCGTCCTCTACCGGCTCGCGCTGGGCGCGATCCTTCTGACGCTGGCCTATGGCTGAGGCGCTCAGGCCTGGCCGTTCTCGGTCAGGCGCGAGTACTGGCCATAGGGGCGGTAGGGATAGAGATAGGTTTCGATGATGCCCTCGGCGGCCTTGGGCTGGATGCCCAGCGCCTCGAAGCCCCGCGCGCCCTCGGCCACCACGTTGTCGCGCTCGAGCAGGCGGACCTGGTCCTCGGTCAGCGGCGGGTTGGGCAGGAGCGAGAGCACCTTGCCCTTCAAGCGGCCGATGAAGAAGGGAACGTCGGCGATCAGCCGGCGACGCCGGATCACCTTCAACGTCAGCGCCACCAGTTCGCGGAAGCTGTAGATGCGTGGCCCGCCCAGCTCGTAGACGCCCGGCTCGGCCTCGCCGACCACTGCGCGCGCCGCGGCATCCGCCACGTCCTGCACCCAGACCGGCTGGAAGCGCGTCTCGGCGCCCACGACCGGCACCACGGGCGAGAGCCGGGCCATCGCCGCGAAACGGTTGAAGAAGCCGTCCTCGGGCCCGAACACGACCGAGGGCCGCAAGACCACCGCCTCGGGGAAGGCCGCGCGCACGCCCGCCTCGCCCGCGGCCTTGGTGCGGGCGTATTCGGACGGGCTCTCCGGATCGGCGCCGATGGCCGAGATCAGCACGAAGCGCGCGGCGCCGGCCGCCTTGGCCAGGCGCGCGGCGCGGGCGGGGCCTTCGGCCTGCACCGCCTCGAACCGGTTTGCGCCCGACTCGAAGAGCACGCCCACCGAGTAGACGACCACCTCCGCGCCCGCGATCACGCGCGCAACCGAGGCCTCGTCGCGGACATTGCACTGCACCGGCTCGACCTGGCCGACGACGCCATAGGGCTTGACGAACATCGCCTCGTTCGGGCGGCGGCAGGCGACGCGCACGCGCCAGCCGCGCCGCGCCATGTTCTGCGCGATGTAGCGGCCGACGAAGCCGGACCCGCCGATGATCGTGACCAGGGGGGCATTCTCGGTCATGGGCGCTCAACCTCGGTACTGATGCCGCCCAGGGGCGGCGCGGGCTTCATGCGGGCATCACAGGCCGTTCCGTTCATCCGATAGCGGCTCGGCCGGGCACGGGCAAGGGATCGCTTGGCCGCAGGCCGCGTCAAAGCCACCGCGAGGGCCGTTGACAGCGCCCTTCGGCGCGGTTAGATGACCCACGCGCCGCAAGGCGAGCGGTTCCGGGCCCAGGTGGCGGAATTGGTAGACGCGCTGGCTTCAGGTGCCAGTGGCCGAAAGGTCGTGGAAGTTCGAGTCTTCTCCTGGGCACCACGCCGCTCGCAGACGATGACGAAGAAGAAGGCGCCGCGCCGAGGATGAGCGTCACTCTCCACAAGGGGGATCTGCCGGACGGGCTCGATCTGGGCCCGGTCGTGGCGATCGACACCGAGACGATGGGCCTCAACCCCCATCGCGACCGGCTCTGCCTCGTGCAGCTCTCGGCCGGCGACGGCACGGCGCACCTCGTGCAGATCGCCATGGGCCAGACGGAGGCGCCGAATCTGGCGCGGATGCTCGCGGACCCTGCGGTCGAGAAGCTCTTTCATTTCGGCCGTTTCGACATCGCGGTGCTGGCGCATGCCTTCGGCGTCGTGGCGCGTCCGGTCTACTGCACCAAGATCGCCTCGAAGCTGGTGCGCACCTTCACCGACCGGCACGGGCTTCGATACCTGTGCCAGGACCTGATCGGGGTCGACATCTCGAAGCAGCAGCAAAGCTCGGACTGGGGCGCGGAGACGCTGAACCAGGCGCAGCTCGATTACGCGGCCTCGGACGTGCTCTACCTGCACCGGCTGAAGGCCGAGCTGGACACGCGCCTTGCGCGCGAGGGCCGGACGGAGGTCGCCCAGGCCTGCTTCCGTTTCCTGCCCGATCGGGCCATGCTGGATCTGGCCGGCTGGCCCGAAGAGGACATCTTCGCGCATTAGGCCCGCCCGGAGGCCGCCGGGAATGATCCCGGCATGCCCCCGTCCCGGCCGCGCGGGAAAGGAGTGCCCGTGACGCTCGCAGAGACCCACCAGGGCGAGGCCCTTGCCGAGGCCGAGGCCGCGCGTGCCCGCGCCATCGAGACCGGCCGCCGCGTGCTGGCGACCGAGGCCGAGGCGCTCGCGCTCTATTCGGGCACGCTGGACGATTCCTTCGCCGACGCGGTCGACCTGATCATGTCGATCGAGGGCCGGGTGATCTGCTCGGGCATGGGCAAGTCGGGCCATGTCGCCCGCAAGATCGCCGCGACGCTGGCCTCGACCGGCACGCCCGCGCAGTTCGTGCACCCCGCCGAGGCGAGCCATGGCGACCTGGGCATGGTGACCCAGAAGGACGTGGCGCTGGTGCTGTCGAACTCGGGCGAGACGCGCGAGCTGGCCGATATCGTCGCGCATACCCGCCGCTTCTCGATCCCGCTGATCGGCGTCGCCAGCCGTCCGGGCTCGGCACTGCTGCGCGCGGCCGATATCGCGCTGGTGCTGCCGCAGGCCCGCGAGGCATGCTCGGTGGGCCTTGCCCCGACCACCTCGACGACACTGACCATGGCGCTGGGAGATGCACTGGCGGTGGCACTGATGGAGCGGCGCGAGTTCACGCCTGAGCGCTTCGCGATGTTCCACCCCGGCGGAAAGCTTGGGGCGCAGCTGGTCAAGGTCTCGGACGTCATGGCCAAGGCCGAGGCGCTGCCGCTGATCGCCGAGACGACGCCGATGACCGAGGCGCTCCTGGTCATGACGCAGAAAGGCTATGGCGTCGCCGGAACGGTCGACGCCGCGGGCCGGCTGACCGGGATCATCACCGACGGCGACCTGCGCCGGAAGATGGAAGGGCTGCTCGAGCGCCGCGCCGACGAGGTGTCGACCCCGATGCCGCTGACGATCCGGCCCGACCAGCTCGCCCAGGAGGCGCTGGCGCTGATGAACAAGCGCAAGATCACCTGCCTCTTCGTCTGCGAGACGCCCCCGCCCGCCGCGCCGGTGGGCATCATCCACGTCCACGACTGCCTGCGCGCAGGCGTCGATGGCTGAGGGCGCGCCACCGCCGCGGGACGAGCGGCGCGCGGCGCGCGCGCTCGACCGGCGGCAGCGCTCGGTGCGGCGCCACTCGGTGATCGTGCGCTGGATGAAGGTGCTGCTGCCGCTCGCGGCGCTGGTGCTGGTGGGGCTGATCTTCCTGCAGGGGCGCGATCGCGGATCCGTCCAGGACCTGTTCACCGCGGAAGAGCTGGCGCGGCTCGGCGCCGGGCTGCGGCTCGAGCAGCCGCGCTTCGCCGGGGTGACCGAGGGCGGCGACCCCTATGTCGTGACCGCCGACTGGGCCCTGCCCGACAAGGCCATGCCCGAGGAGATCGAGCTCGAGAACCCCAAGGGCGAGCTCAACCTGCGCGACGGGCGGCAGGTGACCGCGACCGCGCTGACCGGCATGATGCGGCGCACCGCGCGCACCCTGACGCTGACCGGCGACGTCCTGATCCTGAGCAGCGAGGGCCACCGGATCGAGGCCGACGAGCTGCTGATCGACTTCGGCAACCGGCGCGCATCGACGCCCGGGCCGGTGCATGGCACCGGACCCGAAGGCAGCATCGATGCGGGGCGGTTCCATGCCGAGGCCGGCGAAGGGGGTTTGAGCCAGGCCCATATTTGGTTTGAAAACCGCGTGCGCGTGCTGTTCATTCCGTCGCAGGATGGCTAGGTTCGGGCACGCGTGCGGCGTGTCTTTGGGAGGATGACGTGGTGTTCAGCTCGACTCGGATTGCGCTTGTTGCGGCCGTTCTGGCCGTCGGCACCGCCGCCGCCCAGACCGAGAGCCCCTTCGGCGGCTTCAAGCATGATTCCTCCGCGCCGATCGAGATCACCTCGGACAGCCTCGAGGTGCAGCAGGCCAACAACCTCGCCATCTTCGCGGGCAGCGTGATCGCCGGGCAGGGCACGCTGCGGCTGACAGCCGACCGTGTCGCGGTTTCCTACACGCAGGACAAGGCGGACAGCGAGACCGGCGCCATCCAAAACATGCGCGCCGATGGCAACGTCTTCCTATCGAACGGGGCCGAGACGGCGCAGGGCAACTGGGCCGAATACGATGTCGCGAGCGGCATGGTGCGCATGGGCGGCAGCGTGGTGCTGACCCAGGGCGGCAACGCCATTTCGGGCGAGTCGCTGGTCATCGACCTCAATGTCGGCACCGGCAAGATCGAAGGCCAGGGCTCGGGGCGCGTGAAGAGCGTTTTCACCCCGAGCAAGAACTGAGCCGATGGCCGCGCCCTCACAGGTTCGCGCCGTGCAGGAAGGGCTGGTCATCACCGGCCTCGGCAAGTCCTACCGCCGGCGGCCGGTGGTGCGGGATGTGTCGTTCTCGCTCAGGCGCGGCGAGGCGGTCGGCCTGCTCGGCCCGAACGGCGCCGGAAAGACCACCTGCTTCTACATGGTCATCGGGCTGGTGCCGTGTGACGCCGGCTCGATCGTGGTCGACGGCATCGATGTCAGCCTGCTGCCGATGTACCGCCGCGCGCGGATGGGGCTGGGCTACCTTCCGCAGGAAGCGTCGATCTTCCGCGGCCTCTCGGTCGAGGACAACATCCTCGCGGTGCTGGAGCTGGTCGAGCGCGACGCGATGAAGCGCCAGCGGCGGCTCGAATCGCTGCTCGCCGAGTTCTCGATCACCCATCTGCGCCGCACCCCCGCCTCGGCGCTGTCGGGCGGCGAGCGCCGGCGTGTCGAGATCGCGCGCTGTCTCGCCACCAACCCGTCCTACGTGCTGCTCGACGAGCCTTTCGCCGGCATCGACCCGATCGCCGTGGGCGAGATCCGCGAGCTGGTCGGCCACCTCAAGGAGCGCGGCATCGGCGTGCTGATCACCGACCACAACGTCCGCGAGACGCTTGAGATCATTGACCGGGCATACATCTTGCATGATGGTCATGTCCTGATGAGCGGCACGCCGGATGAAGTGGTGCGCGACGAGAACGTCCGCCGCGTCTATCTGGGGGAAGGCTTCCGCATCTGACGGCGCCCTTCCCCGGTCCGGTCACGCGGCGGCGGAATGGCGAGAGGGATGGTGCAGGGACCCCGGCTCGAGCTGAGGCAGAGCCAGCAGCTGGTGATGACGCCGCAGCTGCAGCAGGCGATCCGGCTGCTGCAGATGTCGAACATCGAGCTTGCCGCCTTCGTCGAGCGCGAGATCGAGACCAACCCGCTGCTGGAGCTCGCCAAGCATGAGGGCGCGCCCGCCGCCGAGCCCGCCGCCGAGCCCTCGGACGGCCCGAGCGCGCCCGACGGACCGCCGGGCGACGATCCGGCCCGGGCGGCCGAGGTCTTCGACACCGGGGCCGAGAACCTGTTCGACGCCGATGCGCCGTCGCCGCGGCGCGAGGCATGGGACATGCCCGGGCCGGTCGGCGCGGGCGGGCGCGGCGCCAGTCCCGGCTTCGACACCGAGCCGCCGGGCGGGCGCGAGATCGCGGCGGCGCCGAGCCTGCAGGAGCATCTGCTGGCGCAGATCGGCCAGATGCGGGCGCCGCCCCTAAGGCACATGCTGGCCGCACACCTGGCGCATCAACTCGACGACGACGGCTTCCTGCGCACCGCCACGGCCGAGATCGCCGAGCGGCTCGACGTCGACGAGGCCGAAGTCGCGGCGGCGCTCGACCTCGTGCAGGCCTGCGAGCCGACCGGTGTGGGCGCGCGCGGGCTGGCCGAGTGCCTGGCGCTGCAGCTGGCCGAGCGCAACCGGCTCGACCCCGCGATGCGCTGCCTCGTCGACCATCTCGACCTGGTCGCTCGCGGCGAGCACCGCCGCCTGCGCAAGCTCTGTGGCGTCGATGCCGAGGACTATGCCGAGATGCTGGCCGAGCTGCGCGCCCTCGACCCGCGCCCCTGTTCGGGCTACGCGCGCGAGCCTGTGGCCACGGTCGTTCCCGACGTGCTGATGCGCCGGCTTGCCGATGGCGGCTGGCAGATCGAGCTCAACGCCGAGACCCTCCCGCGCGTTCTGCTCGACCGGCGCTATGCCGCGCGGCTGGCGGGCGGCGGGGCCGAGGTCGAGACCTGGCTTGCCGACCGGCGCGCCGAGGCGAACTGGCTGATCCGCAGCATCGACCAGCGCGCCCGCACGATCCTGAAGGTCGCGACCGAGATCGTGCGCCACCAGCAGGCCTTCTTCGACACCGGGATCTCGGGCCTCAAGCCGCTGACGCTGCGCATGGTGGCGGACGCGACGGGGCTGCATGAATCGACGGCCAGCCGGGTGACCTCGAACAAGTACATCGCCACGACGCGGGGCGTCTTCGAGCTCAAGTTCTTCTTCACCAACGCCGTCGGCGGGGCGACCGGCGGCGAGGATGGCGTCGCCGCCGAGGCGGTGCGTCACCGGATCCGGGCCCTCGTCGACGCCGAACCCGCCGACGCGATCCTCTCGGACGACACCATTGTCGAGATGCTGCGCGCCGAGGGCATCGACATAGCCCGGCGCACCGTCGCGAAATACCGGAACGCGCTGCGCATCCCGTCGTCGGTCGAGCGCCGGCGGCAAAGGAGCATGGCCAGCTGAGTCGCGCCGCTACGATGTTCGTTTCACGAACAAAGGATTCGCGGTTATCATTGACCGGTGATGAGTCGGTGTTTAAGTAGCGCGTCTTTCCAGTTCGGGCCGCACCACGCAGTGGCGCGGGAGACGGCCGATGGGCGGGGAAAGCAGGAGAAGGCCGGGCATCCAGCGGAAGCCGGCCCGGAGAATGCTGGAGACAATATGCACATCACCGTTTCGGGGAAGCACATCGACATCGGCGATGCGCTGCGCAGCCATGTCGAGGACCGGCTGGATTCGGCCGTCGCGAAGTATTTCGACCGCGCCGTGGGTGCGGGCGTCGTCTTCTCGAAGGATGCGCGGAACTTCTTCAAATGCGATGCGTCGGTCGACCTGTCGACCGGCCTGCACGCGCAGGCGCAGGCGCAGGCCGACGACATCTATGCCGCATTCGAGCAGGCGGTCGACCGGATCGAGAAGCAGGTGCGCCGCTACAAGCGCCGCCTGAAGAATCATCATCAGAACCATCGTGAAGAGGGCCTGATCCCGGCCCAGGCCTATGTTCTGGCCGGGGCCGAGGACGATGACGCCGGCGCCGACGACGCGACCGATCAGCCCGTCATCATCGCCGAGACGCGCACCGAGATCGGCACTCATTCGGTGGGCGACGCGGTGATGCGCATGGAGCTTGCGCATGCGCCGTTCCTGATCTTTCGCAATGAATCGAACGGGCGGCTCAATGTCGTGTTTCGGCGTGACGACGGCAACATCGGCTGGATCGACCCGGAATTCGCGGCCGAGCGCGCCTGAGCGTGGCGCGTGGCGCCGGAGACTGATTTGAGGGTGGGTGACACCGAATGGAACTGACCGAACTCGTCACGCGCGAGGCCGTGTTCGCGTCCCTGAAGGCCTCGAGCAAGAAGCAGGTCCTGCAGGAAATCGCGAATCGCGCCCGTGACGCCTATGGGCTGACGGCGCGCCGGGTCTTCGAGGGGCTGATCGCACGCGAGAAACTGGGCTCGACCGCCATGGGCTATGGCGTCGCGATCCCGCATGCCCGCATCGAGGGCCTCGACCGGATCGTCGGCGTCTTTGCCCGGCTCGAGCGGCCGGTGGACTTCGAGGCGGCGGATGGCGAGGCAGTAGATCTCGTCTTCGCACTGCTCGCGCCCGAAGAGGCCGGGGCCGATCACCTCAGGGCGCTGGCCCGGGTCTCGCGCTTCCTGCGCGATGCCGAGGCGCGCGCCAAGCTGCGGCAGACCGACCGCGCGGACGCGCTCTATGCGCTCCTGACCGAGCCGTCGACCTCGCGCGCCGCCTGATCACGCGGTGCCGCCCGCCCGGCACGGGGCTGGCACGACCACCCGGAACACGAAAGGCCCGGCGCGACCCATGCGCCGGGCCTTCGTCATTCGCGGCCAGCGGCCTCAGTGCACGCTGTGCGGCTCGAAGTCGTTGCGGCGCGCCAGCGCGAAGGCGAGCTTGCGGTCCGGCGTGAGGGCGAGCTGGTTGCCCGCCTCGTCATGCAGGGCATAGATCGGCCCGGGCGCGCGCTTGAGCTCGTCGGGCAGCGTCTCGCGCTGCGCCTCGCGGACATAGACGATTGGCTGCCCTGACGCGGCGGGGAAAGCCTTCGGATTGGTCTTGTCGGTCATTTCACGCACTCCTTTGCTCAGCCGGCCCGCCCGATCCGGATGGTCTGCACCGTCGCCTCGGGCACGCGCCGCACGAGGTCGACATGAAGCAGGCCGCGATCGAGCTCGGCACCGGAAACCTCGAGACGGTCCGCCAGCACGAAGCTGCGCTGGAACTGGCGCGCGGCGATTCCGCGATAGAGGAACTCCCGCTCGGCCCCGTCATCGACCTGTCGACCTCGGATCACGAGGTTGTGGTCCTCGACCGTCACCGAGAGGTCGCTCTCGGCGAAGCCCGCAACGGCGAGGGTGATGCGGAAGGCGTTCTCGCCCCGCTGCTCGATGTTGTAGGGCGGATACCCGTCCGATCCGGACTTGCTGACGCGTTCGACCATGCGGTCGAGCTCGTCGAAGCCGAGCAGGAACGGGTGTGACGCAAAGGACATGCGCGACATGTCAGACGGTCCTCGGTTGCCAAGCGACGTCTCGCCGGGGCCCGGTCATCGGCACCCCGGATGCGAAAGATATGGGTCCGTGTTGCGGTCTTCGCAATAGCGGCAAGCCGCCGGGGGCGCTAACGTCCGGCCCGATGCGGAGCGACAAGTCCCCCTTAGCGATCGCCCTCGGCGGCTTCCTGGCCCTTGCTGCGGCGATGGGCATGGGCCGATTCCTTTATACGCCCGCGCTGCCGATGATGGCCCCGGCCGGGCTCGGTCCCGCCGAGGCGGGGCTGGTCGCGAGCGCGAATTTCGCGGGCTACCTGGCGGGTGCCCTGGCCGCGAGCCTGCCCGGCCTGTCGGCGCATGCGCGCGGCCTGATGCTGGGCGCGCTGGTCGCAAGCGGCGTCACGACGGCGGCGATGGCGGGCACGGGCTCGATCTGGATCTGGGCCGCGCTGCGCTTCGGGGGCGGCGTGGCCAGTGCTTTCGTGCTGGTGATGGCCTCGTCGCTGATCGTGGCGCGGCTGAACGCGAAGGGGCGGGGCGCGCTTGCCGCCGTCCATTTCGCGGGTGTCGGCGCGGGGATCGCGGCCTCGGCCCTGATCGCGGCGCCCTTCGTCGCGGGCGCCGAGGCGTGGCGGCAGGTCTGGCTGACCGGCGGGGCGCTCAGCCTGGGCGCGGCCGCGGCGGTGGCGTTGCTCGTGCCCGGAGACGGCGGAGCACCGCGCGGCGCCGGCGGGGACGCGCGGCGCAGGTCGCCCGGGATCTGGCGGCTGGTGCTGGCCTATGCCGCGCTGGGCTTCGGCTATGTGATCACCGCGACCTTCATCGTCGCGATCCTCCGCGACGGACCTTCGGGGCGCATCGGCGAGATGCTGGTCTGGCTGGTCGTGGGCCTCGCCGCGATCCCCTCGGTGTGGTTCTGGTCGCGTATCGCTGCGCGCTTCGGCACGGTTCGTGCCTACCAGGCGGCGATGCTGGTCGAGGCCGCGGGCGTCGCTCTGAGTGCGGTGGCGTCCGGCACGGTCGCGCTGGCGCTGGCCGCCGCCGCGCTGGGCGGGACCTTCATCGGCCTGACAGCGCTCGGCCTGCAGGAGGCCGCGCGGCGCGCGGGCGGCGACGGCCGGGCCGTGATGGGCCTGATGACCGCCGCGTTCGGGCTGGGCCAGATGATCGGGCCGGCGGTGGCGGGCTGGATGCGCGATGCGACCGGCAGCTATGCCGGCCCCAGCCTGATCGCCGCGGGCGTGCTGGTGGGCGGGGCGATGGTGGCCGCACCCCTGGCACGCGACGAGACCTAGCTGAGGCCGCCCGCGCTTCGCGCCGCCCAACCCTCGCTTTCACGCGTGAAAATGAGGTCAGATCATTGAAACATATATGTTTTCGGAGTCGCCCTCGCGATCCGCGTCAGATCGAGGTCTCGCCCTTTCCGCCGTTGGCGGCGGACCATTCCAGCGGCCGGTCGAGGAAGGCCTCGACCTGGTCCATGGTCGCGGTGTCGAAGTAGTCGCCCGCGCGCGCCTCGGCCAGCACGTCGCGCCAGGTCGCGAGGTAGTGCAGCCCGATCCCCTGGTCGGCCAGGCGCTGCGGCACCTCGGGGAAGATGTCGTAGTAGAACACCACGATGGTGTGGGCGCATTCACCACCCGCCTTGCGGATCGCCTCGACGAACTTGACCTTCGAGCCGCCATCGGTGGTCAGATCCTCGACCAGCAGGACGCGCGCGCCCTCGCTCAGCTGGCCCTCGATCTGGGCGTCGCGGCCGAAGCCCTTGGGCTTCTTGCGGACATAGAGCATCGGCAGGCCGAGGCGCTCGGCGATCCAGGCGGCGAAGGGGATGCCGGCGGTCTCGCCGCCCGCGACGGCGTCGAACCGCTCGTAGCCCGCCTCGCGCATCAGCGTGGAGCAGGCGAAATCCATCGCCGCCGCGCGGATGCGCGGGAACGAGATCAGCTTGCGGCAGTCGATGTAGACCGGGCTCGCGAGGCCCGAGGTCAGCATGTAGGGCGGGTTGGCGCGGAAATGCACGGCGCCGATCTCGAGCAGCATCCTGGCGACTTCGCGCGCCATCACGCTGCGGTCGGGCATGGCGGTGGGGATCACTGGCTGGGCTCCTCTTCCACCCGCCATGTCAGCGGGAAGCCGGGGTCGAACACGGTGACGGTGTCGGCGCCGACCTCGATCTCGGAGGGGACGAGGCCGAGGGTACCGTCCTTCACGAGGCGGATGCTCGATGCGCTCGGCGGCAGCCGGTAGAACGCCGGGCCGTTCAGCGAGGCGAAGTCCTCGAGCCGGTCGAGCGCGCCTTCCTCGTCGAAGACCTGGGCCGCGAGCGCGATGGCGTTCGGCGCGGTGAAGCAGCCGGCGCAGCCGCAGGGCTGCAGCTTGGTCGCGTCGGTATGCGGAGCCGAATCGGTGCCGAGGAAGAACCGCCCGTCGCCCGAGACGGCGGCGGCGCGCAGAGCGAGGCGGTGGGCCTCGCGCTTGGCGACCGGCAGGCAGTAGTAATGCGGGCGAATGCCGCCGGCGAGGAGGTGGTTGCGGTTGATCACCATGTGGTGGACCGTCAGCGTCCCGGCGATGCCCCGGCCGCCCTCCTGCACATACTCGACGCCTTCCTTGGTGGTGACGTGCTCGAGCACGACCCTGAGCCCGGGCACCCGCCGGCGCAGGGGTTCGAGCACGCGCTCGAGAAACACCGCCTCGCGGTCGAAGATGTCGACCTCGGGGTCGGTAACCTCGCCATGCACGCAGAGCGGCAGCCCGATCTCGGCCATGCGCTCGAGCACGGGGAGCACGCGCTCGATGTCGCGCACCCCCGAGGCGGAATTGGTGGTGGCGCCGGCTGGGTAGAGCTTGACCGCCGTCACCAGTTCCGAGGCGGCGGCCGCGGCCACGTCATCGGGGTCGGTCGTCTCGGTCAGGTAGAGGGTCATCAGCGGCTGAAAGTCCGAGCCGGGCGGCAGGGCATCCATGATCCGCTGGCGATAGGCCGCGGCGTCCGACGCGGTGACGACGGGCGGAACAAGGTTCGGCATGATGATGGCGCGCCCGAAATGCGCCGCCGTCCAGGGCAGCACCGCCGCCAGCATCGCGCCGTCGCGCAGATGCAGGTGCCAGTCATCCGGCCGCCTGATCGTCAGTTCCGTCACCGCCCGGCCCCCGTCCCAGCCCGCGTCCCCAAGATCGATGCGCGCGGCCCGTGCCGGTACCAGGCGCCCTCGCCGCACCTGACAGAAGCGCAACCCTTGCGTCAAGTCCGCCCGACGCCGCATCGAGGGCGGCGGCGCGACGGGGCGCAGAAGGCGCAATCAGACGTGTCGAAGGGGGATGGTCACAGGGAC
The DNA here is from genome assembly GCF_016623495.1 of Thermohalobaculum xanthum. GTDB lineage: Bacteria > Pseudomonadota > Alphaproteobacteria > Rhodobacterales > Rhodobacteraceae > Thermohalobaculum > Thermohalobaculum xanthum. The sequence continues at coordinate 106,553 of NZ_JAEHHL010000009.1, read as the reverse complement.
GAGAGCTCGTGCCGAATGCGGGCCGCGCAGGGCCGGAACGCGAAAGGGCCGCTCGTGGCGGCCCTTGGCGTGTCGATCCGGCGGCTGTGTCTTGGTGGAGCCAAGGGGAGTCGAACCCCTGACCTCTTGAATGCCATTCAAGCGCTCTCCCAACTGAGCTATGGCCCCCAAGACTCGGCGCCTTTCGGCGTGCGCGGAACATAGGGAGGTGGGCGCGGTGGTTCAAGCGAAAACTTGAGCCGGATCCGCGCCCGGGATCACTCCTCTCCCGCGCCCTTCGGCTTGACGTCGTCGAGGGGAAGATCGTCTTCCTCTTCCTCCTCGTCGACGAGGAGAACGTCCGAGTCGAACTCTTCCTCGTCGTCGTCGGCAATGTCGTCGTCGATGACATCGTCGTCGTCATCGCCAGCGCTGGCCGACTTGGCCTTGGGCGTGGTGACCTCGTCCTCGTCGTCGTCATCGGCGATCACCAGATCGTCGTCGGTGTCGTCATCGTCGACCGCGTCGTCGTCATCGTCGTCGAGCGCGTCGTCGTCATCGTCGATCAGATCCTCGTCATCCTCGACCACCGCGGCCGCCTTGGCCGCCGGCTTGCCGCGCTTGACGCGCGTGACGGTCGAGATATCGAACTGCGACCCGCAGCTCGGGCACAGGATCGGATCGCGCATGAGGTCGTAAAACCGCGCGCCGCAGGTCTGGCAGGTGCGCTTCACGCCCCATTCCGGATTCGGCATCTGGACCACCCCTTTGACGGACCATGTGTCGTTTGAAGAAGGCGCCCTTGCCACAGAACCGGCGATCTTGTCAAAGCCTATTGCCCGCCCAAGTGGCACACGGGCGCCTGCGGCTCATTGTGCAGTTGCGAAGAAGCCCTTGCCGGGGGATGCATCGGCGCGTAATCTGTCACAAAATCGCAGAATACCGGATCCGGGGGACACGGAAGTGCTTTATCACGCATACGAGATGACCCATGCCGCGATGGGTCCGATGCGCACGGCGGCACGGATGTCGTCCCAGGCGCTGCGAAATCCCTTCTTCCCGCTGCGCGAGGCGCTGCCCTTCCGCGCGACCGCGGCGGCCTTCGAGATGTTCGTCAACGCGACCAAGCGTTATGGCAAGCCGGAGTTCGGGATCGAGGAAGTCGAGATCTCGGGCGAGGCGGTCCCGGTGATCGAGGAGGTCGTGCTCTCGAAGCCGTTCTGCCAGCTCGTGCACTTCAAGCGCAACGCCACCGTCGCCGAGGCGCGCAATGACCCCAAGGTGCTGATGGTCGCGCCGATGTCGGGCCACTTCGCCACGCTGCTGCGCGGCACGGTCGAGGCGATGCTGCCCGAGCACGAGGTCTACATCACCGACTGGACGGACGCGCGCGACATCCCGGTTTCGGACGGTCGCTTCGACCTGGCCGACTTCGCCGATTACATCTCGGAATTCTGCCGGTTCCTGGCGAAGGACGGCGAGCGCGTCACCGTGATGGCCGTCTGCCAGCCGGGGGTGCCCTGCATGGCCTCGGCCGCGATGATGGCCGAGGACGGCGACGCCGCGCGGCCCGCGACCCTGATCCTGATGGGCAGCCCGATCGACACCCGCATCAGCGAGACCGAGCCCAACCGGCTGGCGACGACCCGGCCGATCTCGTGGTTCGAGAAGAACATGATCGTCATGGTGCCCTGGCCGAACCGCGGGTTCCTGCGGCGCGTCTACCCGGGCTTCCTGCAGCTGTCGGGCTTCATGTCGATGAATCTCGACCGCCATGTCGACGCCCATGTCGACCAGTTCCGCAACCTGGTGCGCGGCGACGGCGACTCGGCGGCGGCGCACCGCGCCTTCTATGACGAGTACTTGGCAGTGATGGACCTGTCGGCCGAGTTCTACCTGCAGACGGTCGAGGAGGTGTTCCAGAAGCACTCGCTGCCCAAGGGTGAGCTGACGCTGCGCGACCGTCCGATCCGGCCCGCCGCGATCCGCGACACGGCGCTGATGACCATCGAGGGCGAGAAGGACGACATCACCGGCCGCGGCCAGACCGAGGCGGCGCTGGCGCTGTGCGAGAACATTCCCGAGGCCAAGAAGTTCCACTACACCCAGCCCAAGGTCGGGCATTACGGCGTGTTCAACGGCTCGCGCTTCCGGATGCATATCCAGCCGAAGATCCGCGATTTCATCCGCGCCAACCGCAAGATGGTCCGGGGTTGAAGCCCGCGCGCGGTCGCGCCAGTCTCGACGCCATGCCCGCCGACCGGATCGCGCTTTCGCACCTGCCCGTCGCCGTGCGCCTCAAGGTGAGCGCGCGCGCGGCGCTTCACGTTGCGGCTGGGCGCGCCGGGCGAGGACGCGGTGCTGACCCTTCCGCCATGCGTGCCGCGCCGCGAGGCCGAGGATTTCTTGGAGCGCCATGCCGGCTGGCTCGAGCGCGCTCTGGCGCGCCAGCCCGAGGGGGTCCGGGTTGGTCACGGCGTGCAGCTGCCGGTGGGCGGCAGTCTTCTTGAGATCGTCGCCGCCGAGGGCCCGCGACGGGCGCCGCGGATCGAGGGCGGACAGCTGGTCCTGGCCGGGCACGGGACGGCCGGGCCGCGCATCGCGGCATGGCTGCGCGAGCAGGCCCGGGCGGTGCTGGTGCCCGCGGCGCAGGCTTACGCCGGGACGCTCGGCCGCAAGGTGCAGGGCGTGGCGCTGCGCGACACCCGCTCGCGCTGGGGATCGTGCTCGTCCACCGGGCGGCTGAGCTTTTCCTGGCGGCTCGCCATGGCCCCGCCCGAGGTGCAGGACTATGTCGCCGCGCACGAGGCGGCGCATCTTGTCGAGATGAACCACGGGCCGCGTTTCTGGGCGCTGGTCGAGCGGCTTCGGCCGGACCATCGGGCCGAGCGGGCGTGGCTCAGGGACGAGGGCCGCAGGCTCCACGCCTTCCGCTTCGACTGATTGCGGTTGGGCTGACCGGGCCTCCGCGGCTGCCGGGCTCAGCGGTCCGAGGCGCGGCCGGGCCGGAAATCGCCGCCGCCGCCACCGCCGCTCCGGGTGTCGCCGCCGCCCAGCAGTCCGCGCAGCACGTCGTTGAACACGCGCTCGACCACGGTGTCGCGACCGCGGCCGAATTCCTCGGCAAGGATGACCGAGGACGGCTCGGGCGTCACGATATCGAGGGGCTTGGGTTCGATGCCGTCCTGGATGGCGGTCATCGCCTCGCGCCAGATCTCGGCGGGCAGGCCGCCGCCGGTCACCCCGGTCAGCGGCGTGTTGTCGTCATTGCCCATCCAGACGCCGGTCACGTAGTCGGCGGTGAAGCCGATGAACCACGCGTCGCGGGCGGCCTGGGTGGTGCCGGTCTTGCCGGCGGCCTCGTGTGCGGGCAGGCGCGCGCGGCGTCCCGTGCCCGCCTCGATCACCTCGCGCATCATGTAGGTCAGCAGCCCCGCCGAGCGCGGCGAGATCACCTGCGCGCCGCTGCCGGCATCACCGCGCATAAGCGGCAGGTCGTCGCCGCGCAGGCGAATCTCGCTGATGCCGTAGGGCGCGGCCGAACGGCCCGCATTGGCGATGGTGGCGAAGACGCCGGTCATGTCGACCAGCGTGGCCTCGGAGGTGCCAAGTGCCACCGCGGGCCCCGGCGCGATCGGCGAGGTGATGCCCATGCGCGTGGCGAGCTCGGCCACCCGCTCGCGCCCGACCTGTTCCGAGACTCGCACAGCGACCGTGTTGATCGAGTTCGCAAGAGCATCGGTCAGCGTCATCGGCCCGCGGAAGCGGTTGTCGTAGTTCGACGGCGACCAGTTGCCGATGGTCAGGGGCGCGTCCTCGACGATGTCGTTGGGCGACCAGCCGGCCTCGAGTGCGGCGGCGTAGACCACCGGCTTGAACGCGCTTCCGGTCTGGCGCAGCGCCTGGCTTGCGCGGTTGAACTGGCCGGCGGCATGCTCGCGGCCGCCGACAATGGCGCGCACCGCGCCATCGCGGCTCATCACCACGATCGCGGCCTGGGCGGTCGAGCCCTCCTTCACCTTCTCGTCGAAGACGCGGGCGAGCGCGGCCTCGGCCTTGCGCTGGATCTCGGGGTCGAAGGTGGTCGCCATGGTCACGTCCTCGGTCGTGTCCTTGGCGAGGAAGCCGGGCGCGGTTTCCATCACCCAATCGGCGAAATATCCGCCGGCGCGCGCGGCCGCCGCGGCGCTGAGCCGGGCGGGATTGGCCAGCGCCTCGGTCACCTGCGCCTGGGTGAGGTAGCCCTCCTCCTCCATCAGGCGGATGATGACGCTGGCGCGGCCCTGCGCCCGGTCGAGATCCGAGGTCGGCGCGTAGCGCGAGGGCGCGCGCAACAGGCCCGCGAGCATCGCTGCCTCGGCCGGCGTGAGGAGCCGCGCCGACTTGCCGAAGTAGCGCTGGCTCGCCGCCTCGAACCCGTAGGTTCCGGCGCCGAGATAGACCCGGTTGAGATAGATCGAGAGGATGTCTTCCTTGTCGTATTTCAGCTCGAGCGCCAGTGCCATCGGCACCTCCTTGAGCTTGCGCTCGAGCGAGCGCTCGGCGGTGAGGAAGACGTTCTTGGCAACCTGCTGCGTGAGGGTCGAGCCGCCCTGGACGATGCGCCCGGCCCGCAGGTTGACCAGCATCGCGCGCGCCAGCCCCCGGGGGTCGACGCCGGCGTGATCCCAGAAGCGGCGGTCCTCGGCCGAGACCACGGCGTGAATCAGGTGGGGCGAGACCTCGGTGGCGCGCAACTCGCCACCATACTGCTCGCCGCGCCAGGCGAAGACGTTGCCGTCGCGATCGAGCATGGTCACCGAGCCGCCGCCGCGCCCGTCGAAGAGAACGCCCGGCGCGGGAAGCTGGGTGTAGTAGTAGCCCGTCGCCAGCGCCAGCACCGCCGCGCCCACGAGACCAAGTCGCCAGAAGATGCGCCAGAGCAGGCCGAGGGTCCCCAGAACGACGAAGCGGACCGCCCGGCCAAGCGGCCCGGGGTCATTCGCCGGTTTCCTGCGGCTCGTCTCGCCCTTGCGCCTCGCGGGCTCCTGCTTCGTCTTGCCCTTGCTTCGGTCGGCCACGTGTCCCCCGGTGGCGGGTGCCGGATCCCGGCTTCGCTGCGTGCTAGATATGACCTGGCGTCCGCTGACGCCAGCCCGTGCAGGTGCATTGTGACAGATAGTGGGTGACTGTGGCGCGGTCGCAGGAATGCCTAAAATATGAGCATTGACGCGGCGCGATACGCGTGTTGCCGGGATTTTTTGCGCAAATCCTGAGCAGTATCACATGAACTGGGTCGAAATTCCCTTGAGTTTCAACCAATTTCCCGTCGATCCAGAAACTGGCACGGGTCTTGAATGTCACCCCCGCGAGTGATCCGCACGGTCACACGCAAGCTGGGGAGACAGATGAAACTCGTCATTGCCGTCATCAAACCCTTCAAACTCGAGGAGGTCCGCGAGGCCCTGACCGCGATCGGGGTTCAGGGACTCATGGTCTCGGAAGTGAAGGGGTATGGCCGCCAGAGCGGGCATACCGAGATCTACCGCGGCGCCGAATACGTCGTGAACTTCGTACCCAAGATCAAGATCGAGATCGTCGCCCCCGACGATCAGGTCGACCGGCTGGTCGAGACGATCGCCTCGACCGCCCGCACGGGCAAGATCGGCGACGGCAAGATCTTCGTCGTCAACGTCGAAGCGGCGGTGCGCGTGCGCACCGACGAACGCAACGAAGACGCGCTCTGAAGGCGCCGCGATCAGAAGAGAGCCATGAGAAACACCATGAAGTACAAGCTGACCCTTGCCGGCGCCCTGTCGGCAGCCCTGCTGACCGCCGGCCCGGCGCTGGCGCAGGAGGCTTCGCCCGAGGTTCCCGCAAACTCGGTCTATATCTTCAACACGCTGCTGTTCCTGATCGGCGGCTTCCTCGTCATGTGGATGGCGGCGGGCTTCGCGATGCTCGAAGCCGGCCTCGTGCGCACCAAGAACGTCGCGATGCAGTGCACCAAGAACGTCGCGCTGTTCTCGATCGCGGCCCTGATGTTCTACCTCGTCGGCTACAACCTGATGTATCCGGGCGATGACGGCTGGATCGTCGCCGACGTGATCGGCGCGATCGGCGCCAAGTCGATCGACGAGGTGGGCGGCAACGACCTTGCCACCGGCTATTCCTCGGCCTCGGACTTCTTCTTCCAGCTGATGTTCTGCGCCACCACGGCCTCGATCGTCTCGGGCACGCTGGCCGAGCGCATCAAGCTGTGGCCGTTCCTGGGCTTCACCGTGCTGCTGACCGGCATCATCTACCCGATCGAGGCCTCGTGGCAGTGGGGCGGCGGCTGGCTCTCGGACATGGGCTTCTCGGATTTCGCTGGCTCGACGCTGGTGCACTCGGCCGGCGGCTGGGCCGCGCTGGCGGGCGCGCTGATCCTCGGGCCCCGGATGGGCAAGTACAAGGACGGCCGGATCAACCCGATCCCGGGCTCGAACCTGCCGCTGGCGACGCTTGGCACCTTTATCCTGTGGCTGGGCTGGTTCGGCTTCAACGGCGGCTCGCAGCTGGCGATGGGCTCGCTGGGTGACGTGACGGATGTCAGCCGGATCTTCGTGAACACCAATGTCGCCGCGGCGGCCGGTGCAGTCGCGGCCCTGGTGCTGACGCAGCTGCTCTATGGCAAGGTCGACCTCACCATGGTGCTGAACGGCGCGCTGGCCGGCCTCGTGTCGATCACGGCCGAACCGCTCATGCCGTCGCAGTTCATGGCGATCGTGATCGGCGGCATTGGCGGCGTGATCGTGGTGCTGGCCGTGCCGATGCTCGACAAGTTCAAGATCGACGACGTGGTCGGCGCCATCCCGGTCCATCTGATCGCCGGCATCTGGGGCACGATCGCGGTGGTGCTGACCAACCCCGGCACGAGCCTGGGCGCGCAGCTGACCGGGATCGTCGCCATCGGCATCTTCGTCTTCGTCGTCTCGGGCGTGGTCTGGGGAATCCTCAAGATGACCATGGGCATCCGGGTCAGCCAGGAAGAGGAGATGCTGGGCCTCGACAGCGCCGAACTGGGCATGGAGGCCTATCCCGAGTTCGGCAAGGGCTCGCAGTTCGTCTGAGCCCGCACATTTCCCCTGGGGGTGCGCGAGCGCGCGCCCCCGCCTTGGCCCGGAACTCCCGAATGGGGTTCCGGGTTTTTTTCTTTCTGAATGAGAGACTTCAGCCGTAGTCGCGTGCGCCGAACAGGGCCGAGCCGACGCGGACATGGGTCGCGCCCTGGGCGATGGCCTGCTCGAAATCGCCGCTCATGCCCATCGACAGGCCCGGCAGGCCGCAACGCTCGGCAAGGCGCGCAAGCCGCTCGAAATGGGGCGCGGGGTCGTCCTCGAGCGGCGGGATGCACATCAGGCCGCGCAGGTCGAGACCGAGCGCGCGGCATTCGGCAACCAGCGCCTCGGTCTCGTCGACGGCGCAGCCCGCCTTCTGCGCCTCGGCACCGGTGTTGACCTGGACGAAGACCGGAAGGTGGCGGCCGGTCTCGGCCATGATCTCGGCAAGGCGGCGGGCGATCTTGGCCCGGTCGACCGACTGGATCACGTCGAAGAGCTCGACGGCCTGGCGGACCTTGTTCGACTGGAGCGGGCCGATGAGGTGAAGCTCGATGCCGTCGAAGCACTCACGGAAGGCGGGCCACTTCGAGGCCGCCTCCTGGACGCGGTTCTCGCCGAAGACGCGGTGGCCCTCGGCCAGCACGGCCTCGACGCGGTCGAGTGGCTGGACCTTGGAGACGGCGACGAGCGTGACCTCGGCGGGCGCGCGGCCGGCGGCGCTGGCGGCGGCCCCGATCCGGGCGCGGATATCAGCGAGCGCGCTCATTTGCCGGCCGCGAAGCTCGCGGTCTCCTCGACCAGCTCGGGATACCATTTCACGATGGTCGGCAGGAACGCCTCGCGCAGCCGCGCGACATGGGAGGGTGCGAGATCGTCGCGCCAGCTGCCGGCCTTGCCCTTGGAGAAGAAGCGCTCCATTCCCGGCGGACGCTCGACGAAGCCGGCCTTCTCTTCCTGCTTGCGCAGCTGGTCGAAGGAGGAGCCGCGGATCGCCCGGCGCAACTGGCCATCGTTGACCGGCGCGCGCAGGAAGCTGAGCAGGCCGCGGAAGGCGCGCTCGGGATCTCCGGCCATGTCCTCGTAGCGCATCACGTGGAGCGGCAGGCCGACCGCGTTGACCCAGCTTTGCACATGGGTCTCCCAGCTGCCGAGGACCTCGCAGATCATCGTCGGGCCGAAATTCATCGCGCGCCGGTCGAGCATGCGGTCGATCGCCTCGTCGAGATCCGTCGCGAGGTGCCGGGCGTAGGACTGGGCGACGTCGAAGGGGTTGCGGATGATGTATATGGCCGCGGCGGTGACCTCGGGCGGGATCAGGTCGATATGGCCGATCCGCTCGATGCGCGAATGCGTCTTGACGAAATGGTGGTGCGGCTTGGAGAGCGCGATCAGCCGCAGTGCCTTGGGTCGCACCAGCAGCCATTCGTCGAAATCCGACGCGTGAAAGGGCCGCCCGGCCGCGCGGTCGAAGAAATCCTGGCGAACGTCGCCCGTGGTGAACTGGCGCAGCGAGTTGATGTCGAGCTCCCCGCCCTTCGGCGCGAAGTAGTTGGCGAGGAAGCTGCGGGTCCAGGTATTGCCGGACTTCGGGTAGGAGGCGAGCCAGATGATGCGTTGCGCCGTCTGCATGTCGTCTTCGTCCTCTCGCCGCGGGCCGGACGCGCCCGGCACGGGCCGCTCTCAGAGATAGCCGAACTCGGCCATAACGTCGTGGTGGTCCTTGCGGATCCGCTCGATGATCTCGGGGGCGAGCGCGTCCTTCCACTGGTCCGACTTGCCGGTGTGGAAGAACCGCTCGCTGTTCTCGGAGCGCTCGATGAACGAGGAGGTCTTCTCCTGCCGGCTCACTTCCTCGAACGAAGAGAAGCGGATCGAGCGTTCGAGCTTGCCCGCGTCGGGCGTCAGGCCGATGAAGCGCACTAGGCCCTCGAACGCGGTGTTCGGATCGGCAAGCATGTCCTCGTAGCGCATCACGAAGACCGGGAAGGCCTTGGTGCGGGTCCAGGACCGGACATGCCGCGACCAGTTGCCCAGGAACTGCTTGACCGAGCCGCTGTTGCCCACGGTGGTGTTGTCGTCGCGCGCGATGCCGGCGGCGGCGGCGGCATGGGTCATGCCATAGTGGCGCGCATAGGACACCACCATGTCGAGCGGGTTGCGCACGAGGTAGACGGCGCTGCGCGTCAGGTGCTGCGGGACCAGGTCGACGCCCAGCGCCTTGGAGTTCATGGCGTGGGTCTTCACGAAATTGATGTCGGCGTCGTTCGCGGCAATGGCGCGCAGCACCTTGCCGCGCAGCGCGATGGTCTGCTGATGGTCGAGCGGATCGAAATTTCCCTTCGCCACCCTGCGGTAGGTCGCCGTGACGGAGTCACCGATGCCGAGGCGATGCACCTCGTTGATCGGGACGGGTTCGTCCTTTGCGAACAGGTAGTTGGCGAGAAAAATCCGAACCCAAGTGTTGCCCGACTTGGGATAGGAGGCCAGCCACAGAATGTTCTTGGTCGGCATGACCCCGCGCCCTCGCTCTGCCGATGCCTGGAACCGGCCAACGCCTATAACAAAAAGAGAGAGGGGGGCAAAGCCCCCCTCCCCAGATCCATGACCGATCCGGTAAGGATCAGAACGAGATCTTCACACCGGTGCCGATGATGAAGCCGTCGACGTCGTTGCCGGGCGTCAGAGCGCCGACCGCCGAGCCGTCGCCCGCGTCTTCCTCGAAGTCGACATAAGCACCGTAGGCGCCGAGGTTGACACCCTTGGCCAGGGTGTAGTTCACGCCGAGCAGGTACTGGCTGACCTCTTCGTCCAGGCCCAGGCCGAGAGCGACGTTCTCGTTGTCCTGGTTTTCGCCGTGGAAGTAGGTGAACGAGAAGCCCCAGGGGCCGGTCTCGTAGCTGATGCCCGCATCCCAAGCAGTACCGTCAGCGTTGCCGGCCGACGAGTTGTTCTGCTCGGCCCACGAACCACCGATGGTGAACCCGGCGTAGCCGAGGTTCAGACCGAAGGCCAGGACGGTCGGATCGTCGGCGCCAGCGGCGTCGTTGAAGCCGATGCCCCAGCGGGCCGACGCGGCCACGTCGAACTCGCCGAACGAGTTCACGTAGTTGGCGCCGAGGTCGATGTAGTTCCCCGTGATGTTGTCGAGGTTGACCTGGGCATTGCTGTCCTGCTGGGCGTCACGTGCGAACGAGCCACCGAGCTGGAAGCCGGCAAAGCGCGGGGTGTAGTAGGTGATGCGCTGAGCGTCGTTGTTGCGGTCGTTCTCGATGTAGGTCGCGCCCAGGGTGCCGCGGAACACGTCCGAACCGGTGGCGACGCTGGTGCCGATGTTGTTGGTGACGCTGCCCGACCACGGGATGAACGCGGTCGTCGAACCCGAGTTGACGTTCAGGAAGGTCACGTCAGGCGCGGCATACGTCATCTTGTAGCCGGCCGAGTTTTCCGAACCGAGGTCGATCTCACCGAACGAGCCCTGGATGAACATGTAGGATTCGTCGATCTGGTCACCCGAGGTGTTGGCCTCGAGCTGGATGTTGGCGCCGAACTTGATGCCGTTGTCCAGGGTGATGGTCGGAATGAAGTGGATTTCCGCATCCTGCTTCGAGTCCACGCCACCGAGCTTCTCGCCCGCCAGGCCGTCAACGTCCGAGTCAGCGTACGCGACGAACTGCTCCATGTAGCCGCCGACCCGCACGTTCCACTCCGCCGCGCTCGCGGTCGAAGCGAACGCCCCGGCAAGCGCGATTGCGCTGGTGCTGAGGAGAACTTTCTTCATTGTGTCCCTCTTTCGATTCCACACGTGTGTTTCAGAATCCGAGTCGGCGAGGTTGTCCCCACCGAGTTTTTCAGGAGGCTCGCCTGCCCCACCACGCTTTTCTTACCCGAGAGCCCCATGTCGTCAATCAGATGTACGCCACCGTTCAAGCGGTGAGTCGACTGCGGTGCATTTTGGCAACAAGCCGCGAACGGCTAGGCAGCCTTGTTCGGCTATGTTAGAGACGGCGCGGCGCGGAGGCTCCGTATAAGAGACGCAGTGCGCGCCGGAGGTTCTGGAAACCGCGAGGGCAGGATGAGAAGACGATTGGCCATGTCGCTTGTGGCTGCCGGCGGACTGCTTCTGGCCGGCTGCGGCGCCGGTTCGGGCGAGCTGGCAGCGGAAGAACCGACCGGGCCGCGCTCGGGACCCCAGCGCGAGTTCGACCCCGACCGCGACGATTCGATCTTCGGCGAGGGCGGCTTCAGCATCGGCACGCTCAACGAGGTCTTCGGCGGCGGCGAGAGCGACCGCAAGGGCGCGATCCCGGTCAACAAGTTCCTGTGGCAGGCCTCGCTCGATACGCTCTCGTTCCTGCCGCTGGCCTCGACCGATCCCTTCACCGGGGTGATCGCGACCGACTGGGGCATGACCCCCGAGGCCGAGGGCGAGCGTTTCAAGGTGACCGCCTATCTGCTCAATACCGAGCTTTCGGCCTCGTCGCTCAAGGTCGCAGTCTACCGCGAGCGGCTGAACGAATCCGGTGTCTGGGCACCCGCCGAGGTCAATCCCGAGACGGCGCGCAAGCTCGAGGACGCGATCCTCACCCGGGCGCGACAGTTGCGCTTGGCGTCGGACGGCACCACGACCACCGGCTGAGCCGCGCCGCCGCCCGCGGCAGCGCACGTTGAATTCGGGCCGTGCCCTTCGTATGACGGGCGCGGCTTTTTCGTCTTGACCAAGAGGGGTCGCGCCCATGTCGCGCTACAATGCCCGCGAAGCGGAACCGAAATGGCAGAAGATCTGGGAGGAGCGCGGCGCCTTCCGGGTCGAGCGTGATCCCTCGCGGCCCAAGTACTACGTGCTCGAGATGTTTCCCTACCCGTCGGGGCGCATCCACATGGGGCATGTGCGCAACTACGCGATGGGCGACGTGATCGCCCGGTTCAAGCGCGCGCAGGGCTATAACGTGCTGCACCCGATGGGCTGGGACGCCTTCGGCATGCCGGCCGAGAACGCGGCGATGGAGCGCAAGGTCCATCCGGGCGAGTGGACCTACCAGAACATCGCGGCGATGCGGGCCCAGCTCAAGGCCATGGGCCTGAGCCTCGACTGGTCGCGCGAGATCGCGACCTGCGACCCGGACTACTATGCCCAGCAGCAGGCGATGTTCCTCGACATGCTCGAGGCAGGGCTGGTCTACCGCAAGTCCTCGGTCGTGAACTGGGACCCGGTCGACCAGACCGTGCTGGCCAACGAGCAGGTGATCGACGGCAAGGGTTGGCGCTCGGGCGCCGAGGTCGAGCGGCGCGAGCTCACGCAGTGGTTCTTCCGCATCTCGGAAATGGCCGACGAGCTCCTGACGGCGATCGACGGGCTGGAGAAATGGCCCGAGAAGGTGCGCCTGATGCAGCGCAACTGGATCGGCAAGAGCCGCGGCCTGCAGTTCGCCTTCGAGACGAGGGGCGCGCCCGCGGGGCACGAGCGGCTCGAGGTCTACACCACGCGGCCCGACACGCTGATGGGCGCGAGCTTCGCCGCGATCTCGCCCGACCACCCGCTGGCGCGGGCGCTGGAGCAGGACCACCCCGCGATCGCGGCGTTCTGCGCCGAGTGCCGCCGCGTCGGCACTTCGGAGGAGGCGCTCGAGACGGCCGAGAAGAAGGGCGTCGACACCGGCATCCGGGTCGTCCACCCGCTCGACCCGGACTGGGAGCTGCCGGTGTGGATCGCCAACTTCATCCTGATGGATTACGGCACGGGCGCGATCTTCGGCTGCCCGGCGCATGACCAGCGCGACCTTGATTTCGCACGAAAATACGGGCTTCCGGTCGAGGATGTCTATGTCGCGCGCGAGGGCGGCGCGCCGGTCGGGACCGAGGCTTACGTGCCGCCCAAGACCGAGCCGGTCCGCTATGTCCGCGGCTTCGCCGGGCCCGAGATCCAGACCGGCGAGGAAGCGGTCGAGGCCGCGATTGGCCATGCCGAGGCGAACGGCTATGGCCGCGGCGTCGAGAATTTTCGCCTGCGCGACTGGGGCATCAGCCGGCAGCGCTACTGGGGCTGCCCGATCCCGGTGATCCATTGCGACGCCTGCGGCGTGGTGCCGGTGCCGAAGGCCGACCTGCCGGTGCGCCTGCCCGAGGATGTCGAGTTCGACCGTCCCGGCAACCCGCTCGATCGCCATCCGGGCTTCACGCGGGTCGACTGCCCCGCCTGCGGCAAGCCCGCGCGGCGCGAGACCGACACGATGGACACCTTCGTCGACTCGTCGTGGTACTTCGCGCGCTTCACCTCGCCGCACGCGCCGACGCCGACGGATCAGGCTGACGTCGGCTACTGGATGAATGTCGACCAGTATATCGGCGGGATCGAGCACGCGATCCTTCACCTGCTCTACTCGCGCTTCTTCGCCCGGGCGATGCACCGCACGGGACACCTGCCGGCGCGGTGCATCGAGCCCTTCGAGGCGCTGTTCACCCAGGGCATGGTCACGCACGAGACCTATGCCAGCCGCGACGCGAACGGGCGGCGGGCCTGGCACACGCCCGACGAGGTCGAGCGCACGGCTGACAGCGCGCGGCTGATCGCGACGGGCGAGCCGGTCGAGATCGGCCCATCGATCAAGATGTCGAAGTCGAAGAAGAACGTGATCGACCCCGAGGCGATCATCGAGCAGTTCGGCGCCGACACCGCGCGCTGGTTCATGCTGTCGGACAGCCCGCCCGAGCGCGACGTCGAGTGGACCACCGCCGGCGTCGAGGGAGCGTGGCGCTTCCTGCAGCGCATCTGGCGGATGCTGCAGGAGGCGAGCCTCGCCCCCTTGGGCGCCACGGTGCCCGGCGACACCCCGGCCGAGGCCGAGGCACTGCGCCGGGCGACGCACAAGACGATCCTTGGCGTCACCCAGGACATCGAGGGCTTCACCTTCAACAAGGCGGTGGCGCGCATCTACGAGTTCGTCAACGCGATCCAGAAGGCCGACGGCGAGGGCGCGGCACTCGATCACGCGCGGCGCGAGGCGTTCGAGACGCTGGCCCGCCTGATGACACCGATGACGCCGCATTTCGCGGAAGAGATGTGGGCGGTACTGGGCCACGCGACACCGCTGGTCGACATCGCCTGGCCCGCGGCCGACCCCGCGCTGGCACGCGACGAGCGCATCACCCTGCCGGTGCAGGTCAATGGCAAGAAGCGCGGCGAGATCGAGGTCGAGCGCGAAGCCGATGCCCCGACCATCGAGGGATTGGCTCTCGCGCTTCCCGATGTTCAGCGCTACCTTGAGGGTCGTCCGCCGAAGAAGGTCATCGTGGTACCGGGACGGATCGTCAATGTCGTCATGTGATCGAAGACGCTTTCTCGCGCTGTGCGGGGCGCTCGCCGTCCTGCCCGGCTGCTTCCGCCCGATGCTGGCGGAAGGAAGCGGCGCGTCGGAGCTGCGCGGGCGCATCGCGCTGCCGCAGACCAATGACCGGCTGAGCTACTTCCTGCACGACACGCTGGAATCGCGGCTCGGAACGCCGAACAACCCCGACTACCGGCTCGAGGTCGCGACCGCGCTGACCGAAAGCGGCCTGCTGGTCGAGCAGGACAACACGATCACCCGCATCAGGGTGCAGGCGGTCGCCGATTTCAGGCTCTACTACAAGGATGCCGCCGAGCCGGTGCTGCGGGACCGCATCGTGACGGAATCGGGTTACGACGCAACCGCCTCGCTCTATGCCTCGCGCACGACCGAGCAGGACATCGAGCGTCGACTGGCCAAGGATCTGGGCGAGCGCATCGCGCGGCGCATCCAGGCGCAAGCCTCGCAGATCGAGGCTGCGGCGCAGTCGTGACGTGAAGCTCTCGGGCCGCGACAGCGCGAGGTTCTGCAAGGCGCCCGACGCGCGGCTTTCGGCGGCGCTGCTGTTCGGGCCTGACGCCGCGACGGTGTCGGCCGCGCGGCGCGAGATCGTGGCGGCACTGTCGGAAGGCGACGAGATGCGGGTCACGCGACTCGAGGGCGCGGCGATCCGCAAGGACCCGGCCGCGCTCGACGAGGCGGTGCGGGCGCGCGGCTTCTTTCCCGGGCGCCGCGTGGTGCTGATTGAAACCGCGCGCGACGAGATCGCCGAGACGCTGAAAGCGGTCCTGGCCGACATCAGCGGCGAGGATGCCTTCATCGTCGCCGAGGCGGGCGCGCTGGCGCCGCGCTCGAGCCTGCGAAAGCTGTTCGAGGGAAGCCGCGTCGCGGCCGCCTGCGGCCTCTACCCCGATCCGCCCGATCCCGCCGAGCTGGCGGCCGACCTGAAGGCGGCGGGCCTCGCGGCTGGGCTGACCCGCGAGGCGGAGGGCGCGCTCGCCGCCGCAGTGCACGAGCTCGATCGCGCGCAGCTTACGCAACTTGTTGAAAAGATTGCACTTTATGGCGCGTCCGAAAGCCAGCCCCTCGATGCACAGGCGGTCCTTGGTCTGATGCCCGCCGCGACCGAGGCCGAGCTCGATCGGCTGATCGACGCGGTCGCCGCGGGGCGCGCGGACGAAGTGGTGCCGCTGCTCAGCCGCGTCGCAGCCGGCGGCGGCTCGCCCGTGCAGGTCCTGATCGCGGCAGGCCGGATGTTCCGCCAGCTGGTCACGCTCGCCAGCGCACCCGACGGGATCGAGGCGGCGATCGCCCGGCTGCGGCCACCGGTCTTCGGGCCGCGCCGCACGGCGTTGTCGCGCCAGGCAGCCGCCTGGTCCTCGGGCCGCGCCGAGGCGGCCTTGCGCCTGCTGCAGGAAACGGACCTGACCTTGCGCTCGCCCGGCGCGCGGCCCGACCGGGCCATGGTCGAGCGCTGCCTCATCCGCATCGCGATGATGGGCGCGCGCGGCTAGGCCACGTCCCGTTCAGCCGCTGAGCTTCTGACAGAGCGTGTCGAGCTCGTCGAGGTCGCGATACCGGATGCGCACCTCGCCCGT
Organism: Thermohalobaculum xanthum; assembly: GCF_016623495.1. Taxonomy (GTDB): domain Bacteria; phylum Pseudomonadota; class Alphaproteobacteria; order Rhodobacterales; family Rhodobacteraceae; genus Thermohalobaculum; species Thermohalobaculum xanthum. The sequence continues at coordinate 90,572 of NZ_JAEHHL010000009.1, read as the reverse complement.
GCCGTCACCGGCATGCTCGATCTCGACCCGCATTCCGGTCGCGGCCGAGAGATCGCCCTCGAGGAGCCGCGTGTCGGCGTCCTTCTCGGGCGTGCCGCGCTTCCGGCGGCTGACGCTACGGCGCGGGGCGGCGCTGGCCTCGCGCACCAGCTTCTCGACCTGGCGCACCGTGAGTCCGGCCGAGACCGCGCGCCGCGCAAGCCCCACGGGGTCGGGCGCATTGATCAGCGCGCGCGCGTGACCCGACGACAGCGTGCCCTTGCGGAGCATCTCAAGCACCTCGGGCGGCAAGGCCAAGAGGCGCAGGATGTTCGCGAGGTGGCTGCGGCTCTTGCCGACGATGCGGGCAAGCTCGTCCTGGGTATGGCCATAACGCTCGAGCAGCTGGGAATAGCCCTGGGCTTCCTCGATCGGGTTGAGATCGCTGCGCTGGACGTTCTCGATGACCGCGACTTCCAGCACTGTGCGGTCGTCGAAATCGCGCACCACGATGGGCAGACGGTGCAGCTGAGCGCGCTGCGCCGCGCGCCAGCGCCTCTCGCCGGCGACGATCTGGAACTCGCCCTCGCGCGCGGGGTGCGGGCGCACGATCACCGGCTGGATGATGCCGCGCTCGCGGATCGAGGCGGCAAGCTCGGCAAGATCCTCCTCGCGGAAATCGCGGCGGGGCTGGTCGGGGTTGGGGTGGATGCGCTCGATCGGGGCGCTGGTGATGCTGCGTTCCGCTCCCGCCGCCGGTGCGGGCTCGCCCGCGGGCGCGGCCTCCTGCTGGGGTCCGACGGGAACCTCGGCCGCCTCGATATCGCCCAGCAGCGCCGACAGGCCGCGGCCCAGGCTCTTGCGGTCGGGTTTCTTCATCGCTCTCTCCTCAGGCGGCGGCGCTGGCGTCGTTGCGGCGGATCAGCTCGTCCGCGAGCTGGCGATAGGCTTCGCTGCCCGCGCAATCCGGATCGTAGAGCATGACGGGGAGCGCATGGCTCGGCGCCTCGGAGAGGCGGACGTTACGCGGCACGATGGTGCGGAAGACGACATCGGTCAGGTTCTCGCGCACGTCCTGCGCGACCTGGGCCGAGAGATTGTTCCGCCGGTCGTACATGGTGAGTACGATGCCTTCCATCCGCAACCTCGGGTTGATCTTGAGCTGAATGCGCCGGATCGTGCTCAGAAGCTGGCTCACGCCTTCGAGTGCGAAGAACTCGCATTGCAGGGGGACGAGGATCGAGTCCGACGCAACCATCGCGTTCACGGTCAATATATTGAGAGATGGCGGGCAATCGATCAATATGTAGTCGTATTTACCGCCCACTTCCTCGGCGCTCAGCACCTCGCGCAGGCGCTCGCCGCGGTCGGCCTCGCCCGCCAGTTCGACGTCCAGGCCCGAGAGGTCGCCGCTGCCCGGCACGATCGACAGCCCCTCGACCGGGGTCGACGCGGCTGCCTGCTCGAGCGTCGCCTCGCCGGTCAGCAGATCATAGGCGGTGGTCTTGCGCCGCGAGGCCAGCAGCCCAAGGCCGGTCGAGGCGTTGCCCTGCGGGTCGAGATCGATCATCAGCACCGACTTGCCCGACATCGCGAGCGCCGCGCCGAGATTGATGGCCGTGGTGGTCTTGCCCACGCCGCCCTTCTGATTGGCGATGGCAATGATCTTTCGAGCGCCCATCTGGCCCACCTCAGTTGTCACGACGCGGATGAAAATCGCGGACTTCGACGATCCGCCCCGACGGATCCGTCCTGCTCACATGAAGACGGGCGTCAATATGCCAATGCGCGCGGGCGTCGGTCAATTCGGATTCCACCATGCGCCCCTTGGGAAACAGGAGCCGCGTGCCCGACCCGCAAAACCGTTGCGCAAGAGCCAGCAAGGCATCGAGCGGCGCGAGCGCACGGGCCGAGACGACATCCACGCTGCGCGCGGGCGCGTCCTCGATCCGGGTCGTCTCGATCCCGACCTCGATCCCCATCTCGCGCGCCGCACTGTGAAGGAAAGCGGATTTCCGGCCGTCGCTCTCGATCAGGCTGACCCGACACCCCGGCGCCTGCTCGGCCAGGATCGCCGCGACGACGAGGCCCGGGAACCCGGCGCCCGAGCCCATGTCGACCCAGTTCGCGGGCGATGGCGGGGCAAGACCGACGAGCTGTGCGGAATCGGCGAAGTGGCGGGCCCAGACATCGTCGAGCGAGGCCCGCGCGACGAGGTTTATCCGGGGGTTCCAGTGCCGCAGCACGGCCTCGTACCGCAGCAGCCGGTCGAGCGTTTCACGTGAAACATCGAACTCGGCCGCAAAACCCTCGGGCGTCACGCGCGCCTCCGCCGCCGGCTCTGCTCGCTCACGGCAAGCAGCAGCGCGAGCGCGGCCGGTGTCATGCCCTGGATGCGCGACGCCTGCCCCAGAGTTTCAGGCCGCACGCGGTCGAGCTTGTCGCGAAGCTCGGCCGAGAGCCCTGATATTGCGTGATAATCGAGACCCTCAGGCAACGCGCGGCGTTCCTCGGCCCTCAGCCGATCGGCCTCGGCCCGCTGCCGAAGCTCGTAACTGCGGTAGGTCGCTTCGCGCTCGATCTGGCGGGCGATCTCGGGCTCCAGCGCGCCAAGCTCGGGCCAGACGCCTGCGAGCTTCGCGAGGTCGAGGCCGGGAAACGCGAGCAGGGTGTGGACGTCGCGCCGAACGCCGTCCTGGTTCACGTCGATGCCATGCGCGGAAAGCGCGGAGGGCGTCGCGGCAAGCGCGCCGCACATCTCCCTGCCCGCCTCGAGGCGCTCCATCTTGGCCTCGAAGGCCGCGCGCCTCGCGGCCGATACGCAGCCGGCGGCGATCGCCACCGGTGTCAGGCGCTGGTCGGCATTGTCGGCGCGCAGGCTCAGGCGGTACTCGGCCCGCGAGGTGAACATGCGGTACGGTTCCGAGACGCCCTGGGTCACGAGATCGTCGATCAGCACGCCGATATAGGCCTCGTCGCGCTCGAGCACCACGGGCTCCGCGCCGCAACTGCCGGCCGCCGCGTTCAGGCCCGCGATGAGCCCCTGGGCGCCGGCCTCCTCGTAGCCGGTGGTGCCATTGATCTGGCCCGCGAGGAACAGGCCCGGCATCGCCTTGAGCTCGAGCGTCCGCGACAGCGCGCGCGGGTCGACATAGTCGTATTCCACGGCGTAGCCCGGCTGAAGGATGACGGCGTCCTCGAGGCCGGCGATGCTGCGGACGTATTCCTCCTGCACCGAGGCGGGGAGCGAGGTCGAGATCCCGTTCGGATAGACGGTGTCGTCGTCAAGCCCCTCGGGCTCAAGGAAGATCTGGTGCGCATCCTTCTCGGCAAAGCGCACGACCTTGTCCTCGATCGACGGGCAGTAGCGCGGCCCGACACCCTCGATCCGCCCCGAATACATCGCCGAGAGCCCGAGATTCGCGCGGATGATCGCGTGCGTCCGGGCGTTGGTGTGGGTGATGTGGCAGCTGACCTGGCGCGCCCTGCAGCCGCGCGTCAAGAACGAGAAGAAGGACGGATCGTCGTCGCCGGGCTGAGCTTCCAGCCGTGCGTAGTCGATGCTGCGCCCGTCGAGCCGCGGCGGTGTCCCCGTCTTGAGCCGCCCGACGGGCAGGCCAAGATCGCGGATGCGCGCGGCAAGGCGCGTCGCGGCGGGATCGCCGATGCGACCCGCGGGCCGGCTCTCGGGGCCGAAATGGATCAGCCCCCCGAGGAACGTGCCCGTCGTCAGTACCGCCGCGCCGCACTCGACCACCCCGCCATCTGCGAGACTGGCGCCCACGAGGCGTCCGCCCTTTACGACAAGGTCGACAACCTCGCCCTCGATGACCGAAAGGCCCGGGGTCGCGGCGATCGTGTCCTGGACGAAACGACGGTAGAGCGCGCGGTCGCACTGCGCCCGCGGGCCCTGCACCGCGGGGCCCTTGCGGCGGTTTAGGAGCCGGAACTGGATGCCGGCCGTGTCGGCCGCGCGCCCCATCACACCGTCGAAGGCGTCGATCTCACGCACGAGGTGCCCCTTGCCGAGCCCGCCGATCGCCGGGTTGCAGGACATCTCGCCGATGCGGTCAAATCGGTGGGTCACCAGCGCGACACTCGCGCCCGTCCGGGCCGCGGCATGCGCGGCCTCGGTCCCGGCATGGCCGCCGCCGATCACCAGGACATCGAACCGAGACTGTTTCACGTGAAACATTCCTACTTCCCGACACAGAACCTGGAGAAGACCCGGTCGAGCATGTCCTCGACACCGACGCGCCCCACCATCCGCCCGAGCTCGGTCAGCGTGCCGCGGAGATCCTCGGCGATCAGCTCGGGCTCTCCAGAAGATAGCTGCTTTCGTGCTCGGCACAACGCCTCGCGCGCCGCGGCCAGTGCCGCACGCTGTCGCGCATGGCTGGTCACGCCGTCGCAAGGGATCCGGCCTGAGAGCCGGTCATGGATCGCATCGAGGAGCGGCCGGATCCCCTCGCCCGTCACGACCGAAATGGCGTGATCCCCGGAACCGGCGCCAAGGTCGGCCTTGGTCCGGACCCCGATGTCGCCCTCGCGCCATAGCGTCCCGGGCAGCGCAATGTCCGCCACATCCGGTGCGCTGAAATGAAGCCGCAGGTCCGCCGCGCTTCCGCGCGCGACGGCGCGGTCAACACCGATCCGCTCCACCGGATCCTGCGTCTCGCGCAGACCCGCCATGTCGAGAAAGGTGACCGGCAGACCGCGCAGGTCGTATCGCAGCTCGATCACGTCTCGGGTGGTTCCCGGATGCGGCGAGGCGATGGCTGCCTCGCGCCCAGCTAAATAATTGATAAAACTAGACTTTCCGCAGTTCGGTGCGCCGAGGATCGCCACGGTGAAGCCCTCGCGCAGGCGCTCGAGGCCATGCGAGGCCGAAAGTTCGCGATCGAACTCCCCCGCGAGCGCGTCAAGCTCCTGGGCCAGCTCGGCGTCGAGGTCGGACGGGACCTCCTCATCGGCCCAGTCGATGGTGATCTCGACCCGCGCCAGAATGTCGAGCAGCCGGTCACGCCACGCCTCGGCGCGGCGATGCAGCGCCCCGCCGAAACCTGCGGCCGCGAGCTGGCGCTGACGCTCGGTCTCGGCCGAGATGAGATCGCCGAGCGCCTCGACCTCGGCAAGGTCGAGCCGCCCGTTCAGCACCGCGCGCCGGGTGAACTCGCCGGCCTCGGCGGGGCGCAGCCCCGCCATGCCGCCCAGCACATCGAGAAGCCGGGCGACGACGGCCCGGCCACCGTGACAATGGAACTCGACCACCGGCTCGCCGGTGAAGCTCGCGTCGGCAGCGAACCGCAGGACGAGCGCCTCGTCGAGCAGCGCACCTTCCGCATCGCGCAGCCGGCGCAGCGTCGCCTGGCGCGGCGCCGGAAGCGCGCGCTGTGTCAGCCGGGAAAGCGCCTCGTCCGCCCCGGGACCCGAAACGCGCAGCACGGCGATCCCGCCGACCCCAGGCGGGGTCGCCAGCGCAAAGATCGTCGCGCCATCATCGCTGATGCCCGTGCTCACACATTCGCTCCTTGACCGAGAGGCGCCCAATAGCATCCTCTGGCCGCCGAGAACAGCCAGACGGAGAACGCATATGGCACAGGTCGCGGGCATCAAGATCGCCGAGTTCGGCGGACCCGAGAAGATGAGCTTCACCAGGTGGGAGACGCCAACCCCCGGCGAGGGAGAGATCCTGGTCCGCCACGAGGCCATCGGCGTGAACTTCATCGACACCTATCACCGCACCGGCCTCTATGCCGTGCCGCTGCCCAGCGGGATCGGCCTCGAGGCCGCGGGGACGGTCGAGGCCGTGGGTCCGGGTGTCAGCAGCCCCGCGGTCGGCGATCGCGTCGCCTATTGTTCGGGCCCGATCGGCGCCTATGCCGAGGCACATGTCATCAAGGCCGATCGCTGCGTCACGCTTCCGGACTGGCTGGCAAGCGAAACAATCGCCGCGAGCATGCTGAAAGGCCTGACTTCCCAGTACCTTATCAGGCAGATCCACCGCTGCGGGCCGGATGACACGGTGCTGTTCCACGCCGGTGCCGGCGGCGTCGGCCAGATCGCGGTGCAGTGGCTCAAGCACCTGGGAAGCACGGTGATCGCGACCGCGGGCGGCGCCGAGAAATGCGCGATCGCGCGCGCGCTGGGCGCGGACCACGTGATCGACTATCGCAGCGAGAAGGTGGCGCCGCGCGTGCGCGAGATTACCGGCGGCAAGGGCGTCCGCGTCGTCTATGACGGCGTCGGCAAGGACACCTGGCTCGAGTCGCTCGACTCGTTGCAGACCCGTGGCCTGATGGTCAGCTTCGGCAATGCCTCGGGGCCGGTGACCGGTGTCGATGTCGGGATCCTCGCGGCCAAGGGATCGCTCTTCCTGACGCGGCCGACCCTTGTCCACTACACCGCGACGCGCGAGAGCCTGCAGGGAGCAGCGGACGATTATTTCGCCGCCCTAAAGTCGGGCGCCGTGAAGATCGCCGATCCCACCGTCTACGCGCTGAAGGACGCGGTGCAGGCGCATACCGATCTGCAGGGGCGCAAGACCACCGGATCCCTGATCCTTAAGCCCTGAGATCGGCGAGCTGACTACGGGGCCGCGCGTGGGGAACCCCCGGCGTGCGGCCCAAACCGCTCAGGCGTTCATCGAGTCGAAGAATTCCGAGTTCGACTTCGTCTGCTTCAGCTTCGAGAGCAGGAACTCGATCGCGTCGGTCGTGCCCATCGGGTTGAGGATGCGACGCAGCACGAACATCTTGGTGAGGTCGGTCTTCGAGACCAGCAGGTCTTCCTTGCGGGTGCCCGACTTGAGGATGTCGATCGCGGGGTAGACGCGCTTGTCGGCCACCTTGCGGTCGAGCACGATCTCGGAGTTGCCGGTGCCCTTGAACTCCTCGAAGATCACCTCGTCCATGCGGCTGCCGGTGTCGATCAGTGCGGTCGAGATGATGGTGAGCGAGCCGCCTTCCTCGATGTTGCGCGCGGCGCCGAAGAAGCGCTTGGGCCGCTGCAGCGCATTGGCGTCGACACCACCCGTCAGCACCTTGCCCGAGGACGGCACCACGGTGTTGTAGGCGCGGCCGAGGCGGGTGATCGAGTCGAGCAGGATGACGACGTCGCGGCCATGCTCGACCAGCCGCTTGGCCTTCTCGATGACCATCTCGGCCACGGCAACGTGGCGCGTCGCGGGCTCGTCGAAGGTCGAGGAGATGACCTCGCCCTGGACCGAGCGCTGCATGTCAGTGACCTCTTCCGGCCGCTCGTCGATCAGCAGCACGATGAGGTAGCACTCGGGGTGGTTCTTCTCGATCGAGTGCGCGATGTTCTGGAGCAGAACCGTCTTGCCGGTCCGGGGCGGCGCGACGATCAGGCAGCGCTGGCCCTTCCCGATCGGCGAGACGAGATCGATGATCCGGGCCGAGCGGTCCTTGATGGTCGGATCCTCGATCTCCATCTTGAAGCGCTCGTCCGGATAGAGCGGCGTGAGGTTGTCGAAATGGACCTTGTGGCGCGCCTGCTCTGGATCCTCGAAATTGATCGTGTTGACCTTGAGCAGGGCGAAGTAGCGCTCGCCATCCTTGGGCGCGCGGATCGGGCCCTCGATCGTGTCGCCGGTGCGCAGGGCGAAGCGGCGGATCTGGTTCGGGCCGATATAGATGTCGTCGGGGCCCGGAAGGTAGTTGGCCTCGGGCGAGCGAAGGAAGCCGAAGCCGTCCTGCAGAACCTCGAGCACACCCGACCCGATGATCTCGACATCACGCTCGGCCATCTCCTTGAGGATGGCGAACATCATGTCCTGCTTTCGCATCGCCGAGGCGTTCTCGACCTCCAGCTCCTCGGCAAGGGCAAGAAGCTCGGTGGGCGTTTTCGCCTTGAGGTCGGAAAGTCTCTGCTGGCTCATGGGCTCTCGTCCGGAAGGATGTGACGGCGGTCGGGGATGAGACAGGCACGCTGAAGGCCCGGGAAGGTGAGCACGCGCCGTGGCGATGACGAACCGCCTGTCGGGGGGCTATATGGGAAGAATTTCGCGCTTGTCAATTCTCCATTCGATTCGCGTGAGAAACTGATCAAAACGGTTTGACAATCACCATCAGTACGATGCCGATCATCAGGACCGTCGGCACCTCGTTCATCAATCGGAAGTATCGGCCCGGATGGCTGTTCCGGCCTTTCTCGAATGCGCGCTGCCACGCGACAAGCGCATGATAGAACACCGTCATGCCGATGACGAGCACTGCCTTCACATAGGCCCAGATATCCGAGCCCCAGTCGATCACTCCCGGCGTGAACACCAATGCAAGACCGAACACCCAGGTCGCGACGCCTGCCGGATTTATGATCAGTTTCAGGAGCTTGCGCTCCATCACGATCAGTGTCGCCTCGAGCTCGGAGCCGGGCGAGGCCCGTTCGGCGTGATAGACGAAGAGGCGCGGAAGGTAGAACAGGCCGGCCATCCAGGCGATGACCGACATGACATGCAACGCCTTGGTCCAGGGATAAGCGGACACGAGGAAATCGCCGATCATCGTGCCGCCTTCACCCGCGGATCGCTTTCAGGAGACGATCGACATTCGCCGGATCCGCATCCGGCGTGATCCCGTGGCCCAGATTGAAGATATGCGGATGGCCCGCCATCTCGTCCCTGATCCGGCGCGCCTCGGCCTCCAGCGCAGTGCCGCCGACGACCATCAACATCGGATCGAGATTGCCCTGGAGCGCCACGTCGCCCAGCGCGCCCCGCGCCCAGCCAAGCGGAACCTGCGAGTCGAGCGCGATGGCGTCGACGCCCGCACCCCGCGCGAAATCTCGGTAGAGCGCGCCCGCCCCCCGAGGGAAGCCGATGATCGGAACGTCGGGGTGCCGTTCCTTGAGTGCCGCGGCGATGCGGGCCGCGGGCCGAATGGCGAAACGCTCGAACATCGGCGGCGTCAGCGCGCCTGCCCAACTGTCGAAGATCTTCACCACCTCGGCGCCGGCCTCGATCTGGCACGAGAGATAATGGATCGTCGCATCGGTCACGCGGTCGATGAGTTCCGCAAAGCCGTCGGGATCGCCAAACATCCAGCGCCGCGCCGGCCCTTGGTCGGGCGTCCCGCGTCCCGCGGCCATGTATGTCGCGACCGTCCAAGGGGCCCCGGCAAAGCCGATAAGCGTCGTCTCGGCCGGCAGCGAGCGCGAGAGGCGGCGGACCGTCTCGTAGACCGGGGAAAGCGTCTCGTCGATCTCGTCGAGCGGCCTGAGCGACCCGAGGTCGCGCGGTTCCCGCCGCCAGGCCAGCCGCGGGCCCTCGCCTTCGACGAAGGAAAGATCGAGGCCCAGGGATTGGGGAATGAGCAGGATGTCGGCGAACAGGATCGCCGCGTCGAAGCCAAAGCGGCGGATCGGCTGCAGCGTCACTTCCTCGGCAAGTTCCGGCGTGTAACACAGGTCGAGAAACGAGCCTGCCTTCGCGCGCGTGGCCCGGTATTCCGGCAAGTAGCGTCCTGCCTGCCGCATCAGCCAGACGGGCGGTGTCGGCAACGCTTCTCCGCGCAGCACTCTCAGCAGGGTCTTCATCGGATCTCCCGGGGTCTCGCTCTAGAGTCTTTATATTTATGGATGATGTGTTGAGAGGGACGCTGAGTCTTGGGGATTACCGTATTCTCAAAACCGTTCACAGGCTTATCCGCAGATATTGTGGCTTGCGGCTGCGACGGAAGGTCCGGGGGAGCGGCGCGAGCGCGCAATCAGGGCCGATTTTCATTCTTCTCGTCAACAGGTTACCAAAATGACGCGAAAACTTCTTATTTTAGCTCGCGCGCAGGTTGCAGACTCCGGGAATGGTGACCGAAGTTATCCACAGATCGGGCGTTTTGGGTCGCCTCGCCGTTCACAGGTGGATATCTTTCGACTCTGTCCACGGCTTCCATGCTTGACGCAATTCTGTCACCGATATCCACGATTCCCACATCGATCCGACCCTTGCCGGTTCGCCTGACGGAGACCTGATGCCTGACACCAACCGCCGCTGCCTCCACCTTGTCTCGGACTCGACGGGCGAGACGCTTTACGCGGTGGCGAAGGCCGTGCTGGCGCGGTTCACGGGCACCGACGTGGCGATCCACATGTCGGTCTTCGTCCGCAGCGACGCCGACCTCGAGACGGCGCTGCGCCGGATCGCGGCGCATCCGGGCCCCGTCTTTCATACCCTGGTCGATCCCGATCACCGTGCGCGCGTGGTCGAGTCCGCACGATCGTCGGGGCACGAGGCGGTCGCCATGCTGGATGCGCCGATCGACTGCCTTGCGCGGTTCCTGGGTCGCGAGCCGGATCATCGCCCGGGCGCGCAGCATCGCCTGAACGACGCATATTTCGAACGCATCGCGGCACTCGACTTTGCCATCGCTTTCGATGACGGGGCGCTGGGCGATCGGCTGAAGGCCGCCCATGTCATTCTCACGGGCGTGAGCCGGACCTCGAAGACACCCACATGCATCTATCTCGCCTATCGCGGCATCAAGGCTGCCAACATGCCGCTAATCCCCAAGCGAGAGCCGGACCCCGCGTTCTTCCAGGCGATGGCCGCGGGCATCCCGGTGATCGGGCTGACCGCAAGCCCCGCGCGGCTCGCGCAGGTGCGCAGCCAGCGGCTCGAGGCATTGGGCGAGCGCTCGCATGATTATGCGGATATCGAGCAGATCCGCGCCGAGGTGGCGGATGCCCGCCTGTTCTTCGAGCGCCACGGCCTGCCGGTCATCGACGTCACGCGCCGATCGATCGAGGAGACGGCGGCCGAGATCCAGGCGATCCTGCATTCGACCGGTGCCGCGCGGGGCGAGGCATGAGCGCGATCGTCCTGGCCAGCGCGAGCGAGGCGCGCGCCACCATGCTGCGCGCCGCGGGCGTCGCCGTCGAGACCATGCCGGCGCGGATCGACGAGGCCATGGTCAAGGCGGCACTGCTGGCCGAGGAGGCGCCGCCACGCGACATCGCCGACAAGCTTGCCGAGCTCAAGGCGTTGCGTGTCTCGGCGCGCTGCCCCGGCCGCCTGGTGATCGGCGCCGACCAGGTGCTGGTCTGCGAAGGAAAGCTTTTCGACAAGCCCCCGACCCGCGAGGCTGCGCGCGAACAGCTTTGCGCATTGCGCGGGCAGACGCATCGGCTCCTCTCCGCCGCGGTGATCGCGCGCGACGGGGCGCCGATCTGGCGGCATGTCGGGCAGGCGCAACTGGCGATGCGGCCCTTTACCGACGCCTTCCTCGACCAGTATCTCGACGCCATGGGCGATGCGGTCACGACCACGGTCGGTGCCTACATGCTCGAAGGGCTCGGGTCGCAGCTGTTTGCCCGGGTCCAAGGCGACTATTTTACCGTGCTGGGCCTGCCGCTGCTCGAGGTGCTGGGCTTTCTGCGCGCGCAAGGGATGCTGGTGGAATGAACGATCACGACGGACGGCCCCTCGTTGCCGGGGTTGCGGGATGGCCGATCGCGCATTCGCGCTCGCCCGTCCTGTTCGATCACTGGTTCGGGGCGACAGGGATCGCGGGGCGCTACGTGCCGCTCGCGATCAGGCCCGAGCGTTTCGCCGAGGTCTACAGGGCCCTGCCGCATGCCGGGTTCCGCGGCATCAACGTGACGATCCCCCACAAGCTCGATGCCCTTCGGCTTGCCGACGAGGCGACCGAGGCCGCGCGCGCCATCGGGGCGGCCAACATGATCTGCTTCGCCGAGGATGGCCGCATCGTCGCGGACAATACCGACGCCTATGGCTTCATCGAGAACCTGCGGCATGCCGAACCCGGCTGGCGGCCCGAGACCGGGCCCGCGCTGGTGCTTGGTGCTGGCGGCGCCGCGCGTGCCATTCTGCATGGCCTGCTGGAGGCGGGCGTCCCCGAGATCCGCCTCGCCAACCGCTCGCGCGACAAGGCGGAGGGACTTGCCGATGCGTTCGGGCCGCGCGTTGCCTGCGTCGACTGGGATGCGCGTGCCGCCGCCGGGGCTGGCGCAATGCTGGTGGTGAATGCGACCAGTCTTGGCATGACGGGAAAGCCCGCGCTGGAGATGCCGCTCGATGCCGTGCCCGACGGCGCGCTGGTCAACGACATTGTCTATGTCCCGCTCGAGACGCCGCTGCTGGCCGCGGCGCGGCGGCGCGGGCTTCGGGCCGTTGACGGGCTGGGCATGCTGCTGCACCAGGCCCGCCCGGCGTTTCGTGCCTGGTTCGGGGTCGACCCGCAGGTCGACGACGGCCTGCGGCGGGCCTGCCTGCCGGGCGCGGCATGATCACTCTTGGCCTCACCGGTTCGATCGGGATGGGGAAATCCACCACCGCGAAGATGTTCGCGGCGCTGGGCGTGCCGGTCTGGGACGCGGATGCCGCGGTGCACAGGCTTTACGCTGCCGGGGCTGCGGGCGCCCGGGCGATCGCGGAACTGGCGCCCCGGGCCGTGGGGGCCGAGGGCGTCGATCGCGCCGCCCTGCGTGACGCGGTGCTCGCGGACGATACGCTGCTGCCGCGGATCGAGGCGGCGATCCACCCGCTGGTAGCGGCGGATCGCGAAGCATTCATCGCGGATGCGCGTGCTGTCGGCGCGCCGCTGGTGCTGCTCGATATCCCGCTTCTGTTCGAGACAGGCGCCGATGCGTGGGTCGACCGCGTGGCGGTTGTGTCCGCCCCGGTCGAGTTGCAGCGCGCCCGGGTCCTGGAACGGCCGGGGATGACGGAAGCCGCGCTCGATGCAATTCTCGCGCGGCAGGTACCCGATGCCGAGAAACGCCGCCGTGCCGACTTCGTGATCGAGACCGGCGAAGGGATGGACGCGGCCCGCGCGGCGGTGCACCAGATCGTCGAGAGCCTGACGGGCGCGGATAAGCAAGGGAGCAAGAGCGACGATGCGTGAGATCGTTCTCGACACCGAGACCACGGGGCTCGAGCCGTCCCAGGGCCACCGCATCGTCGAGATTGGCGCGGTCGAGCTGTTCAACCTGCTGCCGACCGGGCGCACCTATCACCAGTACATCAACCCCGAAATGCCGATGCCGCCCGACGCGTTCCGCATTCACGGGCTGGGAGATGATTTTCTCGCGGACAAGCCGGTGTTCCGCAGGATTGCGCGCGGGTTTCTCGACTTCGTGGGCGACGCGCGGCTGGTGATCCACAACGCCTCGTTCGACATGGCAATGATCAATGCCGAGCTGCGTCGGCTGGGTGCCGACGAGCTGCCGATGAGCCGCGCGCTCGACACGGTGCAGATCGCGCGTCAGCGCTTTCCCGGTGCCCCGGCGAACCTCGACGCGCTGTGCAAGCGCTTTGGCGTGGACAATTCGGCGCGTGAGAAGCACGGCGCGCTGCTCGACTGCGAGTTGCTGGCCGAGGTCTATCTCGAACTGATGGGCGGGCGTCAGACCGGTTTCGCGTTGAACGTCGCGGATCAGAAGTCCGAGCAGAAGGTGGCGGTGGCCGCACCCGGCGCGACGGCAGCGCAAAGGCCGAGGCCACTGGCGCCGCGCCTGAGCGATGCCGAGGCCGCGGCCCACGACGCGTTCCTCGCGGAACTCGGAGAGAATGCCATGTGGCTGAAGATGCGGTCGGACGGCTGAACCGCCCGGCCGCGGCGCGCATGCCCGCTCAGGCGTTCCCGGCCTGCTGGGCCTGGTGCTGCGCGAGGCGCTGGCGGTAGAGCGCCGCGAAATCGACATTCTCGATCATCAGCGGCGGGTAGCCGCCATCGCGCGTCACGTCGGCAACCACGCGGCGGGCAAAGGGCAGGATCAGCCGCGGGCACTCGATGAAGACGAGCGGGTGAACGAGATCCTGGCGCGCGTTGTTGATCGAGAAGATGCCGACATAGTCGAGCTCGACCATGAAGCGCGTCTTCTCGCCCGCCTTGGCGGTGGCGGTGATCTTCATCGCCGTCTGGTAACGGTCCTCGCCGATCGAGTTGCCTTCGAGATTGACGTTGACGCTGATCTCGGGCGTCCCCTCGGCCGAGGTCCCCTCGATGGCGCCGACATTCTCGAAGCTCAGGTCGCGGACGAAATGCGCGAGGATCTTGACCTGCGGCTGCTGCTGTTGCTGCTGGGGTTGGGCCTCGGCTCCGGCACCCTCTTTCGGCTCGTCTTCGGCCATTCGAAATTCCTTCCTGTCGGACACGTCACGGGTCGAGGTGGGGCGTAGCAGATCGGTCCGCCAGGGGCAATCGGGCCGGGGGTCGCGCTCAGCCTTGGCCGCCCGGGTGGCGCGTCCAGCCGCTCGACGAACTGCCTGACGCGCCCTTTGCCGGCGGCGCCTCGTCGGTCACGTCCTCGTAGTCGACCTCGACGGTCTGGCCGCCGCCCGGAGGGGGCCCGCCCGGCGCGCGGCGGTAGCTCTGGGCATGCACCACGGTGATGCGCCGCGACAGCGCGGCGATCGCCGCGCTGCGCACCGCCGGCACCAGCAAGAGGAAGCCGATAGCATCGGTAAAGAAGCCCGGCGTGAGCAACAGGATGCCCGCGACGAGGATCATCGCACCGTGCGCAAGGACCGCGCCGGGGTCGCGGCCCGACGAGAGCCGTGCCTGCAGCTCGCCCAATGCCTGGATCCCCTGCTGGCGCAGCAGGAAGGTGCCGATTACCGCAGTCAGGAAGACGATCGCGACCGTGGGCCAGGTGCCGATCAGCGAGCCGACCTCGATGAAGAGGGCGATCTCGATCAGGGGCACGATCAGCAGGATCGCAAAGAGCCACATCTGCGTCACTCCGTCATCAGGGTGCATCGAGTCCGTTTCGCAAGTGGACCGAGAATAGACTTGGGCCCGCGCACCCCCTACATAAGATATGAAAAATGAGAGACCAACCGACCGCGCCCCTTCAGCCAGGGGCCTTTCGTGCGAGCAAGCGGACGGCAGGCAGACGAGAGGCCGGAAAGCGATGAGTCCCCAGATGATCGAGCTTTTGATTCTGTTCGCCGTCGCGGCCTTCGTGCTGTTCCGCCTTAAATCCGTGATCGGCACGCGGACGGGCTACGAGGCGCCGCCCGAGCATCGCGGGCCCGGAAGCGACGGTCCCGGGCATCTGCCGGAGGACCAGCGCGCCGAGCCGCCGGCCGAGGAGATGGCGCTTCGCCATACCCTGCCCGCCGATGCGCGCGACGCCTTGGCCGCGATGCGCGCGGTCGAGCCGAGCTTCTCGCTCGACGAGTTCCTCGACGGCGCGCGCTCGGCCTACGAGATGGTGCTGATGGCCTTCGAGGAGGGCGACCGCCAGACCCTGCAGAACCTCCTTGCCCCCGATGTCTACCGCGCCTTCGAGGGTGTCATCGCGACGCGCGAGAGCGAGGGGCTGAGCGTCGAGGCCCGTTTCATCGGCGTGCGCGATGTGCGGGTGGAAACCGCGTCCTTCGATCCCGAGACCAGCGAGGCCGACGTGACGATCCGCTTCGTCGGCGAGATGATCACCGCGGTGCGCGACCGCGAGAACCGCGTCGTAGAGGGCGACCCGAACGAGATCCGCCGCCAGACGGATGTCTGGACCTTCTCGCGCGTCATGGGTGCGCCCGATCCCAACTGGTTGCTGACCGCGACCGGCGAGTGAGCGTGGGCGGCGCGTGAGGATGGGTCGGCGAGCGGGCACGCGCCGTGCTGTTCTCGCAGGTCTGGGCGCCACGCTTGCCCTCGGGAGTGGGGGTATCGCACCGATGAGCGCACGCGCGGAAACATGGCTCGATTTCTCCGACCTGCGCGGCTGGGACGATGACGCCCACGACGCCGCGCTGGCGGTCTGGCTAAGAAGCAATCCGCCGGATCTGGCGCGGACCCTCGCGGCGCCCTCGCCGGAAGACGGCCCGGCGGTTGCGCGGCGCTGGTGGCAGGAGCGGTTCCGCCCCGTCCTGGTCGGCGATCCTGCGCGCGCGCGCCTGACGGCCTATTACGAGCCCGTCATCCCGGCGTCGGACGTGCCCACGGCGCGCTTCACCGCGCCCCTTTTGGCGCTGCCGCCCGAAAGCGCGTGGCGCGAGCCGATGCCGGATCGCGCGGCTATCGTGGCCGGGGCCTTCGCCGGCTTCGGGCTCGAACTCTTCTGGCTCGAGGATGCGGTCGAGCTGTATTTCCTCCAGATCCAGGGGTCCGGGCGGCTCAAACTGCCCGACGGGCGCCTGGTGCGCATCGGGTATGCGGGGCGCAACGGGCATGACTACGCCTCGATCGGGCGGATCATGATGGCCGAGGGCCATATGCCCGAGGGCGGCGCGAGCGCGGGCCGGATCAAGAAATGGCTGCGCGCCGACCCTGATCGCGGTGCCCGGATGATGGCGCGCAATCCGTCCTACGTGTTCTTCCGCGAGATCGCGAACCTTCGCGACGACGAAGGCCCGATCGGCGCGATGGGCCTGCCGCTCAGCGCGCATCGCTCGCTTGCGATCGATACCCGGCACCACCCCTTCGGCAGCGCGATCTGGGTCGAGGCGAACGGGCTCACGCCCCGGCTGATGGTGGCGATGGATCGCGGCA
The DNA here is from genome assembly GCF_016623495.1 of Thermohalobaculum xanthum. Lineage (GTDB taxonomy): Bacteria > Pseudomonadota > Alphaproteobacteria > Rhodobacterales > Rhodobacteraceae > Thermohalobaculum > Thermohalobaculum xanthum. Next base: position 74,124 of record NZ_JAEHHL010000009.1, on the reverse strand, counting down.
CCGCGATTCGCGGGCCGCAGCGCGGCGACATCTTCTTCGGAACGGGCGAGGCGGCCGGGAACGAGGCCGGCCGCGTGTCCGCGCGCGGCCGTTTGTTGCGGCTTGTCCCCGTCGAGAGCGACGCGTGAGCCGGCCGCCCAAACGCGGGCGGCGCGGACGCGGACATCTCACACCGGAGGATCGCGCGGTGTGGGATCTCGTTGCCCGGCAGATCCGTCCCCTCGAGCGGGCGCAGGAGCACCGGGTGCCAGAAGCCGGACCAGATGCCGAACCCGGCGCCGAACCCGGTGTCGAACCCGGAGCGGATGCGCCGCAGCCCCGTCACCAGGAGCCAGGGGCCCCCGCCCCGCGCGCTGCCGTGTCGCCCGCCGCATTGCTCGCGGGCGCGCGCCGGCCAGGACAGGACGATGCGGGCTTCAGGCGCTTGCCGACGCCCCCGGAGCCGTCACGGGTCACGCTCGATCTTCATGACCCGGCACCCGCCCCTGTCGGGCGCCCCGAGGCCGGGCTTGATCGCCGCACGGCCGAGCGCCTGCGGCGCGGAGAGCGCGCGCCGGACGCGCGCATCGACCTCCATGGCATGACGGCCGAGCGTGCCCACCGCGCGCTGGACCGGTTCATCGCGGATGCGGCGGCGCGCGGGTTGCGCTGCGTGCTGGTGATCACGGGCAAGGGCGGACGCGGCGGTGACGACCATGACGCGGGCTTCATGCGTCCGGATCGCGGACGGCTGCGCCAGGACGCGCCCAGATGGCTGCGCGCTGGTCCCGCGGCGCGAATGATCGTCGGGATCTACGCTGCGCATCGCCGGCACGGCGGCGAAGGCGCGTTCTACGTCTATCTGAAGAAGCATCGCTGAAGGCCCCGCCCGGCGCTTGACGCGTCATGGGAATGCGATTATGGAGAGCGCCTCTTTCGGGCGCATAGCTCAGTTGGTAGAGCAGCTGACTCTTAATCAGCGGGTCCAAGGTTCGAGTCCTTGTGCGCCCACCAAATAAATCAAGGGCTTGGGCGAAAACGCCCGAGCCCTTGTTTCGTTCTGGCCCTCTCCCAGGGCAATCTCACATGACCGACATGGGCGCTCATCCGGCATCCCCCGGACTTGCGCTGATTCCAGCGCGAGAACCCCGTCGACCGCGTCCCGGACCGCATGGCGCGATTGGCGGTGTCGTCGCCTTCGCGGCGGATCGCGCAGCGAGTTTCCACCATATGACGGGCAGACATCCGCCTCGATAAAAAAACAGTCTTGACTGATTTTTTTCAACCCCTACGCTCGGGCCGACGAACTGAAAGGGGAAGATCATGGGAACCGACGACTACAAGAACAGAAGCTATGGCGAGATACCGGTCGGCACCGGGTTCAAGCCCGGAATTGTGGTCGTGGATTTCCAGAAGGGCTTCACCGAAGCGCAGTACCCTCTCGGCGGTGCGCCACTGGTGATGCGCGCGCTGGAGAACACCGCCAAGCTGCTCAAGGTTGCGCGCGCGTATGGCGTGCCGGTTGCCAACTGCAACACGGCCTACATGAACGAGCGCGAGATGCCCTACTGGAAGATCACCGCGGTCAGGAAGACCTTCCTGCACGATCATCCCAGCGTCGCGTTCGACGATCGCATCTACGATCGGACCTATGATCTGACGGTCTGCAAGAAAGCGCCGTCGATCTTCTTCAACACCGACGTGAACGACTACTTCACCAAGGAGCGGGTCGATACAGTGATCGTAACCGGCTGCAACACCAGCGGCTGCATCCGGGCGACCTCGATTGACGCCTTCAGCCACCGCTATCGCACCCTGGTTCCGGAAGATTGCGTCGGTGACATCGAGGAGCAGCCCCATCACGACAACCTGCGCGACCTTGGCCGGCGCTATGTCGACGTCGTGGACTTGAAGACGGCCCTCAACTTCCTCGAGACGTGGCACGCATCGAGGAAAGATCACGCCGCCTGAACCCGGCGCCACCGGAGGTTTGCCCGCACGGAAATCCGCCGCGAGAGTGCACGGTGTCCTGCGGGCGAACTGCCGGGCACAGCAGCAAGAGAGATTCGGACGACGGGCCCGCCGGGACGATCCGACCAGAAAGGAAGACGCGGAATGACCGCCCTGCTCATCAAGAATGCCCGGATCGTTGACGGCACACAGCCCGAGCCGACCGATCCGGTCGGGATCGTCATCGAAGATGGGCTTTTCCGCGAAGTAGGGCCGGGGGTCACCGCCAAGACGGACGAGGTGCTCGACCTCAAGGGTCTCCCGGTGATGCCGGGCCTCATCGACTGCCACGTTCATGTCATCGCGACGACGGCGAACCTGGGACTGAACGCCGTGCTTCCGTCCTCGCTGGTGGCGGCAAAGAGCGCGCGGCTGATGAACCAGATGCTGATGCGCGGCTTTACCACCGTGCGCGACCTCGGTGGGGCCGACCGCGGTCTGCAGCAGGCCGTCGAGGAGGGCTACTTCCAGGGCCCGCGCTTGGTGATCTGCGGCAAGGCGCTGTCCCAGACCGGTGGTCACACCGATTACCGCGGTCCGTTCGATAACCGCGACGTTCGCTGGTACAAGGACCAGCTCGGCGCGATGGGCCGGATTTGCGACGGCGTCTCGGAAGTCCGGCGCGCCACGCGCGAGGAGCTGAAGAACGGTGCGCAATTCGTCAAGGTCATGGCGGATGGCGGAGTGTCCTCGCCCTCGGACCCGGTCGGCTATCTTGTGTTCTCGGTCGAGGAGCTGAAAGCGATCGTCGAGATCGCGAAGGGCTTCGGAACCTATGTCTCGGGGCATCTCTACGCGGACGAGGCCATCGTGCGGGCGCTCGACTGCGGCATCGACACCATCGAGCATGGCAACCTGATCTCGGACGCGACCATCGCGCGTGTCGTGCGCGAAGGGGCGTTCGTGGTGCCGACCAACATCACCTATGACCTCCTGGCCCGGAAAGGCGCCGAGTTCGGGCTGCCGCCGGAATCGGTCGCCAAGGTCTCGGATGTGCGCGAGGCCGGGCTGGAGCGCCTGGTGAAGATGCACGAGGCAGGTGTGACCATGGGCTACGGCTCGGACCTCTTGGGCGGGATGCAGACCGAGCAATCGGGCGAGTTCCCCCTCCGCGGCCGCTACATCCCCGCCGATGCGGTGATCCGCTCGGCCACCGTGGATGCCGCCAAGGTGCTGCGGATGGAGGGCCGGATCGGCGCGATCGTCCCCGGGGCATATGCCGACCTGATCGCGGTGGATGGCAATCCGATCGCCGACCTCGACCTGCTGACCGGCCAGGGCGCTCACATGCCGCTCATCATGAAGGACGGCAAGGCAATGAAACGGTCCGCGAGCCTCTGACGCGCTGGCCGAAGGAACCGGTTCTCGGGGATCGGTGATTGCAACCGACCAGGAAAGGCAACCCGGTCCGGAAGTTGCTCAGGGAAGACGGAGCGGATCCGCCGCCCCGAACAAGGATAAGCCGACCAATCCGCGGTCGACTGAGGTGCCGCGGCAATCTTGGATCCTCAGCAGCAGGGAGAAAGTGATGAAGAACATGTTCAGGATTGCGGCGCTCGCGGGGGTGATCGCCGCCCCGGCCGCCGCGCAAACGAGCTTTATCGCCAACAGCTTCTACGACGCCGCGGTGCCGATGTCGGGCGCTGGCTACGTGGAATGGGCCGAGCTCGTGAAGGAGCTGTCGGGCGGGGACCTGGTGCCGGAAGTCTACACCGGCACGGTGCTCCTTGCCCCTCGCGCCGCCTTGCAGGGCGCGCGCGATAACGTGGCGCAGGTGGTGCATCACGCGGCGATCTACACCCCGTCCGAGCTTCCGGTCGCGAACGCGGTGCAGGAACTCGGGTTCAACTATTCCGACCCCGTTCCGACCATCTTCGCGGTCGCCGAGTTCTCGATGCACAATCCCGAGCAGCTCGCCGAGTGGAAGGACAACGGGATCGTCTATCTCGGCGCCTACTCGACCCCGGCCTATGTGCTGATGTGCTCGAGCCCGGTGCGCAACCTCGAGGAGTTCAAGGGCAAGCGCATCCGCACCGCGGGTTCGGCCGTGTCGGTCTGGGTTGAAGAGGCCGGCGGCATTCCCGTCAACGTGCCCTCGAGCGAGATGTATACCGGGCTCGAGCGCGGAACGCTCGACTGCGCGACGAACTCGGCCAGCGATCTGGTCGATCGCTCGCTGATGGAGGTCGCCAAGCACACGACACTGCTCTCGACCGGGATGTACTGGTCGGGCCCGCAATGGGGCTTCAACCGTGCGTTCTGGAATGGGTTGACGCCCGATCAGCGCAAGGTGCTCATGGAGGCGTCGGCGCGGTCGATGGCCCGCATCGTGATTGCGTATAACGAGAAGGTGCAGGCCGGGCTCGACAAGGCCGCCGAGGCTGGTGGCAATACCTACGAGCCGGAGGAAGATCTTGCCGCGTCGGTGGCCGCCTTCCGCGAGAAGTCGCTTGCCTCTGTCTACGAGACAGCGCGTACCCAGCACGGGATCGAGAATGCCGAGGCGCTGATCGATAGCTTCCGCGCCACGATGACCAAGTGGGAAGAGCTTCTCGCCAATGTCGACACGACGGACGAGGACGCCCTGACCGCGCTGGCGATGAAAGAGGTCTACGGCGACATCGACCCGGCGACCTACGGCACCGACTGAGCCGATCCGGGCGTGCCCGTCACCAGGGCGGGCACGCCCACCAGACACTCACGGGACCGGAGGTTCCTTCGATGCAGGCTGCTCTCCGAATATCCCGGTGGATCAACATCGGCAGCGCGGTTCTGGCCGGAATCGCCATGGTCCTGATGATGCTGCACATCACCCTGGACGTGGCCGTCCGGTATTTCTTCAACGGCCAGATCGTCGGCACGCTCGAGGTCGTCTCCTTCTACTACATGGTGGTGCTCGTCTTTCTCGCATTCGGCTATGTCGAGATGCGGTTCGAGAACATCCGCGTCGATCTCTTTGCCCAGATGATGCCGCGCTGGGTGCAGTTCGCGCTCTACATCATGGCTTGCCTTCTGGGCCTTGTGTTCTTCGGGATGCTGTTCTGGCAGTCGCTCAATGACGCGATCGGCTCGACGCAGCGAGGCGAGGATGCGATGGCGAATTTCACATTCTACCTCTGGCCCGCGCGCTGGGCCTTGCCGATCGGCTTCGCGGGCGTCTTCCTCGCGATCCTCTCGAACCTGTTGATTTCCCTCTCGCGCCGCAAGGCGCTCTGATCAGGTCCCCGGAGGGCGGTAGATGAGCAATCTCGACGTTGGCATCTGGGGCGTGGTCGCCGCACTGGCGCTGATTGCGCTGAGGGTGCCGATCGGGCTCGCGCTGGGCCTGGTCTCGATCATCGGCATTGCCGTCATGTTCAACATGAACGTGGCCTGGGGCATGATCTCGGCGACGCCGTTCGACTATGTCGGGCAATGGGAGCTGTCGGCCGCGCCGATGTTCCTTCTCATGGGCTTCATCTGCTCGTCGACGGACATGACCCGCGGGCTGTTTCTCGCCCTGCGCCTCTACCTCGCGCGGCTCCCCGGTGGCCTCGCCATCACGTCGGTCGGCGCCTGCGCCTTCTTCGCCGCGGCGTCGGGTTCGTCGGTCGCGACCGCCTCGGCGATGGCGCGCATGGCGGTGCCCGAGATGCTCAACAACGGCTACGACCGCGGCCTCGCCACCGGCACGATCGCGGCTTCGGGAACGCTCGGGTCGCTGATCCCGCCTTCGGTTCTCCTGATCCTCTACGGGGTCTATGCGCAGGTCTCGGTCGGGCAACTCTTCATGGCCGGGTTCATCCCGGGGATCCTGTCGGCCCTGATCTACATGGCGATGATCGTCATTCGCGTGAAGCTTAAGCCCGAGCTTGCCGGCGCGGGGGCCGTCCAGTTCAACCCCACACCCGAGGAGCGCGCGGCGGCGCTGCGCGATGTCTGGCCGCTGCCGACGCTGATCCTCGTCGTGCTGGGCGGAATCTTCACCGGCGTCTTCTCGCCAACCGAGGCGGGTGCGCTCGGCGCCTTCGCGGCAATGGTGATCGCGGCCGCCCGCCGCAGGCTCACCCGCGCGGCAGCACTCGAGGCCGTGGCGCAAGCGGTCGTCTCGACCGCGTCGATCTTCATCATCCTGATCGGATCGCTGTTCTTCACACGCTTCCTGGCGCTGTCGGGCTTCCCGCAAGCCTTCAGCGGCGCGATCCTGTCGGTCAGCAGCGAGACCTGGTGGATATTCCTGGCCGTCACCGTCATTTACCTGGTCCTGGGGATGCTGATCGACAGCATCGGGCTGCTGTTGCTGACGCTGCCGATCCTGGTTCCCCTGATCGATACGGCTGGAATCAACCCGGTCTGGTTCGGCATCATCGTGATCAAGCTCCTGGAAATCGGGCTGATCACGCCGCCGATCGGGCTCAACGTATACATGATCAACGGCGCATTGAATAACAGGGTGACGCTGCCCGAGATTTTCCGGGGCATTACCTGGTTCCTGGCGATGGACCTCGTGGCGCTCCTTCTCCTGTTCATGTTCCCGATCATCTCTTTGTGGCTGCCCTCGATCGCCTATTGACCGATCTCGCCGCCTGCATCCGGGGCAGCGGCACGCAAGTAAAAACGAGCCGGGCGCACCATGCATGCGCCCCCGACGGCCTTTAGGCACGCGGCAGCGGAAGGAGGAACGCATGGCACGGGTCGGACATGACGACGAGTGAGAAACATGTACAAGCACGCAGCATCGCAACGCGCGAGAGCCTGATCGCGGCCACGTTGGATGTCATCTACGACCGGGGCTACAACCGAGCCACGACATCCGAATTCGCGAAGCGGGCCGGGGTGTCCCGTGGCGCGCTCCTGCACCATTTCCCGACGCGCTCGGACATCATCGTCGCGGCGATGGAGCGGCTGCTCGCCGACGGCACGCATGACATCCGCAGCTGCGCGGCGGATGTCGCGAAGGGCAAGATCCGGCTCGGCGAGTTCATCGAGTTCCTCTGGGGAAAGTTCTCGGGAAAGTTCTTCTATCTCTCGATCGAGTTCATCAACGAGGCGCGCACCGACACCGAGTTGCGGCAGAAGATGGTTCCCGTCGTCCGGCAGTTCCACGAGGTGCTGGACGGCATCTGGGCCGAGCTGCAGGCGCTGAACAGCAATCCGCAGGAGGCGCGGGTCGTGCTGAACCTGACCGTTTGCCTGGTCCGCGGGATGGGCGTCCAGACGGTTCTGAAGGACGACCCGGCATACTACCGCGCGCTGCTGGAGGCGTGGAAGAACATCCTGCCGCACCTGATGAGCGATCTGGGCCACGAGCTCATGTTTCCCGGCAGGCCACTCGCCTCGCCGGCGCCTCGGAGCGCGGAAGGAAGAAAGACGTGACTGAGACGGTTCCACCCAAGGCCCACCCTCCCGCGGCAACGCTGCGCGGGTCATCGACCGGCTATGCCGCGATTCCCGGAACCCGGTTCGAGATGCGCGAGAACGGTCTCTTGGCGGCCAGCCGCGGCGCCTATACGGCGCGCCATTTCCGGGTGATCGAAGGCGGTGCGGTCGAGCAGGACATGCACTGGCATGATGCCGAGTTTCAGTATGTCCACGTGTTGAAGGGCGAGATCGAGTTCGAGCTGCAGGACAATGAGATCAAGACATTAGGTGCCGGTGACGCCATCTGGCTGCCGCGAGCGTCCCTGCATCGCGTGACCCGCGTGTCGGCTGATCTGGAATTCCTCGAGATCTTCTCGCCCGCCGAGGTGGCGACCGTTCCGGCGCGGGAGTGACGGCCGGCACTGCGTCGGAGACCCCCTCAGCCCTTGACGCGCGCGGGGATCCGGCGACTGTCGGAGCCTTGCCGCCTAGCCCGCGGCAGGATGCCAGATTCAAGGAGAGCGACGTGCAGACCAGCGCCCCCGACGACCATGACGATCTGCGCGAAGCCTTGCGCGCGCTCTGCGCCGAGTTTCCTGCCGAGTACCACCGGAGGCATGGCGCCGAGGACAGCTACCCCGAGGAATTCATCACCGCTCTGACCGATGCGGGCTGGCTGGCCGCGATGATCCCCGAGGAATACGGCGGCTCGGGGCTCGGCCTGACCGAGGCCTCGATCGTGATGGAGGAGATCAACCGCAGCGGCGGCAATGCGGGCCACTGCCACGGCCAGATGTACAACATGGGAACGCTGCTGAGGCATGGCTCGGACGAGCAGAAGCGGCGCTACCTGCCCAAGATCGCGACCGGCGAGCTTCGGCTCCAGTCGATGGCGGTGACCGAGCCCACCACCGGCACCGACACCACCAAGCTCAAAACCACCGCGGTGAAGAAGGGCGACCGCTACGTGGTGAACGGCCAGAAGGTCTGGATCAGCCGGATCCAGCATTCGGACCTGATGATCCTCCTGGCCCGGACAACGCCGCTGAGCGAGGTGAAGCGCAAGTCCGAGGGGCTGTCGATCTTTCTCGTCGAGCTCGACCAGGCGATCGGCAAGGGCATGGACGTCAAACCCATTCCCAACATGGTCGGGCACGAGACGAACGAGCTGTTCTTCGACGACCTCGAGCTTCCGTCCGAGACCCTGATCGGCGAGGAAGGAAAGGGATTTCGCTACATCCTCGACGGCCTCAACGCCGAGCGCACGCTGATCGCCGCCGAATGCATCGGCGACGGCTACTGGTTCATCGACAAGGCCACGGCCTACGCGAAGGAGCGCGAAGTGTTCGGGCGCCCGATCGGCCAGAACCAGGGCGTGCAGTTCCCGCTGGCGCGGGCCTACGCGGGCGTCGAGGCGGCGAACCTGATGCGGTTCGAGGCCTGCCGCCGCTTCGACGCCATGCAGCACTGCGGCGCCCAGGCGAACATGGCCAAGATGCTGGCGGCCGAGGCGTCATGGGAGGCGGCGAACGCCTGCCTCCAGACCTTCGGCGGCTTCGGTTTTGCCGAGGAGTACGATGTCGAGCGCAAGTTCCGCGAGACGCGGCTCTACCAGGTGGCGCCGATCTCGACCAACCTGATCCTCTCCTACATCGCCGAGCACATCCTCGGCATGCCGCGCAGCTTCTGAGGCGCGTTCGGGCCCCTTTCCCGGCCGGCCGCGTCGCGGAGGTCGGCTGGGACGCACCGTCAGGGCACGGCCGAGATCGTCAGGAAGGCGCCGAAGATCACCAGGTGGATGCCGCCCTGCATGATGGTCGTGCGCCCCGTGGCAAGCGACAGCGTGCTCATGAAGAGGGTCAGCACCAGCAGCACGATATGTTCGGGATCGAGGCCGAGGATCAGGGTCCGGCCCATCGCCACCGAGATCAGGGCGACGGTCGGGATCGTCAGGCAAAGGCTGGCGAGCGCGGATCCCAGCGCGAGGTTCAGGCTGGTCTGCAAGCGATTCTCGCTGGCGGCGCGGATCGACGTGATGCCCTCGGGCAGCAACACGATCAGCGCGATGGCCACGCCGACCATGGCCTCGGGAAGCCCTGCGTCCTCGATGACGGATCGCACCGGGTCGGACAGCAGCTCGGCCAGCAGCACGACGGCAAGAAGCGCGAGAAGAAGCATCAGGATCGCCACCACGAAGACACGCTGCGGCGGCGCTGCGGCGTCGTGGTGCTCGGCGGCGATCGTGTCGAGGAAGTCCGCCCGATGGCTGACCGTCTGGACGAAGAGAAACAGGCCGTAGAGGATCAGCGACATCGCCGCGACGAAGGTCAGCTGCGTGGGGTTATAGACCGGACCCGGCTCGGCCAGCGTGTAGCTGGGGAGGATCAGGCCCAACGCGGCGAGGGTGCCGAGCACGCCCAGTGCCGCCGTCGCGCCGCGCACCTGGAAGCCCTGCTGGTGGTAGCGGATCCCCCCTGTCAGCAGGCAGACCCCGACGATCCCGTTCATGACGATCATGATCGCGGCGAAGACGGTATCGCGGGCCACGGTGCCGTCGCCCTCGCTGTCGGACAGGAGCACCGAGACGATCAGTGCGACCTCGATCACCGTGACCGAGAGGGTGAGGATGATCGAGCCGAAGGGTTGCCCGATGCGATGGGCGACAAGCTCGGCGTGGTCAACGGCTGCGAGAACCGTGAGAAGCAGAAGGGGAACAGCGAGCAGGAACAGCGGCGTCGACACGATCCCGTGGAAAGCGAACTCGATCACGGCGATGAACATGAGCGTCACGACGGGGGCCGCGAGGCTCCGGGCCGGCAAGAACTTCTGTTCGGTCATAACGTCGCCCGCAGCGTTGAATTCGGAGCCCGGCCGGGTGCGCGCGCCCCGAGCGGAGCGGGCCGGAGGAAAAATCGGTATTCCGCAGCACTAGCCCAGCCGCAGGCACGACGAAACCCCAAGGCCGTGCCGGCGACAAGGAAATTGCATGGGGTGCTTCTCCGCCGCCGGGCTGGCGCCAACGCCCTTCTCCGGCCCCGCGAAACCGTCGCCGGCCGTGTCACGCATGAAGGCATCACCCGGCCTGCAGGCCGCCGGTCGCCCAAGCGCGTGCAGCCGCGCACGCGCCCGGTTGCGCCCGCCCGGTCAGTCGCGCCCGATGATCGGCGGCGGGTCGAAGGCGGTGACGGGCGGCAGCGGGCCGTCCCAGCGTTCGACCTCGACCAGTGTCGAATGGGCCGACGGCCCCTGGCCCAGACGCGAGGTGCCGCGGTCGGCGGTCAGCACATTGGGATTGCCGTGCTTGCACATGCCGAAGGGCTCGATCGGGTCGTACCACGCGCCCGTCGAAAGCTGCACGACCCCGCGCCGCACCTTGTCCGACAGGATCAGGCCGGCCAGGCAGGCGCCACGATCATTGTAGACGCGCACGACGTCACCATCCTTCAGGCCACGCGCGGCGCCGTCCTCGGGATGCATGGTCATCGGCTCGCGGCCCTTGATCTTCGAGGCGCGGCTGACGCCACCGGGATCGAGCTGGCTGTGCAACCGCGTCTTGGGCTGGTTCGAGACGAGGTGCAGCGGAAAACGCTCGGCCTTGGGGCTGCCCAGCCATTCGCGCGGCTCGATCCAGGCCGGATGCCCGGGGCAGTCGTCATAGCCGAAGCCGGCGACGCGCTCGGAGAAGATCTCGATCCGGCCGGATGGGGTCTCGAGCGGCGCGCCCTCGGGGTCGGTTCGGAAGCTGTCGTAAAGGATGGGCTCGCGCGGGTTCGGCGGCAGCTCGACCATCTCGCGCTCGCGCAACTCCGCCAGCGACGGCAACTCGAAGCCTGCCTCGGCCGCGCGCTGGCGCGACTGGTTCCACAGGTGCTCGATCCATTCCTCCTCGGTCCGGCCCTCGGTGAACGCCTCCTCGACGCCGAACCGCCGCGCGAGGCCCGCGAAGATCTGGTGATCGCTGCGCGACTCGCCGACCGGCTCGATCGCCTTGCGCATGGCGACGATCAGCGGCTCCCAATGCGTCATGGCGATGTCCTCGCGCTCGAGCGCCGTGGTCGCCGGCAGCACGATGTCGGCATGGCGCGCCGTTGCCGTCCACCAGATCTCGTTGACGATGACGGTCTCGGGGCGGTGGAAGGCGCGCACCAGGCGGTTGAGGTCCTGGTGGTGGTGGAACGGGTTGCCCCCGGTCCAGTAGACCATCCGCAGGTCGGGATAGACGCGGCGCGTGCCGTTGAATTCGTAAGGCTCGCCCGGGTGCAGCAGGGCGTCGGAGATGCGCGCCACCGGGATCGCTTCGCGCACCGGGTTCAGGCGCTGTGGCACCGCCGGGAACTTGAACGGCAGCACAGGGTTGCCGATCCCGTTCTCCGAGCCATAGCCGATGCCGAAGCCGCCGCCCGGCAGGCCGATCTGGCCCAGCATGGCAGCCAGGGTGACGGCCGCCCAGCCGGGCTGCTCGCCATGGTCGGCGCGCTGGATCGACCAGGCGATGGTGATCATCGTGCGGTTCTTCGCCATGCGGCGCGCCAGGGCGCGGATCGTCTCCGGCTCGACCCCGGTGATCCCGGAGGCCCAGTCCGCATCCTTGACCTGCCCGTCCGCGTCGCCACGCAGATAGGCCTCGAACCGATCCATGCCGACGGTGCAGCGGTCGAGGAACGCGCGGTCCTCCAGCCCCTCGGCCAGCAGGGTGTGGCACAGCGCCAGCAGGAGCGCGGTGTCCGACCCCGGCCGCGGCGCGATCCACTCGGCCTCGAGGCCCGAGATCGCGTCGCTGCGGATCGGGCTGATGTTCACGAACTGGCAGCCGCGGGCATGCGCCTTCAGCAGCCACTCGCGCATCGTGTGCTGGCCGACCCCGCCCGAGGTCACCTGCGCGTTCTTGCGCGCGAGCCCGCCGAGCATCACCACCAGGCTCGAATGCTCGGCGATCACCGGCCACGAGGTCGCACCGTCGAGGATATCCCGGAACGGCCCGGTGACATGGGGCATGGTCGCGCTGATCGCCGCGTAGGAATAGGTGTCGATCGCCTGCACATGGCCGCCAACCAGGTTGAAGAACCGGCGGAGCTGGCTCTGCGCGTGATGGAACCGTCCGGCCGAGGCCCAGCCATAGGACCCCGCGAAGATCGCGTCGCTGCCATGGCTGTCCCGAATGCGCGCGATCTCGGACGCGGCGATGTCGAGCGCCTCGTCCCACGGCACGGCGACGAAGGGCTCGCGCCCGCGCCCGGTGCGGTCCGAGCGGTGGCCGTGCTCGAGAAAACCTTTCCGGATCATGGGCCTGCCCACCCGCGTCGGGTGGTCCAGCGCCTCGACGATGCCATGCCCGATCAGCGCCGGGTCGGGGTCGCGGGCATAGTCGCGCACCGCCGTCACGCGGCCGTCGCGGACTTCGGCATGGTAGGTGCCCCAATGCGTCGAGAAGGGTGTGGTGCGAGGGGATTCGGCGCCGGCCATCTGAGCTCCGTTCGTTCCAGGCGAGGACGGGGCGGCGCACCAGCTTGCACGCCGTCCCTCGCCCCATTTCTAGCGGGTCGTGCCCGTGGCCGATACGCCAATTGCGGCGGCCGGGGACAGAGTTTGACCTGTGTCATAGTGGTACGGCGATCGCCATGCTACCGGTTCAACTCGTGCGTGAGTCGCGTGCGGATCAGCGGCCGCTTTCCTTTGGCCCGCCACGTTGGAGCGGCGCCTCGGCCACCTGACCATCACCTCTCGCAAAGGATGCTCGATGATGCCGAAGCAGAACGGAGGACGCCCGGCCGCCGGTTCCGTGGACTTGGGCGAGGTTGCCCGCGCGAGCCAGAAATCGCTTGCGACCATCACCCATCTGCACAACCGGATGATCCGCGACAGCCTGCGCTTCCAGGCCGAGTTGCTGGATTTCGCCCGCCGCCGCGTCTCCGCAGACATCGAGGCGCAGGACCGGCTGATGCGCTGCACCTCGCCCAACGACGCCGCGCGCGTGATGAACGAGTTCTGCCAGACCGCGGCGCGCGACTACAGCGAGGAAGCGGCGGGCCTGATGAAGCTGTGCGTCGGCATGGCGGCGGAGGCGGCCGAGGAAACCGTCGCCGAGGCGAAGGCAGAGAAGACCGGCAACGCCTGATCGGCCAGACGACGGTGGCGCGCGGCCTTGGGTGCCGCGCGGCGCTGTTCTAGGGTTCCCGTAGTCCCGCGTGGCAGCCGCGCGGGAAAGCATCGTTTTACGGAGCCCGCATGATCATCGACCGCATCGACCACTTCGTGCTCACGGTCGCGTCGCTCGACGCGACCTGCGATTTCTACAGCCGCGTTCTCGGAATGAAGGTCGAGACCTTCCGCCCCGCCGACGGGACCGAGCGCCGCGCGCTGAGCTTCGGGCGCCAGAAGATCAACCTGCACGAGGCAGGTGCCGAGTTCGAGCCCAAGGCACTGGCCCCGCGCCCGGGCAGCGGCGATTTCTGCCTGATCACCGACCAGCCGCTCGACGAGGTCACCGCCCATCTCGGGCGCGAGGGCGTCGAGGTCGAGATCGGCCCGGTGCCGCGCACCGGCGCGCGCGGCGCGATCACCTCGGTCTATTTCCGCGACCCCGACGGCAACCTCGTCGAGGTCGCGACCTACGACGCGAGATAGCGCCCCCCGCGCCGTTGATTCAGGTGATCTTCACCACATTGCCTGAAGCTCCGTCCGGTTGAGAGCGGAGCGGAGCCCGGGAATGCAGATCACGGAACGGCGCGAGGGCGATCACCTCGTGATCGCGCTCGAGGAGACGCGCCTCGATCACCTGATCGCATCCGATTTCCGCGACGAGGTGCTGTTGCGGGCCGGGCCGGGCATGTCCCGGCTGGTGCTCGATCTCGGCGCGGTCCTGTTCATGGATTCGGGCGGGCTCGGCGCCCTCGTCGGGATCCGCAAGCGTCTCGGCTGGGACGTGGGGATCGTGCTTGCCGCGGTGCACGGCCCGGTTCACCGCGTCTTCCGGCTCGCGCGCATGACCGACGTGTTCGAATTTGCCGCATCCGTCGACGCGGCGTTGCGGGCGACCCAGACACTCCGACGCGAGAGCGTTCAGAGGACGTAGCGGCTCACATCGACCGAGCGCGCGAGATCGCCCAGCTGTGCCTCGACCAGTGCCGCGTCGACGACGACGCTCTCGCCCTGGCGGTCGGGCGCGGTGAAGGAGAGCTCCTCGAAGACGCGCTCCAGCACGGTGTGCAACCGTCGCGCGCCGATGTTCTCGACCTGCGCATTCACCTCGGCGGCGATCCGGGCAAGGGCTGCCACGCCGTCATCGGCAAAGCTGACCGCGACCCCTTCGGTCTTCATCAGCGCCGCGTACTGGCGGGTGAGCGAGTAGTCGGTGTCGGTGAGGATCGCGCGGAAATCGGCCTCGGTCAGCGCCTTGAGCTCGACCCGGATGGGCAGCCGCCCCTGCAGCTCGGGCAAAAGGTCCGAGGGCTTGGCAATATGGAACGCGCCCGAGGCGATGAAGAGGATATGGTCGGTCTTCACCGGGCCGTGCTTGGTTGCCACGGTCGTGCCCTCGATCAGCGGCAGCAGGTCGCGCTGCACGCCCTCGCGGCTGACATCGGCGCCGCGCACGTCCTTGCGGGCCGCGACCTTGTCGATCTCGTCGATGAAGACGATGCCGTTGCTTTCGACCGCCTCGACCGCCTCGCGAGTGATCGCTTCCTGGTCGATCATCTTGTCGGCTTCCTCGGCGATCAGGATCTCGTAGCTCTGGGCGACCGTCATCTTGCGCCGCCGCGTCCGGCCCGAGAACGCCTTGCCGAAGATGTCGCCCAGGCTCGCCATGCCCTGCTGGCCCGGCATGCCGGGCATGTCGAGGAAGGGCATGGGGTTCGAGGTATCGGCGATCTCGATCTCGACCTCGGTGGTGTCGAGCTCGCCGCCGCGCAGCTTGCGCCGAAACGCCTCGCGCGTGGTGTCGGACGCCGTCTTGCCGACCAGCGCCTCGATCACCCGGTCCTCGGCCGCGCGATGCGCCTGCGCCTTGAGCTCCTCGCGCCTGGCGCCGCGGACCATCACGATCGCGGTCTCGACCAGGTCGCGGACGATCTGCTCGACGTCCCGGCCGACATAGCCGACCTCGGTGAACTTGGTCGCCTCGACCTTCAGGAAGGGCGCGTTGGCCAAGCGTGCGAGGCGGCGCGAGATCTCGGTCTTGCCCACGCCCGTCGGCCCGATCATCAGGATGTTCTTCGGTGTCACCTCGTCGCGCAGCTCGGCATCGAGCTGCTTGCGACGCCAGCGGTTCCTCAGCGCCACCGCGACGGCGCGCTTGGCCTCGCGCTGGCCGATGATGAAGCGGTCGAGCTCGGATACGATCTCGCGCGGGGTCAGCTCGGTCATGCCTTCTGCCTCGATCTTCGCGACCAGCGGACCGGGTCGCTCCACTCCCACCTAATGTTGCGCACCTTCCGCGTCCAGCCGGAGGCGATCGTGCGCCGCCGCGCCAACAGCCAGAAGATCATCGCAAGCCCCACCATGGCGTTGTAGATGCCGCCCCACTGCCAGATGTCGAGGGTCAGCCCCATCGGCTCGATCACCCCCAGCGTCAGCGGCCGGGTCATCGCCACCGTGCCGGCCGAGAACACCGCCATCCGGTCGATCCGCAGCGACCAGGCCAGCAGGATGGCGTAGAGGACCAGCAGGACCCCCAGGTCGACATAGGCAGGCAACGCGCCCGCGAACTTGCCGGCGATCAGCGCAAGGATGCCGCCGCCGACGATGTGCAGCGGCCGTGCCGCTTCGAGGCCGAAATACCCCGCCGTGCGGTCGAGATACCAGCCCAGGCAACAGGCGCCGAAGGCCAGCGAAGTCGACACCGCCGCGATCACCGGCCGGTCGAGCAGCGCCGCCAGCACCCCGCGCGGGGTCAGCCCCTCGACCTTCGACAGCGCCGCCAGGTTGCCGCCCGTGAGCCACAGGAACAGCGCGACGATCCCGAACAGCGCGACCGGCGAGACCAGTCCCGGCAGCCGGAAGCGCAGCAGGAAGACCAGCATGCCCAGCGATGTCACGCCATAGATGACCGGCAGCCGCGCGAAGGCCGTGGCGGCGCGCAGCTCGGGCGTCGCGATGGACGCCGCGATCCCGAAGGACAGGGGCCCGAGGATACCCAGCGCCGAGCCGGGCCAGAGCATCAGCCGCCGCCGCGCGACAAGCTCGGCCATCGCCCAGCAGGTGCAGCCGATGACGATCAGCCCGATCAGCGGGTCCGCCGTATGCCCCCCGGTGATCGGCGCGCGCCCCATGACCAGCCGGACCGCGCCATACCAGGCGAGGCAGATGATGAGCGCCAGGACCAGCTCGCGCGGCTTGTTCCGCGGCGGGCGGAATGCCGGGCGGGCGGGCTCGGCGGTCATGCCTCGATCACCTCGACCACCATGTTTCCGTTGGTGTAGACGCAGATCCCGGCCGCGATTTCCAGCGCGCGGCGCGCGATCGTCTCGGCGTCGCGATCGGTGTCGGCCATCGCGCGCGCGGCGGCCAGCGCGAAATTGCCGCCCGAGCCGATCGCCGCGATGCCGTTCTCGGGCTCGAGCACGTCGCCCGCGCCGGTGATCACCAGAAGCGTCGCGCCGTCGGTGACGATCAGCATGGCCTCGAGGTTGCGCAGGTACTTGTCGGTGCGCCAGTCCTTGGCCAGCTCGACCGCGGCGCGCATCAGCTGGCCGGGCGCGGCCTCGAGCTTGGCCTCGAGCCGCTCGAGCAGCGTGAAGGCATCCGCAGTCGCCCCCGCGAAACCCGCGACCACGTCGTAGCCGCCGGGCGAGAGGCGCCGCACCTTGCGCGCGTTGCCCTTGATCACGGTCGGGCCGAGGCTGACCTGCCCGTCGCCCGCGACCGCGACGCGGCCATCCTTCTGCACCGCGCAGATGGTGGTGCCATGCCAGCCGGGGAAACGCTCGTCTGCGCTCATATCGTGCTCCCTGATGCTTCCTCCGGCCATATAACACCGCCCGTGCGAAATCCACCGGGGTGCTGGCCTCGGGCCGGATCACGATCTATAGAAACGCCAGAGGGATCGGAGGGTTCGATGCGAAAGGCAAGCCTCAGCCGCGAGACCGCGGAAACCGCGATCGAGGTCGAGATCGATCTCGACGGATCGGGTGCATACGACTGCCAGACGGGCGTGGGCTTCTTCGACCACATGCTCGACCAGCTGGCGCGGCACTCGCTGATCGACATTCGCGTGCGGGCCAAGGGCGACCTGCACATCGACGACCACCACACGGTCGAGGATGTCGGCATCGTGCTGGGCAAGGCCTTGGCGCAGGCGCTTGGCGACAAGAAGGGGATCCGGCGTTATGGCGCCTGCCTCCTGCCGATGGACGACACGCTGGTGCGCGCGGCGCTTGACCTCTCGGGGCGGCCTCACCTGGTCTGGAAGGTCGATTTCACCGCGCCCAAGATCGGGACCTTCGACACGGAGCTTGTGCGCGAGTTCTTCACGGCGCTTGCGATGAACGGCGGCATCACGCTGCATGTCGAGCGGATCGACGGTATCAACAGCCATCACATCGCCGAGGCTGCGTTCAAGGCGGTGGCGCGCAGCTTGCGCGAGGCGGTCGAGGCCGATCCGCGCAAGGCCGACGCGATCCCCTCGACCAAGGGGGCGCTGTGACGCCATGGCGGCGCGGACCTGCCTCTACACCATCCTGTCGCGCGGCCACCCCGACGAGCTGATCGCGGTCGGCGATCACCGGCATCCGCTGGGCGTCATCCCGCCGTTCTGGGCGCTGTGGCGCGGGCTCTGGCTCACGGCGGTGGCCATGGTCGCGCTGATGGTGGCGGCGGTGCTGCTGCATCCCGCCGCCGCCGGCACGGTCTGGGGTGCGTTGATCGCGATCACCGTGTTCGAGGGCTCGACGCTCGAGCGCCTGGAATGGCGCATCCGCGGCTGGCGCGAGATCGGTGTGGTCGAGGCGCGCACCGAGGAAGGCGCCGAGGAACTCTATCTCAGGGGCGAGGCATCGTGACCACGGCGATCATCGATTACGGATCGGGCAACCTGCGCTCGGCCGAGAAGGCTTTCCAGCGCATGGCGGCCGAGACGGGGGGCGGCGCGGTCATTGTCACCTCCGACCCCGATGTCGTGGCCCGCGCCGACCGGGTCGTTCTGCCGGGCGTCGGCGCCTTCGCCGATTGCCGGCGCGGCCTGATGGCGGTCGGGGGGATGGCCGAGGCGATCGAGGCGCGCGTGGCCGACGGCTACCCCTTCCTCGGGATCTGCGTCGGCATGCAGCTGATGGCGACCCGCGGGCTCGAGCATGGCGAGACGCCGGGCTTCGGCTGGATCCCCGGCGAGGTCGAGCGGCTCGCGCCCAACGACCCCGAGCTCAAGGTCCCGCATATGGGGTGGAACGAGCTGGTGATCACCGCGGAGCATCCGGTGCTGGCCGGGATCGAGGCGGGCGCGCACGCCTATTTCGTGCATTCCTATCACCTGCGCGTCCGCGTGCCCGAACACCGCCTTGCCCATGTCCATTACGGCCAGATGGTCACCGCCGTCGTCGGCCGCGCGAACATGGTCGGCACCCAGTTCCACCCCGAAAAGAGCCAGGCGACCGGGCTTCGGCTGATCGCGAATTTCCTGAACTGGCGGCCCTGAGGCCGGCGGCTTGGGTGGCGGCGTCAATGCGCCCGCGTCCAGTCCTGGCCGCGGCAGATCAGGCCGCCCATGACGCAGCCCGAGATCTCGAGCGTGGCGCCGTTCATCTCCAGCATGCCGCTGTAGGTCTTGTCCTCGTCCGGCGCCCAGATCTCGCCGCCGGTCCATTTGCCGGCGCCGTCGGGTGCCATGTCCCAGAAGATCCGCTTGCCGACGATGTCGGTGCGCGCGCCGGCGAAAGCCCCGACCGTCGTGCCGCAAAGCAACTGCGCGCCGTCGGTGCAGGGGGCGATCTCGATATGCAGGTATCGGCCGTCATCTTTGGGCGTGGTCTTCCACACGCCCACGGGTTGCTCCGCGCTTGCCGCAAACGCGATCGCGATGCCGGCAAGCGCCGTCAACAGGGTCGCTCTCATTGTCCCGGGTTCTCCCACTCCGCGCGGATCTTCGCCGCTTGTCAGGGCGAGAGTGGCGCGGATCGCAGGCGGATCACAAGCGCAAACCGCGCGTCACCGCGCGGCCGCCATGCCCGGGACCCCGCATCCGCGCGCCCGGCCGCAGCGGGGGTCAGTTCACCAGCAGATGGCGCCGCATCAGTTCCGCGACCCGCTCGGGGCCAAGGATCGGTGGCAGGACGCTGCGCACCTCGCCCATCTCGCCGATCAGGTAGATGAAGCCGCCATGCGCGAAGATCGGCTCGCCCGCCGCGTCGCGCGCAACCTCGGTTGCCTCGACCTGGAAGGCGTCCCGCGCCTGCGCCAGCGCCTCGGGGCTTCCGGTCAGCCCGACCAGCCGCGGGTGGTAGCGCGGCAGGCTTCGCGCCAGGGCCTCGGGCGTGTCGCGCTCGGGATCGACGGTGATCATCACCGGCGTGATCCGCGCGCCCTCGGGCCCCAAACGCGTTACCGCCTCGGCTATGGTCGGCAGCGCGACCGAGCAGATCGCCTCGCAATTGGCGTAGCCGAAGAAAAGGGCGATCGGGCGCCCCGCGAAATCCGCCTCGGTCACCCGATTGCCCGACTGATCGGTCAGGTCGAAGTCGGGCCGGATGTCAACCGGAAAGGGCAATGCCTCGGCACCCGGTGCCGCCTCGGCTGGCGACGGGCGGTGAGACGCACCGTCATGCGCCAGACCCGGCGCCGGGGCCCAGAGCATGGCCAGCAAGGCCAGGCTTGCGCGGTGCATCACTGGTTCTCGCTGATGAACGCGGCATCCGTCTCGAGGCCCAGGCCGAGATACCCGTCGCGCGCGATGCGCTCGCGGATCCGCGGGTCGTGGCGGAACCAGTCGCCAGTCCCGGCGTCCGGGTTCGCCGCGCGCCATTCGTCCAGCCATTGGTCGGTCTTCGCCGCCTCGGCGCCCGGCGCGGTGACGGTCTGCACCTGCATGAGCCGCCCGCCCTGCGTCTGTTCGGGCTCGCCAACCAGCAGCCCGTCGACCGTCACGGTCTGGCCGCACCACCGTGCCAGATCGACCGTCGCGCCGGTGAAGATCGGCTGGGTGTTCTTCATTGCCAGCACCATCACGCCGTCGGCCTCGCGGATCAGCACCATCTGCCGCAGGCCCGCGCCGCAGTCGGCCGGGCAGTCGCCGGTCAGCGCGCAGACTGCGTCCACCACCCGAGCGTCGAAGCGCGCGAGCCGCTCGCCCGTCAGGCCCCAGCTCGAGGCGGTGCTGCCGGCTGAGAAATCCTCCTCGGCCTGTGCGGGAAGGGCGAGGGCGGCCAGGATCGCGGCGATGCGAAGGGTTGCGGTCATTGTCACAACTCCGGGATCGCGAAGGGCGGCACCACGCCGAAATCTTCGTGGCTGCGGTTGACGATGCCGTCGTCGGCGGCAATCTCGGCGACCATGAGATAGTTGATGCCGTCGCGGACATAGAGCGTGCCCTTGGCCGTGATCCGGTGGCTCTGCGCGTCGAGCATCGCGGTCCCGTCGGCGATGGCCGGATCGCCCTGCCACTTCATCACCATGTAGACCGTGCCGTCATCGGCGAGGACGCCGACCGGAATGCCCCCCGCCGCGCACCACATCGCGCAGGTATGATGCGCCGAGCCGACGACCGCCTCGGGCCCGCCCATCACGCCCGAGAAGTAGCACCACGTGTCGATGACCTCGCCGGTGACGCTGACCGGGTCGCCCTCGGCGATCGCCGCGCCGCCCGAAAACGCGCCCGCGAGCAGCGCGAAAGCCATCCCAAGCCGCCTGTTCATGATCACCTCCGAACCTGTGTGTGTTTCGAGATACGTGACCGCAACCCGACGGTGCCCGACCTCTCGTCCGGGGTCGATTCAAGTTTCCGTCAACCCATGCGAGAGCACCACGGGGTCGCGCGCACTTTTCATTCGCCAGCGCGTCGGATAGACGGTGGCAGCCCTGCCTGTACCCCGCTCGGGAGTGCCCTCGATGATCCTCTATCCCGCGATCGATCTGAAGGACGGGAAATGCGTCCGCCTGCTCCGAGGCGAGATGGAGGCCGCGACCGTCTTCAACGACGATCCGGCCGCGCAGGCGGTGTCCTTCGAGGAGGCCGGCTGCCGCTGGCTGCATCTGGTCGATCTCGACGGCGCCTTCGCGGGCCGGCCCGAGAATGCCGACGCGGTCGAGGCGATCCTGTCGGCGACCTCGCTGCCCGCCCAGCTTGGCGGCGGCATCCGCAGCATGGCCACGATCGGCGACTGGCTCGATCGCGGCCTTGCGCGCGTGATCCTGGGCACTGCCGCGGTGCGCGATCCCGACCTGGTGCGCGAGGCCGCGCGCTCGTTCCCCGGCCAGATCGCCGTCGGCATCGACGCGCGCAAGGGGATGGTCGCCGTCGCGGGATGGGCCGAGACGACCGATATCAGCGCGCTCGAGCTCGCGCGCCGGTTCGAGGACGCCGGCGTCGGCGCGATCATCTACACCGACATCGACTGCGACGGCGCGTTGCAGGGGCCGAATGTCGAAGCGACGGCGGCGCTGGCCAATGCGGTCACGATCCCCGTGATCGCCTCGGGGGGCGTGTCGTCGCTCGACGACCTGCGCGCGCTCAGGACCTGCGGCGCGCCGCTCAACGGGGTCATCTCGGGCCGGGCGATCTATGACGGGCGGATCGATCTCGTCGAGGCGATGGCGCTGCTTGCCGACTGAGCCGGCTTCGCGCTAGGCGCGGCGCCGGAAAGCCGCTAATCACCGGGGTCGAAGCGGAAGGGGGCCCATCCATGCTGAAGGTGCGCGTCATTCCCTGTCTCGACGTGAAGGACGGGCGCGTCGTCAAGGGGGTCAATTTCGTCGATCTCAAGGACGCGGGCGACCCCGTCGAGCAGGCGCGCGTATACGACGCCGCCGGCGCGGACGAGCTCTGCTTTCTCGACATCACCGCAAGCCACGAGAACCGCGGCACGATCCTCGATGTCGCGCGGCGCACGGCCGAGGCCTGCTTCATGCCCCTGACCGTCGGCGGCGGGGTGCGCACCATCGACGACATCCGGGCGCTTCTGCTCGCCGGCGCCGACAAGGTCTCGATCAACACGGCTGCGGTGAAGAACCCCGATTTCGTGCGCGAGGCGGCCGAGAAGTTCGGCAGCCAATGCATCACCGTGGCGATCGACGCGAAATCGGTGCCCGAGGGACGAACCCCGTCGGGCTACGAGATCTTCACCCATGGCGGGCGCGAGGCGACGGGCATCGACGCCGTCGCCTTCGCGAAACTGGTCGAGGAGAAGGGCGCGGGCGAGATCCTGCTCACCTCGATGGACCGCGATGGCACGCGCGCGGGCTTCAATCTGGGGCTGACGCGTGCGATCGCGGATGCGGTCTCGATCCCGGTGATCGCTTCGGGCGGCGTGGGCACGCTCGAGCACCTGGTCGAGGGGGTCACCGAGGGGCACGCCTCGGCGGTGCTGGCGGCCTCGATCTTCCACTTTGGCGAGCACACGATCCGCGAGGCGAAGCTGCACATGGCCCGCGGCGGCGTGGCGGTGAGGCTCTGATGGCGACGGTGCTCGAGCGGCTGGCGGCGACGATCGCCGCGCGCAAGGACGCCGATCCGGCGGCGTCCCACACTGCCGCCCTGTTCGCCAAGGGCCCGGCCAAATGCGCCGAGAAGTTCGGCGAGGAGGCGGTCGAGGCGATCGTCGAGGCCGTGCGCGGCGACCGTGCGCGGCTGACCGGCGAGGCCGCGGATGTGCTCTATCACCTGCTGGTGATGCTGGCGTCGCGCGACGTGCCGCTGGCCGAGGTGCTGGCCGAACTCGAGCGGCGCGAAGGCGTCTCGGGCGTGGCCGAGAAGGCCGCGCGCGGCCCCGGCGTCTCCGTTCGCCGGGTGAGCGACGAGGCCGGCATCGCGCGCTGCCTCGCGATCCGCGAGCTGGTGTTCATCGAGGAGCAGGCGGTCCCCGCCGAGCTCGAGGTCGACGGGCTCGACCCACGCTGCCGGCATTATCTCGCGACCCTCGGCGCCGAGCCGGTTGGTGCCGCGCGCGTCCTGCCCCAGGACGGCCGGGCCAAGATCCAGCGCGTGGCCGTCGTCCCCGCCGCGCGCGGCCAGGGCGTGGGCCTCGCGATCATGCAGCGCATCCTCGACGACCTGGCGCACGAGCCCGGCATGGCCGAGGCCTGGCTCGAGTCGCAGATCCATGCCGTCGCCTTCTACGAGGCGCTGGGCTTCGTGGCCGAGGGCGAGGAGTTCCTCGACGCCGGGATACCACACCTCACGATGCGCAAGAAGCTGAGCGCCGGATAGCTGCGCGCCGGCGCCGCCGCTCAGGCGGCGGTGAGGCGTGCGATGTAGTCGCCCGCGACGGCAAGCGTCGCCTCGGCCTGCGGGATCCAGCCCTGGAAGATGGGCCAGCCATGCGGAACGCGCGGCCAGATCTCGAGGCGCACGTCGCCACCCTTGGCGGCCAGGGCGCGCGCCATCGCCCGGGCGTCATCGACAAGGATCTCGTCGCTGCCCGCAAAGATCAGCGATGGCGGTGCAACGGCGATCTCCGCACGCAGCGCCGAGACCTCGGGATCATCGGCGGCCAATGCGCCCCGGGCCATCGCGCTGGCCTCCAGCACCCTGCCCGCGGGCAGCATCGGGTCGCGACGGGCGTTGCGCTCGATGCTGTCGCCCGAACAGGTCAGGTCCGTCCAGGGCGAGAACGCGACGATCGCCGCCGGCCGCGGCAACCCGGCGCGCTCGATCCGTGCGGCCAGAAGGAAGCAAAGCCCGCCGCCGGCCGAGTCGCCCGCAAGCGCGATGCGGTTGGGATCGAGCCCGCGGTCCAGCATGAAGCGATAGGCCGCGAGCGCGTCCTCGGTCGCCGCAGGCAAGGGGAATTCGGGCGCGAGCCGGTACTCGGGCACCAGCACCCGCGCCTGAGCGGCCTTGCCCAGCGCGGCCGCAAGGCGCCAGTGGGTCCCGACCGAGCCCGCGATGAAGGCGCCGCCATGGAGGTAGAGCACCGCGCGATGGCGGTCGGGTCGCCCGGCCGAGCACCACGCGGCGTCGAACCAGCGCGCGTCGCTCCCCTCGGGTCCGCGCGGGATCCGCTCGGCCAGCCGGTGCGCGTCCTCGGGCCCGCGCAGCATCTTCTCGGCCTGCCGCTCGAAGAGGGCGCGCATCTCTTCGGGCGTCTCGATGCGCGAAAGCGGGCGCTTGACCGAGAACCGGAGCCCGAGATTGAAGAGCGCGAGCCGGATCGACATGGCGAGGGCGCCGCGCGGGGCTCAGACGCCCCGGCGGCGTTCGATGGCGGCCCAGATCAGGGCCGCGACATTGGTGCCGTCGAAGCGTTCGAGTTCCTGGATGCCCGTGGGCGAGGTCACGTTGATCTCGGTCAGCCAGTCGCCGATCACGTCGATGCCGACGAAGATCAGGCCGCGCTCGCGCAGAAGCGGCCCGATGCGCGCGGCGATCTCGCGGTCGCGCTCGTTCAGCTCGACCTTCTCGGGCCGGCCGCCGACATGCATGTTCGAGCGCGTCTCGCCCTTCTGCGGCACGCGGTTGATCGCGCCGACCGCCTCGCCGTCGACCAGGATCACGCGCTTGTCGCCGCGCTCGACCGCCGGAAGGAACTTCTGCGCGATCAGCGGCTCGCGGTTGATGCCGGTGAACAGCTCGAAGAGCGCGCTGAGATTGGTGTCGGAATGGCCCAGCTTGAACACGCCGGCGCCGCCATTGCCGTAGAGCGGCTTGAGGATGATGTCACCATGCCGCGCCTTGAACTCGCGCAGCGCCACCAGGTCGCGGGCGATCATGGTCGGGGGCATCAGGTCGATGAAGTCGAGCACCAGCAGCTTCTCGGGGCTGTTGCGCACCCAGAACGGGTCGTTCACCACCAGCGTGCGGGGATGGATCTTCTCGAGCAGATGCGTGTTCGTCACGTAGGACATGTCGAACGGCGGATCCTGCCGCAGCAGCACCACGTCGCATTCGCCAAGGTCGCGGGTCTCGCGCGCGCCCAGGCTGAAATGGTTGCCGTGCTCGCGCCGAACCTCGAGCGGCCAGCCGCTCGCAAGCACCTTGCCGCCTTCCCAGAAGAGGTCGGGGACATGGTAGTAGAACAGCGAATGCCCGCGCGCCTGCGCCTCGAGCGCAAGCCGGAAGGTCGAATCGGCGTCGATGTTGACGCTCGCGATGGGGTCCATCTGGATCGCGACGGACAACGGCATCAGGTTCCTCCTCTGCCGTCATGCGGCGTCATGTATTCATGATCCGCCGGCGACACACCGGCGGAAGAAGACGCAACCACGACACCCGCACGGCGCCTATCCCTGCGTTGCACCCGGCAGAGGCGTCGCCTCGATCGTCGATGCATTGCCGGTCCCGCTCCAGCCGGAGGTCTCGGTTACGGGTGCGCTGTTCGCCGGAACCTGCGGGGTCTCCGCCTGGGCCGGTGCCTTGCGCGCGGCTACCCTGCGTCGGGGATCGTCGATCGTCAATATGTGGCTGACCACCCGCTTGACGCCGTTGACCGACCGCGCGTGGTTGACGACGCGCTCGAGCTCGCGCTGCGAGCGGGCAAGGCCCGTTAGGTGCACGACGCCGTCGACCGTCTCGACGTTGAAGTTGATCGAGCGCACGTTGAGATCGGTGAAGAGCTCGTAGCGCACGCGGTTCGAGATCGCGACGTCGTCGATATAGGCGCCGGTGCCCGAGTCTCCCTTGACGGTCAACTCGTCGGTCACCTCGACAACGCTGGGCGTCTCCCAGGCGATGCGGGTCGCCGTCACCTTGTCCTCGCGCCGCGGGACCGAGCCGGTCAGCACGACGCGTCCCTCGATCACGTCGACCGACACGTCGCGATAGAGCTCGCCCGAATGGTTCGCCAGCCGGTTGGCAAGCGAGATTTCGATCTCGGTATCGGTGAGCGCGTCGAAAGTCGTGCGCTCCTGCGCGACCGAGTGGGCCACGACCGTGCTCGTGCCGATCACGGCCACCGGTGCGCACCCTGATGCCACGCAGGCGCAAAGCGCCAGCGTCGCCGCTGCTTGGTAAGATTTCATCGTTCTGCTCCGCCTCAATGCTCGTCAAAGCTGCGGGCGTTCTCGATGATCTGCGGCACCGCGTCGGGGCCAACGATGGCCAGGTCGAAGCGGCAACCGCGGATCGCACCCGTCTTTTCAGCTGCCGACATCATATAATGGGTTGCCGCTGCCTCCAAGCGTCGCCATTGGCGGTGCGTGACGACCTCGTCGGCGGGAACCGCCCGCATGCGACGCTTGACCTCGACGAAGACGAGGATCGGGCCGTCGAGAACCACCAGGTCGAGCTCGCCGCCCGGCGTCCGAAGGCGCCGCTCGAGGATGACGCCACCCCTGCGAGCATAGTGGCGGGCCACGCAATCCTCGGCGAGGAGCCCGGCGATCTGGTTGCGCCGGCCGCGGCGCCGGCGCGCGTCGGACGGCTCCGACGTCGCGTGGGCGGGCAGATCGGGAAACCCGGTGGGCGTGCGGCGCATCGGCGGCCCTTCTTCCTCGGCGGTGGTGTGCCGACGCTGAAGCAGAGGGGATAATGGTCGGTTAACGTTCCTCGTCGCGCGCCTTGCTCAGCTCCAGCGCGCGCGCATAGACCTCCCGTCGTGGCAGCCCGAGCGCCGCTGCGACCTCGCGCGCTGCGTCCTTGACGCTGAGCTCGGACAGGGCGGCCCGAAGCGCCGCGTCGAGGTCCTTGGCGTCCGCCCCGGCCGCATCGTCCCCGGCCGCCCCGACCAGGATCACGATCTCGCCGCGTGGCGCGGGGCCTTCCGCGAAGGCGGCCGCAAGCTCGCCCAGCGTGCCGCGCCGCACTTCCTCGTGCAGCTTCGTCAGCTCGCGTGCGACCGCCGCGGGCCGGCTCGCGCCGAGGGCCAGCGCCATGTCGGCAAGCGTGGCCGCGAGGCGCCGGGGGCTCTCGTAATACACCAGCGTTGCCCGCAGCCCCGCGACCTCGTGCAGCGCGCGCCCGCGCTCGCCCGACCTGGTGGGCAGGAAGCCACCGAAGAAGAACCGGTCCGTCGGAAGCCCCGACAGCGGCAGGGCCGCGAGCACGGCCGAGGCGCCGGGCACGGTGGTCACGGGGTGCCCGTTCTCGATCGCGAGCTGCGCCAGCCGGTATCCGGGGTCGGCGATAAGGGGCGAGCCCGCATCCGTGCAATAGGCCACGGCACAGCCCTCCTCAAGCCACGCCGCGATCCGCGGCCGCGCCTTCGGGCCGTTGCGGTCATGATAGGGGGTCATCGGCCGCCCGCGCAGGGCGATCCCGTGGATCTCCATCAGCTTGCGCGTCTGGCGGGTATCCTCGGCCGCGATCGCGTCGGCGCATTCCAGGACCTTCAACGCGCGCAAGCTGATGTCGGCCGCGTTGCCGATCGGGGTCGACACGAGGTAAAGCCCGGCCGCAAGGCCCTCCCGGTCCGCATCGGCGCCGGACGCGGCCTCGCGCGCGCCCCGGCGTGGTTCCGGCGCGACTCGCCCGGCGCGATCGGGCTTCGCCCCCGGGTCACCGCGTTTACTTTGCATGGCCGTCCCCCTAACGTCGGCGCCAAAGGTGTCGGTGGCCGAACCGCCGACGGATTGCAAGGAGACTTCGCACATGCTCGCGCGCGCGCTCAACGCCTCACCGGGGCTCGGTTTGGTGGTCGGACTCCTGCTCGCGCTGTCGGCCTGTGCGCCGCGAAGCTCCGCGCCGTCGGTTGGCGCGCCGCAGCAGCCCGCCCAGACGGCGCCCGCCCCGACCGTGCCGCGCGCGGGGCCGGCCAAGGTCGCGATCCTCGCGCCGCTTGGTGCTGCGAACGAGAAGGTGTCCTCGGACGCCCGCGCGATTGTCAACGCCGCCCAGCATGCCGCGCAGGCGCGGGGGACCGGGCTGATCGACCTGCGCGTCTACGACACGGCGGGCGACCTGTCCCGCACCGCCGCGGTCGCGCGCCAGGCGGTCAACGATGGCGCCGTGCTGATCCTCGGGCCGCTTTTCGGGGCCAACACGCCCGCTGTCGCCGACGCGGTCGCGGGCCGCGACATCATGGTGATCTCGTTCTCGACCGACAGCAGCGTGGCCGGCGTGCCGATCTTCGTCTCGGGCTACCTGCCCGAGGTCGAGGCCGAGCGGATCCTCGGCTTCGCGGCGCGCCAGGGCCTCACCACGATCGGCGTCTACGCGCCCCAGACCCCCTATGGCGAGGCCGCCCTGCGCGGGGCCGAGAGCGCCGCGCCGAGCGTGGGCAGCTTCATCGCGACGCGGCGGCTCTACCCGCGCAGCTTCCGGGACATCCAGGAGACGGTTGGCGACTTCGCGCAGGATGCCCGCGCCTCGGGCGTGCAGGCCGTGCTGCTGCCGGATTCGGGCGACGGGCTCAAGATCGTCGGCAGCTTCCTCGACTTCAACGGCCTCGCCCCCGCGCAGGTGAAGTATCTCGGGCTGGGCCAGTGGGAGACGCGCGCGACCCTGACCGAGCCGGCCCTGCGCGGCGGCTGGTTCGCTGGCGCCGATCCGGTGGCGGTGCAGGACTTCGCGCGCGACTATTCCGCGCGTTTCGGCGCGACGCCGCCCTTCATCGCCGTCCTCGGCCACGACGCGGTCCAGGTGGCGGTGACGCTTGCCGCGGATGCGCGCCGCAGCGGCGTCGACAGGCCCTTCACCGCCGAGGCGATCGCCCGGCCGGAAGGGTTCATGGGCGCGCTCGGGCCGTTCCGCTTCGAGCCCGACGGCACCTCGCGCCGCGCGCTCGCGGTGCTCGAGGTCGGCCCGCGCGGCTTCGACGTGCTCGACCCCGCACCCGTCGCCTTCGGCCCCGGCCTGTGAGGGCGCCCGGCTTGAGCGATCTCGACAGCCAGGTGAAGGACGCCTCCGACGAGCTCGAGCCCGGAGGGCAGACCACCTTCGCCGGTCTTTCGCACCTGGTGGCAAGCGCGGCCGAGCTGCCGACGATCGAGGCGCTGCAAGCCGAGATCGACGCGATCGCGCAGGCCGCCGACACGCCGGCGCGCGCGCGCGCCGCGGTCGTCGAGCTCCTGATGCGGACCCTGACGTCGGGCCGCGACACCGTGCGCCGCGCGATGATCGACGAGCCGCAGGCCGGCCTGCGGCTTGCCCGCACGACCGCGCACATGACCGATCTGGTCGTCGCCGCGGTCTGGCACTATGCCACCGCCTACCTGCATCACGCCCCGATCCGCACCAAGGGCGAGCGCCTCGCCATCGTCGCGGTCGGCGGCTACGGGCGGGGCGAGATGGCGCCGTTTTCGGATGTCGACCTGCTGTTCGTGACACCCTGGAAGCGCACGCCTTGGGCCGAGAGCGTCGTCGAATCGATGCTCTATATCCTGTGGGACCTCAAGCTGAAGGTGGGTCAGGCGGTCAGGTCCGTGGACGAGTGCCTGCGCCTCGGGGCCGAGGACATCACGATCCGCACCAACCTGCTGGAAAAGCGGCTGATCGCGGGCGATCGCGCGCCCTTCGAGCGGCTCGACCGCAAGCTGTGGGACGATCTCTTCCTCAAGACCGGCCCCGAATTCGTCGAGGCCAAGCTCGAGGAGCGCGACAAGCGGCACGAGCGTCATGGCGGCTCGCGCTACCTGCTCGAGCCGAACATCAAGGAGGGCAAGGGCGGCCTGCGCGATCTCCAGACGCTGCACTGGATCTCGCGCTACCTCTACCGCGTCGACAAGGCCTGGGAGCTTTGCGAGATGGGCGTGTTCGAGCGCGAGGAGGTCGCCCTCTTCGCCGAGGCCGCGAAGTTCATCTGGGCGGTGCGCTGCCACCTGCATGACGTCGCCGGCCGCGCGCAGGAACAGCTCACCTTCGATCGGCAGATCGAGATCGCGGCACGCATGGGCTATCACGACGCGGGCGGGCGGATGGGCGTCGAGCATTTCATGCACGCCTATTTCCGCCACGCAAAGAATGTCGGCGACCTGACGCGCATCTTCTCGTCGGCGCTCGAGGCGCAGCACGCCAAGGCGATGCCGCGTTTCTCGATGCTCCTGCGCGCGCTCAGCTTCCGCTCGGGTGCCTCCGCCGCGGCCGGGGCCTTCGTGGTGCGCGACGGCCGGCTGGCGACGCGCGACGACCAGGTGTTCCGCAACGACCCGGTCAACCTGCTGCGCCTGTTCCGCGAGGCCGCGCGGCTCGACGCCCAGATCCATCCCGCGGCGCTGCGCCTGGTCACGCAAAGCCTCGACCTGATCGACGACCGGCTGCGCGAGAACGCGGCGGCGAACTCGGTCTTCATGGAGATGCTGACCGACCGTCAGAACGCGGAATGGCTGATGCGCCTGATGAACGAGACGGACGTGCTCGGCCGGTTCATCCCCGAGTTCGGCCGCATCGTGTCGATGATGCAGTTCAACATGTACCACCACTACACGGTGGACGAGCACATCATCCAGACGATCCGCGTCCTCAACCGCATCGAGCAGGGCGCCGCCGGCGAGGAGCACCCGGTCTCGACCGACATCGCGAAGTCCGGCCTCAACCGCCGGGTGCTCTACACCGCGCTGCTGTTCCACGATATCGGCAAGGGCGATCCGCGCGACCATTCCGAGCTTGGCGCCGAGATCGCCGAGCGGCTCTGCCCCCGCCTCGGCCTCGACGATGCCGAGACCGAGCTCGTCGCCTGGCTGGTGCGCAACCACCTGCTGATGTCCGACGTGGCGCAGAAGCGCGACATCGCCGATCCCGTGACGGTGCGCGACTTCGCCCGGACGATCCAGAGCCCCGAGAGGCTTCGCCTGCTCCTGGTGCTGACGGTCTGCGACATCCGCGGCGTGGGGCCGGGCGTGTGGAACAACTGGAAGGCACAGCTGCTGCGCAAGCTCTACTGGGATACGCGCGCCGTTCTCACCGGCGGCGCAGATGTCGACACGACTCAGGCCGCTCGGGTGCAGGACGCGAAGGACGCGCTCGCGGCGCTGCTGCCGGATTGGGACGCGGCGGCGGTCGAGGCCGAGTGCGACCGCCACTACCCGCATTACTGGCTCGGGCTCGAGCCCGAGCTCCACAAGGTCTTCGCCGAACTGTCGCGCGAGGGGGCGCAGGGAAAGATCATCAGCCGGTTCGAGCAGGACCCCGATCGCGACGCGACCACCGCCTGCATCTACCTTCAGGACCATCCGGGCATCTTCAGCCGGATGGCGGGGGCGTTCGCGCTGGCCGGCGCCAGCGTGGTCGATGCACGCACCTACACCACCGCCGACGGCATGGCCTGCTCGGCCTTCTGGATCCAGGACGCCGAGGGCAAGCCGTTCGAGGCGTCGCGCCTGCCGCGCCTGCAGCGCACCATCGAGCGCACCGTGCGCGGCGAAGTGGTGGCCCGCGATGCGCTGCGCGAGAAACGCCGCGAGAAGCCGCGCGAGCTGAGCTTCCGCGTGCCCACGCGCATCGTCTTCGACAACGAAGCCTCCGAGCTCTACACCGTCATCGAGGTGAACGCGCGCGACCGGCTGGGGCTTCTGCACGTGCTGGCGCGGACGCTGACCGACTGCAACATCAACATCTTCTCGGCGATCATCGCGACCTATGGCGAGCACGCCGTGGATGTCTTCTACGTGAAGGACCTTTTCGGGCTTAAGATCCGCAACCCGCAGAAGCAGAGGCTGATCGAGCGCCGCCTCTTTGACGCGATCGAGGCGGTCATGCCCGCACTGCCGGCCACCGCCGCCGCCGCCACCGACGAGCCGAGCCGGTCTCCGAAATGAGCGTCCCGCAGGTTCGCCTGTTCCGTGCCTTCGCGACGGTGGGCGGCTGGACCATGGCCAGCCGCGTCCTGGGCTTCGTGCGCGACATCCTGATGGCGGCGTTCCTGGGCTCGGGCCCGGTGGCACAGGCCTTCGTGGTCGCGTTCACCCTGCCCAACCTTTTCCGCCGCTTCTTCGCCGAGGGCGCGTTCAACACCGCCTTCGTCCCCATGTTCGCCAAGCGCCTCGAGGCCGAGGGACCCGCGGTCGCGCGCAGCTTCGCGCAGCAGGCGCTGGCGGGGCTCGCGACGGTCCTCGTGGTCTTCACCATTGCCGCCCAGGCACTGATGCCGTGGATGGTGCTGGCGCTGGCCAGCGGCTTTGCCGGGGACGACCGGTTCGATCTCGCGGTCCTCTACGCGCGGATCACCTTTCCCTACATCCTGTTCATCTCGCTCGCGGCGCTGGTCTCGGGGGTTCTGAACACGCTTGGCCGCTTCGCGGCGGCGGCCGCGGCACAGGTCGCGCTGAACGTGGTGCTGATCGGGGCGCTGATGCTGGCCGAGACCGGGCTTCTTGCCGGCGTCGTCGATACCGGCGCGGTGACGGGAGCCGGCGAAAGCGGGCTCGGTTATGGCGCCATGCTGGTCTGGGGCGTGCTGGTCGCGGGCATCGCGCAGTTGTGGCTGGTCTGGCGTGCGGCGGCGCGGGCGGGGATGCCGCTCACGCTGGTGCGGCCCCGGATGACGCCCGCGCTGCGCCGGCTCGCGGCGATCGCGCTGCCGGCGGCGCTCGCGGGCGGGGTCATGCAGATCAACATCGTCGTCGGTCGCCAGGTCGCGAGCCATTTCGAGGGCGCGATCGCCTGGCTCTGGTATGCCGACCGGGTGTTCCAGCTTCCGCTTGGCGTGGTGGGCGTGGCGGTCGGCGTCGTGCTCCTGCCCGAGCTGTCGCGCCGCGTGCGGATCGAGGACCATGCCGGGGCGCGCGACGCGATAAACCGCGCGGCCGAGTTCTGCCTGATCCTGACCGTCCCCGCGGCGGTCGCCTTCGTGGCGATACCCCAGCTGATCAGCGCCGTGCTGTTCGAGCGTGGCGCCTTCACCGCCGAGGACACGGCCGCGACGGCGCTGGGGCTGGCGATCTACGCGCTGGGCCTGCCCGCCTTCGTCCTGCAGAAGGTGCTGCAG
The DNA here is from genome assembly GCF_016623495.1 of Thermohalobaculum xanthum. Lineage (GTDB taxonomy): Bacteria > Pseudomonadota > Alphaproteobacteria > Rhodobacterales > Rhodobacteraceae > Thermohalobaculum > Thermohalobaculum xanthum. The sequence goes on along the minus strand of NZ_JAEHHL010000009.1, from coordinate 40,855 downwards.
CCCGCCTTCTTCGCCCGCGAGGACACCCGAACGCCCCTGCGCTTCGCCATCTGGTCGATGCTCGCGAATGTCGTGATCGCGGCCTTCGGCGCCATGCTGATCGGCTGGACCGCCGCCGCCATCGGCTCGACCGTCGCGGCGTGGCTCAACCTCGTGCTGCTGTGGCGCGGCGCCCGCGCCCTCGGGGGCGAGGTCTCGGCCGACGCCCGGCTGGTCACGCGGGCGCCGCGCATCCTCGCCGCCTCGCTGCTGACGGGGGTGGCGGCGCTGGGCATGGCCACGTGGCTGGAGGCAAACGCACCAACTCTGCGCGCGCCCGGGCTCGCGGTCATCATCGCCGCGTCGGCGGCGCTCTATTTCACCGCCGCGACGCGGCTCGGGGCATTCAGGCTGTCCGATCTGAAGGCATCGATGCGGCGCGGCGCGGACTGATCCGCCGTCACCGCGGCATCATCGGGCGCGGGGGCCAGACCCGCGCCATCAGCCAGCCGGCGATGAAGCCGCCCAGATGCGCCTGCCATGCCAGCGCGCCGCCTATGCCGATGAAGCCCAGCGCCATCAAGGCGTTGATCGCCGCCAACCCGACCACCAGGCGCCAGACCGGCGCCGTGGACATGCCCAGCGCCGCCAGCGTCCTGAGCCGCCAGGCCGTCACCGTTCCCAGGAACCCGAAGACCGCGCCCGATGCGCCGACCAGCGGCCATTGCGTGTCCGTGAGCAGCCCGAACACGATCGCCCCGGCCGCCGCGCTGATCGCAAACAGCGCAACCGTGCGCCCGATCCCGATGTTGCGGCTGATGGCGTGACCCAGCGCAAGGTAGATCGCGCCGTTCAGCACCAGGTGCAGCCAGCCGCCATGCAGGAAGGCATAGGTCACGAGCGACCAGACCAGCTGCGGATCGAGCGCGATGCCCTGGCGCGCGAGCTCGAACTGGCCGTCGAAGAAGGCGAACATCGTGTAGACCCAGACGCGGTGAAAGATCTGGGGCGCCATGCCGTGATCGGCGGCGCTCATCAGCGCCTCGATCGCGACCATGACCCCAAGCATCGCCCACAGCATCGGGTGGACCGGGATGCCTGCGGCGGGGCGGGGCCAGAATGTGGGGCTATCGCTCATGGTTGGGCGTTCTAGCGCGGGATGCGTGCGCCCGCCAGTGCGCGCGGCCGCCCGGCTTGACGAAGTGTCCGGCCGCGCGCATTAAGTCCGGCGCATTCACGATGCGCCCGCTGCCGGGCGAAACCACGGGGACAGGACAACCATGACCGAGGCCGCCGCACCGACCGCGACCCACACCCCGCGCATCTTCTCGGGCGTGCAGCCCACGGGGGCGCTGACGCTGGGCAACTATCTCGGCGCGCTCAAGCGTTTCGTCGAGATGCAGGACAATGCGGGGATGGAGACGATCTACTGCATCGTCGATCTCCACGCCATCACCCTGTGGCAGGAGCCCGAGAGCCTGCGCCAGGCCATTCGCGCCGTCGCGGCCGCCTACCTCGCCTCGGGCCTCGACCCGAAGAAATCGATCATCTTCAACCAGAGCCAGGTCAGCGCCCATGCCGAGCTGGGCTGGGTCTGCTCCTGCGTCGTGCGGCTTGGCTGGCTGAACCGCATGACCCAGTTCAAGGACAAGGCCGGCAAGCACGCCGAGGCCGCCTCGGGCGGACTCTACATGTATCCCGCGCTGATGGCGGCGGACATCCTCGCTTACCGCGCGACGCACGTGCCGGTGGGCGAGGACCAGAAGCAGCATCTCGAGCTTGCGCGCGACATCGCGGCCAAGTTCAACAACGATTTCAACGTGCCCGACTTCTTCCCGCTGCCCGAACCGATGATCGGCGGCCCCGCGCCGCGCGTCATGAGCCTGCGCGACGGCACCAAGAAGATGTCGAAGTCCGACCCCTCGGACATGAGCCGCATCAACCTGACCGACGACGCCGACACCATCGCCGCCAAGATCCGCAAGGCCAAGACCGACCCCGAGCCGCTGCCCGAGACGCTGGAAGGGCTCGAGGGCCGGCCGGAGGCGCGCAACCTCGTCGGCATCATGGCGGCGCTGACCGACCGCACCGCCGAGGACGTGCTGGCCGAGTTCGCCGGCCAGGGCTTCGGCGCCTTCAAGCCCAGGCTTGCCGAGGCGGCGGTCGCGCATCTGTCGCCCCTGACGGCCGAGATGAACCGCCTGCTGGCGGATCCCGCCGAGATCGACCGGGTGCTGGGCGACGGGGCCGAGCGCGCCGACGCCATCGCGCGCCCGATCATGGCCGAGGTCTTCGACGTCGTGGGCTTCCTGCGCTCGCGCGGTTGACGGCGGATGCCCGACTGGCTGGCGCTCAGGCTCGGGATTGCCTGGCGGCTGCGGCGCAACGCGATCCTCGCGGGCTTCGGGTCGGTCGCGGCGGCGATCCTGCTGGCGGCTCTGGGCGTGCTGCGGGAGAATGCGCCGCCGGAACTCTCGCTGCCCATGGCGCTTGCGGTGCTGATCCTGGGAACGGCCCTCTCGGCGGTCGCCTTCGTCCTGATCGTGATTTTGCCCTTCCTGCGCAACCTGACGCTTCCCTTCCTGATCTGCGGGACCACCGCCCTCGTCGCCGCCGCGGCGCTCCCGGGTGACGGCAGTCTCGCCTCCGCCGGCCGCTTCCTGCTGGTGATCGGGGTGCTGGTCGCGATCTACGCCCTGCCGGTTCCATTCGCCTTCACCTTCCGCGCACGGCGGCACATGGATGTCGCGCCCGCGCGGCTCCGCACGGCGCTCGACATTCGGGAACCCGGCTACTGGGACGAGACCGCCCGGATCGTGGCCACGGACCCGGATGATCCCGCCAACCTCGACCTCCGCATCGAGCGCCGGGGCACGCGCGGACTTTCGATGCGGCTCCGCGTTCTCGAGGATACGCCGCGCCGGATCGTGACGCAGCAGTGGTCGCCGTCCTGGCCCTGCTTCGAGGTGGTGGTGACGGCCGAGGTCACCCCCGATGGCGACGGCGCGATCCTCGATTACGCCGAGCGCGTGCGCCGCGCGACCTTCATGACGCTCGCCATGATGTGGCTCGACCGCGCCGTCGAGGATCTCGTCGAGGATATCGGCGACATCCTCACGGGATGCCCGCGCCGCTCGCGCCGCGCCTTCGAGCTCCCCTCCTGAGCATTGCGGCCCCGGCCGACAGGCCGCCTCGCGCCATCTTGTGCGCCGGATCTCCGAGCGCGATTGCGCGGGCGACGGCGGTCGTCTAGCGTTCCCGCCCACGGCCTGGGACGGAGAGGAACATGGTCGAGGTCACGCGTGCCGAAAGCTGGGACGCGATGCGCGCCGCGCACCGCTGGCAGGTCCCGCAGCACTACAACATCGCCTGGGATGTCTGCGAGCGATGGGCGCGGACCAATCCGGATCGGCTCGCGCTCCTCTACCTGCGCCCCGACGGCCAGGTGCGGAACTACAGCTACGCCCAGCTTGCGCGCGCCGCGCGGCGGCTGGCCAATGCGCTGGCCGAGCACGGGCTGCGGCGGGGCGACAGGATTTCGGTGCTGTTGCCGCAGATGCCCGAGACCATCATCACCCATATCGCCGCCTACATGATGGGCGCGGTGGTGGTGCCGGTCTTCACCCTGTTCGGCGAGGACGCACTGGAATACCGGCTTGCCGACTCGGGCGCGCGGATGGCGGTCACCGATGCCGCCAACCTGCCCAAGCTGATGGCTGTCCGCGACCGCCTGCCGGACCTTGGTACCGTCTTCTCGGTCGATCGCCCCGGCGATGGCGCCTGGGGCTTCTGGCAGGAGCTGGGCAAGGCCCGCGACGATTTCACGGTCGCCAAGACGGGGCCCGATGATCCGGCCTTCATCTCCTACACCTCGGGCACGACGGGCCCGCCCAAGGGCGCATTGCACGGTCACCGCGTGCTCTTGGGCCATGTGCCTGCCGTGACCCTGACGCACGAGTTCTTTCCGCAGGCCGGCGATCGCGCCTGGACGCCGGCCGACTGGGCCTGGATCGGCGGGCTGTGCAACATGGCGCTTCCCGCCCTGCGCGCGGGCGTCACCCTGGTCGCGCACCGCATGGAGAAGTTCGACCCCGAGCGTGCCTTCGACCTGACTGCGCGGCACGAGGTGCGCAACTCCTTCATCCCGCCGACCGCGCTGCGGATGATGCGCACGGTGCCCGACCCGGCCCGCTTCGGGGCGCGGCTGCGCAGCGTGGGCTCGGGCGGCGAGGCGCTCGGCGCCGAGATGATCGACTGGGGCCGCGAGGCGCTGGGGCTCACGATCAACGAGTTCTACGGCCAGACCGAATGCAACCTGGTGCTCGGCAACTGCGCCAGCGTGATGGAGGTCAGGCCCGGATCCATGGGCAAGCCGTTTCCCGGCTCCGAGGTCGCGATCCTCGGCCCGGACGGCGAGGTGCTGGGGCCGGGCGCGACCGGCGAGATCGCGATCCGGCGCGGCGATCCGGCGATGTTCCTCGAATACTGGAAGCAGCCTGCCAAGACGGCCGAGAAATTCGTCGGCGACTGGATGCTGACCGGCGACGAGGGCCGGGTCGACGACGACGGCTATTTCTTCTACGCCTCGCGCACCGACGATGTGATCACCTCGGCGGGCTACCGCATCGGGCCCAGCGAGATCGAGACCTGCCTCGCCGGCCACCCGTCGGTCGCGCTTGCCGCCTGCATCGGCGTGCCCGACCCGGTCCGCACCGAGATCGTGAAGGCCTATGTCACGCTCAAGCCCGGCGCCGAGCCCAGCGACGCGCTGGTCGACGAGCTCAAGGCGCTGGTGCGCACGCGGATCAGCCCGCATGTCGCACCGCGCGCGGTCGCGTTCATCGACCAGATGCCGGTGACCGCCACGGGCAAGATCATGCGCCGCGAGCTCAGGGCGCGCGAGAAGGTCTGACGCCGCTCGCACGGCGCGGGGCCCGGACGCCATGGCGCGAGTGGACGGGGCCAACCCCCGCCGATATAGGAGACGCGTGACCGCGCATCCCGAGGGAGCCTCCCCATGACCAGCCACCAGCCCCGCCCCGCGACCGCGCACAGATCGAGCGGGCTCTCGGGCAGCGCGACCATCCCCGGCGACAAGTCGGTCTCGCACCGGGCGCTGATCTTCGGCACGCTGGCCGTCGGCGAGACCCGCGTGACGGGCCTGCTCGAGGGCGAGGACGTGCTTGGAACCGCCCAGGCGATGCGCGCCTTCGGGGCGCAGGTGATCCGCACCGACCGCGGCGCCTGGACCATCCATGGCCTCGGCGTCGGCGGTCTGATGGAGCCCGAGGATGTGATCGACTGCGGCAATGCCGGCACTGGCGTGCGGCTGATCATGGGCATGATGGCGACCTGCCCGATCAGCGCGACCTTCACCGGGGATGCCTCGCTCAGGCGCCGGCCGATGGGGCGCATCCTCGACCCACTGCGGCTCTTCGGCGCGACCTCGATGGGCCGCGACGGGGGCCTCCTGCCGCTGACCCTGAGGGGCGCGGCCGACCCGGTGCCGGTGGAATACGCGCTCCCCGTCCCCTCGGCCCAGGTCAAGTCAGCGGTGCTGTTCGCGGGCCTCAACGCGCCCGGCGAGACGGTCGTGATCGAACGCGAGGCGACGCGCGACCATACCGAGCGGATGCTGCACGGCTTCGGTGCCGAGGTCGCGGTCGAGGATCTGCCCGAGGGCCGCGTCATCCGGCTCAGGGGCCGGCCCGAGCTTCGCCCCCAGACCATCGCCGTGCCGCGCGACCCCTCCTCGGCCGCGTTCCCGGTGGTGGCCGCGCTGATCGCCGAGGGCTCGGAGATCGTGGTCCCCAACATCTGCCTCAACCCGACGCGCGCGGGGCTCTACCAGACGCTGGCCGAGATGGGCGCCGACATCGTGCACGACAACCCGCGCGAGGAGGGTGGCGAGCCGGTCGCCGACCTGCGCGTGCGTCACGGCGGCACGCTCAGGGGCATCGAGGTGCCGCCCGACCGCGCGCCCTCGATGATCGACGAATACCCCGTGCTCGCCTGCCTCGCGGCCTATGCCGAGGGCGACACGGTCATGCGCGGCATCGGCGAGCTTCGGGTGAAGGAATCCGACCGCATCGCCGCGGTGGTGGCGGGGCTGCGCGCCAACGGCGTCGAGGTGACCGAGGAGCCCGACGGCATGATCGTCCACGGCACGGGCAAGGTGTCCGGCGGCGGCACGGTCGCAACCCATCTCGATCACCGCATCGCCATGAGCTTCCTGTGCCTCGGGCTCGGCGCGGACAAGCCCGTGACGGTCGACGACGCCGGGCCGATCGCCACCAGCTTCCCCAGCTTCATGGGCCTGATGCACACGCTCGGCGCCGGGATCGAGGCGGCATGAGCTTCGTCGTCGCCATCGACGGGCCGGCGGCGGCGGGCAAGGGCACGATCGGGCGCCGCATTGCCGAGCGGTTCGGCTTCGCGCATCTCGACACGGGGCTGCTTTACAGGGCGGTGGGCAAACGGGCGATCGACATCGGCCGCGGCGTGATCGACGACGGCGTGGCCGAGATCGTGGCCCGCGAGCTGACGCCAGCCGATCTCGACCAGCCCGGCCTGCGGTCGATCCTGGTGGCGCGCGCGGCCTCGAAGGTCGCGGCCCTTCCGGCAGTGCGCAAGGCGCTCCTGGACTTCCAGCGCGATTTCGCGCGGCGGCCCGAGGGCGTCGTGCTGGACGGGCGCGACATCGGCACGGTGATCTGCCCCGACGCGGCGGTGAAGCTTTTCGTCACCGCCAGCGCCGAGGAACGCGCCCGCCGCCGCCAGGCCGAGCTCGCAGCCAAGGGCGAGGCGCCCAGCTTCGAGCGCGTCCTGGCCGACGTGCGCGACCGCGATGCCCGCGATGCCGCCCGCGCCGACGCGCCGATGGTGCAGGCCTCCGATGCGATCTTGCTGGACACGACCGAGTTGGATATAGAGACGGCCGTCGCAAAGGCGGCCGAGATAATCGAGCAGGCACTGAGTCGCGCGGGACGAAGCTGAGCCCCGCGAATCAGGCCTGTTTTGTTTCGTGCCCCTGAACTGACTGTCAACAAGACCGCCGGACCCAACCGGCTGGCCTGTGAAAACGACGATCGAAGGAGAACTGAACGCATGTCCGCACTTGCCTCCATGGAGGAATTCGAGGCCCTTCTCAACGAGAGCCTCGACAAGGAGACCCCCGAAGAAGGTTCCGTCGTTAGGGGAACCGTCATCGCGGTCGAGAACGGCCAGGCCGTGATCGACATCGGCTTCAAGGTCGAAGGCCGCGTTGACCTCAAGGAATTCGCCTCGCCCGGACGCCCTGCCGAACTGTCGGTCGGCGATGAGGTCGAGGTCTATCTCGAGCGCGTCGAGAATGCCCGCGGCGAGGCCGCGATCAGCCGCGACAAGGCGCGCCGCGAAGAGGCGTGGGACCGGCTCGAGGCCGCCAACGACAAGCAGGAGCGCGTCGAGGGCACCATCTTCGGCCGCGTGAAGGGCGGCTTCACCGTCGATCTCGGCGGCGCCGTGGCCTTCCTGCCCGGCAGCCAGATCGACGTGCGCCCGGTGCGCGACGTGGGCCCGCTCATGGGCATGCCACAGCCCTTCCAGATCCTCAAGATGGACCGCCGCCGCGGGAACATCGTGGTGTCGCGCCGTGCCGTGCTCGAGGAGAGCCGCGCCGAGCAGCGTGCCGAGATCGTCGCCAAGCTGTCGGAAGGCGATATCGTCGACGGCGTGGTCAAGAACGTCACCGATTACGGCGCGTTCGTGGACCTCGGCGGCGTCGATGGCCTGCTGCACGTGACCGACATGGCCTGGCGCCGCGTCAACCACCCGTCCGAGATCCTGAACATCGGCGAGACCGTCAAGGTCCAGGTGATCAAGGTCAACAAGGACACCCAGCGCATCAGCCTCGGCATGAAGCAGCTGCAGGCCGATCCGTGGGAGAGCGTGGCGCAAAAGTATCCGGCCGGCTCGAAGTGGACCGGGCGCGTCACCAACATCACCGACTACGGCGCGTTCGTCGAACTGGAGCCCGGTGTCGAGGGTCTCGTGCACGTCTCCGAGATGTCCTGGACCAAGAAGAACGTCCATCCGGGCAAGATCGTCTCCACCTCCCAGGAGGTCGAGGTCATGGTGCTCGACGTCGATCCGCAGAAGCGGCGCGTCTCGCTTGGCCTCAAGCAGTGCATGGGCAACCCCTGGGATACCTTTGCCGAGACGCATCCCGCCGGCACCGAGGTCGAGGGCGAGGTCAAGAACATCACCGAGTTCGGCCTCTTCATCGGTCTCGAGGGCGACATCGACGGCATGGTGCACCTCTCGGATCTCAGCTGGGATCAGGCCGGCGAGCAGGCGATCCAGGAGTTCCGCCGCGGCGACGTCGTCAAGGCGGTGGTCCTCGACGTCGACACCGAGAAGGAGCGCATCTCGCTCGGTATCAAGCAGCTCCAGGGCGATCCCTTCGCCGAGGCGACCAAGGGCGTAAAGCGTGGCGCCACGGTCACCGTCACGGTCACCAAGATCGAGGACGGCGGCGTCGAGGTCGAGTACGACGGCATGAAGGCCTTCATTCGCCGTTCGGACCTTGCCCGCGACCGCCAGGACCAGCGCCCCGAGCGCTTCCAGGTCGGCGACCGGATCGATGCGCGCATCACCAACATCGACAAGGCGACCCGCAAGCTGTCGCTCTCGATCAAGGCGCGCGAGATCGCCGAGGAGAAGGAGGCTGTCGAGCAGTATGGCTCCTCCGACTCGGGCGCCTCGCTGGGCGATATCCTCGGTGCTGCCCTGAAGCAGCAGCAGGACAATTGACGCAGGCCGGGTCGCAGTCCAAATCTAAGGCATGACTGCGACCTCGGACCTCATCATCGAGCGGCGCCGCATGCGGCGCCGCCTTGCCTTCTGGCGGATCCTCGCCATCGTCGCCCTGGCGGCGGTGGCCATCGTCCTGATCCCCCGCCCCTCCGGCGGCGTGCGCGGCGACCATGTCGCCCGCGTCTCGATCGACGGCATCATCACCGACGACCGCGACCGCGACGCCTCGCTTGCCAAGCTGGCGAAGGACGACAACGTCCGCGCCCTCCTTGTCCGGATCAACAGCCCCGGCGGCACCGTTGCCGGCTCCGAGGCGCTCTACCAGTCGCTGCGCGCCGTCGCGGCCGAGAAGCCGGTGGTCGCGGTGATGGCCGAGGCCGCCGCCTCGGGCGGCTACGTCACCGCCATCGCCGCGGACCACATCGTGGCGCGCGCCACAACGCTCACGGGCTCGATCGGCGTCGTTGCCGAGGCGCCCAACTTCACCGGGCTGCTCGACACGCTCGGCATCTCGGTGATGCGCACCAAGTCGGCGCCGCTCAAGGCCGAGCCCTCGATCCTCACCGAGCCCGCGCCCGGCGCGATCGCTGCCCAGCAGTCGCTGATCGACGACAGCTTCGTGTGGTTCCGCGATCTCGTCGCCGAGCGCCGCAAGCTCTCCGGCGCCGAGCTTGCGGCGGTGACCGATGGCCGCGCCTTCACCGGCCGCCAGGCGCTGGATCTTGGCCTGATCGACGCCATCGGCGGCGAGGAGGTCGCGCGCGCCTGGCTTGATTCGGAGCATGGCGTGCCCGAGAGCATGAAGATCAGCGACTGGACCTGGGACGAACCCAAATTCCCCTGGCCCGTCGCCGGGATCGAGGACCGCCTGTTCGGCCGATCGCAGATCGATCTTCTGCTCGGGGTCGGGCCGCGGCTGTTTGCGGTTATTCAGTAGCCGAATGACATCAAGGCGTTGACGTGGCACCAACGCGCGTGACAGCCTTTGGCGCAATCAGAAGTCGGGCATGGGCCCGATGCGCGTCGGTCAGGCCGAAACGGGCGCGCCGCAGTGGCCGGGGGGATGGAATGATCAAATCGGAACTGATCCAGAGGCTCGCCGAGGATAACCCTCACCTGTTCCAGCGGGATGTCGAGCGCATCGTCTCGACCGTTTTCGACGAGATCACCAACGCGCTCGCCCGCGGCGACCGGGTCGAGCTGCGCGGCTTCGGCGCCTTCTCGGTGAAGAAGCGCGACGCGCGCACGGGCCGCAACCCCCGCACCGGCGAGGCGGTGCCCGTGCCGGAAAAGTCCGTCCCCTTCTTCAAGGCCGGCAAGGAACTGCGCGAGCGGATGAACACCTCCGACTGACACACTCGCGCGCTTCGTGAGAGGACGAGATGCTGAGACTGATCAAGTGGGCGATCCTCGCCACGATCTGCGTGGCGCTGGTCATTCTGGGCGTGGCGAACATGGCGCCGGTCGACCTGCACCTGCTGCCCGCGAGCATCGTCAAGACCGATCTCGTGCTCACCGGGGTGCCGCTTGCCGCCGTGATCCTGGTGGCGATCCTGGTGGGCGTCGTGCTCGGCGAGCTGTTCGAGTGGCTGCGTGAGCACAAGCACCGCCGCCGCGCGTCCGAGCGCAGCCGCGAGGTCGAGCGCCTGAAGGGCGAGATCGCCGCGCTCAAGCGCCGCCACGGCGTGAAGGACGACCTGCCGCGCATCGCGGCCCAGTAAGCGATACCCGGCAAGCGATACTCGGCGCGAGCCTCCCTGGAAGACCTGTCATGCGTGTGAAGATCTGCGGCCTCCGGACGCCCGAAGGCGTCGCCGCCGCCGTTTCGGCGGGCGCGCGCTATGTGGGCTTCGTCTTCTTCCCCCCCTCGCCCCGCGCGGTCGGGCCGGCCGAGGCGCGCCTGCTCGCGCTCGACGTGCCGCCGGGCGTGGCCAAGGTCGGCCTGTTCGTCGATCCGGGTGACGACCTGCTCGACGAGGTGCTGGCGGTCGTGCCGCTCGACATGATCCAGCTGCATGGCGAGGAACCGCCCGAGCGCGTCGCCGAGATCCGCCGCCGCCACGGCCTGCCGGTGATGAAGGCGGTGGGCATCCGCGACGCGGGCGACCTTGACCAGATCGAGCGCTACGCCACGGTGGCCGACCAGCTTCTGATCGACGCCAAGCCGCCGAAGGGCGCGCCCCTGCCCGGCGGCAACGCGGTTCCGTTCGACTGGCGACTGATCGCCGGCCGCCGCTGGCCGGTCCCGTGGATGCTGGCAGGCGGCCTCACGCCCGCGAATGTCGCCGAGGCGGTGCGCCTGACCGGCGCGCAGCAAGTCGATGTCTCGTCGGGCGTCGAGAGCGCGCCCGGGGTGAAGGACGACGAGAAGATCCGGGCTTTCGTCGCCGCCGCGACGGCCTGACGCCGCGGTTCGGGCAGGAGCTCGCGGTGCCGGTCCACGCCGCGTTCACCCGGTAGAGCCGACGTGCGAAGCTGCGCCGGCGGCGCGGAGATCGCGGGGTGAGAGGACATGACACGGTTTCGCGAGGCCACCGCCGGCGATCTCGACGCCGTCGTCGCGCTGCTCGCCGATGATGGTCTCGGCAAGGGCCGCGAGGCGCCCGGTGATCCCGTCTATGCCGAGGCCTTCGCCCGGATGTCGGCGCAGCCCGGCAACCTCTGCCTGGTGGCCGAGGACGCGGGCGCGATCGTCGGCTGCCTGCAGCTCACGGTGATCCACGGCCTCTCGCGCAAGGGCGCCTCGCGCGCGCAGATCGAGGGCGTCCGCGTGGCGGCGCGCCGGCGCGGCACCGGGCTTGGCCAGGCTCTGATCCGCGAGGCCATCGCCCGGGCCCGCGACGCGGGCTGCGGTCTCGTCCAGCTGACCACCGACATGCGCCGCGAGGACGCGCACCGGTTCTACGAGGCGCTCGGGTTCCGCGGCACCCATCTGGGGATGAAACTGGAACTCTGACTCGACCGCCGGGGGCAGAGGCACTAAAGAAGGCCGGTTGCCGACCAGGAGCATGACAGGACCATGAACGACACCACGCCGAACAGCTACCGCACCGGGCCCGACGAGCGCGGCCGTTTCGGCATCTTCGGCGGGCGCTTCGTTTCCGAGACGCTGATGCCGCTGATCCTCGATCTCGAGGCGGAATACGAGAAGGCCAAGACCGACCCCGGCTTCTGGGCCGAGATGGACGATCTGTGGACCCACTACGTCGGACGCCCCTCGCCGCTCTACTACGCCGAGCGGCTGACCGAGGAGCTGGGCGGCGCCAAGATCTACATGAAGCGCGACGAGCTCAACCACACCGGCGCGCACAAGATCAACAACGTGCTGGGCCAGATCCTGCTCGCCCGCCGCATGGGCAAGACCCGCATCATCGCCGAGACCGGCGCCGGCCAGCACGGCGTCGCGACCGCCACCGTCTGCGCCCGTTTCGGGCTCGAATGCATCGTCTTCATGGGCGCGACCGATGTCGAGCGCCAGAAGCCCAACGTCTTCCGCATGAAGCTGCTGGGCGCCAAAGTCGTGCCCGTGACCTCGGGCCGCGCGACGCTCAAGGACGCGATGAACGAGGCTCTGCGCGACTGGGTCACCAATGTCGAGAACACCTTCTACTGCATCGGCACGGTTGCCGGCCCGCACCCCTACCCGGCGATGGTGCGCGACTTCCAGTCGATCATCGGCAAGGAGACGCGCGCGCAGATGATGGAGCGCGAAGGCCGCCTGCCCGACACGCTGGTGGCCTGCATCGGCGGCGGCTCGAACGCCATGGGGCTGTTCCATCCCTTCCTCGACGACCCCGAGGTCAGGATCATCGGCGTCGAGGCCGGCGGCCATGGCGTCGACGACCGGATGGAGCACGCCGCCTCGCTCACGGGCGGCCGGCCGGGCGTGCTGCATGGCAACCGCACCTACCTGTTGCAGGATGCCGACGGCCAGATCCTCGAGGGGCATTCGATCTCGGCCGGGCTCGACTATCCGGGCATCGGTCCCGAGCATTCCTGGCTGCACGACATGGGCCGGGTCGAGTATGTCAGCGTGACCGACGACGAGGCGCTGGCGGCATTCCAGCTTTCATGCCGCACCGAAGGCATCATTCCGGCTCTTGAACCCAGCCACGCTTTGGCGCATGTGGCCAAGCTTGCGCCGACCCTGCCGCGCGAGAACCTTCTGGTGATGAACATGTGCGGCCGGGGCGACAAGGACATCTTCACGGTTGCCGAGGCGCTCGGCTCCAAGATCTGAAAGGACCACTGACGTGGCCAAGTTCGACATCGGGGATCTCGTGGTCCTCAAATCCGGCTCGATGCGCATGTGCGTGGAAGCCACCGACGGCGACGCGATCTCTTGCGTCTGGTGCAACGAGGGCGCGATCGGCCGCGACACCTTCGACGTCCGCCTGCTCAACAAGTGGGAAGTGCGCGAGGATTCAGGCCCCCGCGAGCGGCGCGGCCCGCCGCGCGACCGCGACGGCGATGATCGCCCGGCGCGCAAGCCCTATGACCGCGACCGCGGCGGCGACGACCGTCCGGCCCGCAAGCCGCGCGCATCCGACCGCGACGGCGACGAGCGTCCCGCGCGCAAGACCGGCTGGGACGGCAAGCCGCGCGAGAAGAAGTACTACCGCAAGGACGACTGATCGGCGGCCGCCCGCGCAAGCGGGCGCCGCCCTTCGGGCGCATGCCGGCACCGATCCGGCGCAGGGTGAACTGGGGGAGACCGGCTGAATGTCCCGCATCGACGCGAAATTCGCGGCACTCAAGGCCGAGGGCAAGGCCGCCTTCGTCAGCTTCGTGATGGCGGGCGACCCGGACTACGAGACCTCGCTTGCCATCGTGAAGGGCCTGCCCGCCGCGGGCGTCGACGTGATCGAGCTCGGCATGCCCTTTACCGACCCGATGGCCGACGGGCCGGCGATCCAGCTTGCCGGGCAGCGCGCCCTCGCGGGCGGCATGACGCTGGGGCGCGTGCTCGAGATGGTGCGCAGCTTCCGCGTCGACGACCAGACCACGCCGATCATCCTGATGGGCTACTACAACCCGATCTACTCGATGGGCGTCGAGCGCTTCGTCGCGGCCGCGAAGGATGCGGGCGTCGACGGGCTGATCGTGGTCGACTTGCCGCCCGAGGAGGATGACGAGCTCTGCCTGCCGGCCAATGCGGCGGGGCTCAACTTCATCCGCCTCGCGACCCCCACGACGGACGACACCCGTCTGCCGGCGGTCGCGCGCAACACCAGCGGTTTCGTCTACTACGTCTCGATCACCGGCATCACCGGCGCGGCCTCGGCCAGCGCGGCCAGGGTGGCGCCCGAGGTCGATCGCGTGCGCAAGGCCACCGGGCTTCCGGTCTGCGTGGGCTTCGGCGTCAAGACGCCCGAGGCCTCGGCCGAGATCGCCGGGGTCGCCGACGGCGTCGTCGTGGGCTCGGCCATCATCGAGCGCATCGCCGCGGGCGAGGACACGGCGTCGGTTCTGGCCTTCGTGAAGTCCCTCACCGAGGCAGCGCACGGGGCGTGACGGCCGTGCGCTGGGAGTGCCGCATGCCCGGCGCTCACACGCGAAGACCGTGAGATCTGTTTTAAATCAGACAGATAACACCATTTTCACGCGTGAAAGCGTCTCCGCGGCGCCGCGATGCGGGCTTATTGCCCGTGGGCGTACTCCCAGTAAAGCTCGCGCGCCCGGCGCGCCATCGGCCCGTACTGCATGTCGCGCTCCTCGAAACGCGTGACCGGCAGCACCTTGTTGGCGTTCCCGGTCGAGAAGATCTCGTCCGCCGCCTGGAAATCGTCGAGCGTCAGGGTCTTCTCGGTCACCGTGACGCCATCGTCGCGCAGCAGCGCGATGATCCGCTGGCGGGTGATGCCGTTGAGAAAGCAGCCGGTCGGAACCGGCGTGAACACCTCGCCATCGCGCGCCATGAAGATGTTCGCGGTCGCGGTCTCGGCGACATTGCCGAGCATGTCGAGCACGATGGCGTTGTCATAGCCCTTCGCCCGCACCTCGCGCAGCATCCGCGCGTTGTTGGGATAGAGGCAGCCGGCCTTGAGGTCGGTCGGCATGCACTCGATGGTCGGCCGGCGAAAGCGCGTGGGCGCAATCGAGAAGCCGTTCGGCCCCGACATGGGGCGCGCCTCGAGGCACAGCGCGAAGGCCGTCGTCTCGGCCTGCGGCAGGATCATCGAGTAGCCGCCCTCGCGCGCCCACAGCATCGGCCGGATGTAGATGGCGGCATCGGCCGGGAACTTCGCGATCCCCTCGCGCGCCAGGGCTGTCATTTCCTCGTCCGAGATCGGCGGCGTGAGCCCCATGCGGCGCGCGCTCTCGTTGGCGCGGGCGCAGTGCAGGTCGAGATCGGGCGCCACCCCCTCGAAGGCGCGGGCGCCGTCGAAGACGACCGAGCCGAGCCAGGTGCCGTGATCGGCGGCTCCGAGGATCGGCACGTTGCCTTCCTGCCAGCGTCCTTCGAACCAGGTCCAGATCGCAGCGCCACCGCTCATCACCATCCTCCGTGTTGCCGGCGGCACAATGCCCCGCAAACCGCCGCCGCTCAAGCGGTTGCGCGCGCTCGTGCCGCGCCATCCCGGCGCCACGCCCGCGCGGCCCGATTGCAACCGGGGGCGCGGGAGGCTATCTAGCCCAAACCGTCGCCGAAGGGGTCGCGCGCATGAACTGGATCACCGATTACGTCCCGCCGAAGATCAAGTCGTTCTTCCAGCGGCGCGAGATGCCGGAGAACCTCTGGCACAAATGCGACAGCTGCGGGCAAATGCTGTTCCATCGCGACCTCGCCGAGGCGCTGAACGTCTGTACCTCGTGCGGCCATCACATGGCGATCACGCCGCGCGAGCGCTTCCACGCGCTGTTCGACCATGGCGCCTTCAGCGAGGTCCAGGTGCCCGAGGCGCTGGCCGACCCGCTGCATTTCCGCGACGAGAAGCGCTACACCGATCGGATGAAGGACGCCCGCCGCAAGACCGGCGAGAACGAGGCGATGCTGGTCGCCAAGGGCACCATCTACGGGCTCCAGACCGTCTGCGCCGGCCAGGACTTCAGCTTCATGGGCGGCTCGATGGGCATGCATGTGGGCAACGCGCTGCTTGCCGCGGCCGACGCCGCCGTCGAGGCGCGCGCGCCGCTCGTGGTCTTCGCCGCGGCCGGCGGCGCGCGGATGCAGGAGGGTATTCTCAGCCTGATGCAGATGCCGCGCAGCACGATCGCCGTGGCCCAGGTCAAGGATGCGGGATTGCCCTTCGTCGTGGTCCTCACGAACCCGACCACCGGCGGCGTGACGGCGTCCTACGCGATGCTGGGCGACGTGCACATCGCCGAGCCCGACGCGCTCATCTGCTTTGCCGGGCCGCGCGTGATCGAGCAGACGATCCGCGAGACCCTGCCCGAAGGGTTTCAGCGCTCGGAATACCTGCTCGACCACGGGATGATCGACCGCGTGGTCAAGCGCGGCGAGATGCGCGAGGAGCTGGGGCGCATCCTGCGCCTCCTGATGGGGCTGCCGCCGGCGGTGCATGGCGAGCTTCCCCCCCCACCGCCGGAGAGCGCCAAGGCGGCACCCGTCAAAGCCGAGAAACCCACGCGCGAGGACGGCTGACACCAGATGCGCGACATGGTTCCGAGCGACGCGATCCTCGATCGCCTGCTCACGCTCCATCCCAAGGTCATCGACCTCACGCTCGACCGGGTCGAGCGCCTGCTTGCCCGTCTGGGACATCCCGAGCGCGCGCTGCCGCCCGTCGTCCACGTTGCCGGCACCAACGGCAAAGGCTCGACCATCGCGATGATCCGGGCCGGGCTCGAGGCGGCCGGCAACCGCACCCACGTCTATACCTCGCCGCACCTGGCGCGCTTCCACGAGCGGATCCGCGTGGCCGGCCAGCTGATCGACGAGCCCACGCTCGCCGCCCTGCTCGAGGAATGCGAACGCGTCAACGGGACCGAGCCCATCACCTTCTTCGAGATCACCACGGCGGCGGCGTTTCTTGCCTTCGCGCGGGTTCCCGCCGACTGGCTGCTGCTCGAGGTCGGCCTTGGCGGCCGGCTCGACGCGACCAATGTCATCCCCGATCCGGCGCTGACGGTCATCACCCCGGTGTCGATCGACCATCAGCAGTATCTGGGCGAAACCCTTGCCGAGATCGCCGCCGAGAAGGCCGGCATCCTCAAGCCCGGTGTTACCTGCATCGTCGGGCTACAGCCCGACGAGGCGCGCGCGGTCATCGAGGCGCGCGCGGCGGCGGTCGGCGCACCGCTCCTGATCCACGGGCAGGACTGGATGGCGCGGGCCGAGCGCGGGCGCCTCGTCTACGAGGATGACGCGGGACTGCTCGATCTGGATGCGCCGGTGCTGCCCGGACCGCATCAGATCGAGAATGCCGGGGCCGCGATCGCGGCGTTGCGACGTCTGGGCATGGACGAGGCGGCCTGCGCCGCGGCCGTCGCCCGCGCCGAGTGGCCGGCCCGCATGCAGCGCCTGCGCAGTGGTCCGCTGGTCGAGGCGCTTCCCGCGGGGGTCGAACTCTGGCTCGATGGCGGCCACAACGCCTCGGCGGGTGCCGCGATCGCCCAGACGCTCGACGCGATGGCAGCACAGGGCGCGCACCCCGTGCCCGTGCACCTGGTCGTCGGCATGATCGACACCAAGGCGGCCGAGGATTTCCTGCGTCCACTGGCCGGCCGCGTCGGCCGCGTGGCATGCGTGACGATCCCCGCAACGGCGGCCGCGATCCCGGCCGACACGCTCGCCGCCCGTGCCCGCGCCGCCGGTCATGATGCGGTGTCGGCGCCATCGGTCGAGGCGGCGCTCGCGCATGTGCTCGACGGGGCTGAGGCACCCGTGCGCGTGCTCATCTGCGGCTCGCTCTACCTCGCCGGGCAGGTGTTGGCGGGAAACGGCTGACGCCAGCGTTGCGCGCGGCTCTCAGCCGCGCGTGAAGACCACCAGCCGGTTGTTCGACGGCATCGCGATCACCTGCACGGCCCCGAAGCCGGCGTCACGCGCGAGGGCCGCCACATCGTCCAGGTCACGCACGCCCCATTCCGGGTTCTCGGCGCGCAGCGCCGCGTCGAAACGCGCGTTGCCCTCGCCGGTATGGCGCCCGCCCTCGGCGAAGGGGCCATAGAGGATCAGGCGTCCGCCCTGCCCGAGCGCGCGGCTCGCGCCCGCCACGATCCCCTGCGCGACCGACCACGGCGCGATGTGCACCACGTTCATCGAGAAGATTGCCGCGAGCGGCCCCAGCGCCACGACCTCGGCCATTCCGGCCCAGTCGCCCGCCGCGTCGAGATCGATCGGCGCGTCGAGATTGTCGGCCTCCGCCCAGCGACGCCAGGCCGCGATGCTGACGCGGTGCTCGGGCACCGGGTCCGAGGGGGCCCAGCGCAGCTTCGGAAAGGCCTGCGCGAAGAAGGCCGCGTGCTGCCCGGTGCCCGATCCGATCTCGAGCAGCGTGGCAGAACGCGATCCGACAACAGGCTCCAGCGCCGCGCGGATCGGCTCGGCATTGCGCTCGAAGCTCGGGGAGAACATCCGGCCGTCCTGTGCAGAATCGACGTTGGCCGGCGAGTAGCGATGGATGTGCCGCGGCGGCGTGGTCATGGCTCGCGACCGCCGCGCCAGATTGCCCGGGTCAGCTTTTCGCCGCCGCGATGACCATGGTCATCTGCCGGCCTTCCAGCTTGGGGAACGATTCGACCTTGCCGATCTCGGTCACGTCTTCCGCAATCTTCTGCAGGAGTTCGCGGCCCAGTTCCTGGTGCGCCATCTCGCGCCCGCGGAACCGCAGGGTGATCTTCACCTTGTCACCCTCGCCGAGGAACTTGTGCACCGAGCGCATCTTCACCTCGTAATCATGGGTGTCGATGTTCGGCCGGAACTTGACTTCCTTGACCTCGATGACCTTCTGCTTCTTGCGCGCCTCGGCGGCCTTCTTCTGCTGCTCGTACTTGAACTTGCCGAAGTCCATGATCTTGCAGACAGGCGGCGTCGCGTTCGGCGAGATCTCGACCAGGTCGAGCCCGACTTCCTGCGCCATCTCGAGCGCGCGCTGCGGGCTGACGAGGCCCACATTGTTGCCTTCGTGGTCGATCAGGCGGATTTCGGGATTGCGGATCTGGCGATTGATGCGCGGACCCGTCTCGCGGGTCGGGGGCGCATTGTGCGGGCGTCTGGCTATGGGTCACTCTCCTTGATGGCATCGGCTCGCGCCGACAGAATCGCACCGCCGCCCCTTGAAGGGGCGGCCGCGAGTGCGCGTTATACAACGCGGAACCTTGCGCGGAAAGGCCGCGCGTCAGTCGAAGAATCCCCAGGCGATGTTCGAGGGCACCATCACCGTCGGCTTGTCCGGAAGGCTGCCGACCGAGACGGTGATCGATGGCCCGCCGATGGGGCGGACCACGAACTCGTCCGACATGCCGTCGAGAAAGCGGCGCAGGCTTACGCCGCCGAAGGCGTGCATCGGCAGCACGACGCGCGCCTTGAGGCGCTTGAGAACCTCGATCATGCCGGGCAGGTCGAGCGTGAAGGTCCCGTCGACCGGCGCCATCACGACGTCGAGCTGGCCGAGCTGGGCGTAATGCGCCTCGTCGAGGCGATGGTGCAGATGGCCAAGATGGCCGATGCATATGTCGGCGACCTCGAAGACGAAGATCGAGTTGCCGCCGCGGCCGCGTTCGCCCCAGCCGCGGATGTCGGTGGTGACGTTGCGGATCACCACGTCGCGCTCCTCGACCAGGTGCTCGGCCGGCCCGTCCTCGAACGGATCCCAGCCGCGCAGGATGTGGCGGATCGCCGGGCTGGGGTAATCCGTGAAATGGCTCTCGTGCGCCTGATTCATGGTCACCACGTCGGGGGCCGGGCCCTCGCCGTCATTGCCGTAATAGTCGGTCAGGATCGTGACGCCCGCCGCCGTCTCGATCCGGTAGGTCGAGTGGCCGACATAGCTGATCGTCACCTCCTCCTCGACAGCGGCGACGGGGCCGAGGCTTGCCACGCGCACGCCCGGTGCTCCCTCGACGAAGGCGTGGCAGATCGAGGCGGCGGCCGAGGCCGGGAGAAGCGCCGCTAAGGCGGCGGCAAAGGCGGGAAAGAGGCGCATGCTTAATCTCCGGTGCCGGGTCGGGTGCAGGCGGTCCGCGCGACAACATAGCACGACGCGGCGCGCTGGCATCGCCCGCATGGGCAAAGCCGCGCGCGCGGATTGCCGAGGGACGGCCCGCTTGGCTATCCTCGGGGCAAAGAGCGCGATACCGGGCGGCACGGGGCCGCCATGGCGCAGGCGCCGGGCCGGGAGGAAGGCAAATGGCAGCAAGCGGGACGGCCGACGAGAATCGCGGCCCGTGGCGCGAGACGAAGGGTGTTCCGCCGGTTCGGGCCGCGACGGTCGAGGACCTCAAGGCGGCGCTGGCGGCCGGCTGGGCCGATTTTCGCGCGGCACCGCTGGTGGGAGCCATCGTCGGCGCGGTCTATGTCCTGGGCGGCTGGCTTCTGTTGTGGGTGATCGAGGCGCGCGACCTGCGCGGCTTGACCTTCCCGGTCGTCGCGGGCTTCGCGCTGGTGGGGCCGTTCTTCGCGACGATCCTCTACGAGGTCTCGCGCCGGCGCGAGTACGGCCTGCCCTTCAGCCTGTCCGACGCGGCAGCGATGGTCCGCGCGACGGCACGGCGGCAGATCATCTATCTGGGCTTTGCGCTGATGTTCTGGCTGGCGGTCTGGAGCCGGATCGGCGTGATGCTCTTCGCGCTGCATTTCAGTGCGCAGCCCGAGCGCTTCTTCGACCTCATGGACCAGTTCCTCACCACCTCGCACGGGATCAGCTTCCTGATCGTGGGGCACGCTTTCGGCGCGTTCTTCGCCGCGGTGGCGTTCGCGCTGTCGGTGGTGGCCTTCCCCTTCCTGCTCGATCGCGATTCGGACGTGATCACCGCGATCGTCACCAGCTTCAAGACGGTGCTGGCCAGCCCCGTGGTGATGCTGGGCTGGGGCGTCTTCATCGGCGTGGCGCTGGCTGTCGCGTCGCTGCCGGTATTCCTGGGCCTCGTCGTCGTGCTGCCGGTGCTTGGTCATGCTTCGTGGCACCTCTATCGGCGGCTGGTCGAGGATTGACCGGCCGCGGCCGCGGCTTTCACGCGTGAAAACGGGATCAAGCCACTGACATCATTCCATAATGTGAGTCGCGTTCACGCACGCCTCCGCTCGGGCGGAGCGCGTGGGTGAGCCGGGGCGCCGCGATGCTCGAGGTGATCGACCTGCGCACATCCCTCTTTGGCCCCGTCTCGCTGAGCGTCGCGGCGGGCGAATGCGTGGCGATCATGGGCGCGTCGGGCTCGGGCAAGTCGCTGTTCCTCCGCGCGCTTGCCGATCTCGATCCGAACGAGGGACGCGTCCTCTTGGGGGACGAGGATCGCGACGCCATGCCCGCCGACCGCTGGCGCCGCAAGGTCGCGATGGTCCCGGCCGAGAGCGGCTGGTGGTCCGACCGGGTGGCGGATCATTTCGAGCCCGGAGCGGTGGCCGGCGTGCTGCTCGAAGCCTTTGGCCTGCCAGACGCGATGGCGTGGGAAGTGAGCCGCCTGTCGTCGGGCGAGCGTCACCGGCTGGCGCTGGCGCGGGCCTTGGCACTGAAGCCCGCGGCAATCCTGCTCGACGAGCCGACGGCGACGCTGGACGAGGCGGCGACCGCGCAGGTCGAGGCGGTGCTGCGCGACGAGTTGGCGCGCGGCGTGCCGGTGGTGCTGGTCACCCATGACCCAGCGCAGGCGAAGCGCATGGGGTCGCGGCTCCTGACGATGGAGCGGGGCCGCTTGCACGCGCGAGCGGAGGCGCGGGCATGAGCGGCTATATCGCCCTCTCCTACTGGGACATCGTGCTGGCGGCGGTCTTCCTCGTGCTCAATGCCGGCCTGTCGCTGGCGTTGCGGCTGGACCTGGAGCGCCAGCTCCTGATCGCCGCGGGCCGGATGGTCGTGCAGCTCCTGATGGTGGGGCTGATCCTCAAGGCGGTCTTCGCCGCGGCCTCGCCATGGATCACCCTGCTGGTGGCGCTCGTGATGGTGGGGTTCGCCGGGCACGAGATCCGGGCGCGGCAGGAGCGGCGGCTGGCGGGCCCGTGGGGCTATGCGCTGGGCGCCGGCGCGATGACGCTGGCGGGCACCATCGTCACCGCCTTCGCGCTGGCGAGCCAGATCCAGCCCACGCCCTGGTGGTCGCCGCAATTCGCGCTGCCGCTCTTCGGCATGGTGCTGGGCAACACCATGACAGGGGTGAGCCTCGGGCTCGACGCGCTGCACGGGATGGTCGGGCGCGAGCGGCGCGCGATCGAGGCGCAGCTGCTGCTGGGACATACCCGGCTGGCAGCGCTGCTGCCGGTCGTGCGGCGCGCGCTGCGCAGCGGCTTCACGCCCATCATCAACGCGATGGCCGCCACCGGGGTGGTGTCGTTGCCGGGGATGATGACGGGCCAGATCCTGTCGGGCGTCGACCCGCAGGAGGCGGTGAAGTACCAGCTCCTGATCATGTTCCTGATCGGCGGCGCCACGGGGCTGGGGGTGCTGGGCGCGGTCATCGCCAGCGCCCGGCGCCTGACCGACCACCGCCAGCGGCTGCGGCTGGACCGGCTGGCGCCCGCGCCGGGCCGCTAGCGCGAGCCGCCGCGCATGTGTTCAGTGCTCGTCGCCGATGATCTCGAGCAGCGCGGCGTGATCCTTGATGACGATCCGGCGGGGGCTGGAGGCCACGTCGATGACGGCGCGGTCCTGGAGCTGGTGGATGAGCCGCGAGACGGTCTCGTAGCGCAGGCCCAGCATGTTCGCGAGGTCGTTCTGGGTGAAGGGCATGTCGCCGCCCGTGCCCACCGCCGGCTCGCCCGCGAGCCGTGCGTGCAGGTAGTGCAGCAGGCAGGCGAGCCGCACGATGCCAAGCGTCCGGTTGCCCCGCAGCATGGCGCCGAGCTTGGGGCCGTCGTCGCGCGCCAGGGCGCGGGCGAAGCGCAGGCCGATCCCGGGATCGCGGGACATCGCCTCGGCCAGCGCCGCGGCAGGGACCTTCACCGCCACGGTGTCGGTGATGCAGCGCGGCGCCGTCGAGCGGTGCTCGCCCGCGAAATAGGACCGGTGCCCGAGCACATCGCCCCTGAGCGCGATGCGGTAGCTGGTGACGTCGCCCGACGCGCTCATGCGCTCGACGATCACGCAGCCCTGTTCGATCACGAAGATGCAGTCCGCGGGGTCCGACTGGCTGTAGAGCGTCGCGCCCTTCGGGAACCGGCACGTCACCGAACGTTCGCGGAGGAGGGCGAGGGCCTCGGCGCGGATCTCCCCCATGACCGCGCCAAGCACGTCGGATGACATGGCCAGGTCCAGTCTCGCGTCGCACCGTAGGCCCTCGACGGTAGCCGACGCGCGCGGCGGGTTCAACGACCGCCATTGCCCGGGCCGCGAAGCGCCCCGCGCCGGCAGGCCCGCGCGGAAGGCGGGCCTGCGGGAGGGTCAGCGCAGGTCGGGGGGCGTGGCGTCGGCCGCGATCCCGGCCGCGGCCTCGGCCAGCGGCAGGACGCGCTGGCCCTGTTCGCCGAGCCGGCGCACGGCAACGGTCTCGCCCTCGACCTCCTGCCGCCCGACGGCAAGGATCACGGGGACGCCGGCTACCGAGTGCTCGCGCACCTTGTAGTTGATCTTCTCGTTGCGCGTGTCGGTCTCGACCCGAAGCCCCTTGGCGCGCAGCTCGGCGGCCACCCGCTCGGCATAGCCGTCGGCGTCCGAGACGATGGTGGCGACCACCGCCTGCACCGGCGCGAGCCACAGCGGGAAGCGCCCGGCGCAGTTCTCGATCACGATGCCCATGAACCGCTCGAAGCTGCCGAGGATCGCGCGGTGCATCATCACCGGGCGCTTCCTCTCGCCGTCGGCATCGACATACTCGGCGTCGAGCCGTTCGGGCAGGTTGAAGTCGGCCTGGAAGGTGCCGCACTGCCACTCACGGCCGATCGCGTCGGTAAGCTTGAAGTCGAGCTTGGGGCCGTAGAAGGCGCCCTCGCCCGGGTCGACGGTATAGTCGTTGGTGACCTTGCGCACCGCGGCCTCGAGCGCGGCCTCGGCCTTGTCCCAGATCTCGTCCGAGCCGACGCGCTGCTCGGGCCGGGTCGAGAACTTGATGTCGAAGCTGTCGAAGCCGAGATCCTTGTAGATCGAGCCGAGCAGCTCGATGAAGCGCGCCGTCTCGTCCTCGATCTGGTCCTCGGTGCAGAAGATGTGGGCGTCGTCCTGGGTGAAGCCGCGCACGCGCATCAGCCCGTGCATCGAGCCCGAGGGCTCGTAGCGGTGGCACGAGCCGAACTCGGCCAGCCGCAGCGGCAGGTCGCGGTAGGACTTGAGCGAGTGGTTGTAGATCTGCACGTGGCAGGGGCAGTTCATCGGCTTGAGCGCGTTGATGCGCTTTTCCTTGGCGTGCTCCTCCTCGACATAGGCCAGGAACATGTTCTCGCGGTACTTGTCCCAGTGGCCCGAGGCCTCCCACAGCTTGCGGTCGACGACCTGGGGGGTCTTGATCTCCTTGTAGCCAGCGGCGGTGAGCCGGCGGCGCATGTAGTCCTCGAGCGCGCGGTAGACCGCCCAGCCGTTGGGGTGCCAGAAGATCATGCCCGGCGCCTCTTCCTGCAGGTGGAAGAGGTCCATCTGCTTGCCGATGCGGCGGTGGTCGCGCTTGGCCGCCTCCTCGAGCATGTGGAGATAGGCTTCGAGGTCCTTCCTGGTGCGGAAGGCGGTGCCGTAGATGCGCTGGAGCTGCTTGCGGCTGGAATCGCCGCGCCAGTAGGCGCCGGCGACCGACATCAGCTTGAAGGCGTCCGCCGGGACCTGGCCGGTATGCACCAGGTGCGGCCCGCGGCAGAGGTCCTGCCAGGGGCCGTGCCAGTACATCCGGATCGGCTGCCCCTCGGGGATCGCCTCGACCAGCTCGACCTTGAAGGGCTCGCCGGTCTTCTCGTAGTGCGCGATCGCGTCGGCGCGGGTCCAGACCTCGGTCTTCACCGGGTCGCGCGCCTCGATGATCTGGCGCATGCGCTTCTCGATCGCGGCGAGGTCGTCCTCGGTGAAGGGCTCGTCGCGGTCGAAGTCGTAATAGAAGCCGTTGTCGATCACCGGGCCGATCGTGACCTTGGTCGCGGGCCACAGCTCCTGCACCGCGCGGGCCATGATATGGGCGCAGTCGTGGCGGATCAGCTCGAGCGCCTCGGCCTCGTCCTTCGCGGTGACGATCGACAGCTCGGCGTCATGCTCGATCCGGCGCGAGAGGTCCGAGAGCGTGCCGTCGATGCGGCAGGCGAGCGCGGCCTTGGCCAGCGAATTCGAGATGTCGGCCGCGACCTCTGCCCCGGTCACGCCGGTGCCGTAGGTCCGGGTCGCCCCGTCCGGCAGCGTGATCGTGACATGGGCCTCGGCGACTTCGCTCATCGGTCTTCCCCGTGGTGGATGGGTGGGCGCGCGCGGGGTGCGGGCCCGAAAATCGCGCGCACCATCGTTTACGGCGGGCGATGAAGTCAAGCGCCGCCGCCCGCGCCCTTGGGCCGCGCACCCCGGCCCCGTCGGCAAGGGGGCTCAAGCCTCGGAGAAAAGCCGGCCCGTTGCGCGCTCGTAGACGCTGAGCGTGGCGCGGCGCATCGAGGCCACGGTGTAGCGGGCGCGGATGCGCGCCTTGGCCTGCATCCCCATATGCGCCCGCGCCGACGGGTCGAGCGAGAGCGCAAGCTCGATCGCCGCGGCCAGCGCCGCCGCGTCGCCCGGCGGGTAGAGCCAGCCGGTCTCGCCATGCACCACCGTCTCGCGCGCGCCGCCGTGATCGGTGGCAATGACGGGGCGGCTCATCGCCTGCGCCTCGACGGCGACGCGGCCGAAGGCCTCGGGCTCGATCGAGGCCGAGATCACGACCGAGGCGAGCTTGAGCGCTGCCGCCATGTCCGAGGTTGCGCCGGTGAGATAGACGAAGTCGCCCACCCCGGCCGCCTCGATCCGACGGCGCAACTTGAGCTCGAAGCCCGAGCCGCCGTCATCGCCAACGATCAGGATGAGGAAATCGGGCTCGCCGCGGCGCTCGTGCAGGATCGCGGCGGCGTCGATCAGCGTCTCGGCCCCTTTCCAGCGCGTCAGGCGGCCGGGCAGCATCACGATCGGCCGGGTGTCGTCGAGCAGGCCCCAGGCATCGGCCAGCGCCGCCGCGCGCTCGTTCGACACCATGTCCTCGGAGAAGACGGCCGTGTCCGCGCCGCGCGGGATCACGACGATGTCGGCGGGGTCCACCCTGTGACGCGCGATCACCAGGTCGCGGATGAATTCCGAGATCGCGATCACTGGCCGGCCGCGGGCCATGACCGCGTTGTAGAAGCGCTTGAGCGGGAAGCCCTCGCTGTAGGCGCCGTGATAGGTGGTCACGAAGGGCACCCGGCAGCGCTCGGCCGCCCATTTCGCCGACCAGGCCGGCGCGCGCGAACGGGCATGGACGAGGTCGATGCCCTCGGCACGGATCAGGCGCTCGAGCACGCCCGCGTTCTGCCAGATGTTGAGCGGGTTCTTGGTGGCGGCGTTCATCGTCACGATCTCGGCCCCCGCCCGCAGCGCCTTCTGCGCGAGCTGGCCGCCCTCGGTCGCGATGATCGCGCGGCCGCCGGCCTGCACGATGCCCTCGGCGATCTCGACCGTGCCGCGCTCGACCCCGCCGATGCCCAGCCGGGGCACGACCTGCAGGATGGTGAGCGGATGCGGAACTGTCGCCGGACGGTCAGGGCGTCTATTGTCCCCGGCAATGCTGCCGATGTTGGAGGACGACGCGGACATGAATGCTCCGGACCTGCTTGAGATCTCACCAGACCGAAGGCTCGCTTATCACAGGAGCCACGCGCGGGCGACAGGCAAAGACGCGCCGGGCGTGGTTTTCCTCGGCGGCTTCCGCTCGGACATGACCGGCACCAAGGCCACCTTCCTCGAGGACTGGGCGCGCGAGCGCGGGCGGGCATTCCTGCGCTTCGACTATCGCGGGCATGGTGCGAGCTCGGGCGACTTTCTCGACGGGGCGATTGGCGACTGGGCCGACGACGCGGCCGAGGCGGTCATGCGCCTGACCGAGGGGCCGCAGGTCCTGGTGGGCTCGTCGATGGGCGGCTGGATCGCGCTTCTGCTGGCGCGGCGGATGCCCGAGCGCGTGGCGGCGCTGGTGGGGATCGCCGCGGCCCCCGACTTCACCGAGGATTCGATGTGGGCGGGCTTCGACGCGGCCCAGCGCGAGGCGTTGGCGCGCAACGGGCGGGTCGAGCTACCCTCGGACTACTCGGACGAGCCCTATGTAATCACGCGCCGCCTGATCGAGGAGGGGCGCCAGCAGCTGGTGCTGCGTGCGCCGCTGGTGCTGCCCTTCCCGCTGCGGCTGTTGCAGGGCACCGCCGACACCGACGTGCCGCCCGAGGTCGCGCTGCGGCTGCTCGATCACGTCGACTGCGCGGATGCGCAGCTCACGCTGGTCAAGGGCGCGGATCACCGCTTTTCCGAGCCACGCGAGCTTGCGCTTCTGGCCGCGACGCTGGACGCGCTGGACGTCGCGGGCGGGGTCTAGGCCTCAGAACGGGATCGGCGTGCCGCGATCGTCCTCGAAGACGCCGGTGGTCGCGGGCGAGGGGGCGTCAAATCGCGCGAGAAGCCCCCCGGCCCCGAATGGCGCGCAATATCCGGGCAGGAGCGGCCCGCCGGGCGCAACAGCGGGTGACGCCGTCCCTTGCGCTCTGGTAACCTGCTGGCATGGAACAACGTTTCACGCTCGTCACGCTCGGCGTGCAGGACCTCGAGAAGTGCACCCGCTTCTACGAGCGGCTGGGCTGGCGGCGGTCAGTCCGGGCGGCCGAGGGGGTCTCGTTCTTCCAGTGCGGCGGCTGCGCGCTCGCGCTCTATCCCCGGGCCGACCTTGCCAGGGAGGCCGGCATCGCCCCGGGCGGCGACGGCTTCGGCGGTTTCGCCATTGCCTACAACACGCGGTCGAGGGACGAGGTAGACGCCGTTCTCAAGGAGGTCCGGTCGGCGGGGGGCGAGATCGTCAAACCGGCCGAGGAGGCGTTCTGGGGCGGCTATTCGGGGTATTTCCGCGATCCCGACGGCAATCTGTGGGAGGTCGCCTGGAACCCGGGCTTTCCGCTCGACGAGAACGGCGTCGTGCGGTTGCCTGAATGACGGTAACCTCGCCCCATCCCGGCGCCGGACCCGAAGCCGGGCGGGAGCCGGCGGAGGAATGACGGGCGCGGCGGTGCTGGCACGACTGAGAACGCTTTACCATTCGAACACGGCGGCGGCGCATCGCTTCCGCTATGGCCTGCTGATCTTCGACCTCTCGACCATCATCTTCGTCATCGTCACCTCGTTCTTCACGCATACCGCGCTGGTCGAGGCCATCGACGTGGTGCTGGGGGTTGTCATTCTGACGGATTTCCTCGCGCGGCTGATGACCGATCCGCAAAGGTCGCGCTTCTTCCTGCGGCCGACGAACTGGGCCGACCTGGTCGCCGTGGTCTCGTTCCTCGCGCCGATCGCGGGCGAGGGTTTCGGCTTCCTGCGCATCCTGCGCACGCTGAGGCTCTTGCACACCTACCAGCTGCTGGTCCGGCTGCGGCAGGATTTCCCCTATTTCCGCAGTCACGAAGAGGTGATCCTCGCGACGATCAACCTCGCGGTCTTCCTGTTCGTGACGACAGGGCTGATCTACACGCTGCAATATGGCGTCAATCCGCAGATCCGGAACTATGCCGACGCGCTCTACTTCACCGTGACCACGCTGACCACTACCGGCTTCGGCGACATCACGCTGACCGGGACGATGGGGCGCATGCTGTCGGTCGGCGTGATGATCTTCGGGGTGACGCTGTTCCTGCGGCTGGCACAGGTCATGTTCCGCCCCGCGAAGGTGCGCCAGCCCTGCGAGCGCTGCGGGCTGCTGCTGCACGATCCCGATGCGGTGCACTGCAAGCATTGCGGCGCGCCGATCCGCATCGAGACCGAAGGCAGCGTCTGATCGATGCGGCTGCGGCCAGATCGGCCGCCGGATCACGCGAAGTTGCGGATCGCGTCGTCCTGACGTGGCCCGCGCATCTGTCTATGCTGCGCGGCGGCGCGGCCGGCGCGCCAGCCGAAGACGGAGACCGGACGATGCGAGACACTTACGGGCATGCGCTGATCATGGGCGCGGGGACAGGGCTGTCGGCGTCGCTGGCGCGCGCCTTCGCCGGGCGGGGGATGCGCGTGAGCCTGGCCGCGCGCGGGGTCGACAAGCTGGGCGCGCTGGCGGCCGAGACCGGGGCGCGGGCGCATGGCTGCGACGCGGCGGATGCCGGGTCGGTGGCTGCGCTCTTCGAGGCGCTCGATCGCGAGGGCGCGCCGGACGTGGTCGTCTACAACCCCTCGGCCCGGGTGCGCGGGCCGCTCGCCACGCTCGATCCCGCGGCGGTGGCGCACGCGGTCGGCGTCACCGCGCTGGGCGCCTTCTACGTCGCGCGCGAGGCCGCGATCCGGATGGAGCGCGAGGGGCGCGGCGCGATCCTCTTCACCGGCGCCTCGGCGGGGGTGAAGGGCTACGCGCAATCGGCGCCCTTCGCGATGGGCAAGTTCGCGCTGCGGGGCCTCGCGCAGTCGATGGCGCGCGAGCTGCATCCCAAGGGGATCCATGTCGGCCATTTCGTGATCGATGGCGGCATCCGCAATCCCGGGCGCGCGGAGCCCGCGGATGCGCCCGACTCGATGCTCGACCCCGACGCGATCGCCGCGAGCTACTGCGACTTCCTCGACCAAGACCGCAGCTGCTGGGCCTGGGAGATCGAGCTCAGGCCCTGGGTCGAGCGGTTCTGACGGCGGCGCGGCCGGAACCGTTCAGACGGGCGTCACGGCGTCGCCGGGCGCCATCTCTCCGGGCTCGACCACCTCGGCGGTGATCCCGCCATGGCCGCGTACGGCCGCGTAGCCGCCGGGGCCCAGCACTTCCTCCATCCGCGAGCATGGCGCGCAAAGACCGCTGCCGCGCAGCACCGCGGTGCCGATGCGGAACGCGCGGTTGCGCAGGCCGAGGAGGTTGACGCCCGCCACCGCGATGTTGCGCCGAAGCAGCGCGGGGTCGACCTGGTCGTGGCGTGCAAGCGCCGCGATGACCGGCAGGTGCTCCCACTGGATCAGGGTGACGGCGCGCTTGCCGGGGCTGGCCCGGTGGTCGCCGGCGAGGCCGTCGAGCGCGATGGCTGCCCGCTCGACCGCCTGGACCGGCATGCGGCGGCCGGGGCGCAGACCAATCCAGCGGACCTCGCCGGGGCCCGCGATACGCGCGACCAGCGCGCCCAGGGGGCTGTCCGGCTGCATAACGCTCAGACCACCATGCCCACGACCATGACCGCGAGGCCGAAGAAGCCGATGCCGACGGCGGCGCCGTTCATCAGGATCAGCCGGCGCAGTTCGGCCTCGAGCGCGCCGGGCTCGAACTGCGAGGCGCGGATGCGCGAGGCGCGCTGGATGCAGCGCACGAGCATGGCGATGCCCGCGAGCGCGATTGCGATGCCGATGGCGATGACGATGTTGCCGATCATGCGCCAGCCTTACCGCGGATCGCCGGCTGCGGCCATGACCGAGTGCGCGGCGCGGCTCATGCCCGCCCCCAGCCGCCGCCGCCCGGGGTCTCCAGCATCCAGGTGTCGCCCGCCTGCATCTCGCGCTTGTCGGCGGATT
Source organism: Thermohalobaculum xanthum (assembly GCF_016623495.1). GTDB lineage: Bacteria > Pseudomonadota > Alphaproteobacteria > Rhodobacterales > Rhodobacteraceae > Thermohalobaculum > Thermohalobaculum xanthum. The sequence continues at coordinate 10,334 of NZ_JAEHHL010000009.1, read as the reverse complement.
TGAGCACCTCCTCGGTGCCATCCGCGCGCAGGATGCGGCTGCGCCCAAGCGCCCCCGGCGCGCCCCCGTCGAGGCCCGGTGGCGGCACCACCCGGTGGCCCGACAGGATCGCGATGGTCATGTCCTCGAGGAAGCGGATCCGCCGGCTCACGCCGTCGCCGCCGCGGCACTTGCCCAGGCCGCCGGTGCCCTCGCGGATGGCGAATTCCTCGAGCACGACGGGAAAGCGCCATTCCAGCACCTCGGGGTCGGTGAGGCGCGAATTGGTCATGTGGGTGTGCACGCCCGAGGTGCCCGGATGCCCCGTGCCGTCGTTCAGCACGCCCGCGCCCGAGCCGCCGCAGATCGTCTCGTAATACTGGTACTTCGCGTTGCCCCAGGTGGTGTTGTTCATGGTCGACTGCGCCGCCGCCTGCACGCCGAGCGCAAGGAACAGCGCCGAGGTCACGGCCTGGCTGGTCTCGACGTTGCCCGCGATCACCGCCGCGGGGTATTCGGGGCTGAGCATCGTGCCCTTGGGCAGGATCACTTCGAGCGGCTTCATCACCCCTTCGTTCATCGGGATCGCGTCGTCGACGAGGCAGCGGAAGACATAGAGCACGGCGGCGCGCGTCACCGGCTCGGGCGCGTTGTAGTTGGTGCGAAGCTGAGCCGTCGTGCCGGTGAAGTCGACCGTGGCCGAGCGCGCGGCGCGGTCGACCGTGATCTTGACGCGGATCTGCCGCGGCTCGCCGTCGAAGCCCGGGTCCATCTCGTAGACGAACTCGGAATCCTTCAGCGCCTCGATGCGCTGGCGCACCAGTTCCTCGGCGTTGTCCTGGACGTGGCCCATGTAGGCGCGCACCACGTCGAGGCCGAAATGATCGACCATGCGGCGCAGTTCGAGCACCCCCTTCTCGCACGAGGCGACCTGTGCCTTGAGATCGGCAATGTTGATGTCCGGCGCGCGCGCGGGGTACTTCGCGCCGGTCAGCAACGCGCGCATCTCGGCCTCGCGGAAGCGACCCGTGGGCCCGTCGACCAGCAGGAAGTTGTCGATCAGCACGCCCTCGTCCTCGACCACCCGGCTGTCGGGCGGCATCGAGCCGGGGGTGAGGCCGCCGACATCGGTGTGGTGGCCGCGGGCCGAGGTGTAGAACAGCACTTCGGTGCCGGCGTCGTTCCAGACGGGCGTGACCACGGTGATGTCGGGCAGATGCGTGCCGCCATTGTAGGGCGCGTTCAGCACGAAGACGTCGCCGGGGCGCATGTCGGGGTTCTGCGCGATCACGGTGCGGACCGAGGCCGCCATCGAGCCCAGATGCACCGGCATGTGCGGCGCGTTGGCGATGAGATCGCCCGCGGCGTCGAAGACGGCGCAGGAGAAGTCGAGCCGTTCCTTGATGGTGACCGAGGCCGCGGTGTTCTCGAGCACCGCGCCCATCTGCTCGGCGATCGACATGTAGAGGTTGTTGAACACTTCGAGCATCACCGGGTCGGCCTGGGTGCCGACGGCCACGCCCTCGCGCGGCGCGATGCGGTGGAGCACGACGTGGTCGTGTTCGGTGATCCGCGCCTGCCAGCCGGGCTCGATCACGATCGAGGTATGCGGCTCGACCAGCACGGCGGGGCCGGTGAGGCGGTCGCCGGGGCGCATCGCCTCGCGCCGCACGAAGCGGGCCTCGTGCCACGCGCCCTGGCTGTAGAAGGGGGCGGTCTTTGCGGTCTCGAAGGCGACCTCGGGGCGCTCGGCGGTTGCGACCTTCGCCTCGGCAAGGTCGGCGGCGGCGCCGATCGCCTCGGCCGAGACGGCCTCGATCACAAGGTCCGTCTCGCCCGCGTCGAAGCCGAACCGGGCGCGGTGCGCCTCGCGGAAGGCCGTGCGCATCTCGGCCACCGTCCCGAAGGGGATGGGGAGCGCCGTGTCGGTGCCCTTGACCTTGAGCATCGCCGTCTGCACGAGGCGGATCTGGCCCTGGGCGACGCCCTGCTTCTCGACTTCCGACAGCGCGTCCGAGCCCAGCCGGTCGAGATCGACCGCCGCCTGCAGGCGGGACCCGTCCGTCAGCACCGCCTCGACCGCCTGCTGGCGGCTCGCGCGGATGTCGGCGAGCCCCATGCCATAGGCCGAGAGCAGTGACGCCATCGGGTGGACAAGGCAGGTCTCCATCCCCAGCACGTCAGCGATCAGGCAGGCGTGCTGCGCGCCGGCGCCGCCGAAGACCGCGAGGCAGTATTCCGTCACGTCATGGCCTTGCTGGACGCTGATCTTCTTGATCGCGTTGGCCATGTTCTCGACGGCGATCCTGAGGAAGCCGTCGGCGATCTCCTCGGACGTCTTGCCGACGCTCGCGGCCAGCTCGTCGAACTTCGCCCGCGTCGCCTCGGCATCCAGCGGGCGGTCGGCATTCGGGCCGAAGATCGCGGGGAAGAACTCGGGGCGCAGCTTGCCGGTCAGGACATTCGCGTCCGTCACCGCCAGCGGCCCGCCTCGGCCGTAGCAGGCGGGGCCGGGATTGGCGCCGGCGCTTTCCGGCCCGACGCGAAGCCGCGTGCCGTCGAACTGCAGGAGCGATCCGCCCCCCGCCGCGACGGTGTGGATGTTCATCATCGGCGCGGTGATGCGCACGCCCGCGACCATGGTGTTGAGCACGCGCTCGTACTCGCCGGCGTAGTGGCAGACATCGGTCGAGGTGCCGCCCATGTCGAAGCCGATCACCTTGCCGAAGCCCGCGATCTCGGCCGTGCGGGTGCAACCGACGACGCCACCGGCCGGGCCCGAGAGGATGGCGTCCTTGCCCTGGAAGAAGCGTGCATCGGTGAGCCCGCCCGAGGACTGCATGAACATCAGCCTGGAGCCGAGGTCGTGGGCCTCGTCCGCGCCCTCGAATGCCGACGCCACGCGGTCGACATAGGCGCGCAGGATCGGGCTGAGATAGGCGTCGACCACGGTCGTGTCGCCGCGGCTGACCATCTTCATCAGCGGCGAGACCTCGTGGCTGGCCGAGACCTGCGGGAAGCCGATCTCGCGCGCGATCGCCGCCGCGCGGGCCTCGTGCGCCTGGTGGCGGTAGCCATGCACGAAGACGATCGCGACCGCGCGAAAGCCCGCGTCATGGGCGGCCTCGAGGTCGGCGCGCAGGCGCGCCTCGTCGAGCGCGCGCTCGACCGTCCCGTCGGCGCGGATGCGCTCGTCGGCCTCGATGGTCCGGCTGTGCAGCATCTCGGGCAGGACGATGTGGCGGGCGAAGAGGTCGGGGCGGTTCTGGTAGGCCAGGCGCAGCTGCTGCCCGAGGCCGCGGGTGGTCACCAGCACCGTTGGCGCGCCCTTGCGCTCGAGCAGCGCGTTGGTCGCGACCGTGGTGCCCATCTTGACGCGACCGATTCGCGCAGGGGGAATCGGCGCGTCGGGGCCGAGCCCGAGAAAGCCGCGAATCGCGTGCAGTGCCGCGTCGGGATACTGTTCGGGGTTCTCGGACAGGAGCTTGCGGGTGCTCAGCCGCCCTCCCGGCTCGCGCGCGACAACGTCGGTGAAGGTGCCGCCACGGTCGATCCAGAAGTCCCAAGCGCCGTCCGACATCGCCCTCGCCCCTTGCAACGCTCCGCAGCCAGCCCACTTAGTCATGGACTCGGATCGGCTTAGACGATTACTCTGTTAAGCGAAAGAGAGGGGAGACTCGGATGACCCTGGCCATTGCCGCGATCGCCCTGATGGGCGCCGGGCTGCTGGTGCTTGCCCGGCCGCGTCCCGAGCAGCGTGCCATCCCCGTGCGTATCCGCCGGGACGACGCGCGCAATCATCCCCGGCGCTGAACGCGCCCGGGCCGCAGCCGACCGGCACCCGGATCAGCATCCGGGCAGCGGAAGCGTCGGACCTCCCTCGCATCCGTGACATCCTGAACGCCGAGATCCTGTCGGGCACCGCGAGCTGGGGCGAGACCCCCAGATCGGACGGCGAGATGCGCGCCTGGCTGGACGCGCGCACCGAGGGCGGCTTTCCGGTCCTCGTCGCCACCGATGGCGGTGCCGTGGCGGGATACGCGAGCTTCGGCCCCTTCCGTCCGGGCGAGGGCTATCGCCACACTGTCGAGCATTCCGTCTACGTGGCCGCGGGCGCGCGGCGGCGCGGGGTGGCACGCGCGCTGATGGAGCGGCTGATCGCCGAGGCACGGGCCCGCGGGCTGCGCCGCATGGTGGGCGGCATCAGCGCCGACCAGGGCCCCAGCCTCGCCCTCCACCGCGCGCTGGGATTCGAGGAGCAGGGCCGGCTGACGGGGGTCGGCTGCAAGATGGGCCGCAGCCTCGATCTTGCACTGATGGTGCTCGCGCTCGATGGCGCCGCGCCGGATGCGTCGCCTTGACGCCCCGAATTTCGCGCGCCGCCGGAGACGCGTGATTCGCGCGTGATAACATCCGCACCATGTCGATCTGGTCACGAATCAGGGAAAGCCTCGCCGCACTCGCCAGAGGCGAGCCGCTCAGCCGCGTGTTCGAGCGGTTGGCGACGCCGCCCGAGCGCACGGTGGCGTTCACCATCGCGGTGATCGCGCTGGGCGCGAAGATGGCCAAGGCCGACGGGCGCGTGACCCGCGACGAGGTGGCTGCCTTCCGCGAGATCTTTTCCATCCCGCCCGAGGAGGAGGAGAACGCGGCGCGCATCTACAACCTCGCGCGCACCGATGTCGCCGGCTTCGAGGTCTATGCCGAGCGGATCGCGGCGATGTTTCGGGACCGGCCGGCGGTGCTGGCAGACCTGCTCGAGGGGCTGGTCTACATCGCGATCGCGGATGGCGAGTATCACCCGTGCGAGCACGCCTTCCTCGAGGAGGTGGCGCGCATCTTCGGCGTGTCCGAGGCACAGTTCCGCGCCATGCGCGCGCGCCACCTGCCCGGCGAGATCGACCCCTGGAGCGTGCTGGGCATCGCGCCCGGCGCCGACCCGGTCGAGGTGCGGGCGCGTTACCGCGAACTGGTGCGCGAGTTGCATCCCGACCAGATGGTGGCGCGCGGCGTCCCGCACGAGGCGCGCCGGCTGGCCGAGCAGCGGCTCGCCACGGTGAACGACGCCTACGCGCAGCTGCGCGCCGACAGGGCGGGCTGAGGCGTTCTCAGCCCAGCGCCGCGAAGGCGCCGCCGTGATAGACCAGCGCCTTGCCCTCGTGCAGCGAGAAGGCGGTGACCCGGCCCATCAGGATGTCGTGGTCGCCGGCGGCGACGCGCTCGTGCATGGCGCAGTCGAAGCGCGCGAGCGAGCCGTCGATCAGCGGTGCGCCATGCAGGCCCGGCGTCCACGAGACGCAGGCGAACTTGTCGGCGCCGCGCGTGGCAAAGATCTTCGCGACCGCCTCCTGCTCGGCGGACAGGACGTTCACCGCGAAGCCGTCCGAGGCGCAGAAGATGCGGTAGCTGGCCGCCGTGTGCGCGAGGCACACCAGCAGGAGCGGCGGGTCGAGCGAGACCGAGGTGAAGGAATTGGCGGTGAAGCCCACGGGCTCGCCGGTCTCGGTGTCCATCGCCGTCACGATGGTCACGCCCGTGGCAAACGTGCTCAGCGCCTGCCGCAGATGGGCCGTGTCGGTGGGGGGATGCATCATCGGCCCGTTACTCCGCTTCGTGCTGACCGACAGATAGGGCGCCGCGGCGTCTCAGACAGGATCCGCCTCGCCCGCAAGCCACGCGGCCAGCAGGCTGCGCGCGATCGCGTCGACGCGCGGCGAGCCCAGCCGGGGGTGTCGGCCCTCGAGCACCGCGGCGAGCTCGGCGCGCGGCAGCCAGAATGCATCCTCGAGCTCGGTCGGGTCGAGGGTGATCTCCTCGGACAGCGCCTCGGCCGTGCAGCCCATCATCAGGCTGGTCGGGAAGGGCCAGGGCTGGCAGGCGAGATAGCGCACCCGGCCCACGCGCACGCGCGTCTCCTCCCACACCTCGCGGCGCACGGCGTCCTCGATGGTCTCGCCGGGCTCCATGAAGCCTGCGAGGCAGGAATGCAGCCCCGACGGCCACGAGGCCTGGCGCCCCAGCAGGACGCGCTCGCCGTCGGTGACCAGCATGATCACGACCGGATCGGTGCGCGGGAAATGCAGCGCGCCGCAGCCGCCGCACCGCCGGCGCCAGCCGCCGTCGTCGGGTACGGTCGGCGCGCCGCAGCGCGAGCAGCGCGGATGCGACTCGTGCCAGCCCAGCACCCCCTTGGCGGTGGCGGCGACGCTGGCCTCGCCCGGCGTCAGCTGCCCCGCGATCGAGCGCAGGTCGATGAACTTCGCCCCCTCGGGCAGGCGCGGGTCGGGGCCCTCGGCGGCCGAGGGCGGCAGGTCCGCGGCAAAGCGCGGCGCCCCGTCGATCAGCCCCAGAAAGACCGGCGCCTCGCCGGCCTCGGCCAGCACGCCGGGATCGGGGGCGCGCCACAGGAGCCGCGGCCCCTCGCCATCGAGGTCGATGGCCGGGCGACCGCCGGCGAGCACGAGGAGCCGCGCCTCGGCCGATGCGAGCAGCGCCCCGGCCTCGCGCCGCAGATGCGCGGCGCGGTCGAGCGTGGTGCCGCCCGTGGCGAAGGTGATCGGTTGCGAGAAGGACATCGGGTCGGGGGCCTGTTGGCTGCGTGGCGCGGGGCCCTCTGAATGCCAGAGCCGCGGGGGAGCCGCAATCCCGCCGCCGCTCAAAGAGCGAACCCTGACACCGCCCGCCGGCACGCCCCTGTGGCCGCTTGCCGTGGCCGTGCGCCGCGCCTCCGCCCATCGTGCCGCCGGTTGTGCCGACGTCATCGAATCGCTATATCGCGGGGTGAGAGGTTGGCGCGGGCGAGCGCCTCGCCAACCCGGTCAGGTCCGGAAGGAAGCAGCCGTAACGAGCCCCGCTTGGGTCGCTGTCCAGCCTCTCACCTCCTTGCATTAAGTCCGAAATGACCCGCCGCGGTGACGCGGGCGACTGTGGCGCCGTCCATCCGCCGGCCGGCCGCGATACCGATTCGCGCGGTTTTGTGATAGACCGTGGCGCAGGGGAGCGCGGGGCCGCCACGGGAGGGACCGCGATGACCCCTTGGACGATTCACGGCGTCGAGTTCGGCAATTGCAATTGCTGCTACGCCTGCCCCTGCCAGTTCAATTCCCTGCCCAACGAAGGGTTCTGCGAGGCCTCGGTCGGCTATGCGATCGACAAGGGGCACCACGGGGAAGTCTCGCTCGATGGCGTCCGCATGGCGGCGCAGTACAAGTGGCCGGGCCCCGTCCACGAGGGCAACGGCACGATGCAGCTTTTCGTCGACCGCAGCGCGAGCGCGGCCCAGCGCAAGGCGGCGCTCGCGATCATGTCGGGCGAGGATACCGAGGAGGCCGCGACGATGTGGTGGATCTTCTCGGCCATGTCGCCGAACAAGCTTGAGCCGCAGTTCTGCGACATCGAGATCGATGTCGACATCCCCGCCCGGCGCGGGCTTGTCCGTGTCTCGGGCGCCTTCGAGGCGCGCGGCGAGCCGATCCTGAACCCGGTGACCGGCGCCGAGCACAGGGTGCGGATCAACCTGCCAAACGGCTTCGAGTACACATTCGCCGAGATCGGCAGCGGCAGCACCCGCTCGCAGGGTGCGCTGCCCATCAATCTCGACGCGACCTATGGGCAGTTCTGCGAGCTTCATCTCTCGCACAAGGGGGTGATCCGCGACGCGGCCTGACCGGGTCGCGCCGCCTCCCCGGCGGGACAGGGCTCAGGCGGCGTCGCGCAGCCGCCGCCCCAGGGCGCTGTCGCGGCGCGCAAGGAAATCCAGCAGCCGCGCGGGGTAGTCGGCAGCCACCGCGCCTCGCACCGACGGGCGCCCGGCCAACGCCGCGCGCCAGGCGCCGAGGCGCGGCAGCGGGGCCGTGAGATCCGCCTCGCCGATCGCCTCGAAAGCGTCGAGATAGCGGAAGACCGGCGCCCAGGCGGCATCGACCAGCGTGAAGCGGTCGCCGCCGAAGAACGGCCCGTCGCCCAGCTCGGCGCCGATCCGCGCCAGGAGGGCGGCCAGCGCCTCGCGCTCGCGCGAGAGCGCGGTATCGTTAGGCGCGCCGTAGAAGCGGGCGATGGCGGCGAGCGTGGCCGACGCCACCTCGATCCAGGCACGGTGGCGCGCGCGCTCGAGCGGGTCGGCCGGATGCAGCGGCAGCGCGCCCCGGGTCTCCTCGAGGTATTCCGCGATCACCTGCGATTCGAAGAGCGCGACCGGGCCCGTGCCGTCGTCGACCTGCAGCAGCGGCACCTTGCCGAGCGGCGAGATCCGGCGGAACCAGTCCGGCTTGTCCGAGAGGTCGATGTCGATGCGGCGGTAGGGCACGCCTTTCTCCGCCAGCGCAATCGCGGCGCGCTGCACGTAGGGGCAGAGCACGTGGCTCACCAGGGTCAGGGTCATCGCGGCAACTCCATGCATGTGCATTTACCGTGATATAGATGCATATGCATCAAGTTTCAACCTTCATGCGAATGCATCGACATGGTAGATCGGGGGCATGACCCGCGAAGACCAGACAGCATCGGGGACGATGGCGCATGGCGGCGGCCCGGGGAATGCCGGGGCCGACCGAGGGGCCGACCGAGGGGCCGACCCCGAGGCGGTGCATGCATGGGCGCGCCTCGTCCGGGTCTCGGGGGCGCTGGTGTCGGCGGTCGAGGCAGATCTCAAGGCCGCGGGGATGCCGCCGCTGGGCTGGTACGACGTGCTGCTCGAGCTCGAGCGCGCCGGCGACGCGGGGCTGCGGCCGGTCGAGCTGCAGGCGCGCCTTCTGGTCGCGCAGTACAACCTCTCGCGGCTGATCGACCGGATGGAGGCGGCCGGGCTGGTGGCGCGCGCGGCCGACCCCGACGACCGGCGCGGCCAGCGGCTGCGCATCACCGCCGAGGGTCTGCGGCGGCGCGAGGCCGCCTGGCCCGTCTACCGCGCCGCGATCGGTCGGCACGTGGCGGCGCGGCTCGGGCCCGGCGAGGCGCGCACGCTGGCCGGACTGCTGGGGAAGCTCGCGGGCTGAGGCGCGGCGAAGGCCGGCCGCGGGGCCATCGGCGCTTGCGACCGGTCGCCGCCGCGCCCTAATCTGTGCCCGCAACCCCCCGACGACCGGAGACCGCATGGCCGACGCCACCACCCCGAGCCCTGCCGCCGAGTACCAGGTCCTCGCGCGCAAGTACCGCCCGGGGCATTTCCGCGACCTGATCGGGCAGGAGGCGATGGTGCAGACGCTCACCAACGCCTTCGCGCTGGATCGCATCGCGCATGCCTTCATCCTCACCGGGGTGCGCGGCGTGGGCAAGACGACGACGGCGCGGATCATCGCCAAGGGCCTCAACTGCACCGGGCGCGGCGATGCGCCCACCACCGATCCCTGCGGCGAGTGCGACGCCTGCGTCGCGATCGCGGCGGGGCGGCATGTCGACGTGATCGAGATGGACGCGGCCTCGAACACGGGCGTCGACAACATTCGCGAGATCATCGACTCGGTGCGCTACCGGGCGGCGCAGGCGCGCTACAAGGTCTACATCGTGGACGAGGTGCACATGCTCTCGACCTCGGCCTTCAACGCGCTGCTCAAGACGCTCGAGGAGCCGCCGGCGCATGTGAAGTTCATCTTCGCCACCACCGAGATCCGCAAGGTGCCGGTGACCGTGCTGAGCCGCTGCCAGCGCTTCGATCTGCGCCGCATCGAGCCCGAGGTGATGATGGAGCACCTCGCCGCCATCGCCGCCAAGGAAGGCGCGCAGGTGGCGCAGGACGCGCTGGCGCTGATCACCCGCGCGGCCGAGGGCTCGGTGCGCGACGCGCTCTCGCTGCTCGACCAGGCCGTGGCGCATGGCCGCGAGGGCGAGACCGACGCCGCCGCGGTGCGCCGGATGCTAGGGCTCGCCGACCGGGGCCGGGTGTTCGACCTCTTCGAGGCGATCATGCGCGGCGACGCGGCCGGCGCGCTGGCCGAGCTTGGCGCGCAATATGCCGAAGGGGCGGACCCCGCGGTGGTGCTGCGCGACCTGGCCGAGCTGACCCACTGGATCTCGGTCGTGAAGATCTCCGAGACCGCGGCCGAGGATCCCACCGTCTCGCCCGACGAGCGCCGGCGCGGGCGCGACCTGGCCGGGCGGCTGTCGATGCGGGTGCTGACCCGGACCTGGCAGATGCTGCTCAAGGCGATGGAGGAGCTGGCGGTCGCGCCCTCGGCGATGATGGCGGCCGAGATGGCGGTGATCCGGCTCACCCATGTGGCCGACCTGCCAACGCCGGGCGACCTGGTGCGGCGGCTGCAGGAAGCGGGGCCCGCGCCGTCGGCAGGTGCCCCGTCTGGCGGGCCGGGCGGCGGTGGCGGCACGCGCGCCGAGGCGCCGCCCCTGCGCGCGGTCGCCGG
>NZ_JAEHHL010000008.1 GCF_016623495.1 Thermohalobaculum xanthum | reverse complement strand
CTTGGTGCCCGAGATGCTCATGTCCTCGAAGTTGCCGAAATTGAGCGGCACGGTGGCGCCCTCGGCCGCTCCGAACTTGCCGTCCACGAAAGCGTTCTTGTTGACGGTCACCACGGTCGTCCGGTTCGGCGTGGCGTCGCCGTCATAGGTGTTCGTCCAGCCTTCGACGAAGCCTTCGGTCAGGGTGATCGAGTAGTTGTTGTTGTTGCCCTCGATCGGGATGACGTAGAAGCCTTCGGGATCGATCTCGCCGTCGCCGTCGAAGTCGTCGGCGACACCGTCGGCCGTCACCGTGACGCCCGACACGAGGACCGCGTTGGCCCCGTTGCCGACCGTGTACTGGTAGGAGATGGTCCAGCCGCCGAGGCCGCTCTCGCCGACATCCCAGGTGCCGTCGCCGTCGGTGTCTTCCCACTTGTAGCCGAAGACGTAAGGCCCCTCGAGTTCCTTCGAGACCGACCACTCCTCGAAGCCGTCATTCGTGTCGTAGTCGCCCTCGAGGGCATCGGGCACGATGCCGTCCGGGCCGTCCGACAGGAAACCGGTCTCGCCGAACTTCGAATACAGCACGACATAGGTGCTGTCGGGGTCGACGCCGCCGAAGTCGTCGACCGGCACGTAGAAGAACATGTCCGACTTGCCGCTGCCCGCTTGCAGCGAATAGTCGAGAAGGATCGTGTGGTCGGTGTCGTCGGTGCCGTCCAGATCCTGGTCGTCGAGATCCCAGACGAGCGTCGTGTCGTCGGTGAAATCGGTTCCGGTGATGAGGCCTTCCTCGTCGCCGGTGGTGCTGGTGTAGACCTTGAGCTCGTCGAGCGACAGCAGCGGGTCGTTGTTGGTCTGGTTGATGTCGAGCCGGAACTCGTAATATTCGATCCCGTCGATCTCGACGATCGGCACCTGGTTCAGCAGGAGCGACTTGGTGAAGCTGGGCGAACTGTTCTCGTCATAGGCCAGGGGGCGCTCGGAGGTGTTGTATCCCTCTTCGGTCCCGTCGGACTGGACGCGGACGAAGGCCTGAATGAGGCCGGTCCCCGAGGAGCCTTCCGAGGCTTGCGTCCGGAAGAGCGCGCCGTCAATCGTCGCCTCGTCGCCGCCAGCCCGTGTTGTCAGATCGAAATAAGTAATGCCGCCAAACGTGAACGGAACTTCGGTCATATCTATTCCCGCCTTGAGCCACGGGCCTGCATGAGCGTACCAGCCTGCCAATACGAAGCGGCGGCTTGTTCGTGCCGCCTGCGTCAAACTGAAACAAACAATCTACGGTTGTGCAAGTGAAATTTTTCAATCAATGGTATAGCTTGCCAATGACGAAATAGTTGCATCCGTTTCATAGATGAGCAGCAAGTAACGCAAGTTCTGCTCTGTTTTGGGACAGTGGGCGGCCGTCGACGTGCCAGCAGAATCGGACGATTCAGTCCTGCGCGGAAACGGCGCCGGCCAGATTCCGGGACCATGCAGCCCAAAGCTCGGGTGCGCGCCGTCGAAGCGCGCGGCGCCGCCGCGGGCGGGTCGACCGCTCTCCTCAGGCCGTCGGGCCGGCGCCGTCCCGCGCGCGCTGTGCCGCGCCGATCCGGCTTTCGATCAGCTTGTTGATCGCCCGCTGGCTCCGGGTCTTGTGGGCGGCAAGGTAGGGGTAGCGCGTGACCAGCCGACGGGTCGAGAACGACATCGAGCTGTTGGCCTCGAACAGGATCGTCCCGTGTGCCTCGCTTGGGCAGAAATCGAACCCGAAGATGTCGAGCGGCATGCCCTCGACCAGCTCGCGGAACTGCTCGGATGGCGCGCGGCCGAGCATCGCGGCGGGGTTGTCGAGGAAGGCGCGCTCCTCCTCCTCGAGCCCGCGAGCGCGCCACTCGTCGTCGCTGCGCTCGTCGCCGTGGACGTTCCAGTGATGGGCCGCGTGCATGTTCACCGGGATAAGCTGCCCGCCCACGCAAACGAAGCGGTAGCGTCGCGCAATGCCATCGGCGTCGCGGCACTCGAAATACTCGATCGCGTAGATCGTCTGTCCGGCGAACCCTTCGAGCGCCTCTTTCGCCGCATCGGGAGAGTCGATCAACACGGCGTGTTTGCCGGCATGGGTGTGGACCGGGCGCAGGATGAACGGTGCCGACATCGCCTCGAGGATCGTGTCGAGCACTGACGAGGGGTAGTCCGGGTCGACCATCACGGAAACGGTCTTGGGCACCACGAACCCCTTGGCACCGCCAAGGCGCCGATAGTTCTCAAGGCGGGTCGTCGCGAGAACCGCCTCGGGCGGATTGATCACCGGAACGCCAAGCTCGTCCGTGATCGAGCGGATGACCGGAGCAAGCCCCAGCGCGGCGACACGCTCGCCATTGGCGATGTTGTTGATCACGGCGTCGAAGGGCAGGTGCCGTCGCAGGTCGGCGAGCGGTTCGTCGCGGTTGAGATAATAGTGGTGAAGCGACAGCCTGCCGGGTTCGAGGCCGCTGACGAAATTCATGTAGCGGAAGATGTCCGGCCCGTAGCGCCGCTCGCGGAAGTAGCCGTCATAGAGGCACTCCAGCACCAGCACCTTGTGGACCGAGTCGCTGGTCTTGCGCCCGTAGATCGGGCAGTGCCGGAACAGCGCCCGCGCCGCGTTCCTCGCGGCCTCGGTGTCGCCGAGCCGGGCCGCCGCGCGCGAGAGGCCGGAATAGCTGTCGAGCTTGCGTGGCGAGCGCTTCACCACCCGTTCGAACGCCAGCCGCGCCTCCTCAAGCGCGCCGGCGTCGAGGAGTTCCTTGCCAAGGGCCTCGAGTGGTCCGGGCCGCGACTCCCCCAGCTCGATCGCGCTCCTGCCCGCGGCGACCGCAGGCTGGGCCTGTCCGTCGAGAAACAGCGCGAGAGCGAGATAGGTCTGCGGCTCGGGACGGTCCGGCGCGCGATCGCAGGCGCTCTGCAGGATCCGGATCCCGCGGGCCGGTTCGTCCTCCTGCACCACAAGGCGGCCCAGTTCGCAGCGGAACCCGACATCGTCGGGGTGATGTTCGAGGGCCGCCTCCAATGCCTCGATCGCCGCATGGGCATCCTCGGCGCGCGCGACGGCGCGGACCAGCGTCCACCAGCCCTCGACCGCCTCGGGCGCCTTCTCGACGACGGCCCATGCGTGCTGTGCCGCGACCTTCGGCTTGCCCGCCCGCAGCGCGGTGCGCGCGGCGAGCGCGCGAAGGTCGGTCCGGTCTCCGGCTGCGGCAAGCTCGTCCTCGCAGAGCTTGAGCGCGCCGGCGTGGTCGCCTGCCTTCGCCGCCCCCTCGACAAGCGCAATGATGTCGCGATCTGAAGCCACTGGTTCCTCCGTAAGAGACGAGAGGCATGATCGGCACTCTCGGTGGTTCGACACTAGCATCTTATGTCCGCGCCCCGGTGCCGATTGTCGGCCGCGGGCCTGTCCCCGGCAGCGCTGCACTGGGCAAGGTGGTCATGCGCCGAGGATCTGCTTTCGCGTCCAGCTCATCCCCACATGCTGGCGCCCGACTTTCCGAAAGGTGGGCGGGAAGTCGATCGATCCCTCGAGGCTGGCGAAGCTGTCGATCTGCAGCAGGGCATGTTTGATCCGTGGCCACACCCACGAGCGCAGGAAGCGCTGGTCCGCGAATTTCGTCGCGTCACGGTGGGAATGACGCAGGGCCGTCTCGGTCAGCGGCGGCAGAACCCGCGTGAACCCGCCCCACATGCCGGCCAGCAGAAGCTCCGCATGCACCGGGTGGTCGCGAAGGCAATAGAATGGCTCGTCCCGCGTCAGCCACAGGTCGATCGCCGCCCGTTCGCGCGGGAGGATCGGAGAATCGACATCACGGCACAGCACGACGTCGACCCCGGGGTCGTCGAACGCCAGGAAGCGCCACAGCGTGCCCGAGAACGCCGAGCCGGCATGCGTTTCGCCCTCGTCGGCGATGACGACCTGCGCCCGCGCCGCCCGCAGCGCCTCGAGCACCGCGCGGGGAACATCGGCGGCGCAATAGAAACGCGCCGTGAACTCGGGAAAGCTCGCCGGCGTGGTCCGCGCGATGGTGACGGCGCATTCATGATAGTAGCGGTCCGTCCCGAACAGGCAGTAGGCGACGATGTTGCGCTTGCGCGCGCCGGGGTCGAAAGCTCCGGGCCGCGCACTGGCGACGCGGTCGGATGGTGCGCATCTTGCGGCGGCGTCGCGCAGGGCCAGCGTCCTGCGCCGCCAAGGCAGGGCCTCGTCGAGCTTGCCGGCCAGGCAGTATGCTTGGCAGAGCGCCGCCGCCAGCGATGCGCCCGGTGTAACCAGCGTCGCGGTCTGTTCGAACGCCGCAAGCGCGTCGGGCCACCGCTCCTGCTCCGAGAGGACCAGGCCGCGCCCGAAGATCGCCTCGGCCCGCACCGTGCCGTCCCCGGGGGGGCCGAGGGTCATGGCGCGGCGCGCAGCCTCGTCGAAGGCCGCAAGCGAGGCGTCGAAATCCCCGCGCTCGCGCAGCAGCTTGGCCAGGGCGAGCAGCGCGCCGGGATCGCCCGGCGCGTCTTCGACCGCCCGCTCGGCACTGGCGAGCGCGTCGTCCGCGCCGCGATCCTCCATGATGCGCCCCGCTTTCACTGACCGGCACCCGGCCATCCGGCGCAAATGCTAGCCGCTTGGGCTTCGACCCGAAAGGTGCGCGTATCTCGCGGGCGGAGCCGAGCGCTCAGGCCGCCCGGGGCTCGGGCCGGAGCCGCCCCGCCGCCAGCGCCGAGAGGCCGACCATTGCCGCCGCGGTTCCCAGCATCAGCGCAAGCCCGCCGGCCTGATAGGTCAGGCCCGACAGAACCGTGCCCATCAGCCGGCCGGCCGCGTTCGCCATGTAGTAGAACCCCACGTCCATCGTGACCCGCTCGCTCTTCGAGAAGGCGAGGATCAGGTAGGAATGGAGCGAGGAATTGATGGCGAAGATCGCGCCGAAGACCAGAAGTCCCGCGATCAGTGCGGCGGTCAGCCATGGCTGCGGGCTCGACGCGAGAAGGGCGGCCGCCGTCAGTGTCGCGGGCACCAGGAACAGCAGGACCGCCCAGCTTCGCGCCGCGCGGATCAGTTCGGCCTCGGGCCGGGTCTCGGCGCGCAGCACCTTGGGGGCCGCCGCCTGCACCGCGCCATAGAGGATGATCCACCCTGCCATGAAGGTTCCGATCATGAAGAAGGCCGACCGGTTCCCGGCCTCGGTGCCATCCGAGAGAACGGCATAGAAATAGATCGGGATGCCGACGACGAACCACACATCGCGCGCACCGAACAGGAACACCCGGGCTGCGGACAGCCAGTTGACGTTGGCCGAGCGCGAGAACACTTCCGCGAACTTCGCCCCCTTCCGCCCCCGCGGCAGGCCGGGCGGCATCGCGATCAGCACCGCCACCAGGATCGCCGCAAGGACCGCGGCCATTGCCAGCACCGCCCAGACGAAACCCGCGGTCGCAAGCAGCGCCGCGCCGAGCAGGAAGCCCGCGCCCTTCACCGCGTTCTTCGACCCAGTCAGCACGGCGACCCAGCGGAACAGCGCGCCGCCCTCGGACGGCGCCAGCAGCTTCACCGCGGACTTCGAGGACATCTTGGCCAGGTCCTTGGCCACGCCGCTTGCCCCCTGAACCGTCATGACGAAAGCGACCGACACGCCGACCGCCCATCCGGGATCGAGCTGCGAGAGCGCAAGCAGCGCCACGACCTGCAGCCCAAGTCCGGCATAGAGCGTCGCGGTCAGCCCGAAGCGCGCCGCGATCCAGCCGGCCGAGAGGTTCGTGACCATCCCCGCGAGCTCGTAGAGCACGAACAGGTAGGCCAGTTGCACCGGCGTGAAGCCCAGGGTGTGAAAGTGCAGCAGCACCAGCATCCTGAGCGCGCCATCCGTCAGCATGAAGGTCCAGTAGGCCGCGGTCACCGCGATATAGGCGGAAAGCCCGCTCTGCCGCATCGAGGCCGACGTCAAAGCGACGCCCCCACCATCAGCGCGATGTCGACGAGCCGGTGCGCATAGCCCATCTCGTTGTCGTACCAGGCGTAGACCTTCACCTGCGTGCCATTGACTACCATGGTCGAGGGGGCGTCGACGATGCTCGAGCGCGTGTCGTTGGTGTAGTCGGCCGAGACCAGCGGCCGTTCCTCGTAGCCGAGAATGCCCTGAAGCGGGCCCTCGGCCGCCTCCTTAAAGAGGGCATTCACCTCCTCGGCGGTCGTCGGCCGCTCGACCTCGAAGACGCAATCGGTGATCGAGGCATTGAGCAGCGGCACCCGCACCGCGTGGCCGTTCAGGCGGCCCGCAAGCTCGGGATAGATCAGCGTGATCGCCGTGGCCGAGCCGGTGGTCGTGGGAATGAGCGAATTGAGCGCCGAGCGCGCGCGGCGCAGGTCCTTGGCAGGCCGGTCGACGATCGTCTGCGTGTTGGTCACGTCGTGGATCGTGGTCATCGAGCCGTGGCGAATGCCGATTGCTTCGTGGATCACCTTGACCACCGGTGCGAGGCAGTTCGTCGTGCACGAGGCCGCCGTCACGATCCGGTGGCGTGCGGGCTCGTAAATGCCGTTGTTCACGCCATAGACGATGTTGACCGCATCCCCGTCCTTGACCGGGGCCGAGACCACGACCTTCTTCACCCCCGCCTCGAAATAGGGCGCGAGCCTGGCCTCGAACTTGAAGGCGCCGGTGCAGTCGATCACGACGTCCACCTCGTCGAGGGGCAAGGCCGACAGGTCCCCGGTGCCAACGAAGGGCAGGCGCGTTCCGTCGACGGTCACGCCGGTGGCGTCATGCGCGAAGCGCGCGTCCCAGCGCCCGTGCACCGTGTCGAATTCCAGCAGATGCGCATGCATCGCCGGGTCGCCCACGGCGTCGTTGATCCAGGCGATTTCGGCCCCCCGTGCGAGGAGCGGTTTCAGCGCGAGCTTTCCGATCCGGCCGAGGCCGTTCAGAGCGTAGACGGTCATGCGGGCGCCGCGGCGTCGCTCCGCCCGATCGCGTCGACCGCCTTCTGGAGCGAGATGCGGTCGAGCGACGCGATCGGCAGCGCGGTGAACGCCGCAATGCGGTTGCGCAGCGCGCCATAGGCCTGGTGGAATGCCAGGTTCTTCTCGGCCGCAGTGCCTTCCACCTTGACCGGGTCGGGCATGCCCCAGTGGGCGCTCACGGGCTGCCCGGTCCAGGCCGGGCAATCCTCGTTGGCTGCCTGGTTGCAGACGGTGAAGACGAAATCGAACTTCGGCGCGTCCGGGCGCTGGAACTCGGCGACGTTCTTCGAGCGAAGGGTCGAGATGTCATGGCCCTTCTGTGTCAGCACCTCGAGGGCGAAGGGATTGAGTTCCGAGGACGGTTTCGTGCCGGCCGAGTGGGCCACGAACCGGTCGCCTGCCAGCTTGTTGAGGATCGACTCGGCGAAGATCGAACGGGCCGAGTTGCCGGTGCAAATGAACAGGACATTGTAATTCCGGTCTGTCATCGGGGTGGCTCCTGTCGGAGAGCTTAGGGAGACGGGCGAACAAAGCTCGGGCCGGCCGCGGCAGCAGTCGAGAAGCAGGTAGTCGAAGGTGCGCCGCACCTCGGTCATGTCGATTGCGTACCGAAGGGACGTTCCCGCCCGTTCCTGGGTAACCAGCCCGGCCTGCATCAGCGCCGCGAGATAGGCCGAGAGCGTCGAGGCCTTGAGCTCGAGGGCCTCGGCCAGTTCGCCCGCGGCGACGCGGTCGGGATAGCGGCGCATCAGCAGCCGGAAGATCGCCAGCCGCTGCGGGTGGCCGAGGGTGGACAGGCGGGAGGGGGTCTCTTTTTCCATAATTCAAAAATATTGGAAATAATGATTCACGCAAGGGCGAATCTCACCTCGTCCCCTCTGCCTCTTCGCCCCTCGGCGGCGTTGGCATTCCCCGGCGGGCGGTCTTGTGCGCCGCACAGCGTCATTCCGCCCCGGCGTCGTCGGCCCGCTCGCGGTTGTCGATCGGGTCTGGCAGGTTAGTATTGGCGTTCGGGTGTCCTTCGTGGCTCCCGGATCTGCTGTCGACCTCCCCGGGCGGCGCTGCTGCGCGGGGCAAGCCTTGGGGGTGATATGGCGAGGTCTCTTCCCGCGCTGATGATCTGCGCAGCCGCGTTGCTTGCGGCGTGCGACGAGGAGACCCCCGAGGTCGTCGACGAGCCCCGGCTGGTCGTTGCTATGCAGGTCGGCGCCGAGGACGTCCTGGGAAGCCGCAGCTTCACCGGCCTCGCCCAGGCGGCGACCGATGCCGCGCTGTCATTCCGGGTCGGCGGCCGGCTCCTCGACCGCGCCGTCAGCGTCGGTCAGTCCGTATCCGAAGGCCAGGTCATCGCCCGGCTCGACGATTCGCCATACCGCGCCGAGGTCGCCCGGCTCGAATCCGATCTCAATGCTGCGATGGCCGAGCTGAACGCTCTCGAGGAGCAGTACAAGCGCGTCGAGCCCCTGGTCGACAGCGGCACCTATTCGAAGGCGCGGCTCGACGAGGTGACGGGCGAGCGCGACAGCGCGGCCGCGCGCGTCGAGTCGGTGCGCTCGGCGCTCAAGCGCGCGCAGATCGATCTAGGCGACACCGTCCTCAAGGCGCCGTTCGACGGCCGCGTCGTCGCGGTCTATCGCGAGAACTTCGAGGAGGTGCGGCCGCAGGAGCGCATCCTGCGCCTGCTCGACCTCGACAACATCGAGATCGTGATCGACATCCCCGAGACGCTGATCTCGCTCGCGCCGCTGGTGGACACGCTGGCCGTGACCTTCGACGCCTTCCCCGATGTCGAGCTCGAAGGCCGGATCACCGAGATCGGCGCCGAGGCGTCGCAAACCACGCGCACCTATCCGGTCACGGTGACCGTCGAGGGAAGCGATGACGCCGCCATCCTGCCCGGCATGGCCGGCACGGTGCGCGCCAAGACGGTGAGGACCGATGGGGTGGGTCGCCAGATCGTCCTGCCGCCGGCCGCCCTGCGTCCGCGCGTGCCCGGCAGTGACGAGATGGCCGTCTGGGTCGTCGACCCTGCCACCGGCATCGTTTCGCTCAGGCCGGTCGCAACCGGTCGGATCGTCCGCGGCGGCGTGGTGATCCGCGAGGGCCTCACCGTCGGCGAATGGGTGGTGACCGCCGGCGCGAACAGCCTAGTCGAGGGGCAGAAGGTCCGCCTGCCGAAGGACGAGGCCGCGTCATGAACCTCGCCCGCGTTGCGGTCGATCGCGCCACCGTCACCTGGTTTGCGGCCGCGCTGATCCTGATCAGCGGGATCGCGTCATATTTCGCCCTCGGTCAGCTCGAGGACCCCGAGTTCACGGTGAAGACGGCGATCGTCTCGACCACCTATCCCGGCGCGAGCCCCTGGGAGGTCGAGGAAGAGGTCACCGACGCGCTCGAGATCGAGCTTCAGAAGCTCAAGGAGCTCGACTCGCTCGAGAGCTACTCGCGGGCCGGATGGTCGCGGATCAAGGTCAACATCAAGGCCTCGTACACGAGCGAGGAACTGCCCGCGATCTGGGAGAAGGTTCGCGCCCGCGTCGACGACGCGGTGCGCAAGATGCCGTCCGGCGTGAACACGCCGCAAGTCATCGACGATTTCGGCGACGTCTTTGGCCTGCTGATCGCGCTCACCAGCGACGGCTTCTCGCCCCGCCAGCTCAAGACCTATGCCGACGAGATCAAGCGCGAGCTGAGCCTTATCGACGGCGTTGCCCGGGTCGACCTCTGGGGCGTACAGGACCGCGTGATCTATCTCGACGTGCGCCAGAGCCAACTGGTCCAGCTCGGCATCTCCGAGTCGACCATCGCCCGCACCCTCGCGACGCAGAACGCGGTGGTGGATGGCGGTGAGCTCTATGTCGGCAACAGCCGCATCCGCGTCGCGCCCACCGGCACGTTCGAGGAACCGGACGAGATTTCCGGGCTGGTGCTCCAGCCCGACCCGCTGGATTTGATCCAGTCGGTCAGCCGCGACGCCGCCGGTCGGTCGGACGACCTGATCCGGCTTGGCGATGTCGGCGACATCCGCGAGGGCTATCGCGATCCGCCGGTCCAGATCATGCGCTACAACGGCAAACCGGCGATCGGCATCGCCATCACCAACCGGCCGGGCGAGAACGTGGTCGATGTCGGCAAACGCGTCGACCAGCGCCTCGGCGAGCTGGCCCGCGACCTGCCGATCGGCATCGAGGTCGAGAAGGTCAACTGGCAGTCCCAGACCATCGACGATTCGGTGCGCGGCTTTTTCATCAGCCTTTTCCAGGCCGTGGCGATCGTGCTCGCCTGCCTGACGATCCCGATGGGCTGGCGGATGGGCGTGGTGATCGGCACCGCGCTGGTTCTGACGGTGCTCGCCACTTTCCTGATGATGGCAATCTTCGGGATCGACCTGCAACGCATGTCGCTGGGCGCGCTGGTGATTGCGCTCGGCATGATGGTCGACAATGCAATCGTGGTGGCCGACGGCTACTCGGTCCGGGCATCGAAGGGCATGGACCCGAGGTCCGCGGCGATCGAGGCCGCCTCGCAGCCGTCGATGCCGCTGCTTGGCGCGACGGTGATCGCGGTCATGGCCTTCTACCCGATCTTTGCCTCCGAGGAGAGCGCGGGCGAATACTGCGCGACGCTGTTCTCAGTGGTGGCGATCTCGCTGATGGTGTCGTGGCTCATCTCGATGACGCTGACGCCGCTGCAATGCATGGCAATGCTCAAGCCGCAGGGCGAGGCCGGGGCCGATCCCTATGGCGGGCGCTTCTACGTCCGCTTCCGGCAATTTCTGCACACCGCGATCCGGTTCCGCTTCATCACGATCGGCGCGGCCGTGGCGATGCTGATCGCGGCGCTCGGCTCGTTCGGTGGTGTGACCAAGCTGTTCTTCCCCGACGCGGCCATGCCCAAGTTCATGATCGACTACTGGGCAGCCGAGGGCACGCGGATCGAGCGCGTCTCGGCCGATCTTGAGCGGATCGAGGAAAAGCTGGCCCAGGATCCGCGCGTCGCCGATGTCGCCGCGTTCGTCGGCGGCGGCCCCCCGCGCTTCTACCTGCCGGTCGAGCCCGAGGCGCAAAATTCGGCCTACGGCCAGCTGATCGTCAACGTGCACGAACAATCCGACATCAATGATCTGATCGCCGATATCGAGCCCTGGCTGACCGAGAACTTTGCCGACGCGTTGATGCCTCTGCGCAAGTTCGGCGTGGGCCCGGGCGATACGTGGAAGTTCGAGCTGCGCATCAGCGGCCCGGGCGACGCCGACGCGGCCACCTTGCGCGGCCTCGCGGACGACGTCCTCGCGATCCTGCACGCCAGTCCCTATATCGGGCTCAGCCAGACCGACTGGCGCCAGACCGTCCTGGAAGTGCGGCCCGACTACAACGCGGCGCGCGCAAGCTGGGCCTCGATCACGCGCGAGGACATCGCCCGCACCACCCGGCGCTTCTATGACGGCCTGCCAATCGGCCTGTTCCGTGATGGCGACGAACTTGTCCCGATCGTCATGCGCAACGCCGAGGACGAGCGCGCCCAGCCCGGAACCCTCGACACGATTGGCGTGCGCGGCGCGGCGGGCACCCGCGCGGTGCCGCTCAGCCAGGTGGTTGACTCGATCGACGTCGCCCCGCAGGAGGCCGTGGTCGCCCGTTACGACCGGCGCCGCACCATCACGGTGCAGGCCAATGCGCGCCTCGGCGACACCTTCCCGACGCTCTACGCGGACGTGGTGCGCGAGATCGAGGCCATCGAGCTCCCGCCCGGCTACCGCATGGAATGGGGTGGCGAGCGCGAGAATAGCACCAAGTCGCAGATGTCGCTGATCCCCGGCGTCATACCGGCGCTGGCGATCACGCTCTTCATCATGGTCGCGCTGTTCAACGCGATGCGCCCGCCGCTGGTGATCATCCTGACCATTCCCTTCGTGATGGTGGGCGTGGTCTTCGGCCTGCTCTTCACCGGCGTGCCCTTCGGCTTCGTCGCCCTGCTGGCCGCGATGAGCCTGGCGGGAATGATGATCAAGAACGGGCTCGTGCTGCTCGACGAGATCGAGGCCGGCCTTGCCCGGGGGCTCGAGCGCTACGAGGCGACGATCGAGGCGGCGGTCTCGCGCCTGCGGCCCGTGGTGCTGGCGGCGGCGACGACCGTTCTGGGCGTCATCCCGCTCCTGCAGGACGTGTTCTGGGTGGGGCTCGCTGTCACCATCATGGCGGGACTCAGCTTCGGCACGCTGCTCACCATGGTCCTGGTGCCGACGCTCTACGCGACGCTCTACCGGCTGCGGCGCGGCGGCGAAGATCGACCCCCCGATACGGCGGCGGCGCCCACCGAGGCGTGACGTGGGGCAGGGTGGTTCCCCCCTGCCGGTGCCGTGTCACTCGATCGCGAGGCTCTGGATCCGCAGGCCCGTCAGGTCGCCCGAAAGGCCCGAGAACTGTGCGGGCCGCAGGACCATCCCGGGCGCGCCGGCCGCGATCAGTTCGCGTGCCGTGATGCCGTTCTCCAGCTCGACCGTCTCGGATCCCGCCAGGTAGGTTCCGCGATGGGGCTCGCGTGCACCCCTGGCTGGCCCGCTGGCCATCACATCCCAGACGAACACGGCATCCTCGCCGACCTGCACGCCCTCGCCGATGCCGAGGACCCTGACACGATAGTCCTGTGCGGCTCCCGCGGCCGGCTCGAAGCTGCAGGCAAGCATCGCCTCGGGCAGTCCGTGGCCGGGCGAGGCGGCGGTGATCACGCATCTCAGCGCTCCGATCCCGGTCCCCTCGGCACTGGCCGCTGCCGGGGCCAGAAGCGTGGCGGCAAGCAGGGTCAGCAACGTTCTCGCCCTTGCCGCCATCCGCTGTCCCCCTGATCCTTGCCTGCCTCGCGGCGCGAGGCGCAGAATGCACCATCGGCGCTCGCCCTTCCAGCGCCACGCGGTGGCAGAGACCGAAGGATCCGACAAGGATTGCATAATTTTGCCGGGGCGCCATGCTGGGCGCGACGGAACGTCCGAAGGCTCGGGCGCGGCCCGGGCCGGGGTACCGAAAGGGCAAGGAGGGGACATGCTTCGCTGGCTGGTTGCCGTCGTCTTTGCGCTTGCCGCCCTGCCGGCGGCCGCGCGCAGCGTGACCGACAGCGCCGGGCGCGTGGTGGAGGTGCCCGACACGGTGCGCACCGTCTTTGCCGCCGGCCCGCCCGCTTCGATCCTGGTCTATGTCGTCGCCCCCGAAGCCCTCACCGGCTGGCCGCGCGCCCTGCGCGACGAGGAGCGTCCCTACATCGCCGCGCCCTACCGCGACCTGCCCGAGACCGGCCGGCTGACCGGACGCGGCGGCGAGGCCAATCTCGAGCGCGTGCTGGCGCTCCGGCCCGACGTCATCATCGATTTCGGATCGGTCCGAGACACCTATATCGACCTCGCCAACCGCGTTCAGGCCCAGACCGGCATCCCCTACCTTCTGGTCGATGGACGCTTCGAGGCGACGCCCCATGCCCTGCGTCTGATCGGCGAGGTGCTGGGCGTGCCCGAGCGGGGCGAGACGCTGGCCCGCGACGCCGAGAACACCTTCGCCCGGATCGACGCGATCCTCGCCGGCGTGCCCGAGAGCGCGCGTCCGCGCGCCTATCTCGCCCGCGGGGCGGAGGGGCTCGAGACCGGGCTCAAGGGCTCGATCAACACCGAGATCCTCGAGCGTGCCGGCGCGCGCAACGTGGCCGATCCCGGCGACGGCCGCCGGGGGCTGGTCCAGGCCTCGATCGAGCAGGTGATCGTCGCCGACCCCGAGGTGATCGTGACCTGGGACCGCAATTTCTACGACCGGGTCTGGCGCGATCCGCTGTGGGGCGGCATCGCGGCCGTGCGCACGGGGCGCGTCTATCTCGCGCCCACCGCGCCTTTCGGCTGGATCGACCGGCCGCCCTCGCTCAACCGGTTGATGGGCCTCAGATGGCTGGCCGGCCTGTTCTACCCCGAGCGCTGGACCGGCGATCTTCGCGAAGAGGCGCGGGCGTTCTACAAGCACTATTATCACGTCGATCTCGACGAGGCGGATCTGGACAGGCTGCTCGAATGGTCGAAGGGACGCGCGCCGTGAGACGCGACGCCACGCTGCCGCTGGCGGCGGGGCTCGGCTTCGGACTCGTGGCGATGGCCTTCGCGGCACTGCTGATCGGGCCCTATCCGGTCTCGCCCGCGCAGGCGATCGGCGCGCTTGCGGGCGCCGAGACCGGCCAGGCCGCGACGGTCGTGCTGTCGATCCGCCTGCCACGGGTGGCGGCAGCTCTGCTGGTGGGCGGCGCGCTCGCCGCGGCGGGGGCCAGCTACCAGACGCTGTTCCGCAACCCCCTCGTCTCGCCCGACATCCTCGGCGTGTCGGCCGGGGCGGGGCTGGGCGCGGTGCTCGGGATCTTCCTGTCGCTGCCGGTGGCGGCGATCCAGGGCATGGCCTTCCTTGGCGGTCTCGGCGCCGTTGCGCTGGTCGCGCTGGTCGCGGCGGCGGTGCGCAACGCCGACCAGACCCTCGTGCTGGTGCTGACCGGGGTCGTGGTGGGCGCGCTTGCGGGGGCGGCGACCTCGCTCCTGAAGGTTCTCGCCGACCCCTATGACCAGCTCCCCGCGATCACCTTCTGGCTGCTCGGTAGCCTCGCGGCCGTGACTGCCGAGGACATGCTGCCCGCGCTGCCGGTGGTGCTGGTTGGCCTCGTGCCGCTGGTCGCGCTGCGCTGGCGGATCAACGTGCTCTCGCTCGGCGACGAGGAGGCGCGTGCGCTGGGCGTCGAGGCGGGGCGGCTGCGCCTCCTGGTGATCGCCGCGGCCACGCTGGTGACCGCCAGCGTGGTGTCGCTGGCAGGTGTCGTCGGCTGGGTCGGGCTTGTCATCCCCCATCTCGCGCGGATGCTGGTGGGTCCGGGCTTCGGGCTGCTGCTGCCGGTCTCGGCAGCGATCGGCGCGGGGTATCTCCTGGTCGTCGACACCCTGGCCCGCAGCGCCACCAGCACCGAGATCCCGCTGGGCGTTCTCACGGCGGTGATCGGCGCGCCCTTCTTCATCGGGCTCCTGGCCCGCGGCCGCAGGGGATGGACGTGAGACTGGCGGCGCAGGGCCTTGCCATCGGCTATCCCGGCCGCCGGATCGGCGCGGGCATCGATCTCGAACTGGCGCCCGGCGGCATCCTCTGCCTGCTGGGCCCGAACGGCTGCGGCAAGACCACGCTCTTTCGCACGCTGCTCGGCCTGATCCCGGCGCAGGGCGGCGAGGTGCTGCTGGGCGGCCGGCCGCTCGCCGCCGCCCGGCGGGCCGAGATCGCCCGCGCCATCGCCTACGTGCCCCAGGCCCATGCCCCGCCATTCCCGTACCGGGCGCTCGACATCGTGCTCATGGGCCGCACCGCGCGGCTGCCGGCGCTCTCGCAGCCGGGCGCGCGCGACCGGGAAATCGCGCTCAGGGCGCTCGACCGGCTGGGGATCGGGGACCTCGCGCAGGCCGATTACTCGCGCCTCTCGGGCGGGCAGCGCCAACTCGTCCTCATCGCCCGCGCGCTGGCGCAGGAGACGCCCCTGATGGTGATGGACGAGCCCACCGCGAGCCTCGATTTCGGCAACCAGGCGCGTGTTCTGGCCGAGATTGCCGGGCTCGCGGGCGGCGCCGGCGGGGAACCGCTCGGTGTCGTACTCTCGACCCATGATCCCGACCAGGCCTTTGCCCTTGGTGCCGAGGTCGTGCTGATGAAGGAGGGCCGCATCCTTGCGCGCGGCCGCCCCGAGGCGGTCCTGACGGGCGAGGCGCTCAGCACGGTCTACGGCGTGCCCGTCAGCGTCGAGCGCACCGAGGGCGGACGGCTCGTCTGCCTGCCCGCCCTGGGCCGCCGGCCGCCGGGGCAGGCCGCGAGCCCCGAGGTCATGGATATCGCATAGACCAGCTTGCCCGCCGGGATGCAGGCCTCGTGGCCACCCCCTCAGTTCGGCGCGGCCGATTGGTCCGCGCGCGCCTCCTCGGTGGCGTGTGGCGCCGCAGGCGCGTCCGCGAAGCCCAGCGCCCGCGCGGCGCCCATCCCCTCGGCTTCGCCTGCGTCGATCAGCAGAACGGCCTCGCTCTGTCCGCCGGCGGCGAGGTCGCCAAGGATCCCGGCCAGCAAGTGCCGCAGCGCCGCGCCGGCCGGCACCGTGCCACACCAGTCGATCGCGTGGATCAGGGGCGCATCCGCTGCCACGACGCCCCGGTCCGCCAGCGCCTGGCCGCGCTCGTCGCCCGAGGCTGCGTGCAGCCAGGCGGTGATCCGCACCGCGTCGCCCTCGCGCAGGCTGTACAGGGTCTGCCCCTCCTGGAACCGCCCCAGCGCCGCCGAGAGCCGCGCGCGCCGGATCGAGGCGGGCAGCCCCGCGCTCGCGGTCATCAGGTCGGCCCAGGCCTGCCGCCCGATCCCGTCGCCGGCCGCCTCGGGCGGATCGCCCGCGATCCGGGTCACGAGGCAGGCGACTCGGCCGCCGCCCGTCGCTCCACCCCGCGCGAAGACGCCCGCGAGCCCGAGTTCGCGCAGCCGGTGCCGGGCCGCCTTGAGGTCGCGCTGCCAGCGCGCGAACCGCTCTTGCGCGGCAAGCCCCCGCGACGCGGTCAGATCGACGATCGCTCCCTTGACCGCCGTTGTGGCCCGCGAGCGCAGCGCGGCCGCGCGCGTGCCCAGCACCGTGAGCCGTGCAAGCTCCTGCTCGCTCGTCGCGAAGCGCTGCTTGTAGGGATCGGTTCCGGGCGTCAGGTCCAGTTGCTCGAAGCCTTCCTCGCACAGCATGCGCGCAAGCTCGACCAGCAGCAGGCTGCCCGGCGAGTTGCGGCTGTCGGCGGGGCCGAAGGTGCTGAGCCCCAGCAGGCAGGTCCGCCCGTCGCAGCCGCCGATATGGAAGGCCAGCGGCCGTTCGCCGTTCCACAGCACGGTGAAATGCACGGCATCGGGGTCCTGCATGCGCTCGACGAAGAACGCGGCCTTGCAGGGATCGTCGGCGAAGGGCCGCACGCCATTGATCGCCTCCTGCCGGAAATCGCACTGGCGGGCGATCTCGGCCATCAGATCACACGCCTGCCCGGGGTCGCGGATCCGCTCGAACCGGTAGCCGCCCGCCTTGCGGTAGCGGTTCATCTTGGCGCGCAGCGACTTGTTCGAGAGCAGCTTTTTCAGCTTGTCTCCGTCGCGCAGATCCAGCACGGGCGAGTTCCGGCGTTCGACCGCGACGTGCAATCCCGCGCGCGCCAGCGCCGGATCCCCGGTCCAGTCCAGCGGCGTGCCGGGCGGGCCCCAGCGCCACTGCCAGCTGCCGAAGGGGATCTCGCGGCGGAGCGCGGCCAGCGCGTGCAGGGGAAACGCCGCGTCCTCGGCGGGCCGCGCGATCCAGCCGTGATACTCGGCCTGTTCGGCCCCGGCATGGGTCAGCTTGCCGTCACGCTTGCGCAGCGCCAGCGGCATCAGGGCCGCAAGCGCGCCGCCGTGCCCACGCGCCGTGACGATCACGGGGGCGTAGACCTCGGCATAGGCACGGAACCACGCACGAACGAATGGCGGTTCCTGCAACAGCGTGAATTTCGGGTCGAGCGCCGCGAGCTCACCCCATGCCGCAAGGAAATCGGCATCCGCAAGCAGGGCCCGGCCGTGCTCGCCGGTGGCAATGGCAATCTCCACGCTCCGAGGCCTCCACCCGCACACTCGCACGCTCCCGACGCCTGTCAGGGTAGCCGCGATCACCGGCCGATGCCACGGGTTTTGCATGCTCTGGTTGTCTCGCGCGGCGGCCTTCGCTGCGCCCGCCCATTATCGCGTGACCGGCCGGGGGTGGCGCGACGGGCCTGCGGTGTTGCCAAGCCATGGGCCGCTTGTTACGCGGGGCCATGATCGAATTCGCCGCGGCCGTCTTCTTCCTCATCATCACCCCCGGGCCCGGCGTCCTGTCGACGGCGGGGGTCGGCTCGGGCTTCGGCTACCGCGCGGGGCTTGCCTATGTCGCAGGGCTCTGGGCCGGCAACAACCTGGTCGCGGGGCTGGTGATCTCGGGCATCGCCGCGGCCGCGCTGGCGCTGCCCTGGCTGCGCACGGTGCTGCTGTTCGGCTCGGCGGCCTATCTGCTCTGGCTCGGCGTCAAGATTGCCTTCGCCGGCGCGCGCGTGGCCTTCATCCACCCCGAGCGCGCGCCCGGCTTCTGGAACGGCCTCGCGTTGCAGCCGATCAATCCCAAGGCCTACGCGGTCAACACCGCCTTCTTCTCGGGCTTCGCCTTCATGCCGGGCTCGCTGGTGGCCGAGACGGCGGTGAAGCTGCTGATCATGAACGCGATCTGGATCCCGATCCATCTTGCGTGGCTCTGGGCCGGGGTTACGCTGCGCCGCCTCGATCTTGCTCCCGGGGTGCAACGGACGATCAACATCGGCATGGCGGCGGCCATGCTCGCGGTGGTCGCGATCGCGGTGGCCGCGCAGCTCTGAGGGACCGGCAGCCCGGCGCCTCAGTGATCGTGGTGCTCGATGTAGACGTGCTGCACCGTCAGGAACACCAGCGCCGTCGTCCAGCCGATGATGATCGTCCCGTTCGCCGATGCGAATGCGCTCAGCAGCCGCCATTCGGGCCCCAGCACGATGTCGCCATAGCCCAGCGTGGTGAAGGTGACGGTCGAGAAATAGAGCGCCTCCTCGAGGGTATCGAAGGCAACGAGCGCGCGGAACAGGCCCGCCCATGCCCAGCATTGCGTGCAGATCGACACGAACAGCCAGATCACCACGACGATGATGATCAAGGCCTTGCGCAGCGGCGATCGCCGCACAGCCACGCGCGTCGCGAAGGGTCCCGCTGTCTGGATCGCGGCCATGAAGGACGCATGGATCACGACCGTCAGGGCGATCATCGCGAAACCGATCATGAGCTGGTGCAGGATCATGCGGCGGAATTCCTCTCTCGTTCGTCGCCACTTTCCGCGTCCGGGCGCGGCTGCGCAAGTGGCCGGGCTACCGCGCCGCTGGATCCGACGGCCGCTCAGCCGCCCGCCAGCCCCGTGAAGTAGAGCACGATCCCCGCCACCGCGCTGCCGCCGAGCACGGTGAAAAGGCCCGCCTGGAGCCGGAACACCGCCACCAGCGCGGCCACCACCAGCACCGCGGCGGCAGGGTCGAGCGTCGAGAGGACCGGGATCTCCATCCGCAGCCCGAAGCCCTCGAACAGCCTGACCTCGCCGAACAGCACATGCAGCCCGAACCAGACCGCGAGGTTCAGCACCACGCCCACCACGGCCGCCGTGATCGCCGCGAGCGCGCCCGAAAGCGCGGCGTTCTGCCGAAGGCGCTCGACATGCGGCGCGCCCAGGAAGATCCACATGAAGCAGGGCGCGAAGGTCACCCAGGTGGTCAGCAGCCCGCCCAGCGTGCCGGCCATCAGCGGCGGCAGCCCGCCGGGGTCGCGGAACGCGCCCATGAAACCCACGAACTGCGTGACCATGATCAGCGGGCCGGGCGTGGTCTCGGCCATGCCCAGACCGTCCAGCATTTCGCCCGGCCCCAGCCAGCCATAGGTGCCGACCGCCTCCTGCGCGACCCAGGCCAGCACCGCGTAAGCGCCGCCGAAGGTGACGACCGCCATGGCCGAGAAGAAGGAGGCGATCTCGGTGAAGACGTTGTCCGCACCCAGCGTCGCCAGCAGCGCGAGCGATGGCGCGACCCACAGCCCCAGGCAGACGAGTCCCAGCCGCATCGCCTGCCGCATGCCGCCCCGCGCATGCGCCGGCACTTCCTCGCCCAGAGCGGTCTCGGCGTCGGCGACGTGGCTGGTGCCGGTCGCCCCGTGACCGGCGCCCCCGCGGAACGCCTTGAGGTCCCGGCGCGCGCCCACATAGCCGGTCAGCGCGGCGACCGCGATGATCAGCGGGAATGGCAGGTCGAAGGCATGGATCGCGACGAAGGACGCCGCCGCCAGCGCCACCATCGCGGAGTTGCGCAAGGCGCGGCTGCCGATGCGCACCACCGCCTGCAGCACGATGGCCAGGACCGCCGCCTTGAGCCCGAAGAACAACGCCTCGACCAGCCCTACATTGCCGTAGAGCGCGTAGATCCAGCTCAGCGCCATGATCGCGACGAGGCCGGGCAGCACGAACAGCAGGCCCGCGATCAGCCCGCCCAGAGTCCGGTGGAGCAGCCAGCCGATATAGATGCACAGCTGCTGCGCCTCGGGGCCCGGCAGAAGCATGCAGAAGTTCAACGCGTGCAGGAACCTCGCCTCGCCGATCCAGCGCTTCTCCTCGACCAGGATGCGGTGCATCACCGCGATCTGCCCGGCGGGCCCCCCGAACGACAACAGCGCGATGCGGGCCCAGACCGCCGTCGCCTCGCGCAGGCTGGGATAGGCGGCCGCCGCGGGCGCCGCGGATGCCCCCGGGGGCGGGGCGGGTGCGGCGCTGGCCGGGCCGGTCACATGCGCCCCGGTCATGACGCGGCTCCGGGCTTTCGGGCCGGCCAGTCATGGGTCTCGCCGGTCGCATCTCGGCACCAGCGGTAGAAGGCGTCGTAGAGCGTCATGCCTGCCTCAAGCTGTTCGAGATCGTCCGGATACATGCGCGAAAGGCCCAGCGAGGCCGCGAGCAGCCCCGCCGCCTCGGGCTCCAGCTCGAGCCGCGCGGTGTCCGCGGCCCGCACGATCCGCGCAAGCCGCGCCAGCGGCTCGGCTTCCAGGCCGAACTCCTCGACCATCGTGTCGAAGCTGCATGCCTCGCCGCGGTGGCTCCAGAACACGTCCTCGATGTCGAAGGGCGTGGCCCCGAACCGCTCGGCGACCGCGGCGACCTCGGCCGGCGCGACGTAAAGGAACACCGCCCCCGGATCGACGAAGCGGCGGATCAGCCATGGGCAGGCGATGCGGTCGATCTTGGGCCGCGCGCGCGTCACCCAGACGGTGCGGCCCTGCGCGTCGCGCGGCGGGATCCGGTCGGTGCGCACCAGCATGCCGCCCGCGGCGCGCCATGCCTCGAAGCCGCCTTCCAGCACCTCGGCGGCGGCGCCGAGGTGGCGCAGCCAGGCCGCGGCGCCCTGGCTGAGCTTGGCGCCCGCCTGGCAGATCGTGACGACCGTCCGCCCGGCCAGCGCCGGTCCCCAGTCCCCGACCGCGCCATGCGCGCGGCGCAGCGCGCCGGGCACCAGCCGCGGGTCGGCCTCGAAATCGGAATCCAGGCGCAGGTCGATCAGCACCGGGCATCGCGGTGTGCCGATCAGGCGCGAGAGCTTGTCGGATGAGATGGCGTTCGGCGCGGGCATATGCGTTCCTCCCCTTCGCTGGGTGCATTCCGGAACGCGATGCTTGGGCCTTGCGCCTCGTGGGGAGATCGCGGTCCCCATGGCGCCAAACTACGACCGCCGCGGCGCCTGTCAAGAGCTGCCGCGGCGGTCGGGGAAATCCGCTCTGCGAACCGGAGCCAGGGGCGGCCGGCGCCGCCCCGTCGATGCGGCGCCCGCCTCAGCCCAGCACGTCGCGAACGGCGCCCGCGGTCGCCTCGACGATGCGGCCCGCCTCGTCCTCGGTCAGGGAGAACGGGGGCGCGAAGCCGATGATGTCGCCCTGCGGCATGGCGCGTGCGATGACGCCCCGGCGCAGCATGGCGGCGGCGACCTGCGGGCCGACCTTGCGCGCGGGGTCGAAGAAGGTGCGCGCTTCGCGATCCTCGACGAACTCGATGGCCTGCAAGAGGCCCTCGCCGCGGATGTCGCCGACATGGGCGTGCCCGCCCAGCGCCTCGCGCAGGCCGGCCTGCAGCACCGGCGCGACGCGGCGCAGGTTGCCGATCAGGTCCAGGTCGTCGATCAGCTTGAGGTTGGCCACGCCCGCCGCGGCGCCGATGGGATGCGCCGAATAGGTCCAGCCATGGCCGATCGCGCCGAACTCGTCGGTGCCCTGCTCCAGCACCTTCCACACGCGCTCGGAAACGATCGAGCCCGACAGCGGCGCATAGGCCGAGGTCAGCCCCTTGGCGATGGTGATGATGTCGGGCTTCATGCCGTAGAACTCCGAGCCCCACATGTCGCCCAGCCGCCCGAAGCCGGTCACCACCTCGTCGGCGATCAGCATCACGTCGTACTTCGCCAGCACGGCCTCGATCGCCGCCCAGTAGCCGGCGGGCGGCGGCACCAGGCCGCCCGTCCCCAGGGCCGGCTCGCCGATGAAGGCCGCGACCGTCTCGGGCCCCTCGGCGAGGATCATCTCCTCGAGCCGGGCCGCGCAATGCGCCGAGAACTCGGCCTCGGTCATCGCCGGGTCGGCGCGCCGGAAGTAGTAGGGCGCCTCGGTATGCTTCACCTGCGGCAGCGGCAGGTCGAACTTCTTGTGGAACAGCTCGAGCCCGGTCAGCGAGCCCGTCACCAGCCCCGAGCCGTGATAGCCGCGCCAGCGCGAGATGATCTTCTTCTTCTCGGGGCGGCCGAGAATGTTGTTCATGTACCAGACCAGCTTGACGTTGGTCTCGTTCGCGTCGGACCCGCCCAGGCCGAAATAGACCTTGCTCATATGCGCCGGCGCGCGGTCGAGGATCATCTTGGCCAGCGTGATCGAGGCCTCGGTGCCGTGGCCGACATAGGCGTGGTAGTAGCTCAGCTCGCGCGCCTGCGCGGCGATCGCCTCGGCGATCTCGCGGCGCCCGTAGCCCACGTTCACGCAATAGAGCCCGGCGAAGGCGTCCAGCAGCTTCGTGCCGTCGCGGTCGGTGATGTAGCAGCCCTCGCCCCCGGTGACGATGCGCGAGGGGGCCTCGCCGCGGGCGTGCTGCGCCAGGTGCGTCGAGGGGTGAAAGAAGGTCTCGCGGTCCCACTTGGCAAGCGTGTCGTTCGTCAGCATGTCGTGCTCCTGTTCCGCCCGTTCGGGCTCGGCGTCCTGCCCGGGGTCAAGCCCAGTCGCGGCAGACGTATTTGACTTCGGTGAATGCCTCCAGCCCAAGGCGCGAGCCCTCGCGGCCCAGCCCGGACTGCTTGTAGCCGCCGAAGGGGATCGGCGCGCCGGTGACCTTGGTGCGGTTGACCGCGACCATGCCGAAGCGCAGCGCCCGGCTCACGCGGTAGATCCGCCGCGGGTCCTGGGTGTGCAGGTAAGCCACGAGGCCGTACTCGCCCTCGTTGGCGCGGGTCACCGCCTCGTCCTCGGCATCGAAGGGCGCGATGGCGGCGACGGGGCCGAAGGTCTCCTCGCGCCAGATCAGCGCGTCGGCGGGGACATCGGCCAGCACCGTGGGTGCGAAGCAAAGCGGCCCCGCCGGATGCCCAGCGCCGCCGGTCAGCACCCGTGCGCCGTGCGCGACCGCGTCGTCGACATGGGCGCGCTGCTTGGCCAGCGCGCGCTCGTTCATCAGGGGGCCGATATCGGGATCGTCGACGCCCCGCCCGACCGAGAGCCGCGCCGTCGCCTCGGCGAACCGCGTGCAGAAGGCGTTGTAGACCGGCCGCTCGACCATGATCCGGTTCGCAGCCAGGCAGTCCTGCCCCGAGGTCGCGAACTTTGCCTTGATCGCTTCTTCGACCGCCTGGTCGAGATCGGCATCGGCGAAAACCAGGAACGGCGCATGCCCGCCCAACTCCATCGTGAGCCGCTTGATCGTGTCGGCGCATTGGCCATAGAGCAGCCGCCCGATCTCGGTCGAGCCGGTGAAGCTCAGCGCTCTCACCCGCGGCTCGCGCGTCCAGGGGCCGACCACCGTTGCCGGTGCGCCGGTCAGCACGCCGAAGACGCCCGCGGGCATGCCGGCGCGCTCGGCCAGCACCGCCAGCGCCAGCGCCGAGAACGGGGTCTCGGACGAGGGGTGCACCACCACCGGGCAGCCGGCAGCCAAGGCCGCCGCGGCCTTGCGGGTGATCATCGCGCAGGGGAAGTTCCACGGCGTCACCAGCGCGGCCACGCCCACGGGCTCGCGCCACAGCTCGACCTCGGCATCGGGCAGATGCGAGGTCACGCTCTCGATGTTCGGGCGCTTGGCCTCCTCGGCGTAGAACTCGACGAAGGCGGCGGCATAGTCGATCTCGCCCCGGGCCTCCGACAGAGGCTTTCCCTGCTCGGCGGTCATGATCCGCGCCAGGTCCTCGCGGCTCGCCACGATCAGCTCGAACCAGCGGCGAAGCAGCGCCGCGCGCTCCTGCGGCAGCATCGCGGCCCATGCCGGCCAGGCTGAGTGTGCCGCCTCGGCCGCCGCGGCGCTCTCAGCCTCGGACAGTGCGGGCACATGGCCGACCAGCGCGCCGTCGAACGGGTCGTGCACGGGGATGCGCGCGCCGTTTGCGGCGTCGATCCAGGCCCCGCCCGAGAACGCCTGCTCCCGAAACAGCGCGCCGTCCTTCAGCCCGAGCCTCTCGCCCATCTCCGCCTCCGTGAAAGGGATGTCCCTGCGCGCCATGCGCAGTCGGCCGGACTCTAGCGGCCGCGCGGCGGAAGGTGGCTCTGATCTTGGCGCGGCGCGCAAAAGAAGGCTCCGCAAGTTGCCGGGGCCTTGGAAGAATTCACTACGCGTCGATCCCCTCGCCCAGTTCCAGCGGGGGCGGCGTGTGCTTCACGTCCTTGGTCACGAAGTAGGTATAATACCGTTTCACGCCCGCATCGGCGTGCAGGATGCCGTCCAGCAGGTGCTGGTAGGCCTCGACGTCGGGCGCCGCGACCTTGATCACGTAGTCGATGCCGCCGCCGACGGCAAAGCACTCGAAGATCTCGGGGATGGTCGCGATCAGCGCCTCGAAGCGGTCGAAGTCGTCGCTGCGATGGCTCTCGAGCTCGAAGGTGACGAAGGCATAAGTGCGCGGGGCGAAGAAGTCGAAGGCGATACGCGCGCCATAGCCCTGGATCACGCCGGCTTCCTCAAGCCGCTGCAGCCGCGCCCAACAGGGTGTCGCCGACAGGTTGACCCGGCGGGCCAGTTCCGACTTGGTGATGCGTCCCTCGCGCTGCAGGATCGCGAGGATCTTCAGATCCCGGTCGTCCAGCTTGATCGTCCGCCCTGACATGCACCGGTCGCCCTTCGCCGCACCATTCGCATGGACCGGTTGCGGCGCCCGGCCGCGTCCGTCCGCGCGAGGTTCCGACGACCCTAGCGCAACTCTCCCCGCGGCTCCAAGCGGGATGCGCGGGCGCGCCGGGCGCGGGCTCACTTCACCAGCACGCATGTCACCGGCGACAGGCTGCCGACCTTGTGCGAGACCGAGCCGAGCAGGAACCCCTCGACATCGCCCAGCCCGCGCGAGCCCATGACGATGGCGTCGGCCTCGATGCGCTCGGCGAAGGCCACGATCTCCCGAGCCGGCTGGCCGCGCTGGGCGAAGGCCTCGATCCGTTCCGCCCCGGCCTCGGCGGCGCGCGACTTGCCCGCCCGAAGCACCTCGGCGGCGTGGTCCTTCAGCGCGCTGTCGGGCGTCTCGGCGGGCCTTGCTCGGACCATCGACAGCGAGGCCTCCAGCGGGCTGTGATGCCGGTAGACGCAGACCAGGGTCAGCGCGCCGTCGAACTTGCGCGCCAGCCCGGCCGCCGTGTCGATCGCGCGGAACGACTGCTCCGACCCGTCGATTGGCACGAGGATCCGCTCGAACATCGGTAAGCCTCCTCAGCGGAACGCCAGGTCACGCAGGAACAGCGCGATCTGTGGGAAGAAGATCAGCGCAGCACTCACGCCCACCAGCATGGCGACGAAGGGCGGCGTGCCGCGCACCACGTCGACATAGGGCCGGCGGAACACCGCGATGGCCGTGAAGATGTCGCATCCGAAAGGCGGCGTGGCCGAGCCGATCGCCACCTGCAGCGTGATGATCACGCCCACCAGCACCGGGTCGATCCCCGCGCCCGAAACCAGCGGGGCGAAGATCGGCGTCAGCACCAGGATGACGACGATCGGGTCGACGAACATGCAGCCGATGAAGAAGGCGACCGAGATCGCGACCAGCACCATGACCGGCCCCGCGTCAGCCAGCCCCAGCGCGCCCAGGATCTGCTGCGGGATCTGGTTGAACGAGATCGCCCAGCTGAAGGCGGCACCGGCGGCGACAAGGATGAACACCACCGCGGTGATCAACCCCGTCGACTTGGCGATCTCGACCAGCTCGGCCAGCTTCAGCGAGCGGAAGATCACGAATTCTAGGATCACGGCATAGACCACGCAGACCGACGCGGCCTCGGTCGGACTGAAGATGCCGCCATAGATGCCGCCCACCACGATGACCGGGAAGCCCAGCGGCCACAGCGCGCCCTTGACCGCGTCGATCCGCTCGGCCCAGCTCGCGCGCTCGAGCACCGGGATGTCGTGGCGCTTGGCGTAGATCACGCAATAGACCGAGAACAGCACCAGGATCAGCAGGCCCGGCCCCACGCCCGCGATGAACAGTTCCGAGATCGAGGTGCCCGAGATCACCCCGTAGATGATCATCGCGATCGAGGGCGGGATCAGCATCGCGATGTCCGAGGCATTGACGATCAGAGCCAGTGTGAAGCTGTCCTTGTAGCCCGCCTCCAGCATGCGCGGGCGCAGCGGGCTGCCGATCGCGACCACGGTCGCCTGCGTCGAGCCCGAGACTGCGCCGAACAGCGCGCAGCTGGTGGCCGCGGTGACGCCCAGCCCGCCGCGCAGATGGCCGACGAAGCGCATCACCAGGTCGATCAGCCGGTCGGCGGAATGGCCCTTGGTGATGATGTCGGCGGCCAGGATGAACATCGGCACCGCGACCAGCGCCGAAGGGCGGATACCCGCGATCATCTGCTGCACCATGATCTCGGGCGGAATCGGCATGTAGACGAAGAAGGCGACGAAGGAGCCCGCGATCAGCGGCACCATCATCGGAAAGCCCAGCAGAAGAAGGACGATCATCACGCCCAGCATTGTCGCGGTCATGGACGGGCTCCTCCTGCGGGCTCAGACCTCGGTCGGGCTGTCGTCATAGCTGTCGATGACCGAACTGCTGACATAGACCTCGGGACGGGTCAGGTTCACCACGGCGGTCATGACGTACTGGATCCCCGTGACCACGAAGCCGACCGGCGCCCAGACCAGCGTGACCCAGACGGGCACGCGCAGGGCGGGGGCGACGCGCCCGGTGTCGAGGACGCTCTGGACATAGGCCAGCGCGTACCAGGCCAGCACGAACATCGCCGCGGCGGTGATCAGCGCGATCACCACCATCAGCCATTTGCGGGCGCGGTCGGGCATGGCGTCGTAGAACGCCGTCATGCGGATGTGCCGGCCCTGCCGCGCGGCATAGCCGATGCCGAAGAAGGTGATCAGCACGACCAGGAACTGGTTGAGTTCCTCGGCGAAGAAGATGCTCTGGCCAAAGACGAAGCGGCCGATCACGTTGGCGACCGACAGCACGGCCATCAGGATAACGCCCGCGGCCAGCACCGCGGCCTCGAGCCGCGCGATCAGCCCGTCGAGGGCGGCGAGCGGCCTCAGCCAGCCCTGCGCCGGGATGGCCGTGTGGTCCTGCGATCCGTTCTCAGCCATGCGCGACTCCGGGAATGAAGGGGCTGGAAGGGGCGCGCCTCCGCGCACGCCGCCGGAGAAGACGCGCGGCGGACGTTCCGGCCCGCCGCACGCTCACTGCCCAATCAGCTCTCGCCTGCACGCTCCTTCGAGGCGGCGATGTCTGCCTCGAAGCCCTCGAGCACGGCCTTGCCGCTGTCGCCGACCATCTCGACGTATTTCTGGCGAACCCGGTCTGCCGCCGCACGGAACGGCGCGCGCTGCTCGTCGGTTAGGACCGTGACGGTCATCTCCGGCTTGGCCTCGAGGATCTTGGCCTCGGCGCTCTCGGTCAGGCCCTGCTGGTAGTCGATGATGTAGTCATAGGCCGCGTCGGCTGCGGCCTGCACCACGGCACGATCCTCGTCGGACAGGCCGTCCATGAAGGCCTTGTTCGCGATCACCGCGGTCGTGAAGGTATTGTGACCGGCATAGGTGATGTGGTCGGTGACCTCGTACATCTTGGTCGACTCGACGAAGAACATCGGGTTCTCCTGCCCCTGGATCATGCCCAGCTGCAGCGCGCCGAACACCTCGCCCCAGGGCAGCGGCGTCGCCGTCGCGCCGAAGGCGTTGTAGGTCTCGACCAGCAGTGGCGAGGTCATCACCCGGAACTTCACGCCGTCGAGATCGGCGGGGCTCGTCACGGGCTCCTTGGTGGTCATTACCACCTCGCCCTCGGGGTACATGTCCACCAGCTCGAGGCCCTGGTCGGGATACTTGCCGGCCAGCGTCTCGTTGATGGTGGGCGAGGTCTTGTAGAAATCGGCCAGCACCGCCGGGTTCTCGGGCAGGACGTATGGCATCAGGAAGATGTTGAGCTCGGGGATCTCGGACCCCATGAAGCCC
Organism: Thermohalobaculum xanthum; assembly: GCF_016623495.1. GTDB lineage: Bacteria > Pseudomonadota > Alphaproteobacteria > Rhodobacterales > Rhodobacteraceae > Thermohalobaculum > Thermohalobaculum xanthum. Next base: position 268,449 of record NZ_JAEHHL010000008.1, on the reverse strand, counting down.
GGCGAGGCATTGGCGAACTGCACCGCGCCCAGCTGCGTCAGCTCGGTGATGTCGGCCGACTCGCCCAGCGTGCCGAAGGGGAAGATCGCGATGGTATGGTCGGAATTCGCCTCGACATGTTCCTTGAACTTCGTGGCGTAGACGCCCTGCACCTCGTGGATGGCCTCCTCGAGGGCGAACTTCCACTCCGCGGCCAGCGCGGAACTGGCACTCAGCGCCGCGATCGCCGCGCCGCACATCAATGCACGGGTCAGTCTGGTCATTGGATGTCTCCCTGTCGTCACGAGCGCAACCCTCACCAGCGGGCAGCATTTCGCCGCCCGGCGGGGTCTTTTCTTGCTGTCATGAAGCATTGCGGAGCGATGGTTTGCGGTGAAGCGAGAGGTTTTCTGTTTTTCCGGGAAATACGGGATGAAATTCTCGTCTGCGGCCCGAGAATGGAAAATCCCGCTATTTGATCCCGATTGCAGCGAATCTTGCCCGGATCGCATAGTGACGGTGTGGAATCGTCAGGAGCATGGCGGCGATGCGGGCTCGACTACTCGGCATCTGCGCCACCCCCGCCCGCGTGGCGGGAGCGGCGTCTCGCACCCGGCGGAGGCCCGGATGACCGCGCCCGATTTTGCCGACATCCTCGCCGCCCGGCGCCGCATCGCGGCGCATGTCAGGCGCACGCCGCTCGAACGGTCAGCCGCGCTCTCGTCGCGGCTGGGAGGGGAGATCCATCTCAAGCTTGAACACCGCCAGGTCACGGGCGCCTTCAAGCTGCGGGGCGCGGCCAACGCGCTGCTCGCGCTCCCCGAGGCGCGCCGCCGCGCCGGGGTCACCACCGCATCCACCGGCAATCACGGCCGCGCCCTTGCCCATGCCGCCCGCGCGGCGGGTGTACCCGCGGTGATCTGCCTCTCGCGCCTCGCCCCCGCCAACAAGGTTGCGGGCGTCGAGGCCATGGGCGCCGAGGCCCGCGTCATCGGCGAGAGTCAGGACGAGGCGATGATCGAGGCCGAGCGCCTCGTCGCCGAGGAAGGGATGACGCTCATCCCTCCCTTCGACCATGCGGACGTGGTGGCGGGGCAGGGCACCTGCGGGCTCGAGATCGTCGAGGACCTGCCCGATGTGGGCACCGTCCTGGTTCCGCTCTCGGGCGGCGGGCTGATCGCGGGCGTGGCCCTCGCGGTCAAGACCGCCCGGCCGCGGGCGCGCGTGGTCGGCGTCTCGATGACCCGGGGCGCGGCGATGGCCGCGAGCCTCGCCGCAGGCCACCCGGTCGAGGTGCGCGAGGAGGAAACGCTGGCCGACAGCCTCGGCGGTGGGGTCGGGCTCGACAACCGCGTCACCTTCGCCATGGTCCGCGACCTGGTCGACGAGGTGGTGCTGCTCGACGAGGCCGAGATCGCCGAGGGCATCCGATGGGCCTACGCCGCCGAGGGCGAGGTGATCGAGGGTGGCGCCGCGGTCGGCATCGCGGCGCTGCTGGCCGGCAAGGCCGCGCCGCGCGGGCCGACCGTCGCGCTCTTGTCCGGCAGGAACATTGACCTCGGCCTGCACCGCCGGGTCATCTGTTCCGACACGCCTTGGGAGGGCTGACCATGCCGCGCATCCGCATTGCGACCGAAGCCGATTTGCGCGCCGCGGTCCGCCTCGACCGCGAAGCTGTCGATTGCGTCGAGCAGGCCTTCGGCGCCCTCGCCCAGGGTGGCGTGGTCATGCCGCCGATCCTGCGCCTCGACATCCCGGCGGCGAACGGCGAGGTCGACGTCAAGACCGCCTACATGCCCGGCGTACCCAGCTTCGCCATCAAGATCAGCCCCGGCTTCTTCGACAACCCCAAGCTGGGCCTGCCCAGCGTGAACGGGCTGATGACGCTGTTCAGCGCGCGAACGGGCCTGCTCGAGGCGGTGCTGCTCGACAACGGCTACCTCACGGACGTGCGCACCGCCGCGGCGGGGGCGGTCGCCGCGCGCCACCTCGCGCGCGAGGACGCGGCCGTCGCCTGCATCGTCGGCGCCGGGATCCAGGCCGCGCTCCAGCTCGAGGCGCTCACCCTGGTGCGGCCCATCGCCCGGGCCCGCATCTGGGCGCGCGACGGCGCCAAGGCGCGGGCCAGGGCAGCCGAGCTTGCCGCGCGCCTTGGCATCGAGGTGAGTGCCGCCGCTGACCCCGAGGCCGCGGTCGCCGCCGCTGACATCGTGGTGACGACGACGCCCTCGACCACGCCTCTGGTGCAGGCCGGATGGCTGCGCCCCGGCCAGCACGTCACGGCGATGGGCTCGGATGCCGAGCACAAGAACGAGCTCGATCCCGCCGCCATCGCCCGGGCCGATCTCTACGTCGCAGACAGCCTCGCCCAGACCCGCCGGCTGGGCGAGCTGCACCACGCGCTCGCCTCGGGGACGGTCGCCGACGACGCGGGCTTTGCCGAGCTTGGCCGGATCGTCACCGGCCAGATCCCCGGCCGCACGGCGCCCGGTCAGATCACCGTCTGCGATCTGACCGGCACCGGGGTGCAGGACACCGCCATCGCCACCTACGCCATGTCGCGCCTCGCCGGCTCGGGCGCGGGCACCGACTTCGACGCCTGAGCCGTGACCCATCGCCTGCCACTCGCACAAGGATCCCGCCCATGAGCGCCACGCTCCGCTTCACCCATGACGAATTCGACGCCCGTCTCACCAAGACCCGCGCCGCGATGGAGAAGGCCGGGATCGACCTGCTGTTCGTCACCGACCCCTCGAACATGAACTGGCTCACCGGCTATGACGGCTGGTCGTTCTACGTCCACCAGGGCGTGATCGTGAGCCTCGACGACGCGCCGGTCTGGTGGGGCCGCGGCCAGGACGCGAACGGCGCCAAGCTCACCTGCTGGATGCCAGAGGAGCGGCTGATCGGCTATCCCGACCACTACGTGATGTCGACCGAGCGTCACCCGATGGACCATCTCTCGGCGCTGATCCGCGACAGGGGCTGGGGCGCGCGGCGCATCGGCGTCGAGATGGACAACTACTACTTCTCGGCCGCCGCCTTCGCCGCGCTTACCCGAGGGCTTCCCGACGCGCGCTTCTCGGACGCCACCGCGCTCGTCAACTGGCAGCGCGCGGTCAAGTCGCCGGCCGAGCTTGGCTACATGCGCGAGGCGGCGCGGATCGTCGAGGCGATGCATGCCCGCATCGTCGAGAAGGCCCAGGTCGGCATGCGCAAATGCGATCTGGTGGCCGAGATCTACGACGCCGGCATCCGCGGCGCCGGCGGGGTGGGGGGCGACTACCCCGCGATCGTGCCGCTGCTGCCCTCGGGGGTCGACGCCTCGGCGCCGCACCTGACCTGGGACGACCGGCCGATGCGCGCGGGCGAGGCCACCTTCTTCGAGATCGCCGGCTGCTCGCGGCGCTATCACTGCCCGCTGTCGCGCACCATCTTCCTCGGCAAGCCAACCCAGACCTTCATCGACGCCGAGGCCGCGGTGCTCGAGGGCATGGAGGCCGGGCTCGAGAAGGCCCGCGCCGGCAACACCTGCGAGGACATCGCCAACGCCTTCTTCGCCGTGCTCGCGCGCCACGGCATCGTCAAGGACAACCGCACCGGCTACCCGATCGGCGTCTCCTACCCGCCGGACTGGGGCGAGCGCACCATGAGCCTGCGCCCCGGCGACCGCACCGTGCTCGAATCCGGCATGACCTTCCACTTCATGACCGGCCTCTGGATGCAGGACTGGGGCCTCGAGATCACCGAGAGCATCGTGATCGGCGAGACCGGGCCCGAATGCCTCGCCTCGGTGCCGCGCAAGCTGTTCGTCAAGGACTGAGCCGATGTCCGAGTCCACCCACGGGGCGATCCCCGGCCTGATCCCGCCCAGCCCGGTCAGCCCGACCATCGACCTCCAGGCGCCGGGCGCGCGGCACGGCCATCTGCGACTGCCGTGGAGCCGCAACGACAGCGCCTGGGGCAACCTGATGATCCCGGTCAGCGTGATCGCGGGCGACCGGCCCGGTCCGACGGCGCTGATCACCGGCGCCAATCACGGCGACGAGTACGAGGGGCCGCTCGCCATCCTCGACCTCGCGCACAGCCTCGCGCCTTCCGAGGTCGCGGGCCGGGTGATCCTGCTGCCCTTCATGAACCACCCGGCCTTCCGCGCCGGAACCCGGGTCTCGCCCATCGACGGCGTGAACATGAACCGCTGCTTTCCCGGCGGACCCGACCAGTCGATCACCCGCCAGATCGCCGATTACGTCTTCCGCGCGCTGGTCTCGCCCGCCGACATCGTGCTCGACTTCCACTCGGGCGGGAAGACGCTCGACTTCCTGCCCTTCGCCGCCAGCCACGTGCTGGGCGACCCCGGCCACGACGCGCGCTGCGCCGCGGCGGCGCGGGCCTTCAACGCGCCCTACACGGTGAAGATGCTCGAGATCGACAATGTCGGCATGCTCGACACCGCCGTCGAGTCGCTCGGCAAGACCTTCGTGACCACCGAACTGCGCGGCGGCGGCACCGCCACGGCCGAGAGCGTCGGCGTCGCCCGCAAGGGGCTCAGGAACGTGCTGATCCACGCCGGCATCCTCGACGAGCCGCCCGAGGTGGGGCCCTCGCGCTTCCTCGACATGCCATCGCTCGACTGCTTCACCTTCGCGCGCGAGGCGGGGCTCTTGGAGATGCTGGTCGATCTGGGCCAGCCGGTGCGCCGCGGCCAGACCATCGCCCGCATCTGGCCCACCGACCGCTCGGGCGCCGCGCCCGAGCCCTGTCTTGCGGGGCTCGACGGCGTGCTGGCGGCGCGGCATTTCCCCGGCCTGATCCAGCCCGGCGACACCGTGTCGGTGGTGGCGGTCGAGGACCCGGAGGCGGCGGCGGGGTAGGGGGCGCCGCGCCTCACACATTCGTTTTCCGGCCCGGTGAATTGTGGCAGCATTGCGGCCGCAGGCATTTTCGAATCGTGTCATTTCTCCGGGGGAAACCATGGGAAACAAGCTCGCCGCCGAGTTCTTCGGCACCTTCTGGCTCGTGTTGGGGGGCTGCGGCAGCGCCGTCCTCGCCGCCGCGTTCCCCGAGGTGGGGATCGGCCTCCTGGGCGTGTCCTTCGCCTTCGGCCTCACCGTCCTGACGATGGCCTATGCGGTCGGCGGGATCTCGGGCGGGCATTTCAACCCCGCGGTCACGCTGGGGCTCGCGATCGCAGGCCGCTTCGAGATGAAATCGCTCGCCTCCTACTGGGCGGCGCAGGTCGCGGGCGCGATCGCTGCGGCGGTGGTGCTGTACGTGATCGTCTCCGGCCAGGCCGGGTTCGAGGGCGTGGGCGGCTTCGCGTCGAACGGCTACGGCGAGGCCTCGCCGGGCGGCTACGGCCTGTTCTCGGCCCTGGTCACCGAGATCGTGATGACCGCGTTCTTCCTGATCATCATCATTGGCGCGACCAGCCCCTCGGTACCCGCGGGGTTCGCCCCGATCGCCATCGGCCTGGGGCTGACGCTCATTCACCTCGTCTCGATCCCGGTGACGAACACCTCGGTCAACCCGGCGCGCTCGACCGGTGTCGCGCTTTTTGCCGACGGGCCCGCTCTCGCGCAGCTTTGGCTGTTCTGGGTTGCCCCGCTGCTGGGCGCCGCGGGCGGCGCGATGTGCTGGAAGCTGATCGGCGGCGCGGGCAAGGGCTAGAGCACGGGGGCGGCGACCGCACGGCCGGTCGCTATACCCAGCCGGACCCGCTCGGGCTCGCGGACGGCGGCAGCCTCTGTGGCTATGCGCGGCAGAACCGCGCCACCGGCGGAGTTCCGGGCCATCGCCCCCCGCCCGGCGCGGTCCTTGCCCCCGTCCCGGGCGCCTTGGCGTTGCACTCATCGGCTTGTCGGGCTGGATATGGGGGCCGAAGCTTCGCGCGTACGCACCGATGCGGGTATCGTGAAAATTAAATGATATCAATAAGTTGATATCGTTTTCACGCGTGAAAGCCGGTCTCAGAGCTTCGGAAAGAACAGCCCCTTGGGCGAGAGGGTGAAGATCTCGCAGCCTTCCTCGGTCACGCCGATCGAGTGCTCGAACTGGGCCGAGAGCGAGCGGTCGCGCGTCACCGCCGTCCAGTTGTCGGCCAGCGTCTTGGTCTGGGGCGCGCCCAGGTTGATCATCGGCTCGATGGTGAAGAACATGCCTGGCGCCAGCTCCGCCCCCTCGCCGCGGCGGCCGTAGTGCAGAACGTTCGGCGCGTCGTGGAACACCCGCCCCAGCCCGTGGCCGCAGAAGTCGCGCACGACCGAGCAGCGCTCGCTCTCGGCATAGGTCTGGATGGCCGCGCCGATATCGCCGAAATGGTTGCCGGGCCTGACCTCGGCGATGCCTAGCATCAGCGACTCGTGGGTGACCTCGATCAGCCGCGCGGCCTTGCGGCTGGGCGTGCCGGCCGCGTACATGCGCGAGCTGTCGCCGTACCAGCCGTCTAGGATCACGGTCACGTCGATGTTCAGGACATCGCCGTCCTTCAGCGCCTTGGGCCCCGGGATGCCGTGGCAGACGACGTGGTTGATCGAGGTGCAGATCGACTTGGGGAAGCCGCGATAGCCCAGCGGCGCGGGGGTCGCGCCGTTGGCCAGGATGAAGTCGTGGCAGATCTCGTCCAGCTCCTCGGTCCGCACGCCGGGCTGGATGTACTGGCCGATCAGGTCGAGGCATTCCGCCGCCAGCCTTCCAGCGGCGCGCATGCCGTCGAAATCCGCCGGGTCGTAGAGGCGGATGCCCTCGCGGGTGCGCTTCTCGGCGCCGTGAGTTCTCACCGGTTCGTCCATCATCTTCTGCTGCTTTCCCCTTACTCCACGATCGGGATGGCGCGATCAAGGATGATCTGGTCGGGCGAGATGGCGCAGGTGACCGCCATCGCCTCGACCCCCGCCGCGCGCGCCTCGGCGAAGGCGGCCGCATAGGCGGGGTCGATATCCGCCGCCAGCGCCATGCGGGTGCAGTCTGTGCGCTGGACGCAGTAGAGCATTACCGCGCGGGCGCCCTGGGCCGCCACGCGGGCCAGCTCGCCCAGGTGCTTCGCGCCCCGCGCGGTGACCGCGTCGGGAAACTCGGCAAGGCCCGGCTGGCGCATCAGGTGGACGTTCTTCACCTCGACATAGGCGTCGGGCAGGCCGTCGCCGCTCAGCAGGAAATCGACGCGGCTGCGCGTGCCGTAGCGCACCTCGGGCCGCACGGAAGGGTAGTCCGCAAGCCCGGCCACGCGCCCATCGCGTAGCGCCTCGCCGACCACGCGGTTGGGCACGGCGGTGTCGATGCCGGCCCAGTGCTCACCCAGCTCGACCAGCCGCCAGCCATAGCGCAGCTTGCGCGCGGGGTCGTCGTTCGGCTCGACCCAGACGCGCATCCCGGGCTCGGCCAGGCCCGTCATCGCGCCGGGATTGGCGCAATGGGCGACGACCGTCTCGCCATCGATCTCGATATCGGCGAGAAAGCGTTTATACCGTCGGACCAGGGTGCCGGGGATCAGGGGCCTGTCGAAGCGCATGGCGCAAACCTAAGCCCCGGCCGGGCCGCCGCCAAGAGGGAGAAAGATGAGCCAGCCCACCGCCGCCATGCTCGTGATCGGGGACGAGATCCTCTCGGGCCGCACGCGCGACGCGAACGCCCACCTGCTGGCCCAGAAGATGACCGGGATCGGCATCCGCCTCGTCGAGATCCGCGTGGTGCCCGATGTGCGCGAGACCATCGTGGCCGCCGTGCGCGAGCTGTCGGCGCGCGTCACCTATCTCTTCACCTCGGGCGGCATCGGGCCCACCCATGACGACATCACGGCCGACGCGGTGGCCGAGGCCTTCGGCGCCGCGATCGGCGTGCGCGACGACGCCCGCGCGATCCTCGAGAGCTACTACAAACCCGGCGAGCTCAACGAGGCGCGGCTGCGCATGGCCCGGATCCCGGATGGTGCGCGGCTGATCGACAACCCGCTGAGCCACGCGCCGGGCTTCGTCATCGGCAACTGCCACGTCATGGCGGGCGTGCCGGCGATCTTCGCGGTGATGCTCGAGGGCATCCTGCCCGGCCTCGCCGGCGGCCCGCCGATCCTGTCGCACAGCTTCCGCGTGATGATGCCCGAGGGCGAACTGGCCGGGCCGCTGGGCACGGTCGCGGCCGCGCACCCGCAGGTCTCGATCGGCTGCTATCCCTTCTTCCGCCTGACCGCGGGGGCCACGCTGATCCTGCGCGGCACCGACCCGGAGGCGCTTGCGCGCGCCGCCGACGACATGCGCGCCATGCTGGCCGCGCGCACCGACCACATCGAGGAAACCCCGCCCGGCGCGGTAACGGAGAACGCTGAATGAGCCATCTCAAGGACAAGGTCGCGATCGTCACCGGCGCCAGCCGCGGGATCGGCGCGGCCACCGCGCGGCTGATGGCCGAGCAGGGCGCCGCCGTCATCCTCGCCGCGCGCTCGACCGGCGAGACCGGGGCGCTGGCGGCCGAGCTGACCGCCGCCGGGCACCGGGCCGAGGCGATGGCCTGCGACGTCGCGCGCTTCGAGGACGTGGCCGCGACCGTCGCGCGGGCGCGCGAGCGGTTCGGCGGGCTCGACATCGTGGTCAACAACGCGGGCATGATCGAGCCGATCGCGCAGCTCGTCGCCTCGGACCCGGCCGAGTGGGGGCAGGCCATCGACGTCAACCTCAAGGGCGTCTACCACGGGCTGCGGGCCGCGATCCCGGCGATGGAGAGCGGCGCGGTCATCGTCAACATCTCGTCGGGGGCCGCGCACAGCCCGCTCGAGGGGTGGAGCGCATACTGCGCGGCCAAGGCGGGCGCGGCCATGCTGACGCGGGCCGCGCATCTCGAATGCGCCGGGCGCGGGATCCGGGTGGTGGGCCTCTCGCCTGGCACCGTGGCGACGCAGATGCAGCGCTCGATCAAGCAGTCGGGCCTCAACCCCGTCAGCCGGCTCGAATGGTCCGACCACATCCCGCCGGAATGGCCGGCGCGCTGCATCGCGTGGCTGTGCGGGCCCGAGGGCGCCGAGTTCGCCGGAACCGAGGTCAGCCTGCGCGACGAGACGATCCGCCGCCGCGTCGGCCTGGCCGCCTGACGGGGGAGGGCGCCCGTGTTCGAGTTCTACCGCACGCTCTTTCGCGTCACCTGGCGCGCGCAGCTGGTGCTGATCGGGCTGTCGCTGTCGGTGGCGGCGCTGGCGGCGGTCCCGCTCGAATACCAGAAGCGGATCATCAACGGCCTCGACGGCGATCTCGACGGCCCGGCGCTGGTGCGGCTGGGGCTCGAGATGGGGGGCATCATCGTCATCAGCCTCGCGCTGAAATGGGCGCTGGGCTACCGCTCGGGGCTGGTGGGCGAGGGCGTGATCAAGCGCATCCGCTACGTGATCTGCGAGAACCCCAAGGCGACGGGGCGCACAGACGTGGGGACGGGCACGCTGGCCTCGATGATCTCGGCCGAATCCGAGGCCGTGGGCAAGTTCGTCGGCGATGCGGTGGCCGAGCCGGTGCTGCAGATCGGCACCCTGGTCAGCGTGGTCGGCTACATCGCCGCGACCCAGCCGCGGCTGGGGCTGGTGGTGGCGCTGATCGTGCTGCCGCAGGCCGTGATCGTGATGATGACCCAGTCGCGCATCAACCGGCTGGTGCGCGAGCGGGTGCTGTTCCTGCGCCGCGCGGTCAACGAGGTCACCCATGGCGACCTGGCGGCGGCGCGCGAGGCGGTGCACGCCGATTTCGACCGGATCTACGAGACCCGCCGCAAGGTGTTCCTGTGGAAGCTGTCGACCAAGTTCGTGCTGAGCGCGCTGAACGGGGTGGGGATGGTGGTGGTGCTGGTGCTGGGCGGCTCGCTGGTGCTGGAGGGGCGCAGCGATGTCGGCATCGTGGTCGCCGCGACCGTGGGCCTGCAACGCATCCAGCAGCCCTGGCGGCTGGTCATAGCCTTCTATCGCAACCTCTCGGCCGTGCGGGTGCAATGGGAACTGATGCGCGGCGTGGTCGAGAAGCTGCGCGCCGCCGAGGCCGAGGCGGAAAAGACGCCCGAGGGGCAGGGCTGAGGGCAGGGACGGCGCCGGACTGCGCGGGCTTTCACGCGTGAAAGTGTGGGTATTGTGTTGATAAGAAACGATTTCCCGTTTGAAATGTACTGCGGGGTGTGGTGTGAATTTGTTGACCAAACTCCGATTTGGTCGCCCCTGTGCCGACCAAGATCATGCCTCGCGCCGAAGGGGTAGTTCAGTGTAAAGCATACTAAAAAACAAAAATCACTACCTTGAATAGCAGAAGCGTGGATGATTCAATGCGGCAGGAATTTTACAGAGTGAGCGGAAGGGTTTCCGGTGGCCATGAAAATTAATGAACTTCATTACAGCCCATTTGAGAGGGGCGTTAAAGATTTGAACTCCAAAGATTTGGAATGCTTAAGAGACGTCTCTGAAGGATGGCATATTGAGTATAAAAGAGAAATACCTAACCCAAAAACAATTGCAAAATCCGTTTCATCATTCGCCAATACGTATGGTGGATGGATTTTCTACGGAATCGGCCAAAGGTCTGACGCAGATCCAGTTGCTGAAAGTTTTCCGGGAATTGATGATGCAGACTGTGAAAAGAAAATCTCTTCAATTAAAGAGGCGGTCAAATTTCATGTAAGCCCTTCGCCATTTTTCGAGGTTTTTAAGATAGATGGTCCAAATAATATTATAGGTCTGGGGGAAAATCGATCTATAATTGGAATTTTTGTGCCAAGAAGTAATACAGCACCTCACATTCATTCGTCTGGCGTAATCTTTTCACGCGTTTCGGATTTGAGCGACCCAAGACCGCTGAATGATCGTTACTTAATTGATGAACTGTTTAAAAGGCAGGAAATGCTGTCCGAGTGGTACAAAAGATGGCAAGATCGTGATCCAGTTTTTTCAAATGCGGAGCAAGAGAAGTGCTACTTTAGATTTATGTTGATTGCTGATCTATCAAGAGAGAAAAATGACTGGAGAGAGTTGAATTTGTCCGATCTTAAGAAGACGCTAACAAAAAAAGATAAAAAGATGCCATCTATAAAATTCGATGCATTCTATGTTTCTCCATCTGGATTTATAGCGCAGCAACAGGGGGGGGGATGATCCAAGCAGAACGACAACTACTTTAAAGGTTCACCATGGACTTAGACTGGATTTAATATTTCCCGCAAAATCTTTCAGATTCTCAAGCATTGATGCTTTTGCTGATGTATTTAAAGGGAGAAAAATTTATGCGGAGTTTGCAAAGTTGCTCCGAGATAGGGGGTATACGTCACCTAATTTGATAGATATTGGTGAATCATTTCTAGTATTGCTGTCTATCTCGGAGTTAATCAATGATCTTGTAGAATTTTACGATTGGAGTGGAGATTTATTTGCTAAGTTAAAGGTATATAATTCTTGGAGGTTCACACCGTATATAGATGATGAGAAGTATTTGAGGTATTGTGAAGTGAATGGATTTCCTTTATGCTTTGATGATGAGGTTACTTTTCCAGCTCCACCATCTTCGGACGGGTTTGTTAAAATTTATAGCGCAAGTGACAGATGTGAAGACAGCGTTGCAAAAATGGTAAGCGTTGGGTCCCTAATGTTCTATTTAATTTCAAGATGTTTTGGAGTTCCATTTTTGGAAAACGATTTTGGAAGTGATATCGAGGCGATATCTCAAGCGGACATTTATCGTGCTTCGACGAGCGCATTACTTGATTCAGAATAGTTTGCGCTTCAATGCGCCTCAGCCCAACTCTGCCCCTTCCCGGCATCCACGACAAGCGGGACCGAGATCTCGACCGCGGGGGCCGCGGCCCCCTCCATCACGGCCTTGACCACCTTGGCGGTCTTGTCGGCCTCGTCCCCGGGGACTTCGAACAGCAGCTCGTCATGGACCTGCAGGAGCATCCGGCCCGAGAGTTTATGATCTGTTAACGCCTCGGGGATGCGGATCATCGCGCGGCGGATCACGTCGGCCGCGGTGCCCTGGATGGGGGCGTTGATCGCCGCGCGCTCGGCAAAGCCGCGGTGGGGGCCCTTGAGTTTGATGCCCGGCGTGTGGATCTTGCGGCCGAACAGCGTGGTGACATAGCCCTGATCGCGCGCCGTCTGCTTGGTCGTGTCCATGTAGGCGCGGATGCCGGGGAAGCGCTCGAAATAGGCGTCGATGAAGGCCTTGGCCTCGGCCTGCGGGATGCGCAGGTTGTTCGCGAGCCCGAAGGCCGAGATGCCGTAGATCACCCCGAAATTGATCGCCTTGGCCTGGCGGCGGACCATCGGGTCCATGCCCTCGATCGGCACGCCGAAGACCTCGGACGCCGTCATGGCGTGGATGTCGAGCCCGTCGCGGAACGCCTTTTTCAGCGCGTCGATCCCGGCCATGTGGGCGAAGATCCGCAGCTCGATCTGGCTGTAGTCGAGCGAGAGGATGACGTTGCCCTCGGCCGCCACGAAGGCGGTGCGGATCTGGCGCCCCTCCTCGGTGCGGACGGGGATGTTCTGCAGGTTCGGGTCGGTCGAGGCGAGCCGCCCGGTCGAGGTCGCGGCCAGCGAGAACGAGGTGTGCACGCGCCCGGTCTCGGGATTGATGTGGTTGGGCAGGGCGTCGGTATAGGTCGACTTGAGCTTGCTGAGCGCGCGCCAGTCGAGCACGCGGGCGGGCAGGTCGTGGCCCTGGGCGGCCAGCGTCTCGAGCACGTCGGCGCCGGTGCCCCAGGCCCCGGCCTTGCCCTTGACGCCGCCCTCGAGCCCCATCTCCTCGAACAGGATCTCGCCCAGCTGCTTGGGCGAGCCGACGTTGAACCTGCGCCCGGCGAGCTTCTGGATCTCGTCCTCGAGCCCGGCCATCTTCTGCGCGAAGCCGTTCGAGAGGCGCGAGAGCAGGTCGCGGTCGACCAGGATGCCGGCAAGCTCCATGTCCGCCAGCACGGGCACCAGCGGGCGCTCGAGCGTGTGGTAGACGGTCGAGACCCGCTCGGCCGCCAGCCGCGGGCGCAGCTTGTGCCACAGGCGGATGGTGACGTCGGCATCCTCGGCCGCGTAGGTCGCGGCCTTGTCGATCGGCACGCGGTCGAAGGTGATGGCCGACTTGCCCGAGCCGATCAGCTCCTTGATCGGCACAGGGCGGTGGCCGAGATGGCGCTCGGACAGCTCGTCCATGCCATGCCCGCCGAGCCCGCTGTCGAGGGCGTAGGACATCAGCATGGTGTCGTCGAAGGGGCGCACGTCGATGCCGTGGCGCCGCAGCACCTTGAGGTCGTATTTCAGGTTCTGGCCGATCTTGAGGATTGCCTCGTCGACGAGGATCTCGCGCAGCGCCGCCAGCGCGTCGTCGAGCGCCATCTGGTCGGGGGCGCGCTCGGCCGCGCCCAGGAGGTCGCCCTCGCCCGTGACGTGGCCCACGGGCACATAGGCTGCGCGGCCGGGGGCGGGCGAGAGGGCGATGCCGGCGATCTCGGCCACCATCTCGTCGAGCGAGGTGGTCTCGAGGTCGATGCACAGGTGCCCGCTCTCCCGCGCCTCGTCGAGCAGGGCGGCGAGGTCGGCGGCCTTGCGGATGATCGTGTAGGCGTCCGGGTCGAGCTTGGGCATCGCGCGCACGGCGCCGGGCCCCTCGGCACCGGCGGGGGCGGCCTTGCTGGCCGGGGCCTCGGGCGCGCGTTTCGCCTCGATCACCGGCGGCTCGGCCCCCAGCGCGTCGGCGATGCGGTTCGAGAGGGTGCGGAACTCCATCTCGGCGAGGAAGCCCAGCAGCTTTTCCGCCTCGGGCTTCTCGACCGGGAACTCGTCAAGCCCGTGCTCGACCGGCACGTCCTGCTTGAGGGTGACGAGGTCGCGCGAGAGGCGGATCTGGTCGGCCTTCTCGATCAGTGTCTCGCGGCGCTTGGGCTGCTTGATCTCCTCGGCGCGGGCGAGCAGCGTGTCGAGATCACCGTATTCCTCGATCAGCTGTGCGGCGGTCTTCACGCCGATGCCGGGCGCGCCGGGCACGTTGTCGACCGAGTCGCCGGCCAGCGACTGCACGTCGATCACCCGGTCGGGCGCGACGCCGAACTTGGCGCGCACCTCGTCGGGGCCGATCGTCAGGTTCTTCATCGGGTCGAGCATGGTGACGCCGGGGCCGACAAGCTGCATCAGGTCCTTGTCGGACGAGACGATGGTCACCTCGGCCCCGGCCTCGACCGCCTGGCGGGCATAGGTGGCGATCAGGTCGTCGGCCTCGAAGCCCTTCATCTCGACCGCCGGAACGCCGAAGGCGCGCGTCGCCTCGCGGATGAGGGGGAACTGGGGGCGCAGGTCCTCGGGCGGCGGCGGGCGCTGGGCCTTGTAGCCCTCGTAGAGGTCGTTGCGGAAGCTCTTCGAGGAATGGTCGAACACCACGGCAAGATGGGTGGGCCCCGAGTTGCCGAAGCCCATCAGCATCTTGTGCAGCATCGCGCAGAAGCCCGCGACCGCGCCCACCGGCAGGCCGTCCGACTTGCGGGTCAGCGGCGGCAGGGCGTGGTAGGCGCGGAAGATGTAGCCCGAGCCGTCGATCAGATAGACATGGGAGCCCTTGCCGAGGGTCATGCGCGTCCTCTCTGCTGCCGGGCGAAGCCCGTCGTCGGGTGGTGCGACAGGCGGGCGCCTCGCGCGCCGGGCCGCGGTCAGTGGGCTGCGGCGTCCTCGGCCAGCACGAAGCGCTTGTCGCAGTATGGGCATTCGACGAAGCCTTCGAGCCCGATCGTCAGATAGACGCGCGGATGACCCAGCGCCCCCTCCTTGCCGTCGCAATGCACCTTGGTGGTCTCCACGGTCTCGACCTCGGGGGCCTCGTTCGTCATCGCCTGCCTGCTCCTTGATCTCGCGGCCTGTTTGACCGGCTCCGCGGCGGCATGATAGCGATCCGGAGCCGGGCGGCAAGCTGTCCCGGCGCCGTCCGCCCAGCCGGAGATCGTCGCATGCCGCTCAACGCGATCGAGGTGCGCTCGCTCGTCAAGACCTACGCCGCGACCGGCCGCGAGCCGGCGAAGACGGCGCTGAAGGGGATCGACCTCGACGTGCCTACGGGGTCGATCTTCGGGCTGCTGGGCCCGAACGGTGCGGGCAAGTCGACCTTCATCAACATCCTGGCGGGGCTGGTCACCAAGACCTCGGGCAGCGTGCGCATCTGGGGCTTCGACCAGGACGTGAACCCGCGCCAGTCGCGCGCTGCGATCGGCGTGGTGCCGCAGGAGCTCAACATCGACCCGTTCTTCACGCCGTTCGACCTGCTCGAGGTGCAGGCAGGACTCTACGGCGTGCCCAAGGCGCGCCGGCGCAGCATGGAGATCCTGACCCGCGTGGGCCTTGCCGACAAGGCGCGCGCCTATCCGCGCACGCTGTCGGGCGGCATGCGGCGGCGGCTTCTGGTCGCGAAGGCGATGGTGCACGAGCCGGCGGTGCTGGTGCTCGACGAGCCCACCGCCGGGGTGGACATCGAGCTCAGGCAGATGATGTGGGACTATGTGCGCGAGCTGCACGCGGCGGGCACCACGGTGATCCTGACGACCCACTACCTGGAGGAAGCTGAGGCGATGTGCGACCGCATCGCCATCATCAACCACGGCGAGGTGGTGGCCTGCGAGGAGACGCCGAGCCTTTTGTCCCGCATCGATTCGAAAACGCTGCTCCTGCGGCTGGCGCGAGAGCCGGGGTGCCTTCCGGAGGTGCCTGAGGGCGTGACGGCAGAGCTGCGCGCGCCCGACCTGCTGGCGCTGCGCTATCCCCGCAGCGTTGCGCGCGCCCCGGACCTGGTGGCTGCCGTGCAGGCCGAGGGGCACGAGATCACCGACATCGAGACCGAGGAGCCGCGCCTCGAGCAGGTGTTTCTGGAGCTGACGCGCGCGCGGCCGACCGCGTGACGGCTGCAGCTTGCAATCGCGTCGCACGGCGGTGAAAGTCGCGGCACCCGCCCAAGCGTGGCGGCGGCCAGCGGCCTTTCGGAGAGTGTGATGAGCTACGACTACGACGACCAGAACGTCTTTGCCCGGATCCTTCGTGGCGAAATCCCCTGCGCCAAGATCCTCGAGACCGAGCATTCGCTGGCCTTCAAGGACATCTCGCCGCGCGCACCCGTGCATGTGCTTGTCATCCCGAAAGGGCCTTATGTGAACGCCGATCATTTCGGCGCGGCGGCCAGCGATGCCGAGCTTGCGGATTTCATGCGCGCCGTGGCCGAGGTGGCGCGCAGCACCGGCGCCGCCGGGGCGGCGGGCGGCAATGGCTACCGGCTCATCGCCAACACGGGCGCCGATGGCGTGCAGGAGGTGCCGCACTACCACGTCCACCTGCTGGGTGGCAGGCGGCTGGGCCGGATGCTGGAGAAATCGCCGGAAGAGTGACCCGACCGGCGCCTCCGCCGCGGCGGGGCGAGCGGCTCGGTCAGCCAGCCAACCAGGCCGCGAGCGCGCGCATGTCGTCGGCGACGAAGTCCCAGTCGGCGGTGGGTACGAGATCGCTCGTCTGGCCCTCGCCCTGCTCGGACGGGCGGGGAACGAAGGCCGTGGCCAGCCCCTCGGCCCGCGCGGCCGCAAGGTCGCCATTATGGGCGGCGACCATCACAACCTCGGCGGGGTCGAGCCGCAGGGCGGCGACGGACCGCCGGTAGGCGAGCGGATCGGGCTTGTAGGCGCGCGCGACATCCGCCCCGAGGATGCAGTCCCACTCGATGCCCGCATAGCGCGCGAGCCGGCTCATCAGCGCGATCGACCCGTTCGAACAGGGCGCGACCAGGCGCCCGGTGGCGCGGATCGCGGCGATCCCGGGGGCGCTGTCGGGCCAGGGGGGAAGCTGCTCCCAGGCTCTGTTCAGTTCGAGGCGCGCCGCCGTGTCGAAGTGCTCGGCGATCCCGAAGGCCGACAGCACGCGGTCGAGGTTCTCGAGGTGCAACTGGTCGAGCTGGACATATCCGCGCTCGCCCGAGCGGATGCGCTGCATCGCGGGCTGGTATTCGGCGCGCCAGGCGTCGGCGAAGGCATGCGGGTCGGTCTCGATGCCGCGGAGGGCGAATGCCTCGCGGGCGCAGGCGGCCACGCCTTCGCGCCAGTCGACCACGGTGCCGAACACATCGAAGATCGCGGCGCGGATCACGCGCACCGACCCTCGGCCCGCAGCAGGGCGCGCCCGGCTTCCGTCGCCGCGACCGTGCCGTCGGCGGGCCGGCGGGCGACGAGGCCAAGATCGAGCGCGTCCTCCCACACCGTGAGGCGCGGACAGGAGGTTCGCCAGGCGGCCATCACCTCGTCATAGGGGCGCGGCGCGGGGGCGAGCCAGGCCACGAGGTCGAGAACGAGCGCGCGGTTTTCGATCTGCATGTCATCAGCCCTCCACGCGGGCGAGCATAGCCGCGCCGCCGCGGCGGGCAAGACGTCAACCGATCCGGCCGCGGTTCTCGCCGACATGGGCGCGGTGCAGCAGCAGATGATCGAGCAGGACGGCCGCCATCATCGCCTCGCCCACCGGCACGGCGCGGATGCCGACGCAGGGGTCGTGGCGGCCCTTGGTGACGATATCGGTCTCCTCGCCCGAGATGGCGATGGTGCGCCGCGGCTTGAGGATCGACGAGGTCGGCTTGACCGCGAAGCGCACGACGACGTCCTGGCCGCTCGAGATGCCGCCGAGGATCCCGCCGGCATGGTTCGACAGGAAGCGCGGCCCGTCATTGCCCATCACGATCTCGTCGGCGTTTTCCTCGCCGGTCAGGGCAGCAGTGGCGAAGCCGTCACCGATCTCGACGCCCTTGACCGCGTTGATCGACATCATCGCGGCGGCAAGGTCGGTGTCGAGCTTGGCGTAGACCGGGGCACCAAGGCCCGCGGGGACGCCGCTGGCCACGACCTCGACCACGGCGCCGACGGAGTTGCCCGACTTGCGCAGCTCGTCGAGATAGTCCGCCCAGTGCGCGGCGGCGGCGGCGTCGGGCGTCCAGAAGGGGTTGCGCTCGATCTCGGCCCAGTCCCAGTTCGCGCGGTTGACCGGGTGGGGGCCCATCTGGACCATGCAGCCGGTGATCGTCAGGCCCGGCACGAGCTGGGCGAGGGCGGCGCGCGCGATGCCGCCGGCGGCGACCCGCGCCGCCGTTTCGCGCGCCGAGGAGCGGCCCCCGCCGCGATAGTCGCGGATGCCGTATTTCAGCCAGTAGGTCAGGTCGGCGTGGCCGGGGCGGAACTTGGCCGCGATCTCGGAATAGTCCTTCGAGCGCTGGTCGGTGTTGCGGATCATCAGCTGGATGGGGTGGCCGGTGCTGGCCCCCTCGAAGACGCCGGACAGGATCTCGACCTCGTCCGGCTCGCGCCGCTGCGTCGTGTAGCGGCTGGTTCCCGGCTTGCGCCGGTCGAGCCAGTGCTGGATGTCGCCGGCCGAAACCGGGATGCCGGGGGGACAGCCGTCGACCGTGGCGCCGAGCGCGGGCCCGTGGCTCTCGCCCCAGGTGGTCACGCGGAAGATGTGGCCGTAGGTGTTGAACGACATGTCCTGCCCTCGCTGCGCCGCCGCACCGCGTCGCGCCCGTCCGCGCGCGGGGGTTGCCTCCATGCGCAGGCGATAGCCGATCGCGGGCAAAAGAAAAACCCCGCCCGGTGCCGGGCGGGGCCTGATCCTCGCGACCCGCTGGTTGGGGTCAGTGGTCCTTGCCCTTCACCGGCGCCCAGAGCTTCCGGTTGGTGTAGTAGAGCAGGACCGCCAGCACGATCAGCATCAGGACGTTGCGCAGGCCGGCTTCCTTGCGCTCGACCATCTTCGGCTCGGCCGCCCACATCAGGAAGGCCGAGACGTCCTTGGACATCTGCTCGACCGTGGCCTCAGGCGAGCTGTAGTGGCCGCCGCCGCCATGGCCGTCACCCTCGCCCATCGAGTGGGCCTCGTACTCGATGAGACCCTCCGACAGCGGCGGGACCATCGAGATCAGCCCGCCGGGGAAGGCGGTGTTCTCGTACAGAACCGTGCCCGCCTGCTCGACCTCTTCGCCAGTATAGCCGGTGAGCAGCGAGTAGATGTACTCGGGCCCGCCGGTGCCGTTGAACAGCTGGTTGAGGCCGAGGCCGAAGGGGCCGTGGAAGCCCGCGCGCGCCTTGGCCATCAGGCTGAGGTCGGGCGCGCCGGCGGCGGTGTTCGGCGGGAACTTGTCCGACAGCCGCGCAGGGCGCGTGTCGTCAAGCTCGGGGTCGAACACCTCGTAGTTCGCGGCAAACGCCTTCGCCTGCTCCTCGGGGAAGGCGGGGCCGGTCGCCGAGGTCAGGTCGCGGAACGCCACGTACTTCAGGCCGTGGCACGCGGCGCAGACCTCGTTGAACACCTGGAAGCCGCGCTGCAGCTGGTGTTGGTCGTAGGTTCCGAACGGGCCCTCGAACGAGAAGGCGACGTTCTCGATATGGGTCTCGCCGCCGGCCGCGAGCGCCGCGCCCGGAAGGGCGAGGCTGGCCGCGAGCATGGCGGGGATGATGCGTGACTTAAGCATTCTCGTATTCTCCTCGCCTGTCGCTCACTCGGCCGGGGTCGCGGCGGTCTTGTCCGCCGGCGGGTGTTCGGCCTCGAAGGCTTCCTCGATCGTGGCCGGCTCGGCCTGCGGCTTCTCGATGATCCCCAGCAGCGGCAGGATCACGAGGAAGTAGGCGAACCAGTAGATCGTCCCGATCAGCGAGATCGTCGGCACGAGGCCCTCGGGGGGCTGGCCGCCGCACCACATCAGGATGAAGAAGTCGGCGACGAGCAGCCAGAAGTACCACTTGAACTGCGGACGATAGCGGCCCGAGCGCACCCGGCTGGTGTCGAGCCAGGGCGCCAGCGCCATGACCACGATCGAGCCGAACATCGCGATCACGCCGCCCAGCTTCGAGTCGATGAACAGGATGTCGAAGGTGATGGCGCGAAGGATCGCGTAGAACGGCAGGAAGTACCATTCCGGCACGATATGCGCGGGCGTCACCAGCGGGTCGGCCTCGATGTAGTTGTCCGGGTGGCCGAGGTAGTTCGGCATGAAGAACACGAACACCGCGAACAGGATCAGGAACACGACCAGCGCGTACATGTCCTTGATCGTGTAGTAGGGGTGGAACGGAACCGTGTCCTTCTTGGCGGTCGCGAGGTCCTTGCGCCGGACCTCGACCCCGGTCGGGTTGTTGTTGCCGGTCGTGTGGAAGGCCCAGATGTGCACTGCCACGAGCCCGACGATCACGAAGGGCAGCAGGTAGTGCAGCGAGAAGAAGCGGTTCAGCGTCGGGTTGTCGACGGCGAAGCCGCCCCAAAGCCACTCCACGATCGGCTGGCCGACCAGCGGCAGGGCCGAGAACAGGTTGGTGATCACCGTGGCGCCCCAGAACGACATCTGGCCCCAGGGCAGCACGTAGCCCATGAAGGCCGTCGCCATCATGGCCAGGTAGATCAGGATGCCGATGATCCAGGTGATCTCGCGCGGCGCCTTGTAGGAGCCGTAGTAGAGGCCGCGGAAGATGTGGGCGTAGACGGCGATGAAGAACATCGACGCGCCGTTCGCGTGCACGTAGCGCAGGAGCCAGCCGGCGTTCACGTCACGCATGATGTGCTCGACCGAGGCGAAGGCCAGGTCGACATGCGGCGTGTAGTGCATGGCCAGCACGATGCCGGTGACAATCTGCACGACGAGGCAGACCGTCAGCACGACGCCCCAGATCCACATCCAGTTGAGGTTCTTGGGCGTCGGGAAGTTCATGAAATCGATCGCCAACGCCACCGCGGGCAGGCGGGTGTGGAGCCATTTCTCGATGCCGGTCTTCGGCTCGTAGTGCTCCTGAGGAATATGTCCCATCGTGGCCTCCTCAGCCCAGCTTGATGGTCGTGTCGTCGATGAAGGCGGCCTGCGGGATATGCAGGTTCTCGGGCGCCGGGCCCCGGCGGATGCGACCCGAGGTGTCGTAGTGCGAGCCGTGGCAGGGGCAGAACCAGCCGCCGAAATCGCCGGCACCGTCACCAAGCGGGACGCAGCCGAGATGCGTGCAGACGCCCATCATCACCAGATACTTGCCCTCGTCGTCGAGCGCGCGGTTCTCGTCCGCGGCGTCAGCGCCGGGCCGGTTCGCGTTCTCGGCGCTCTGGTCCTTGAGCTCGCTGAGCGCGACCCCGCGGGCTTCCTCGATCTCTTCGGCCGTCCGGTGACGGATGAAGACCGGCTTGCCGCGCCATTTCACGGTCAGCTGGGTGCCTTCCTCGATCCCCGAGACATCGACATCGATCGAGGCGAGCGCGAGCACGTCCGCGGAGGGGTTCATCTGATCGATCAGCGGCCAGACCGCGGCGCCGGCGACGACGGCGCCGGTCGCGGCGGTCGCGACGTACAGGAAATCGCGCCGGGTGCCTTCCTCGTGATGTTCTGCGTGAGACACGTCTGCCTCTCCTTCTTCGGTGCATGCGCGCCCCGCGACGTGCGGGGCTGGTCTCGTCGGCAGGGCACGCGCGGATGCGCGTCGCGCATGCGCCCGCTAGGATGGGCCTCTAACTAGCCAGACTGCGAGGGCCGGTCCAGCGAAGATCGCGATGCAGAATGCCGCAGCAGGCCGTTTGTGGAGCAAAATTTGCCAAATGATCCCCCTGAACCACCGCGGCCGCCCCGGATCGTGCTGGTGGAACCCGACATTGCCCCCAATGTCGGTGCGATCCTGAGGCTTGGCGCCTGCCTCGGCGTGCCCGTGGACGTGGTCGAGCCCTGCGGCTTTCCGTTCAGCCCGCGGGCCTGGCGACGCCAGGCGATGGATTATGCCGACCTCGTAGAACTGACGCGCCATGATTCCTGGGCGGCCTTCCTGGCTGCCCGGCCCCCGGGCCGACTGGTCGCGCTGACGACGCAGGGCGCGGTGCCGCTGGGCGCCTTTGCGTTCCGTCCAGGCGATTGCCTGGTGATGGGACGCGAGAGCGCAGGGCTACCCACGCATATCCACGCTGCCGCCGACGCGCGGCTGGTGATTCCGATGCGGCCGGCGGCACGTTCGCTCAACGTCGGCATGGCAGCGGCGATCGCGGCGGCCGAGGCGCTGCGCCAGCTGGGCGGCCTGGGTGCCGCCCGCCCGGGCGCGGCCTACTCGGCCGCTTCGGAGCCCGGATAGGCGTCGATGAAGCCGCCCGACTGCCGCGCCCAGAGCCGCGCATAGAGCCCACCCTCGGCCAGCAGTTCGGGGTGGCTGCCGCTTTCGACCACCCGGCCGCCGTCGAGCACGATGATTCGGTCCATCCGCTGGATGGTCGAGAGCCGGTGGGCGATGGCGATGACGGTCTTGCCCTCCATCACGACCTCGAGCGCGGCCTGGATCTCGGCCTCGACTTCCGAATCGAGGGCCGAGGTCGCCTCGTCGAAGACGAGGATGGGCGCGTCCTTGAGCACCGCGCGGGCGAGGGCGATGCGCTGGCGCTGTCCGCCCGAGAGCTTGACGCCGTCCTCGCCGAGATGGGCCTGGTAGCCGCGCCGTCCCTTGCCATCCTCGAGGTCGAGGATGAAGTCGTGCGCGCGCACGCGCCGGGCTGCCTCGATGGCGGCCTCGTGCCCCGCGTCGGGCCGGCCGTAGAGGATGTTGTCGAGCGCCGAGCGGTTGAAGATCGCCGCCTCCTGCGTGACGGTGGCGATGTGACGGCGCAGCCCGTTCTGGGTGATGTCGCGGATGTCGATGCCATCGATGGCGATGCGGCCCGCCTCGACGTCGTAGAGCCGCAGCAGGAGCGCGATGGTCGTCGACTTCCCCGCGCCCGACGGGCCGACGAGCGCGACCTTCTCGCCCGGCCGGACGTGGATATCGAGCCCGCTGACGCCGCCGCCTTCGGGCCGGCCATAGCCGAAGCTCACGCCGTCGAAGGCGATCTCGCCCGCCAGCGTCTCCGGCTCCGCCGCATCGTCGCGGTCGGTGATGGCATGGGGCGGCGCGAGCGTGCGCATGCCGTCCTCGACCACGCCCGCATTGGCGAAGATGCTCATCGCGGTGAACGAGATCCAGCCGCTCATCTGGCTGAGGCGGGTCGAGATGAGCCCGGCCAGCGCGATCGCGCCCGGTCCCGCCGCGCCCGTGCTCCAGAGCCAGACCGCCATGCCGATCATTGCGGCCGGCAGCACGCCCGAAAGGATGGCGAGCAGCGTGCGGAACTGCCAGACGACGCGCCCGAAGCCCAGCGCGGTCTGCCAGTGGCGGGTCATCGCGGCCTCGGCCGCCGCCGCCTCGCGCTCGGCATGGGCGAAGAGCTTGACGGTCTGCATGTGCGAGACGCTGTCGACCAGCTGGCCGGTGATGCCCGCCCGCGTCTCCGCCTTGGCGCGCGAGAGGCGGCGGATCCGCGGCAGGTATCGCCGGATCAGCCAGGCATAGAACACGCCCCAGACCGCGAGCGGCACGAACAGCCGCCAGTCCGTGCCGATCAGCACCAGCGCCGAGCCGATCACCGCGGCGATGCCGTAGGTCACTGCGTTGATGCTCTCGGTCATGGCGTCCGAGAGGGCGAGGCCGGTCTGCACCTCCTTCTGCACGATGCGTCCGGCGAAGTCGTCGTTGAAGAACTCCATCGACTGGCCGAGCGTGTGGTGATGCAGCCGCTGCGTGCCGAGCAGGAACAGCCCCGGCCCGAGCGCGCGGCTGACGAAGCCGCTCGAGAGGCTCATCAGCACGGGCCGCACGCCGAGGAAGAAGAGCAGGATCAGTGCCGTCTCGAGCCAGTAGTCGTCGAAGAAGTCCGCGGCCGTGCCGAGCGCCGCGCGATCGACCAGCCAGCCGACCAGCAGCGCCGCCACCGCCTCGGCCGCGCCCAGGAGCACGGCGACCAGCGTGAACCAGCCGAGCGGCCCGCCCGTGCCCTTGAGCATCCAGCGCACGAAGGGGCCCGCCTGCCGCGGCGGCGGGCCGTCGGCGCGCGCAAAGGGGTCGATGAGCCGCTCGAAGAACTTCATTCCGCCGCCGCCGATTCGCTGCTCGCGTCGATGAAGCCGCCCGACTGGTGAGCCCAGAGGCGGGCGTAGAGGCCGTTCGCCGCCAGCAGCTCGTCATGGCTGCCATCCTCGGCCACGCGGCCGCGGTCGAGCACCACGATGCGGTCCATGCGCTGGATGGTCGAGAGCCGGTGGGCGATGGCGATGACGGTCTTGCCCTCCATCAGGTCGCCGATCTCGTCCTGGATCGCGGCCTCGATTTCGGAATCGAGGGCCGAGGTCGCCTCGTCGAGGATCAGGATCGGCGCGTCCTTCAGGACCGCGCGGGCGAAGGCGATGCGCTGGCGCTGGCCGCCCGACAGCTTGACGCCGCGCTCGCCCACGAAGGCGTCGAGGCCGCGGCGCCCCTGCTGGTCGGTCAGATCGGGGATGAAGCTGTCGGCATGGACCCGCGCGACGGCGGCCATGATCTCGTCGTCCGTCGCGTCGGGGCGGCCGTAGCGGATGTTGTCGCGAATCGAGCGATGCAGCAGCGAAGTGTCCTGCGTCACCATGGCGATCTGCGCGCGGACGGAATCCTGCGTCACGTCGCGCAGATCCTGCCCGTCGATCAGCACCCGGCCCTCGTCGGGGTCGAAGAAGCGCAGGACCAGGTTGACCAGCGTCGACTTCCCCGCGCCCGAGGGGCCGACGAGGCCGACCCGCTCGCCGCCGCGGATGGTCAGGTCGATGCCCTCGATCCCGCCGCCATGCCGGCCGTAGTGGTGGGCGACGCCCTCGAAGCGCACCTCGCCTTGGGTCAGGCGCAGCGGCCTGGCCTCGGCCCGGTCGCGCAGGCGCAGCGGCTGGCTCACCGTCTCCATCCCCTCGTAGACCGTGCCGATGTTCTGGAACAGCATGGTCAGCATGCCCATGATCCAGTCGACCATGCCGTTGAGCCGGAGCACCAGCGCCGCGGCCGTGGCGATCAGCCCGACCGAGACCGCGTTGCCCTGCCACAGGTATACCGCCGTGCCGATCACCCCGCCGATCAGCAGCGTCGAGAGCAGGCTCATCGCCACCTGCAGCCGGGTGTAGAGCCGCGTCTGCCCGGCGAAGGTCCAGCGGAAGTCCTCGAGCGCCTCGCGGGCGTATTCCTCCTCGCGCTCGGCATGGGCGAAGAGCTTGACCGTCTGGATGTTGGCATAGCTGTCGACGATGCGCCCCGTGAGCCGCGATCGCGCCTCGGCCACGCGCTTGCCCTGCCGCGTGATGCGCGGGATGAAGTGGCATGCGGCCGCGAGGAAGCTCGCGAACCAGATCCCGAGGGGGATCAGCAGGCGCGCGTCGGTCTCGATGAAGATCAGGGTGGTGCCCGCCAAGAAGATCAGCGCGTACCAGAGCTCGGACGTGACCTGGTAGACCGAGTCGTTGAGCGCCGGCGCCAGCTGGACCTGCTTGTTGGCGATCCGCCCGGCGAAGTCGTCCGAGAAGAAGCCGAGCGACTGGCGCAGCATCTTGCGATGCGTCCGCCAGCGCACCAGCGCCCCCATCGGCGCGTAGTAGCCCTGGCCCGAGACGATGGTTTCGATGATCAGGACGGCGGGCCGGATCAGCAGCACGACCGCGCCCATCAGCAGGAAAGTGCTCCCGTGCTCCTGCCACAGCGTCGCCGGGTCGGCATTGGTCAGGATGTCGACCAGCTGCCCGGCAAACCGCGCGAGCGCCGCCTCGATCAGCGCGAAGATCAGGCCAAGCGTCATCGAGACCGCCAGCACGCCGCGCGCCGGGCGCAGCATCCGGAAGACGAAGGGCAGCAGACGGTTGGGGAACTCCGCCGTTTCGTCATAGGGCTGATAGGGGTCGATCAGCCGCTCGGCCTTGTCCATCAGTCTCGACAGCATTGGATCTTTTCCGTTTCGGCCTTGCCCGGGATGCGCGGCGGAGCCTAACACTGGCCGGACACGCGGAGGCGAGAAGAATGAGTGACGATTTCGACGACCGCAAAAAGCGAGCGAGCGCGTGGTTTACCGAGTTGCGCGACAATATCTGCGCGGCCTTCGAGCGTCTGGAGGACCAACTCGCCCAAGGGCCTCATGCCGATATGGAGCCCGGCCGCTTCGAACGCAAGGAAACCCGGCGCGCCGCGCCCGATGGCGGCGATGGCGGCGGCGGCGTGATGAGCGTGATGCGCGGGCGGGTGTTCGAGAAGGTGGGCGTCAATGTCTCGACCGTCCACGGCCGCCTGGGCGAGCAGGCGCAGCGCTCGCTGACCGCGCGCAAGTCGATCCCCGGCCTGGCCGAGGACCCGCGGTTCTGGGCCTCGGGCATCAGCCTGGTGGCGCATATGCGCTCGCCCAAGACGCCGGCGGTGCACATGAACACCCGCATGTTCTGGACCCCGCAAAGCTGGTGGTTCGGGGGCGGGTCGGACCTCAACCCGATGGTCGAGGTCGAGGAGGACACGGCCTTCTTCCACGGTGTGCTCAAGGCCGCCTGCGACCGCCACGACCCCGGGTATTTCCCGCGCTTCAAGGCCTGGGCCGACGACTACTTCATGATCCGCCACTGGAACGAGCCGCGCGGCGTGGGCGGGATCTTCTACGACGACCTGTGTACGGGCGACTGGGAGGCGGATTTCGCCTTCACGCAGGACGTGGGCCGCGCCTTTCTCGAGGCCTTCGTGCCACTGACCGAGAGGCACCTGCACGAGCCCTGGACCGAGGCCGACCGCGAATGGCAGCTGGTCAAGCGGGGGCGCTATGCCGAGTTCAACCTGGTCTACGATCGCGGCACGCAGTTCGGCCTCCAGACCGGGCACAACCCGGAGGCCGTGCTGATGAGCCTGCCGCCAGTGGCGAAGTGGCCCTGAGGCCGTATCTCAGAGCCGCGCCGACAGCGCGCCGTCGGCGAGCATGGCGCTGCCGCTGACGAACGAGGCGTCATCGGAGAGGAGGAAGAGCGCCGCACGCGCGATTTCCTCCGGCTGGGCCATGCGCCCGAGCGGGTGGAGCGCCGCGATCGCGTCATGCCCGGCCGGGTCGTCGCCGGCCATCGCGGTCAGCGTGCCGCCGGGCAGGAGCGCGTTGATCCGGATCCCCTCGTGGCCATGCTCGGCAGCGAGAGATTGGACAAGGCCCCTCAGCCCGGCCTTGGAACTGGCATAGGCCGCCATGCCGGGCAACCCGGCGCGCGTCGTTCCGACGAAGGACGAAGTGAACAGGATGGCGCCGCCCCCGCGCCGCCGCAGCGCCGGGATCTGGTGCTTGGCGGCAAGGAAGGCGCCGGTCAGGTTGGTGCGGAGCACCTCCTGCCAGGTTGCGCTGTCAAGATCGGGCGCGGGGAGGAGATCGCCGACCATCCCGGCATTGTTGAACGCGCCGTCGAGCCCGCCGAAGGCGTCCTCGGCCAGCCGGACGAGGCCGCGCGCATAATCTTCGTCGCCGACGTCGCCCGCGAGCCAGCGGGCCTGGCCTCCCGCCGCGGTGATCTGCGCGGCGGCTGCGTCGAGCAGGTTCTCGCGACGCGCGCCCAGCACCAGCCGCGCGCCCTCGTCCGCGAACAGCCGGGCGGCGGCCGCGCCGATCCCGCTGCTCGCGCCGGTGACGATCAGGGTCTTGCCGTCAAGTCTCATGGTTGCGTCTCCTTCGATCCGTTGTCGCGTCGACGGTAGGAACCGGGCGAGACCGGGGACACCCGTTTCATGCGGTCGAGCCGCGGTTGGCGCGGCGACGCGCCGAGGCTAGGGTCGACGCCGCGGCAGAGAGGGAAGAGCGACATGAGCGAGACGGCGGGACGGGTGGCGCTGGTCACCGGTGCTTCCTCTGGGATCGGGGCGGCGACGGTGCGGGCGCTGGCGGAGGCGGGGTGGCATGTGCATGCGGTCGCGCGCCGGGCGGACCGGCTGCGTGCGCTTTCTGCCGAGACCGGGGCGGTCGCACATGCGCTGGACGTGACCGACACCGGCGCGCTCGAGCGGCTGGCGGGCGAGGTCGCGCCCGACCTGCTGGTGAACAATGCGGGGCTGGGCGCGGGGATCGCCGGGCTCGACGGCGCGACCGAGGATGACATCGCGCGCACCATCGGCGTGAATGTCGCGGCGCTGCTGCAGGTGCTGCGCGTGTTCCTGCCGGGCATGCGGGCGCGGGGCAGGGGGCATGTGGTCAACCTGGGCTCGGTCGCCGGGCTCTACCCGAACCAGTCGGCGATCTACGGCGCCTCGAAGGGGGCGGTGCGGCAGCTGTCGCGCAACCTGCGACTCGAACTGCGGGGAACCGGCATCCGGGTGACCGAAATCCAGCCGGGCCGCGTCGCGACCGAGTTCTACGACGCCGCGATCCCTCGGGATCCCGCCACGCGCGCGCGCCTCAAGACGACCCGCATCCGCGAGCTTGCCCCCGAGGACGTGGCAGCGGCGATCCTCTTCGCCGCCTCGGCACCCGCCCATGTCAATGTGAGTGCCATCGAGTTGCAGCCGGTCGAGCAGACCTTCGGCGGCGTGTCCTTCGATCCGCTCGGGGATTGACGCGCCTCAGCGCCGCCGCATCGCCTGCCAGGCCATGTGTGCAAGCAGCGCGGCGAGGATGACCGAGCCGCCCGCGACCGTGCGGGCCGAGGGCAGCTCGGCATGCACGAGCCAGACCCAGAAGGGGCCGAGCACCGGCTCGAGCGTGCCGACGAGCGCCGTCAGCGCCGCCGGCGCAAGTCGCGCGCCCGTGACGAAAAGCGCGAGCCCCAGCCCCAGGTTGAGCGCGCCAAAGGCCGCCAGCAGGCCCATGTCGCGCGCCCCGACGGCGAAGCCGCCCGCCAGCGACCCCGCGACCGCCGCCGAGATCAGCGTGCCGAGGAAGACTGCCGGCACCATGCGGATATGCGCGTGCCGGCGGGTGATCACCGTCGCCGAGGCGAGCGCGACCGAGATCAGGAGCGCGAGCCCGTCGCCCATGGGCGAGACCTGTCCGCCCAGCGTGTCCGAGACCATGATGCCGACACCCGCGATCACCGCCGCGATCGCGATCCAGGTGGGCCCCGCCACCCGCTCGCGAAACAGGATCCAGCCGATCAGTGCCGCGATCAGGGGCACGCCCGCCTGCATCAGCAGGATGTTGGCCACCGTCGTGTGCGCGAGCGCCAGGATGAACGCGGTCGAGGCGGTGGTGAAGCACAGCGCCACACCCAGCCCGGGCAGCCTGATGCCCGCGACCAGGCGCAGCGTCCCGCGCGGGCCGTCGCGCCAGAGCATGAACCCAAGCAGGAACGCTCCCGCCCACAGGGCGCGCCAGAACACCACCGTCCAGTCGTCGGCCACGCCGATGCTGCGGGCGATGGCGCCGCCAAAGCTCCACACCACCGCGGCCAGCCCGACGAGGAGGAGGCCCCGGCCCTCGTCGCCCAGCCCGCGCGGGGATGCCGGGGGCGGATTGAGAATCTCGGTCGTCATGGCGCGACAATCGCCGAAGCGCGGGAAGGGCGCCCGCCGGCGCGCGACGTGTCGAGGTCGCGGCTGGCATACGCCGACGTGATCGCCCGGGGCCTTCCACGACGCGGCGCGCGGCTGCTAGGAATGTCGCAGCAATCCGAACACCGAGGGAGGGACGCCATGATCGCCGTGATTTTCGAGGTCGAGCCCGCAGCGGGGGCGATGGAGGCCTATCTCGAGCACGCCGCGCGGCTGCGTCCGCATCTCGAGCAGATCGACGGCTTCATCTCCGTCGAGCGCTTCGAGAGCATCACCCAGCCGGGCAAGCTGGTGTCGCTCAGCTTCTGGCGCGACGAGGAGGCGGTGACGCGCTGGCGCAACCAGGCCGATCACCGCTGCAGCCAGGCGGCGGGACGCGCGGGCATCTTCGCGGGTTACCGCCTGCGCGTGGCCGGCGTGATCCGTGACTACGGGCTGAACGAGCGCGACGAGGCGCCCGCGGACAGCGTCGCGGTGCTTTGAGGCGTCGGGGGCATTGCGCCGTTGACCTCCAGTTGCGAGGATGCCTCGCAGTGACGGTCGCGCTGCCCGCGGCCGGTCCGGGCGAGGGGAATCTGTATGAGTGCCGAGCCGGCGAAGCTCAGCAGCGATGATCATCGCCTGACACGCCTGCTCGAATTCGGAGGTACGAGGTTCGGCGGGCTTTCATCTGCGTCGCTGATCATCGTTCTGCTGATTGTGGCGGCGCTCGTTTTCCGATTTCAGCTCGCGACAATCTACGAGGTGAACTGGGATGAGTTCCTTCACCTCGCGAAGGTATACCTCCATGCTGGGGGCGACCTGAGCGCGCCGCTTCAGTCGATCTATGTCCATGCATTCGGCTGGGTTACGCTGGTCGATGGGACCGAAGTGGATCAGGTCGTCGCCGCGCGCCTGGCGGTCTTCGCGCTCAGCCTCGGGACGGCGCTTTTCCTGTTCCTGATCGCCCGACGACTGCTGCCGATGGAGGCCGCGCTTCTGTCGACGCTGGGCTATCTGGCTTTCTCGTTCACTCTTTTTCATGGCAACAGCTTCCGAACCGACCCGTTGGCGACCTTGATGCTGATGGCGGCGCTGTGGCTGATTGTCTATTGGCCCAAGAGGCTGCGCGCTGCGATTGCCGCCGGCACGCTCATCGGATTGTCGGGCATGGTGACGATCAAATCGGTCCTCTACGTCCCGACCATCGCTCTTGTCCTGCTGATCACGCTGTGGCGGAACGGCGACCATCGCAGGCGACTGCTGTGTGGCGCGATGACCGGGGCGACGGCGGCGCTATCCTTCATGACGTTCTACCTTCTCCACCGGCTCGCACTGACCGAGTCGGCCTCTGCGGTGGCCCGTGTCGAGGGAGCGGCGACGAAGACCCTGGTCGAGCGCGACTTCTTCAACGCGATCGCGTTCTTCAGGCTTGCGTTACAACAGAACCCGGCCTTCTGGGCGCTGACCGCAGCCGGGATGTTCACCTGCCTGGTGGGCCTTGCCCGGTCCCGCGGTCCGGAGCGGGAGCGCTGGGCGATGTTGATGGCTTGTGGGATGATGCTGGGAACGCTGCTCGTTTATACTAATAGTTTTCCCTACTATTACCCATTCATGCTGGCGCCGGCGGCTCTGCTGTGTGGAGCGGCCATGCTGGTCGTGCCCGAGCGTGTCAGGCCTTTGGTGACTGTCTTCGCGGGTCTGGCGCTGGCGGTATCGATGACCGCAAACTTTGTCCGCGCGCAGGCGAAGGACATGTCCGCCCAGCGGGAGTTTCTCGAGGCGGTGCACAGCATATTTCCCGAGCCGGTGCCTTACATCGACCGAGCGTCGATGGTGGCGGCGTATCCAAAAACGGGCCTCTTCATGAGTGTCTGGGGCATGACCAATTATTATCGCCTTGGTACGCCGATTTTCCGCGAGGTGCTGGAGCGCGACCAGCCGGTTTTCCTGGTCGCCAACCGGCGGATGCTCGAGTTGGACGATCTTGGCCCGGACGAGTACGGCCCCGCGCATTTCGGCCTCTTTGCCGAGGACGTCGCGGTGCTGCGCAATAATTTTGTGCGGCACTGGGGGCCGCTCTATGTCGCCGGAAAGCGGCTGACTGTGCCGCGGGGCGGCGTGCAGACCTTCAAGATCCTGATCGCAGGAACCTACACGATCGAGAGCGAAATGGACGTGACGGTGAACGGCGAACGCCGAGCGCCGGGCGAGACGGTGACGCTTGCGCAGGGCCGTCACCAAATCGGTGCTGTGAACGAGGGCGGCAATGTGATCCTGCGGTGGGGCGACAGTCTCGACCGCCCCAGCGAGCCGCCTCCCGACCGGCCGCTGTTTACGGGGTTCTGATGCCTAGATCGAGACTTATGGCGGCTTGAGGCAGGCGCAATGACAATCCTCTACTACGCTCACCAGTTGGTGAACATGTTGATTGGCTCTCTGGGTCTACGTGTTGAACGAAAGTACCCGAGGATGCCGGATGCGCCAACGGTTCCGGATTTTCTGCTTGCCGACTGCAGGGTTCTAAGCGGTCGTGAGCAATTGCTTGAGCTATTGCCAAGAGGCGGAATTGCCGCCGAGATTGGAGTTGCAGATGGCAGCTTCTCGGAAGCTATACTGAGCATCAATCAACCCAAGCGATTGTACTTGGTGGATGCTTGGGCGACGGCGCGTTATCGTGCCGCCTTGGATCATGTAAAAGTGCGATTTTCGCGGGAAATTGAAGCCGGTACGATTGTAATAGAGCGTGGCATGTCGCTTGATGCGATGCAAAAAATACCCAATGGTTCACTTGATTGGGTTTATATTGATACAAACCATGATTTCTTTACAACGAGAAAAGAACTTTCAATCGCTGAGAGAATCGTCAAATCAAATGGTTTGATCGCGGGTCACGATTTCTGCAATGGAAACCCATACAAGGCGCTGCCGTATGGCGTGATTCCAGCAGTTTGCGACTTCTGCGTCGAGAGAAACTGGGCGATGGCTTACCTCGCGCTCTCTCCGAACGGTCACTTCTCGTTCTGCCTGAGGAAATCCGACCGGAGCGCCGCCGATGGGAGCGGTTGACATGTCGTCTTGGTCCGGGAGCACCGACCGGGCTCTCGCCTGGCTGTCCGCGCGCCGCGCTCGGCTGAACCGGATCGCTCTGGCGGTAGCCCTAGCAATCTTCGTGGGCGGACTGGTGCTGTCGCTGAGGTCCAGCCCCGATATTCTCGAGCAAGCGCGTCTCATGCCGCTCCTGGGGCTCGTGCTGCTCACGTTGCCAATGGGGCTCGCGATCAATGCGCTGGACTTCCAGGTGATGGCGCGGATGTGCGGCGCCCGAGTCGGCTTTTGGCCCGCGCTGATGATCAGCGTTTATTCGCGGGCGGCGAACATGCTGCCGATCCCGGGCAGCATGGCGGTGCGTATGGGGGTGCTGAAGACGCATGGCGTCACGTTCCGACGCGGCGGCGGGCTGATCGTGCTGTTCACGCTGATCTTCGGTGGCGTGGGGTTTTGCTACTCGGCGTCCTGGCTGGCCGTACAGGCGCCACCCGCGTTGGCGGCCGGCTTCGGTGCGCTCGGCGTGGCGCTTCTTGGCACCAGTGCCGCACTGGCGCATCGCGCGCAGTTGCCATGGCGGATGGTAGGGGCGGTGACGCTATTCCGGTTGGGGCTGGTGGCCGTCGATGCGCTAAGCCTGATGATCGCACTTGGCGCCGTGGGGGTCGACGTCGACTACCGCCAGACGGCCATCCTGGTTGTTGCCGGTTTCCTGTCGGGCGCGGTTCCCGCGGGGATTGGCGTCCGAGAAGCGGTGGTCGCCATTCTGGCGCCGATTGCGGGAATCGATCCGGCTGCTGGTTTCTTGGCGGCGTCGGCTTCGCGGGTAACGGCGATGGCGTTTTTAGCCGTCTGCACGGGAGTACCCTACGCCGTCCTGTCGCGGAACGGCAAGAATGGGTGGCGGCTTTGACCATGACGACGACGGGAAGCGATATGGTGACGTATGATAACAGATTCAAATTTACACTTGGTCGACTTCATCTTGCTTTCGAGTTAGGCGGTTCGCGAATTGCCTATGCTTACATTCGGAAGAATGGATGTTCTTCTTTTAAGCGCGCGCTGGGATTCGATTATGCGACGAACGTCCGTACGATTGCCCGCGCTCATCCCTACAGACCTTGGCGTCGGTATGACGCGACGATCTTCGTTTGGCGTGATCCGGAGGAAAGGCTCTTGAGCCTCTTTCGGAACAAGATAATCCAGCGCGACCACGCGGACGGTATTCTTGCGAGTTACAGGCGGGTAATGGGGGCCGAGCCAGCAACGTTTGAGGACTTCGTCCGGTTCGCCTGCCGCGACGCGGATCCGCACTGTTGGCCACAGTGCGATCACTTGATGCCGATCCGCTACACTCACGCTATCCCACTCAGCCGGCTCTACCAATCCATGTGTGGGATCGTTGGGGAAGAAGCCGCAGAGCCCTTCGTTCAGCCCTATAATGCTTCCGTGCCGTATCTCACCGAAGTTTCGGATGAGGCGCGCCGCCTAATCCGTAGGCATTACGCAAAGGATTATGCAATGATAGCCCGGCTTAAGCGTCCGGCCACTTCTCATTGACGGGCCATTGAATCCTGCTCAATCTTGCTAACTATGAGCCTCGTCGCCCGCACGGGGCTAATTCCTTAGCCGCTAACACCGGTGGCGTGTAGGAAGTACCAGTCGGATTAGGGACATCGGGAACCACGAGAGCATGCACGAGGTTGCAGAGTACTATGACAAATTTTTAGCGACACGAATGTCGCGATATCGAATTCTTGGAAACCTCCGCTTGGACTTGGCGAAGCGGCGCGCCAAATCTCTCGTGGCCAACGGCGATGTAGTCGCGGACTTTGGTTGTGGCATTGGTATCGTGTCCGAGGCGATGGCAAGCTCGCGCAAAGGCGTAACGGTTATCGGTGTTGATGCCTCATTGGCGAATATCGAATATGCAAAGCGCACTGTAAGAAACGAAAATGTGCGTTTCTTGCACGTAGATGTTTCAAACGGATGTCAGATACTTGCCAATGAAAACCCGTCTGGTTACAATTTGATTACACTTATTGATGTGATTGAGCATATCCCAGAAAGTAATAGGGCGCAGGTGCTGGTAAGCTTGTTTAACATAACGAAGGACGATGGATATTTGTTGCTGACATATCCAAGCCCGGAATATCAATCATACATAATAAGCAACGACCCAGAAGAACTTCAAATAATTGACGAAATAATTGAATCTAACCAGTTGCTTTCTGAAGCTTGGGCGGCCGGATGGAAATTAAAGGAGTTTAGGTATGTGGACGTTTGGCGGCGTAATCAGTATGTACACGCGATCTTTCAGAAGTGTGATGGCTTATTTAATTGTGATAAGATAAAGAGAAATTGGATAACGGTTGTCGCCGAGAATTCGTTAATTGCGCTCTTATGGCCGATCCGAACGTGGCGCTATAACTGGCGCCTTGCCGGGCGGAAGAAATGAACCAGGCAGTGCTCGCGCTCGCCGCCACGTCCTTCAACAAGCCCTCCGAGACGTTCATCCGCGATCACGCCCGCATGATCGCTCCTGGGCAGACGATCCTGTTGTCGCAGTTCGCGCCGGACGTGGGTTTGTTCGAGTATCCGGTGCTTTCGGGGCTCGACCTCGGAGGACATGACGACTCTCCTGTGGGAAGACTCGTGAAAGTTCGGCGGGACTGGCGGCGATACCTCGCCCCCGAGCTTCCGACGGCCGACAGAACTCGCGCCGTCGCTTTCCTGCGCGCTCACGGCGCGACCGCGCTGATGGCGGAATACGGGATGAATGGTGCCCTGCTGTCCGCATCTGCGCGAGCTGCGGACGTCCCTCTGTTCGTCCATTTTCACGGTTTCGACGCGTCTGTCGTGCCGCGGCTTCCATTATGGAAGCGGCGTTACAGGCGACTGTTCGACGATGCGGCCGGGGTATTCGCTCCGTCCGAGTTCATCGCGGAAATCCTGATCGGGCTCGGCTGCCCCGAAGCGAAGGTGAACGTCGTGCCGTGCGGGATCGACGCCGACCGCTTTACCCCCAGCCGGCCGATTCCCGGACGTGTGGTCGCTGTCGGAAGGCTTGTGGCCAAGAAGGCGCCGCATCTTACGATCGAGGCATTTGGCAGGGTCGCCGGCCGCTTTCCTCATGCCCGGCTGGACGTGATTGGAGCCGGTCCACTCGCGCAACGATGCCGCAGCGTGATCGCCAAATATGACCTTGGCGAGCGGGTTCGTCTGCATGGTCGCCAGAGCCATGAGTTCGTAGCAAGCCTCATGCGCGAGGCCAGTGTCTTTGCGCAGCACTCAGTGACTTCCATGTTTGGCGATGTGGAGGGGCTGCCGGTCTCGGTGCTGGAAGCGATGGCATCTTCACTGCCCGTAGTGGCAACGCGCCACAGTGGAATTGCGGAGGCGGTGCTGGATGGAGAAACCGGCATTTTAGTTGAGGAGCGAGACGTCGGGGCGATGGCAATGGCGCTAGCAGCGATGCTCGAACAGCCTGAGAGAGCGCAAGCAATGGGACGTGCCGGGCGGGTTCGCGCTCTCGAGCATTATTCGCAGGCGGGGTCGGTGGCGTCGCTACGCCGGATAATGGCGCTATAGGAGGCTCAGGCAGGGCGCAAGCCTCGCCCAGGTCGGGTTCACTTCGGTGGTTTCAAATCGCGGGCATGCGCAAGCTTCGTGCTACCCGTCTCAACATAGTCCACGAGGAACCCGGTCACGTCGATCACGTCGGCCAGCATTGCCTCGCGTCGCTCACGGGCTTCGTGCTGGATGGTGTGAGGGTCGCGGCTGGCGAGGTGCTCGATCCAGGTCAGAGCCTCGGCCTCACGCCCCCCATGGAAGGTGCGGACGAGCCCGTAGCGGCGCTCCTGTTCGGTGTTGACCCCGCGCCCCGAGCGGGAGACGAACACCGCATGGGTCCCGAGGCAGGCCGCCTCCGAGGCCATGGTCGAGCTTTCCCCCACCACCACCGTGGCGAAGGCGAGTGCGTGGTGGACGTCCTCGACCGGGAGAGGAAGGCGGTAGTGTTCAAACTCGGGCGGCAGAGGGCGCTCAGACGAGATGTAGACCCGGCCAAGTCTGGAGAGAAGCTCGATCGCGCGTCGCTTGCCCGCCGCTCCGAAGCCGATCTCGCCCACATCATGGATCGACTCCCAGGCGACGAATCGCATGAGGGAATAGGGCTGTGTCGGATCGATGCCGTGAGTGCGCAGGCGGCTTGCATCCGGCGTGAAGCGCGCGGGGTGCAGGTAGGCAAGTTCGTGATAGCCGTCGTAGCGCAGGTGGCGAGAGCCATAGTCGTGCTCGAATCCCCGGGGCGAAATCCAGGCATCGGCGAGGCGTGCAACGGCACGATTGAGCCGGTCGGTGGTCTCGTTATCGTAGAACACCAGCGTACGCGTCCTGTGGACGAACCCCGCGAGCGCGATTGACGGCCCCATCAGACCGACAATGACATCCGGGCGGAAGGCGCGGATCTCTTGGCTGGTTGATCGGACGCGCTGCGCCAACTCGGCCGCCAGCCGCCAGCGGCCGGGACGTTGCGACGAGATTACTTCGTGCTGGATCCCGTAGGCGTCCAGGAGCTCTGTGGCCACGTCCTTGTGACGTGAGAGTACACGCAACTCGTGCCCGCGGGCCGCCATCTCGCCGTGGAACTCGCGAAAGAAGTGGACGTGGGCCGGGTGCAGGATGTCGATCAGCACGCGCACGGTTTCTGCACCTTGTCTTGGGCTGTTTGCGGCACGCACGTCCGCGGCTGGATGGGGGCAATGCTAGGCGATCACTGCATGCCCAGCCAGCCCCCGACACAACAAGCTTGAGCCGTGCGCCATCCCGTGGGACAGATTGGCCGCGAGGGGGGCGGGCAGGACAATGAAGCTGATCATACAGATCCCATGCCTTAACGAGGAAGCGACGCTGCCGCAGACGATAGCCGACCTGCCG
Source organism: Thermohalobaculum xanthum (assembly GCF_016623495.1). Taxonomy (GTDB): domain Bacteria; phylum Pseudomonadota; class Alphaproteobacteria; order Rhodobacterales; family Rhodobacteraceae; genus Thermohalobaculum; species Thermohalobaculum xanthum. The sequence continues at coordinate 231,180 of NZ_JAEHHL010000008.1, read as the reverse complement.
AGCACGGTGCCGGGCTTCGATGCGGTTGAAGTCCTGGTGATTGATGACGGCTCAACCGATGCGACCGTGCGGGTGGCGCGCGAGTTGGGCGTCGACCACGTCATCTCGCTTGGAACCAACATGGGCCTCGCGCGAGCCTTCATGGCCGGGGTTGACGAGTCGTTGCGCCGCGGTGCCGACGTGGTCGTCAACACTGATGCCGATAACCAGTATCGTGGCGCGGACATCTCGCGGCTGGTCGCGCCGATCCTGGCGGGAGAGGCGCAGATTGTCGTGGGGGCGCGTCCGATCACCGAGATCAACAGCTTCTCTCCGCTCAAGAAGTTGTTGCAACGGGTGGGCAGCTGGGTGGTGCGCAAAGCCAGCGGAGCCGATGTCGCAGACGCGCCCAGCGGCTTTCGAGCCTATCACCGGGACGCGGCGATCCGGCTCTACGTGCTCAACACCTACACATACACGCTCGAGACGATCATCCAGGCGGGGCGAAAGCGCATCCCGATCGCCTCGGTGCCGGTGGGGGTCAATCCGCAGACGCGCGAATCTCGACTGATCGGCAGCATGGCGGGCTACGTACTTCGCTCGGCCTTGACCATTATACGGATCTTCGTGCTCTACGAGCCGCTACGGTTTTTCTCGGCGCTCGCTGTGGTGTTCGCGCTGCCAGCGATCGTCGGAATCGGGCGTTTCCTGTGGTTCTACGCCTCGGGAGACGGCGGCGGGCACGTGCAGTCACTGGTCCTGTCCGGTTCGCTCATGGCAATGGCGTTCGTGCTGATGATGGGCGGCGTGCTCGCCGATCTAATCGCCGCGAACCGCGCGATGGTCGAGGACATCCGAGCGCGTCAGATCCGGCAGGAGCTTGATCGGGTCGCGCCGTCATCATGACGGCACCCCGCCCCTTACGCCGTGCCGCCGGGGACTGGTGCCGACTGGTGGTTGACCATGCGCCAGGAATCGCCCTCGCGGACGAAGATGTTGGTGGCGATGAGGTGGGTCGGGCCCACCTCCTCGCGGCACAGGATCATCGCGGTCTTGCCGGTCAGAACGGCGTGGGCGCCGGTCGCGTGGATGGGGACGCCCTCGGCGCGCGCGAAGATCACGCGCCAGCTTTCCATGACGGCCTCGCGCCCGAACAGGCTCGGGCCCTGGGGATGGGTGCAGCTGACCCGTCGCGTGCGCGACCACAGTGCGTTCATGGCGCCGAGATCGCTGGCGCGCATCGATCGGTAAAATGCCTCGTTCGCCTCGAGGACGGCTTCGGTTTCGATATCGGACATCGGGTGACCGGTGTTGCAGGACCACGCTCGGGACGCGAGAATGGCGTTACTCTGTGGCGACAAGATGTCTGGGCGGTGCAGCCTTTGCAAGACCGTGTCGCCCGCCCCCGCGATTGGATGGAGCCGTGTCGCAGTACGTTGTCCTGGGCTGGGGGTCGCTGATCTGGGACCTCGAGAATCTGGCGCCGCATGTCGAGGGCCCGTGGCTGATGCGCGCGGGGCCGCGTCTGCCGATGGAGTTCACGCGCGTGAGCCCCAAGCGGAAGATGGGCCTCGTCGTCTGCCTCGATGCGCGACACGGCGTCGGCTGCGCGACCCACGCGGTCGCCTCGCGCCGTGACCGGATCGAGCATGTCGTCACCGACCTCGCCCGCCGTGAGCGCGCCACCGAGGACCATGTCGGCCGGGTCTGCCTGGTGACCGGTACGGCCGCAGGTGCAACGTCGCAGGTGGTCGATGCCGTGGCCGCGTGGTGCCGCGAGACCGGCAGGAAGGGCGCGGTCTGGACCGACCTGCCGTCGAATTTCGACGAGCATCTTGGCGAGCCGTTCTCGATCCCGCGCGCGGTTGCATATCTCCGGGGACTTGCGGGCGAGAGCCTCGACGAGGCGGTGCGGTACATCGAGAACGCGCCGCGGGAGACCGACACGCCCTTGCGGCGTCACCTCGCGGCCGATCCGTGGTGGGGTGGGCATGCCCGCCGCATCGCGGTGCGTGGAGCTTCGCCCGTGGCAGGCGACGCCGCGGGCTGACCGGCGGTCAGGCGTCGAGCACGAGCCACAGCGCCGAGGCGGCGAGCAGGGCTGCCATGGCGATATTGAAGGCGCGCAGGCGCCATCCGTCACCGAGCAGGCGCCCCAGCCCTGCGCCGAACGCGGCCCAGCCTGGGGCAGAGGACAACCCGGAGAGCACGAAGATGCCGGCCGCGACCGCGGCCTCGAGCACCGGGCGCGCGCCCGTCGCGAAGCTGGCCGAGACGCCGATACTCATGACCCAGGCCTTGGGGTTGATCCACTGGAAGGCCGAGGCCTCGGCGAAGCTGAGGGGGCGCGGGCGGCGCCTTGAGCCGGCGGCCCTGGCGGTCGCGATACGCCAGGCCAGCCACAGCATCACGCCGCAGCCGACCCAGCCCAGGGCCGCGCCGAAGGCGGGCGCGCGCTTGAACGCCTCGCCCAGGCCCAATGCGATCAGAAACAGCATGACCGGAAAGCCCAGCGCCACGCCAAGGGCGTGGGGCAGCGTGCGTCGGAAGCCGAAGGTCGCGCCCGATGAGGCGAGCATCATGTTGTTCGGACCCGGCGTCCATGTGGACGCCAGGGCAAAGCCCGCAAGCGCGATGATCGTCTCCCAGCCCATGGAATCGTCCGACTTATAGTCAGCTATGTTGACCTATGTGGAGAGCCTGCGTCAGCAGCGCGGCCTTGTCCAGCGAAAACCCGCTGTCGACCCATGCGGCCTCGGCATGCGCGAGGGCGCGGCCAATGCCGGGACCGGGCTCCATCCCGGCGGCGATCAGGTCGCGTGCGCGGATCGGCAAGGGCGAGGCCGCCGCCTGGTCGATCGCCTGCGCGGCGTCGTGCCAGCTGCGCGGCGGCGCGCCGGCCGCGGCCGCGAGCAGGAGCCGTGCCCAGGCCACGCGGGCGCCACGGCGGAATGCCGTCGCGGCGATGGGGCCGGTATCCTGCATGGCGCTGCGGATGGCCTCGAGCGTCGTGGCGTCCGCGTTCGACAGGCGAAGCGCCTCGGCCTCGCCGGTTGCTCCTAGCGCCGCAAGGCGCACGAGCCAGTCGGGCTCGTGCCTGGCCTCGGCCTCGGCATGGACGAGGGGCGCGAGCAGCGCGGTGTCGGCACCCGCGAGGCAGCGCCAGAGGACGCCCGCCGCCTGCATCGCCGCCATGGCGGGGGCGGGATCGCGGGCGGCGAGCAGCTTGCGCAGCTCGGCGCCGATGCGCTCGCGCGCGAGGCGGCCGATGCCCTCGGCCAGTTCGGCGCAGGCGGCCAGCCCATCGGGCTCGATGCCGTCGCCGCCATACCATGCGGTGAACCGGAAGAAGCGCAGGATGCGCAGGTAATCCTCGCGGATCCGGTCATGCGGGTCGCCGATGAACCGGATGCGGCGCGCGTCTAGGTCCGCAAGCCCGCCGAGCGGGTCGATGACCCGTCCCGCGCCATCGGCATAGAGCGCGTTGATGGTCAGGTCGCGCCGCTCGGCATCCGTGCTCATGTCGGTCGAGAAGGCGACCGTGGCATGGCGGCCATGGGTCTCGACATCGGCGCGGAAGGTGGTGATCTCGAACCCCCTGTGGCCGGAAACGGCGGTGATGGTGCCGTGCTCGAGCCCGGTCGGGACGGCGCTGAGCCCGGCCTCGGCCAGGCGGGCGCTGACCTCGTCGGGGGTGAGCGGCGTGGCGAGGTCGATATCGCCCGGCTGCTCGCCCAGCAGCGCGTTGCGCACGCAGCCGCCGACGAAGAACGCTTCGCCGCGAAGGGCGGAAAGCACGGCGGCGAGCTCGGGATCGTCGAGCCATTTGCCGCTGACGAACCGGTCCGTGCGCCAGTCGGGATCGATGCTGCCTGCGAGGTCGACGATCATGCCGCACCCTGCTCGGCGAGCACGGCGAGCCGGTCGGCCAGGCCCTTGAGCATGCCCGCGGTGGCGCCCCAGATGTAGTAGTCGCCCCAGGGCATCGCGTAGAAATAGCGCCGCGACCCCTGCCATTCCCGGTGATGGCGCAGGCGGTTGGTCGGGTCCATGAGGAAGTCGAGGGGTGCCTCGAAGACTTCCTCCACCTCGTTCGGGTCGGGCAGCGCGCGCCATGCGGGCGCGACGAGGCCCACGAACGGGGTGACCCGAAAGCCCGTCGAGGTCAGGTAGGGGTCAAGCGTGCCCAGCACGTCGATCTGGTCGGGCAGCATGCCGATCTCTTCCTCGGCCTCGCGCAGCGCGGTGGCCAGGGGCGATGGGTCCTTCTGGTCCACCTTGCCGCCCGGAAAGCTGATCTGCCCGGCATGATGCTTGAGATGGGTGGCCCGGCGCGTCAGCACCACGTGAAGGCCGGCCGGGCGTTCGATCAACGGGCAGAGGATGGCCGCAGGGCGCTGCTTGAGTCCCGGAGCGAGGGCCGCGCGCACCTCGGGGTTCAGGTCGAAATCCGAGCGGTTGCCCAGCGGCGGCAGGGCAAGGGCAGCTGTGATATCCGCGAGCGCGATTGGCATGGCAGATAGATGCGCAAAGCCTCGCGCCCGATCAAGCCCTGTCGCGCCGCCCCGCGGGGCAGTGGGCGCCGGCGCCGCTCAGGCCTCCACCTCCATCTCGACCGAGGGAATGATGGGGAAGAACTGCCCGCCCGAGCGCAGGCCGAACCAGCGCGTGCCCTCGATTTCCTCGTGCTCGCCGATCTCGACGAGGCGGTAGAAGCTCTTGCGGTCGATCAGCGCCTCGAGCCCGCGGCGCACATGGACATAGGGCGAGGGCTCGCCCGTCTGCGGGTCGCGGGCGACGCGGATCGGGTTCTCGGGGCCGGCGGCGGTCTCGTCGCCCACGTTCGTCTCGAACACCAGCACCTGTCCGGGGCCGTGGTTCTCGACGCGGAAATCGACGGCCACGAATGGCGCGTCGTCCACGGTGATGCCGATCTTCTCGACTGGTGTGACGAGATAGTGCTTGCCGTCCTCGAGCTTGAGGACCGAGGCGAAGAGCTCCACCAGCTCGATCCGCCCGATCGGCGTGCCGAGATACCACCACTGGCCGTTGCGGGCGATGCGGATGTCGAGATCGCCGCAATAGGGCGGGTTCCACAGGTGCACGGGCGGAGGGCCCTTCTTGCCCCTGGTCGCGGCGCCGACAGCCTTGGCGAGCGCGTCGGCGGCGCCCGGATCGGTCTTGGTGTCGGAAACCATCGCGTGAACCCCCTGTTGCCTTTCACTGATGCCGCATACCTTATGGTAGGGATAGTGAACCAGAAGCCAAACCCCCGGGAGGCCGCGAACATGACCGACCCCGTGCAGGAAATCGAGGAAGCCGGACAGACGCTGGCGCGGGCGAGGGCCGAGATTGCCAAGCGCATCATCGGCCAATCGGACGTTGTCGAGCTTGCGCTCACGGCGATTCTTTCCGGCGGTCACGCGCTTCTGGTGGGCGTTCCCGGCCTCGCCAAGACCCGGCTCGTCTCGACTTTCGGGACGGTTCTGGGGCTCGACGCGAATCGCATCCAGTTCACGCCCGACCTGATGCCGGCGGATATCCTCGGCTCGGAGGTCCTCGAGGAGGGCAAGGACGGCTCGCGTCTCTTCAAGTTCATCGAGGGGCCGATCTTCACCCAGCTGTTGCTGGCCGACGAGATCAACCGCGCAAGCCCCCGGACGCAATCGGCGCTGCTGCAGGCGATGCAGGAGGGCGAGGTGACGGTGGCGGGCCAGCACCGCGCGCTGGCGCGGCCTTTCCATGTACTGGCCACCCAGAACCCGATCGAGCAGGAAGGAACCTATCCGCTGCCCGAGGCGCAGCTCGACCGCTTCCTGCTGCAGATCGACGTCGACTATCCCAGCCGCGACGAGGAGCGCGACATCCTGCTGGCGACCACGGGCATCGCCGATGCCGAGGCCGAGCAGGTGCTCGATGCCGCTGGCCTGATCGCGCTGCAACGGCTGGTGCGGGCGATGCCGGTGGGCGAGCAGGTCGTCGAGGCGATCCTGACGCTGGTGCGCGCCGCCCGCCCCGAGGCCGCCGAGGCCTCCGAGGCCGCGCGCGGCCGCCTGGCCTGGGGCCCCGGTCCTCGGGCCGCGCAGGCGCTGATGCTGGCCGTCAGGGCGCGCGCGCTGATTCAGGGGCGGCTTGCGCCGTCGCTCGCGGATGTCGAGGCGCTTGCCGTGCCGGCGCTCACGCACCGCATGGCGCTGACCTTTGCCGCGCGCGCCGAAGGCGCGACGATCCGCGGCGTGATCGCCGAGATCATGGCCGGGCTGAGGCTCGAGGAGGCCGCCTGATGGCGGAGCCCGCCTCCCGCGCAAGCCGTGACCGGGCGGGCTGGCTTCGCCGTGATGCCGAGCGGGTTTCAGGATCCCTTCCGGCGCTGCTGGTCGAGGCCGAGCGGCTGGTGGCCTCGGTGGCCACCGGCGTTCACGGGCGGCGGCAGGCCGGGCCGGGCGAGACCTTCTGGCAATACCGTGCGGCGCAGCCGGGGGACGCGCTTAGCCAGATCGACTGGCGACGATCGGCGCGTTCGGACCGGCTCTATATTCGCGAGATGGAGTGGGAGGCAGCCGAGACCGTGCTGCTGTGGGTCGACCGGGCGCGCTCGATGCAGTTCCGCTCGGACGCGAGCGCCCGCACCAAGGCCGAACGCGCGGCGTTGCTGGCGCTGTCGGTGGCCGTGCTGCTTTCGCGCGGAGGCGAGCGCTATGGCCTGATCGGCACCGAGGCCGAGCAGCCGCGCACGGGCGAGCGTCAGTTGCAGCGCATGGCGGGGCTTTTGACCGCGCCGGTGGAGCCGGATGCGCCCGACTACGGCGCGCCGGTCGAATTCGCGCTGCCGCGCTCGGGACGGATCATCTTCTTCTCGGACTTCATGGGACCGCGCGAGCAGGTCCTGCCGGCGCTGAGACGCGCCGCGGGCCAGGGTATCGGCGGGGTCTATGTCCAGATCCTCGATCCTGTTGAGGAAGAATTCCCCTTCATCGGCCGAACCCGGTTCGAGAGCGTGGCGCGCGCGGTGCGGCACGAGACGGACCAGGCAGCCGCGCTGAAGGATCGCTATCGCCAGCGCCTTGCCGAGCGGCGTGACGAGCTCGACCGCGTCGCGCGCGCGGCGGGCTGGCAGCTGCTGCTGCACCGCACCGACGAGAGCCCGCGCAGGGCGCTGCTGCGGCTCCACGCCTTCATTGGTGGCGGGCGATGACCACCTTTGGCGCACTCGGCTTCCTGAGCCCCTGGGTGCTGGCCGGGCTTGTGGCGATCCCGCTGCTGTGGTGGCTTCTGCGCGCGATCCCGCCCAGCCCGAAAACCCAGATCTTTCCCGGCGTGCGCCTGCTGCTGGGGCTCGAGGACCCCGAGCGCCAGGCGGCGAAGACGCCGTGGTGGCTGTTGCTTTTGCGCGCGGTGATGATCGCCGCGGTCATCATCGGATTTGCGCAACCCGTGCTGAACCCCTCGGCCCGCTTGGTGGAGGCGGGCGAGGGGCCGGTGCTGATCGTCATCGACCAGGGCTGGGCCAGCGCGCCCGACTGGGACGAGCGCGTGGCCCTGTCGGAGGCCACGCTGGACGAGGCGGCGCAGTCCGGGCGGCAGGTCATGCTTTGGCTCGTCGCCGCGACGCCGGACACGGTGCCGCCGCCGGTCGCAGCCGCGGTGGCACGGCGCCAGCTGGAGGCGGCGCGCCCGCAGCCCGTGCCGGCCGACCACGCGGCGATGCTGGCCGCGCTCGAGGCGGAGCGTCCGGAGGGTCTGGCGCAGGTCCTGTGGCTGCATGACGGGCTCTCCTACGACGACGCGACGGCAACGCTGATCGGGCGGTTGGCCGGTCTTGCGCCGATGCGGATGATCGGACCGCACATGCCGGCGCGCGCCCTGACGCCGCCCGCCCTCGCCGACGGGCGGATGGTGGTCGACGTGCTGCGGGCGGATGCCGCGCCTGCGGAGGCTGCCGTGGTGGCAATGGCCACGACGCCCGAGGGGCCCGAGCGCCGCATCGCCGTGGGGCGGGCGGAATTCGAAACGGACGCGGATTACGCCCGCGCGACCTTCGATCTGCCGCCCGAACTGATCGCGCGGGTGACCCGCGTCGTGCTTGCCGAGCGCGCCTCGGCTGGCGGAGCCGCGCTCGCGGATGCCGCGATCCGGCGCGTGCCCGTGGCGGTGATCGACCCGGCGACCGAGGGCGAGGTCGCCACGCTTACCTCGGCGCGGCGCTACCTGATCGAGGGGCTCGAGCCCTGGGCCGACGTCACCGAAGCGTCCTTGGCCGAGGCGCTGGGCCGTGATCCCGCCGCGATCTTCCTGGCCGACCAGGGTGCCTTCGCGCCCGGCGAGCGCGCGGCCCTTGTCGAATGGGTCGAGGCGGGCGGCCTGCTTGTGCGCTTCGCCGGGCCGCGCCTCGCGGCTGCGATCGGCGAGCCCGTGGCGGGCGCCGCGGCACCCGGGGAGGACCCGCTTCTGCCTGTGACGCTGCGGCGCGGCGGACGGGTGCTCGGGGGCGCGCTGGCGTGGGGTGCGCCGCGAACGCTGGGCCCGCTGGACGCGCGCGGGCCGTTCAGGCGACTGGTCGTGCCGTCCGAGGTCGACGTCCGCACCCAGGTCCTGGCCGAGCCGAGCCCCGATCTGGTGGGCAAGGTCTGGGCGACCCTGGATGACGGGACCCCGCTTGTGACGGCGTCGCAGCTGGGCGAGGGCCGCGTGGTGCTGTTCCACGTATCGGCGGACCCCGAGTGGTCGTCGCTTCCGATCTCGGGCCTTTTCGTCGAGATGCTGGGCCGGCTGGTGGCACTTGCACCCGGCCAGGCGGCCACGGTGCCTTCGGCCGAAGAGCTGCAGGGCACGCAGTGGCGCCTCGAGCGGGTGATCGGACCTGAAGGCGAGCCATTGTCGGCGCCCGGCGGGCTCGACCCGGTTCCGGGCGAGTCGCTGGCCGGTGGACGTGCGGGCCCGGGGCTGCCGCCGGGGCTTTACGCGCGCGCCGATGCCGGGCCGCGCGCGGCGGGCGCCGCCGAGAGCCTGGCGCTCAATCTCCACCTTGGCGGCGACCGCCTCGCGCCGATGCCTTCGGCACCGGCAGGGGTCGTGTCGGAGACGCTAGGGGGCGCCGAGACGCGCGATCTTGCGCCCGCCTTCCTCATGCTCGCGATCGTGCTCGCGGCCCTCGACACGCTTGCCACGCTGTGGCTCTCGGGTCGGTTGCCCGGGTTCGGGCCTTCGACACGCCAGTCCGTGGCTGCGGTGCTGGCGGTGGTCGCGCTGGGGATTTCGCCCGGCCTGCCCGGGTCGGGTCACGCGCGGGCAGAGGGCGTCGCATCGGAAGCCCCGCGGCCCCAGCCGGGCCCGAACGACGTGTCGGTGGCCGCCGAGACGACGCTGGGCTACGTGCTGACGGGGGACGCGCGGCTCGACCAGCTATCCGAGCGCGCGATGGTCGGGCTGGGCGACGAACTGATGCGCCGCACGGCGGTCGAGCCGGGCCCGCCGCGCGGCGTCGACCCCGAGACCGACGAGCTGAGCCTGATCCCGGTGATCTACTTTCCGCTGACCGAGTCTGTGCAGCCGAGCGAGGCCGCGCTCGAGCGCCTCGCGCATTACATCTCCCATGGCGGTATGCTGGTGATCGACACGCAGAACGGCGTCTCGGGTTTCGGCGCGGCTTCGGCGGCCGAGATGCGCCAGATCGCGCGGTCCCTGAACCTGCCGCCGCTGGCGCCGGTGGATGGCGACCATGTCCTAAGCCGGACTTTCTACCTGCTCAACGACTTTCCCGGCCGATGGCGCGGCGGTCGCGTCTGGGCCGAGGCACCGCGCCCGGGCAGCCGGCCGACGGTCGAGGACGGGGACCTGCCGCAGTTCGACCGGGTCGACGACGACGTCTCGCCGGTGATCGTGGGCTCGGCCGACTGGGCGGCGGCCTGGGCGGTGGACGAGAGCGGTCGGCCGCTGGTACCGGTCGGGCGCGCCGGCGATCGACAGCGCGAGATGGCGATGCGCTTCGGCATCAACGTGGTGATGTACGCACTGACCGGAAACTACAAGTCGGACCAGGTCCACGCCCCCGCGGTGCTGGAACGGCTGGGTCAATAGGGGCGGGGGGCCATGCAGACGACCATCGCCTTCGACCCCCTGCTGCCCTGGCCGCTGATTGCGTTGGCCACCGGGCTCGCCGTCTTCTGCGTGGGGGCCGCGATGTGGCGCGGCCTGACCGGATGGTGGCTGCGGGCTCTGGCGCTCGGCGTGCTGCTGGCGGCGCTGTGCGGGCCGCAGCTCAAGCGAGAGGAGCGCGATTCGCTTGGAAACATCGGCTTCCTCGTGGTCGACCGGACTGAAAGCGCCGATCTCGAGGACCGACGGGCCCAGATCGATGCCGCGGTCGAGCACCTGACCGCCGCGGCGGCCGAGCTGGAGGCGGCGGGAACGCCGCTCGATCTGCGCGTCATCGAGGTCGGCCCGGATACGACGGGCAGGAACCGCGGGACGCGGCTCCTCTCGGCGCTCGACGACGCGGCGTCGCGGGTGTCGGCAGATCGCATCGCCGGCGCGGTCCTCGTGACCGACGGGCAGATCCATGACGCAGGCCGGATTACTGGCTTTCCCGCCCCCGTCCACCCGCTGATCGCCGGTGCGCGCGAGGGCTTCGACCTGCGGCTCGAACTGACCAACGGTCCGGCCTTCGGCATCGTCGGCGAGAGCGTGACCTTCCGCATGCGCGCGCTGGCGCTGGGCGAACGGCCCGCGGGGCTGGGCGGGGCCGTCACGGCCCAGGTCTCGATCGACGGCGGGGCTCCGCGCCCGCTGCGCATGATGCTGAGCGGCGAGACCGAGCTCGAGATCCCGATCACGCATGGCGGGCCCACCGTGGTCGACGTTCAGCTGCCGGTGCTGACCGAGGAACTCACCGACCGAAACAACCGGCTGATCGCCACGGTCAACGGCGTGCGCGACCGGCTGCGGGTGCTGCTGGTCTCGGGCGAGCCGCATCCGGGTGGGCGGACATGGCGCGATCTTCTCAAGTCCGATCCCACGGTCGACCTGATCCACTTCACCATCCTGCGGCCTCCGGCCAAGCAGGACGGCACACCGGTCTCGGAGCTGTCGCTGATCGCCTTCCCGACGCGCGAGCTGTTCCTCGAGAAGATCTCGAACTTCGACCTGATCGTGTTCGACCGCTACCGCTGGCGGGGTGTCCTCGCCAGCGCCTACCTGGCGAACATCGCGCGCTATGTGCGCGACGGCGGGGCGGTCCTGGTTGCCTCGGGAGCGGCGTTCTCGGGTCCACAGAGCCTGGCGCGCACGCCACTGGGCGAGATCCTGCCCGGAGACCCGACCATGGAGGTCTTCGAGCGCCCGTTCCTGCCGCGTGTGAGCGCGCTGGGCGAGCGCCATCCGGTGACCGCTGGCCTCGAGGCCACCGCCGGGATCGCCGAGGATGGCGGTCCGCGCTGGGGCCGCTGGCTGAGGCATGTCGATGTCGCGCAGACCAGCGGTGACGCCGTCATGGACGGGATCGACGGCAGGCCGCTGCTGATCCTCGACCGGGTGGGCGAGGGGCGCGTCGCGTTGCTGGCGTCGGACCACGCCTGGCTCTGGAGCCGGGGCTACGAGGGAGGCGGGCCGCAGGCGGATCTGTTGCGCCGCACCGCCCACTGGTTGATGCGCGAGCCCGAACTGGAGGAGGAGGCGCTGTTCGCCCGGACCGAGGGCACGCGCGTCCTGATCGAGCGCCGCACCCTGGCCGAGACGCCGCCCGAGACCGTCGGCGCGGTGACACCGTCGGGCGAGCGGCTCGAGATCACGTTGCGACCGGCAGGGCCGGGGCGCTGGCAGGCGGTGATCGAGGACGCCGAGGAGGGGCTGTGGCGCTTCAGCGACGGCGCGCGCAGGGCCGTCGCGGCGGTCGGCCCTCCCAGCCCGAAGGAGTACGAGATGCCGCTGGCCAGCGAGGAGCTTCTGGCGCCGCTGGCCGAGACGACCGGCGGCGACGCCCGCTGGCTCGCCGACGGCACCCCCGATCTGCGGTTCGTGGACGAGGGGCGCCGCACGCATGGCCGCTCGTGGGTCGGAATGGTCGACCGCGAGGCCTACAGGGTCACGGGGATCCGCCTCACGCCGCTGCTGCCGGTGTGGCTGGCGGCCCTGATGACGGGCCTGCTGTTCCTCGGCGCCTGGCGGCGCGAGGGCCGCTGAGGGCGGCCGCGGGCCGCCGCAGCGTGCGGCTTGGGGTTTCGCCGCGGCGCCGTCCGCGCTAGGAGAGCCGCCCGGCAAGCAACGAGCGAACGGCGGAGAGCATGGCGCGGCGGCGAAAGGGCAACCCGGTCCATGGCTGGCTGGTGATCGACAAGCCGCTGGGCGTGACCTCGGCGGCGGTCGTGAACAAGGCGCGCTGGGCGCTCGATGCCCGCAAGGCGGGCCATGCGGGCACGCTCGACCCGCTTGCGACCGGCGTGCTGGCAGTGGCCTTCGGCGAGGCGACCAAGACGGTCGCGCTGGCTCAGGAAGGGGTGAAGACCTACCGCTTCACCGTGCGGCTCGGACAGGCCACCGCGACGGATGACGCCGAGGGTGCGGTGATCGCCGAGAGCGATGCCCGCCCGACGGATGCCGAGATCCGCGCGGCGCTTGCTGCGTTCGAGGGCGACATCATGCAGACGCCGCCGCGCTTCTCGGCCATCAAGGTCGCCGGCGAGCGTGCCTATGACCTGGCGCGCGAGGGGGAGGAATTCGCGCTCGTGGCGCGCCCGCTCAGGGTCCATCGCATCGTGATGGTGGCGCGGCCCGATGCGGATCATGCCGAGATCGAGATGACCTGCGGCAAGGGCGGCTATGTCCGCTCGGTCGCCCGCGATCTTGGCGAGGCGCTCGGTTGTCACGGGCATGTGTCGGCCCTGAGGCGCATCGCGAGCGGGGCGTTCAGGGTCGAGGACGCAATCCCGTTCGACCAGCTCGATGCGATCCGCGATGGTGCGCCGGCGCCACTCCTCCGGGTCGAGGCGGGGCTTTCCGAGTTTCCCTGCCGCCGCGCCGACGCCGCCGATGCGGCACGTCTTGCCAATGGCCAGGCGATTGCTCTGGGCGGGCTCGACATCGCGGAGAGCGATCTCGCCTGGGTCGAGCATGAGCGCCGGCCCCGCGCCATCGTCGAGCGGCGCGGCCCATTCCTTCAGCCGGTGCGCGTCTTCAACTTCGAGGACGACCGGCCGCAGGCACCGGCCGCTGGTGGGACGCCCGAAGGCCATAAAGCCTGATCGGACAAAGCGCCCGAAGCAGGTGGCTTGCCACCGTTCGCTCTCAATGAGCCAGCGTTCCCTGCGCACACGCGGGCTGGTTCGTGCGAGCAACGTGACGGCCCCCGACCCTAGAGCGGTTCCTCGCGGCGATTTTCTCTGGATTTTCGCGCGAAAGGGCGGCATACAGCGCGCACCGCGCAAAAGGGCGCGGTTGCCCGCCCCCCCAGACCGTGCTGGACGACATCCCGGCTCTGGCCCGAGGGACGCGGGCTTTCGACGTTGAAGAAGGAGTCGGCAGATGTCGATAACGCCCGAGCGCAAGGAAGCGCTCATCAAGGAATATGCGACGAAGGAAAGCGACACCGGTTCGCCCGAGGTGCAGGTCGCGATCCTGACCGAACGCATCTCGAACCTCACCGAGCACTTCAAGACCCACGCCAAGGACAAGCATTCGCGGCGTGGCCTCCTGAAGCTCGTGAGCCAGCGCCGCAAGCTGCTGGACTACGTCAAGGGCAAGGACGAGGCGCGCTATCGCGACCTCATCGGGCGCCTCGGCATCCGCCGCTGAGCCCATGCGACGTTGCGGCGCGGTCCCGACAGGGCCGCGCCGCACCACTTAGAGGCAAGGCGCACCGCGTGGCAGCGGATCGGGCTTTGCACGACGCCGGGCGGCGCGCCGCGCTGGCGACGAAGCTGGAAGGACGGGCGTCGGCAGTGTCGCCGCCCGCCATGACCGAGACGGGCGCGTCCGACGCCCGGGGACACCAGGGCCCAGCGCCCGTCCCGAAGCGCGGACACTCATGTCCGACGACGCCCCTGTCACGCCCCGGCAGGACGCGTCAGGATGAAACGCAAGGGGCCGCGCCGTCTGGGCGCGACAGACGGGCCGGGCCATACGGGCGCCGGCCGGGAACAGGAAACGGAATGTTCGATATCGTACGCAAGGAAATGCAGTGGGGCGGCGAGACGCTCGTCCTCGAGACGGGCAAGATGGCCCGCCAGGCCGATGGCGCCGTCGTGGCGAGCCTCGGCGAGACCACGGTGCTGGCCACCGTCGTCTTCGAGAAGAAGCCGAAGGCCGGCCTCGATTTCTTCCCCCTTACGGTCCACTATCAGGAGCGCTACTACGCCGCCGGCAAGATCCCGGGCGGCTTCTTCAAGCGCGAGGCGAAGCCGACCGAGAAGGAGGTGCTGACGTCGCGCCTGATCGACCGGCCGATCCGCCCCCTCTTCGTCCCGGGCTTCAAGCACGAGACCCAGGTCATCGTCACGGTCCTCAGCCATGACCTCGAGAACGATCCCGATGTCGTCGGGATGATCGCGGCCTCGGCCGCGCTGACGCTCTCGGGCGTGCCGTTCCGCGGCCCGATCGGCGCGGCGCGCGTCGGCTTCGCCAATGGCGGCTACGTCCTCAACCCCAAGGTCGAGGACATGCAGAAGCTGTGCGACAACCCCGACCAGCGCCTCAACCTCGTCGTCGCCGGCACCAAGGACGCGGTGATGATGGTCGAGTCCGAGGCCTACGAGCTGTCGGAAGACGAGATGCTGGGCGCCGTCCAGTTCGGCCACGAGCAGATGCAGCCGGTGATCGACCTGATCGTCGCGATGGCCGAAGACGCGGCGAAGGAGCCGTTCGACTTCCAGCCCGAGGACAACTCGGCGATCGAGGCGAAGGTCAAGTCGCTGGGAGAGGCGGATGTGCGCGCGGCATACGCGATCCGCGACAAGCAGGAGCGCCAAGCCGCCATCTCGGCCGCCAAGGAAAAGGTCCTCGCGGGCCTCTCGGAGGAAGAGCTCGAGAACGAGAACGCCGTCTCGGGCGCGTTCAAGAAGCTCGAGGCCTCGGTGCTGCGCGGCGACCTGGTGGACAAGGGCGTGCGCATCGACGGGCGCGATCTGTTCACCGTCCGCCCGATCGAGTGCGAGGTCGGCATCCTGCCGCGCACCCATGGCTCGTCGCTGTTCACCCGCGGCGAGACCCAGGGCCTGGTGGTCACCACGCTGGGCACCGGCGACGACGAGCAGATCATCGACAGCCTCGAAGGCGACTGGCGCGAGCGCTTCCTGCTCCACTACAACTTCCCGCCCTACTCGGTCGGTGAAGCGGGCCGCATGGGCCCTCCGGGACGGCGCGAGGTCGGCCACGGCAAGCTTGCCTGGCGCGCGCTGCAGGCGGTTCTGCCGGCGGCGACGGACTTCCCCTACACCATCCGCATCGTGTCCGAGATCACCGAGTCGAACGGCTCGTCCTCGATGGCCACGGTCTGCGGCTCGTCGCTGTCGATGATGGACGCGGGCGTGCCCCTCAAGGCGCCCGTCGCCGGCGTCGCCATGGGCCTGGTGCTGGAGGAGGACGGCCGGTTCGCGGTCCTGACCGACATCCTGGGCGACGAGGATCACCTCGGCGACATGGACTTCAAGGTCGCGGGCACCTCGAGCGGCGTGACCTCGCTGCAGATGGACATCAAGGTCGCCGGCATCACGCCGGCGATCATGAAGCAGGCGCTGGCGCAGGCCAAGGATGCGCGGATGCACATCCTCGGCGAGATGGCGAACGCGCTGACCGAGGGCCGTTCCGAGTTCTCGGTCCATGCCCCGCGCATCGAGACCATGCAGATCAACCCCGACAAGATCCGTGAAGTGATCGGCTCGGGCGGCAAGGTCATCCGCGGGATCGTCGAGGAGTCGGGCGCGAAGGTCGACATCAACGACGACGGCGTCATCAAGATCGCCTCGCCCGACGCCGAGTGCATCGAGCGGGCCCGCGAGATGATCAACTCGATCGTGGCCGAGCCCGAAGTCGGCAAGATCTACACCGGCAAGGTCGTCAAGATCATGGATTTCGGCGCCTTCGTGAACTACTTCGGCAAGCGTGACGGGCTCGTGCACATCAGCCAGATGACGAACGAGCGCGGCGCGAACCCCAAGGACCTCGTGAAGGAAGGCCAGTCCGTGAAGGTCAAGCTCATGGGCTTCGACGATCGCGGCAAGACCCGCCTGTCGATGAAGGTCGTCGACCAGGAGACCGGCAAGGAGATCGTTCGCGAAAAGGAGGAGACTGCCGAGAACTGAGTTCGGCAGTCTGCCCGGGCCGACTCGGCCTGTCGCGATCCCCGAAAGCCCCGCAGGCCACCTGCGGGGCTTCTTCTTATTGTTCTGGCATCTTGGCGAGCGTGGTGATTCCATGCGATATTCCCGTATGACGGGAAATCAATGCGGGGAACTCGCTCATGAGATTCGAGACCCAGCTCAAGGGCCTGATCGAGGACTATCTCAGCGCCTATGCCGCGCATGACGCGCACGGCTGCGCCGCGGTCTATGCACCCGACGGTGTGATCATGACCCCGTTCGAGCCGATCGTGACCGGGCGCCCGGCGATCCAGAGCGTCCACCGGGACTGGTTCGACGATTCGGAACGCGAAAAGCGGATCGACATCGTCGAGTACCACTCGGACGGCTTCTACGCCCACTGCCTGCTGCACTGGTCGGTGATCGTCGATGGTCCGGACGGGTTGCCGACCCAGGAGGGCGGATGTTCGCTCAATATCTTGGAATGCCGCCAGGGTGAGTGGCTGATCACCCGAACGGCCCTGATCCCCGACCAATAGGGCGCCGATCAGCGCCCTTCGTCGAGGCGCATCATCACCGTTCCCGCCGCGTCGAGCAGCAGGAGTTGCTGGTCGTTGATGCGCCAGCCGCGGACGTCCCTGAGCGCTTTGAGAAAGCCTCGCTCGATGCGCATGATCGGTGTCGAGCAGCCGCGCTTGGTCAGCTTGATCGACCCGAGATCGAGCACCTCCGGTGAAAGCTCGTAGCTTGCCGTGAAGGTGTTGCAGCCCGATGAGCCTTGTGCCGTGCCGTTGTCGCCGAGCATCATGGTCACCCGGACCGCGCCGGTGACCGGCTCGTCGAGGATCGAGGCCACGACCCATTCGCGGCCGACGGGGCTGCGTTCCGGTGCGCCGGCGGCGATCCTGATCCGTTCGAGCAGGATCTCGGGATCGGCCGTGCCGCCGACGGTCAGCACGGGCGTCGAGCGCAGGCTTTCCATCAGCGCGAGCTTGCCGACGGCCATGCGGGCGGTCAGGCGGTAGCTGCCCCTTGGTGCGATCAGCGCCTCGTCATAAAGCAGGCGGAAACCGAGCGGCGCCTCGTCCCCGGGCTTGAGCACGATCGATGCAAGCTCGACCGCTCCCTCGGGCTGGCCGACATCGAGCAGTTTCACGGTTACCAGCGCCCCGGGGGGTACGCGGGTTCCGTCGGTCCAGTTCACGGTGCCGGCGATCTCGGAAGTGCCTGCAAGGCCGGGCAGGGCCGAGAGAAGAACCACGGATGCCGCCGCCAGAAGCCGGTGCACGCCCCGCCAGGCCGCCCATCCCGGCCACCACGCCTCACCCTCGGGCATCAAGTGGCAGCGGCGGTCGCCGTGGCCCGGGCGTCGAGCCGATAGCCTCATCTGCATCCCCTCCCTCCGGTGCCCGGCCAGCCTAACCCGGCCGGGCGCACAGCGCGAGGGGGCGCCGCGCTCAGCCGTCCTTGCGGATGGTGGCGTTGGTCGGGTCGTAGGGGCTTTCCTCGACCACCTCGGCGTCCCAGAGCTCGTTGAGCATGCGCACCTTGAGCTTCTGGCCCACCGTCGCATAGCCCGGCTCGACATAGCCGATGCCGATCTGCTTGCCGAAATGGACCGAGTAGCCGCCCGATGTGAGGCGGCCGACCTTGCGGCCGTCGGCGAGCAGCGCCTCCTTGCCCCAGGGGTCGGTGTCGTCGGGCCCGTCGATCAGCACGGTGATGCAGGCGGCACGGATGCCGGTCCTCTCCATCGCCGCCTTGCCGCGGAAGTCCTTCTCGGTATCGACAAAGCGGTGCAGCCCCGACTCGAGCGGCGTCGCGTCGCGGCCGAGATCCGATCCGAACGCGCGGTAGGACTTCTCCTGCCGCAGCCAGTTCATCGAGCGCGATCCGCACAGCTTTAGGCCGTGCGGCTCGCCCGCCTCCATCAGCCGGTCGAAGAGGTAGTTCTGCATCTCGATCGGGTGGTGCAGCTCCCAGCCCAGCTCGCCGACATAGGCCACCCGGATCGCGAGCGTGGGGCACATGCCAAGATCGATCGTCTTGGCCGAGAGCCAGGGAAACCGCTTGTTCGACAATGCGCTCGCCGGGTCGGTATCGACCACCAGAGGGCGCAGAACCTCGCGGGTTTTGGGCCCGGCAATGGCAAAGACACCCCACTGGGTCGAGACGTCCTGGATCTCGATCCAGCCGAACTCCTCGCGCTTCTTCGCGGCCTCCTTGACGAGGTAGTCGTGGTCATAGGCCTGCGCGGCGCCCGCGGTGACGCAGTAGTACTCGTCCTCGGCCAGGCGCACGATCGTCAACTCGGTCCGCACGGTGCCCGCATCGGTCAGCGCGTAGGTCAGGTTGATGCGCCCGACCTTGGGCAGCCTGTTGCAGGTCAGCCAGTCGAGGAAGGCCGTTGCGCCGGGGCCCTTGATGATGTGCTTGGTGAAAGCGGTCGCGTCGAAGAGGCCCACGCCCTCGCGCACCGCACGGGCCTCGGCCTCGGCGAACTTCCACCAGCCGCCGCGGCGGAACGAGCGCGCAGCGTGGTCGTCGAAGTCCGGCGTGTTGGCGAAGTAGATCGGCCGCTCCCATCCGTTCACCTGCCCGAACTGGGCGTTGCGCGCCTTCATCCGGTCGTAGCTGGGCGCGGTCCTCAGCGGGCGTGCCGCCTCGCGCTCCTCGTCGGGGTGGTGAAGGATGAAGACGTGCGCGTAGCACTCCTCGTTCTTCTTGGTGGCGTATTCGCGGTTGACCCACTTGCCGTAACGGCGCGGGTCGAGCGCCCACATGTCGATCTCGGCCTCGCCCTCGGTGATCAGCTGGGCGAGATAGTGGCCGGTGCCGCCGGCGGCGGTGATGCCGAAGCTGAAGCCTTCCGCGAACCAGAAGTTCTCGACCCCCGGGGCGGGCCCGACCAGCGGGTTGCCGTCGGGCGTGTAGCAGATCGGCCCGTTGAAGTCGTCCTTGAGCCCCACATGCTCGGACGAGGGGATGCGGTGGATCATCGACATGTACTCTTCCTCGATCCGTTCCAGATCGAGCGGGAAGAGATCGGCGCGGAAGCTGTCGGGCACGCCGAACTTGAAGCAGGCGGGCGCGCCCCATTCGTAGGGCCCGAGGATCCAGCCGCCGCGCTCCTCGCGGACGTACCACTTGGCATCGGCGTCGCGCAGGACCGGGTGCTCGCCATGGGCCTTGCGGAACTCGACCAGGGCCGGGTCAGGCTCGGTCACGATGTACTGGTGCTCGACGGGAACGGCCGGGATGTAGCAGCCAATCATCGCCGCGGTGCGCTGGGCATGGTTGCCGGTCGCGGTGATGACATGCTCGCAGCGGATCTCGAAAGGCTCGTCGGTGGCGATGAGATTGCCGCCCCTGTCGCCCATGATCCGGCCGCGCACGACCCACTCGCCGCCCTCGCGGTGGAAACTGTCGACCTGCGCCTTGCGCACGATCTCGACGCCACGCTGGCGCGCGCCCTTGGCCATCGCCTGGGTCACGTCGGCGGGGTTAATGTAGCCGTCGGTGGGGTGGTAGATCGCACCGAGGAGGTCGTCGGTCCGGACAAGCGGCCAGCGGTCCTTGATGTCGCCGGGCTTGAGCCACTCGAAGGGGATGCCCACCGTCTCGGCGGTCGAGGCGTAGAGCATGTACTCGTCCATGCGCGCCTGGGTCTGCGCCATGCGCAGGTTGCCGACCACGCTGAAGCCCGCGTTGAGCCCGGTCTCGGCCTCGAGCGTCTTGTAGAACTTCACCGAGTAGTCGTGGATGTGGGTGGTCGCGTAGCTCATGTTGAAGAGCGGCAGCAGGCCCGCGGCATGCCAGGTCGAGCCGCTGGTCAGCTCGTCGCGCTCCAGCAGGACCGTGTCGGTCCACCCGGCCTTGGCCAGGTGATAGGCAATCGAACAGCCGACGGCACCGCCGCCCACCACAACCGCACGCGCATGCGTTTTCATCGCCTATTCCTCCCGGTCGACGCGAATTCGAGCGCGACCATGGCGGATCACCGGGCAACCGGCTTGGGGGGATGCGACGCGGCGCGATGGGTTTCCGACCTGCGCGGGCCTCCGCGGCGCAGCAGAACCCGTTCGGGCCAGCCGCGGGCATCGGCACCTGACTGTGTTCTCGGTGGCCGGCGCGGCGTGACATGGTGTCGGGGGGAGGGTGACGCGGGGCGATTGCCCCGCGTCGGCGCCTGCGTCAGGGCAGGGCGTAGTAGATGACCGTCTCGATCCGGTCCGCGGATCCCAGCTCGACAAGGTGCTTGCCGACACCGACCCAACGTGCGCCGGGCGTGACCTGGGGAAGCTTGCCCGCGATCTTGTCCGGCAGGGGACGCGCCTGCGCCTCGGTCGGCAGGGTGCCGCCGGCATAGATGCGGTCGTCGATCTCGGGTGGAAGCCCGCTGCCGGTGTTGACCACGGCGTTGCGACCATATGCATCTTCGATGATCGCCACGATCTGGCGCTCCTGGTCCGCCTTGCTGGCGGCGGCGTCCACGGTCGTCTTCTCGATCAGGGTGTTCTGCGCAAGCGCGGACGGTTGTGCTGCAAAGAGGCCCAGTCCGATCGCGCCGGCGGCAATACTGCGGAATAGCGCTTTGTGCATGTATGACCTCATGTGTTGCCCGGAGATGATGACCCGGCGCAGTGCGACGGGCCTTGCTTGCGCTGGCGTCCGGGCGATCACCATCGCTCGCTCGCGCCGCCGAAGGGCGGCGGGCGCAGTCACAAGCTATGTATTAAACGCGCGGGTTGCGAGAGAGGTTGCAAGGCCAATTCACATCTCAGACAGGATCCTTGTGGACGATCACCTCGGCGCGGGGGAATTCTCGAAGCAGATGATGGCGCAGGGTCGCGCCCACCGCATGGGCTTCGCTCAACGTCCGGCTGCCATCGATCTCGACATGGATCTGGATGTAGACGCGCGAGCCCGAGCGCCGCGTTTTCAGGTCGTGAAATCCCTGCAGGCCCTCGGTCTCGCGCGCGATCCGGGCGATCCGGTCGATCTGCTCGGGCTCGAGTTCGCGGTCGAGAAGGCCCGCGAAGGCCCCCGCCGCGATGCTCCATGCCCCATGCAGCAGCACTGCCGCCGCGAGCATCGATAGCACGGGGTCGAGCCACAGGACGCCGAACCAGGCCGACGCGCCCAGCGCGGCGATCGCGGCCCCCGCCGGCAAGGCATCCGACAGGTAGTGCAGCGCATCGGCCGCCACGACGCGCGAGCCCGTCCGGCGCGCGACGTGGCGCTGGAACAGCACGAGGGCAGCCGTCAGCGCGAGCGAGACCAGCATGACGACGATGCCCGCCCCCTCG
Source organism: Thermohalobaculum xanthum (assembly GCF_016623495.1). Lineage (GTDB taxonomy): Bacteria > Pseudomonadota > Alphaproteobacteria > Rhodobacterales > Rhodobacteraceae > Thermohalobaculum > Thermohalobaculum xanthum. Next base: position 209,606 of record NZ_JAEHHL010000008.1, on the reverse strand, counting down.
GCCGCCAACGGGACGGGTTCGATCAGGCGCTGGGCCCCGTTCCAGCCGATGGCGAGGGCCGAGCCCGCGACGATCAGCGCCTGGCCAAGCGCGGCGACATCCTCGATCGCGTCATGGCCGAACCGGTGCTCGGCATCGGGCGGGCGGGCGGCATAGAGGATCGCGGCCAGATTCGCCGCCGAGGTCAGAAGATCGAGCGCCGAATCGACGACGCTGGCGGCGACCGAAAGCGACCCCGTCGCGAACCAGGCCCAGCCCTTGATGCAGATCAGCACGATCGCTGTGGCGATCGCCGCCACTCCGGCAATCCGGTTGAGCCGATGGGCCGCGGCCGGGTCGGTGACCCGTGCCATTTGGTCCTCAGCCACCACTCGCCCGGACCCGCGTGAGCAGCGCAGCGGAGAGATAGCCGTCCGGCGTCATGCCCTGCGAGACCTGGAAGGCGCGGATCGCGGCGCGGGTGTTTGGCCCCACGATGCCGTCTACGCCCTGCGTGTCGTGGCCAAGCGCGGTGAGACGCTCCTGCAACTCGATGGTCTCGTTGCGTGACAGGGGCCGGTCGCCGCGCGGCCATGGGGTGACATAGGGCCCGGCGCCCCGAATGCGCTCGGCCAGATGCCCAACCGCTAGGGCGTAGGAGGTCGCGTTGTTGTAGCGGCGGATCACGCCGAAATTCGGATAGGCGGCGAAGGCCGGTCCCGCCGCGCCGGCGGGCAACAGGATCGAAACGTCGTCGCCGGCAGGCAGCGCGCCGCCGCCGATGGTCGACACTCCCAGCGCCGACCAGGCGGCAGCCGGCCGGCGGGTCGATTCGTCGGCGGCAAGGAAATCGAAGCTCGCGGGCAGCCGCACCTCGACCGCGACTGGCGCGCCCTTCGTCCAGCCAAAGCGCGAGAGGTAATTGGCCGTCGACGCAAGCGCGTCGCCCGCGTCCGCCGCCCAGATGTCGCGCCGGCCGTCTCCGGTGAAGTCGACGGCGTAGTCGAGAAAGCTGGTCGGGATGAACTGGGTGTGGCCCATTGCGCCCGCCCACGAGCCGACCATGCGCGCGGGCACGATGTCGCCCGATTGCAGGATGCGTAGCGCCGCGACCAGCTGCGCTTCGGCGAAGTCGCGCCGGCGCCCCTCGTAGGCCAGCGTCGCGAGGCTCTCGATCACCGGGATCGATCCGTAATTGGCGCCATAGGCGCTTTCGAGCCCCCAGATCGCCAGCACCACCTCGCGGTCGACGCCATAGCGCACCTCGATCTGGCCCAGCATGGCGGCGCGCTCGGCTGCCAGCCGCCGGCCGGTCGAGATGCGGCTGTCCGAGACGGCGCTGTCCAGGTACTCCCATATCGGGCGCGCGAACTCGGGCTGATAGCGGTCGAGCTCGACCACCCGCATGTTGGGCTCGACCCCGGCGAAGGCGCTGTCGAAGACCTCGGGCCGAATGCCTTGGGCGAGCGCGCGTCCCCGGAACGCCACGCGCCACTCGGCGAAGCTCACCTGCGGCATCTGCGGGGGCTCAGGCGCCACGGGCTTGGTCTGCGGCGTGGGCGCGGCGGCAGTGTTCGCCTGCGCGGCGCAGCCCGCCGATGCGGCAACCGAAAGAAGTAGCGTCACGGCCCTCAGACCGCGCCGGATGCGAGTCATTCCATCTGCTCCCTGCCATCGGGATTTTCGCGCGATCCTACCGGTCGCGGGCCCCGCCGTCGAGCCGGGCATGTCGTGTCACGGGCCCGCCGCCCGCGGCCTCGATCCGGGCGACGGCCTCGGCCAGCGGCTCGATCGCCGCCGCCATGTGATGGGCATTGGCGTGCAGCAGGCGCACCGCGTCCAGCATGATCCCGACATGGCCACGCCAGAAGATCAGGTCGCCGCGGGCAGGGGTGGTTCCCGGCGCGAGAGTCGCACCCAGCGCCTGCTCCTGATCACCCGAATCGCGCGGGCATTCGGCGCCGGCCGCCTGCCGGGCAAGCTGCACCAGCGCCGAGCAGTCGATCCCGAAGCTGCTGCGCCCACCCCACAGATAGGGCACGCCGAGCAGCCTTTCGGCCTCGGCAACCCAGTCCTGCGCCGGCTGCACCAGCGGCTCGAGGTGGTCGGCGATCACGAGCCCCCCCCGCGCGAGCCGCGCCATCGGCGCGCGCGTTCCCTTGGCGTCGGTCGTATCGACCACGGCGAGCCGCGAGCCGTAGGACAACGTCGCAAGGGGCCGGGTCTTGATGTCGGGCTCGGCATAGAGATGCGTCATCAGCCGCGCCACGCGATGGGTGGGCTCGGCCCCGGGCTGGCCCAGCAGTTTCGCCGGGACATGGCCGCGATAGCAGTCTAGTGCGGATCGCCCACGGCACCATTCGCCGGTGACCTCCTCGACCACGAAGCTCTCGCCCAGCAGGAGCTCGGTATCCAGCCCGCGACGGCCACCGCCGGCCTCGCGCATCAGCGGCGCGGTCGGGGCGATGACGCGCATCGGGGTCGGGCCGGCATCGGGTGCCGCGATGTCGGGCGCGTCTACCGCCGAGGCGCCGGGTTGCGACAGCGCCAGCCGGGTGTCCTTGCCGCTCATGACCGCCCGTACCGCTGTTCGAGAACCGCAAGGATGGCGCGCGCCGCCTGGGCCTCGGCGCCCTTGGGGCGGCCGGGCTTGGGCTTCGGCGTCCAGGCGTAGATGTCGAAATGCGCCCAGGCCGTCTGGTCGACGAAGCGCCGCAGGAACAGGGCCGCGGTGATCGAGCCCGCCATTCCACCCGCCGGCGCATTGTCGAGATCGGCGATGCCGGGCTCGATATCGGCCTCGTAGCCGGGCCAGAGCGGCATGCGCCACATCGGGTCGGAGACCCTCACCGCCGCGCGCGCGAGGTCTGCGGCCAGCGTGTCGTCGTCGGTGTAGAAGGGCACGACCTCCGGTCCCAGTGCGACGCGCGCGGCGCCGGTCAGCGTCGCCATGTCGATGATCAGGCCGGGCGCCTCCTCCGAGGCCAGCGCCAGCGCGTCGGCCAGCACCAGCCGCCCCTCGGCATCGGTGTTGTTGACCTCGACCGTCAGCCCCTTGCGCGAGCGCAGGATGTCGCCGGGCCGGAAGCTTGCGCCCGAGACCGCGTTCTCGACCGCCGGGATCAGGACCCTGAGGCGCAGCTTCAGCCCCAGCGACATGATCATGTGCGCAAGCCCCAGCACGGTCGCCGCGCCGCCCATGTCCTTCTTCATCAGGCCCATGGACGATGCGGGCTTGATGTCGAGCCCGCCGGTGTCGAAGCACACACCCTTGCCCACCAGCGTCACCAGTGGCGCGTCCGCGTCGCCCCAGGTCATGTCGATCAGCCGCGGCGCCTCGGCGCTGGCGCGGCCCACGGCGTGGATCAGCGGAAAGTTCGCGTCCAGCAAGGCGTCGCCCGACGTGACGCCGATCTCGGCGCCGTGGCGCTCGGACAGCTTATGCGCGGCCGCCTCGAGCGCCGCGGGGCCCATCTCGTTGGCCGGCGCGTTGATCAGGTCGCGCGCGAGGAACACCCCCTCGGCAATCTTGCCCAGCCTCTCGCCATCGACGCCCTCGGGCACCGCGAGATGCGCCTCGCCCCGTTCCGATGCCTTGCGGTAGCGGTCGAAGCGGTAGCGCGCGAGCAGCCAGCCCAGCGCCGCCTCCTCGGCCTCGGCCGGATCGAGCGGGGTCTCCAGCCGGTAGATGCCCGATGGCGCCGTGTCGGCGAAGCGGCCCAGCCCGAAGCGCGTCCGCCGCCGCTCGGCGGGCGTGCCCCAGCCGACGAGCACGCGCGCGATGCCACCTTCAGCGTCCGGCAGCGCGAGCGACGCACCAAGCGCGCCGCGAAACCCGTTGGCGCGCGCCCACGCGGCTTCGGCGGGGGCGAGCCTGGCGAGCGCCTCTTCCAGCTTGTCGGACGCCACGAGCGTGATCGGAACCGAAGCCTGCTCCTCGTCCGAGGTCTCCGCCGCGGCTCCGGAGGAGATCTCCACGCTCTCGTCGGTCATCCTGCTCTCTCCTGTGGTCTTGTTCTGCGCCCGCCTCGGGTCTGGGACGCGAGCCTAGGGGCAGGAGCGGCGATACGGCAAGACACCTGCGCACATGGCGCGCCCAGAAATGCGCGCTCGCCCGGGCAAAGCGCTGCCGCACTGTCGCGAAGCGCAAGATGTGCGCGCGAGGCGTAGTGGCCGGGGCCAGTGTCCCGTCGGCCCACGCAATCTCGTGGCATGTGGGAAGTGTACGCCGCTCAGGCGCTCGCGGCACCGCCGCCGTGGCGTTTGGCCAGGGCGTCGATCGATGGCTGGGCGATCGCGATGACCGGTGCAACGACGCCGGTCAGGCCGCGCTCGGTGCCGATATCGGCCTTCTCGCGCAGGGCGCGCGACAGTTCGGCCGTTGCCGCCGACAGCGCGCCAAGTCCCATGTGGCCCGAAACTGCGACGATGTCGTGCGCAAGCGCCGCGACCGCGACCCTGTCGCCCGCCATTGCGAGCTTCTGAAGCGTGTCGATCCGGTCGGAGAGTTCGAGCATGCCGTCGGCCAGGAGCTCCGCCAGGCTGTCGGCGCCCAGCGTCGACTCGAGCCGGTCAAGGTAGCCAACGTCGATCAGGGCGCGCTGGCTAGTCGCGCTCGCACCGGAACGTGCCATCGGACGAACCGCTCCCATCCCTCGGGACCGGTTCACCATCTCGATGGCCGCACGATCCCGCATCCATCACCACAGTGCAGGATGACGCCGATTCGGGGCCGAATTGTGGTGGCAGTGACGGGGTTGGAGCGTCCTGCGCCGTGCGCAGCGTCACTTCCGGCGGCGGTGTTCCTCGAGCCGGGGCATGATCTCGACGAAGTTGCACGGCATGTGGCGATAGTCGAGCTGCCACTTCAGGATCTCGTCCCAGCCGTCGCGGCAGGCGCCGGGCGACCCGGGCAGGGCGAAGAGGTAGGTCCCGTGCGCCACGCCCCCGCAGGCCCGGCTCTGCACCGCCGAGGTGCCGATCTTGGCCATCGAGACATGGGTGAAAACAGTCGCGAAGGCGTCGATCTCCTTCTCGTAAACCGCGCGGTGCGCCTCGACCGTGACGTCGCGCCCGGTGAGGCCGGTGCCGCCGGTCGAGATCACCACGTCGATCCCGGGGTCGGCGATCCAGTTGCCAAGCTGCGCCTCGATCGCGTCGCGGTCGTCAGTGACGATGGCCCGCGCCGCGAGTTTGTGTCCGGCGGCTTCCAGCCGCTCGACCAGCAGGTAGCCTGACCGGTCGTCCTCGGGCGTGCGGCTGTCCGAGACCGTGAGGATCGCGATGTTGACCGGGATGAAGGGGCGCTTTTCGTCTATGCGGCTCATGATGGTCCTCGGCGGGCTTCGGATCAGCGCTTACTCGGGCGCGACGGGGGCGCCGTCAAGCGCGGCGCGCAGCGCCAGCAGGTCGCGCCAGGCCTCGCGCTTGCGCTCGGGGCTGCGCAGCAGATAGGCGGGGTGGAAGCTCGGCAGCACCAGGCAGCCCGACGCCTCGTGCCGACGCCATCGTCCGCGCATGCGCGTGATCCCGGTGGTGGTGGCCAGCAGCGCCTGCACCGGGGTGTTGCCCAGGGCGAGGATGAAGTCGGGCGCCGCGAGCTCGATGTGCCGCATCAGGAACGGCATGAACAGCGCCGCCTCGGCCGACGAGGGCGTGCGGTTCCCCGGTGGGCGCCACGGCAGCACGTTGGTGATGTAGGCCGCCTCGCCCGGGTCGGGCGCCGTGCGCGCCAGGCCGATCGCCCCGAGCATGCGGTCGAGCAGCTGGCCCGCGCGGCCCACGAAGGGGCGGCCGACGCGGTCTTCCTCGGCCCCGGGTGCCTCGCCGATCACCATGACCCGCGCGCCCGGCGTGCCGTCGGAGAAGACGAGGTTTTTCGCGCCCAGCCGCAGGTCCGATCCCTCGAACCGGCGCATCACCTCGGCCAGTTCCTCCAGCGTGTTCGCGGTGGCGGCGATCGCCGTCGCGTCCGCCTCGGCATCCGCGCCGTCGATCGGTGCGCTCGCGGAGGGCGCGGGTCTGGCGCCCGCCTTCGATTGCTCGGGTGGGCGAGCCTCGGCGCGTCGGTTGCTCGTGCTCGGGGGCGCGGCAGGGAGCGCGGCCGGAGCCTGCGACGCACCGGCGGCGCCCTGCGCGGTGGCAAAGCGATCCTGCGGCGCATCGAGAATGGCTTCGTCCGCGCCCAGCTCGATCTGCCAGGCGAGGGCGGCGGCAAGGCTGTCATGCAGGGACTCGCGGGCGCTCATGCCGCGACCCTAGGGGCTCTTGCCGCGCCGGTCGAGATCTCTGCGCACCCCTTCGCTTCGTGTCAGCCGCTGGCCGCGCCCGGACGCGGGTCGATCGGGCCGGTCTCGACCGCGAGTTCGCGCTCGAGCGACGCCGCCAGCGACAGAAGCCGCGCCTCGGCCCGCAGCGGCGCCACGATCTGCAGGCCGACGGGCAGGCCCGCGCGGGTAAAGCCGCATGGCAGCGAGAGTGCCGGCGCCGAGGTGAGCGTGATCGCGTAGGCCATCGCGAGCCAGTCGATATAGGTGTCGAAGGTGACGCCCGCGCACTCCGTCACGGTGCGCGATTCGACCGGGAACGGGGCCACGCAGGTCGCCGGGCTCAGCAACAGGTCGAACTCGCCGAGGAAGTCGACGAGCCCGGCGGTGATCCGGGTCCTGATCAGGCTGGCGCGCGCCACGTCCTCGCCGCGCAGGGCATGGCCCTTCTCGATGTTCCAGATCACGTCCGGCTTGAGGAGACCGCGCTTCTCGGCGTAGTGCGCGGCGTGCCCGGTCGCGAAGGCCACGGCTCGCAGCGTCTGGAACGCTTCATGCGCGCCCGTGAAATCGGGCGAGGCCTCGACCACCTCGGCGCCGAGCGCCTCGTAGCGCCGCGCCGCCGCCTCGCAGATCGCGGCGACCTCCGGGTCGACCGGGGTCAGGCCGCCGAGATCGGGTGTGAAGGCCACGCGGCGTGGAACCTGGGGCGCCTCGGCCGCCGCGCGGAAGCTCACATTCGGGGCAGGCTGAGCCAGCGGCTCGCGCGGGTCGGCGCCTGCCATGGCGTCGAGCAGCAGCCCCAGATCGCCCAGGTTGCGCGCCATCGGCCCTTCGACCGACAGCGAACCGAAGAGGTCCGCCGTTGGCCCACGGGGGACCCGCCCGGGCGACGGCCGCATCCCCGCCACGCCGCAAAAGCTGGCGGGGTTGCGGAGCGAGCCGCCCATGTCCGAGCCCTGCGCGACCCAGGCGGTGCCCGAGGCGAGCGCCGCCGCGGCGCCGCCCGACGAGCCCGCGGCCGAGCGCGCGAGGTTCCACGGGTTGCAGGTGCGCCCGAAGACCTCGTTGAAGGTCGAGCCGCCGGCGCCGAACTCCGGGGTATTGGACTTGGCATAGACCAGGCCGCCCGCGGCCTCGATGCGTTCGACCACATGGGCGGACTGCGCGGGCACGTGATCGGCATAGATCGGCGAGCCGTGGGTCGAGCGCACCCCGGCCACGTCCGAGAGGTCCTTGATCGGAACCGGCAGCCCGCCAAGAACGCCGCGCGCGGTTGCGGGGCGGGTGGCGATGGACGCCGCCCGCTCGCGCGCGCGCTCGAAGCAAAGCGTCGGCAACGCGTTGACCGCGCCGTCGACATCGGCCACGCGCGCCTCGAGCACGTCGAGCAGCTCTCCGTGGCTGATCTCGCCCGAGTTCAGTCGCGCCAGCACCTCGCGTGCCGTCGCCCGGATCAGTTCGTGCATGGCGTCGCCCCTCCCGGCGTGTCGGTCCGTCTCCCGTCCGACAGCTTTAGGCGTGGCTTGCGCGCGCCGCAATCGCCGCGGCGGCTCCGTGCGGTTGGCGGTTCAGCCGGCCGCCGCTCGCTGCTGGGTCAGCATGCGCTGCTGGAGTTCCTTCTCGCGCTCGGACCGCCCGTCGGTGCCGGCCTCGTTCTCGATCCGCGCGCCGATCGTCTCGACCACATAGGCCGAGAACGGCCCCAGATGCGCATACATCGACGCAAGCGAGATCGCGGGCGTCAGTGCGCCTGGATTGCGGCGCAGGGTGTAGCCCAGCAGACCCCAGAACTGCGCCCGCATGTCGGGCCGTTTCCAGGTGACGTTCCACATCAGCGACAGGAACTGTCGGGTCTCGTGCACCAGGCTTGCGCGATGCAGCTTGCCGTTGGGCCCCGACATGTCGAGAAGGTCGACCATCCGGCGCATGCGCCCGAAGAAGGCATCCGGCGTGTAGGCGCGCGCGACGACCGAGCGGAAATCGCCCAGCACCTCCTCGCGCGGGCGCAGCGTGTCGAAGTTCAGGCCCAGCGTACACTGGTCGCCCTGCAGGAATTCGTGCTCGATCGCGGTGTCGTCGATCGTGTGCAGCCGCCCCTCGCGCGCCAGCCTGCGCTCGAGCTGCGTGCTCGGCAGCGCGACCAGAAGACCGATCATCGCCACCGAGATCGCCGCGTCCTCGATCAGCTCGATGAGGTCGTCGGCCACGCTTTGCTTCTCGTTGTCGAAGCCGACGATGAAGCCGCCCACCACCGCGATGCCGGCGGCATAGATCCGGTGGATGCTCTCGGCGATGTTCCGCTTGGTGTTCTGCTTTTTCTGCATTGCCGTCAGGACGTCGGGGTCCGGGCTCTCGATGCCTACGAAGATGGCCATGAACTTGGCCTGGCGCATCAACTCGAGGAACTCGGTGTCGTCGGCGAGGTTCAGCGACGCCTCCGTCGTGAACTGGAAGGGATAGCCCTTCGCCTTCTGCCACGCGATGATTTCGGGCAGCACGGCCTTCACGGCCTTCTTGTTGCCGATCAGGTTGTCGTCGACGAAATCGACGATGCCCCTGTGGCCGGTCGCGTGGATCGCGTCGAGTTCGGCCAGCACCTGGGCGGTCGTCTTGGTCCTCGGCTTGCGGCCGAAGAGCTCGATGATGTCGCAGAACTCGCACAGGAACGGGCAGCCGCGCGAGAACTGGAGGCTGAGCTCGATATAGGCGCCCTTCCTCAGCAGGTCGTAGCGCGGCACCGGCGTGGTGGTGATGTCGACCGTGTGCTTCGGCGCCTCGTAGACGCCCTCGCGGACGCCCGAGCGCCAGTCGGCGACGAAGCGCTCGAGCGTGCCCTCGGCCTCGCCGATCAGCTGGAACTCGCAATGCGCGTAGACGCCGGGGCTCGAGGTCGTGTCGGGCCCGCCGATCAGCACGGGCTTGCCGCGCGCCTGCGCGCGCTCGATCGCGCGCAGCGTTCGCGGACGCTGCGGCAGCATCCCGCCGCACATCACGAGGTCGGCCCAGTCGATCGCCTCGTCCGTCAGCGCCTCGACATTCTCGTCGATCAGGCGGAATTCCCAGTCCTGCGGCAGCATGGCGGCCACCGTGATCAGGTTCAGCGGGGGCGCGGGATACTTCGCGCCCACCAGGGTGCAGGTGGCGCGGTAGTTCCAGAAGCTGTCGTCTGCGAACCACGCATGCACCAGAAGCACGCGGCATCGATCGGCGGTCATCGCATCCCCCCTCGTGGCTGAGGCACAATTGCACGGATATTGCGCTCGGGCCACCACCATTGGCCGCATGATTGCCGAGGGCGGGCGGATCGCATTGACCTGCCGCGGGGCGGCGGATATCTCGATGCGCTGAGCCCGGACGTTCCCTACGCACAGAGAGAGTGGACCGCCAGATGACCGAGATCGAACGCGAGAGCATGGAATACGACGTGGTGATCGTCGGCGCGGGCCCTGCTGGCCTCTCGGCGGCGATCCGTCTCAAGCAGCTCGGCGGCGACGACGTGTCGGTGGTGGTGCTCGAGAAGGGCTCCGAGGTCGGCGCGCATATCCTGTCGGGAGCGGTGCTCGATCCCTCGGGGCTGGACGCGCTGATCCCCGACTGGAAGGAGAAGGGCGCGCCGCTCAACACGCCCGTGACCGAGGACCGCTTCTACGTTCTGGGCGAGGCCGGCCAGCTGCGGCTTCCGAACTTCATGATGCCGCCGCTGATGTCGAACCACGGCACCTACATCGTGTCGATGGGCAATGTCTGCCGATGGCTGGCCGAGCAGGCCGAGGAACTGGGCGTCGAGATCTTCCCCGGCATGGCGGCCTCGGCGCTGGTCTATGGCGATGGCGGCGAGGTCAAGGGCGTCGTGGCCGGCGAGTTCGGCCTCGACAAGGACGGCAAGCCGGGCCCGAGCTACGAGCCGGGGATGGAGCTGCACGGCAAGTACGTGATGATCGCCGAGGGCGTGCGCGGCTCGCTCGCCAAGCAGATCATCGCGAAATACGAGCTGGCCCGGGACTGCGACGTCCAGAAATACGGGATCGGCATGAAGGAGCTGTGGGAGGTCAAGCCCGAGCATCACCGCCCCGGGCAGGTGACCCACACCATGGGCTGGCCGCTGGGCGGGAACGCGGGCGGCGGCTCGTTCATGTACCACCTCGAGAACAACCAGGTGTATGTCGGCTTCGTCGTCCACCTGAACTACGCGAACCCCCATCTCTATCCCTACATGGAGTTCCAGCGCTTCAAGCATCACCCGCTGATCGCCGAGGTGCTGGAGGGGGGCAAGCGCGTGGCCTATGGCGCCCGCGCGATCTCGGAGGGTGGCTGGCAGTCTCTGCCGAAGCTGACCTTCCCTGGCGGCGCGCTGCTGGGCTGCTCGGCCGGAATGGTCAACGTGCCGCGCATCAAGGGCAACCACAACGCCATGCTGTCGGGCAAGGCGGCTGCCGAGGCGGCGTGGGACGCGCTGCAGGCCGGACGCGCCTCGGACGAGTTGGCGGCCTATGAGAATTCGGTGCGCACCGGGCCGATCATGCAGGACCTGCGGCCGGTGCGGAACGTCAAGCCGCTGTGGTCGAAGTTCGGCATGTTCGCCTCGCTCGGGCTGGGCGGGCTGGACATGTGGCTGGCCAATCTGGGCGGCAAGCTGGGCCTGGGGCCGGGCCGTTCGGGGCTGAACCTGCTCGGCACGCTGCATCACGGCAAGTCCGACGCCGAGGCCACGGGCCGCGCCAAGCATTTCGCGCCGATCGACTACCCCAAGCCCGACGGCGTGCTGAGCTTCGACCGGCTGACCAACGTGGCCTTCAGCTTCACCAACCACGAGGAGAGCCAGCCCGCGCATCTGCGGCTGACGGATCCCGAGATCCCGATCTCGGACAACCTGCCGAAGTTTGCCGAGCCGGCGCAGCGCTACTGCCCTGCAGGGGTCTACGAGATCGTGCGCGAGGATGACGGGTCTAACCCGCGGTTCCAGATCAATTTCCAGAACTGCGTCCACTGCAAGACCTGCGACATCAAGGACCCCAGCCAGAACATCACCTGGACGGTGCCGCAGGGCGGCGACGGGCCGAACTATCCGAACATGTGAGGCTGCGCGTCGCGCAGTCGAGTTGCCCGACTCGCAGGCCCCGGTACGACGCCGGGGCCTTTTCCCGTTCCCGGGGTGTATGTCGGGGCGGGCTTTCACGTGTGAAAATCATTTTAACACATTGAAATAAAATCAAAAGTTCAAAAATAGATTCCGTCCGCCCCTGATCGCGCTTGACGCGGGACCCTGCGGCACGCGATCTGGCGGACGTGCCGCAAGGGGGCGCCCGGGCCCCGCGCGCGACCGGAGACGAGCCGAGATGACCGACGACGACACGCCCCTTGCCCGGGCCTACAACCGGGCGCTGCGGCTGGAGAAGGCCGGACGCCACGACGAGGCGGCGGCGGCCTATCGCGAGGTGCTGGCGCTCGACCCGGCCGATCACGGCGGAGCGGCGGTGCGGCTGGCGGCGATGGCGCGGGGCGAGGCCCCCGACGGCGCGCCGCCCGCCTATGTTGCAACGCTGTTCGACCAGCAGGCCGAGGCCTTCGAGGGCATCCTGGTCGACCGGCTGGGCTATGGCGTGCCGGGCCTGATCGCCGCGCGACTGGCGGGGCGCCGCTTCGCGCGGGTGCTCGACCTTGGCTGCGGCACCGGGCTGGTGGCCGAGGCGCTTGCCGAGGGGTTGCCGGAGTCGGTCGGCTATATCGCGGGCGTGGACCTTTCCGAGGGCATGCTTGGCGTCGCCGACGACAAGGGGCTCTATGACGACCTCTATCTCGGCGACGTGGCCGAGTTCCTGGCCGCCGAGGACGCCGAGGACGGCGCGCCCTTTGACCTGATCGTGGCCGCCGACGTGCTGCCCTACCTGGGCGGCGTCGAGGCGCTCTTCGAGGGAGCGGCGCAGAACCTCGAGCCCGGCGGGCTGCTGGTCTTCTCGACCGAGACCCTGGCCGCCGCCTCGTTCGGCGGACGGCCGTGGAAGGTCGGGCCGCGGCATCGCTATGCCCATGATCTGGCGTATCTGCAGGCGGCGCTTGCGGCGGCGGGTTTCGCGGTCGACGAGGCCGAGCCGATCACCGTGCGTTTCGAGGAAGGGGCCCCGGTGCCCGGCCACCTCATGGTCGCGCACCTTGCCGGCTGACACCGCCCTGCGACAAGCCCGCGCTGGCGGTGAGGCCGCACGCCGTTATCCTGCACGCGAAGATTGCCCGCCCTCGGGCCGGAGGGAACGATGATCAAGAGCGTGCTCGACAACCACCCGCGCCGCTTTGCGCTGACCAACGAGCTGCACGCCCGCCCGTTCACGCCGACCGACGCGCCGGGGCGTGTCCTGATGGTGGCGTTCAAGGAGACCGAGAACGCCGCCGAGCGCGACCCGGCACGGGATCATGCGCATCTGACGGCGCTGATCGACCGGCATGGCGGTCCGCACCCCGCGCCGGACGCGAACCACTACTTCGCGGATTTCGGCCGCTTCCGCCTGAAATGGGAGCGTCACACCGAGTTCGTGAGCTACACGCTGTTCGAGAGCGGCCCGAGCGACACGCTCTTCGCTGGCACGCTGTTCCAGCATCTACCAGGCGAATGGCTGGCCCAGGCGCCGGGAAAGGTCGTGGCCGCGGTCGAGATCGAACTGATCCGCGCGCGCGATTTCGAAGCCGCGGCGGCGCTGATCGACGGCGCGCTGGGACGGCAGTTCGCGCGCGAGAGCATGGTCGTGGCGCGCGTGCTTGACGGCGCGGCCGTGGCGATCGGCGATTTCCGCATTCACGAGGGCGGCTTCACGCGCTTTGCCCTTGTCGTGCATGACGACGTCGGCGACCGCCGCATCGGGCGCGCGGTGCAGCGGCTGATCGAGGTCGAGAACTACCGCATCCTGTCGATGCTGGCGCTGCCGATCGCCCGCGACGCGGCGCGGCGGCTGAACGAGATTGACCGCGAGCTGACCAGCCTGATCCGGCTGGTCGCCTCGTCCGAGCGCACGGCGTCCGAACAGGCGATCCTCGACCAGCTGACCGCACTTTCGGCCGAGATCGAGGCGATGTCGGCGGCCACCGCCTTCCGCTTCGGGGCCGCGACGGCCTACGAGGCGATCGTCCACCAGCGCATCGCCAACCTGCGCGAGGAGCGCATGATGGGCCGGCAGCTCTTCTCGGAATTCATGATGCGCCGCTACGATCCGGCGATGCGCACCTGCCACTCGACGGCGGGGCGGCTTGCCGACATGGCGACGCGCGCGAGCCGGATCGGCGACCTGCTGCGCACACGGGTCGATGTCGCGGTCGAGGCGCAGAACCAGAAACTGCTGGCCTCGATGAACGCGCGCGCCGACACGCAGCTGCGCCTGCAGGAGACGGTCGAGGGCCTGTCCGTCGTGGCGATCAGCTACTACGCGGTGAGCCTGCTGGGCTATGCGCTGGCGCCGCTGGCAAAGCCGCTGGGGGTCGACAAGACGACGCTGCTTGCGCTGGTCGCGCTGCCGGTGGTGATCGCGGTCGGCTGGTCGATGAGGCGCATCCGCAAGCGCATCACCCGCCGGGGCGACTGAACGCGGGGGCCTTGGTCGAGAGGCGCTGGGTCGCGGGGGTTTGCCCTGTCAGATCCCGGTCCGGTGGCTGAAGGCGATCAGCGCGATCAGCACCAGCAATGCCGCCGTCAGCGCGAGGATGGTGAGCCGGACGGACTGGCGCGCGCTTTCGTGCTCCCACCAGCTGTGCGGCCGGATGCCCTTGGCCAGGAACACGATGTTGGCCGCCAGGTTGACCGAGACGATGTTGACCGCAAGCAGCATGGTGGCGCTGGCGAGGTCGCGCCACTCGCCTTCCGAAAGCGAGATGCCGAGCGTCGCGGCTGGCGGCAGCAGGGCGACGGCGACCATGACCCCGACCAGGGTCGTCGAGAGCCCCGTCGTGACCGAGAGCGACGCCGCCGCCCCTGATGCGAGCGCCAGCGCGACCGACGCGTAGCTGACCGTGGTTCGCGCGGCCAGCTCGCCATGGTCTAGGTCGACCTCGACCAGCAGGGGCACGAGGGCCGAGAGCAGGATCGCGAGCCCCAGCCCCACCGCCGAGGTCCTGAGCGCCCGCATGACGAGTTGCCGGTCGCCAACCGCGATGCCGAAGGACAGCGCGAGGTGCGGGCCCAGGAGCGGCGCGATCACCATCGCCCCGATCACCACCGCGACATTGCTGCTGACGAGCCCGATCGCGGCCACGACGGTCGAGAGCAGGACCAGCAGCAGATAGGTGCGGTCGAGCTTCGCGCCGCTCGAGATCGAGGTGTAGAGCTCCTCGCGCGATGCCGAGATCGAGTGGCGCTTGCGCCGGTCGGCCTCCTCGGCCTCGCGGGTCTCCTCGTCCTCGGTCCGCGGAATCACGGCGAGGGTGGGCGTGAGGACGACGCGCCAGCCCTCGGTCCCGTTGAGCTGGCTCTGCACGCGGTCGAGGAAAGCCTGGCGGTCGACCTCGCCAAGCAGGACCCGCAGGCTTTGCCGCCCGTCGGGCCCGGCCGGACCCTGCACGATCTCGGAGGCGCCGGCCTCCTCGGCCGCGGCGTCGAGGGCTCCGAGCTGGTCTTGCGGCGCGACGATCTCGACCCAGACGAAGGCCATGCGCGCGCCTCAGGTCATCGCGTCGAGGACGAGCCCGGCGAACAGCGCTAGTCCGCCCCACCGGGTCGCGCGGAACAGCATCAGGCAGCGCGCGGGGTCGTCGATCTTGAGGCGCAGGATCTGCCAGGACATATGCGCGCCGAAGGCCGCCACACCGATGAACGCGAGCGGGCCGCCCCCGGCCGCCAGCACCGAAGCGGCCGCCAGCACGATCGCGGCATTGGCGAAGCCCCACAGCCAGGCGGGCGTCGAGGCACCGAAGAGCCGCGCCGTGGATTTGACGCCGATCAGCGCGTCGTCCTCGCGGTCCTGGTGGGCGTAGATCGTGTCGTAATGCAGCGTCCAGGCGATGCCCGCCAAGTAGAGCAGCACCGCGGGCAGCCCGATCTGGCCGGTATGCGCGACCCACAGCAGCAGCGCCCCCCAGTTGAAGGCGAGGCCCAGGAACACCTGCGGCCACCACGTGAAGCGCTTGGCGAAGGGGTAGATGGCCACGAAGCCGAGCGAGGCCACGCCCCACATGATCGCGGTCGCGTTGAAGGTGAGCAGGATCAGGAAGGCCGCGAGCGCCTGCGCCACCATCCAGGCCGCCGCCTGCGCCGGGCTGACCGCGCCCGAGGGGATCGGGCGCGAGCGGGTGCGGGTGACCTTCGCGTCGATGTCGCGATCCTGTATGTCGTTCCAGGTACAGCCCGCGCCGCGCATCAGGAAAGCGCCGATGCCCGAGCCGACGATCAGCCACAGGTCGAGCAGCCGCCAGCCGGTCGCGCCCGCCGCCAGCGCCACGGCCCACAGGCAGGGGATGTAGAGCAGCCAGGTGCCGATCGGCCGGTCGGCCCGGCTCAGCCGCAGGTAGGGGCGCCAGGCCGTCGGCGCGATCGTGTCGACCCAGTTGCCGCTGACGGCATCGGCTACCGTTTGCGCGGCGCCGCGGGGGGTGTTAGCTGATGCCTCGTTCATGGGGCGAGCTATGGCACAGGACGGCGCGAAAATCAGGCTTTATCTCGACGCTCCGCTGGCCGCGGACGGCGTCGTGGATCTTGCGCGCGAGCAGGCGCATTACCTGTTCGTGGTGATGCGCCAGGCGGTGGGGGCTCGCCTCTTGGTGTTCAACGGCACGGACGGCGAATGGCTGGCCGAGGTCGCCGAGGCCGGCAAGCGCGGCGGGCAGCTGCGGCTGGTCGAGCAGACCCGGCCACAGGACAGACCGCCCGACCTGTGGCTGATGTTCGCGCCGGTCAAGAAGGCGCGCACCGACTTCATCGCCGAGAAGGCCTGCGAGATGGGCTGCCGGCGCATCGTCCCCGTCTTCACCCGCCACACCAATTCCGAGCGCGTGAATGTCGATCGGCTGCGTGCTCACGCGGTCGAGGCGGCCGAGCAATGCGGCATCCTCACCGTGCCCGAGGTGGCCGAGCCGGTGGCGCTCGACCGGCTGCTGGCGGACTGGGACGCAAACCGCCGGATCCTGTTCTGCGACGAGAGCGGCGCTGGGCGGCCGGCGCGCGAGGTTCTGCTGGAGGCGGGGCCGGGCGCCTGGGCGGTGCTGACCGGCCCCGAGGGCGGCTTCGCGCCCGAAGAGGCGGCGCGGCTGCGCGCCTTGCCCTGTGCCCATGCCGCGAGCCTGGGGCCGCGCATCTTGCGCGCCGACACCGCCGCGGTCGCGGCGCTGGCGCTGTGGCAGGCCAGCATCGGGGACTGGCGATGAGCTTCGTGCGGCCCGAGGCGGCGGCCCTCGTGCGGCGCTGGGCCGAGCCCGCGGCCGCCGCGGTTCTGCTGCTGGCCGCCGGGCGCGAGGCGGTAATCGCCTTCGGCGCGGGCAGGGGCTTTGGCTGGATCGCGCTTGCGGCCGCGCTGCTCGCCGCCTTGTGGCTGCGGGTCGCTCTGGTGCGGGCGCTGAGCGCGCAGGGCGGTGAGGCGCCGGGCGTGGTCGAGATCCGCGAGCGCGAGATCCGGTTCTTCGGACCTTACGCCGGTGGCAGCGTCGATCTCGACGCGCTGGTGCGGATCGAGGTCGTCGTGCCCGCGCGCGGCGTCGGTGCGCTGTGGCGGCTGGCGGCGTCCGACGGGCATGTGCTGGTGGTGCCGGCGGTGGCGCAGGGGGCCGAGAAGCTGATCGACGCGTTCTCGGCATTGCCGGGGTTCAGCGACCTCGCCGCGGCGGGCGCGCTGCGGCGCGAGGCGCCGGGCAGCCGGCTGGTCTGGGAGCGCCCCGCGGCGCCCGCCGGCGTTGCCGCGATCAGCCGGTCCTGACGCCCGCGATCGCGCGAATCAGCAGGAACATCAGCCAGCAGAACACCGTGCCCACGGTGAGCGAGGTCTGCGAGACCTGGCCTTGCTGGGCGATCCCCAGGATGGCCGAGGCCCCGGCCCCGAGCACGACGCCCGTTGCCGACCAGGCGAGCACGCTGCGCTGGCCAAGCGCCCAGAGCGTCGCGACCCCCGGCAGCCCCGCGATCACCAGCAGGAGCCCGCCGAGCACGCCGAGCGCGATCCCCGCCTGGTTGGTCACGGCCATCGTGCCCTCGAGCGTCTCCTCGCTGGCGCCGGCGATGAGGAAGCTGATCCCGGTGCCGATGGCGGCGAGGATCGCGGGCGCCGCGATCAGGGCGATCGCGAGCCGCAGATAGGGCGGGCGTGGCCGTCCGGGCCAGAGGGAGCGCGCAGCATCGGTCATGGCGGGCGACGTTAACCGCCGATGCCGCGCCTTCGCAATCGCAATTGCTGCATGTCGGCGTGCGACGCCACGGCCACGGGTTGCGATTGCCCCGGCCGTGGCGCGGGGATAGTGTCGCGGCCAAAGATCAAGTGGAGGACGCCATGAACAACGAGGCGCCGGTCCGGCCCGCCACGCGGCAGAAATTCGTCTGGGACGATCCCTTCCTGCTGGACGACCAGCTCAGCGAGGAGGAGCGGATGATCCGCGACACCGCGCGGGCCTTTGCCGAGGAGAAGCTGGCCCCGAGGGTGATCGAGGCCTACGCGCAGGAGAAGACCGACGCAGGCATCTTCCGCGAGATGGGCGAGATGGGGCTGCTGGGCCCGACGATCCCCGAGGAATATGGCGGCGCGGGCGTGGGTTATGTCTCCTACGGCCTGATCGCGCGCGAGGTGGAGCGCATCGATTCGGGCTACCGCTCGATGATGTCGGTGCAATCCTCGCTGGTGATGTTCCCGATCCATGCCTACGGCTCGGAGGAGCAGCGCAGGAAGTACCTGCCCAGGCTGGCCTCGGGCGAGTTCATCGGCTGCTTCGGCCTGACCGAGCCGGATGCGGGCTCGGACCCCGGCGGGATGAAGACGGTCGCGAAGAAGACGGCGGGTGGCTACGTGCTCAACGGGTCCAAGATGTGGATCTCGAACGCGCCGATCGCCGATGTGTTCGTGGTCTGGGCCAAGTCCGAGGCGCATGGCGGCGAGATCCGCGGCTTTGTCCTCGAAAAGGGCATGAAGGGCCTCTCGGCGCCCAAGATCGAGGGCAAGCTGAGCCTGCGCGCCTCGATCACCGGCGAGATCGTGATGCAGGGTGTCGAGGTCGGCGAGGACGCGCTGCTGCCCAACGTGCAGGGCCTGAAGGGGCCGTTCGGCTGCCTCAACCGGGCGCGCTACGGTATCTCGTGGGGCGTGATGGGGGCGGCCGAGTTCTGCTGGCACGCCGCGCGGCAATACGGCCTCGACCGCAAGCAGTTCGGCAAGCCGCTGGCGCAGACGCAGCTGTTCCAGAAGAAGCTGGCCGACATGCAGACCGAGATCGCGCTGGGGCTGCAGGGCTCGCTGCGCGTGGGCCGGCTGATGGACGAGCACCGCGAGGCGCCCGAGATGATCTCGATCGTCAAGCGCAACAACTGCGGCAAGGCGCTCGACATCGCCCGGCAGTCGCGCGACATGCATGGCGGTAACGGGATCAGCCAGGAATTCCAGGTGATCCGGCACATGATGAACCTCGAGACGGTCAACACCTACGAGGGCACCCACGACATCCATGCGCTGATCCTGGGCCGCGCCCAGACGGGGCTGCAGGCATTCTTCTGACGCGGCCGGCCCGGGGGGCGCCACGCGCTGCCCGGACGGTCGCCGGCTGCGCCGGAGGGGAGCGCAAGAGATGCGGATCGCGGTTTGGCAGACCACGCCGGTCGCGGCGGACCCGGAGGCGGGGCTGGCGCGGCTGGAGGAAGCCGCGCGCGCCGCGGCTGGCGGGGGCGCGCGGCTCCTGGTCACGCCCGAGATGGCGCTGACGGGCTACGCGATCGGGGCGGAGGCCTGCGCCCGCCTCGCCCGGCCACAGGGGGGCGCCTATCACGAGGCCGTGGCCGCCATCGCGCGCCGTCACGGGATCGCGGTTGCCTTCGGCTACCCCGAGGCCGCGGGCGGCGGTGTGCGCAACGCCGCCGCGCTGGTCTCGGCCGGTGGCGACGTGCTGGCCGACTACGCCAAGACGCATCTGTGGGGCGCGCTCGACCGGGAGCAGTTCGTCGCCGGGGACGGCTTGTCCGACGTGGTCGAGCTCGACGGCTGGCGCGTGTCGCTGGCGATCTGCTTCGACATCGAGTTCCCCGAGGTCGCGCGCATCGCGGCACTGCGCGGCGCCGAGCTGGTCCTCGTGCCGACCGCCAACATGGAGCCGTACCGCTCGGTCCCGCGCCGCATCGTGCCGGCAAGGGCTGACGAGAACGGGGTCTACCTGGCCTACGCCAACTATGTCGGCGCCGAGGGCAAGCAGGTCTATTGCGGCCTGTCTTGCGTCTGCGGCCCGGACGGCGAGGATGCCGCGCGCGCGGGCTTCGAGCCCGAGTTGCTCGTCGCCACGCTCGACCGCGACGCGGTGACGGCACGCCGCGCGGCGCTGCCTTACCTGGCCTGCCGCAGGCCTGAACTCTACGGGGACCTGACGTGAGCGGCGCGCCGGGGCTCACGATGTTCGGGCCGGATTTCCCCTTCGCCTACGATCACTGGCTGGCGGCGCCGCAGGGCCTGGGCCAGCTGCCGGGCGAGGCGCTGGGCAAGCCGGTCGCGATCATCGGCGCGGGCATGGCCGGGATGGTCACCGCCTGGGAGCTGATGAAGCTGGGCCTGCGGCCGGTGATCTACGAGGCCTCGCAGCTGGGCGGGCGGCTGCGCTCGCAGCCCTTCGAGGGCGCGGGCAACGCGGTGGCCGAGCTGGGCGGGATGCGGTTTCCCGAATCCTCGACCGGGTTCTGGCACTACGCGGACATGCTGGGCCTCGAGACCCGCCCGTTCCCCAACCCGCTGACGCCCGCCGCGGGGTCGACGGTGATCGAGCTCGAGGGCGAGAAGCACTACGCCCGGACGCTGGACGACCTGCCTGCGCTGTTCCGCGAGGTCGCCGAGGCTTATGACGCCGCGCTGGAGGAAGGGGCTCGGTTCTCGGACCTGCAGGCCGCGATCCGGGCGCGCGACTGGGCGCGGATCAAGGAGATCTGGGACCCGATCGTGCGCGACTGGGACGAGCGCACCTTCTACGATTTCGTGACCCATTCGCGCGCCTTCCAGGCGTTGAGCTTCCGCCATCGCGAGGTGTTCGGCCAGGTCGGCTTCGGCACGGGCGGCTGGGATTCCGACTTCCCCAACTCGATGCTCGAGATCCTGCGGGTCAACGTCACCGGCTGCGACGACAACCAGCGCTTCTTCGTCGGCGGGGTCGAGCAGGTGCCGCGCGGGCTCTGGACCCGGCGGGTAGCGGCGCGACACTGGGGCGAGGTGTCGCTGTCGGCGCTGCATTCGGGCGCGCCTCGGCCCGGCGTGGTGCGGCTGGCGCGTGCCGCCGACGGGCGGATCGAGGTGACCGACCGCTGGGGCAGGGCCGAGCGCTTCGGCGCGGTGGTGGCGACCTGCCAGAGCTGGCTTCTGACCACCGCGATCGAGACCGAGGAGCGGCTGTTCAGCCAGAAGATGTGGATGGCGCTGGACCGGACGCGCTACATGCAGTCCTCGAAGACCTTCGTCATGGTCGACCGCCCGTTCTGGCGCGACCGCGATCCCGCGACCGGGCGCGAGGTCATGTCGATGACGCTGACCGACCGGATGACGCGCGGCACCTATCTGTTCGAGACCGGGCCCGACGATCCGGGCGTGATCTGCCTGACCTATTCGTGGATGTCGGACGCGCTGAAGATGCTGCCGCTGCCGGTCGAGCGGCGGGTCGAGCTCGCGCTCTCGGCGCTCGAGAAGATCTATCCCGGCGTCGATATCCGCGGCCATATCATCGGCGACCCGATCACCGTGAGCTGGGAGGCCGACCCGCATTTCCTGGGCGCGTTCAAGGGCGCGCTGCCGGGGCACTACCGCTATAACCACCGCATGTACGGCCATTTCATGCAGAGGGACCTGGCACCGGACGAGCGCGGCCTGTTCCTGGCGGGCGACGACATCTCGTGGACGCCGGCCTGGGTCGAGGGCGCGGTGCAGACCGCGCTCAACGCGGTCTGGGGCGTGGTGCGCCACATGGGCGGCGAGAGCGCGCGCGGCAATCCGGGCCCGGGCGACCTGTGGGATCAGCGCGGGCCCGTGACATTGCCGGAATGAGGGGATCTGAATGACCGACACACCGCCGCTGCGCGGGCTTCGGGTGCTCGAGCTTGCGCGCATCCTGGCCGGGCCCTGGATCGGGCAGACGCTTGCCGATCTCGGCGCGGATGTCATCAAGGTCGAGGCGCCCGAGGGCGACGACACCCGCGGCTGGGGCCCGCCCTTCGTCGAGCGCCAGATGCCGGGCGGCGGCTTCGACCGTTCGGCCGCCTATTTCCATTCGGCTAACCGCGGCAAGCGCTCCGTCACCGCCGATTTCCGCACCGAGGAGGGGGCGGCGCTGGTGCGCCGGCTGGCGGCGCAAGCGGACGTGCTGGTTGAGAACTTCAAGGTAGGCGGGCTGACGAAATACGGGCTCGACTACGCCGCGCTCTCGGCGGTGAACCCGCGGCTGATCTACTGCTCGGTCACCGGCTTCGGACAGGACGGGCCGCGCGCGCACCAGGCGGGCTACGACTTCATGATCCAGGGCATGGGCGGCATCATGGACCTGACCGGCGAGCCCGACGGACCGCCCGAGAAGATCGGCGTGGCCTTCGCCGACATCTTCACCGGTCTCTATGGCGTGATCGCAGTGCAGGCGGCGCTCAGGACGCGCGACGCCACTGGCCGAGGCCAGCATATCGACATGAGCCTGATGGACGCGATGACGGGTGTGCTGGCCAACCAGGCGATGAATTACCTGGCGACGGGCGTGAGCCCGCGTCGGCTGGGCAATGCGCATCCCAACATCGTACCCTACCAGGTGTTCGAGGCGGCCGACGGCCACATCATCATTGCGGTCGGCAATGACGGGCAGTTCCGGCGGCTGTGCGGGGTGCTCGGCCTCGAGGCGCTGGCGGCCGACCCGCGCTGCGCGTCGAACGCGGCGCGGGTCGCCGCGCGCGCCGAGATCGTGCCGCTGATCGAAGCCGCGACCCGCACCCGGCCGCGCGACGCGATGCTGGCCGCGCTTGAGGCCGCGGGCGTGCCGGCCGGGCCGATCAACCGGCTCGAGGACGTCTTCGCCGACCCCCAGATCGTGCATCGCGGCATGCAGATCGAGGTCGAGGGCGTGCCGGGCGTGCGCAGCCCGATGATGTTCTCGGAGAGCGGGCTGGCGCTGGAGCGCGCGGCGCCGGGCCTGGGCCAGCACGACGCGGAAGTGCGCGTCGAACTCGATGCGCTGGAGCGCGGCGAGTGAGCCGTGCCTCGGACCCCGCGACGGGGATACGCTTCGTCCTGATTGCGGTGATGCTGTTCGCGCTGCAGGACGGCATCTCGAAGCACCTGGCGCAGTCCTACCCGGTGCCGTTCTTCGTGATGATCCGCTACTGGTTCTTCGCGGCCTTCGTGATCGTGGTGGCGTCGCGCAGCGAGGGAGGCATCCGCGCCGCGTGGCGCACGAAGATGCCCTTGGTCCAGATCTTCCGCGGCGTGCTTCTGGTGTTCCAGATCTGGGTGATCGTCACCAGCTTCGACCTGATCGGGCTGGGGCCGACGCATGCGATCTTTGCCCTGCACCCGCTGCTGGCGACGCTGCTGGCGATCCCGATCCTGGGCGAGATGGTGGGCTGGCGCCGCATGGTGGCGGTCGGCGTGGGCTTCCTGGGCATCCTGGTGATCCTGCGGCCCGGCGCGGGGGTGTTCGACCCCTACGCGCTGATCGCCGTCGGCTCGGCCTTCCTGTTCGCCTTCTACTCGGTGCTGACGCGGCTGGTGGCACGGGCGGACGGCTCGGCACGGCCGGCCTTCTTCTACACCGGCATCGCCGGCGCGGTGGCGGCCACGCTGGTGGGCCCGTTCTTCTGGACCGAGATGCTGGCGACCGACTGGGCCTGGCTGGGGGCGCTGTGCGTCACCGGCATGAGCGGGCACTACTGCCTGATCCGCGCGCTGGACGCGACCGAGGCGGTGCGCATCCAGCCCTTCATCTACCTGCAGATGGTCTTCACCATGGCGCTGGGCTGGGTGGTGTTCGGCGAGCCCTTCGACCCGGTCACCCTGCTGGGCGGCGCGATGATCATCGGCGCGGGGCTCTACGCGATCTGGCGCGAATGGGCCGCGATCGAGCGTGCGAAGGCGGCGGCGCGGACGGCCGAGAAATCGTTGAAGGGATGAGCCGCGTGGGCGTTCACGTGTGGAATTGGGCGTATCATTTTGAAATAAATGTAGTTTCCTGATCTTCCGGGACGTCGCGCATTGTCCGGAAGCGCGGGGAAAGCGGGTGGCATGTGGCGCGCGCGCCCGGGGCGGGCGCGGGGCCGGCGCGGGGCGGGCCTTGGGCGGCCGCCCACCACCGCCCTCAGTCGAACAGCGTCTCGGCCGCGCGCAGATGGCCGTGCACGATGTGCCGGCGGTTCTCGATCGGGTGGTCGGCATAGGCGCGGAAGGCCGGGCTGTGGGCATCGAGCGCGCCGTGGCGGACCAGCAGCGCCGCGATCGCGGCCTCGGAGCCGCGGGTCGCGCCGTCGTCGATCTTGAGCGCAATGCCAAGGCCCTGTTCGGGCAGGATGCCGACGAAGACGGCCTCGGCCCCGGTCTTGACGACGGTGCCGTTGTTCATGGCGCGCATCAGGGCGGTGCAGGCCCGGCCCTCGCCGGCCACGAGCTCGGGATGGGCGGCCATCGCGTCCCGCAAGCGGGTGGCGGCCTGGGCGCGGATGCCGCGGAAGCCCTCGGCCGGGCGGGCGAAGCGGGCCATGGCGGTGGCGAGACCCTTCAGCGTCACGGCGAAGTTCGGCGCCGAGCAGCCGTCGATGGCGAAGGCGGTGACAGTCTCGTCGCAGACCTCCTCGGTCGCGGCGCGCACGGCGCGCTGCACCGGGTGGTCGGGATCGACGTACTCGGCATCGCCCCCCAGATGCGCGTTCACGGTGAGAAAGCCGCAATGCTTGCCCGAGCAGTTGTTGTGCACCTGGCAGGGGTGCTCGCCGCGGTTGCGCAGCGCGCGCCGCGCGGCGGTGTCGTAGGGCGCGTGCGCCCCGCAGCGCAGGTCGCCGTCGCCAAGCCCCAGTGTCGCCAGCCAGTCGCGGGCGAGCGCGGTGTGGATCGTCGCCCCCTGGTGCGAGGCGCAGGCCAGCGCAAGGTGCTCGGCCGTCAGCCCGTAGCGGTCGGCCGCGCCGGATTCGACCAGCGGCAGCGCCTGGATCATCTTGCACGACGAGCGCGGCAGGATCACGCGGCCGGGTTCACCCCAGGCCTCGACCAGCTCGCCGTCGGGCCGGCAGATGGCGACCGCGCCGCGGTGGACCGATTCGAGGACCGGCCCGCGCCAGACCTCGGCCAGCACCGGCGAGGCCTCCATCCCGGTGGCGCGGTGGTCGTGCAGCTTGCCGGAGCGGTGCAGGGAATGGGTGTCGGCCTCAGTCATCGCGCAGCTCCTCGGCAAAGCTGTCGCCCAACTCGTCGCGCAGGCGGCGGAACGAGAGGCGCAGCCTGGATTTGACCGTGCCCAGCGGGGTTTCGAGCCGCTCGGCAATCTCGGCGTGGCTCAACCCGGCGAAAAACGCAAGCCGCACGACTGTCAGCTGGTCCTCGCCGAGCCCGGCAAGGGCCTCGCGCACCCGGGCGTCGCGCTCGCGGCCCGAGAAGCGGGTCTCGGCGCTGCCGTCGTCGTCCGGGCGGAAATGCGGGTCCTCGGGGTCCGGGGTGGGGCGGCGGATGCGCCGCACCATGTCGATGCGTTTGTTCCGGGCGATGGTGAAGATCCATGTCGAGGCGCCGGCGCGCGCGGGGTCGAAGGTCTCGGCCCGGCGCCAGAGCGTGATCATCACCTCCTGCGCGCCTTCCTCGGCCTCGTCGTGGCTGGCGCCCGAGCGAAGCAGGAACGCCTTGACCCGGCCGGCATAGCGGCGAAACAGCTCGGCGAAGGCGTCGCGCGAGCGGCTGTCGGCGATGGCCGCAAGCAAGGCCTCGTCCGACGCCGGGTCCTGCGCACCCGTCCCGGCACCGGCGCCAGTGGCGCCGCTTTCGGGCCCGGGTGTCGCAGGGTCGTCGTTCACAGGGGCTTGCCTCTCGCTGCCGTCAGTGCAAGGTCCGGATGCGGCGTCCGGCCCGCGGCTTGCCATCGCGGCAAACTTGTGCTGCCGGCGACGCCCTCGGGGTGGAATTCTGCACCGCACCTAGAGTATGGTGAAACTCCCTGCGGAACAAACATTGATCCGAAACTTACCCTCGATGGGGCAGTTAAGACCCTGCGAGTATACAGCTACGAGGCGAGCATGATGGATTTCCTGAAGGTGGGGTTTCTTGCGCTGGCGGTGTGCGGGCTGGCGCTGGCCTCGCCCGCGGAAGCTCAGACGCACACCCGTGTCGACGCGAAGCGCGACTGGTCGATCTTCGAGGCGGCGGGCGAGAAGGCGAAGGTCTGCTGGATCGTGTCGCAGCCGCTGAAGACGGTTGCCCTGCGCGGCGGCCAGCAGGTCGAGGTCCGGCGCGGCGACATCTTCCTGATGGTCGCGGTGCGCCCGGCCGACGGCGTGAGCAACGAGGTTTCCTACATCGCGGGCTATCCCTTCCGGCCCGGGTCGAACGTCGAGGCCAAGGTCGGGTCGAACACGCTGACCATGTTCACCGACGGCGAGAACGCCTGGTTCAAGAGCGGCGACGAGGACACCCGGGCGATCAACGTCTTCAAGGCGGGCTCGCAGGTCGAGCTGCGCGGAACCTCGTCGCGCGGGACGACGACGGTCGACACCTTCTCGCTGCTCGGCTTCACCGCGGCGCTCGAGGCGGCGCAGGAGCGCTGCAAGTAACTGCGGCCCGGCTGCGCGACTGGCGCGCGGCCCGCATGCATGGTAATGCGACCGGCCTTTCCCTTCCGGGGAAGGGCCACTATTTTTTGGAGCGCCGGGCGGGCCCGCCA
Organism: Thermohalobaculum xanthum; assembly: GCF_016623495.1. GTDB lineage: Bacteria > Pseudomonadota > Alphaproteobacteria > Rhodobacterales > Rhodobacteraceae > Thermohalobaculum > Thermohalobaculum xanthum. The sequence goes on along the minus strand of NZ_JAEHHL010000008.1, from coordinate 183,336 downwards.
GGCGCATGACGGGACGCAAGCGGGATGGACGCGGAGAAGATGTCCGGCACGGCCAGCGAACGACCAGCAGCCACGGCGATCCAGCCGGACTTCGCGACGCTGCCGCGCCGCGTCGCGGCCGACGGCCGGGCGAACCTGGTCGGGCTGACGCGCGAGCGCCTCGAGCAGGCGCTGGCCGACGCGGGCGTGCCGGCGCGGCAGACGCGGATGCGGGCCGGGCAGCTCTGGCAGTGGATCTACCAGCGCGGCGTCTCGGACTTCGACGCGATGACCAACCTGGGCAAGGGCTTCCGCGCCGACCTGGCCGCAGCCTTCACCGTGGCGCGGCCCGAGATCGTGACCCGGCAGATCAGCCGTGACGGCACGCGCAAGTACCTGCTGCGCATCGCCGGCGGGCACGAGGTCGAGGCGGTCTACATCCCCGAGGAAGACCGCGGCACGCTGTGCGTGTCGAGCCAGGTGGGCTGCACGCTGACCTGCACCTTCTGCCATACCGGCACGCAGAAGCTGGTCCGCAACCTCACCGCGGCCGAGATCGTGGGCCAGATCCTGGTGGCGCGCGACGATCTTGGCGAGTGGCCCAAGGCGGGCGAGCGCCCGCCCGAGCGGCGGCTGATCTCGAACATCGTGCTGATGGGGATGGGCGAGCCGCTCTACAACGCCGACAACGTGCGCGACGCCATGCTGATCGCCATGGACGGCGAGGGGCTGAGCCTGTCGCGCCGCCGCATCACCCTGTCGACCAGCGGCGTCGTGCCCGAGATCCCTCGCTGGGGCGCCGAGGCGGGCACGCTGCTGGCGATCAGCCTGCACGCCACCACGAACGACGTGCGCGACGTGCTGGTGCCGATCAACAAGAAGTGGCCGATCGAGGAGTTGCTGGCCGCCTGCCGGGCCTATCCGCGCCTGTCGAACGCCGAGCGCATCACCTTCGAATACGTGATGCTCAAGGGCGTGAACGACACGGATGCCGATGCCAAGCGGCTGGTCAAGCTGATCGCCGGCATCCCGGCCAAGATCAACCTGATCCCGTTCAACCCCTGGCCGGGCGCGACCTACGAACGGTCCGACTGGGACCGGATCGAGGCCTTCGCCGAGATCGTGAACCGCGCGGGCTATGCCAGCCCCGTGCGCACACCGCGCGGCGAGGACATCCTTGCCGCCTGCGGCCAGCTCAAGTCGGCGACCGAGCGGGCGCGCAAGTCGCGTGCCGCCATCGCGGCGGAGGCGGGGCTGGGCTGAGCGCGATGCTCCCCGAGGATATCGGCATCACACGGGATCTCGACCGCTGGGCGTTCGAGATCAGGGTCGTCATCTCGCTGGCCTTCATCGCCGGCGTGATGCTGGCGCGCTGGCTGCTGGTGCGCATGATCCGGCGCCAGTCGGACGTCCTGACCGACAGCCAGCGGTGGTGGATCAGCTCGGTCCGCAACTCGGCGACGGCCGTCATCCTGATTGGTCTGATCGGCCTCTGGTCGCTCGAGATCGAGGAGTTCGCGCTCTCGATCACGGCCTTCGCGGTCGCGCTGGTGATCGGCACGAAGGAGCTGCTGCTGTGCTTCTCGGGGGCCGCGTGGCGTGCCGCGACGCGGGCCTTCGACGTCGGTGACTGGGTGCGGATCGGGCCCCATTCCGGCGAGGTGATCGACGAGACCATGCTGGTCACCCAGCTCCAGGAGATCGACCCCGTCAACATGCGCTACACCGGCCGCAGCATCGCCGTGCCGAACGCGCTGCTCCTGACCAACACGGTCGTCAACGAGAACTTCCGCAAGCGCTACCTGTTTCATGAATTCACGCTCTACTCGCAGCCCAACCCGGAGGCCGAGCGGGTGCGCGACGCGATCTGCGCGGCACTGACCACGGCGACCGCGGACTTCGCCGAGACCGCGCATCGCTATGCCGCGATGATCGGCAAGCGCACCGGCCTGCAATTGCCTGAGGTCGAGCCCAAGGTCTGGATCGGGACGACCGACCTGGGCAACATCGCCTATCGCTGCGCGTTGTTCTGCCCGCGGGAGCGGGCGGTCGAGATGGAGCAGATCGCGACCGGCGCCTACCTGGCGGCGGGCGGCGCACGCGCCGCCGGGGGCTGAGCGGCGCGGTCGGCGCCGGATGCCGGTCAGGCCTGCGGGTCGGGGTCGGCCACGCGGGCGACCAGCTCGACCGTGTTGCCCTCGGGGTCGGTGGTGAAGACGCCGCGCCAGCCGATCCAGCCGAAATCCTGGATCGTGACGGGCAAGCCCTGGCCGCGTAGCCAGGCGATCGCGGCCTCCTGCTCGGTCGCGTCGATCGCGAGGGCGAAGTGATGCAGGGCCGAGCGCGCGCCGGCGACGGGCGGTCCCGCCTCGGCCGGCGTCAGGGCGCGCGCTGCCGCGTCCTCGCGGAACAGGGCGAGTACGGCGGTGTGGCCGCCGTAGCTTTCGCCAAGGTCGAAGAACACGATCCCCCCGCGGTGCCCGCCGGGCAGCAGCGGCAGCCCGATCATGTCGCGGTAGAAGCGCGTCATCGCGTCGAGGTCGGCGCAGCGGATGGCAATCTCGCCAAGGGTGCGGACGCGGAAGCCGCGCGGGGACTTTTCGGGCATGGGGTGATCTCCTAGGCTCGGGCCGCGCGAGCCTAGCGGAGACGGCGATGCCCCACCAGAACCGCGTCCTGCCGACCGGCGAGATCGTCGCTGCCCCCTGGCGCGGCGCCTTCACCGGCAACCGCGGCTGCCTGCACGATGCCGGGGGCCGGCTGGGCGCCGTGCGCTGGCGCCACCAGAACTGGGTGTGTTGCCTCACGGCGTTCCGCGGGCGGTGGCGGCCGATCATGCCGCCGGGGCGCTGGACCGCGCTGTTCTTCTGGGACGAGGCCGCGGCCCTGGCCGCGGGCCATCGGCCCTGCGGCGAGTGCCGCCACGCGGATTACCGCCGCTTCATGGCGGCGTGGGAGGCGGCTGGTCTGCCGGGCAGGGGGCTGGTCGAGCGCGACCGCGTGCTGCACCGCGCGCGGGTGACGCGCGACCGGCGGCAGGTCACGCACCGGGCCGAGGCGGGCAAGGTGCCCGATGGCGCGTTCATTCGCGCGGACGGGGTCGTGGCGCTGGCCTGGCGTGGCGCGGCCATCCCCTGGGACGGTGGCTATGGCGCCCCCGCACCACTGCCCGACGGCATGGTCGAGGTGCTGACGCCCGTGCCGGTGGTTGCTGTTTTACGTGCGGGATACGAGTTATCCCCAGCCTTTTCAACCAGGGGTTGACTCGATCCGGGACCTCGGGCCCACTGCGGCGCCATGACCGCGAACAGGGGGGCCGGCATGACCTTGACGCATGAAACTCAAGACGATTCCGAGTTCGTGAAGTTCTGGAACAGCGTCCTTGTTCCCAAGTTCATCGCGTGGAAACACGTTCTGGTGGGCGGCCTCTCGCAGCATTCGGATGCGATCTTTCCACGGCTCGACGTGCGGCCGGGCGAGCGCGTGCTGGATGCCGGCGCGGGCTTTGGCGACACCGCCTGCATGCTGGCCGAGCGCGTCGGCCCGGAGGGGCGCGTGGTGGCGATGGATTGCTGCGACGCCTTCCTCGATTTCGGGCGCAAGGATGCCGCGAGGCGCGGGCTTGCGAACATCGATTTCGTGGTAGCGGATGTCGAGCGTCACCCCTTCGAGGGCGATTTCGACCTCGTGTTCTCGCGCTTCGGGACGATGTTCTTCTCGAACCCGGTGGCAGCATTGAAGAACATGCGCCGGGCGCTGAAGCCGGGCGGGCGGCTCACGCATATCGTCTGGCGCGACCGGGCCGACAACCCGTGGCTCTCGGCCGCCAAGGACGTGGTGCTGCGCCACCTGCCGGCGCCGGGCGAGGATGCCGAGACCTGCGGGCCGGGCCCCTTCTCGATGGCCAGCCGCGAGCTGGTCGAGGGTCAGATGCGCGCCGCGGGCTTCGACGACATCACCTTCGAACGGGTCGATGCCGAGGTGCGCATGGGCAACGATGTCGAGGATTCGATCGGCTTCCAGATCGCGCTCGGCCCGGCGGGCGAGGTGGTGCGAGAGGCGGGCGAACTGGCGGTGCAGCGAGACGGCGCCATCCGGGCCGACCTGCGGGAGCTGCTGCGCCCCCACGTCACCGGGGACGGGGTGTGGATGGGCTCGAGCTCGTGGGTGATTTCGGCCCGCAACCCGGGCTGAGGGAAAGCGGCCGCCCCGTGGGGCGGCCGGCGGTCTTCGGTGCGTCGATCAGATCGACATGCACATGTACTTGATCTCGAGGTAGTCGTCGCAGCCGTATTTCGAGCCCTCGCGGCCCGTGCCCGACTGCTTGACGCCGCCGAACGGCGCGACCTCGGTCGAGATGATGCCGGTGTTGATGCCGACGATGCCGTATTCCAGCGCCTCGGCCACGCGCCAGACGCGGCCCATGTCCTTTGCATAGAAATACGAGGCGAGACCGAAGATCGTGTCGTTGGCCTGGGCGATCACGTCAGCCTCGTCCTCGAAGCGGAAGAGGGGGGCGACCGGGCCGAAGGTCTCCTCCTGCGTCACGGCCATGGCGGGGGTGACGCCGGTCAGCACGGTCGGCTCGAAGAAGGTGCCGCCCAGCGCGTGACGCTTGCCGCCGGTGGCGATTTTGGCGCCCTTGCCGGTTGCGTCGGCGATGTGCTCCTCGACCTTCTCGACCGCGGCCATGTCGATCAGCGGGCCGGTGGTCACGCCGTCCTCGAAGCCGTCGCCGACCTTCATCTTGTTCACCGCCGCCACCAGCTTCTCGGCGAAGGCGTCATAGACGCCGGCCTGGACGTAGATGCGGTTGGCGCAGACGCAGGTCTGGCCGTTGTTGCGGTACTTGGACATCATTGCGCCCTCGACCGCGGCGTCGAGATCGGCGTCGTCGAAGACGATGAAGGGTGCGTTGCCGCCCAGCTCCATCGAGGTCTTCTTGATCTGCTCGGCCGACTGGCGCATCAGGATGCGGCCCACCTCGGTCGAGCCGGTGAAGGTGATCTTGCGCACCTTGGGGTTCGAGCAGAACTCCTCGCCGATCTTCGAAGACGAGGCCGAGGTCACCACCGACAGGACGCCCTTGGGCACGCCCGCGCGCTCGGCCAGCACGGCCATGGCCAGCGCCGAGAGCGGCGTCTGCTTGGCCGGCTTCGAGACGAAGGCGCAGCCCACCGCCAGCGCGGGGCCGACTTTGCGCGCGATCATCGCATTGGGGAAGTTCCACGGCGTGATCGAGGCGACGACGCCCACCGGCTGCTTGACCACCACGATGCGCTTGTCGGGCTGGTGGCCGGGGATCACGTCGCCGTAGACGCGCTTGGCCTCCTCGGCGAACCACTCGATGAAGCTCGCGCCGTACATGATCTCGCCCTTGGCCTCGGCGAAGGGCTTGCCCATCTCGGCGGTCAGGATCGCGGCCAGGTCGTCGGCATGGGCGATCATCAGGTCGTACCACTTGCGCAGCACGGCGGCGCGCTCCTTGCCGGTCCTGGCGGCCCAGGCCTTCTGCGCCTCCTCGGCCGCGTCGATCGCGCGGCGCGCATCGGCGAAGCCGAGGTCGGGCAGGTCGACGATCTTCGCGCCGGTCGAGGGATTGTGGACCGGGAAGGTCGGACCCGATCCCGCGCCGACCCATTCGCCCGCGACGAACGCCTTGTCGGTCAGCAGCGATGGGTCGCCGAGCGACTGCTTGAGGTCTGTGCGGTCCAGCATGGAGGTCTCCTCGTGGGTTTTCGATGTGGGGTCGGTCCGGTCCGCGCCGCCCGCCGGCCCCGGCGGGCGCGCGTGCCGGGCTGCGGGCGATCCATCACGGAGCGCGCCCGCCGTCCACTCAGGACATAGACCCGGCACCGGGCCGGGATCAAGCGGGCTCGGCCGCCAATGGGGGTGTTCAACCGCCGCAGGCCGCGCTTTACTGGTTTCCCGACCGGGCTTCGGCGCGGCGAGCAATGGGGTAATCGGACGGGGCCTGCACGACCAAGACACCGGACAAGCACAACAAACAAAACAGACAAGACAGGGGGAGACGTCATGGCGCGATGCGTAGCGGTCATCGGTGCGCCCGGCACCGGCAAGTCGACATTGGTCGATCGCTTCTGCCGGCTCGAGGGCCAGAGCCCGCCTGGCGCCGCGGCCTCGCCGGCCGACCCGCGCATCGTCGGTTTCACCTGGTCGGACGAGCCCTGGTGGGCGATCGACTGCCCCGGCTCGATCGAGTTCCTGCAGGAGAGCGTGAACGCCCTGACGGTCGCGGATGCCGCGATCGTCTGCGTCTCGCCCGATCCGGCGCAGGCGGTGCTGGCCGCGCCCTACCTTCGCGCCGTCGAGGCGTCGGGTACGCCCGCGATCCTGTTCATCAACCGGATGGACGAGGCGTCCGCGCGGGTGCGCGAGATCGTTGCCGCGCTGCAGGACTACGCCAACCACGTCATCTGCCTGCGGCAGGTGCCGATCCGCGACGGCGACAAGGTCGTGGGCGCGGTCGATCTGATCTCGGAGCGGGCGTGGAAGTATCGCGAGGGCGAGCCCTCGGCGCTGATCGCGCTGCCGCCCGATGTCGAGGAGCGCGAGCACGAGGCGCGCGGCGAGCTTCTCGAGCACCTGGCCGATTTCGACGACTGGCTGCTCGAGCAGATCATCGAGGATCACGAGCCCGAGGGCGGGCCGGTCTTCGGCATCGCCGCGCGGGTCCTGGCCGAGAACAAGGTGATCCCCTGCCTGTTCGGCTCGGCCGGGCATGGCAATGGGATGGTGCGCCTGGCCAAGGCCCTGCGCCACGAGGCGCCGCCCGTCGGGGCGCTGCGCGAGCGGCTGGCCGAGGCGTCGGGGGCGAAGGCCCCGCTCATGGCCGCGGCCTTCCATGCCCGCCATCGCCGCCATGTCGGCCGCACCATCTGGCTGCGCGCGCTGGACGAGGGGCTCAAGGGCTCGGCCATGCTGGGCGGGCACGCGCTGGGCTCGCTGGTCGATGCGGGGTCGGACAAGGCCGGAGCGGTATCCGAGGTGCCCGCCGGCGGGCTGGCCGCCGCGGTCAAGTCCGATCACCTGCCGGCCGCCGGAATGCTGACGCGGGACGAGATCCTTCCCGCGCCGGCCTGGTCGGCGCCCTCGCCGGGGCAGATTTTCTGCATCCTGGCGCCCACGAGCGACCGCGACGACGTCAAGCTGTCGACGGCGCTGGGCCGGATCGCCGCGGACGACCGGTCGGTCCATGTCTCCCAGGACGCCGAGAGCGGCGGGCAGCGGGTCGAGTCGCAGGGGCCGATCCATCTGCGCTGCCTGCGCGAGACGCTGGCCGGGGTTTTCGGCGTCGAGACGGTCGAGCAGCCCGTGCCCCCGGTCTATCGCGAGACCATCACGCGGCGCGCCGAGGTGCATCACCGCCACCGCAAGCAGACCGGCGGGGCGGGGCAGTTCGCCGATGTGAAACTGGTGATCGAACCCAACGCCCGCGGCGCGGGCTTCGCCTTCGACGAGGTGGTCAAGGGCGGCGCCGTGCCGCGCAACTACATCCCCGCCGTGGCGGCGGGGGCAGAAGATGCTACCGCGCGCGGGCCGCTGGGCTTCCCGGTGGTCGATGTCCGGGTGACCTTGACCGACGGCCAGCACCACTCGGTCGACAGCTCGGACATGGCCTTCCGCATCGCCGGCCGCGCGGGCGTGGCCGAGGGGCTGGCCGACGGGGTGCCGGTGCTGCTGCAACCGTTCCACGAGGTGCGCTTCCACGTGCCCTCGATCTTCTCGGGGGCGCTGGTGCCGGTGGTCTCCTCGCTCAAGGGGCAGGTGCTGGGCTTCGACCGCGATCCCGGGGCCAAGGGCTGGGACGTGTTCCGCGCCCTGCTGCCCGGCGCGGCGCTGGGGGACCTGGCCGGGCAGCTCAGGTCGGTCACGCAGGGGGTCGGGCATTTCGACCACAGCTTCGACCACTACCAGGAGCTTTACGGCAAGGAGGCAGACAAGATCAGCGCCGAGCGTGCCGAGGCGCGCGCGGCCCACTGAGGCCGACGCCGAGCGCCTTTCGGGCTTCGCCGAATTGGCGGGGCCTCACCTCTTCAGCGTGCCTGAAAACCGGGCGGCGATCCTGCGCGTCGCCGCCCGTTGCCCTTGCGTCCACCCGCCGCGCGATGATAATCGGGCCTTACCGTTGGGGTGCTTCGGCTGAGATGCGCGGAAACGCGCGAACCCATCGAACCTGATCCGGATAAGACCGGCGTAGGGAACGGGTTTCGCCAGACAGTCTCGTGGCATTGCCCGCTCCCGTGGCGCCGGAGGCGAAGGGCGAATACGCGCATGGCGCAGGCAGGAACGATCGCGAGCGACGGCCCCGTAGACGGCCATGGCGACGTGCTGGTCGTCGGCGCGGGCGTTGCCGGGCTGTGCACGGCGACCGAGCTGATGGCGCGCGGGGCGCGCGTGACGGTTGTCGACCGCGCGCCGGGACCGGGGCCTGCCTCGTGCTCGTGGTGGGCGGGGGGAATGCTCGCGCCCTATTGCGAGCGCGAGAGCGCCGAGGAGCCGGTGCTGCGCTTCGGCCGCCTCGCCGCCGACTGGTGGGAGCGCCACGCGGGCGGTGTCACGCGCGCGGGCACCCTGGTGGTCGCGCCCGGGCGCGACCGGGCCGAGCTTGCGCGTTTCGCGCGTCGCACGTCAGGCTTCGAGGAGGTGACGGGCGCGCGGATTACCGAGCTCGAACCTGATCTCGAGGGCCGCTTCGGCCGCGGCCTGTTTTTCCCCGACGAGGCGCATCTCGACCCGCGCGCGGCGACCGCGGCATTGCTCGGCTGGCTCGAGGCGGGGGGCGCGCGGGTCCTGTGGGGCACCTCGATGGAGGACGCGCCTTCCGCCGGACAGGTGATCGACTGCCGCGGCCTCGCCGCCGCCGACACGCTGCCGGGGTTGCGCGGCGTCAAGGGCGAGATGCTGGTGATCCGCAGCCGCGAGTTGCGCCTGTCGCGTCCCGTGCGGCTCCTGCATCCGCGCTGGCCGATCTACATCGTGCCGCGCGGCGATGGCGTCTACATGCTGGGCGCGACGATGATCGAGAGCGACGACCGCAACCGGATCACCGCGCGCTCGATGCTCGAGCTTCTTGGCGCGGCCTATGCGCTGCATCCCGCCTTCGCCGAGGCCGAGGTGCTGGAGATCGGCGTCGATGCGCGTCCGGCCTTCGCCGACAATCTGCCCCGCGTCGTCCGCCGCGACGGCCGGCTGCACGTCAACGGGCTCTACCGCCACGGCTTCCTGCTGGGGCCCACGGTCGGGGCCGAGGCCGCGGCGGCCGCGATGGGCGCGAACCACGGATCGGAGTGGATCGATGACGATCATTCTCAACGGTGAGCCGCGCGAGATCGCGGCGCGCGCGCTCGACGCGGCGCTGGCCGAGCTTGGCTATGGCGGCGCGCATGTCGCCACCGCCGTGAACGGCGACTTCGTGCCGCGCGGCGCTCGGGCGGGCGTCGAACTCAACGACGGCGACCGGCTGGAAGTTCTCGCACCCCTTCAGGGAGGCTGAAACCATGGTCAATTTCTACGGCACCGAGGTCGCGAGCCGGCTGCTGCTGGGCACCGCGCTCTACCCTTCGCCCGCGGTCATGGCCGAGGCGGTCAGCGCGTCGGGCGCGGGCATCGTCACTGTCTCGCTGCGCCGCGAGTCGGCCGAGGGGCGATCAGGCCAGGCCTTCTGGGAGATGATCCGTGGACTCGGCGCGCAGGTATTGCCGAACACCGCCGGCTGCCACACGGTGCGCGAGGCGGTGACCACGGCGCAGATGGCGCGCGAGGTCTTCGGCACCGACTGGATCAAGCTCGAGGTGATCGGCGAGGACGACACGCTGCAGCCCGACCTGTTCGGGCTGATCGAGGCCGCGCGGATCCTGGTCGCCGAGGGCTTCAAGGTCTTTCCCTACACCACCGAGGACCTGGTCGCCGCCGGCAGGCTGGTGGATGCCGGCTGCGAGGTGCTGATGCCCTGGGGCGCGCCGATCGGCTCGGGGCAGGGGCTGGTTAACCCTTATGGCCTGCGCGCGATGCGGTCGCATTTCCCGGACGTGACGCTGGTGGTCGATGCGGGCATCGGCGTGCCCTCGCATGCCGCCCGCGCGATGGAGATGGGTTACGACGCGGTGCTGCTCAACACCGCCGTCGCCAAGGCGGGTGATCCCGCGGCCATGGCGCGGGCCTTCGCGCTGGCCGTCGAGGCCGGGCGGGTCGCCTTCGAGGCCGACCCGATGGAGCCGCGCGACATGGCCGCGCCCTCGACCCCGGTGATGGGAAAGGCGTTCCTGGGATGAGCGCGCAGGCCATGACCCTCGACCCGTTCTACCCGATCGTCGACGACGCGGGCTGGCTGCCGCGGCTGCTGCCGCAGGGCGTGCGGCTTGTGCAGCTGCGGGTGAAGGACCGGCCCGAGGACGAGCTGCGCCAGCAGATCGCCACCGCGCGCGACCTGTGCCGGGCCGCGGGCTGCACGCTGGTCGTGAACGATTACTGGCAGCTGGCGATCGAGGCGGGCTGCGACTTCGTCCATCTGGGGCAGGAGGATCTCGACACGGCCGACGTGCCCGCGATCCGCCGCGCCGGGATGCGGCTTGGCGTGTCGACCCATGACGATGCCGAGCTCGAGCGCGCGCTGGCGCTGGCGCCCGACTACGTGGCGCTGGGGCCGGTCTACCCCACCATCCTCAAGAAGATGAAATGGGCCGAGCAGGGGCTCGACCGCGTCGCCGAGTGGAAGCGCCGCGTGGGCGCGGTCCCGCTGGTCGCCATCGGCGGGCTCACGGTCGCGCGCGCGCCCGGCGTGCTGGCCGCGGGTGCCGACGTCGTCTCGGTCGTCACCGACATCCTGCTCAACCCCGATCCCGAGGCGCGCACCCGCGAGTGGGTCGCCGCCACCCGCCCTGCAGCCACCCGCCACGCCGCAACATGACGGAGACACGCATGCGCCTGATACCCCTGATCGCCGCCCTTCTGATCGCCACGCCCGCCGCGGCGGCGGACAAGGTGACGCTGATCCTCGACTGGTTCGTGAACCCTGATCACGGTCCGATCATCGTGGCGCAGGAGAAGGGCTTCTTCGCCGCACAGGGCCTCGAGGTCGAGATCATTCCGCCGGCCGACCCCTCGGATCCGCCCAAGCTGGTGGCGGCGGGCAAGGCTGACATTGCGGTCTCGTACCAGCCGCAGCTGCACCTGCAGGTGCACGAGGGGCTGGGCCTGGTGCGCGTGGGCACGCTGGTGGCGACGCCGCTCAACTGCCTGCTGGTGCTGGCGGACGGCCCGGTCAAGTCGATCGCCGATCTCAAGGGCGGCAAGATCGGCTTCTCGGTCGCCGGGGTCGAGGAGGCGCTTCTGGGCGCGGTGCTCGGCCGCCATGGGCTGAGCACGGCGGATATCGAGCTGGTCAACGTCAACTGGTCGCTCTCGCCCTCGCTGATGTCGGGGCAGGTGGATGCGGTGATCGGCGCCTACCGCAATTTTGAGCTCAACCAGATGGATATCGAGGGTGTTGCGGGCCGCTGCTTCTTCATCGAGGAGGAGGGCGTGCCGGCCTATGACGAACTGATCTACGTCGCCCGCGCTGAAGGTCTCGACCGCGAGCTGATGGCCCGCTTCCTGGCCGCGACCGAGCTGGCGACGCAGTACATCATCAACAACCCGGAGGCGTCGTGGGAGATCTTCAAGGGCACCGCCGCCGAACTCGACGACGAGCTGAACCGCCGCGCCTGGATCGACACGCTGCCGCGCTTCGCCCTGCGGCCGGCGGCGCTCGACGCCGGGCGCTATGCGCGCTTCGAGGCGTTCTTGCTGGAGGCCGGGCTGATCGAGGACGCGCGCCCGGTCGCTGAGATCGCGATCGACGTGGGTGCGCCGTGAGCCCGCCCGACTTTGGCAGCCGCGTCTTCGCGGGCTGGCGCGCGGCCGCGCCCGCGTGGGACGCCTATACACGCCACGCCTTCGTCGAGGGGATGCGCACGGGCCAACTGCCGCGCCCGGCCTTCCTGCACTACCTGGTGCAGGACTACGTCTTCCTCGTGCATTTCTCGCGGGCCTGGGCGATGGGCGTGGTCAAGGCCGAGAGCCTGGCCGAGATGCGCACCGCCGCGGCCACGGTGGACGCGCTGGTGAACCACGAGATGCGGCTGCACGTCGAGGTCTGCGCCAAGGCCGGCATCACCGAGGCGGCGCTTTATTCCGCGGCCGAGGAGCCCGAGAACCTCGCCTATACCCGCTACGTGATGGACGCGGGGCTGTCGGGTGATTTCCTCGACCTGATGGCGGCGCTCGCGCCGTGCGTGCTGGGCTATGGCGAGATCGGCGCGCGGCTGGGTCGCGAGGCCACCTCGGACGTCTACGCCGACTGGATCGGCACCTATGCGGGCGAGGAGTATCAAGGGGTCTGCGCCGAGGTGGGCGGGCTGATCGACGCGGCCGCGGCCGCGCGGCTGGGCGCCGAGCCCGAGCGCTCGCCCCGCTGGGACAGGCTCTGCCGCCGCTTCGCCACGGCGACGCGGCTCGAGGTCGGCTTCTGGGACATGGGGCTGAGGGGCGGGGCGTGACGCCGGCACCGGGCATCCGCATCCGCGGCACGCTGGACTTCGGGGACGGCTATCGCATCCCCGGGCTCGATCTCGACGTGCCCGCGGGGCAGTGGACCTGCCTGCTGGGGCCGTCGGGCGTCGGCAAGTCGACGCTGCTGCGGCTGATCGCGGGGCTCGACGCGGGCGGCGCGCTCGAGGGCGAGATCGCGGCGAGCGACGGGCGCGCGCTGGCCGGGCGGATCGCCTGGATGGGGCAGAGCGACCTGCTCGCCCCCTGGCTCGACGTCGCGGGCAATGTGGGGCTCGGCGCCCGGCTGCGGGGTGAGAGAGCAGATCCCGCTCGGATCGAGGGTCTGATCGCCGAGGTCGGGCTTGCGGGCCACAAGGCCAAGCGGCCGCCGGCGCTGTCGGGCGGCATGCGCCAGCGCGTGGCGCTGGCGCGCACGCTGATGGAGGACCGGCCGGTGGCGCTGCTGGACGAGCCGTTCTCGGCCCTCGACGCCCGCACCCGGGCCGAGATGCAGGAGCTTGCCTTCCGGGTGCTGGCCGGGCGGACCGTGCTGATCGTGACCCACGACCCGGCCGAGGCGGCGCGGCTGGGCCACCAGATCCACGTCATGACCGAGATTGGGCTGAGCCCGTTTCCCGCGCCCGCGGCGCCGCCGATCAGGCCGGCCGGCGCGCGCGAGACGCTCGAGGCGCAGGCCGCGCTGCTGGCGGCGCTGCGCGCGCCTGGCGCCGTGATTGAGGGCGTGTCATGACCCGCGTGGCCAGCGTCGCGGTGGTCGTGGCCTGCGCCATCGCCTTCTGGCAGGTCTTGGTCTGGGCGACCGGCGTGCCGCCCTTCATCCTGCCCGGCCCGGGCCGGGTCGCCACCGCCCTGTGGGAGGCCCGGGCTCTGCTTGCGCAGCATTTCGTGGTGACTGCGGCCGAGGTCTTGGCGGGGATTGCGCTGGGTTCGGTCCTTGGCGCGCTGACGGCGGTGCAGTTGGTCGCGGCGCCGCGGCTGGGCCGTGCGGTGATGCCGCTTCTCGTCTTCACGCAGGCGGTGCCGGTCTTCGCGCTGGCGCCGCTGCTGACGCTGTGGCTGGGCTACGGCGTGTGGTCGAAGATCGCGATGACCTTGCTGATCATCTATTTCCCGGTGGCCTCGGCCTTTCTCGACGGGCTCGGGCGCACCGATCCCGGGCTGCTCGATCTCGCGCGGACGATGGGGGCGGGGCGCGGGCGCACGCTTTTGTTCCTCCGGCTGCCTGCGGCGCTGCCGGCCTTTGCCTCGGGCCTGCGGCTTGCGGCGGTCTATGCGCCGATCGGGGCGGTGATCGGCGAGTGGGTCGGGGCCTCGCAGGGCCTGGGCTACCTGATGCTGCTGGCAAATGGCCGGGCCAAGACCGACCTGATGTTCGCCGCCCTGATCGTGCTGGCGCTGATGACGGTCGCGCTGCATGCGGGCGTGGGCGCGCTGGGCCGGCGGCTCGACGCTTACGCGGCGGGGCGTCGGGAGGCGGTCTGACCCCGCGCCGGGGGCGTCAGACCAGCGGGGTCGCGAACGATCGCGAAGGGATCCCGTCGGCGGCGCGGCGCCTTTCCTCCTCGATGATGCGGCGGTCGAGGTCGGTGCGGTCGGTGGTTCCCGAGAAATTCGCGGCGGTCGGCATGTTCTCGGCGAAGTGCAGGAAACGCTCGTGCGCGACGTCCCACAGGCGGCGCAGCTCGGCCAGCGGGTCGGGGTGGTCGTCGGCGCGCAGGTCGATCCAGGGATAGACCTCGGCGCGGTGGATCCTGAGCGCCGCAGACTGGCGGCCCCGCTTGTCGCCGCCAGCGGCCTCCGCCGCTTCCATCGACGCCAAGAGGCGCTCGGGGAGGGGCAGGGCGGCCGCATCGCGCCACGCAGCGAGCATGGCGGCCAGGACCTGCGGGCCCGCCAGCATGTTGCCCGCGACCGAGACGTTCTCGCCCGCCATGTGCCCGGCCCAGTCGACGCATTTGCCGCCGGTGAACTGCGCGGTCCGGCCGTCGGCGTCGATGGCGTGGATCTGGCGGTTCTCGGCGCCCGCGTCGCGCGCCGCGAGATCGGCGAGCACGGGCCCGGGCGCCTCGCCCGCGGCGACCCGGTCGGCGGCCTCGATCCCCCAGAACGGGCTGATGAAGGCCTGCGTCGCGACCGCGGCCCGGCCGGGCCGGATATGCGGGACCAAGGCGCCGACCGCAAAGAATCGGCTGGCCACGGCGACGCCGAACTGGCCCGAGACCGGGTCGCGCGCAACGATCGAGAATGTCATCGGGGCCTCCCTCGCATGCCGGCCGACCGCGACCGGGGGGCAGACTGCCATCATCGCGCGGGTCTTGGAAAGGGGCGCGAGGCTTGCGCAACCGCGGGGGTGCAGGGATTTCGGGGGCTTCCGTCCGGGCCACGCTTCTGCATAGGCTGGCAGGATCGCTGCCGCCAGGGCCGCGCCGGACAGACAACGAAGAGGAACACCGGGTGAAGGACGTCAGCCATTACGAAGCGCGGTTGCGGGCTCGGCTCGCCGAGCTAACGACCCGGGTCACCGGCGTGGAGGCGCAGCTTGACGAGCCCGCATCGGCCGACTTCGAGGAGCGCGCGACCGAGCGCGAGGGCGACGAGGTGCTGGAGGGGCTGGGGCAGGCCGGCGTGGCCGAGATGCGGATGATCGAGGCCGCGCTTGCGCGGATCGAGGATGGCAGCTTCGGCTACTGCGTCAATTGCGGCGAGGAGATCTCGGAGGAACGCCTCGAACTCGTGCCCCACGCCCCGCGCTGCCGCAACTGCGCCTGACGGGCGGGCCCGGCGTCAGTCGGCCGCGCCCTCGCGCTCGGCCATCTCGGCCCTGATCGCGGCGCGCACGGTGTCGAGCTTGCCCGCGAGGTGGTCGCGCAGCAGGCGCGACAGGCGCGGCCCGTCACGAGCCTCGAGCGCGGCAACGATTTCCTCGTGCTCGGAGACCGCCTTCTTCCATCGGGCGGCCGAGAGGTTGGCGCGGAAGCGCGCCCGGCGCACACGGGCGGCTAGGCCGCGGCGCATCTGGATCAGCGTCTGGTTGCCTGCGGCCTTGAAGATGCGATCGTGGATTTCCTCGTTCAGATGGAAATAGCTGTGGCGGTCGCCGCGCTCGTAGGCCGTGACCATCGCGTTGTGCAGCACCCTGATCTCGGACACCTGGTTCGGCGCGATCCGGGCGCAGGCAAGCTCGCCCGCCAGCGATTCCAGCGCGCCCATGATCGGAAAGACCTCGTCGAGGTCCTCGACCGTCATCGGTGCGACGCGCGCCCCACGGCGGGGCGTGATCTGGATCAGCCCCTCCTTGGCGAGGGCCTGCACCGCCTCGCGCAGCGGCGTGCGCGAGACGCCAAAGCTCTCGCACAGCTCGCGCTCGTTGATCTTCTCGCCAGGGGAAAGTTCGCCCTCGACGATCATCTCGCGCAGGCGGTCGCTGAGCGCATCCGGCAGGAGCCGCTGCATCGGGGTGAAGCTTTCGTTCACGTCAGGGCCCTCTTCGAACTCTCCTCCAGAACCCGCGCGACATGCAGCGCCGCGCGTCCCGCCCCGTCGGCGATCTGGTGGCGGCAGGATGTGCCGTCGGCCACGACAATAGCGTCATCGCCCGCCGCGCGCACCCTCGGCAGCAGGCTCAGCTCGGCCATGGCACGGCTTGTGCCGACTGTCTCGGCCTGGTAGCCGAAGGCACCCGCCATCCCGCAGCAGGACGAGGCGATGAGCTCGACCTTCAGTCCCGGCACGAGGCCCAGCACCTTCTGCACCGGCCCCATGACGTTCATCGCCTTCTGATGGCAGTGGCCGTGGAGCAGCGCGGTCTGCGCGTCGAGCGGCGCGAGCGGAAGTGCGAGCCGGCCCTCGGCCGCGCGGGCCGCGAGGAATTCCTCGAACAGCATCACGCGCGCGCCGAACTCGGCGCTCCAGTCGTCGAGGAGGGCGGGGGCCTCGTCGCGGAAGGTCAGCAGGCACGAGGGCTCGAGCCCCACGACGCTTGCGCCGTTCTCCAGCGCCGGGCGCAGGGCCGCGGCGGTGCGGGCCATCTCGGCCTTCGCCTCGGTCGCCATCCCGGCCGAGAGATAGGTGCGCCCGCAGCATAGCGGGCGGCTGCCGTCGGGCGCCGTCGCATGCGCGACCCTGAGCCCCGCGCGCTTAAGCACGGCTTCGGCGGCGCGAAGGTTCTGGGGCTCGAAATAGCGGTTGAAGCAGTCGGCGAACAGCACGACATCGGCCGCCGACATTTCGGAGGCCGAGCTTTCCGTCCGGAACCAGTCGCCGCGCCACTCGGGCAAGTCGCGCTCGGCGGCGAAGCCCAGCGCGCGTTCGGACAGGCGGCGCAGGGCGGGGATGCGGTTCCTGAGATTGACGAGCGGGGCGAGGCGCGCGGCGATCCGGGCATAGCGCGGCATGTGCCCGACAAGGCGCTCGCGCAGCGGCACGCCGTTGCGGCGCGCACGGGCTGCCTGCACCTCGATCTTCATCTTGGCCATGTCGACGCCGGTGGGGCACTCGCGCCGGCAGGCCTTGCACGAGACGCAGAGCTTCATCGTCTCGGCCATCTCGTCCGAGGTGAAGGCGTCGGGGCCAAGCTGGCCCGAGATCGCGAGGCGCAGGGTGTTGGCGCGGCCGCGCGTGAGATCCCGCTCGTCGCGGGTGACGCGATAGCTCGGGCACATCACGCCGTCGAGCGTCTTGCGGCAGGCGCCGTTGTTGTTGCACATCTCGACCGCGCCCTGCAGGCCACGCCCGGCGCCGTGGTGCCCCTCCCAGCGGAACACCGAATCGAACTCGGGGACCGTGTAGCCGGGGTCGAACCGCATCAGGCTGCGGTCGTCCATCTTCGGCGGGCGGACGATCTTGCCCGGGTTCATCAGCCCGCCCGGGTCCAGCCGATCCTTGACCTCCTCGAAGGCTGCGACGATGCGTTCGCCGAACATCTGGCGGTGGAATTCCGAGCGCACGATGCCGTCGCCATGCTCGCCGGAATGGCTACCCTTGTAGCCGCGCACCATCTCGAAGGCTTCCTCGGCAATGGCGCGCATCGTGCTGACGCCGAGGTCCTGCTTGAGGTTCAGGACGGGGCGCACATGCAGCGTGCCCACCGAGGCATGGGCATACCAGGTGCCGTTGGTGCCGTGCTTGCGGAAGATCGCGGTCAGCCGGTCCGTGTATTCGGCCAGGTCCGCGAGCCGCACGCAGCAATCCTCGACGAAGCTCACGGGCTTCCCCTCGGATTTCATGCTCATCATGATGTTGAGGCCCTGTTTGCGGACCTCGATGATGCGGGACTGGAAGGCGGGGTCGATGGCCTCGACGACGCCGCCCGGTGCCTTGCCCGGGTCGTCCCAACGGAAGCCGAGATCGGCCATGACGTCGTGCAGCGCGGCAAGCCGGCGGAGGTTCTCGGCCTGGTCGTCCTCGGCGAACTCAACGATCAGCAGCGCCTCCGGCGCGCCACGGACGAATTCCTCGACGACGGGGCGGAAGATCGGGATGTCGCGGGCCAGCGCGATCATGGTGGCGTCGACCAGTTCGATCGCGGTGGGGTCGAGCTTGACGAGGTGCTGCGCCGCATCCATCGCCTTGTAGAAGCTGGGAAAGTGGCAAACTCCCAGCACCTTGTTGCGGGGCAGGGGCGAGAGCTTGAGCGTGATGCGCTCGGAGAAGGCGAGGGTGCCTTCCGATCCCACCAGCAGATGCGCGAGGTTCACGGGACGCCCATTCGCCACCAGCGCGTCGAGATTGTAGCCGCCGACGCGGCGATAGACGTCCGGGAAGCGCGCGGCGATCTCGTCCGCCTCGCGCGCGCCGATGGCCAGCAGGTCGCGGGCGAGCTCGCCGATGGGCCCAGGCAGGTTCGCGCCGGGCTGGACCTCGCCGAAACGCGCGCGGGTGCCGTCGGCCATGAGCGCGTCGATGGCGAGCACGTTGTCGCGCGAGGTGCCGTAGCGCAGCGAGCGCGAGCCGCAGGAGTTGTTCGCCGTCATGCCGCCGAGCGTGGCGCGTGACGACGTCGAGACGTCGACCGGGTACCACAGCCCGTGCGGCTTGAGCGCGGCGTTGAGATGGTCGAGCACGAGGCCCGGTTCGACCACCGCCTCGCGCCGCTCGGCGTCGATTGAGACGATGGCGTTCAGGTGCTTCGAGAGGTCGAGCACCACGGCCTCGTTGACCGTCTGGCCGCACTGCGAGGTGCCGCCGCCGCGGGGCAGCACCGGCACCCCGGCCTCGCGCGCCACCTGCATGGCGGCGCTGACATCGCCCATGCTGCGGGGCACGACCACCGCCTTGGGCATCATCTGGTAGATCGAGGCGTCGGTCGCATAGCGGCCGCGCGAGAAGGCGTCACCCATCACCGTCCCCTCGACCGCCGCGCTGAGCTTGCGCACGAGCGCGTCATCGGCGGGAGTTGCAATTCGGGTCATTGACAGGCCTTCCGATCTGTATTCTGTATACAAATCTCTAGCCGCCACGGCGCGGCGGGACAAGTCCGCAGATGAGACGGAAACGACGGGGAGGGTTCATCATGGCCGGTCGGCATTTTCTTCAGATCCCGGGGCCCTCGAACACGCCGGACCGTATCCTCCGTGCGATGGACCAGCCGGTGCCCGACCACCGGGGGCCGGGCTTCGGCGACATCGGTGCGAAGTCGCTGGAGGGGATGAAGAAGATCTTCAAGACCCGCCAGGACGTGGTGATCTATCCTGCCTCGGGCACCGGTGCGTGGGAGGCGGCGCTGGTCAACACCTGCTCGCCCGGCGACAAGGTGCTGATGTACGAGACCGGCCACTTCGCCTTCCTGTGGTCGAACATGGCCAAGCGCCTCGGCCTCGACGCCGAGGTGATCGTTGGCGACTGGCGCCACGGCGCCGATCCGGTCGCGATCGCCGAGCGGCTGTCCGCCGACAAGGCGCGCGAGATCAAGGCCGTCTGCGTCGTCCACAACGAGACCTCGACCGGTTCGGTCACCCAGATCCCGCAGATCCGCAAGGCGATCGACGATCTGGGGCACCCCGCGCTTCTGATGGTCGACACCATCTCGGGCCTCGCCTCGATCGACTTCCGGTTCGACGAGTGGGGCATCGACGTCGCCGTCACGGGCAGCCAGAAGGGGCTGATGCTGCCCCCGGGCCTCAGCTTCAACGCCGTCGGTGCCCGCGCGAAGGAGGCCAGCAAGAAGGCAACGCTGCCGCGCTCCTACTGGGACTGGGAGGAGATGAAGGGCCCGAACGAGAAGGGCTATTTCCCCTACACGCCCGCCTCGCTCATGCTCTATGGCCTGAACGAGGCCATCGACATGCTGCTGGAGGAAGGGCTCGACAACGTCTTCGACCGGCATGCGCGGCTGGCCACGGCGGCGCGCGCGGCGGTCGAGCACTGGGGGCTCGAGATCCTGTGCGCCGAGCCGGGTCACCGCTCGAACGTGCTGACCGCGGTGATGATGCCCGAGGGGCATTCGGCCGACCGCTTCCGGCGCATTACGCTCGAGGCCTTCGACATGTCGCTGGGCAACGGGCTCTCGAAGGTCGCTGACAAGGTGTTCCGGATCGGGCACCTTGGCGATTTCAACGAACTGATGCTCATGGGCACGCTCTCGGGTGTCGAGATGGGACTGGAACTGGCAGGCGTTCCCCACGAGAAGGGGGGCGTGATGGTGGCGATGCGCCATCTGACCGGAAACGGCGCGGCCGGCGCGAACGCGGCGGCCTGAGTCGGACGAGGGAAGCGCACCGGGACGGCAAGATCCCGGGCGGAAGACAACCGGACGGGCGCAGCCTGTCCCTCAACGGGAGGAACGTAGCATGAAGATTTCGACGCTTCTGGCGGGCGTAGCGCTTGCCGCAGGCATCAGCACCGGCGCTCATGCGCTCGAGCTGAAATTCGGGCATGTGGGCGAGCCGGGCTCGCTGTTCCAGGCCAGCGCCGAGGCCTTCGCCTCGTGCTCGAACGCCGCACTGGGCGACAAGGCCGAGGTCGTGGTGTTCGGCTCGTCGCAGCTGGGCAACGACAAGGAGCTTCTGCAGAAGCTGAAGCTGGGCCAGGTCGATTTCGCGCTGCCGTCGTCGATCATGTCGTCGGTCGACGACACCTTCGGCGTGTTCGAGATGCCCTACATCATCAAGGACCGCGACCACATGACCCGGGTCTGGGCCGAGATGGAGCCGACCTTCCAGGCGGCGGCGCAGAAGAACGGGTACCGCATCATCGGGCTGATGGAGAACGGCTTCCGCCACATCACCAACAACGTGCGGCCGATCAACAAGCCCGAGGACCTGGCCGGCATCAAGCTGCGGACCCCGAAGGGCGCGTGGCGCGTGAAGATGTTCCAGCTCTATGGCGCGAACCCGACGCCGATGGCCTTCTCGGAGGTCTTCACGGCGCTGCAGACCGGCGTGATCGACGGGCAGGAGAACCCCTACGCGCAGATCGCCTCGGCCAAGTTCCAGGAGGTGCAGAAGTACCTCTCGATCACCGGCCACGTCTACACGCCGGGTTACGTGCTGGTGTCGGACAAGCATTTCGGCAACCTGCCCGAGGACGTTCAGGCCGCGCTGCTGCAGTGCGGCGAGGAGAGCCGCGCGAAGGTCTACGAGATCGCGGCCCAGTTCGAGACCGACCTGCTCAAGGTCATCAAGGACGCGGGCGTCGAGGTGAACGAGGCCGACAAGGATGCCTTCATCGCCGCGTCGAAGCCGATCTATGACGAGTTTGCCGCGACCGTCGAGGGTGGCCCCGTGCTGGTCGAGAAGATCAGCGGGCTCGCCGCCGGCTCGTAAACCGCCGACAGGCCATGCCCTCTCCCGCCACGCGGGAGAGGGACGCATCCCGGGGCGCGGCCGATGGCGGCGCCGGGGCCGAGGCTCCGAACCTTCCGAAAGCCAGACATCATGATCTTGCGCGCGTCACGCCTTCTCGAATGGCTGCTCGAATGGGTGGTGATCTTCCTGATGATCACCCTCACGGTGGTCGTGATCGTCGCCGTCCTGTTCCGTATCGGGGGCTCGTCCTTCTCGTGGTACGACGAGGTTGCGGCGATCATGCTTGCGTGGATCACCTATTACGGCTCGGCGCTCGCGGCGCTGAAGCGGCGCCATATCGGGTTCGACACGGTCCTGCTGTCGCTCTCGCGCCCCTTGCGGATGGCATCGGTGATCGTGGCCGAGGTCGTCGTCATCGGCTTCTTCGTCGCCTTGGCCTGGGCCGGTCTCGAGGTGCTGTCGGTGCTCGAGGGCGACCGGCTGGTCTCGTTGCGCTGGGTGCCGGTGCAGTTCACCCAGTCGGTCATCCCGATCGGGGCGATCCTGTTCATCGTCGCCGAACTGCTGAGCCTGCCGCACTACTGGAGCATGACGATCCGGGGCGTTTCGCTCGAGCACGCCGAGATCGAGGAAGAGGTCGAGAGCGAGATGAAGAAGGCGGGCGCGAAGTGAGGGGAGCCGACTGACATGCTGATCATTGGCATCGTCATTGCAATCATCCTGATGATCTGCATCAATGTGCCGATCGCCATCGCACTGGCGGTGGGCGGCATCATCGGGCTCCTGGGCTATGAGGGCTGGGGCAGCCTCGTGACCATCGCGCTCGACATGTATGACGGCGCGACCAAGTTCTCGCTGATCGCGATCCCGATGTTCGTGCTCGCGGGCGCGATCATGAACGCCGGCGGGGTCACCGACCGGCTGATCAATTTCGTCTCGGCCCTGATCGGCTTCGTCCGCGGCGGGCTCGCGATGGTCAATATCGGCGTGTCGCTGTTCTTTGCCGAGATCTCGGGCTCGGCGGTTGCCGATGTCGCCGCGATGGGGTCGGTCCTGATCCCGCAGATGAAGAAGCGCGGCTATTCCGGGCCGCTCGCGGCGGCGGTCACATCGTCCTCGGCCTCGCTCGCGATCATCATCCCGCCCTCGATCCCGATGATCCTCTACGCGACATCGGCGGGCACTTCGGTCGAGCAGCTGTTCGTGGCGGGTATCATTCCGGGCCTGCTGGGCGCCGCGGGACTGATGTTCGTCGCCTATATCTTCGCGCGCCGCTACGACCTGCCGACCGAGGAGGCGTTCAACGTCGCGCGCCTGCGCGAGACCTTCTGGGACGCGCTGCCGGCCTTCTCGCTTCCTGTCATCATCCTGGGCGGCATCTTCGGCGGCTTCGTCACCGCGACCGAGGCGGCGGGGCTGGCGGTGCTCGCGGCCTTCGTCGTGGGGCTTTGGTACAACCAGCTGGACCTGCGGCACCTGCGGCGCTCGATGCTCGACGGCGGCATGCAGACGGCGGTGGTGATGCTGCTGGTCGCGGCCTCGGTGGTGATGGGCGGGTTCCTGACGCGCGCGCAGCTGCCGCAGGACCTGGCGCAGGGGATCCTCGACCTGACTTCGAACAAGTGGATGATCCTGCTGATCCTGAACATCTTTTTCCTGATCATCGGGTTCTTCCTCCACTCGGCCGCCGCCATCATCCTGGTGGTTCCGATCGTGATCCCGCTGATCAACGCGGCCGGGATCGACCCCATCCATTTCGGGCTGGTGGTGACACTGAACCTCGCGATCGGCCAGCAGACGCCGCCGGTGGCCTCGGTCCTGATCACCGCCTGCGCGGTGGCGCGGGCGAACATCTGGGCGGTGTCCAAGGTCAACATCTGGTTCGTGCTGGTGCTGCTCGCGGTCCTGATGATGTGCACCTACATCCCCGCGATCCCGATGTTCCTGGTGCATTACTTCTACGGCTGATTCCCGCGGCCGGGACGGGCGCCGCGCGTCCGCCCTGGCCCGGAAGGGCCGGCCAGGCGACCGACCGGAGCAGAGCATGACGAACGAACTGATTTACGCAGTCGAGGGCGGAATCGCGACCGTCACCTTCAACCGGCCCGAGAGCCGCAACGCCCTGACCTTCGCCATGTACGAGGGGCTGGCCGCGATCTGCGCCGCGGCGCCCACGGACGGCTCGGTCAAGGCGATCATCGTGACGGGCGCCGGCGACCGTGCCTTCGCGGCCGGAACTGACATGACGCAGTTCCGCGGCTTCAGCGCCGACCAGGACGCTCTGGATTACGAGCACAAGATGGACGGGGTGCTGAAGGCGATCGAGTCCTGCCCCGTGCCGACCATCGCCGCGATCACCGGCGCCTGTACCGGCGGGGGGGCGGCGATCGCCGCCTGCTGCGACCTGCGGATCTCGGACGCGCGGCTGAAGTTCGGCTTTCCCATCGCGCGGACGCTTGGCAACTGCCTGTCGGTCGGAAATCTCGCGCGGCTCGCCTCGCTGCTGGGGCCGGCGCGCACGCGCGAGATCCTTCTGACCGCGCGCCTGATCGAGGCCGACGAGGCCAACATGATCGGCCTGGTCTCGGAGGTGCTGCCCGATGCCGAGGCGGTGCGGGCGCGGGCGCACGAGCTTGCGCGGCTGCTGTCCGGGCACGCGCCGCTGACGATGCGCGCAACCAAGGAGGGGCTACGTCGCGTCTTCTACCACGGCCCCAAGGCCGACGACGCCGACCTGATTTTGATGACCTACATGTCCGAGGACTTCCGCGAGGGGATGGAGGCCTTCCTCGGCAAGCGCGCGCCGAACTGGAAGGGCCGGTGATGGGGCCGCTCGAGGGGTGCAGGGTCGTCGAGCTGGCGCATGTGATGGCGGGTCCGGTCTGCGGGCTGATGCTGGCCGACATGGGCGCCGACGTGATCAAGCTGGAGAAGCCGAACGGCGACGACACGCGGCGCATGGTGCCGCCCACGGTCAACGGCGAGAGCGCCGCCTTCCTGATGATGAACCGGGGCAAGCGCGGCGTCGCGCTCGATCTCAAGGCGCCCGAGGCGGCCGAGGCGCTGCGCCGCCTGCTGCGCGACGCGGACGTGGTGATCGAGAACTACCGGATGGGCACGATGGAGAAGCTGGGTCTCGGCTACGAGTCCCTGCGGGCGCTGAACCCGGGGCTGATCTACGTCTCGATCTCGGGCTTCGGGCGGACCGGGCCCTATGCCGACCGGGGCGGCTTCGACCTGATCGCGCAGGGCATGTCCGGGCTGATGTCGATTACCGGCGAGGGGCCCGGCCGGCCGCCGGTCAAGGTCGGCGCGCCGGTCTCGGACATCACCGCGGGGATCCTGGCGGCGATGGGGGTCGCGGCGGCCTATGCCCACAAGCTGCGGACGGGCGAGGGGCAGGTGGTGGACACTTCGCTCTTCGAGGCCGCGATCACGCATACCTACTGGCAGTCGGCCATCGCCTTTGCCACCGGCGAGGCGCCGGGGCCAATGGGCTCGGCGCATCCGCTCAACGCCCCCTACCAGGCCTTCCAGACGGCGGATGGCTGGGTGAATGTCGGCGCCGCGAACCAGCGCAACTGGGAGCGCCTGGTCGCCATCATCGGCGCGCCCGGGCTTGCCGCCGACCCGCGTTTCGCGACCAATGCCGAGCGCATGGCGCATCGCGGTGAACTGGAGGCCGAACTCAACGCGATCCTGCGCACGCGCCCCACCGCGGAGTGGCTCGAGGCCTTCGACGCGGGCGGACTTCCCGCGGGGCCGGTGCTGGACGTGAGCCAGATGCATGCCGATCCGCAGACCCGGGCGCGCGACATGGTGGTGTCGACCGATCACCCGGTCGCCGGGCGGGTTGAGGCCATCGGGCTGCCGGTCAAGTTCTCGGCGACCCCGGGCGGGGCGACGGCGCCCGCGCCGCTTCTGGGACAGCACACCCGCGAGGTCCTGGCCGAGGCCGGCTACACCGCCGACGAGATCGCCGGGATGATCGCCTCGGGCGCGGCGGTGGCTGCCTGACGTCCTGGCCGTGATGGCGCCGGATCCTTTCGGATATTTCTATCCATCGGTCATGATACTTTGATGGGAGGGTGCTGTTCGGGCAAGGCAAGTTCCGAGTGAGGTATAGTACCTGCGCTAAACAGAACGCTTGGTGAAGAAATTGGTGGACCGGAATCCCAAACTCCAGATCGCATACGCAGGTCGATCGAAAGGCCGCGACCGGTATAGTCGACCGAGAAAAATATCGGCCTGGCTTTGCTTTTTGGTCTCGTTGTTGTTTGCAACGCCAATTTCTGCCACGTATTTGGAAACTGCCCCCCCCCGAATCCTTCGAAGGCACTGTTGAGAGTGTGGGTGACGGTGGGACAGTCTACTTTAAAGAAATCTGGTGGGGATTGTGGGGCTATGAATTGTTTGCGGTCCAGGCCATCAATGCCGAGGCTCTAAGGCAATTTCTGGTCGGCCGAAAGCTCCGCTGTATCAAAGCAAAGTACATACTTGATCTCAAGTTTTTCGGCGGACCACCAAACGCCATCTTATGTGATTCCCTAGTGCCGTCGAGAGACAGCCAAACCTATTTTTTTGGAGTTCATCGTGCCTTATTCAAGTTGGGGATAGCGCAACCGGACTGCAGTGCAACAAAAGCATTCCGGACCTGCCAGGAAACAAAACAAGAGAGGGAGGAGCGCCGTGACATACGCTGAAGAACGAGGCTTTTCTCGCCGCTCACTTCGTGGCCTGGCGGACCAGCGTTTACTCGTCTCGAGATGCGTCGATCCCATTCCGCATTTCGGGATGCGCAGCTGCAGGGTGAAATGACTTAACGGAATCCTCGGATTTTTCGTGACTTCCCGCGGCGCCGCCTAGCGCCGCACACAAGGCCGGAGCGGACCTCCGGCGAACGCGGGAGGTAGCAGCACATGCCCGCGGAGACGATCACTGGAATTGTCGAGGGCTCGGCCGATTTCGAGCTTCTCGGTCAGGCCCTTGCAGCGTTCGAACTGGACGACGACCTCGACGACCTATCGGGCGATTTCACGGTCTTTGCGCCGACGGATGCGGCATTCGTCCAGCTGGCCCAGGACCTTGGCGATGTGGGCGATGACGAGACCGGATCGCGCGACTACCTGCTTGCCAATGTCGATGCGGCTGTACTCGAGCAGGTCCTGCTCTACCAGGTGTCGACAGGTGCCAAGGACGCGATCGCGGTTTCGGATCTCGAGGAGATCGACACCCTGGCGGGCGAGGTGATCTCGACCGATCTGCCCGTGCTCGTGGATCTGGAGCCCGATATCGCGGACCCCTCGCTGGTTGCGACGGACATCGCGGCAACGAACAGCATCGTGCATGTCATCGACCGCATCCTGCTGCCGCTCGATCTGCCGGGCAACGACGCCCCGTCGATCGACGATCTTACCATTACGCGCGAGCGCGGGGCGACGGTGATCGAGGACGGCCTTGGAAGCTCGATCACGCGCGGGGGCCGCCCGATGCTTCAGCTCGACGAGGACAAGTTCGCCTCTTGATGTCCTGCCGGCCTTCTGCGCTCTCCCCGGTCGCTTGTCCGGGCCGCGTTCTTCGGCCTTTGGCGCGTGCGAGACGGCGTCCGGGTGCTCGGCGAGAGATTGTCGCAATTGGTCTGCTTTACTGACCGCCGATTCTCGGTTCTAGTGTCGCAGGACGGGCGAAGAATGAACCGCCCGCGACCATGGGGAGGAGAATAATGCTCAAATCGTTGCTTGGGGCGACGGCCATGATGGCGCTTGCCGCCGGGACGGCCGCGGCTCAGTCGAACCTCGAAAAGCTGGGCCAGTTCAAGTCCACCGGCGTTACCGAGTTCACATACGTCGATCAGGGCGGCGATCGCGCCGACCAGATCCGCGAGACCCTGAAGGCGATCAAGCTGCCCGCCGGCTTCGAGATCTCGCTCTACGCGCTGGTGCCGGACGCGCGGCACATCGCGGTGGGGCCGCAAGGCATCGTGACCTTCGTCGGTACCCGCAAGACCAAGGTCTGGGCCGTGACCGACCGCGACAAGGACCGCGTGGCGGACGAGGTGAAGGACTTCGCCCCCTCGCTCGACTTCACCATCCCGAACGGGCCCTGCTTCTCGAGGGACGGGTTCCTCTACATCGCCGAGCAGAACCGCGTGCTCGTCTTTCCAGCGGCAGAGTTCTTCTACGAGAGCCCCGACGTCGCCGCGTTCAACGTCGTGGCCGAGGGCAACCTGATCCCGCCGGACGAGGCGAGCTACAACCACACCGCGCGGGTCTGTGACGTGGGCCCCGACGGCAAGCTCTACATCTCGCTCGGCCAGCCCTTCAACGTGGCCCCGCCTGAAAAGCTCGACCTCTACCGCGAGGTCGGCATCGGCGGGATCATCCGCATGAACACCGACGGCACCGGCCGCGAGGTCTATACCTATGGCGTGCGCAACTCGGTCGGGCAGGACTTCCACCCCGAGACCGGCGAGCTGTGGTGGACCGACAACCAGGTCGACGGCATGGGCGACGACATCCCGCCGGGCGAGCTGAACCACCAGACCGCGGCCGGGCAGCATTTCGGACACCCGTGGTATGGCGGCGGCTCGGTCCGGACCAAGGAGTACGAGGGCCAGGAGGTTCCCGTGGACGTCGTGATGCCGGCGGTCGAAACCGTCGCCCACGCCGCCGACCTGGGCATGATGTTCTACACCGGCAAGCAGTTTCCGTCGAAATACAAGAACGCCATCTTCTCGGCCCAGCACGGGTCGTGGAACCGCACCGATCCGGTCGGCGCGCGGGTCATGGTGACCTTCATCGGCGAGGACGGCTCGGCCACGATGGAGCCCTTCGCCGAGGGCTGGCTGACCGGAGATGGTGAGTACCTGGGTCGGCCGGTCGACGTGGCGCAGCTGCCTGACGGCTCGATCATCGTCTCGGACGACCTGGCGGGTGCGCTCTACCGCATCTCGTACACGGGCGGCTGAGGCGCGGCGAACTGCATGCAGATTTCCCTCCCCTACCGGGGAGGGACGGGGCGGGGGCGCGCGGTGCCCTCGCCATTTCCCGGACCCGGAGACCCCATGATCCCTTTCTTCCGCGGCCTTGCGGCCAGCCTCGCCGTGCTCGGCGCCGTCTGCCTTGCCAAGCCTGCCGACGCGGCCGATGCCGCCGCGGGCAAGGTCAAGGCGAAGCAATGCGCCGTCTGCCACGGGATCGACGGCGTCGCCAGGATCCCGATCGCGCCGCATATCGCGGGCGAGACTTCGGTCTATCTCGAGACCCAGCTCAAGGCCTTCCGGTCGGGCAAGCGCGAGCACGAGATCATGTCGGTGATCGCCAAAGACCTGAGCGACGAGGATATCGCGGATCTTGCGGCCTGGTATGCGTCGATCAAGTTCGAGGTGACCTTGCCGGAGTGACGCAGGCCCCCTGCGCGCGAGAATGGCACCGTTTTCACGCGTGAAATCCACATCAAGCGTATGATTTAATGTAGAAATCCGTATCGCCTGCCGATGCGCGCGCGTCTCGGCTTGGGCCGCGCGTTGGGAGCGGGTAGACTGGCCGCCGAGGCAAGGTTTCGAGCGGAAGACGGCGAATGTCGAAGGCAAGAGTTCTGGCGGGGCTCGCGGCGTTGGTGCTGCTGGTCGGCTGCGAGAAGCCGCAGCCCGACGTCGCGCCCGCGCCGCTGCCGGACAAGGCCGACCGGGTGGTGGTGCTGAAGGGCGAGCGCGAGTTGCACCTGCTGGCCGGGTCGCAGACGCTGCGGGTTTACCCCGTCGCGCTGGGCTTCGCTCCCGAGGGGCCCAAGCGGCAAAGCGGCGACGGGCGCACACCCGAGGGTCATTACCTGCTGGACCGGCGCAACCCCAACAGCAGCTTCTACCGCTCGATCCACGTCTCGTATCCCGGCCCCGAGGATCGCGAGCGCGCGCGCGCGATGGGGGTCGATCCGGGCGGCGACATCATGATCCACGGCCTGCCCAACGGGCGGGGCTGGATTGGCGCGGACCACGCCCGATTCGACTGGACCGAGGGCTGCATCGCCGTGACCAATACCGAGATGGACGAGATCTGGGCGATGGTGGACGACGGCACGCCGATCGAGATCCGACCGTGACGCGCTGCCGCGCCGCCGGGGCTGGCGCTTCAACTGGCATGCCGATTGTCGTATGATCCCCCCGGCCCCGGGCAGATATTTCGCTGCGCCGCGGCCACGCCGAGGCAGCCAATTCTGGGAGATCACCGAATGCGAACCTTCAGGCATACGATGCCGCGTGTCGCGGCCGTCGCCGCGCTGGCCCTGCTGAGCGCCTGCGCCTCGAAATCCGACGTGGATGCCCTGAGGGCCGATGTGGCGCAGGCGCAGGCCGACGCCGCCGAGGCGAAGCAGCGCGCGGCCTCGGCCGAGGCTGCCGCGCTTGCGGCCCAGGAGCGTGCCGACCGGATCTATCGCGAGTCGCTGCGCAAGTAATCTAATCGAGCGGGGGCAGGGGCATCACGTCCCCGCCCACCGGGGCCAGCGAGATGCGCACGGGAACGCCGCGGCGTTCCTGCAGCGTGGCCTCGATCAGCGTCCAGTCGAGTTGCAGGTCGCTCGCGCCGGGGATCTCGAGCAGCCGGATCATCAGCCCCGGAATGTCGACATGGTAGTCGGGGGTCTCGCCGGCCTCGATCGCGTCGGCCTGCTTCTGGCCGGGATGCGCCTCGAGATAGAGCGCGCCGCCCGACCAGCCGAGCTTGATCTCGTGATCGATGATATGGACCGGGGTGCCGGTCGGCACCTCGGCGAACAATGCCTCGATGTCCTCGGGATAGAGTCGGATGCAGCCGTGGCTGACGCGGCGGCCGACGCCCAGCGGCTTGTTCGTGCCGTGGATGACATAGGCGCCGTAGTTGATGTTCATCGCGTAGTCGCCCAGCGGGTTATCCGGGCCCGGCCCGATCTGGGCGGGCAGGTTGGGGCGCTCGGCGCGGATCGAGGCAGGCGGGGTCCAGGTCGGATCCTTGCGCTTGAGCGAGATGGTGGACCTGATCTCGGGGGTCTGCCAGTAATCGCGCCCGATACCCACGGGATGGGTGACCACGCTGCCGTCGCGCCGGAAGTAATAGAGGCGCAGTTCGGCGAGGTTGATGACGATCCCCTTGCGCGGCACGTCCGGCAGGATGCGCCTGAGCGGCAGCAGGAGCTGGCGGCCCGCGCCCGGCAGCCACGGGTCGACACCGGGATTGGCAGCCATCAGCTCGACGAAACCGAGGTCGAAGCGCCGCGCGAGCTGCGGGATCGTGTCCTCGTAGCGCGTGACGTAATACCCGGTCTCGCCGATGATGTCCTCGCCCTCCTGGGGCGCGCTGGCGGCCTCGCGCGGGGCGAGCATGGCGAGAAGCAGGGCAAGCCCTGCGGTGGTGACTTTGCTGAACATGCGGTTTGCCGGTCCCATGGTTCTGCGTCCGGATCGCGCGGCACTCTAGCATCGCGGGCCCGAGGCGGACAACGCGGTGTTTGCCGGAGCGGCGATCAGGCCGTCTCGAGCCGGAATTTCCTGAACCGGGCGCCGTCGTAATCGACCTCGCCCACCAGCTGGGCGCCGAGGCGCCCCAGCGCGCCGAGCTTGCGACGCGAGGGGGGCAGCAGGAACGTAACATGCGGGATGCGCGCGTCGGCCCTGGCGAAGGCAAGCGCCTTGCGCGTGATGGGCGCGCCGAGCCCGAAGGCCTCGGGCCTGAGCACGAGGCCGTAATCCCAGTCGGCGCCCTCCCTCTGGAAGCCGCCCCAGCCGACATAACGGCCGTCGGCAAGGATCGCCCAGTGGCCAAGGCCGTCGCGGCGCCAGCATGCCTCCTTGGCGGCGACGAAGCTGGCGGCGGCGTCGCGGTCCCAGGGGCCGGTCAGGAGCGGCATGTGCGCGGCCAGCCGCGGGTCGGACATGTGGGTCACAATCTCGTCCAGCGCGATCCCGGTCAGCCGGGTGAAGCTGATCCGGGGGGCGCCGGGCTTGCGGGTGGATCTCCGGAATTCTGGCCGGGGGTCTGGCGGGCGGTCCATCTCGATACCGTGGCGGGCGTTGATCGGCCGGTGCCGGCGGATCCCAGTGTGTCCGGGGCCGCGTGGCCGGGGCGCGAGATTAGCCGGGCGCCACGCCGCCGCGCATCACGATTGCGTGCCACGCTGGGCGGGGTGTCACTCCTGGATGCTCTCGAGATAGCGGACCAGCGAGAGAATGCGCGCGGTCACCACGTTCTCGGGGTTGACCGGGCCCGTCGAGGGATCGGCGGCTTCCTCGGCCTTGGCGCGGAAGGCCGAGCCCCATGCCGGCATCGCGCGCGTGCCATGCGCGCGGATGTCGGCCCGGCCGTCGATGGTCCGGTAGACCCTTTCCTCGGGGAAGGTGCCGCCATTGCGGGCCGAGAGCCCGGTGAGGTCCGGTGGCGGCGCGATGAGAAGTTCGGCCAGCGGGCCGTCACCCTTCGCCGCCGCGCCGTGGCAGATGGCGCAGTGCTCGGCATACTGCTTGGCGCCGGCGTCGGCTCCGACGCCGGTTGCGGCGGCGGGTGACGATAGGAAGGCTAGGGCCATGGCGGTTGCGACGCGACCAATCATCTTCACCTCGGCACGAATTTCGGCGGCGGACTGCGCCGATGATTCCATGGATCGCCCGCGTGGTCATTCTACCACTGCCCAGGAGTGCCCGGGCGGGGCGCAACGCCGCATCCGGCGCATGCCGCGCGGGCTTGCGTGTCAGGGCGTCCCGGCGCCTTCGAGGAATTCCCTCAGCGCGGCCAAGGTGCGGGCGCTGATGTGATGCTCGATCCCCTCGGCGTCGATCTCGGCGGTCTCGCTGTCCACGCCCAGCTTGATCAGCGCATCGCGCACGATGCGGTGGCGGGCGCGCGATTCCTCGGCCAGCCTTCGCCCCTCGGTGGTGAGAAAGATCGAGCGGTAGCGCTGGCGCGTCACCAGCCCGTCGCGGGCGAGGCGGTTGAGGGCCGCGTTCACCGTGGCGTTGGTGACCCCGAGGCGTTCGGCCAGGTCGACGGCGCGGGCCTCGCCGGTGACGTCGATGAGGTCGGCGATCAGCTCGACGTAATCCTCGGCCACCTCGCGCTGATGGGCCTGGCGCACGCGCTCGAAGCTGCGCGCCTGGCGCGTGGCCTCGCGCAGGACGGTCGGGCTGGGACGTTTCGCGGGCATGTGATCCTCCGGACGCGAAGCAATGCAATGACTGATGACAAAATTTAGTGCAAGCTAAAATTTATAGCCCGTTGACGAAATTTGAGCCTCTGCCTAGCTCTGACTCGAAGGAGACAACAGGAGCCCGGAGACCAACATGCGATCGAAAGACCGCGCCCCCCTCACCGCCCGCGTGCTGTGCGCGGCCCCGCTTGCCATGGCGCTTGCGCTGGGTGCCGCGCTGCCGGCGCGCGCCGCGGAACCCGTGCAGGTGGTCGCCACGACCGGCATGATCGGCGATCTTGCGGCCGAGGTGGCCGGTGGCTGCGCCGAGGTGACAGTGATGATGGGGCCCGGCGTAGACCCGCATCTCTACAAGCCCAGCGCGGGCGATGTCCGCCGGCTCGCGGGTGCCGACGCGATACTCTACAGCGGCCTCTATCTCGAGGGGCAGCTGGGCGAGGTGCTGGACCGGCTGTCGGGCCGGGTCGTGACCGTCGCCGTCGCCGAGCGCGCGGTGCCCGAGGCCGAGCGCATCCTGACCGGCGAGGGCTATGGCGTCGACCCCCATGTCTGGATGGACCCGAGCCTCTGGTCGCGGGTGCCCGGTGTGATCGCCGAGGCGCTGGCGCCGCTTGCACCCGATTGCGCCGCGGACATGGCCGCACGGGCCGAGGACGCCGCGCGCGCCGTGACGGCGCTGGACGGCTGGGTGCGCGAGAGCCTGGCCTCGGTGCCGGAAGGGGCGCGGTTGCTGGTCACGGCGCATGACGCCTTCGAGTATTTCGGCCGTGCCTATGACGTCGAGGTCGTCGGCATCCAGGGCGTCTCGACCGAGAGCGAGGCGGGAATTGCCGACATCCGCGCGGTGGTGGACCTTGTGGTCAGCCGCAAGGTGCCCGCGCTGTTCGTCGAGTCGACCATCAGCCCGCGCACCGTCGAGGCCGTGATCGAGGCCGCGCGCCGCGAGGGGCACGAGGTCACGGTGGGGGCCGAGCTCTATGCCGACGCGATGGGCGGGGCGGGCACGGGCGAGGGCACCTATATCGGCATGATCCACGCCAATGTCCGCGCCATCGTGGGCGCGCTGGGCGGCACTCCCGCGCCGCTGCCCGAGGCGCTTGGCGCCTGGGCGGTGCGCTGGGGCGTCGCGGGCTGAGGGGGCAGGCCGGTGTTCTTCCGTCCCCGCGCCGAGGTCCAGGGCCGGCTGCACGAGCCCGGCCTTGCCCTTCATGTTGAGGACCTGACGGTCAGCTATCACGCGCGCCCGGTGCTGTGGGACATCGACCTCGACGTTCCGCCCGGCGTGATGGCTGCGATCGTGGGGCCCAACGGCGCGGGCAAGTCGACGCTGATCAAGGCGGTGCTCGAGCTCGTGCCCAAGACGGCGGGGCATGTGCGCGTGTTCGGCGCGCCCTATGCCCGGGCGCGCAAGCGCGTGGCCTATGTGCCGCAGCGCAGCTCGGTCGACTGGGATTTCCCGACCACCGCGCTCGACGTGGTGATGATGGGCCGCTACGGGCATCTGGGCTGGCTGCGCCGCCCGGGGCGCGAGACGCGCGCGCAGGCGATGGCGGCGCTCGGGCAGGTCGGCATGGCCGCCTATGCCGACCGCCAGATCAGCCAGCTTTCCGGCGGCCAGCAGCAGCGCGTGTTCCTAGCGCGCGCGCTGGTGCAGGAGGCCGACCTCTACCTGCTGGACGAGCCGATGGCCGGGGTCGACGCGACCACCGAGCGCGCGATCGTGAAGTTGCTGCAGGGGCTGCGGGACCGCGGCCGGACCGTGGTCGTGGTGCATCACGATCTGCAGACCGTCCGTCGCTACTACGACTGGATGGTGATCCTGAACGTGCGGGTCATTGCCCAGGGGCCAGTCGCCGAGGTGCACACCGCCGAGAACCTGCGCCGAGCCTATGGCGGACAGATCGCGCTGATCGACGCCGCGCCCGAGGCGCCCGCCGGCGCCGGGACGATGTGAGGCGCGCCGTGGGCCTCGTGGAGATCCTCAGCGATCACACCCTGCAGACCGTGGCGATCGGTGCGGCCATCCTGGGCGCCGTGTCGGGCGTGCTCGGCGCCTTCGCGGTGCTGCGCCAGCAGTCGCTGATGGGTGATGCGCTGAGCCATGCCGCGCTGCCGGGGATCTGCCTCGGGTTCCTTTGGGCCGGTAGCCGCGACCTGGGCGCGATCTTGGGCGGCGCTCTGGCGGCGGGGGCGCTGGCCGCGCTGACGGTGATGGCGATGACCCGGCTGACGCGGCTCAAGACCGATGCGGCGCTGGGCTCGGTGCTGAGCTTCTATTTCGCCCTCGGCATCGTGCTGCTGACGCTGATCCAGCGGCAGGCGGGCGCGGGGCAGGCGGGGCTCGAGGCCTTCCTGTTCGGGCAGGCGGCGGCGATCCTGCGCGAGGACCTGCAGGTGATGGGGGTGCTGGCGCTGGCCTCGCTGGGCGCGGTGGCGCTGCTGTGGAAGGAGTTCAAGCTGGTCACCTTCGACCCCGTCTTCGCCCGCACGCTGGGCCTGCCGGTGGTCGCGCTCGAGGCGGTGCTGACCGTGATGGTGGCGGTCGCGGTGGTGATCGGGCTGCAAATGGTCGGCGTGGTGCTGATGGCCGCGATGATCGTGGCGCCGGCGGTGGCGGCCCGGCAGTGGGTCACGCGGCTGGGGCCAATGGTCGTGATCTCGGCCGCGATCGGGATGGGCGCGGGCGTGACCGGCGCCCTGATCAGCGCGATGGGCCGGGGCCTTGCGACGGGGCCGCTGGTGGTGCTGGCGGCGTCGGCCGCGGTGCTGGTCTCGATCCTGCTGGCGCCGGGGCGCGGGGTGATCTGGGACTGGATGAAGCGGCGGGCCGAGCGGCGCGCGCTGGGCGGGCAGCGGGTGCTGACCGCGATCCACGCGCTGGCGGCCGAGCATGGCGATCCCGAGTACCCGGCCGAGCAGAGCATGCTCGACGTGTATTTCGGCGGCGGCACCGCGGCGGCGCTGGACCGGCTCGAGGCCCGCGGCGCGGTCAGGCGTGCGGCGCATTTCCGCACCGAGGGCGTGCACTGGGTGCTGACGCCCCAGGGCCAGGCCGAGGCCGAGGACATCCTTGCAGGCGGCGAGGGAGACCGGCCGTGATGCAGGCGCTGTTCGACGATCCGGGCTTCTCGATCATGGCCACCGGCTTCCTGGTGGGGGCGGCCGCGGCCATGCTGGGCCCGTTCCTGATCCTGCGCCGCGCGGCGATGCTGTCGGACGCTATCAGCCATTCGATCGTGCTTGGCATCGTCGCGGTCTGGCTGCTCACAGGCGCGGTATCGGGGCCGCTGCAGATCCTGGGAGCCGCGTTGACCGGCGTGCTGACCGTGGTCCTGACCGAGATGATCGCCGCCACCGGTCGGGTTAAGAGCGACGCCGCGATCGGGCTGGTGTTCCCCGCGCTGTTCGCGGCGGGGGTGTTGCTGCTGAACCTCTATGCGTCGGACGTCCATATCGACACGCATACCGTTCTGCTGGGCGAGATCGGCTTCGTCTGGCTCGACACGCTGGAGGTGGCGGGCCTGTCGGTGCCGCGCGCGCTGGTGTGGATGGGGGCTGCGGCGGCGGCGGACCTCGCATTCATCACGCTGTTCTGGAAGGAGCTGAAGATCGGCACCTTCGACCCGGTGCTGGCGCATGCGATGGGCCTGGCGCCGCGCGCGCTGTTCTACGTTCTGCTGTTCCTGACATCGGGCACTGCGGTCGCGGCCTTCGACGCGGTGGGCGCGATCCTGTTCATCGCCTTCATCGTGATGCCGCCCGCCACCGCCTACCTGCTGACCGACCGGCTCGAGCGGATGGTGCCGATCGGCGTGGCCGTGGCCGGGATCGCAAGCCTGGGCGGCTATGGGCTGGCCCTGCAGTGGGACGTGTCGATCTCGGGCATGATGGCTGTGGTGACGGGCGCATGCCTGGGGCTGGCCGTGCTGGCCGCGCCGCGCCATGGCGTGGTCGCGGCCATGCTGCGCCGAGCACGGAGCCGGCGCGAGAACGAGACCCGCGCGCTGGTCGTCCACCTGGCCACGCACGAGGACACCGCGGCGCGGCGCGAGGAGAACGTCGCCGCGGCGCTGCGCCTGCACCTCGACTGGCCCGACCGCCGGGCGCGCGAGGTGCTGGTCAAGGGTGTCGCCGCGGGACTGGTCCGGCGCGAGGGCGAGGCCCTGTTGCTGACCGACGAGGGCCGCCGCGCGGCGGAGGCCCTGCTCGAGCCCTGGCGGCGCGGCGGTGGCTGAAGGGCGCGGGCGTCAGTCCCGCGCGGCGCAGTAGTCGCGCAGCCCGTCGAAGAGCGCGATCTCGGCCGCGTCGCTGACCATGGCGCAGCCGATGGTGACGGCGGCCTGGCCCGCGGCGATGCCCTGGGCGACGCGCGTGGCCGCGGTGCGGTCGTCGCCGCCCGAGGCGGTGATCGCGGTCACCCGCACCCCTTCGGCGGCGGTTTTCAGGGTCGGCGCGAGCGTGGCGCAGCCGCCGAGCGCGAGGGCGCCGATGCCGAGAGAAATGGCGGTGGCGGCGCGGAGGTGGCGTGAGGGTCCTGGCAAGGTCATGGGGGCTCCTGCGATCTGGGGATGTCTCGGCGTCCGCGGGGCGCGAAGGCGCGGGCTGGCGTGTGGGGCAGGCCCGCGCCGCCCCGCGGACGCTTTCGAGGGACGGAGTGCGCCGAGGATAGGCATGGTGCGCCGGGCGTTGCGCAAAGGCGCGAGGCAGCGCGCGGCGGCCGGGCCGGGCCGCGAACGGGTTTGCGCGGGCCGGGCGTCGCGCACTATCCTCGGGCCGGATCGAAGGTGACGGGCCGGGCCGGTGGCGGCGAAGGCCCCCGCGCGACGGAGAGCGGGCATGCAGCAACGGCCGGTGATCGGAATCCTCGGCGGAATGGGCCCCGAGGCGACGGTCGACCTGATGGCGCGCGTCATCGCCGCGACGCCCGCGGCGGACGACGCCGATCACGTCCACCTTCTGGTCGATCAGAACCCGCAGGTGCCCTCGCGCATCAAGGCGGTGATCGAGGGCACGGGCGAGAGCCCCGCGCCCGTGCTGGCGGCGATGGCGCGCGGGCTGGAGGCGGCGGGCTCGGTCGCGCTGGCGATGCCCTGCAACACCGCGCACGCCTACCTGGCCGAGATCCGGGCAGCGGTCGGCGTGCCGGTGCTCGACATGCTGGGCCTGAGCGCGGCACGGTTGGCGGCGATGCCCGGCGTCCGCCGGGTGGGGCTGCTGGCATCGACCGCGGTGCGGATGCTGGGCCTCTATGACCGCGCGCTGGACGAGGCGGGGCTCGAGCCGGTCTTCCCCGCGCGGCAGGAGGCGGTGATGGAGCTGATCCGCGCCGTCAAGCGCGGGCAGACGGGCCCAGCCGAGCGCGCCGCCCTGGCGGCAGTGACCGAGGAGTTGCGGGCCGAAACCGACGCCGTGCTGATCGCCTGCACCGAGCTATCCGTGATCGCCGGCGCGATCGCGCCCGGCGCGCCGGTGCTTGACGCCATGGACGCGCTGGCGGCCGAGATCGTGCGGCTGGGCGCCCCGGGCAGGCAGCCCGCGCCGCCGAGTGAGCCCGGCTCGGACGGGCCGCGGGCTCAGTCGAGCGGCGTGATTCTGCCGTCGATATAGGGCTGGTAGGGGCCGCCGGCGATCAGGAATTCGGCCACCACGAGGTCGAGCGCGGGACCGTAGTCGTAGGCATCGATCGCACGCTCGGCGAACACGGCATAGCCGTCGCCGCCGCGGCGGACGTAATCGTTGGACACGACGCCATAGGTCCGCGCGGGATCGAGCGGCACCCAGGCGTCACCCTCGCGCAGCTCGACCGTGCGGATGCGCGCGCCCGGAGGCGCCGAGCGCTGGAAGCTGTAGCGCATGCCCGCGACCTGCGGGAAGCGGCCGGCGCCGTCCTCGACCTGGCTCACGCCGTTCTCGAGCGCCGCGATCACGTCGGCGCCGGTCAGCGCAAAAGTCGAGAGCGTGTTCTGGAACGGCAACACGGTCATGATCTCGCCCATCGTGATCGGGCCCGCTTCGATCGATGCGCGCAGGCCCCCGCCATTGGCGATGGCGATCTGGATGCCCTGGCC
The DNA here is from genome assembly GCF_016623495.1 of Thermohalobaculum xanthum. Lineage (GTDB taxonomy): Bacteria > Pseudomonadota > Alphaproteobacteria > Rhodobacterales > Rhodobacteraceae > Thermohalobaculum > Thermohalobaculum xanthum. Next base: position 144,797 of record NZ_JAEHHL010000008.1, on the reverse strand, counting down.
CTTCACCCGGTCGAGCATCGCGTCGGCCACGAGGTTGCCCATCTGGCATTCGGCGGCGCGGCAGGTGTCCCGCTCGCCATCGATCGGGGCCGCGGTCTCGGCCACCACCTTGTTGCGGATCTCGTCGAAGGCCATGGCGAGTTCGGCGATGCGGGCCTTGAGGGGGGCGTCCTCGGCGATCTGGCCGTCCATCAGGATCGGCTCGCCCTCGGCCGAGACGACGCGGCCCGCGTCGTCCCAGGTTACCGCCAGTTCGCCCAGGAACTTGCCATAGGCATAGGCCTGCACCACCGGCACCCGGGTGCCGTCGGGGCCGTCGACCCAGGTCGGGTAGGGGCCGTCGGCCTTGTTGCTGGTGTTCGACAGGAAGGTGTTGCTGTGGCCGCCCACGATCACGTCGACGCCCGGCACGGCGGCGGCGATCTCGAGGTCGCGCCGGTAGCCCGAATGGCTGAGCACGATGATCTTGTCGATGCCATCAGCGGTGAGGCGCGCGACCTCGGCCGACAGCGCCGGGATCGGGTCCGAGAAGGTGACGTTCGGCCCGGGCGCGGCCAGCTCGGCGGTGTCGGCCGGGGTGAGCCCGATCAGGCCGATGCGCTGGCCCGCCTTCTCGATCACGGCCGAGGGGTGCAGCACGTCGGCGAGCGCGGGCTCGGCGCTGACATCGGCATTGGCCAGCAGCACCGGAAACTCGACCGCCGCCATGAAGTCGCGCAGGATCTCGGGCCCGTCGTCGAACTCGTGATTGCCGACGGTCATCGCCTCGTAGCCCAGCGCGTTCATCAGCTCGGCCGCGGCCCGGCCCTTGTAGGTGGTGTAGAACAGCGAGCCCTGGAACTGGTCGCCGCCATCGACCAGGATCGAGTTCGCGAGCGCCGCACGCCGCGCGCGAATCGCGGTCACCAGCCGCGCTGAGCCGCCGAAGCAGGCGCCCTCGGCCGCATCCTTTTCGCCGCAGGCCGAGTCATACTTGTTGATCGGCTCGACACGGCTGTGGAAGTCGTTGGTGTGCAGGATCGTCAGGCTGTAGTCGGCGCGGGCCGGTGCGGCGACGGCGCCAAGAACGAGCACGGTGGCGATGAGGACGGGGCGTGCCATGCGGATGCCTCCAGATGCGGTGATGCGCGGTCGAGCGTTGCAAGGTGCGGCAACCGCGTCAAGCGGCGACGGAGACGGGCCGGCCTCCCGTTGCAGGACTTGAACGCTTGCGGCGCGCGCCGCAGGATCACGACCGTCGCCACGTCCCCGGCCGGGCCGGGAGGAAGGATGACATGACCCGATTTTCCGCAGTTTTCGCGCTTGCCGCCGCGCTGGGCCTTGGCAGCGCCGCGGCGCAAGCGGCCGGCGTCGAGGGCGTCTGGCTGACCGAGAAGGGGAAAGTCGCGGTCGAGCTTTATCCCTGTGGCGAGCGGATGTGCGGCAAGATCGTCTGGCTGGAGAAGCCGCGCTGGAGCGAGGGCACCCTCAAGCGCGACGAGCGCAATCCCGACCCCGCCCTGCGCGAGCGCCCCTGGTGCGGCATCGAGGTGATCAGCGGCCTGCGCCCCGACGGCCGCGACTGGGAGGATGGCAGCTTCTACTACCCCAAGGAAGGCAAGACCTTTGATCTGGAGATGCGCCAGAACGGCGATGACACGCTGAAGGTACGCGCCTATTTGGGTGTGAAGCTGCTGGGCAAGACCGAGATCTGGACCCGGGCGAATGGCGAGTTGCCGGGCTGCGAGCCGGACGACGGCAGCGGCCTCTAGCCTGCCTTCCGCGCGCGCAGCCGCGTCTCGGCGAATACGAGATCGGCGGGCTTGTCGACGTCATGCGCGGCGTCGGGATGGTCGAGAGTGACCAGAGCCGCGCTGCACCCGGCGGCGCGCCCGATCGCGCCCGCCGCACCCGCCATCGTCAGCAGGCCCGCGGCGTAGGACGCAAGCGTGAGCGGCCCGATCGCGAGGGCCATGCGCCAGGGCTTCTTGCGCTCGGTCTCGAGGCGCTGCCAGAACCGCACCGCGGCCTCGGCCCGGGGCGTGCGCAGGGCGAACAGGTTGCAGCCGCTGACCTCGGCGTCGCGGAACCGCAGATAGGTGCGGCGCGCGGGATTGCCCGCGGCCTCGACCACCGGCCGCGTCGCCACGCCCGCGCAGATGTCGGCGCCCGCAGCCTCGGCCCCGCGGATGAAGTCGGCCACCATGTCCGGGGTCAGAAGCGGATGGTCGGCCGTCGTGACCAGCACCGGGGGCGCGGCGGTGGCGAGCGCCGCTCCCACCGACCGGGCGGGTGAGGGGGCGGCATCGAGGCGCTCGAGCCCCGCGGGCAGGGCGGGTGCGCCGGGCTCGATCGAGACGAGGATGCGCCCGACCTGCGGCACCGCCGACAGCGCCGTGGCGACGCGCGCCAGCATCGTCCGGCCTTCCAGCTCGGCGAAGGCCTTGTGGCTGACACCTGCGGCCTGCGCGACCGGGTCGGCGGCCCCGCGCGAGCCGGCGAGGATCAGCGCGGTCCAGCTCATGCCAGCACCTTCTCGTAGACGCGCCAGGTCTTGGTCAGACGGCCGCCCAGCGACTCGATCAGGCGGCGGACCGGCAGGTTGTCCTCGAGCAGCCACGAGAGCTCGATCTCGTCGATGCCGCGCGCGCGTGCCCGCTCCTCGAGCGCATAGATCAGCAGGAGCGGCAGCGTCTTGCCCAGAACGGTCGCGGCGACCGGGCGCGTCACGCCCATCAGGGGCACGCGCCCGGTCCTGAGTCCGCGGACCTTGAGCCGCCACAGCAGCTTGGCCCAGCCGAAGGGCAGCAGGCGACCGCCGAGATCGCCGATCGCCTCGTTGATGTTGGGCAGGAGCACGATGAAGCCCGCGGGCGCGCCGTCGATCTCGGCGATGCACACCAGTTCGGAGTCGAGGATCGGCTTGAGTTCGGCGGCCATGGCGTCGATCTCGGCCTCGGTCAGCGGCACGAAGCCCCAGTTGCCGGCCCAGGCGTCGTTGAAGATCGCCGTGACCATGCGGATCTCGTCGGCGAAGCGGCGGCGGTCGAGCGGGCGTAGCGTCACCCCCTCGGCAAGACTGCGCTCGGCGATCCGGCGCGGCCGGTCGGGCAGGCCACGCGAGACGTCCATGACATAGGCCACGAGGTCGCGGCCCTTCGACCAGCCGCAGCCCTCGACCGCGGCGCCCATCCAGGCCGGGTCATGCGCCATCAGCAGGTATGGCGGCGTGTCGAAGCCGTCGACCAGGAGGCCCGAGGTCTCGTTCACCGAAAGCGAGAACGGCCCGCGCCCGAGCCCGGCGCCGCGATCCGCGAGCCAGCGCTCGGCGGTCGCGAGCAGGGCGCCGAGGGTCTCGGTGTCGCACGCGGCGGGCATACCCCAGAAGCCGACGCTCCGGCCCTCGACCGGCGGGGCGAGGCGGTCGAGCTGCGCGCTGATCCGGCCCACCGGCTCGGTCCCGCGCCAGGCGAGCCAGAGCTCGACCTCGGCGTGGCGGAAGAACGGGTTGCGCGCGGGGTCGATGTGCTGGCGCCGCTCGGCATGCAACGGCTCGACCCAGGCCGGGTCATCCGCCATCAGCCGTCCGGGAAGGCGGATGAAGGCCTCGCGCTCGGCCCGCGTGGCGACGGGGCGGATCTCGATCTCGGCGGGCATGCGGGGCGCGGGGTCTCCATTGGGGCGCGTCGAGCGCAGCGTTACCAGACTGCGGCGCCGCGGGCCAAGGGGGCTATTCCTCGAGCAGGATGATGCTCCACAGCCCGAGCCCGGCGAAGAGGACCGGCGCGCTGAGGACCGCGAGCATCGGGTCCATCGCCCCGCTTGCCCCCAGCGAGATCAGGAAGCCGTCGGTCGCGATGAACAGGAACCCCGTGGCCACGCCGCCGGCGGCGAGCCAGCCGCGCCCGCCCGAGCGGATAAGGCCAAAGCCCGCGGCGGCGGCGAAGAGCAGCATGATCGCGGGCACCGCGATGGCGACATAGCCGCGCCAGAGCCGGGTCTGGTAGAAGGGCGCCCCGCGCGCGCCATAGGCGATGCCCGCCAGCACCTGGGCCGCGCGCTGGGCCCCGACGAATTCGGGCTTGGCCGCAAGCGTGCGCACGTCGGCGGGTCTCAGCCGCGTGATCCAGTGACGGTTGCCGCCGGGGCCGTTGACGCCGCCGAGGCCGGTGACGGTGACCTCGCCGGTCAGCTCCCAGCCGTCGCCGCGGAACTCGGCCCCCTCGGCGTCGGTCCGGCCGAGGATCAGCCCGTCGTCGTCGAGGTCGAAGATCGACACGCCCGAGAGCGTCCCGCCGGAGGGAATCGAGCTGCGGATGCGCACGATCTCGTTCGGCGCGCGCGCCCAGACCATGCGCGCGGTGGGTGTGCCGACCAGCTCGGGAAAGCTGCGCACGAGCGCCTGCTCGGCGCGCGCGGCGAGAGCGTCGGAAAGATACCCGTAGCCGAGCCCGATCAGGCCCGAAAGCGGCGCGAGCAGGAGCATCATGCGCAAGGTGTTCACGCCCGAGGCGCGGATCACCACCAACTCGCTGCGCGCGGCCATGGCGAAGAAGGCGATGGCGCCGCCGGTCAGCACCGCGATCGGCAGCACCGTCACCGCAATCAGCGGGAGCCGCAGCGCCGAGTAGCGCGCGAGCGCCGCGAAGCCGCCGAGGTCGAGCAGCTCGGTCGCCGTGTCGAGGAGGTCAAGCCCGAGCGCGAGCACCAGCAGGACGCCGCCCGCGCCGGCGATCGCGAGCCCCACCTGGCGCGAGATGTAGAGGGCGAGCCTCATCCGCGGGCCCCGGCGGAGTCCTCGCTTTCATCCGTGTCGCCGGACCGGCGCAGCAGGCGGCGCACGTCGCCGATGACAAGGTCGATCAGGCGCAGCACGCTGCGCACCGGCGAGAGCGCGCCCTGTCCGGGCGTCAGCAGGAAGACGAGCCCGGTCAGCGCGATGAACCCCGCGCAGAGGCCCCAGAGGCCAAGCGCGGGGTCGATCTTGCCGAGATCGGCCATGCTCTCGACCATCTTGATGACGTTGTCATAGGCGGCAAGGATCCCGATGGCGATGGCGATGCGTGGCCAGGCGGGAGAGCGCTTGCGCGCCACCCCCAGCGGCACGGCGAGGAGCGCCACGCCGATGAGCGAGACGGCGCGGATCAGCCGGGCATGGAACTCGGCCGCATAGCGCGGATCGGGGGGCAGGACGCCTTCGCCGCGCATCAGGGTGAAGAGCTCGGCCATGGTGAGCTCGCGCTCCGAGTCGCCGCGCGGGCGGAACGGGTTCGCGTCGGCCGGGAAGCGGCGCTCGAGCGCCAGTTCGTTGAAGTCGAGCCGCCCGCCGTCCGGCGTCATCGCGACGCCGTCGCTCAGCAGGAGCCGGACCGTCTTGCCGCCGTCTTCCGGCACCACGAGGCCGCGCCGGGCGGTGAGCACGACCTCGCCCTTGACGTCCTTCTGGATCGCGAAGACACGGTCGAGCACGCGCCCGGTGGGGTCGATGGCGGCGGCCGAGAGGGTGAGGTCCTCGCCCGCCTCGACGAACACGCCCTGCTCGATCCGGCCGTTCCAGGCCGAGGTCAGGACCGAGTGGCGGATCTCGTAATAGGCATAGCGGCTATAGGGCTGGATCACGCCGAAGAGCGCGAGGCTGAACAGCATCAGCACCAGCGCGCAGAGGATGAAGGGCACGCCGATGCGGCGCAGCGACCAGCCAGCGGATTCGAGCGCGTCGATCTCGTTCTGCTGGCTGAGCGAGGCGAGGCAGGTCAGCACGCCGATGCAGAAGGCCGCCGGCATGGCGAGGCCGATATAATGCGGCACGAGGCTGATCGCCATGCCCAGCGCCGGGCCGATGGTCGCCCCCTGGCCGGTCACGAGGTCGAAGAGGCGCAGCATGCGCTCGAGCAGGAGCGCGACCAGCGTCACGATCAGCGCCGCCCCCATGCGCGGCAGCATCAGCCGCAGCAGGTAGCGGTCGACCAGCCGGCGGGAGAGGAGGGGCGACAAGCGCGGCGCCTCAGCCGGGCCAGGCGGCGACGAGGCGGGCCACCAGCCGGGTGCGTGCGTCGGCGTCCGGCGTCACCGCCTGACCAAGTGCGGGCGGGCCAGGCCAGCCGGCATCCGGGACCTCGATCCCCTCGGCCTCGTGGCTGCCGGGATAACGTGGCAGCACGTGGAAGTGGACGTGAGGATCGACCATCATCAGCATGAGATAGTTGATCTTCTCGTAACCCACGGCCTTGCGCAGCATGGTCTCGACCGCAGGGATGACGCGGCCCAGGTCGGCATGCGCGGCGGCGGGCAGGGCGCCCCATGCGGTCGCGTCGGACTTCGCCGCCAGCACCAGCGCGCCCAGCGTCGGCTGGGCCGGGCGCAGCAGCACCATCCAGTGATCGGTCTCGGCGATGTGGGTCTCGGGCCAGCCGAAGTTGCGGATCGTCTGGTTGGGCATGCTCTCTCCCGGCTCGCTCGGACCTGGGCGCCGCGCGGCGTTGTCAGGGCCGTGGCCCGGCGGCGTTGCGCGGCATTCTATCCGCTGGCTCGGCGCTCACAAGGGGGGCGCGGGCGTCGCGTCCCGCCGGGGCGGGCAGCACGAATTCGAGCGGGGTGCGGGCGACGATGCCGTCCTCGGTCGCCGCGCGTTCCTCCATGGTCAGCCGCCAGCCGCGGGCGTCGGCGGAAAGCCGCAGGCAGCGCCACGCGGCGCCGTCGCGCTTGGGGCCGGGCTTCCAGCTGGCCGAGGGCGCGCCGAGGACGGGGATGCGGCCTGCGGGGCTGTCGATCCACGACAGTTCGGGCTTGTGCGTGTGGCCGTGCAGCACGAGCCCAGCGCCGTGGCGCGCGATGCAGGCGCAGACGGCGGGCCCGTCGGTGAGCCGCTTGCGCCAGACCGTGATCGGGGTCGGCGGGTGATGGATCAGGACGAGGGCGAAGCGGCCCTCGGCCGCAATCGCCCCCAGCATGGCGTCGAGCCGCGCGAGTTGTGCCGGCCCCACCGTGCCGGTGGCGAAGAAGGGCGGCGTGGCGACGGCGGTTGAGATGCCGACCACCGTGATCGGGCCGAGCTCGCGCCGCCAAGGGAAGCCGGGCTGGCCATCGTCGCCGGCGAGGTAAGGGCCCCAGGCGGTCGCGAGCCTGTCGGCCATGCCGGGTGCGAGCGCCTCGTGGTTGCCGGGGACTGCGGCGACCCGCTCGGGCGGGCCGAGGCGTTCGAGCCAGTCGCGGCCGCGGCGGAACTCTTCCTCGAGCGCGAAGTTCACGAGATCCCCGGTCATCGCGATCAGGTCGGGTGACCGGGCGTGGATGTCGTCGACGATCATCCGGCACAGCGCGGGCGACTGGATGCGGCGGCGCTTGCGCTTCCAGTTCAGCCAGCTCAGGGCCCGCTTGGACAGGAACTCGGCGCCCCGCGGGCTACCGAGGTCGAGATGCGGGTCGGTCAGATGCGCGACGACGATTTCGCCGTCCATGGGGCAATCTCCGCCTTTCGCGGGCCGCGCACAGCGGGTAAGAGCCCGTCATGCGCCGCCCGTTCGCGCATGGCTTAGGCGTGCGGGCAGCGGCGTGCAAGGATGAACGGACGGGAGAGGCGAGCCTTGGCGGAGATGATCGCGGCGATCATTGGTCCCGAGGGGCAGGCGGCCTTCGGGCTGAGCGGCGCGGCACGGCTGGCGCGGCAGTTGCCACGCGCGGGCATGCGCCCCGGCGACGAGGCCGAGGCCAGCGTGCTGCTGCGCGCCGATCACGTCTATGGCGCGGGCGTGCTGACCGCGCTGGCGCAGGCGGCGCCGGGCACGGTGCTGATTGACGCCGAGGGCCGCGCGGTCGGCGCCCGCATCGACGACGAAAGCCGGGACTGGGCCCGGGCGCTGGTGGGCGGGCACGGCGCGGCCGAGGGGCTGGCGCCGGGCGCGCGCGCGCTCACCGGGGTCGAGCTGGCCGGGCGCTACGACCAGAAGCTGAGGAAAAAGGCCGATCCGCTGGTGATGCCGGCACGGGACCGCGTGGCGGTCGAGCGGGCGCTGTTTGGGGCGTCCTACAAGGGGGTCACGGATCTCGTCACCAAGCATGTCTGGCCGCGGCCCGCGCTGGCCGTGACGCGCTTTTGCGCGCTCAGGGGCATCACGCCGAACCAGGTGACCTGGGCGAGCCTCGCGCTGGTGATCCTGGCCTTCTGGCTGTTCTGGACCGGGCAGTTCGCGCTGGGGCTGGTGGTGGCCTGGGTGATGACCTTCCTCGACACGGTCGACGGCAAGCTGGCGCGCGTGACCGTCACCGCGTCGAAACTGGGCGATGTGCTCGATCACGGCATCGACCTGATCCACCCGCCGTTCTGGTGGTGGGCCTGGGCGGTGGGCTGCGCCGCGATCGGCGACCCCATCGAGGACTTCGCGCTGGTGATGGGGGTGATCGTCGGGGGCTATGTCGCGCAGCGGCTCGAGGAAGGCTGGTTCATCGCGCGCTATGGCATCGAGATGCATATCTGGCGCCGCTTCGACAGCCTGTTCCGCGAGATCACCGCGCGGCGCAATCCCAACCTGCTGATCCTGATGGCGTTCACCATCTTCGGCGCGCCGCGCGAGGGGCTGATCGCCGTGGCATGGTGGACCGGTATCTGCTTCGCGGTTCACCTGGTCCGTGTCGCGCAGGCCGAGATCGCGCGGCGCAAGGGACCGCTCACCTCGTGGATGACGGCCGCGTGACATTGTCGATCGGCCTGATCCGCAACCGCGCAAGCACGCGCAACCGGCGCGCCGCCTCGGGCGCGCCGCCCGCGGGCGTCCTGTTCCACGAGACGCGGAGCCTCGACGAGCTGACCGGTGCGCTGACCGCGCTGCACGCGGCGGGGACGGATCTGCTGATCCTCGATGGCGGCGACGGCACGGTTCGCGAGGTGGTGACGCGCCTTCCCGACATCTGGAACGGCGCTCTGCCGAGGCTGGGCCTGCTGGCGCATGGCAACACAAACCTGATCGCCCGCAAGACCGGCGCTGCGCGCGGGGAGGAGGGCCTCGCGCAGCTGATCGCGGCGGCGCGTGGCGGAAAGCTGTCCGACCGCCGGCTCGACATGCTGGAGATCGAGCGCGAGGGCGCGCCAACGGTCCGCGGTTTCATCGCCGGCTGGGGCGTCTACGAGACAGGCACGCGGCTTGCCGCCGAGGAGATCGCGGCGCGCGGCGGCGGTCAGGTGGCGCTCGCCGTCCTGTCGATGCTGCGTCGTGCGCTGGTCGGGCGCGAGGCGGCGGCGATCCGGCGCGGCGTGCCCGCCTCGCTGCGGGTGGATGGCCAAGAGCTGCCCGGCGGGCCGCGCTTCGCGGGGCTGGTGACGAGCCTGCCCGGCCGGCTGGTGATGGGGCTCAACCCCTTCTGGGGCGAGGGCGAGGGGGGCCTGCGCTGGCTTGACGTCGCGGCGCCGGCGCGGCGGCTGGTGCTGGCCGCACCCTTCGCGCTGATGGGCCGGCCGCGCCGGTGGATGGGCGAGGCCGGCTACCGCTCGGGCCGCGCCGAGCGGCTTGATCTCGCGCTCGAGGGCGGATTGGTGATCGATGGCGAGCGCTTCGCCGCGGGCCCGCAGGGACGCGTTCGGTTCTCGGTGACCCGCTCGGTCACATTCGTGCATGCCTGAGCGCCCCCGCGCTCGACTTTTCCCGGGCGTGGGCATATGAGACGCGCATGAACCAGATGCAGCCCGCGCCCGCGCCGGGGGCCAAGCCGGCAACCCTGAAGAGCCCGATCCGAAAGCGCGTCAAGCGCCTCGGCAAGCGGCTCACGCGCTGGATGGCGTCGTTCCAGGCGCGCCAGAGCCTGGTGCCCGACACACCCTTCATCGGCAACGAGCATTTCCCCTTCCTGAAGGAGTTCGAGGATCGCTGGCAGGAGATCGAGGCGGAAGCGCGTGAGATCCTCAAGTTTCGCGAGGCGATCCCGGCGTTCCAGGAGATCTCGCCCGACCAGTACCGCATCGCCACGGCCAAGAACTGGCGCACCTTCATCCTCTATGGCTTCGGCCTGCGGCTCGAGCGCAACTGCCGCCAGGCGCCGGTGACCGCCGAGATCCTGTCGCGGGTGCCAATGATCCAGACGGCGTGGTTCTCGATCCTCGCGCCGGGCTACCACATCCCGGCGCATACCGGCGTGACCAAGGGGATCGTGCGCGCGCATCTGGGGCTGATCATCCCGCAGGAGCGCGAGAAGTGCCGCATCCGCGTCGGCGACGAGATCCGCGCCTGGGCGGCGGGCAAGGTGATCGTGCTGGACGACACCTACGAGCACGAGGTCTGGAACGAGACCGACGAGGAGCGCGTCATCCTGCTGTTCGACTTCGACCGGCCGATGCGCTGGCCGGCGCGGATGGTGACACAGCTGTTCATCCGGGCGATGAAGTTCACGGCGTTCTACAAGGAGCCGAAGAAGAACATCGCCGATTTCGAGGATCGTTTCGAGGCGGCCACCCGGCGCGCCGACCAGATCCTCGAGAGCATGAGCGAGCGCAAGTGACGGCACCCGGGCAGCCGCCCGGGCCGGAGCTTCGCGCGCTTGTCGCGGCTGCGGCCGACCGGCCGCTGCACGGCGCGGCGGCCGCGATGGCCGCGCATCTGGCCACGCGGCCGGGCGTGCTGGCGGTGCTCTTCTACGGCAACATGCTGCGCGACACCGCGGCCGGCGGGCTGCTGGATTTCTACTGCCTGACCGAGCGCGACGCCGACTGGTCCGGGCCGGGGCTTGCGGCGCTCGGGTGCCGCCTGCTGCCGCCCAATGTCTATCATGTCGAGCTGCCGGGGCAGGATGGGCCGGTCCATGCCAAGGTCGCGGTGATGCGCCTGGCCGCCTTCGGCGCGCGGATGCGGGCCGAAAGCTGGGATACGACGCTGTGGGCGCGGTTCTCGCAGCCGGTCGTGCTGGCATATGCCCGCGACGCGGCGGCGCGAGAAGCCGTGCTCGACGCACTGGCGGCCGCGGCTGGTGCGGCGGCATGGTGGGCGCGGCACTTCGCCGAGGATGGGGCAGGGTGGCGCGCCTGCTGGGCCGGCCTCTATGCGCGGACCTATGGCGCCGAGCTGCGGGTCGAAAGCGCGGCGCGGGCCGACGCGATCCTGGACGCGCATCCGGAGTTCTTCGAGGGGGCGTATGCCGCACTGATCGCCGGCGCCCCCCTCCCGAAAGCGGCGGCGCGTCGGCGCGCGGAGGGGATGTGGGCGCGGCGACGTCGGGTCGGCAAGCTGATCAATGCCGTGCGATTGACAAAGGCCGCCGCGACGTTCCGCGGCGGCCTTGCCTATGCCTTGTCAAAGGTCGAGCGGCACAGCGGCCGCCCGGTCGAGCTCAGCGGGTGGCAGCGGCGTTGGCCGATCCTTGCTGCGCCGTTCGTGTTCGCCCGGCTTCTTTGGCAGCGGCGCCTCCGGTGATCACCTGGAAACGCTCGCCGCGCGCCGTGCCCGGCTCGATGATGCCGAGCTCGGCACCGACCGAGGCGAATACCCCCAGGGCCCGCTCGATCTGCGCCTCGGAGTGCGCGGCCGAGACCGAGACCCGAAGCAGCGAGAGCGCGTTGGGCGTGGCCGGCGGGATCGCGATGTTGGTGTAGACGCCCTCGTCGATCAGGCGGTTCCAGAGCGCCACGGCAACCTCGGGCGCCGGCAGCTTCACGGCGACGACCGGGCTGACCTCGGGGCCGGTCTCGAAGCCCAGATCGCCCAGGCCGCGGAAGAGCGCGGCCGAATTCGACCACAGCTTGGCGCGAAGCTCGGGTCGCTCGGCCATCCGCCGGAAGGCGGCGCGCGCGGTCGAGACCGTGCCGGGGGTCATCGACGCGGTGAACATGTAGGGGCGGCAGAACGAGCGGATCCAGTCGAAGCCCTCGACATTCGACACGCAGTAGCCGCCGATGGTGCCCACGCTCTTCGAGAACGTGCCGACGATGAAGTCGCAGTCGTCCTCGACATGGGCTGCCTGGCACTGGCCGCGGCCCGATTCGCCCAGCACGCCCAGCGAATGCGCCTCGTCCACCATCAGGTAGACGTTGTCGCCGGCCTCGCGCTTGACGGCCGCGAACTCGGCCAGCGGGGCGGTGTCGCCCAGCATCGAGTAGATGCCCTCGACGATGATGATCTTGTCGCCCGGGTGCCCTTCGAGGCGGCGCAGCTTCTTGGCCAGGTCCTCGGGGCTGTTGTGGCGGAACCGGATGGTCTCGGCATCGGCCATCTTGCAGCCGTCATAGATCGAGGCATGGCTGTCGGCGTCGATCAGCAGCACGTCGTCCTTGCCGCCGAGCGCGGTGATCATGCCGATATTGGCGACGTAGCCCGTCGAGAACACGATGCAGTGCTGCTTGGCGTAGAAGCGAGCGATCTCGGCCTCGAGCGCCTTGTGGCCGCCATAGCTGCCGTTGGCGATGCGCGAGCCGGTGGTGCCCGAACCCAGGGCGCGGGTCGCGGCGGTGGCGGCCTCGAGCACGTTCGGATCGAAGGTCAGGCCCAGATAGTTGTTGGTTCCGAACAACATCATCGGGCGGCCTTCGAGCGTTGCCTCGGTCGGCGACCAGACGTTCTGGAACTCGAGTCGGCTGGGGTCGCGGCCCAGTGCGCGCAACCGCCCGTAATTTGCCTCGACCGCGGCAATCCTGTCCTTGAGTCCCATCGTCTCGTTCCTTCCCCACTTCGGGTCGCTGCCCGGGGTTCTTCGCCCTCAGCTCGTCTTGCCCAGGTCCTGCACTGCCTTCGCCAGATCGGCCACCGTCTTCACCTCGGCGATCCGGTCGAGCGGAATGTTGATGTCGAACTCGTCCTCGAGCTCGAGCACGAAGTCCATGACACTGACCGAGTCGAGGCCGGTGTCGGCGACGATGTTCGTCTCGCGCGTCACCGCGGTCTCCGACTTCACCTTGGCGGAGAGCAGATCAAGAATGCGCGCTTCGATCTCGTCGGCCGTGGTCATGCCCATCGTCTTTCAATTCATGAGGCGCAGCCCGCGCGTGGTCGCGCCGCTAAGCCAAAGGTGTTGCGCTGGCCGGGGCGTCCAACGCCCGGGCCAGCGACGATCGTGAGGCGTCGCAGATAATGCTCCGCACGTCTCGTGTCCAGATCAGGCGCCGCCCTGCGGTGAGCCAAGGCTCGCGGCAACGCCGACACCGGCATGTGCGCCGCTCCAGTCGAAACGGGTCACGCGGCTCTCCGCGATGGGCAGGTCACGCGGGAAGTCGATCTCGGTCCAGGGAAGGCCCTCGATCGAGACGGTACCGACAGCCCCAGTCTGCGCCACCTGATCGATGATCGAAAGATACCACCGCTTGAGCGCCGCCTGGTCGCTCAGCGCCGTGCGCATGGCCGAGACGAAGCGTTCGCCGCCATCGCCAAGGAAACGCAGCAGGCCGATCGACTCGCCATCGACCGGCGCGCTCAGCGTCTTGCCGATCGCGGTGAGGCGGCGGCCCTCGCGGCGGATCTTCATGTCGTCGTCGTCATAGCCCGACTTGCGGTCGATGGTGACGCTGATCGGATCGACCGCCTCGGACAGCACGCGCCGCAGGATTCGCGGGTCGACGATCGTGTCGCCGTTGAGCAGGATCGTGTCCTCGCCAAAGCGCTCGTGCGCGATCCAGCACGACCCGATGTTGTCGGCGACCGCGAAGAACGGGTTGTAGAGGCACTCGGGCAGCTGCGGCAGGTCCATCGTGCGGACGGCCGTCTCGACCATCTCGGCGCCGAAGCCCGTCACGATGGTAACGTCCTCGACCCCCGCGGCGGCAAGCGCGCGAAGCTGCCAATAGAGGACCGGCTGTCCGCCGACCTTCACGAGGCATTTCGGACGCGTATCCGTCAGCGGGGCGAGACGCTTGCCTTGCCCGGCGCTCAAGATCACAGCATTTGTCATGGAGGAACCGCTCTCTCCTCAATTTTGACGACAGAATAGTTACAATTTTTCGCCACTCAAGCCTCGAACCGCTCACGCCTTCTCACAAATGGCAGCGATTTCATTCGCGAATTGACATGAAACGCGTGATCGACTGCGCGCGACGGGATCGGCGCGCCATTTCATCGGGATGCGCCAGTCAAAGCCATCCCCGTTCCCGGTACCACGCAATGGTCGTCGCGAAGCCCTGATCGAGCGTGATTCCGGGTTGCCAGATCGCCGCGGGCGGCTGTGCCTCGGGGCCAGAGGACCAGTCGGGATGGCGCATCTCGCGCAGCTTGGCCGTGGTCAGCATGCCTGTCCCCGCGCCCCGCGCTGCCGCGATGTCGCCAATGCGGGCGACGAGGGCGAGCAGCGCGCGCGGCGCCTGCACCGGTCGGGGGCGATGTCCCAGCGCGACGGCCGCGGCCGCGGCGATTTCGGGCCAGGAATATCCCTCGCGACGCGCATCGCTGAGTTCGAGCACCTGCCGCGCTGGCGCCATTTCGGCGATCGCGGCAACCGCGCGGGCGACATCGGCACCGTGCACCAGGCAGAGCCGGGCCGAGGGGTGGTTGAGCATCGGCTGCACCGGCAATGTCGCGGCGCGGAAGATGCCGAGGGTCTCGCGGTCGCCGGGACCGTAGACGGCTGCGGGGCGGAGGATGGTGAATCCGCCCTCGGCACCGGCCTCGCCAACGAGGCGCGCCTCGCCCTCACGCTTGGACGCTGCGTAGGGCGACAGCTCGGGCTCGCGCGCCGCCATCGACGAAATGAGCACGAAATGCGCCCGCGGCGAGAGGCGCCGCCACGACGCGGCGAGCCGGCCGGTTCCTTCGGCGTTCGCCGCCAGGAAGCCGGCCGGGTTGCGCGCCCGCACGGCGCCGGCAAGATGGATGACCGCGTCCGCCCCCTCGACCAGCCGGTCGAGCGCGGCCGCGTCCGCGAGATCGCCCGGGACGACCTCGACCGGGGCACCGGCGTGCGAGAAGGCGGGATGCCGGCGCGTCAGAACCCTGAGCCGCCAGCCGCGCGTTGCGAGTGCCTCGATGACGTGCGCGCCGAGAAAGCCGGTCGCGCCGGTGACGGCCGCAAGCCCAGAGGTCGTGCCGCCCGTGAGCGCCTCGCTCACGCCGCGAAGACGCCCGCGAGGAACATCTCGCGGGCCCGCGCACGGCTCAGCTTGCCCGACGAGGTGCGCGGAAGCACGCCGGGGCCGGCCAGCGTCACCTCGACCTCGATGCCGATCCGCTCGCGAACCAGCGCATGGATATGCTCGCGCAGTGTGGCCCGCGCGTTGGGGTCCGACACGCGGCACTCGGCGACCACGGTAACGGTCTCCTCGGCAGTGCCGCCGTCGCCGTCAGACGGCGTGACCCCGAAGGCCGCGACACCGCCGGCGCGGACACCCTCGGCGCCGCTCTCGATCGCCCACTCGATGTCCTGCGGCCAGATGTTGCGGCCGTTGATGATGATCAGATCCTTGGCGCGTCCGGTGACCACCAGTTCGTCGCCGTCGAAGAAACCCAGATCGCCGGTGTCGAGCCAGCCATCGGCCGAGAGCGCGGCCCGGGTGGCCTGCTCGTCACCGAAATAGCCGGTCATCAGGCTGGGTCCGCGTGCGAGGATGTGACCGACCCGCCCAGCGGGGAGCGGCGCGCCCGTCTCGTCGGCGATGATCACCTCGTGCTCCGGCAGGGCCGACCCGCAAACCGCGAAACTGCGCGCGCCGGGGCTGCCGGCCTCGGCGGGTGCGACTTCGCCGCGATCGAGGCGTGCGAGCTCGACGCTGACCGCGCGGCAGCCCTGGCCCAGCGGCGCGAAGGTCAGGCCCAGCGTCGCCTCGGCCATGCCGTAGCTCGGCAGGAAGGCGCGCGCATCGAAGCCGGCCGAGGCAAACGCCTCGGCGAAGGCGGCGAGCGTTCCCGTCTTGATCATGTCGCCGCCGATCCCGGCAATGCGCCAGCTGGAGAGGTCGAGCCCGTCGACCTTCGCCCGCCGTGCGGCGAGATCGTAGCCGAAGGAGGGCGCGTAGGAGAGCGTCGCGCGCGTGTCCGAGATCAGCTTGAGCCACAGGCCTGGGCGGCGCACGAAATCGCGAGTCGCGTAGTAGCTGATCGGCATCTGGGCCGCGATTGGGACGAACATGCAGCCGACAAGGCCCATGTCGTGGTAGAGCGGCAGCCAGCTCACCCCGCGGTCGTCCGCGGTGATGTCCAGTCCGTGCTCGGCCATCGCGCGGATGTTGGCCATCATCGCGGCGTGGCTCACGGCGATGCCCTTGGGCAGGCTGGTGGTGCCGGACGAGAACTGAAGGTAGGCGATGGCGTCGGAGGCAGGCGTGCCGGCCGGAAGGGGGCGCGGCTCGCCGGGGATTGCGCCGAGCGTCCCCGTGTAGACGAGGCCCGATCCGGCGAAGGCGTCGACCACCCAATCGCGGATGACCTCGGGGGTCAGAACGGCGCGAATGCCCGCCACCGCTCCGATCCGGCGAATCTGCTCGGCATAGGCCTCGCGCGAGCCGAATGCCGCGGGCAGCGGCATCGGCGCGGGGATGAGGCCCGCATGCAGGCAGCCCATGAACCCGCGCATGAAGTCGCCGTCGGTCTCGGCGATCAGGCCGACGCGGTCGCCTGGCTCGAGCCCGAGGCCGAGCAGGCGGGCACCCGCCTCGCGTGCCTCGTCGGCGAGGCGCGCGTAGCTCAGGTCCTCGACCAGCTCGCCGCGCGGACCATGGAAGCGCATGCTGCCCGTGCCGCGCGCGGCGTAGTCGAGCGCAGCCGTCAGCGTGGGAAAATCGCCGCGCCGGTGCGCCAAGTTGCCTTCGACCCGCTCAACTGCCGGCTCCATGCCCGAGCTGCCTCTCCCGATGTTTCGTGCGAATGAGAAATGTCCCGCCGCCGCGAGGCGCGGGTTTCCTTTGCGGCGCTCTCATAGCAGACCTGTCCGTCTCTGCAAGCCCGCGGCGTTGCGCGGCTTGCCGGTGCCGGCCTCGCGGCAGGGCCCCGAGATTGCCTTGCAGGAGGATTTGCTTTAGGGCTCCGCCGGCGACGGCGGGTTGCTGTGCGGCGGGCGCGCGGCAGGTTGCGCGCCGCTGCGCGACAGGGCCATGCAGATCGGCATTCTCCTCAACCATTACGAGCCGCACCAGGTGCCTCACGTGGTGCCGTACGGCTTCGCGCTGTCGCGCCTGAAGCCCGACTGGAGCGTGCGCATCCTGTGCTCGACGCGCGCGGAGGCCGAGTTCGCCGCCGAGATCGGCGCGCGCTATCCGGGCCACTCGGCGCGGATCGAGCGGATCGGCGCGCCGCTCTGGGCCGAGGCGATCGACCCTGTCGCCCGCCACGTCGCCTTCACGCGAAAGCTTGCGGTGCAGAAGGCCAACCGCGCGCTTTTCGCAACCTTCGACGCGCTGATCGTGCCCGAACTCACCAGCCTGGGCTTGCGCGACGATCCAAGGCTTTCGGCGGTGAAGCTGATCTTTACCGGGCATGGTGCGGGCGATGGTTACAACAACAATGTCGGGATGTTCGATCCGCGGATCGACCGCTTCGACATGGTGCTGCTGCAGGGCCGCAGGATCGCCGCCGAGCTGACCGGGCTGGGCCGCTTCGAGAACACGCCCTATGCCATTGCCGGTTATCCGAAATTCGAGATCGGCGACATGGACGACAAGCGCCCGCGCCTGTTCACGAACGACCGGCCGGTGGTGCTCTACAATCCGACCCAGACGCCAGCCGCGACGTCGTGGCGGAAGTTCGGCATAGAGATCCTGGATTTCTTTGATAAATCAGAAGACTACAACCTGATATTCGCGCCTCACGTGTTGCTGTTCAAGCGGGCGCTGAGCCGCGGCGCGCGGCTGCCGCGGCGCTACCGCTCGGGGCCGCACATGCGGATCGATCTTGGCAGCCGCGCCTCGGTCGACCTGAGCTACCTGATGGCTGCGGACATCTATCTGGGCGACCTGTCGAGCCAGATCTACGAGTTCATCAACTGGCCGCGTCCCTGTGTCTTCCTCAACGCCCATGATTTCGACTGGCAGGAGAATCCCGCCTTCCGCTCGTGGCGGTTCGGGCCCGTGATCGACCGGGCACATGATCTGGGCGCCGCCCTTGCCGGCGCGCGCGAGCGCTTCGACGCCGAGTTCCGCCCCGTGCAGGAAGCGGCGCGCGACGATGCCTTCCTGCGCGGCCCCGAGCCCGCCTCGGCGCGCGGGGCGCGGGCGATCGCGACCTTCATGGAAACCGGTGAGCTGGGGCCAGAATGGCACTGAAGGCCTTGCTTCGCCGTCTGGCGGACGGACCCAAGCCGGCCGAGGAGGCGCTGGTCGTCGTCCTGCCGGATGCGGATGCGGCGCGCGCGGCGAGCGGCCTTCTGGCCCGGCTGGCGGATGGCAGCCACCGGCTGGACGTGGTCGCCGCGGTTTCCCGGCGGGAGAGCGCGGGCGCCCTGCAGCCGCTCTCGTCGCTGCCCCGCTTGCAAATCCGTGTGCCTCGTCTGCCAACGGCGGTGCCCGTGCGCGCGGTCCTTGCCGGTCTGCGGGCGCGCGCGATGGTGGTCGTGGGCGCGCCCGAGGCGTTTCCCCGGGAACTCGCGCGCCTCGTCGCCGGGGCGCGTCGGCGCGGCCTTCCGGTCTATGCCCTGCCGCCCGATACGCTGGAGCGGCTTGCCTCGGGTGCCGAGGCGGATGGTGGATTCCGGCCGCTTTCGGCGGTCGCGGCCGAGACGATGCCGGCGGCGGGCGCGGATTTCGAGGCGATGGTGCGTCATCTGGCGCGTGCCGTCGGGATCGAGCGCGGGCAGGGGCCTTTGCTCGACGCGGCCTCGCGCCGGGTGCAGAAGACGCTGGCAACGCCGCCGGCCCGGCGCCTGCTGGGTCGGTTCGTCGCGCGCATCGATACGGCCGAGGCCCTGTCCCGCCGACTGGGTGCCCCGCGCACGATCCTGTGCCTCGGCAACGGTCCGACCAGCGCCGAGCCTGTGCTCGAGCAGATCGCCCATGACGCCCTCTTCCGCGTCAATCACCAGTGGAAGTCACAGGGGTTTCTGGCGACGCCCGACATGATCTTCGCCGGGGTAAAGCGGTCGATGCGCGCGGCCGGGCGGGGTCCGATCGGGGTCGCCACTGCGCGCAAGGAGCGGGCATTATTCGCGGCGCGGCTGCTGGAGTTCTGGCACGGCCCCTTCAGCTACGCGGTGATCGAGGAGATCGCGGCCGGCGTGGTCCCCGCGATCGAGGGGCCGCTCAGGCCGACGACAGGCGCCTACATGCTCGCCGCCGCGGTCGCGCTGCGGCCCGAGCGCATCATCGTCGCCGGGATGGACATGTTCAGCCATCCGGCCGGCGCCTATCCGGGGGGCGGTCCGGCCGAGAACGCTTATACCCCGAGCCACGACCTCGAGACCGACACGGCCTTCATCCGCGGCTGCCTCGCCGCCTACGAGGGCGAGATCGCCACGCTGAGTCCTGCCTTTGCCGAGCTGGCGCTGAGCGTCCCCGCCGCCCGCTTCCGGCTGGTCGAGCCGGAACCCCATGTATCCGCCTCATGACGGGGCGCGCATCTGCCGCGCCGGGGGGCATTCCCGGCATCTTGCGTGGTTGCCCCATACGTCACTAAAACAGCGCCGATCCGAGAGAGGGCCGCGACATGGCAAACCCCTACAAGACCCATTGGTATCACCGGCAGCCGCAATTCTGGCTCGACCGTGATCCGCATCGGCCGATGGGCACGAACAAGACGCCCGAGGTGATCCGCCTCGACCCGGTCGAGGGGCACGAGCCCTCGGGCAAGCCGCCGGTGCGGATCTTCCTCGGGACCGAGCCGCGCCAGTACCGCGCCACGCGCATCTTCGTGTGGTCGGTGATGCAGCACCGCGACCCGGCGCGCGCCTACGAGATCACGCTGATGTCCGACCTCGACGGCATCCCGCGCGAGGGATGGAAGACCGGCTTCACCAACTACCGCTACGCCATCCCGCACCTGGCCGGTAACGCCGGGCGGGGGATCTACAACGACGTGGACCAGATCTACCTGTCCGACCCGGCGGAGATGTTCGACCTGGACATGCAGGGCAAGGGCGTGCTCGCGATCTCCGAGAAGGAGAACTCGGTCATGCTGATCGACTGCGAGGTGATGGCGCCGCACTGGACGCTCGACGCGGTCAAGGCGGGCGAGGGGCATGCCCATTTCAAGGGCGTGATGTCCGCGACGGGGCTGTTCGGCGAGCTGCCCGGCGTCTGGAACTCGCGCGACGGTGAGCATCCGGTGCCGCAGATCAGGTGCCTGCATTACACCACCCTTCACACGCAGCCCTGGAAACCCTTCCCCGAGATGCTGCGCTATGGCGAGAATGCGCTGGGGTATCTCTGGCACGACATGGAGAAGGCGGCGGACGAGGCAGGCTACCTGATGTTCACCGCCGAGCATCCGAGCCGTGAGTTCGCCGAGCTGGTGCGTCTCTACCAGCAGATGCACGAAACGCCCGAGACCTTCGCCGGGCATCGCCTGGGCAAGCATGTCGAGACGGTCGCCGAGCTCATCAAGAAGACCGGTGCCGCGACGCTGCTCGATTACGGCTCGGGCAAGGGCAAGGAGTATTCGCGTATCGAGGGCGAGCCCGAGGACAGCGCCTGGCGTACCGTGACGGCATGGCCCGGGGTGCGGGTGCGCTGCTACGATCCCGGCCATCCCCCCTTTGCCACCCTGCCCGACGAGCAGTTCGACGGCGTGATCTCGACCGATGTGGTCGAGCACCTGGCGAGCTTCGACGTGCCCTGGGTCATCGATCAGATGTTTGCCCGCGCGCGCCGGTTCGTCTTTGTCGTCGCGGCGTGCTACCCCGCCGAGAAGTCGCTGCCCAACGGGCGCAACGCGCATACGACGCTGCAGCCGCCTTATTGGTGGCACACGCAGATGGTGCTGGCGGCGCGGCGCTATCCGGGCGTTGAATGGAAGCTCGCTTGCGACGAGAAGGGCAGGTTCGGCAAGAACCGCACCTTCTTCGACGCGTCGAGCCCGTCGCCGCTGGAATGAGCGACGGCGCGCCGGCCGCACCCGGTGCCGGCGCGGCCAAGGGTCAGGGGGCAAGGGTGGATCTGCGCGAGCTCTACCGGCGGTTCCTGAAGAATGCCGGCATGATCATCGGCAGCCGCGTGGTTTTCGGGCTCCTGAACCTTGGCACCAACGTGCTGGTCGCCCGTGCCTTCGGGCTGGGTGACCTGGGCGTCGTCCTGCTGCTGCAAAGCTATGCGCGCCTGTTCTCGGAGATCGTCAAGTTCCAGTCCTGGCAGGCGGTGCTGCGCTTCGGCGCGATCCTCGAGGAACAGGGCGACTGGAACCAGTTCCGCAAGCTGGTGGGCTTCACGCTGTCGATCGACGTCGTGAGCTTCGTGATCGCCATCGCGGGGGCGATCGTCTTCATTCCCTGGGCGCGCGTCTGGTTCGAGTGGCCGCCCGGGGTGGTCGATTTCGCGCCGTTCTACATGCTGTCGATCATCTTCATCACGCATGCCACGCCCAACGGCGTCCTGCGCCTGTTCGACCGGGTCGACATGCTGGCGCTGCAATACGCGTCGAACTCGGTCCTGCGGTTCCTGGGTGTCCTGCTCGCCTGGCTCCTGGGGGGCGAGGTGCTGCACATCGTACTGGCCTGGTTCGGCGCCTCGGTCCTGAGCGGCGCGCTGGTCTATGTCGCGAGCTTCGTCGAGATGCGCCGTCGCGCGCTCAAGCCCAGGCTCACGCTGCGCTGGAGCCGTGCAGCTGCCGCGTTCCCGGGGGTGTGGCGGTATCTGTGGATGTCGAACCTGGCCAGCGCCGCGCCTCTGGTGGTGAACTACGGCACGGTCCTGGTGGTCGGCGCGCAGCTTGGTGCTGCCTCGGCCGCGATCTTCGACATCGCTCGGCAGTTTTCCACGGCGCTGGCACGGCCCACGAGGCTGCTTGGGCCGCTGCTGTTCCCCGAGTTCTCGCGCCTTGCCGCGCGCGGCGACTGGGTCAGCATTCGCCGGATCATGAAGAAGCAGCTGGTGATGACGGGGGCGGCACTGGTGGTTTTTGCCACGATCCTGTTCTCGGTGCTGCCTTATGCGATCGAGGTGCTTTTCGGGCCCGAGCTGGTCGCCGAAATCTGGCTTTTCAACCTGCTCATCGCGGGCTCTCTCCTGCGGGTTCTGGGCTTCGCGCTCGAGCCCGCCTTCCTGTCGGCCAACAAGGCGGGCACTCTGCTGGTGCTCCAGCTGATTGCCACGGCGGTCTTCGTCGCGATCGCTCTGCCGCTGCTGGGGCCGATGGGGCTGATTGCCATCGGCTTCGGGATGCTGGGCTTCCAGGTCGTCTATTTCGTGCTGTTCATGGTCATCGGCCGGCGGCTTCTGAAGAAGCGGATCCGGCGCAGTCGCGCCGCCGAGGCCGCGGCCGAGCGCGAAGCCGCCGCGCGCGCGGAGATCGCCGAGGAGCGCCCGGACCTGATCTGACGGCGCGGCGTTGTCGGGCCGAGGGTATGGCCCAGGGCCTGGCTCAGGCCGCCAGCGACGCCTTGTCGGGCAGGTCGAGCCAGTCGCCGATCCTCAGGTTCCAGTCATCGGGCCGGAAGACGGTGTAGCCGCCGACGGGGTTGAGCGACAGCTCGCCCAGCAGCAGCCTTCCGCCATGGACATAGAAATCCACGCGCACCAGCGGGAACCCCTCGGTCAGAGCGCGCGCCGCCGCGATCATCTCCTCGAGATGCGCGGGGCGCTCGGGCGGCGGGCCGAACGGTTTGAACATCTTGTAGGAGAAGGGCAGCGGCTCCCATTCCGGGCTCATGAAGATGCTGCGCAGGTTCTGGTAGCGGCCCTCGCAAAACTGGACGAAGCGCGTTTCGCCATTGAAGACGAACAGCTTGTAATCGGGGATGTCGCCGCCGCCATTGTCGAGATAGTGCTCGGCGATGATGCGCGAGGGCGAGGCCGCGTAATACCACTCGCCCTTGTGATCGGCCATGTTGGTGTTCATCCAAAGATCGAGCCGGCGGCGCGCTGCTCCCTCGTCAATGGGGACGCCGGGGCGCTTGATCACGTTCCAGGCGCTGCCATTCGTGACCTTGAGAGCATAGGCGTCGGGTAGTGCGCGGAAATCCACGGCCTCGGCGCTGTCCCAGACCGCGTGCAGGTCGTTCAGCATGTGGCCGAGCCCCAGCCGCTCGGCATAGCCGCGCATGCGGTACTTGTCGGTGATCTCGGCGCAGACCGGCCTTCGGTCGTTGATCTTGAGCCAGCACATCTTCTCGGAGATCGTGCGCGGTGTTTCG
The DNA here is from genome assembly GCF_016623495.1 of Thermohalobaculum xanthum. Lineage (GTDB taxonomy): Bacteria > Pseudomonadota > Alphaproteobacteria > Rhodobacterales > Rhodobacteraceae > Thermohalobaculum > Thermohalobaculum xanthum. The sequence continues at coordinate 121,652 of NZ_JAEHHL010000008.1, read as the reverse complement.
AGATCGGGCCAGACGCCGAAGACGCGCTTGTAGGTCACGCGGATCAGGGCTTCGTGGAAGTCCATGCCGGGAAAGCGAAGCCGCGCCTCGAGATGGCGCGTCGAGCGCCAGCCCGAGGCATGCCGAGCCATCCATCGCTTGAGTGCCTTTCGGATCATTCGCCTCTCCGGCCCGTGTCTGACGGGCGCCGGTTAGCGCAACGGCAATGTGACGTCCAGTCCGCCCTGCGCGAGCCGAGCCTGGGTTGCAGGCCTCAGCGCTCCTTGCGGTAGGGGACACCAAGCGCCTTTGGCGGAATGGCCCGGCCGAAGAAGCCCGCCAGCAATACCACCGTCGCGACGTAGGGCAGCATCAGGATCAGCTCGACCGGGGCTTCCCCGATGAGCGGAAGCTGGACCCCCTGGAGCCGCGCCGCCGCGGTTTCGAGGAAGCCAAACAGCAGGCACGCGCCCAGCACGGGCCAGGGCCGCCACTTGCCGAAGATCATCGCCGCGAGCGCGATATAGCCCTTGCCCGCCGACATCTCGCGCACGAAGCCCGCACCATGTGCGGTCGAGAGGAAGACGCCAGCGAGACCGCAGAGCAGACCGGCGATCAGCACCGCGCGGTAGCGGATCAGCACCACCGAGACGCCGGCGCTATCGACCGCGAGCGGCATCTCGCCGGTCGCGCGCAAGCGAAGGCCGAAGGTCGTGCGCGCGAGCATCCACGCGACCAGCGGCACCGCGATCAGCGCGAGATAGACTGGCAGCGTGTGGCCCGAGACAAGCTCGGCATAGAAGGGCCCGATCACGGGAATGCCCGACAACGCCTCGGCCCCCGGAAGGGCGATGGGGCGGAAGCGCTCGTCCGCCATCAGGGGCGGCGACTGGCCGCCTTGCCGGAACAGAGCGATCCCCGCGACGACCGTGCCGCCCGAGGCGAGGATGTTGATGGCGACGCCCGAGATGATCTGCTCGCCACGATGGGTGATGCAGGCAAACCCGTGCACAAGCGCGAGCGCAGCCGACACGCCCAGTGCCGCCACGAGCCCCGCCCAGGGGCTGCCCGAAAGGCTTGCCACGGCCGCCGCCGCAAAGGCCGCGGCGAGCATCTTGCCCTCGAGCCCGATGTCGATCACGCCCGATCGCTCGGACACCAGCCCGGCCATCGCGCACAGGATGAGGGGCGTCGCCAGCCGGAAGCTGCCGTCGAGGATGCGCAGCGTGTCGATCCAGAGTTCCGAGAGCGCCGCCCAGTCCATCACGCCGGCCCCGGTCGGAAAACGCGCTGAAGGGCGGGCACGAACATCAGGCTCAGTGCGCCTGAGAACAGGATGATGAGCCCCTGGATCAGCAGCACCATCTCGCGCGTGATGGTCTGGAACTCGAAGTCGAGCTCGGCGCCGCCCTGGTAGAGCGCGCCGAACAGAAGCGCCGCGAGGAAGATGCCGACCGGGTGGTTGCGTCCCATCAGCGCCACGGCGATGCCGGTGAAGCCGTAACCGGCAGTGAAGTTCAGCACCATCTTGTGTTGTGCGCCCAGGATCTCGTTTACCGCCATGCAGCCCGCCAGCGCACCCGAGATCGCCATGGCGGCCACCACCGTCCGAGGCACGCGAATGCCGGCATACTGGGCCGCCGGCTCGGACTGCCCGACCGCGCGCAGGGCATAGCCCCAGCGGGTGCGCCAGATCAGGACCCACACCCCAACTGCCGCGATCAGCGCGAGGACGAAGCTGAGGTTGAGCGGCGTCGATGTGGCGGGGAACCCCAGAGCCCGGGCGATGTCGTGGATGAAGGGCAACTGGGCCGCCTCGGCGATGTCGCGGCTCTGGGGAGAGCTCTGACCCGCGCGCATCAAAGGCCCGGACAAAAGCGACACCAGCACGCCGGCGGCGATGAAATTGAACATGATCGTGGTGATCACGATGTGGCTGCCCCGGTAGGCCTGCAGCCACCCCGGGACGACGGCCCAGGCCCCGCCGAAAACCGCTGCGGCCGCGATCGCGAGGGGGATGACGATCAAGCCGGGCATCACCGCGTCGAGCGCGAGGCAGACGAGTATGGCGCCGAGGCCGCCGATCGCGGCCTGTCCCTCGCCCCCGATGTTGAACAGCATGGCGTGGAAGGCGACCGACACTGCGAGTCCGGTGAACAGGAAATTCGTCGTGTAATAAAGCGTGTAGCCGAGCCCGCCGTCATAGACGAAGGCGCCCTTGAGCATCACCGACAGCGCTTCGACGGGGCTCTCGCCGATGATCGCGACCACGCCGCCCGCGATCAGGAAGGCGAGCGCGAGGTTCATCAGCGGCAGCAACCCGAGGTCGACCCATTTCGGAAGCCCGGTCATGCCTCGGCGCTCCCGGCCTCGGGACTGGCGGCCGGGCGGGCAGCTGCCGGTTCGCGGATGCGCGCGATGCCGGCCATCATCAGCCCGATCTCGGATCGGTCCTCGGCGTCGATGCCCGAGAGGCGGCGCTCGCCGACGATGCGACCCGCATTCATCACCGCCACGCGGTCCGCGAGGGCGAGGATCTCGTCGAGCTCGACCGAGACGAGCAGGATCGCGCAGCCCTGGTCGCGAAGCTTCAGGATCTCGCCATGGATGAACTCGATCGCCCCGATATCGACGCCGCGCGTGGGCTGCCCGACCAGAAGGATACGCGGTTCGGCCTCGATCTCGCGGGCGAGCACGAGCTTTTGCTGGTTTCCGCCAGAGAAGCCCGACATCCGCAGGCCCGGCGCGGCGGGGCGCACGTCGAAGCGTTTCATCAATGCCGCGCAGTGGCAGGCGAGGGCGGCCGGGCTGAGGAGCCGACCGTCGCCGGCGGCCGGGCCGTGCTGGTAGCCGAGAACGGCGTTCTCCTGTGCCGTGAAGCCCAGCACGACACCGCGGCGGTGGCGGTCTTCGGGGACATGGGCTAGGCCAAGGGCCCGCAGTTCGGCCGGGCCCGCTGGGCGGTCGCGGTTGATGATCCTCTCGCCGATGCGGATCACGCCCGATTGTGGGGTGGCGATCCCTGACAGGACGTCGAGCAGTTCGGACTGCCCGTTGCCGGCGACGCCGGCGAGCCCGAGGATCTCGCCCTCGCGCAGGGTCAGGGAAACATCGGAAAGGCGCGTGATGCCCCGAGCATCGCGCCATCCCAGGCCGCGCACCTCGAGCGCGCCGGCATTGGGTTGCGGCCGGGATCGCGCTCGTGGCGTGCCGCCGCCGCCGGCGTCGACCCCGAGGGCCGCGACGAGCTCGCGCCGCGGCATGGCGGCGACACGGCGGCCGACCATCAGCTCGGCTAGCTCCTCGGGCGTGGTCGAGGCCGTCTCGCGATGGGCCACCATCTCGCCCTGGCGCATGACCGAGACCCGGTCGGTCACCGCCATGATCTCGCGCAGCTTGTGGGTGATCAGAAGGATCGTGACGCCCTCGCGCCGCAGGCCGCGCAGGATGTCGAACAGCCGGCCGGTCTCGTCAGGCGTCAGGACCCCCGTGGGCTCATCGAGGATGAGGATCCTGGCGCCGCGCCGCAGCGCCTTGAGGATCTCGACGCGTTGCTGCAATCCCACCGCGAGGTCGCCCACCTTCGCGTCGGGATCGACCTCGAGCCCGTAAGCCGTTGAGAGATCGAGAAGCTCGGCCCGCGTTTCCGCCGCGCCTCGGGCAAGCAGCGGGCCGCCCTCGGCCCCGAGCATGACATTTTCCAGCACCGTGAAGGTCGGGACCAGCATGAAGTGCTGGTGCACCATTCCGATGCCTTGCGCGATGGCGGCGGCGGAGGACCGGATCGCCACCACATGCCCGTCGATCTCGATGCGGCCCGCGTCGGCCTCGTAGAAGCCGTAAAGGATCGAGACCAGCGTCGACTTGCCGGCGCCATTCTCGCCGATGATGCCGTGGATCGAGCCACGAGCGACCTCGAGGTCGACGTCGCGGTTGGCCTGCACCGCGCCGAAGCGTTTCGAAATGCCGCTGAGCCGCACAGCCGGGGGCGTGCCCCCGGCGCGGTCGTCGGGGTTCACCTGCGACTCAGTACGGGCAGGAGCCCGTGTCCTCGTAGTTATGGACCTTGATGGTTCCCGCGATGATGCCCTCGCGCGCGGCCTCGACGGCCGCCTTCAGGTCGTCGGTCAGAAGCGGTGCGTTGTTCTCGTCGACCGCCCAGTCGACGCCGTTCTCGGCGAGACCGAGGATCTTCACGCCGCTCGTGAAATTGCCGTCCATCGCGTCCTTGAAGGTCTCATAGGCGGCGACGTCCACGCGCTTGACCATCGAGGTCAGCACATGCCCCGGGGCAATGCCGTTCTGGTTCGAGTCGACGCCGATCGCGAGCTTGTCGGCATCCGCCGTCGCGCGGATCACGCCAAGCCCGGTGCCGCCGGCCGCGTGGTAGATCACGTCGGCGCCGCGGTCGATCTGGCTCTGCGCAAGCTCGGCTCCCTTGGTCGGGTCGTTCCATGCGGTGGGCGTGGTGCCGGTCATGTTCTGCAGCACCTCGGTGCCGTCAGCCGTTTCCTTGGCGCCCTGGACATAGCCGCAGGCGAACTTGCGGATCAGCGGGATGTCCATGCCGCCGACGAAGCCGACCTTGCCCGTCTCGGACTTGTTCGCAGCCGCGACGCCGACGAGGTAGCTGCCCTCGTGCTCCTTGAAGGCGTACTGCCGCAGGTTCGGCCGGTCGAGCCAGCTTACGTCGATGATCGCGAACTGGATGTCCGGATGCTCGGCGGCGACCTTGTCGATCGCGTCGGCCTGGGCAAAGCCCACGCCCAGCACGATAGTGGCGCCGCGGCTGACCATGCGGCGCATGGCCTGCTCGCGCTGGGTCTCGTTGGTGACCTCGAACTCCATGACCTCGACGCCGGACTCGTCCATGAACTTCTTGACGCCGTTCCAGACGCCCTCGTTGAACGACTTGTCGAACTTGCCGCCCATGTCGAACACGACCGCGGGCTTGAAGTCGGCCGCGCTGGCGGCCGTCGCGACGACGCCAAGCGCCACGCCGGCAAGAAGGCTGATCACACGCATCTCGTTGCTCCCTGTCTGGTGCCGCGTCGTTGCGCGGCTGGTTGTTCACGCCTTGAGGCCGATCTCGCGCAGCCGCTGAGTGAGGAAATCGTCGGCCGTGGTGCCGGGCTTCAGCACCACTTCGGGTCGCGGATGGCAGAACATCGGCATCGAGAACCGCGCGACGTTGCGCGCCGCCGGCGGGTTGATGACGCGGTGCTCGGTCGACGGATAGTGGCCCCCGGACGCCATTTCGAGCATGTCGCCCGCATTGATCGCCATCATGCCCGGATCGCAGGGCACGGCATGCCAGTTGCCCGCGGTGTCGCGCGCCTCGAGCCCGGGCTCGGAGCCCGCGACGAGCAGCGTGATCAGGTTGATGTCGCCATGCGCCGCGGCCCGGACGGCGCCGGGCTCGGGCGCCTCGGTCAGCGGCGGGTAGTGCAGGATGCGCAGCAGGTTCTGGCGCGAGCCCTCGAGCATCCGGGGCAAAGGTTCCGAGAACCGCGCGCGGACATCGTCGGGCGTGTTGTCCTGAATCCAGCCAAGCAGCGTGTGGCCGATCGTGGCGAGGTCGTCATAAAGGCCTCGCGTCAGCGCCTCGAGCTCGGGCGGCACCCGGCCGTCCGGGTAGACATGATAGAATTCCTTGAGGTCCTTGACCCGGCTGTCCTTGGCGTTTTCCGACTTGAAGGGAAAGTAGCCGTCCTGCCGCTCGGGGTTGACCTTGTAGTCGAACTTGCTGTCCGAGCCGAAGAAGCGGCCCCAGGCCGCGTAGGTCGCCTCGATCCGGTCTGGCGTGATCGGATGGTCGGTGAGCACGGCAAAGCCGGTCTCGCGCAGCGAGCGCGCGAAGGCCGCCGGCGCGGCGGGGTCGGTGTATGAGACGGTGCGGATCGTGAACATCGGCGCTCGCGGGTGGGCCTCGGGTCGTCAGGATGAATGCGCCAGTTTATCCCCCGGGGGCATCACGGCAAGCGCCCATTGGAAAGTGTTGATCGGTAAACCTCCATCACGGCGGCCGCATCGACGCCCAGGCAGGCGCGCAGCCGCGGGCCGGTGCCGCCCTCGACCGTGCGGCCGGCCTCGGCGCCCTCGGTGATCACGCGGACGGGGGTCTCGTGGATCGTGAAAAGGCCGGGATCGGTGAGCGCGATCACCGCGGTGGGGTCGTGCATGTGGCATCCGTCGAGACCGTGCGCGTCGCGGTGGAACGCGAAATAGAACTGCACCGCGCGGTCGAGGAAGCCACCCGCCTCGGGGGCCGCGCGGGCGATCGCGGCGAAGTCCGCGGCCGTGCCGTGAACGGCCTCGGTCACGTCGAGGCCGACGAGCGTCACGGGCCAGTCGGCCGCGAACACCGCCGCCGCGGCCTCGGGGTCCTGCCAGATGTTCGCCTCGGCATGGGACGTGACGTTGCCAGGGACCCGCAGAGCGCCCCCCATGACGATCACGCCCTTCACCCCGCGGGCGATGGCGGGGTCGTGCGCCAGGGCCTCGGCAAGGTTGGTGAGCGGACCGACGGCGATGAGAGTGATCTCGCCCGGGTGCTCGGCCACGCTCTCGCACAGGAAACGCGCGGCACCGCGGGGGTCGGGCGTTGCGCGGGGGGCTGGCGCGGGTTCGGCGCCGAAACCCTCGACGCCGTGGACGAAGTCGGGATGGTCCTGGGGCGGGCGCATCAGCGGGTGGCGCGCGCCCTGGGCGACGAGGCAGGGATGGCGGGCGATCTCGGTCAGCCAGAGCGCGTTGCGGGTGGCGCGTTCGACCGGGACGTTGCCGAAGATGCAGGTGAGGCCCATCAGCTCGATCCGCGGATCGGCCATGGCCAGCAGGATGGCCATGGCGTCGTCGATCCCCGGATCGGTGTCGATGATGATGCGGTTGGGTGTCATGAGACCTCCGGGTCGCGGGTGGCGAGGAAGGCGTCGACCTCGGAGCCGGTTGGGATCGCGTCGGCGGCGCCGGGGCGGGTCACGCAGATCGCCGCCGCCGCCGCCGCGCGGCGAAGGGCGCGAGATACCGGCAGCCCGGCATCGAGCCCGGCGAGGAAATAGCCGCAGAAGCAATCGCCGGCGCCCGTCGTGTCGACGGGTGTGACCGGGATGGCCGGGGTTTCGGTGCGCCCGTCCGGGCCGATGTGGCGCGCGCCGCGCGCGCCCAGGGTCACCAGGATGGCGACACCCTGCGGCGCGCGGCCGAGATGGGCCGCGAGGCTGATCGCCTCGCCCTCGTTGACCATGAGCAGGTCGGCATGAGGCAGTATCTCGGCGCAGGCGGTCGCGTCGAAGGGAGCGGCGGAATAGGCGACCCGCAGGCCCGCGGCCTTCGCTGCCGCGGCGGCCTCGACGGTGCCGTTGGTCTCGTTCTGCGCGAGGAACCAGTCGCCGTGGTGGGCGCCGGCGATCGCCGCCTCGACTGCCGCGGCCGGGACCGTGCGGTTCGCGCCCCCGTGGATGACGATCTGGTTCTCACCCTCGGGGTCGACGAGGATCACGGCGTGGCCCGTGGCCTCGGACACGGTGGCGATGCCGGAGGTGTCGATCCCTGCGGCCGCCAGCCTCTCGACCGCCCAGACCCCGTCTGCGCCGACCGCGCCCGCGTGGATCACCCGCGCCCCCGCCGCCGCTGCCGCGAGCGACTGGTTGAGGCCCTTGCCGCCGAGGCCCGCGCTGTAGGCGAGATCGGCCAGGGTCTCGCCCGGCGCCGGGAAGCGGGGCACGCGGTGGACATGATCGATGTTGATCGAGCCCAGGTTGACGATGGTCATGCCGCCCCTCCCTGGAACGCCGCGGCGACGAAGGCGCCAAGCTTGCCCCGATCGAGCGCGCCCCCGCTGCGGACGCCCGAGCAGATGTCGAGGCCGAAGGGGTGGACGCGGGCGACCGCCTCGGCGGCGTTGGCGGGGCCAAGCCCACCGGCCAGGAAGACCGGCAGGGGCGAGCGGCGGACGAACTCGGCCGAGACCTCCCAGTCGTGGACCCGGCCCGTGCCGCCCAGCTCGGCCGCACCGGGGCGGCCGGAATCGAGCAGGAAGGCCTGGGTGCCGCGCATGGCATAGGCCGGGATCAGGTCGAGCGCGGCGCGGCCCTCGACATGGATCACCTGGATGCGGGCAAGCGACGGGGCGAGGCGGGCGAGGCGGTCGTGTTCGGCGGGCGCGACGTGGCGGACGATCTGCACAGCGTCGATGCCGGCCTCGGTGGCATCCGCGGCGATTGCCTCGGCGGTCTCGGAGGATGTCAGCAGGACCGGCCGTGCCCAGGGCGGAGCGGCGGCCGCGATGCGCCGCGCGGCGGCGAGGTCGATCACGCCGGGGCCCGAGGGCATGGGGCCGACGAGCCCCAGCAGGTCGGCGCCCATGCGCGCGGCGAGCCGGGCTTCGTCGGGCGAGGCGATGCAGCAGATCTTGAGGCGCAGGCGCATCGGACCGGTCCGCGGATGATGGGGCCGCGATGATGGCGTGCCACCGCGAGCGGCGCAACCACCTGTCGCCCACCGGTGTGAAAGACCAAGGCTTTCACACGTGAAAGCACGATCAATATGTTGATAATAATGGATTTTCAAAAAATAGCGTTGCTCCACGACGTTGTGATCGCGGGCGCGATGCGTGCCATGCAATGCTGGGCGCGCGGCGGCCATTCGGCGGCCGGCAGGGCAAGGGGCCGAAGATGGCAGGTGACCCCGTGATCCGGCCGTTCCGCGAGGACGATGCGGGCGCAGTCCGCGATCTCTTCGTCGCGATCAATCGCGAGCTTGCGCCGAGCGGGCAGGAGGCGGCGTTCGAGCGCTATATCGAGCGCGCGTTGGCCGAGGAGATCGGCTGCATCGGGGCCTATTACGCGGCGCGCGACGGCGGGTTCTGGGTCACGCTGCGCGACGGCGGGGTCGTCGGCATGTTCGGTCTCGAGCGGGCCGGGCCGGACGCATTCGAGCTGCGGCGCATGTATGTCGCACCCGCGGCCCGGCGCGGCGGGGTCGCCCGGTCGATGCTGGCGCGGGCCGAAGCGGAGGCGCGGCGAGCGGGCGCGGTTTGGCTGGTCCTGAGCACCTCGGAGGTGCAGGAGGCCGCGCTGGCGTTCTATCGCCGCGCTGGTTACCGCCTGACCCGCGAGGAGGTCGCGGACACCGCGAGCAACAAGACCGTCGGCGGCGGGATCCGGCGGTTCCATTTCGAAAAGCCGCTGGGCGGGCCCGGCGCCCCGCACCAGTAGGGCGGCTGCCCGTGGCGGCTACCAGCGGGGCTTGCGCTTCTCGAGGAACGCCGCGATCCCCTCGGCCGCCTCGCGCCCGCCAAGGGCCTCGGCGATCGCCGCCGCCTCGGCGTCGAGCTGGCCGTCGAGGCTTTCCTCGGCCGCGCCGCCGATCAGCGCCTTGCCCGCGGCCAGCGCGCCAGCGGGCCCCTCGGCCAGCCGCGCGGCGAGGGCCTGGGCCTCGGCCAGCGCAGCGCCTGGCGCCGTCAGGCGGTTCACGAGGCCCAGCGCATGCAGCCGCTCGGCGCCCACGCGATCGCCGGTCATCACCATCTCGGTGACCAGCTGGCGGGGCAGGGCGCGGCCCAGCATCGCGGTGGCGCCCCCGTCCGGCGTGAGCCCGATGCGCACATAGGCCACCGAGACATAGGACTCGCGCGCCGCGACGATCAGGTCGCAGGCCAGCGCCATCGAGACACCCGCGCCAGCCGCGCCCCCCTCGATCGCGGCGACGATGGGCTTTGGGCAGCCGCGCATCGCCCGAATCATGCCGTGGAGCCGCTCGACCGAGGAGCGGCGCACCGCGTGGGTGGCTCTGGCGCGCTCGGCGAGGCCAGAGACATTGCCGCCCGAGCAGAAGAAACCGCCCGCGCCGGTCAGCACGATGGCGCGTGTGCGCGCGTCATCGGCGGCCTCGTCGAGGATCTCGCGGAAGCCGTCGTAGAAATCCCAGCTCAGCGCGTTGCGCGTGGCCGGGTCGTTGTTGGTGACGGTCAGGACCGCGTCCTTGCGCTCGAGCCCGATGCGCCCCTCGGTCATGCCGCGTCCTCCCGGCCCAACCGGATGAACCGCTCGAGGTGATGGTCCGTGTCGCCCAGCAGGTGGTCGAGCATCACCAGCCGCTTGGCGTAATGCGGCAGCGGGTACTCCCAGGTCATGGCGATGCCGCCGTGAAGCTGGATCGCCTCCTCGGCGACCATCCGGCCGACGCGGCCGGTGAGGTGCTTGGCGGCGGCGAGGTTGCGCTCGCGGGTGAGGCGGTCGGCCTCGAAGGTTCCGGCGGCCAGCATCACCGCCGAACGGGCCTGCTCGATCTCGAGCACCATCTCGACCATGCGGTGCTGCAGCGCCTGGAAGGCGCCGAGCGGCCTTCCAAACTGCTTGCGCGTCCTGAGGTAGTCGAGCGTTGTGTCCTTGCAGACCTCCATGAGCCCGACCGCCTCGGCGGCGAGGGCGAGGACGCCGCGGCCCATGGTCTCCTCGATCAGCGCGAAGCCGCGGCCCGGCTCGCCCAGCGGGCGGGCGGGCGCCTCGTCGAAGACGATCTCGGCCGCGCGCGCGCCATCGACCGTGCCATAGCCGCGGCGGGTGACGCCGGGGCCCGCCGCCTCGACCAGGAAGAGGCCGAGCCCGTCCTCGGCATCCGCATCGCCGGACACGCGGGCCGAGACGATCAGGACGTCGGCCGCGTCGCCGTTGAGCACGACCGCCTTCGCGCCGGTGATGCGCCAGCCGTCGCCCTCGGCGGCCCGGGTCGACACCTCGGCCAGGCCGTAGCGCCCGTCGGGCTCGCCATGGGCGAAGGCGGCTATGGTCTCGCCCGCCATCACCTGCTCGACCAGAGCGGTCTCGCCGGCGCGGACCAGCGGCCAGAGACCCAGCACGCCCGACGCGAGGAATGGCTCGACCACGAGGCCTCGCCCGACCTGCTCGAACACCAGCGCCACGTCCTCGCCTGCGCCGCCGAAGCCGCCGGCCTCGGGCGGCACCAGCGCACCGATCAGGCCGAGTTCGGCCATGTCGGCCCACAAAGCCCGATCGAAGCCGTCCGGCGCGGCGGCGGCCTTGTGGCGGGTCGGCATGTCGTAGCGGTCGCGCAGGAAGCGCTGGGCCGTTTCCACCAGCATCCGCCGTTCTTCCGAGAGCGTGAAGTCCATGGGTCCCCCTCAGAGGTCGAGCGCGAGCTTGGCGTAGATGTTCTTCTGGATCTCGTTCGACCCGCCGTAGATCGAGGTCTTGCGCAGGTTGAAATACTGGGTGGCGGCGGTGTTGGCGTAGTCGGGGCCGACCGGCTCTCCGTTCCAGCCCTCGTCAAGCGCCTCGGGCAGGAAGGGCATGGCGTAGGGCCCCAGCGCGCGGCGGATCAGGTCGGAGGCCTCCTGCCGGACCTCGGTGCCCTTGATCTTCAGGAGCGACGCCTCGGGGCCCGGCGACTTGCCCTGCGCGGCCGCTGCGATCATGCGCAGGTTGAAGATGTCCATCGCCATCAGGTCGATCTCGAGCCGCGCCATGCGGGCGGCGAAGAAAGGGTTTTCAGCCAGCGGGCGGCCATCCTTGCGGCGCTCGCGCGCCACGCGCTTGAGATGCGACAGCGCGGCCTTCGAGAATGCTACGCCGGCGATGCCGGTGCGCTCGAAGCCCAGCAGGTACTTGGCGCAGGTCCAGCCCCTGTTCTCCTCGCCCACGAGGTTCTTGGCGGGCACCTTCACGTCAGTCAGCCAGACCTCGTTGACCTCGTGCTCGCCGTCGAGGGTGACGATGGGGCGGACCTCGATCCCGGGCGAGGCCATGTCGATCAGCAGGAAGCTGATGCCCTCCTGGGGCTTCGCATCTGGGTCGGTGCGCGCGAGGCAGAACATCATGTTCGCGTGGTGGCCCAGCGTCGTCCATGTCTTCTGGCCGTTGACGACGTAATGGTCGCCCTGGCGCACCGCGCGGGTGCGCAGCGAGGCGAGGTCGGAGCCCGCGCCCGGCTCGGAATAGCCCTGGCACCACCAGTCCGAGCCGTCCAGGATCCGCGGCAGCCAGCGGGCCTTCTGCGCCTCGGTGCCGAACTCGATCAGCACCGGGCCAAGCATGTTGACGCCGAAGGGGATGATCCGCGGCGCGCCGGCGGCGATCATCTCCTCGTCGAAGATGTGCTTCTGCACCGGGGTCCAGCCGGGCCCGCCATGCTCGACCGGCCAGTGCCAGGCGAGCCAGTTGCGGGTCTGGAGCCGGGCGTGCCAAAGCTCGTAATCGGCCTTGGAGAGGCGTTTGCCGCCCCTGACCTTGGCCGCGAGGGCGGGAGGCAGGTTCTCGCGGATCCAGTCCCGCACCTCAGTGCGGAACGCCTGCTCGGCGGGGCTGTAGGTGAGTTCCATCGCGGTTCTCCTCAGAGCGTGTCGCCGTGGCCCCAGATGCTTGTCACCTGGCTCGAGAGCACGCCGCCATTGCCGTGGGCAAGGCTGAGCCTGGCGCCGGGGATCCAGCCGCCGGGTTCGCGCGGCCCCTCGTCGTCGCCGGCGGCGGCGCGGATCTGGCGGATCGCCTCGATGGTGACGAAGAGGCCGTACATCCCCGGATGCACGCAAGAAAGCCCGCCGCCATTGGTGTTGACGGCGAGCGCGCCGCCCGGGGCGATGCGGCCGCGCCTGACGAAGTCCTTGCCCTCGCCCTTGGCGCAGAAGCCGAGATCCTCGAGGAAGAGGATCGTGTTGATGGTGAAGGCGTCGTAGAGCTGCACCGTGTCCATGTCCGCGGGCGTGCAGCCGGCCATGGCGAAGGCGCGCGGGCCCGACGCCGCCGCCGCGGTGGTGGTGAGCGAGGGCATGGCCGAGATCATGCGGTGGTGATGCTCCATCGCCGCGCCCAGCAGGTAGACCGGCGTGCGCGGCCCGTCCTTGGCGCGCTCGGGGCGGGTCAGGACGATCGCTGCGGCGCCGTCGGTGACGAGGCAGCAGTCGAGCTTGCCCAGCGGGTCCGAGATCATTCGCGCGCCGGTTACGTCAGCGACACCGAGAGGGCCGCGGGCGAAGGCCTCGGGGTTGAGGTTCGCCCAGGCGCGGGCCGAGACCGCGACCTCGGCCAGATCCTCGCGAGTGGCGCCGAACTCGTGGCAATAGCGCGAGGTTGCCAGAGCATAGGCCGTGATCGGGTTGCGTGGCCCATAGATCGCCTCGAAAGGCATCGGCTCGGAGATCGACTTGAAGCCGCCAGCCGTGCGCTGGTTCGAGCCGTAGGCGATCACCGCCACCTCGATCAGCCCGGCATCGAGTGCCATGGCGGCCATCAGCGCATGCGCCATGAAGGACGAGCCGCCGATGTTCGAGCCGTCGGAGAACTTGGGCTGAATCCCCAGATGCTCGGCCAGGGACATCGCGGCCATGGAATGGAAGGCGGTGGCGGCGAAGAGGCCGTCGACCTTGGCGAGCGGGATTTGCGCATCGTCGAGCGCCCTGACCACGGCCTCGGCCATCAGCTCCATCGCGTTGCGGCCGGGCGCCTCGCCGCAGCCGGCGGTGGCGAGGCCGACACAGGCGGCTTTTCCGCGCAGGCTCATGACGCGCCCTCCGGCTGGAAGATGACGGCGGGCTCGCCCTTGATCTCGCCGATGGTGGCGCGGACCCGCATCCCGATGGTCACCGCGTCGGGTGCGATGCCCTCGACCCGGGCCATCATACGCGGGCCCTCGTCGAGGTCGATGAGGGCGATGTTGTAGTCGCCGCCATGCTCGGGACGCGCGCGGTTGCAGGTGGTGGCATAGACGGTGCCGAGGCCCGAGGCCTCGACCCAGTCGAGATCGGCCTCGCCGGTGCCGGGCATGGCGACGCGCGGATAGAAGACATGTGCGCCGTTCGAGCGCGAGCGCTGGATCATGAAGCGCCCCTCGGCGAGGTAGGCCTTGAACCGGGCCTCGGGGCCCGGACCGTCGAAATAGCCAGCTTCCATCGTCTTCCTCCCGCCCGTCTGGGTCTTTCCTGCGTTGCCCCGGCACCGGGCCGCGGCCTCGATGTTCCTCGTGTCGCGCCTCACTCGGCCGCGCGGGCCGACGAGAGGCCGAGCCGCGCGCGCGCCGCATCGTATTCGCGGGCAAGCCGGTCCACGAGTTGGGCCGCCGCCGTGACCTCGTGCACCGCGCCGACGCCCTGGCCCGCGCCCCAGATGTCCTTCCAGCTTTTCGGCTTCGACGAGCCCGAGGCGAAGTCCATCTTCGAGGGGTCGCTCTCGGGCAGGTTGTCGGGGTCCATCCCGGCGGCGCGGACCGAGCCCTTGAGGTAGTTGCCGTGCACCCCGGTGAAGAGGCTCGAATAGACGATGTCGTCCGAGCTCGATTCCACGACCATGCGCTTGTAGGCCTCGGAGGCGCGGGCCTCGTGGGTGGCGATGAAGGCCGAGCCGATATAGGCGAGGTCGGCCCCCATGGCCTGTGCGGCGAGCACCGCGTCACCGGTGGCGATGGCGCCCGACAGTGCCACGGGCCCGTCGAACCAGGCGCGGATTTCGTGGATCAGCGCGAAGGGCGAGGTGGTGCCGGCATGGCCGCCCGCGCCGGCCGCGACCGCGATCAGCCCGTCGGCGCCCTTCTCGATCGCCTTGCGGGCGAAGCGGTCGTTGATGACGTCGTGAAGCACGATGGCGCCGCAGTCATGGGCCGCCTCGTTCACCTCGGGACGGGCGCCGAGCGAAGTGATCCAGACCGGCACGCGCCACTTGTGGCAGATCTCGATGTCGCGCTGCAGGCGGGCGTTCGAGCGGTGCACGATCTGGTTCACCGCGAAGGGCGCGGCCGGGTTGTCGGGGTTCGCCTGGTTGTGGCGGTCGAGCTCCTCGGTGATGCGGCGCAGCCAGGTCTCGAGCTCGATCGGGTCGCCCGGCGCCTCGCGCCCGTTCAGCGCGGGGAACGCGCCGACGATCCCGGCCTTGCACTGCGCGAGCACGAGGTCGGGGTTCGAGATGATGAACAGCGGCGCGCCGATCACCGGCAGGCGCAGCCGGCTGAGGGCGGGGGGCAGGGTCATGACGCTCGGTCCTTTCGCGTGACGATCAGGGCGTCGAGCGCGACCGCGCCGTCGGGCAGGGCGCGGACGGGGTTCATCTCGACGCTCTCGAGCGTGTTGGCATGTGCGGCGGCGAAAATCGAGAGCTGGGAAAGGGCTTGGGCCAATGACCTCGCGTCAGCCGCGGGCTGGCCGCGGGCGCCCTTGAGCAGGGCGGAGCCCTTGAGTTCGTCGAGCATTTCCATGGCCGTGTCGGCCGAGACCGGCGCGCGGCGGAAGCTGACGTCGCGAAAGATCTCGGTAAAGACGCCCCCCAGACCCGCCATGACCACGGGGCCGAAGACCGGGTCGATCCGGGCGCCCAGAATCATCTCGACGCCTCCCTCGATCATGGGCGAGACCAGTACGCCATCGAGCCGCGCCTTGCTGTCATGGGCGCGGGCCGAGGCCATGATCCGCTCGAAGGCGGCCGCCGCATCATCGGCCGTGACGCCAAGGCGAACGCCGCCCGCCTCGGTCTTGTGCAGGATGTCGGGCGAGGCGATCTTGAAGGCCGACCGGCCGAACTCGCGGGCCGCCTCGGCTGCTTCTTCGGCGCTTCTCACCAGACGATCCTCGACCACCGGCAGGCCGGCCTCCGCCAGGAGGCGCTTGGCTTCGCGCTCACCCATCGGGCCATCGGGCAGTGGGGGCAGGGCCGGCGCCTCGGGCATATCGGCGCGCCCCTTCTCGAACGCGATGCCAAAGGCCATCAGCGCTGCCATTGCGTTCACCGCGCGGGTGGGGTCCTCGAAACAGGGAAAGCCCGCGTCCTCGTAGGCCTTGCGGATCTCGTCGGGCGCGACGACCGATTGCAGGAAGATCTGGTCCTCGCGGCCTTTCATGGCCTGGGTCAGGGACTTGAGCAGTGGCGTTGCCAGCACCGGCGAGCCCGCGACCGAGGTCCAGAAGCCGATCAGGCCGTCATAGCCGCCGCGCTCCAGCATCGCCTTGGTAAAACGAGGCACAAGGCTAAGATCGTTGAAGAATTGCGCCGTGACATCGACCGGGTTGAGGGCCGAGGCGAAGGGGACCACCTGCTTGATCTCGGCCTGCGCGTCGGCCGGCATCGGGGCGACGTCGAGTCCCGCATCCTCGGCGGCATCGGCCATCAGCACGCCCGCGCCGCCCGAGATGGTGACGAGCCCCAGCCGCCGACCGGCGGGATAGATGCGCGGCCGGCAGGCATAGGCGATGTCGAGCATTTCCTCGGTCGACCTGGCCCGCCATGCACCGTGGCTCCGCAGCACCGCGTCGTAGATCGCGTCCTCGCCCGCCAGCGAGGCCGTGTGCGACGAGGCCGCCGCCGCCCCGACCGCCGAGCGGCCGACCTTCATGAAGATCACCGGCTTGCGGGCGGCGCGAGCGGTCTCGAGCGCCTCGGACAGCATGGGGCCGTCCTTCACCGACTCGGCATAGGCCATGATGGTGTGGACGTCGTCGTTCTCGGCCAGCAGGCGGATGCATTCGGCGATGTGCAGGTCCGCCTCGTTGCCGGTGGTCAGCCAGTAGCGGATGCCGAGGCCGCGCAGGTGGCTGACCATGTAGATGTGGCTGCCATAGGCGCCCGACTGCGAGGCGATCGAGATGCCGCCGGGCACGGGCGTCGCGCGGTCGATGGTCGAGGTGAAGGTCGGGTAGAACCGAGTCGCCGAGTTGAAGGCGCCGAGGCAGTTGGGGCCGATGACGCGCACCCCGGTCTCGCGGGCGAGGCGGCTGAGCTCGGCCTGCATGGCGATGCCATCACCGCCCATCTCGGCGAAGCCCGACGAGAAGATCAGGACCGTTCTGGCGTGTTTCTCGGCGGCCTGCCGGACGACCTCGGCCACGCCCGCGGCGGGCACGGCGACGAGGACGAAGTCGACCTCGCCCGGCACCTCGGCCAGCGTCGGATAGGCGGGCAATCCCTGCACCGTCTCGCGCTTGGGATTGACCGGGTAGACCGCGCCGTCGAAGCGCTGGTTGATCATGTGGGAGAGTGGCCGCCCGCCGATGCGGGTCGGGTCGTCCGAGGCGCCGACGATGGCGATCGATCGCGGGCAGAGCAGGTCCTCGAGCGTGGTCATGCACCCCCTCCGACACTGTAGCCGCCGCAGACATAGATCGTCTGCCCGGTGACGTAGGAGGCCTGGTCCGACGCGAGGAAGGCGACGGCGGCAGCCACTTCCGAGGGCGCGCCCATCCGGCCGAGCGGCACGCGGGAGACGAGCGCCTGGCGCGCGGGCGAGCCCTCGGGCTGGTTCTCGGCGAACATCTCGGTGTCGATGGGGCCGGGTGCCACGCAGTTCACCGTGATCCCGTGCGGCGCGAGTTCCAGCGCCATCGACCGCGTGAGGCCGGCAACCCCCGCCTTCGACGCCGCGTATACCGCGCGCTCGGCCTTGCCCAGTGCCGCGCGCGAGCCCAGCGTCACGATCCGGCCGAACCCGGCGCCGCGCATGGCCGGCGCCAGCGCCTGCATGGCCCAGATCACGGATTCGAGGTTCACGCGCATCGCGTGCTGGAACTGCGCCGTGGTCACGCCGTCGAGGGGCGCGGCCTCGACCACGCCGGCATTGGCGACGAGGCGCAGCGGCGCGAACTCGGCGGCGATGGCGCCAAGGGCCTCGCGCGCCTCGGGGGCCGTGAGGTCGATGGCGCGATGGATGCCGCGGAAATCCGGGACGGGACGGCGCGAGATGCCGATGACGGTGAAGCCGTCATCCGCGAGGCGCGCGGCGATGGCGCGGCCGATGCCGCGGCTGACGCCGGTGACGAGGACGTGGTCGCGGGACATCATGCGCTCCCGTCAGGAGGGTGTGTCGATCGGCAGGCCGAGCAGGGCCCGGCGCTTGAGCCACAGCGCGGGCCGATAGCGGTCGTCGCCGGTGATCGCCTGCAGGCGCTCCATGATGCGCAGGCAGGTCGAATGGCCGAGATCGTCCGCGAGCCCCATCGGGCCGAGCGGGTAGTTCAGGCCAAGGCGCATCGCGGTCTCGATGTCGGCGGGCGTGGCGAGGCCGATCTCGGCCATGTGGCAGCCCAGATTTGCGATCATCGAGCCGATGCGCTGGGCGACGAAGCCGGGGCTGTCGCCGATCGCGGTGACCTTGCGTCCCGAGGCGGCAATGGCCGCCGCGACCGCGTCGCGGGCCGCGGCGTCCGCGCCGGGCGCGGTCATGACCGTCACGCGCCGCGAGGTGTCGCAGGCGAGGTCGATGCAGACGAGCCGCCGGAAATCCGCGCCGGTGGCCAGTGCGGTATGGGTTGCATCGTCGCCGATGGGCGCGGCGAGGATCGGTGCCGTGCCGTCGTCCGGCGCGATGCGCAGCCCGAGGGATTCCGCGAAGGTGGCGAGGGCCTCGTCCTGCTCGGCGAGGCTGACGGTGCGGGCGGGCTCGGCCTGCGTCTGGTGATCGGGCGAGGGCGGGTCGACCTGGTCGGCGCCGGCGTAGCGGTACCAGCCCGCGCCGGTCTTGCGGCCCAGCAGCCCCGCATCGAACATCGCCTTGTGATTGGCCGAGGTCGCGAGCCGGCGGTCCTGCTGATAGCCCTCCCACACGATCTGGCTCACGGGATAGTTCACGTCGATGCCGGTGAGGTCCATCAGCTCGAACGGCCCCATGCGGAAGCCGCGGCAGTCGCGCATGATCGCATCGATCTGGGCGGGCGTGGCCACGCCTTCATGCGCGATCCGCAGGCCTTCGGTCGTGAAGGCGCGCCCGCCCATGTTGACGAGGAAGCCGGGGCTGTCCTTGACCACCACCGGCACGCGGGTCATGCGCCGGCCGAGGCCGACCAGCGTTTCCACCACCTCGTCGCCGGTCTCGGCGGCGCGGATCACCTCGACCAGCTTCATCAGTGGCACGGGGTTGAAGAAATGCAGCCCCGCGATGCGCGCGCGGTAACGGCAGGCGCGGGCGATGAGCGCGATCGGGATCGACGAGGTGTTCGAGGCGATGATGCAGTCGGGCGCGACGGCTTCCTCGATCTGGGCGAAGAGGCTTCGCTTGACCTCGAGATCCTCGAACACGGCCTCGACCACCGCATCGCAGGGGGCGAGGGCGGCAACGCTTGCGACCGGCTCGATGCGCGCCGCCGCGGCCTCGGCGTCGTCGGCCGAGATGCGGCCCTTCTCGGCAAGGCGCGCGAGCCGACCGGCGATTGTGTCGCGCGCGGACGCAGCCGCGCCCTCGCGCGCGTCGAGCAGCAGCACGCGCATGCCCCCCGCCGCCGCGACCTGGGCGATGCCCTGGCCCATGGCGCCCGCGCCGGCGACGCCCAGCACGTAATCGGCTGCATCCGCAGGTTTCATCTTGCGCCTTCCTCCCGTCGGCCGTTTTCCCGGGAGACTAGCAGAGCCAAGCAGACATGGAATAGTGTTTTGCCAGTCAAAACGCGGAAGGGGGAAACCATGTCAGACCAGCTTGTCATCACCGAGCGGCCCGAGCCCGGCGTCGCGCTGGTCCGGCTGAACCGGCCGGAGGCAATGAATGCACTGAACATGGCGACGCGCAAGGCGCTGGCCGAGGCATTCGCGGCCTTGCACGACGACGCCGGCGTGCGCGCGGTGGTGCTGACGGGCGACGATCGGGCCTTTGCCGCGGGAGCCGACCTCAAGGAATTCGCCACCGCGACGCCGGTCGAAATCATGCAACGGCGGTCCGAGCGCTACTGGAACACCGTGGCGGCGACGCCCCAGCCAGTGATCGCGGCCATCCGCGGCCACGCGCTGGGCGGGGGCCTCGAGCTTGCCATGGCCTGCGACCTGATCGTGGTGGGCGAGGGCGCCAGCCTTGGCCAGCCCGAGGTGCGGGTGGGCATCATGCCGGGCGCGGGCGGCACGCAGCGCCTGACCCGTGCCGTGGGCAAGTTCAACGCGATGAAGATGTGCCTGACCGCCAGGCCCGTGACCGGCCCCGAGGCGCTGCGCATGGGGCTGGCCTGCGACTGCGTGCCGGACGACGAGGTCCTCGACACGGCGCTGAAGATGGCGGGCTCGATCTCGCGCATGCCGCCGTTGGCGGTGCAGGCAATCAAGGAGGCGGTGGTGAAGGGGGCGGACGCCTCGCTCGATGCCGCGCTGGCGCTCGAGCGCAAGGCGTTCCAATTGCTGTTCGCGACCGAGGACCGCAAGGAAGGCATGGCGGCCTTCATCGAGAAGCGCCGCCCCGCGTTTCGCGGCGAATGAGGATGCCGCGGGGCGCCGCCCTGCGGCACATCCGCACGAGGCGCTGCCGCACGGTGCCGGGCAGTATATGCTGAAACGCGGCAAGGCTTTGTCGGCCATGCGGATCGCCTTGCGCAGAACGAGCAGAATGGGCGCCGCGTTTCCGTCGCGGCGGAAGCCCGGGGAAGATCCGCGCGTGGTGCAGGCGATCGGAGGACCTGCCGATGTGCTGGAGCGAGGCGGCATCCCTGGGCATGGTCGGGATCGGCGCGGTTGCGACAGGCGTGACGATGATGCGCCGCGAGCCGGCGGCGATCCCGGTCGCGCTGGGCTACTTCACCGTGATGGAGGCGCTGCAGTTCGCCGGCTACCAGGTGGTGGACGACTGCGGCAGCCCGGCGAACAGGGCGATCACGCTGCTGTCGTATCTGCACATCGCCTTCCAGCCCTTCGTCATCAACGCCTTCATGATGGAACTGGTGCCCGCACCGGTGAAGGCGCGGATGCGGTGGCTGGTCTTCGGCGCCTGCGCCGTTTCGGCAGGCGTGATGCTGGCTCAACTGCTGCCGATCGAGGCGCTGGGGCGTTGCCGGCCGGGCGATATCTTGTGCGGTGCGCGGCTCTGCCTCGTGTCGGGTGAATGGCACATCGCCTGGGACATTCCCTATAACGGCTTGCTGATGAAGCTGGGACTGCCGGACATGCTGGCTTCGGCCTTCCCGACCTATCTGCTCACGGTTTTCGTATTACCGCTGCTCTATGGCGCCTGGCGCTTCGTCCTGTTCCATGCGCTGGCGGGGCCGGTCCTTGCCAGGCTGCTGACGGACAACCCCAACGAGATGCCCGCGATCTGGTGCCTGTTCTCGATCGGGCTGGTGCTGCTGGCGCTGAGCCCGGCGATCCGGCGCCGCTTCGAGGTCGATGACTGGGCGCTGTGGCCACCGGCCTGGCGCAGCTGAGGCGGGCAGGCGGGCGCAGGGCGTGAGGGGGCGTGAGGGGGCGTGACTGCGCGCCCGCGCTGGTGCATGATCGCGCACCCCACCGCCGGAGCCACCTGCCATGCCCTCTGCCGAGCTTCTCGTCGCCTTTGCCCTTGCCACGCTGGTCTTCGCCTACATGCCGGGGCCCGCGATGCTCTACACCGCGGCGCAGACCCTGGCGCGCGGGCGCCGTGCGGGCCTGATGGCCGCGCTCGGCATCCATGCGGGCGGCTATGTGCATGTGCTGGCCGCGGCCGCCGGGCTTTCGGCGATCTTCCACGCGGTGCCGGTGGCCTATGTCGTGCTCAAGACGGCGGGCGCGATCTACTTGGCGTGGCTGGGTTTTCGCGTGATCCGCACCCATGTGGCGGGCGAGGCCGCGCATGCCGTTCCGCAGGTGGCGGTGAAGACGGGCCGCCGCGCATTCCTCGAGAGCGTCACGGTCGAGGTTTTGAACCCCAAGGCGGCGCTGTTCTTCCTGGCCTTCCTGCCGCAGTTCGTCGATCCTGCCGCCGCGCTGCCGGTCTGGGCGCAGTTCGTCGTGCTCGGCACGATCGTGAACCTGACCTTCAGCTCGGCCGATCTGGTCTGCGTGATGCTGGCCGGCGCGGTGACGCAGCGGCTGAGCCGCTCGCACCGGGCCGAGCGCGCGGCGCGCTGGGTCGGGGGCTCGCTTCTGATCGGGCTGGGGGCGAACCTCGCCCTGCAGCGGTCGTGACGAGAGCGGGCCTCAGCCTGTCCGGAGCGCGGTGAGGGTGGCGTTCGCCGAGATCGCCTCGAGCGAGGTGCGAGCGTCGATAACCACCGGCCCGTCATGGGCCAGCGCGCGGGCGACCGCCGCGGGCGCCTCGTCGTCGCGCGAGATGGTGAGCCCCAGCGCCCCGAAGGCCGCGCCCCATGCGGCAAAATCGGGGTTGGCGAGGTCGGTCGCCGCGGTGCGGTGGGGATAGGCGCGCTCCTGGTGCTGGCGGATGGTGCCATAGCTGCCGTTGTTCGCGATCACGATGATGGGCCTCGCGCCGGCCGCGCGGGCGGTGGCGAGCTCGTTGCCGGTCATCATCGCCCCGCCGTCGCCGGAGAAGGCGATGACGCGCCGGTCGGGCAGCCGCAGGCAGGCCGCGACGGCACCGGGAATGCCAAGGCCCATCGCCCCGCCCGCGGCCCCGATCGCGAGGCTGCCGCCATCCCAGGGCCAAACGCGGTGCACCCAGCTCGAGAAGTTGCCGGCATCGGTGGTGATCACGGTGTCGGGCGGCGCGTTGCGGGCAAGCTCGGCCACCACGGCGCCGAAGTCGACCCCGTCGGGATTGCTGCGGGGCGCGTACCCCTTGGTTGCGGCACCCTTGGCGCCGGTCTCGGCCGCCCAGGCGCTTCGCGCTTCGGACGGCGTGGCGGGGGAGGCCGCCAGCGCCTCAAGGAACGCGGTGGGGTCGCAGGCCAGCGCGATCTCGGCGCGGTGCAGCCGCCCGACCACGCCGGGGTCGGGGTAGACATGGATCAGCGGCTGGTCGGGCACGGGCGCGCGCGGGAAGGTGTAGCCTTGGGTCGGCGTGTCGCCCAGCCGCGTGCCGACGGCCAGCACCAGGTCGGCGCGCGCCAGCGCCTCGACA
This sequence comes from Thermohalobaculum xanthum, assembly GCF_016623495.1. Lineage (GTDB taxonomy): Bacteria > Pseudomonadota > Alphaproteobacteria > Rhodobacterales > Rhodobacteraceae > Thermohalobaculum > Thermohalobaculum xanthum. Next base: position 98,939 of record NZ_JAEHHL010000008.1, on the reverse strand, counting down.
TGGGCGCGCGGGATCTTGAAGCCCAGGTGCCCCGCGAACAGGGGCGATGCGTTGTCGAAGATCTCCTGCCGTTTGAAGGTCAGCGCGACCGGGATCTGGTGCGCGGCCGCCGCGCGGGCGAGCGCCGCCCTGCTGGTGCCATGCGCGAGCGCTCCGCCCGCGATCAGGAGCGGGCGCTCGGCCCGGGCAAGCAGGGCCGCGGCGCGCGCGACCTCGTCGGCCGCCGGGCGGGCCGAGGGCAGGGGCAGCGGCGGCACCACGGGCACCGACGTCTCGTCGCCCAGCATGTCCTCGGGCAGCGAGATGACGACGGGCCCCGGCGTTCCGGCCTGCGCGGTCTGCCAGGCGCGGGCCAGCACCTCGGGCAGATGGTCGGCATCCGCGACCTCCCACACCGCCTTGGCGATGGTGCCGAACATGGCGGCGTAATCGACCTCCTGAAAGGCGCCGCGGCCGCGCTCGTCCCGGGCGACCTGGCCGATCAGGGCGACGAGCGGCGTCGCGTCCTGCTGGGCGAGGTGGATCGCGATCGAGGCGTTGGTCGCGCCCGGGCCCCGGCTGACTGCGGCCACGCCGGGCCGGCCGGTGAGCTTGGCGTCGGCCACGGCCATCAGTCCGGCGCCGCCCTCGTGCCGGCAGACGACCGTGTCGATGCGCGCGTCGTCGCGCAGCGCGTCGAGCAGCGCCAGATAGCTCTCGCCGGGGACGCAGAAGATCCGGTCTGCGCCCTGGGCCGCCAGGCATTCCACCATCAGATCAGCCGCGCGCATCGTGCATCTCCCCCGTATTCGTGTTTGACGACCACTCTCAAATGCGAAATCCTGTTTCGCAAGCCCGGAGATGCGGGCGGCCCGGCAGCAATGGCCGGGGTCAACTCAGGGAGGACGACACATGACGCGGATCACTTCCGTACTGGCTGGCGCGTGCGCAGCGGCACTGATCGCGGCGCCGGCGGGCGCGGCCGAGCTGAAGCTGCCCGGACAACTCGCCTGGACCGCCTATGACACGGGCTCGGCCGGCTACAACCAGGCGGTCGCGATCGGCGCCGCGCTGAAGAACGCGACGGGCACCAACCTGCGCGTGCTGCCGGGCAAGAACGACGTGGCACGCTCCGAGCCGCTGCGGCAGGGCAAGGTCGACTTCTCGGCCACCGGCGTCGGCGGCTCGTTCATGGCGCAGGAGGGCGTCTTCGAGTTCGGCGCCGAGAACTGGGGTCCGCAGCCCGTGCGCGTTCTTGTGGCCAACAATGGCGGCGCCGTGGGTCTGGCCATGGGCGTCGCGGCCGAGGTCTGTGAGAAGGCCGGCAAGCCGGGCTGCGAGGGGTTCGAGTATTCCGACCTCAAGGGCATGAAGGTGGCCTGGGTCAAGGGCGCCCCGGCGCTCAACGTGAACAATACTGCCTACCTCGCCTATGGCGGGCTGACCTGGGACGATGTCGAGATGGTCGAGTTCGGCGGTTTCGGTGCGTCCTGGGCCGCGATGGTAAGTGGCGAGGTCGACGCGGCCTTCGCCTCGACCAACTCGGGCAAGGCCTACGAGGCGGCGGCGAGCGCGCGCGGTCTCTACTGGCCGCCGATCGACCCGGATAATGCCGAAGGGTTGAAGCGGATGCGCGACATCGCGCCCTTCTTCGCGCCGATGACGGCGACGGTCGGGGCGTCGATCGATGGCGGGCCGGGCACACCGACGGCGGGCTATGCCTATCCGGTGCTGATCGCCATGAACACGCAGGACGAGGAACTCGTCTACCAGATGACCAAGGCGATGGTGGAGCTGTTCCCCGAATATGACGGCAACGCGCCGGGCATCGGCGGCTGGAACATCGACAAGCAGAACTTCGAATGGGTCGTGCCCTATCACGGCGGTGCGATCCGCTATTTCAAGGAGCTGGGCAAGTGGTCGGACGCCGCGCAGGCGCATAACGACCGCCTGGTCGCCCGCCAGGACGCGCTGCGCGCGGCCTGGGACGAGCTTGCTGCCGAGAAGCCGGCGGAGTGGGAAGCGGCGTGGGACGCGCGCCGGCGCGAGGCGTTGACGGAGGGCGGCTTCGAGGTGGTCTTCTGATCCGCCTCGCCGCAAGCGGCCCGCTTCTCCGGCGGACCGCCTGGGTCACCCCGGTCCGTTGCGGACGGGCCGGGGATGACGCGAACCCCGGCGCCCGGATCTGCACGGGCCGCCCCGCCGGCATCCCGGCCGCAATGGCCGCGCGCGTTACACCGGGCCCGGACGCAGCTCAAGCCGCAAGCGAGACCCGATGAGCGATAACGCAGCCGAATCCGCCGTCGCACCCATGTCGGTCCCCGCCCGGGCGGTCGTGATCGTCGCCACGCTGGTGGCGGTGGCCCTGGCGATCCACCAGCTCTTCAACCTGCGCATCGGCGGGATCGTGCTGATCGAGGGGCGCTATCTCTACCTGCTGGGCGGGATCTTCCTGTCGACGGCCTTCCTCGTGTTTCCGATCAATCGGTCGAAGGGCGCGCGGCTGCCGGACTGGATCTGCGCGGCCGTCGCGCTGGGTGCGCTGGGCTGGTTCGCCTGGACCGCCGAGACGAGCCTCGAATCCGGCTGGGAATACGCGCCGCCCGAGACGGCCCAGTGGCTGTCGGTCGTGGTCTGGCTCCTGATCCTCGAGGCGACGCGGCGGGCCGGGGGGACGGCGCTTTTCGTCATCGTGACGCTGGTCTCGCTCTACCCGACCTTTGCCGACAAGGTGCCCGACCCGCTGAACGGCTTCTCGCAGCCGTTCTGGGATGCGATCCCCTATCACATCCTGTCGGCCGAGAGCTCGTTCGGCATTCCGATGAATGCCTTCGGCAATCTCGTGATCGGGTTCATCCTGTTCGGCGCCGTGCTGCAGAAGACTGGCGGCGGCAAGTTTTTCAATGACCTGGCGCTGGCGCTGGTGGGCGGCTATCGCGGCGGCGCGGCCAAGGTCGCGATCTTCGCCTCGGGCTTCATGGGCTCGATGTCGGGTTCGGTCATCTCGAACGTGCTGACCACGGGCGCCGTCTCGATCCCGGCGATGAAGAAGACCGGCTTCGAGCCGCGCTATGCCGCGGCGACCGAGGCCTGTGCCTCGACCGGCGGCGTGCTGATGCCGCCCATCATGGGAGCGACGGCCTTCGTCATGGCCTCGTTCCTGTCGCGGCCCTATATCGACATCGCGCTGGCGGCGGCGATCCCGTCGCTGCTCTATTACCTGGCGCTGTTCGTTCAGATCGACGCCTATGCCGCGCGGCGCGGACTGCGCGGGATGAGGCGCGAAGAGCTGCCGTCGATGCGCACGGCGCTGGCCGAGGGCTGGGTCTACATCGCCGTATTCGCCGTGCTGATCTTCCTGATGCTGGCATGGCGCATCGAGACGCTGGCCCCGTTCTACGCGACAGCCCTGCTTCTGGCGATCAACCAGATGATGCGCGGGCACCGCTTCACCTGGCGCTCGGCCGGCGACCTGATCGTGGGGGTCGGCCGCGCCCTGACCGAGCTCACGGCCGTGCTGCTGGGGGTGGGCCTGATCGTGGGCGCCTTCTCGGCCACGGGGCTTGCAGGCACGCTGGTCAACGACCTGGTGTTCATGGCGGGCAACTCGACGATCGCACTCCTGCTGATGGGGGCGCTCACGGCCTTTGTCTTCGGGATGGGGATGACGGTGACCGCCTGCTACATCTTCCTTGCCGTGGTGCTGGCGCCGGCGCTCGAGCAGGCGGGGCTCAACCAGCTGGCGGTGCATCTCTTCATCCTCTACTGGGGCATGGTCAGCTTCATCACGCCGCCGGTGGCGCTGGGCGCGTTCGCCGCCGCGACGCTGGCGGGCACGACCCCCTTCCGCGCCGGCTGGGAGGCGATGCGGCTGGGCGGCGTCATCTATGTCGCGCCCTTCTTCTTCGTGCTGAACCCCGCGCTGGTGGGCGAGGCGCCGGCCGGCGAGGTGCTGGCCGTATTGGCGACCGCTGTGATCGGCGTGTGGTTCATCGGGGCCTCGCTGCAGGGGCATCTGAGCCTGGTTGGTGGGTTCGGCCGCACCGCGCCGGGCTACGCGCTGCGAGTTCTTCTTGGCGTGGCGGGGCTGTTCTTCGCCGCGCCGGGGTCGGAGCTGATCGGGCTGGGCCACTGGGAGCTGAGCGGCATCGGCCTCTTGCTTGCGGCAGGTCCGATCCTTTATGCCCGTGCGCGCCATCGCGAGGCCACATCATGACCAGTCAAGAGACCCCCAGACCGACTGAAGCCGAAGGTGAGGACGCGTCGAAGGACCGCCAGTTCGTCACCGCGCTGGCGCGCGGCCTTTCGATCCTGCGCGCCTTCCGCCCCGGCGAAGTCGCCCTGGGCAACCAGGAACTGGCCGAGCGCACGGGGCTGCCCAAGCCCACCGTCTCGCGCCTGACCAACACCCTGCGGGAATTGGGTTACCTGGTCGATCACGGGCGGATGGGGTCCTATTCGCTGGGTCCGGGCGTGCTGGCGCTGGGCTATGCCATGCTGGCGGGGCTTGAGATCCGCGAGCGGGCGCGGCCGATGCTGCAGGCGCTGGCGAACGAGGCGTCCTGCTCGGTGGCGCTGGGCGCGCGCGACCGGCTGTCGGTGGTATATCTCGACTGCTTCAAGGGCCCGGCGACGGTGACGCTGTCGCTCGAGGCGGGCTCGCGCATCCCGCTGGCGACCACGGCGATGGGTCGGGCGATCCTGGCGGTGCTGCCGGCCGGCGAGCGCGACTACCTGATGCGCGCGGTGCGCGAGCGCACACCCGACGAATTCCCCGCGATCGAGAAGGGCGTGACGGCGGCGATTCGCGAGATCGAGTCGCAGGGCTTCTGCACCTCGTTCGGCGACTGGAAGGGTGATGTGAACGCCGTCGGCGTGCCCGTGGTGGCGCCCGACGGACAGCGCATCTACGGCCTCAACTGCGGCGGGCCGTCCTTCTCGACCCCGGTCGAGAAGCTGATGGAGCGCCACGGGCCGCGGCTGGTCGAGATCGGGCGCGAACTGGGCACGCCCGGCGCGACGGTCGGCCGCGGCTGAGCGAGCCGCCGCCGCCGATCAGCCGCGCATCCGCTGTGCCTCGGGGTCGAACAGCGGGCGCGTGACCACCTGGGCTGCGCGGCGCTCGCCCAGGATGTCGATCTCGGCCGCGCGGCCTTCCTCGATCAGCCCGACCGGCAGGAAGCCGATGGCGACCGACTTGCCGACGTAATGTGCGTAGCCGCCCGAGGTGCAGAAGCCCACGAGCTCGCCGTCAACGCGGATTGGCTCGTCGCCCACGACGTCGGCGTCGAGCGCATCGACCTCGAAGACGCACAGGCGCCGGCCGGGGCCTTCGGCCTTCTCCTTCAGCGCCGCCGCCTTGCCGATGAAGTCGGCGGGCTTGTTGTAGGCGACGAAGCGGTCGAGCCCGGTCTCGGCCGGCAGGTAGTCGGGGCGGAACTCGTGCATCCACGAGCCGAAGCCCTTCTCGAGCCGCAGGCTCATCATTGCCCGCATGCCGAAGGGGCGCAGGCCCAGCCCGGCGCCCGCGGCGGCAAGCTGGTGGTAGAGCGCGACCTGCTCGGCGGCGGGGACGTAGATCTCGTAGCCGAGATCGCCGGTGTAGCTCACGCGCTGGACGATGGCTTGCGAGGTGCCGATGTCGAGTTCGCGCACCGCCATGAACGGCAGGGCGGCGGTCGACACGTCGCCACGCGCGACGCGCGACAGCAGCTCCTGCGCGCGGGGGCCGGCGATCTGAAAGCCGATGCGCTCGAGCGAGATGTCGCGGATCTCGACGCCGTCCTCGAGATGGTCGAGGAACCAGCGCATGTGGAACGCGCGCGCGCCATAGGATGCGGTCAGCTGGAAGCGCTCGTCGCCCAGCCTTGTCACCGTGAAGTCGCCGATCAGCTTGCCGCGCGGGCTGAGCATGGGCGTCAGCGTGAGCCGCCCCTGCCGGGGCATCCGGCCGGCCATGATGCGGTCGAGCCAGGCCTCGGCGCGCGGGCCGGTCACCTCGTACTTGCCGAAGTTGTGGATCTCGTTGATGCCCACGGCCTCGCGCACGGCGCGGCATTCCTCGGCCACGACCGGATGCGCGTTCGAGCGGCGGAACGAGGGGATCTCGGCCCTAGGCTCGCCCGCGGGTGCGAAGTAGTTGACATGCTCGAGGCCGTAGCCTGCGCCCCAGACCGCGCGCTGGGCGTCCCAGATGCCCCAGGCGGGCGTGCAGTTGTGGGGGCGCCCGGCCGGCAGGTCCTCGTTCGGGTAGGAGATCGAGAACCGCCGCTGGTAGTTCTGCATCACGGTCGCGCGCGTGTAGCCCGGCGTGATCCAGTCGCCGAAGCGCGCGACGTCCATGGCGAAGCAGTCGCGTTCGGGCTCGCCCTCGACCATCCACTGCGCCAGCGCGAGGCCGACGCCGCCGCCCTGGCTGAAGCCCGCCATCACGGCGCAGGCGGTCCAGTAGCCCGGGAGGCCGGGCACCGGGCCGACCAGCGGGTTGCCGTCGGGCGCGAAGGTGAAGGGGCCATTGATCACGCGCTTGATGCCGGCGCGCTCGAGCACCGGGAAGCGGCGGAAGGCGAATTCGAGGCTGTCGCCGATCCGGTCGAGCTTGTCGTTGAGCAGTTCGTGCCCGAAGTCGGGCGGGGTGCCGTCGACGGCCCAGTGCTCGGCCGCCTGCTCGTAGAAGCCGATGACGAGGCCGCGCCCTTCCTGGCGCAGGTAGCTCTCGCCCGCGGGGTCCATCACGTGGGGAAGCTCGGTGTCGCGCTCGTAGACCTCGGGCGTCTCCTCGGTCACCAGGTACTGGTGCTCCATCGGGTGCAGCGGCAGGTAGACCCCGGCCAGCGCGCCGACCTCGCGCGCCCAGAGGCCGGCGGCGTTGACCACGTGCTCGCAGGTCACGGTGCCCTGTTCGGTGACGACGTCCCAGCCGCCGCCCGCCCGGGGGCGGGTCGCGATCACCGGGGTGCGAAGCACGATCTCGGCCCCGGCCATGCGCGCGGCCTTGGCGTAGGCGTGGGTCGTGCCGGACGGGTCGAGATGCCCGTCGAGCGGGTCGTAGAGCGCGGCCAGCACGCCGTCGGTGTTGGTGATGGGCGAGAGCTCGCGGATCTCCTCGGGCCCGACGATTCGGGTGTCGAGCCCCATGTAGGCATGCTTGGCATGCTCGGCCTTGAGGAAATCCAGCCGGTCGCGGTCGCAGGCAAGCGTCAGCCCGCCCACGTGGTGCAGGCCGCAGGACATGCCGGTGATCTCTTCGAGCTCGCGATAGAGGCGGATGGTGTAGCCCTGCAGCGCCGCCATGTTGGTGTCGGCGTTCAGCGTGTGAAAGCCGCCCGCGGCGTGCCAGGTCGACCCCGAGGTGAGCTCGGAGCGCTCGATCAGCATCACGTCGGTCCAGCCCAGCTTGGTCAGGTGATAGAGCACCGAGCAGCCGACGACGCCGCCCCCGATCACGACGACACGCGCATGGCTTTTCATGAATGCAATCCCCTCTCTGGCCGCTGGCTCCGCGACGATGCGCGCAGTGAGACAATGCCAGCGCAGTCCTGTCAATCGAGCCTTGCGACAGCGAGCGTCGCAAACCGATCCTTTACGTCTCGCGCCGCAGGATCGGTCCGGTTGGTGTGTGGTGCGGGGGCGCGTGATGACGAGCATGGACGACAAGCGCGAGGCTCGACTGTCCCACGCGCTTGACGCGGAACCCCGCGCGGTCGAGCGCCGGATGGTGGCAGTCTTCGCGGTGGCGGGGGGGATCCTGCTGGCGATCGGGCTTGCCGACGTGCTGGCAGGGCGCTGGGCGGTCTCGAGCGCCAGGGACGCGGCGCGGCTCGAGGCCATTCTGGCAGATCAGCAGATCCAGGCGCAGCGCCTGATGCTGTCCGCCGGGCTATACGACGAAGCCGGGGCCGAGGAACGCGCGGCCGCGCGGGCGCGGTTCTCGGCGAATCGCCGGGCGTTGAGCGAGGGCGATGCGGCGCGCGGCATCCCGGCTCCCGGTGACGGGCGGCTCGCGGCAATGCTGTTCGCGGATCCGCATCGCCTGTCCGATGCGATGGCAGACGCCGAGGCGGCAACGCGACCCGGCGCGGTGCCGGTCGATCTCACCGCCTTGCGCAGGGTCGCGGATGGGCTGGCGCTGGCGCGCGCGGTCCAGGCGGATGAGGCGGGCAGGGCGGCGCTGGTCGTGCGCCGCCTGAACGAGGCCTTCGCGGTCAGCTGGCTGGCGGCGCTGGCGGCCATCTCGGGGCTGCTGCTGAGGCCGCTGGTCGCCCGGATCGGGGGGCAGATGCGGCGCCTGATCGCAGCGCATGACGCGGTTCAGCACGCCGCGTTCCACGATCCGCTGACCGGCCTTGCGAACCGGGACAGCCTGATGCTGCAACTCGACCTCGCCATGGAGGATCCGGGTCTCGGCGGGCAGCTGGTGGGTGTGCTGGAGATCCAGCTTATGCAATTCGACGAGCAGACGGGCCGGCGGGGGCGCGCCGCGGCCGAGGCCGTGTTGACCGAGATCGCGGCGCGGTTGTCGGGCATGTGCCGTGGAGACGACATCGTGGCGCGGCTCGACGGCGCAAGCTATGCCGTGGTCTTCACCGACATCCTGGACGATGCCGAGCTCGAGGAACGCGCCCAGGAAGTGGCGCGCCAGCTGTCCGAACCGATCGTGCTGGATCGCGAGATCCTGCGCTTTGCGCCGACGATCGGGGCGGCCGCGGCAACGGCGGGGCGGATGCTGGCCCACCAGGCGATGGCGGCCGCGAGCTTCAGTCTTGCCGATGCGCGCATCGGCGGCCCTGGCGCGGTCAGGGTAGCCGGCTCGGCCGAGGTCCTTCGCGAGGCCGAAGCGGCGCGTCAGGCCGCGGAGGACAGGTGGCGCGAGGCCGCGTCGGGCCAGCATGGCGGGCTTTCCGGAGGAAGCAGCGCGGCCGCGGCGCATGGCGCGCGTCTTCCCGCAATGGGCGATATGGGCGAAGTCCTGCGCCGCAACGCACGCTGGCGCCGCGGCGGGTGAGGCGCGCCGAGCGGGCGTCGGTGAATGGCCGTGCGCGATGGCGCCTCAGAGGCGGCCTTCCTCGACGGCATGGCACGCGGCGCGGCTCGCGCCCGCGTCGCGCATCGCGGGGCGCTCGCGCTTGCAACGTTCGTCGGCGAAGGGGCAGCGCGGGTGATAGGCGCAGCCGGTCGGCGGATTGATCGGGTCGGGGATCTCGCCCTTGGGCGGATCGACCTCGCGCCCGAAGGCGTCGATGCGGGGTGCGGCCTCGAGCAGCATCCGGGTATAGGGGTGGCGCGGCGTCTCGAACAACGCGTCGCGCGGTGCCTCCTCCACCAGCCGGCCGAGATAGAGAACCCCGATGCGGTCGGCCATGTAGCGCACGACCGAGAGATCGTGGCTGATGAACAGATAGGTCAGGCCGAGCCGCTCCTGCAGGTCCTTCATCAGGTTGAGCACCTGGGCCTGCACGCTGACATCGAGTGCCGAGGTGGGCTCGTCGCACACGATGAATCGCGGCTCGGACGCAAGCGCGCGCGCCACGCAGATGCGCTGGCGCTGGCCGCCGGAGAACTCGTGCGGGAACTTGTCGGCATCGCGCGCCGAGAGGCCGACCTGCTCGAGCAGGCGCTCGGCGAGCCCCTCGCTCCGGTCGCCGCGCGCGCGCACGGGTTCCTCGATGATGTCGCGCACCCGCCAGCGCGGGTTGAGCGAGGCGTAGGGGTCCTGGAAGATCATCTGGATATGGGCGCGCGTCTCTGTTCGGCGGGCCGGGTCGCGCTCGCGGTGCAGGTCGACGCCGCCGATCTCGACCGCGCCCTCCGAGGGCGCAAGCAGCCCGACCGCGATCTTGCCGATGGTGGACTTGCCCGAGCCGGATTCGCCGACCAGCGCATAGACGCCGCGCTCGGGGATCTCGAGGCTCACATCGGCCACGGCGGTGAGGATCTGGCGGGGCGCACGCTCGATCAGGCGGTTGAGCCAGGGCTTCGAGACATCGAAGCGGCGCACAAGGCCGGCGATACGGACAAGGGCGGTCATGCGCGCACGAGCCCCGCCTCGCGGGCAACGACCCAGCAGGCGGCGCGGCCGCCGCATTCCTCGACGCGAGGCGGGTCGCCCACCCTGCATCCGGCCTCGGCGACCGGGCAGCGCGGATGGAAGGCGCAACCGGCGGGAATGGCGTCGAGCCGCGGCATCGCGCCCGGGATCTGGTTCAGCCGCTCGCCGGGCGGGGTCGCCATTGGCGTCGCGGCCATCAGCCCGCGCGTGTAGGGATGCTGCGGGTGCGCGATGACTTCGGCCACCGGGCCGATCTCAGCGAGTCGGCCGGCATACATCACCGCGACCCGGTCGGCGGCCTCGGCGATCACGCCCATGTCGTGGGTGATAAGCATCACCGCGGTCCCGCGCTCGCGACACAGGCGCTTGAGCAGCGCGATGATCTGGGCCTGCACGCTGACATCGAGCGCCGTCGTGGGCTCGTCCGCGATCACGAGGTCCGGCTCGGCCGCCAGCGCGAGGGCGATCACCACGCGCTGGCGCATGCCGCCCGAAAATTCGTGCGGATAGCTGTCGATGCGCCGCGCGGCGGCCGGAATGCCGACTTCCTCGAGCGCGGCGACGGCGCGGCGGCGGGCCTCGGCTTCCGAGACGTCGAGATGGGCCAGAATCGTCTCGGTCAGCTGGTCGCCGATGCGGATCAGCGGGTTGAGTGAGGTGAGCGGGTCCTGGAACACCATGCCGATGCGCTTGCCGCGGATGCGGCGCATCTTTTCCGCCGGCAGGTTGTCGATGCGCTGACCGTCGAGCTCGACCCTGCCGCCAGCGATATGGCCCGGCGGGTCGATCAGGCCGATCACCGCCGTCCCGGTCATCGACTTGCCGGCCCCGGATTCGCCGACCACGCCGAGCACCTCGCCGCGCGCGATCTGGAACGACACGCGGTCGACCGGTCGCAGCACGTCGCGGCGGGTCGGGATCTCGACCACGAGATTGCGCAGGGACAGGATGGGCGTCTCGGTCATCTGAGCCTCGGGTTGAGGGCTTCGCGCAACCAGTCGCCGAGCAGGTTGACCGATAGGGCCAGCACCAGCAGCGTCACGGCCGGGAAGAACAGGATCCACCACTCGCCCGAGAACAGATAGCCTTGGCCGATGCGGATGAGCGTGCCCAGAGACGGCTGGGTCGGCGGCGCGCCCACGCCGAGGAAGCTCAGGGTCGCCTCGGCGATGATGGCGAGCGCAAGCCCGATGGTCGCGATCACCAGTACGGGCGAGGTCACGTTGGGTAGTACGTGGCGGAACATGATGGCAGACCGGCTGCGGCCGATCAGGCGCGCGGCCTGCACGTATTCCCGGTTGCGCTCGACCAAGGTGGCGCCGCGCACGACGCGGGCGAACTGCACCCAGTCGCTGAGGCCGATCGAGACGATGAGCACCCAGATCGCCATCTGGTCGCGCATGTCGGGCGGCGTGAGGCCCTTGGCGATGCCGAAGATCAGCATGGCGACGAGGATCGAGGGAAAGGTCAGCTGCACGTCGGCGATGCGCATGATGATCGTGTCGACCCAGCCGCCGGCATAGCCCGCGACCAGCCCTGCCACCACACCCAGAACGAGCGCGAGCAGGACCGCTGCGAAGCCGACGAAGAGCGAGATCCGCATGCCGTAGAGGATGGCCGAGAACATGTCGCGCCCCTGGTCGTCGGTGCCGAGCCAGAAGGTCTCGCCGGTAAAGGTGTTGGGCGTCATCGGCGGGGTGAAGCCGTTCATCAGGTTGAGCGTCGCCGGATCGAACGGGCTGTAGGGCGCGATCAGCGGCGCGAGGATCGCGCCGGCGAACAGCACGATCACCATGAAGGCCGCAAGCACGGTGATCGGGCTGTGGCGGAAGGAGTAGCTGAGGTCGCTTTCCCAGGCGCGGCGCATGGCGTTCATCGCTGGACCCTCACTTCGCCGCAGCCGCGCGATCGACGCGCAGGCGCGGATCGATCGCGACGTAGAGCAGATCGACGATCAGGTTGATGGCGACGAACATGAACGAGATGAGCATCAGATAGGCCGCCATCACCGGGATATCGACGAACTGGACCGCGTTGATGAACAGAAGGCCCACGCCGGGCCACTGGAACACCGTCTCGGTGATGATCGCGAAGGCGATGATCGAGCCGAGCTGGAGGCCGGTTACGGTGATGACCGGGACGAGGGTGTTCTTGAGGGCGTGGCCGAAATTGACGGCCCGCTCGCTGAGCCCGCGTGCGCGCGCGAAGCGGATGTAATCCTGGCGCAGCACCTCGAGCATCTCGGACCGCACGAGGCGCATGATCAGCGTCATCTGGTAGAGGCCGAGCGTGATCGACGGCAGGATCAGCGCCTTGAGGCCGCTGGCGGTCAGAAAGCCCGTGGTCCACCAGCCGATCGCAACCGTCTCGCCGCGCCCGAAGCTGGGGAGCCAGCCAAGCTCGACGGCGAAGATCCAGATCAGAAGGATGCCGATGAGGAAGGTGGGCAGCGAGACCCCTATGAGCGAGGCCGTCATCACGAACTGCGCGAGCCAGCCGCTCTTTCGGATCGCGGTATAGATGCCCAGCGCGATGCCGCCCACCAGCGCGAAGACGCCGGAGACGAAGGCGAGCTCGAGCGTGGCGGGTGCGCGCTCGATCAGGAGATCCGTGACCGGCCGGCCTTGCCGGTAGCTCACGCCGAAATTGCCCTCGGCCGCATTCTTGAGGAAGCGCCAGTACTGCACGGGGAAGGGCTGGTCGAGGCCAAGCTGGGTGCGCAGCCGGTCGATGTCCTGCTGGGTCCGTTCCTGGCCGAGCATGTTTTCCACGGGATCGCCGACGAACCGGAACAGCGAGAAGGCGACGAGCCCCACCACGAGGAGCACGATCAGCGACTGGAACACGCGGCGGATGACGAAGGCGAGCATCGGGTCCTCTCCACGGGGCGGCGCGCGGCTCAGATGCCCTCGGCGATCTGGCGCTCGTACTCGTCAGCGTCGAAATGGCCGCGCGAGGCGGCAATTTCGCAGTCGTCGTTCAATGTCCAGGCTTCCCAGCCCGAGACACGCACGGCATTTCTGGTCTGCGCATGGGTGCCCTCGAGCGTCCAGGCGAAGATTGCGTGTGTCCCGGCCGTGCGCACAAGGTCCATATGCACGACGATATCCGGGAACTCGGCATAGAACCCCGCGACCATCCCGGTCAGCGCGGCGCGCCCGACGACGGGGTCGCCGTCGTTGATGGTGATGTGCCCGTCCCTGGCGTAGAAGCCGGCGACGTCGGCCGGAACATGGGCACTCCAGGCTGCCGCGTAGCGCGCGGCCATCTCGGCGACGGCTTGGGGTGTCGGTGCCATGGCGGTGGCCTTTCCTGCCGCGCGCCCCGCAGGGGCAGGCTGAGGGGGCGCGCCGGGCGCGCCCCCCGCGTGATCAGCTCACTTCGCGTAGGTCAGGTACTTGAAGTGCGGCTGGTCCTCGGGCTGGACGGGGAAGTCGATCGCAGTCTTCATGCCCCAGTTCAGCACCTGGTGATGCAGCGGCAGGTAGATCGTCTCGCCCTGCACCGTGCTCCAGATTTCGGCGATCATGGCATCGCGCTTGGCGAGGTCGGTCTCGGAGGCGAGACCTTCGATCATCTTGTCGAGTTCGGGGTTCGAGTAGCGGGTGCCGTTCCACGAGCCGTACTTCTCGCCCTTGGTGTGGACGAGGAAGTTGAAGATGTACTCCGAGTCGAAGGTCGGCACGCCCCAGCCGAGCATGTAGAAGTCGGTCTCGAGATTGTTGATCAGCGGGAAGTGCTGTGCCTTGGGCTTGGCATCGAGCGCAACCTTGATGCCGATCTGGCCCAGCATGCCGACGGCCGCCTGGCAGATCGCCTCATCATTGATGTAGCGATCGTTCGGGCAGTTGAGCGTGACCGAGAAGCCGTCGCCATAGCCGGCCTCGGCCATCAGCTCCTTGGCCTTGGCGACGTCGGTCGGCGGCACGGCGTCAAGCGCCTCGGTCCAGCCGTTGACGAAGGGAGGCATGATCACGCCGGTCGGCTGCGACTGGCCGCGCATCACGACCTGGCGGATCGCGTCGCGGTTCAGCGCCATGTTCATCGCCTCGCGCACGCGCTTGTCGGCGAAGGGGTTCTTGCCGTCGACATTGTCGGACTTCAGGTCGGCATCGCCGACATTGATGCCGAAGAAGATCGTGCGGTTCTGCGGCGCGGTGCGCACGACCAGCCCGTCGGCGGCTTCGACCCGGCCGAGATCCTGGACCGGCACGTCCTGGATGAAGTCGACCTCACCCGAGAGCAGGGCGGCCACGCGGGTGGCGGCGTTCTGGACCGGCGTGAAGACGATTTCGGTGACTTCCAGCGGGAACTCGCCCTTGCCCCAGTAGTTGGGGTTCTGCTTGAGCACGGTCTTCGAATCCGGCGCGCGCTCGGCCAGCATGTAGGCGCCGGTGCCGTTGGCGTTGCGCACGGCGAAGGTCTCCTCGCCACCCTCGAAGTCCTGCGGCTTCTCGACCCCGTTCGACTTGGACCAGTCCTCGTCCATGATGAAGAGGTTGGTGAGGTTCGACGGCAGGATCGGGTTTGGCCCGTCGGTTGTGATGTCGACCGTCAGATCGTCGACCGCCGTGACTTCCTTCACCGAGGCCAGCAGCTCCTTCATGTCGCTGTCGGGCATCATGGCGCGATTGAGCGAGAACACCACGTCCGACGCGGTAAAGGGCGCGCCGTCGTGGAACGTCACGCCCTCGCGCAGCTTGAAGCGCCAGACGCTGGGGTCCTCGGTCGGCGCCCACTCGGTAGCCAGCGCGGGCACGATCTGGCCGGCCATGTCGCGATGCAGGAGCGGCTCGTAGATCTGGTGCGCCAGCGTGTGGGTCGGACCCTCGTTCTGGGCATGGGGGTCGAGCGTGAGGCTGTCGCCCGCGCGCGCCCAGCGCAGCGTCTCGGCGTTCGCGGTGGCCGCAATCGCGATCGCGGCGCTACCCAGCATCAATGAGGCCAGTAGCCGTTTCATTCTTGTTTCTCCCTGTCACATCGGGGCGCTTGCAGTCGAGCATCCCCGGCTAAGCTGCCTATAGCTGACCAAGCTTGTCGGATGTGTCAAACGGAACCGGTGCCCTGACGCCGGGGCAGGCATCACGATGTGCATGGATTTCCCTGCTCGGTCGTCGATGAGGGCTTCGTGCGGGTCGCGGCCGGGGATATACGCGGGCAGGATCCCATGGAAAACTGCGGCCGGTTTCGGGCCGAGTCGCCCCCGATGCCGGGCCGGACAAGAAGCGAGGAGAACCGCCTCATGAGCGCCGAGAACGAGGAAGCCGGGGCCGAAACTCCCGAGCCTTTTGTGATCGCGCCGCCGCCGGCTGTGACGGTGCCCGTGCGGGGCGGCGGGCTCTTCCCGGTCCACCGGGTCTACTGCATCGGCCGAAACTATGCCGATCACGCGATCGAGATGGGGCACGACCCCAGCCGCGAGCCGCCCTTCTTCTTCCAGAAGAACCCCGACAACCTGCTGTTCGGCGCAGATTTTCCCTATCCACCGATGAGCTCGGACGTGCATTTCGAGATCGAGTTGGTGGTCGCCCTCGGCAGGGGCGGTGTGAACATCGCCGAGGACGAGGCGCTCGAGCATGTCTGGGGATATGCCGTCGGGCTCGACATGACGCGCCGCGACCTTCAGGGCGAGGCGAAGAAGATGGGCCGGCCCTGGGAGATCGGGAAGGCCTTCGAGCATTCCGCCCCGATCGGTCCCATCGAGTCGGTGTTCGAGACCGGGCATCCCGAATGCGGCGTGATCGCGCTGGACGTGAACGGCACGCGGCGGCAGGAGGGCGATCTTGCCCAGATGATCTGGAAGGTGCCGGAGATGATTGCCTATCTCTCGCGGTTCTTCGTGCTCGCGCCGGGCGACCTGATCTTTACCGGCACGCCTGCGGGGGTCGGCCCGGTGCAGCGCGGCGATCAACTGCACGCTTCGGTCGAGGGCGTGGGCGAGATCGACATTGCCGTGATCTGAGCCGTCGGGCGTCGCGGTCAGCCCGCCGCCTGTTCGGATGGTTCCGCGATCTCGATTCTGACCCCTGCCTCGGCGCAGCGTGCGGTGAACGCGGCGGGAGGAGGTCGGTCGGTGAAGAAGGCCGTCACGGCCGAGATCTCGGTGATGCGCACGGGTGCCGAGCGCGCGAATTTCGAGGCGTCGGCGACAAGGAAGACCTCGCGCGCATTCTCGATGATCGCCCGGCTCACCCGCACCTCGCGGTAATCGAAATCGAGCAGCCAGCCTTCCTCGTCGAGCGCCGAGGCGCCGATGATCGCGAGATCGACCTTGAACTGCCGGATGAAGTCGGTCGTCGCCTCGCCGATCAGCCCGCAGTCCGATCGGCGCAGCACGCCGCCGGCCACGATCACCTCGATGTTCGGGTTCGCGGCCATGATGTTCGCGACATTGAGGTTGTTCGTGATCGCCATCAGGTCACGATGACCGGCGAGCGCGCGGGCGACCGCTTCGGTCGTGGTGCCGATGTTGATGAAGAGCGACGCGTTCTCGGGGATCGCGCTGGCGCAGAGCCGTCCGATCGCCTCCTTCTCGGCGCTGGCGAGGGTCCGGCGCGCGTCATAGCCGAGATTGGCGACGCCCGAGCCGAGCACTGCGCCGCCATGAACGCGCTGCAGGGTGCCCGCGTCGCAAAGCTCACCCAGATCGCGGCGAATCGTCTGCGGGCTGACGGCAAAGCGCTCGGCAAGCTCCTCGACCACCACGCGTCCATGGAGGCGCGCAAGCTCGACGATCTCGTGCTGACGGAAGGAGAGGATCATGCGCGGTCGATGCCCGATTTCGATTTCGCGCAAGAATTGCACCGCCAAGCGTGACGATCAAGCGTGAAACTTTGGGCGCCCTATCTCGGAGGAGGGATATTATCTTTTTTAAACAGTAGTCTGGAAGTGGCATGCCGCCAATAGCCACTTCGAGCCACGATCAATATCGAACAAAAATGCGCGAAAACGAAAATCCCATTGACTCCTTTCGCGCGCTGTCGATCATGGCGTGGAGTTCGCGCCCGACAGCCTCTGCGGAGCAATGCCTTGCCGTCATCAGCCTCGCGGGACATCGAGGTTTTCGACCTCGCCATCATCGGTGGTGGCGTGAACGGGACCGGCATCGCGCGTGACGCGGCGGGGCGGGGGCTGTCGGTGCTGGTGTGCGAGCAGGGCGACTTGGCGGGCGCGACGTCCTCGGCCTCGACCAAGCTGTTCCACGGCGGGCTGCGCTACCTCGAATACTACGAGTTCCGCCTGGTGCGCGAGGCGCTGATCGAGCGCGAGACCCTGCTGGTGGCGATGCCGCATATCTCGTGGCCCTTGCGTTTCGTCCTGCCTCATCACAAGGGGCTGAGGCCCGCCTGGCTGCTTCGGCTGGGACTGTTCATCTACGACCATCTTGGCGGGCGGAAGCTCTTGCCGCCGACCCGGACGCTCGATCTGCGCAGCGATCCGGCAGGCAAGCCGTTGAAACCCGAATTCGCGCGCGGCTTCGAATATTCGGACTGCTGGGTCGAGGATTCGCGCCTGGTGGTGCTGAATGCGCGCGACGCGGTGGCGCGTGGCGCGAAGGTGCTCACGCGCATGCGCTGCACCTCGGCCTCGCGCGAGGGCGAGCTTTGGGACGTGACGCTGGAGGACGCCGTCACCGGCGAGGTGCATGAGGTGCGTGCGCGGGCGCTGGTCAATGCGGGCGGCCCCTGGGTTGACGATGTCATCCGCAACCGCGTGCGCGAGAACGTGTCGGATCGCATCCGCCTGGTGCGCGGCAGCCATATCGTGACGCGGCGGCTCTTCGAGCATGACCGGGCCTACATCTTCCAGAACGCGGACGGGCGGATCGTCTTCGCCATCCCCTACGAGACCGACTTCACGCTGATCGGCACGACCGACCGCGATCACCAGGATGGCCCGGGCTCGGCGCGGTGCACGGACGAGGAGCGCGATTATCTTTGCGCCTCGGTGTCCGACTATCTTGCCACGCCCGTGACCGCGGATGACGTGGTCTGGACCTATTCCGGCGTGCGGCCGCTTTACGATGACGGGGCCACCTCGGCCACGGCCGCAACGCGCGACTATGTGCTCAAGGTCGAGGGGCGGCCGGGTGAGGCGCCGCTTCTGAACATCTTCGGGGGCAAGATCACGACCTATCGGCGCCTGGCCGAAGCCGCGCTGGCAAAGCTTGCGCCCTTTTTCCCGCGGATGGGGCCCGACTGGACCGCGCGCGTGCCGATGCCGGGTGGGGATTTCGCGGTCGATGCGCGCGACACTCTCGTCGACGATCTGTGCGCGAGCTACCCGTTCCTCGACCGCGCCTGGGCGCTGCGGCTGGTGCGGGCCTACGGCACCGAGGCGCGCGCTATTCTGGGCGAGGCGAAAACCGAGGCTGACCTCGGCCGCAACTTCGGCCACGACCTCACCGAGGCTGAGGTGCGCTGGCTGATGACGCGCGAATGGGCGCGAACGGCTGATGACGTGCTGTGGCGCCGGAGTAAGCTGGGGTTGCGGCTGACGCCCGACGAGGCGGTCGCGCTCGACGCCTGGATGGTCGAGCATCGTGCACTTGTTGCCGGGTCCACGGCCGCGGCATGAACGACAGAAGCCGGAATGCGTTCCCGGCAGCAATGACGAGGCGCCGGTCAACGGCGCCGGACGGAGGAGACGAGAGGCGATGACCCTGACGCTCGAAAGCGTCTCGAAGGTCGTGCGGGGCGAGACCCATATCCACCCGGTGTCGCTGACACTGAGCCGTGGCAGCATGAACGTGCTGCTGGGGCCGACGCTGAGTGGCAAGACCTCGCTGATGCGGCTGATGGCGGGGCTCGACCAGCCGACCGGCGGGCGGATCCTGTGGGAAGGCCGCGACGTGACGGGCCTGCGCGTCCAGGACCGGGGCGTCGCAATGGTCTATCAGCAGTTCATCAACTACCCCTCGATGAGCGTCTTCGAGAATATCGCCTCGCCGCTCAGGATCGCGGGGCTGTCGCGTCCCGAGATCGAGGAGCGCGTGGCCAGGGCCGCTGCGATGATGAAGCTCACGCCGATGCTGCAGCGAAAGCCGCTCGAGCTCTCGGGCGGCCAGCAGCAGCGCTGTGCGCTGGCGCGTGCGCTGGTCAAGAATGCCGGGCTGGTGCTGCTGGACGAGCCGCTGGCAAATCTCGACTACAAGCTGCGCGAGGAACTGCGCGCCGAGATCCCGGCCATCTTCGAGGAGGCGGGTTCGATATTCGTCTACGCCACGACCGAGCCGCACGAGGCGCTGCTTCTGGGCGGCAACACGGCCTGCCTCTGGGAGGGGCGGATCACCCAGTTCGGGCCGACGGCCGAGGTCTACCGCAAGCCCGGCGATGCGATCACCGCGAGGGTCTTCTCGGACCCGCCGATGAACTTCCTGCGGGTCCAGAAGCGCGGTGCGCGGCTCGGTCTCGGCAGCGGGCAGGAGATCGACGCGAAGGGCCCGCTGGCGGAGCTGCCGGACGGGCGCTACGTCGCGGGGTTCCGCCCTAACCACCTCGGGATCGAGCCGCGCGGTGCGCATCTGCTCGAGTTCAGCGCCCGCGTGGCGATCACCGAGATCACGGGCTCGGAAAGCTACATCCATGTCGATCACGGCGGCGACCGCTGGGTTGCGCTGGTTCATGGCGTGCGCGAGCTTCCGGCCGGTGCCGAGCAGCCCGTCTATCTCGATCCCGCTCACGTCTATGTCTTCGGCGAGGACGAGCGGTTGGTGGCCGCCGCGCCCTACGCGGTCGCGGCCTGAGGAGGAGGGCGAGATGGCAAAGATCACCCTGTCCGGCCTCGCGCATTCCTATCTGCCCCATCCCAAGGGGCCGAAGGACTATGCCTTGAAGCGCATCGACCACGAGTGGGAAGACGGCGCCGCCTATGCGCTGCTGGGTCCCTCCGGCTGCGGCAAGACCACGCTGCTCAACATGATCTCGGGGCTGCTGCAGCCATCCGAGGGGCGGATCTTCTTCGGCGCCACCGACGTGACCGACATGGCGACGGCCGAGCGCAACATCGCCCAGGTGTTCCAGTTCCCCGTCGTCTACGACACCATGACGGTCTACGAGAACCTTGCCTTCCCGCTGCGCAACCGCGGTGTGCGGGGCGAGGCCGCGGACGCCCGGGTGCGCGAGATCGCGCGGATGATCGGCATGGACGACCGGCTGAACGACAAGGCGCGCGGCCTGACGGCGGACGCCAAGCAGAAGATCAGCCTCGGACGCGGCATGGTGCGCAATGACGTGAACGCCATCCTGTTCGACGAGCCCCTGACCGTGATCGACCCGCACATGAAGTGGGAGCTGCGCACCCAGCTCAAGGCGCTGCACCGCCAGTTCGGCCACACGATGATCTACGTCACCCACGACCAGACCGAGGCGCTGACCTTCGCCGACAAGGTCGTGGTGATGACCGAGGGCGAGGTCGTCCAGATCGGCACGCCGGCCGAGCTGTTCGAGCGCCCCGCGCATACGTTCGTCGGTTATTTCATCGGCTCGCCCGGCATGAACCTGCTGCCCGCCCAGGTCGAGGGCAGCGTCGCGCGGATCCCCGCCGGCGAGGTCGCGCTGGGCGCGGCCTATCCAGCGCTGAGCGGCGAGGTCGAGATCGGCATCCGCCCCGAATTCATCCGCGTGACCGGGGACGGCCTCCCCGTCCGGATCCGGCGGGTCGAGGACGTCGGTCGTCACAAGATCGTTCGTGCGGACCTGGCCGACCGGGCCATCGACATCATGGTGCCGGAAGGCGCGGAGATCCCCGCCGAGCCGCGCGTGCGCTTCGAGCCCGAGGCCATCAATGTGTATGCCGATGGCTGGCGCGTCGCCCCGGGCGGCGAGAGGGAGGCCGCGTGATGAACGACAAGCCGGTCAATCATCGCGCCTGGTTCATGGTGCTGCCGGTCGTGGCGCTGGTCGCCTTCTCGGCGGCGCTGCCGCTGATGACGGTGGTGAACTACTCGGTTCAGGACACCTTCGGAAACAACCAGTTCTTCTGGGCCGGCGCCGACTGGTTCGAGAAGACGCTGACCGATCCGCGCATTCACAATGCCTTCCTGCGCCAGATCCTGTTCTCGAGCATCATCCTTGCGATCGAGGTGCCGCTGGGCGTCTTCATCGCGCTGAACATGCCCAAGAAGGGCGTATGGGCCTCGGCTTGCCTGATCCTGATGGCGCTGCCGCTGCTGATCCCCTGGAACGTCGTCGGCACCATCTGGCAGATCTTCGGGCGGGTCGACATCGGGCTCCTGGGCAGGACGCTGGCGGGTCTGGGGATCGATTACAATTACACCCAGAACCCGATCGATGCCTGGGTCACGATCATCGTGATGGATGTCTGGCACTGGACGTCGCTGGTGGCGTTGCTGGCCTATGCGGGCCTGAGATCGATTCCGGACGCCTATTACCAGGCCGCCAAGATCGACCAGGCGAGCCGCTGGGCGGTGTTCCGTTACATCGAGCTTCCCAAGATGAAGGGCGTCCTGCTGATTGCCATCCTGCTGCGCTTCATGGACAGCTTCATGATCTACACCGAGCCATTCGTGGTCACCGGGGGTGGCCCGGGCAATTCGACGACACTTCTGTCCATCGACCTCGTGAAGATGGCGCTGGGGCAGTTCGACCTTGGCCCGGCGGCGGCGTTCTCGATCATCTACTTCCTGGTGATCCTGCTGCTCAGCTGGGTCTTCTACACGGTGATGACGGCCGAGGACGCGAAGGAGAGCAAGCGATGACCGAGGCCGTCGCTGCCCGCCCGACGCTCGCGCTGCCGGGCCTGCGCGTCAGCCGCAGCGGGATCGTCTGCGCGCTCTACATCCTGTTCCTGATGCTGCCGATCTACTGGCTGGTGAACATGAGCTTCAAGACGAACGAGGAGATCCTTTCCTCGTTCACGCTGTGGCCGCGCCAGCCCACGCTCAGGAACTACGCGGTGATCTTCACCGACCCGAGCTGGTACATGGGCTATGTCAATTCCATCATCTACGTGGTGATGAACACGGCGATCTCGATCACCGTGGCGCTGCCCGCGGCCTATGCCTTCTCGCGCTATCGCTTCCTCGGCGACAAGCACCTGTTCTTCTGGCTCCTGACCAACCGGATGGCGCCGCCGGCGGTGTTCGCGCTGCCGTTCTTCCAGCTCTACTCGTCTATCGGGCTCTTCGACACGCATATCGCGATCGCGCTGGCGCACTGCCTGTTCAACGTGCCGCTGGCGGTCTGGATCCTCGAGGGCTTCATGCGCGGCGTACCGCGCGAGATTGACGAGACCGCCTTCATCGACGGCTATTCTTGGCCGCGCTTCTTCGTGCGGATCTTCATGCCGCTCATCGCGTCCGGCATCGGCGTGGCCGCCTTCTTCTGCTTCATGTTCTCGTGGGTCGAGCTGCTGCTCTCGCGCACGCTCGCCTCGACCGAGGCGAAATCGATCGCGGCCACGATGACGCGCACGGTCTCGGCCTCGGGGCTCGACTGGGGCGTGCTGGCCGCCGCCGGGGTGCTGACCATCATCCCCGGCGCCTTGGTCATCTATTTCGTGCGCAACTACATCGCCAAGGGCTTCGCCCTGGGGAGGGTGTGATGAAAGGGATCGCGCGCAACCTCGAGATCTCGGCCGCGTTGGTCGGGCTCGGGCTCGTGCTCGGCGGCCTGCACCATGCCGGGCTCATCGGTACGGTCTTCGGCGCGCTTGATCTCAGCCAGCCGATCGCCCCGGGCAACTGGATGGCCTGGACCTGGGCGGGGGCCACCTTCTTCGGCGTGATTGCCTGCCTGCTGGTCGCCATGACCGTCTGGCAGGCCCTGAGGCCGCAGCCGCCGCGCATCGGGGTGCTCGGCATCGAGACGACGCCGGGCGACCGCCTCTTCATCTCGCTTCTGGGCAGCGCGTTCATCAACCTTGCCTGGCTGGGCCTTGCCGGCCCGCCGCTCTGGTCCGCGCTTGCTCTCTCGCTCGTCTACGCCGCAGCCGTGTTCCGCTGGGTGTGACGCCACTTCCGGCGGGGCATCAGCGCCGCCGGCTGACCACCAGAACGTCCGATAGGGAGGACATAACGAAATGAGACTGGGGATACTGGGAACGGTCGCGACCGTCGCTCTCCTCGCCGGGGGTGCGGCCCTTGCGCAGGACGCAAGCGCGATCGACGAGATCATCGCCGAGATGCAGCCATCGGTCCTGTCCGAGGCCGAGCAGCGGGCCGAACTGGAATGGTTCATGGAGGCCGCCAAGCCCTTCGCGGGCATGGAGATCAAGGTCGTCTCGGAGACCATCACCACGCACGAGTACGAGTCGAAGACACTGGCGCCGCTGTTCAGCAAGCTGACCGGCATCAGGGTCACCCATGACCTGATCGGCGAGGGTGACGTCGTCGAGAAGCTCCAGACGCAGATGCAGTCGGGGCAGAACATCTACGACGCCTATATCAACGACTCGGACCTGATCGGCACGCACTGGCGCTACCAGCAGGTCCGCAACCTCACCGACTGGATGGCAGGCGAGGGCAAGGACGTCACGCTGCCGACGCTCGCGGTCGACGACTTCATCGGGACGAGCTTCACCACGGGCCCGGACGGCAAGCTCTACCAGCTGCCGGACCAGCAGTTCGCGAACCTCTACTGGTTCCGCTACGACTGGTTCAACGACGAGAAGAACAAGGCCGACTTCCAGGCCAAGTACGGCTACGAACTCGGCGTGCCCGACAACTGGTCGGCCTACGAGGACATCGCCGAGTTCTTCACCGGCCGGGATCTCAGCCACATGGGCGTCTCGGGCCCGGTCTATGGCCACATGGACTACGGCAAGAAGGACCCCTCGCTGGGCTGGCGCTTCACCGATGCGTGGATGTCGATGGCCGGCATGGGCGACAAGGGCGAGCCGAACGGCCTGCCGGTCGACGAGTGGGGCATCCGGGTCGACGAGAACTCGCGCCCCGTGGGCTCGTGCGTCGCGCGCGGGGGTGCCACCAACTCGCCTGCAGCCGTCTACGGGGTCGAGAAATATGTCGACTGGCTGAAGAACTACGCCCCGCCCTCGGCCGCCGGCATGGTGTTCGGCGAGGCGGGACCGGTGCCCGCCCAGGGCCAGATCGCCCAGCAGATCTTCTGGTACACCGCCTTCACCGCCGACATGGTCAAGGACGGCCTGCCGGTCGTGAACGAGGACGGCACGCCCAAGTGGCGCATGGCCCCCTCGCCGCACGGCGCCTACTGGGAGGAGGGCATGAAGGTCGGCTACCAGGACGCGGGCTCGTGGACCCTGATGAAGTCGACCCCCGAGGACCGCGCCAAGGCCGCGTGGCTCTATGCCCAGTTCACCGTGTCGAAGACCGTGGATCTCAAGAAGAGCCACACGGGGCTCACCTTCATCCGCGAGTCGACCATCAACGACCCGAGCTTCACCGACCGCGCCGTGAAGCTGGGCGGCCTGGTCGAGTTCTACCGCTCGCCCGCCCGGGTCCGCTGGTCGCCCACGGGCACCAACGTGCCTGACTACCCCAAGCTCGCGCAGCTCTGGTGGCAGAACATCGGCGACGCGTCCTCGGGCGCGAAGTCGGCGCAGGAAGCGCTGGACGCGCTGTGCGCCGCGCAGGAGCAGGTGCTCTCGCGGCTCGAGCGTGCCGGCGTGCAGGGCGACATCGGTCCGAAGCTGAACCCCGAGGAGGACCCGAGCGTCTGGCTCGAGCGTCCGGGTGCGCCGAAGCCGAAGCTCGAGAACGAGAAGCCGCAGGCCGTGACGGTCAACTACGACGAGCTGGTGAAAAGCTGGCAGCAGTGAGGCCGCGAGCGCCGGCCCCCGAGCCGGCGCTCGTCCCCGCCAGACTTAGGATGGCCGCCCCTCGGGGCGGCCATTTTTATTCGGCGACCCTTCGGCTTCCCACGGCGCCGTGCCGGTACCCGCGATCAATCGCGGCGCGGTGCTCGTGATCATCTGGCTGATGCTGACGAAGCCGGCGATCTGAGCCCGCTCAGCGCCCGCGGATGCGGGGATCGAGCGCGTCGCGCAGGCCGTCGCCGATGAAGTTCACGCTGAGCACCGTGAGCGAGATCGCCAGCCCTGGCCAGATCACGCGCTCGGGCGTCAGGGTCATGAAGTCCTTGCCGTCATAGAGCAGCCGCCCCCAGGTCGGGAAGTCTGGCGGGAAGCCGAGGCCGAGGAAGGAAAGCGCGCTTTCCGTGATGATCGCGTTGGCGATGCCGATGGTGGCCGAGACCATGATCGGCGAGAGCACGTTGGGCAGAAGGTGACGGGTGATGATGCGATGGCCGCGGGTGCCGATGCTCTTGGCCGCGAGCACGAATTCACGCTCCTTCAGGGCCAGCACCTCGCCACGGACGATGCGCGCGGTCTGCATCCACGAGGTGATGCCGATCACGAAGACGATCAGCAGGAAGATGCCGGCCTCGGGCCCGAAGAGCGAGCGCAGCGTGTCGCGGAAGAGCAGCAGGATCACCAGCAGCAGCGGCAGGATGGGCAGCGCGAGGAAGAGGTCGGTTAGCCGCATCAGCGGCCCGTCGAGGCGGCGCAGGTAGCCGGCGAGCACTCCCACCAGCGCGCCGATCACGATCGAGACCAGCATCGCCGCGAAGCCCACCGCGAGTGATACCCGCCCGCCGGCCATCACCTGGGCCAGCATGTCACGCCCGACATTGTCGGTGCCGAAGGGATGCGCCCAGCTGATCCCCGCATTCCGCGCGCGCATGTCCAGATACTGCGGATCGATCGAGTGGATGTAGGGCCCGACCGTCACCCCGAGCACGATGAAGAGGAAGACGGCGCTGCCCGCCATGGCGCCGCGATGGGCGCGGAACTGGCGCCAGACATCGCCCCACAGCGAGTGGTGCGCCTTCATCCCCTGTTCGGCGAGCGTCGCTTCAGTCATAGCGGATCCTCGGGTCGAGCATGCCGTAGATCAGGTCGGCGATCAGGTTGAAGAGCACGATCAGGATCGCGAAGATGAAGGTCAGGGTCTGGACCAGCGGGATGTCTGCGCCCTCGATGCCGATGATCAGCAGCTGGCCGATCCCGTTCACCCGGAAGATCTGCTCGGTGATGATGGCGCCGCCGAAGATCGTGGGCACGCCCAGTGCGATCACCGTGACGACCGGGATCAGGCTGTTGCGCAGCACATGGGTCAGCACCACCACGCGCTCGCGCAGGCCCTTGGCGCGGGCGGTGCGCACATAGTCCTGCGTGAGGTTGTCGAGCATCGAGGCGCGCATGAAGCGGCTGATCTGGCTGGCATTGGCCAGCGCCAGCACCATGGTCGGCATGATCATCTGCTTGACCTGGAAGACGAAGCTGTCCCAGTCGCGGACTACGTGCGTGGTGTCGTAGATCGAGGGCAGCCAGCCGAGCCAGACCGAGAAGATCACGATCAGCAGGAGGCCCGTGAAGAAGGTCGGGATCGAGAAGCCCAGCATCGAGATGAAGGTCCCGATCTGGTCGAACAGCGAATACTGCCGGTAGGCCGAGATCACCCCGATCGGCACCGCGATCACCACGGCGATCACGTAGGACATGCCGACGACCCAGAGGGTCTGGGGCAGGCGCTCGACGATCAGGTCGACGACAGGCGAGCGCGTGGCCCACGACAGCACCCGCAGCCGGTTCTCGCTGTCGCCAATGGTCCAGCCGGTCCATTGCTCAAGCACGTTGAGCGGCTCGTTGACCATGAACTGCTCGAGCCACTTGAAGTAGCGCACCACGAAGGGCTCGCCCATGCCGAGCGAGAGGCGGATCTTCTCGCGCACCTCGGGCGGGATGGTGAGCGGAAGGTTCGCCGTCGGGTCGCTGGGCGCAAGATCCAGCAGAGCGAAGATGATGAAACTGATCGCCAGCAGCGTCGGGATCGCGATCAGCAGGCGGCGCAAGGCATAGCGGGCCATCGGCGGCTCCCCGGAGGG
This sequence comes from Thermohalobaculum xanthum, assembly GCF_016623495.1. Classification (GTDB taxonomy): domain Bacteria; phylum Pseudomonadota; class Alphaproteobacteria; order Rhodobacterales; family Rhodobacteraceae; genus Thermohalobaculum; species Thermohalobaculum xanthum. The sequence goes on along the minus strand of NZ_JAEHHL010000008.1, from coordinate 72,026 downwards.
TGAGGGGCGGCCCCCGTGCGGGGGCCGCCGCAGATGGTCACTTCACGCGGTGCCAGTCAGCGATGTTCCACAGCTCGCTGTCCCAGTCGTTCATGCGAACGCCGCCCAGCGTGTTGCTGTGCGCCGAGGTGCCCGAGCGGTAGATGAGCGGCAGCAGCACGTAGTCCTGCATCAGCACATCGTTCATCTTCTTGGCCAGCTCGGCGCGCTCGTTGAGATCGGCCGTCTTCGACATCTGCACGGTCAGGGCGTCGTATTCCGGGTTGCAGTAGCGGTTGATGTTCGAGCCCTGCCACTGGGTCGAGGGTCCCGGAATGTCGTCGCAGCGCCACTGGGCCATGTAGGCCTCGGGGTCCACGCCCGAGAAGTTGTTCGTGTACATCTCGACGTCCGAGTAGAACTTCTGGAAGGTGTCCGGGCTTGCCGGATCGCCGCCGAAGAACACGCTGGCCGAGATGTTGCGAAGCTCGGTCTCGACGCCGAGTTCGGCCCACCACTGCTTGATCAGCGACTGGAACGACTGGCGCACCGAGTTGGTCGAGGTCTGGTAGAGCAGCGAGAGCCGCCGCCCGTCCTTCACCCGCACCCCGTCCGCGCCTGGCACCCAGCCGGCCTCGTCGAGCAGCTTCTTGGCACCCTCGATGTCCTGCACGAGGCAGCCGTCATTGGCGGTCGAGGCGTATTGCTCCGGTCCGGGAAGCACGTTGCAGACCGGCCGCCCGGTGCGGCCGTAGCCGATCTCGGTCAGCAGCGGGCGGTCGATCGCCATCGACAGCGCCTTGCGCACGCGAACGTCGTTCAGGATCGGGTGCGGGTTCGAGCCATCGGCCTTGTAGACCGAGCGGTCGTCCGGCCCCAGCGCGGGGTCGGGATTGGTGAAGTTCATCAGGATGCGCTCGACCGACGTGGCGAATGCGCTCACGACCTTGCCCTTGCCCGCGGCTTCCATCCGGGTCAGCACCTCGGGCTCGATCTGCAGGTTCCAGGCGTAGTCGAACTCGCCCGTCTCGAGCACCGAGCGCGCCGCCGAGGCCGCGTCGCCGCCGCCCTTGAACAGCACCGTCTGGAAGCGCGGCTTGTCGGCCTCGCGGTAGTTCGGGTTGGCCTCGAGCGTGATCACGTCGTTCGCCCGGAACTCCTTGACGACAAAGGGGCCCGTGCCGATCGGGTTGAAGTTCTGGGCGGTGCATTCGGGGGCCTTGGCGCCCATGCAGTTCTCGAACTGCTTCTTCTGGATGATCGGCGACTCGGCGCCGACCAGCGCGGTGTAGGGGAAGGGCTTGGGCTCGTCGAAGGTGATCTTCAGCGTCAGCGCGTCGACCGCCTCCATGTTGGCGACGCCCTCGAAATACGACGCCTGCGCGCAACCGCCGTCAGGCGCGGTGCAGTATTTCCACGTGAAGACGGCGTCCTCGGCGGTGAAGTCGGTCCCGTCAGACCATTTAATGCCGGGCTTGAGATCCCAGGTGATGGTCTTGAGATCGGGCGAGACGCCACGATTTTCGACGGTCGGCAGTTGGACCGCGAGCCGCGGCACGATGTTGCCGTCGTTGTCGTAGCTTGCCAGCGGCTCGAGCACCATCGAGGAGGCCTCGACCTCCTTGGTCCCGCCCGACAGGAACGGGTTCATCGTCGAGGGTGCCTGCCAGTAGATGATGTTGAGCTGGCCGTCCGCGCCGCGCTGGGCTTGGGCGGCGGTGGCGGTCAGGGCGGCGCAGGCCACGCTGGCCACCAGTAGGCGTCGAAGCGGTGTCATGATCAATTCCCTGTTATTCGCGTAAGCATTGCGTGCTCGTTTCGGCACTTGCCCTTGGTCGTCTGGTGTCTGTCCTCCCTCTGCTGCGGTTTCCATTTGCCGGGCGGCGCACCGGGCGCCGTCAGGTGGCGAAATGGCAGGCGACGTGCCTGCCATCCTCGAGCTTGCGCCATGCGGGCTCCTCGGCCGCGCAGCGTGCCTCGGCGATCGGGCAGCGCGTGCGGAAGCGGCAGCCCGAGGGCGGGTTGGCGGGGCTTGGCACGTCGCCCTTGAGGATGATGTGCCGGCGCGTCGCCTCGACCCTGGGGTTGGGGATCGGCACGGCCGAGAGCAGCGCCTGTGTGTAGGGGTGCTTGGGCGCGTCATAGAGTGCGTCGCGCGTCGCGAGCTCGATGATCTTGCCCAGATACATCACCGCCACCCGGTCGGCGATGTGGCGCACCATGCTCAGATCGTGGCTGATGAAGAGGTAGGTGAGGCCGAGGCGTTCCTGGAGCTCCTCGAGCAGGTTGACGACCTGTGCCTGGATCGAGACGTCGAGCGCGGCGATGGGCTCGTCGCAGACGATGAAGTCGGGATCGAGCGCCAGCGCGCGGGCGATGCCGATGCGCTGGCGCTGGCCACCGGAGAATTCGTGCGGATAGCGGTTCGCGAAGTCGGGGTTGAGGCCCACGGCGTCGAGCAACTCCTCGACCCGGCGCTGGCGGGCGCGGCCGCGCAGGGTGCCGTGCTCGGTCAGCGGCTCGGCGATGATCGAGCCGACGGTCATGCGCGGATTGAGCGAGGCATGCGGGTCCTGAAAGATCATCTGCATGCGCGGCCGCATGCGCCGCAGCGGCTCGGCGCCGAGGCTGGCGATGTCCTGGCCCGCCATCAGGATCTTGCCCGAGGTGGCCTCGACCAGCCGCAGGATGGCGCGCCCGGTGGTGGACTTGCCGCAGCCCGATTCGCCCACGAGGCCCAGCGTCTCGCCCCGCGCCACGTCGAAGGTCACGCCGTCGACCGCGCGCACCGTGCCGACCTGGCGCCGGATCAGGCCCGCATAGATCGGGAAATGCACGCTCAGTCCGCTGACGGAAACCAGGGTCTCGCGCGGCTGTGCGTGGTCAAAGGACATTCCGGGCTCCGCTCTCGGGGCTCGCGAGCCAGCAGGCGGCGGCGTGGCCCGGGACGACCTCGAAGAGAGGCGGGTTGGCCTCGCGGCAGCGGTCGTGCACATGGGCGCATCGGGCCGCGAACGGGCAGGCGGCCGGCGGCGCGGTCAGGATCGGCGGCTGTCCGGCGATCGTCCGAAGCCGCTGGCCGCGCGCGCCGTCGACGCCGGGCAGCGTCTCCATCAGGGCACGGGTGTAGGGGTGGGTGGGGTTCTCGTAGAGCGCCTCGACCTCGGCGCGTTCGACCACCTGGCCGGCATACATCACGATCACGCGGTCGGCGATGCCCGCGACCACGCCCAGGTCATGGGTGATCCAGACCACGGCCATGCCGAGCTTGCGCCGCAGGTCCTTCACCAGTTCGAGGATCTGGGCCTGGATGGTGACGTCGAGCGCGGTGGTGGGCTCATCCGCGATCAGCACCTTGGGGTCGCAGGCCAGCGCGATGGCGATCATCACGCGCTGGCGCATGCCGCCCGAGAACTGGTGCGGGTAGTCGTCGAGCCGGGCCTCGGGCGAGGGGATGCCGACCAGTGCAAGCAATTCGGCCGCCCGTTTGCGGGCGGCCTTGCGATCGAGCCCCAGATGCGTGCGCAGCGGCTCCATCAACTGGAAGCCGACAGTGAATACCGGGTTGAGCGAGGTCATCGGATCCTGGAAGACGAACCCGATCCCGCGGCCGCGCACGCGGCGCAGTCCGGCGTCGTCCAGCTGCACAAGATCCTGACCCTCGAACATGACCCGGCCAGCTTCGATCCGCGCCGGCGGGCTGGGCAACAGGCGCAGCAATGACATCATCGTGACCGACTTGCCCGAGCCGCTTTCGCCCACGACGCCCAGAAGCTCGCCCTCGCGGAGCGAGAAGCTGACATCGTTGACGGCATGGATCGCGAGCGCGCGCGTGCCGAATACCGTCTTGAGGCCATCGACTTCGAGTACGGGGGCGGAGTTCATCCGATCCGGGGCTCCTGTCGAGAGTGTGGTTCGCAGAGTTGAACGAGCGTTTCGGCCAAGTGCAACACTTTAGTGTCGATTGGCCTGCGCCGGTCTCTTGACGCGGCCGCCGCAGGCCGCAGGATGAGCGCGCCGAGAGAAGGGGAAACAGGACATGGGCGCGAGACTGACACCGAAGGAAATGCTGGCGCGCCTGGTGGCGTTTCCCACCGTCTCGCGCGACAGCAATCTCGAACTGATCGACTTCGTCCGCAGCTACCTGGCCTCGCATGGCGTCGAGAGCCGGCTCGTGCCCAGCCCGGACGGCACCAAGGCCAATCTCTACGCCCTGGTCGGTCCCGAGGTTCCCGGCGGGGTCGTGCTGTCGGGGCACACCGACGTGGTGCCGGTGGACGGCCAGGACTGGAGCACCGACCCCTTCACCCTGACCGAGCGCGACGGCAAGCTGTTCGGGCGCGGGGCGGTCGACATGAAGGGCTTCGACGCGCTGGCGCTGGCGCTGGTGCCCGAGATGCTTGCGGCGGGGCTGAAGCGCCCGATCCAGATCGCGCTGTCCTATGACGAGGAGGTGGGCTGCCTCGGCGCGCCGCTGATGGTTGCCGAGATGGCGCGAAGCCTGCCGCCGGCCGAGGCCGTGCTGGTCGGCGAGCCGACCGAGATGCAGGTGGTCACCCAGCACAAGGGCAGCGTCGGCATCGACACGGTCGTCCACGGCTTCGAGGTGCATTCGAGCCTTGCGCCGCGCGGCGTCTCGGCGGTGATGTCGGCGGCCCGGCTGATCGCGTGGCATGCCGAGCAGACCGCGGCCAACGCAGCCGCCGCCGATCCGGCGTGCCTGTTCGACCCCAACTACACGACCCTGCATGTCGGCATGGTCTCGGGCGGGACGGCGCGCAACATCACCGCGAAGGAATGCCGGTTCGTCAGCGATTTCCGCGTGCTGCCCGAGGAGAGCGTCGACGACTGGATCGCGCGCTACCGCGCGCAGGCCGACGCGGTCGAGGCCGGGATGCAGGCCGTCTGTCCGGGAGCCGGCATCGAGATCACCCGCAAGCACCACGTCCCGGGCTGCCAGCGCGAACAGGGCGGCATGGCCGAGGCGCTGGCGCGCGCGCTGATCGGCGACAATGCCGAGCATGTCGTGTCCTATGGGACCGAGGCGGGACAGTTCCAGCAGGGCGGCTATTCCGCCTGCATCGTGGGGCCGGGCTCGATCGCGCAGGCCCACCAGCCCGACGAGTACATCACCATCGAGCAGTTCGAGGCAGGCGAGAGCTTCATGCGCCGGCTGATCGACCGACTTGCAGCCTGACCTGATTGGAGAGCGAGATGCCCATCGTTAACAGATTTGCCGACCTGCACCCCGAGATCACCGAGTGGCGGCGCGACATCCATGCCCACCCCGAGCTGATGTTCGACGTCCAGCGCACTGCCGGGATCGTCGCCGAGAAGCTGCGCGCCTTCGGCTGCGACGAGGTGGCCGAGGGGATCGGGCGCACCGGCGTCGTCGGCCTGATCCGCGGGCGCGAGACCGGCTCGGGCCGCGTGGTGGGGTTGCGGGCGGACATGGACGCCCTGCCGATCATGGAGGCGACGGGGCTGCCGCATGCCTCGACCATCCCGGGAAAGATGCATGCCTGCGGCCATGACGGGCACACCGCCATGCTGCTGGGCGCGGCGAAGTATCTGGCCGACACCCGCAATTTCGATGGCGCCGTGGCGGTGATCTTCCAGCCCGCCGAAGAAGGCGGCGGCGGCGGGCGCGAGATGGTCAATGACGGGATGCTCGACCGCTTCGGCGTTCAGCAGGTGTTCGGCATGCACAACATGCCGGGCCTGCCGGTGGGCCAGTTCGCGATCCGCCCGGGCCCGCTGATGGCGGCGGCCGACCATGTCGAGATCGAGATCGAGGGGCTGGGCGGCCACGCGGCGCGGCCACATTGCTGCATCGACACGACGCTGGTGGCCGCGCACATGATGACCGCGCTGCAATCGGTGGTCGCGCGCACGGTCGATCCGCTCGAATCGGCGGTGGTCTCGATCTGCTCGTTGCACACCGCGGGCGACGCCTTCAACGTCATCCCCCAGACGGTGACGCTGAAGGGGACGGTGCGCACCCTGTCGCGGCAGGTCCAGGACCAGGTCGAGGAGCGCATCGCCACCATCGTCGATCACACTGCGCGGGCGTTCGGGGCGCAGGCGCGGCTTGAGTATCGCCGCAACTATCCCGTGACCGTGAACACCGGGGCCGAGGCGGCCTTCGCCGCCGACGTCGCCGCCTCGGTCGCGGGCGAGGGGCAGGTCGATCGCGAGGTCGCGCCACTGATGGGCGCCGAGGACTTCTCGTTCATGCTGGAGGCCCGGCCCGGGGCGATGATCTTCACCGGCAACGGCGACACCGCGGGGGTGCATCACCCGGCCTATGACTTCAACGACGAGGTGATCCCGGTGGGGTGCTCCTACTGGGCGAAGCTGGTCGAGACGGCGATGCCGGTTCGATAAGAGCGCCAAACCAGGCTCCGGCCCGATGAAGTTCGAGCGATCAATGAGCAAGATGTCACAGAAAGGGCAGTTCCCGATCGACCGGCAGCCGGTCAGCCAGGCAGTCCCGCGAAAGGGCGCGTTGCGAGCGAAGGAGCGCGCACCGGGGCCCTAGACCGAGGCGGAACTGGACGCGGTGGGGATCGCCGAGAAGCAGCGTCCGTCCAGCGGTCATTTCTCGAGGCCATGATTGCCCATGCCGCCGTCTCGGATGCGCGCCTGCTCGTCATGGCCGCCGCCTCGCCATGCATTGGAATGCGTCTGGGAAAGCCTGCGCTGTCGGGCCTCGTCGCGTTGCCGCCGTACTAAGAGGATCACGGCGACGATGAGCGCGACGAAGACAATCAAGGTAACGGTGCTGCCAATGCTCATGTTAGCCCCATGGGCGAGTTCGCGGATGCCAGTACGCACCTTCTCCAACGTACATCCAAGCGATGCGGCGCGGACGTGCGGAGGCGCCGCGATCCCTGTGCTCAGTTTAGTCGAGCGACGGCGTGGCGCTTCTTGCCGGCGCTGAGCTTCACCGGGGCCGCGAAGGCGTCGGTCCCCAGCATCAGGCTCGCGTCGGTGACCGGAGCGTCATCCATGCGCGCGCCGCCCTCGGCGATCAGGCGCTTGGCATCCTTGCCGGATTTCGCAAGGCCCGCGCGCAGGAAGAGCTGCACGACCGAGAGCCCCCCTTCGGCGAAATCGGCGGGCGAGAGCGCGATCTCGGGCAGGTCGCCGCCGAGACCGCCGGCCTCGAAAGTCTCGCGCGCGGTGCGCTCGGCTGCCTCCGCCGCCTCGCGGCCGTGGCAGAGGGCGGTCACCTCGGTGGCGAGGATCTTCTTGGCCTCGTTGATCTCCTGGTCCCTGAGCACCTCAAGGCGCCGGATCTCGTCCATCGGCAGCTCGGTGAAGCGGCGCAGGAGCTTGCCGACATCGGCGTCAGCCACGTTGCGCCAGTACTGCCAGAAGTCCCAAGGGGATAGCTGGTCGGCGTTGAGCCACACGGCGCCGCCCGCCGTCTTGCCCATCTTCTTGCCGTCGGCGGTGGTCAGCAGCGGCGCGGTCATGCCGAAAACCTCGACGCCCTCGACCCGGCGGGTGAGGTCGACGCCGTTGACGATGTTGCCCCACTGGTCCGAGCCGCCCATCTGCAGCCGGCAGCCGGTGCGCTTGTAGAGCTCGAGGAAGTCGTAGGCCTGCAGGAGCATGTAGTTGAATTCGAGGAAGGTAAGCGGCTGCTCGCGCTCGAGCCGCAGCTTCACCGATTCGAAGGTCAGCATCCGGTTGATGGTGAAATGCCGGCCGTAGTCGCGCAGGAACGGGATGTAGCGCAGTTCGTCCAGCCAGTCGGCATTGTTGATCATCACCGCGCTGCCGCCGGCCTCGGCGAAGTCGAGGTAGCTGGTGAAGACCCGCCGGATGCTGGCCATGTTCTCGCCGATGACCTGATCGGTCAGAAGCTGGCGCGCCTCGTCCTTGCCCGACGGATCGCCGATCTTGGTTGTTCCGCCGCCCATCAGCACGATCGGGTTGTGGCCGGTCTTCTGGAACCAGCGCAGCATCATGATGCCGGTCAGGTGGCCGACATGCAGCGAGGGCGCGGTGCAGTCGAAGCCGATATAGGCGGTGAGCGGCCCTTCCAGCAGCGCCTCGTCGAGGCCCTCGAGATCGGTGCAGTCCTGCAGGAAGCCGCGCTCGGCGACGGCGTGCAGGAAGTCGGATTTCGGCTGGTAGGTCATCTTGGCCACTCCTATTCTCGGGCGCTGTCTATAGCCCAAGGGGCGGGAAAGGGAAGGGGATGGTGGACGTCGCGCGCGGAAGGCCCGTCTGGTCACTCGGCCTGATGAGCGGCACCTCGATGGACGGGGTGGACGCGGCCATGGTCCTGACCGATGGCGAGACGATCGAGGCCTTCGGTCCCGCGGCCGCGATGGACTACCGGCCGGGCGACACGACCTTCACCGAGCTGGTGTTCCGCGACTGGCGCCGCTATCGCCCCCCGGCCGGCGAGGGCCACGCGACCGAATTGGCCGAGGCCGAGGGCGAGGTCGTGGCGAACCACGCCGCGGCCGTTGTCCGGCTGCTCGCGCGCGCAGCACGGATGCCCGATGTAATCGGCTTTCACGGCCAGACCGTCGCCCATGCCCCGGAGGCGGGCTGGACCTGGCAACTGGGCGACGGCGGGACGCTCGCGCGGGCACTCAACCGGCCGGTCGTGTGGGACTTTCGCTCGGCCGACATGGCGGCGGGCGGCGAGGGCGCGCCGCTGGCGCCGTTCTACCATTTCGCGCTGGCGCGCCGGATCGGAGCGGACCGGCCGCTCGCCTTCCTCAACATCGGCGGCGTCGCCAACGTGACCTGGGTCGATCCCTCGCAGCCAGCGCCCGAGGCGCAGGGCGCGCTGCTGGCCTTCGACACCGGGCCCGGCAATGCGCTGATCAACGACTGGATGCTGAGGCGCACGGGGCAGGGGCTGGACCGCGACGGCGCCGCGGCTGCGGCGGGCGAGGTTGACTGGATGGCGGTCGGCCTCAACTCGGCCGGCGCGTTCTTCGAGCGCCGTCCGCCAAAGTCGCTCGACCGCAACGAGTTCGCGCTGGTCCTCGACCGGATCGGCGCGCTCTCGACCGAGGACGGGGCGGCCAGCCTGACCATGCTGACCGTCGAGGCCGTGGCAGAGGGCGCGCGGCATTTTCCCTCGCCCCCGACGCGATGGCTGGTCTGTGGGGGCGGGCGGCGCAACGCGACGATGATGCGCTGGCTGGCCGAGCGGCTTGGCGCGCCGGTCGACCCGGTCGAGGCCGTCGGGCTGGACGGTGACATGCTGGAGGCGCAGGCCTTCGCCTGGCTCGCGGTGCGGGTCCTGCGGGGGCTGCCGACTTCGGCGCCCGCGACGACGGGCTGCGCCGCGCCGGTCTGCGGCGGCCGGCTGGCGCAGCCCTGAGACGTGCTTTTGTCCGCGCTCTGCGCGCGGCGGCGCCGTCAGCTGCCTTCGAACTTGAACGAGACCTTGACCTTGCAGCGGTAGGCCTCGATCCGGCCGTCGTTGATGACGAGGTCCTGCTCGGTCACTTCGGCGACACGCAGATCGCGCAGGCTCTTGGCCGCGCGCTCGACCGCGCTGCGCGCGGCCTTTTCCCATGACTCGGTGCTTGTGCCGACGAGTTCGATGATCTTGTAGACGCTGTCGCCCATGGTGATGCCCCTTTCAGGCGCCACCCTCGCTGGGCTTTACAGGCTACCATGCACGGGGGCCGTTGCGAACCGCGCGGTTCAGCGCCCGCCCTCGATCAGCCGGGCATGGACGTAGCCCTTCACGATGTCGATCATCTCCTCCATGCCCTTCTCGAAGAAGTGGTTCGCGTCGGGCACGGTGGTGTGGGTGATGGTGATGCCCTTCTGCGCCTTGAGCTTGGTGGAGAGCTTCTCGACCTCGACCATCGGCACGATGCGGTCGGCCTCGCCGTTGATGATCAGGCCCGAGGACGGGCAGGGCGCTAGGAACGAGAAGTCGTACATGTTCGCGGGCGGCGCGACCGAGACGAAGCCCGAGATCTCGGGCCGGCGCATCAGAAGCTGCATGCCGATCCAGGCGCCGAACGAGAAACCCGCGACCCAGCAGCCCTTGGAATTCGGATTGAGCGCCTGCAGGTAGTCGAGTGCCGCGGCCGCATCCGACAGCTCGCCGACGCCCTGGTCGAACTCGCCCTGGCTGCGGCCGACGCCGCGGAAGTTGAAGCGCAGGACAGTGAAGCCGAGGTCCTTGAAGGCATAATGCAGGTGATAGGTCACCTGGTTGTTCATCGTGCCGCCATACTGGGGGTGGGGATGAAGGATCAGCGCGATCGGCGCGTCCTTCTCGGGCTGGGGATGGTAGCGCCCTTCGAGCCGGCCCTCCGGCCCCGGGAAGATCACCTCTGGCATGCCTGCTCTTACCTCGCGCGGGGTTCCCGATTGCTTGACTTCTTCTGTCAGGAAACCTAGAAACATTCTAAAGAAGCCGCGACACGATGTGCACGGGCGCCTGTCCGAGTTAGGGACTTGCGCGCCTGCGGTCAACTGCCGGATGTGGCAGGAGCCTGTCGCGCGGGCTTGCAACCGCGGTCGTACGCCATCCTGGCGCCCGGCCGCCACAGGACCGGGGCGGACGGAAGGATGAAGCTCAGCACCAAGGGACGCTACGCCGTGACGGCACTGGCGGATATCGCGCTGAACGGCGGACCCTCGCCGGTGACGCTGGCCGACATCTCGGCCCGGCAGGATATCAGCCTGGCCTATCTCGAGCAGCTTTTCGTGCGGTTGCGCCGCGCGGGGCTGGTCGAATCGGTGCGCGGCCCTGGTGGCGGCTACCTGCTGGCCAAGGAGCCGGGCGAGACGCGGATCTCGGACATCATGGTCGCGGTCGACGAGCGCCTGAACGCGATGGGCTGCGCCGGCAAGTGGGAAGAGGGCATGGGCTGCGGCAAGTCGAAGGAGGCCTGCCTGACCCACAACCTCTGGGAACAGCTCTCGGCTCATGTCCACGTGTTCCTCTCGAAGGTGACGATTGCCGACGTGATCAGGGACAAGCTGACACCGTGCCCCGCGGTGCCCGACTTCTCGGCCTTCCTGCTGGATGAGGAGGCGCCGGCGTGACAGGTCTTGACGGCCGCCGCGTCTATCTCGACTGGAACGCCACCGCGCCGCTGAGGCCGGAGGCGCGCGATGCCATGCTGGCCGCGATGGACGAGGTGGGGAACCCCTCCAGCGTTCACGCCGAGGGCCGGGCGGCCCGCGCGATTGTCGAGAAGGCGCGGGAGCAAGTCGCGGCGCTGGTCGGCTGCGAGCCGGATGAGGTGGTGTTTACCAGCGGGGCGACGGAAGGGGCTGGCACGGTTATTCGTGGACGGTGGTCGCAAATTGTGCTTCCCAGCTTTGAGCATGACTGTGTCGAGAAGGCGGTCGCCGCTCATCCTTCAGCCGCCATTGTAAGGATTCCAGTTGCCAATGGTGGGTACCTACCCGCCGACGACTACTTGAGAGAATTTCTCGGGGCATCGTTGGCGAGTGAAGCGCTCCTGTGCATTCAGTCCGCAAATAGCGAAACAGGGGTGGAGCAGAACGCATTCAATATCGTGTTTCACGGTCGTGAGTCGGGTTTTCGCACGCTTGTCGACGCGGTTCAGTATTTTGGTAAGCGGACGACATGGAATGATTTGGAGTCCCCTGCGGACTTTCGACTGATCTCTTCTCACAAGATTAGTGGTCCGAAGGGAGCCGGCGCCTTGATCGTTCGCTCTGGTATTCAGATTGAACCGCTCTTGGCAGGCGGCGGCCAGGAGAAGAACCGCCGCTCCGGCACCGAGAACGTCATCGGTATCGCCGGTTTCGGCGCTGCGGCCGAGGCGGCGCAGCGCGATCTCGACGCCGGGGCCTGGGATCGCGTCGAGAAGCTGCGTGACCGGCTCGAGGAACGCCTCGAGGCCATCGCGCCCGACCTGATCATCTTCGGGCGCGAGGCGCCGAGGCTGCCCAATACCTCGTGCTTCGCGGTGCCGGGATGGGCGGGCGAGACGCAGGTGATCGCGCTTGACCTCGCGGGTTTTGCGGTGAGCGCGGGCAGTGCCTGCAGTTCGGGCAAGGTCAGGAAGGCGAGCCGGGTGCTGACGGCCATGGGCTTCGACGAGGTGACGGCCTCGAGCGCGATCCGCGTCTCGATGGGGCCGACGACCACCGAGGCCGAGGTGATGGCCTTCGCCGACGCGTGGGAGGCGCTTTGCCGGCGGCGCGCCAGCCGGGCCGCCTGAGAATTGCGCCGCGGCCCCGGACCAGGTCCTGGGGGCGGCGGCAGACGAAACGAGGCCCCGGGGCTTGACGCCCGGGGGCGCAGAGCTACCCCAGCGATGGGGCATGACACAGGAACCGCGGCCCGGGGCCGCGCAGGAATTGCAGACGGAGGCGAGATGACCGCGCTGGACACCAATGTGAAGGATGGCGTCGATCGCGAGACGATCGAGACGGTCCACTCGATGGGCAAGTACAAGTATGGCTGGGCCTCCGAGATCGAGATGGACTACGCGCCGAAGGGGCTGAACGAGGACATCGTGCGCCTGATCTCGGCCAAGAAGGAGGAGCCCGAGTGGCTCCTCGAATGGCGCCTTGACAGCTTCCGCCGCTGGACGCAGATGCAGGAGCCCGACTGGGCGATGCTGAACATCGCGCCCATCGACTACCAGGAACAGTATTACTACGCGCAGCCCAAGAGCTTCCGCGAGAAACCCAAGAGCCTGGATGAGGTCGATCCGGAGCTTCTGCGCACCTACGAGAAGCTTGGCATCCCGCTCAGGGAGCAGATGATCCTCGCGGGTGTCGAGGGTGCCGAGACGGCGCCGGTCGAGGGGCGCAAAGTCGCCGTTGACGCGGTCTTCGACTCGGTCTCGGTGGTCACGACCTTCAAGGACGAGCTGGCCAAGGCCGGCGTCATCTTCTGCTCGATCTCGGAGGCGGTGCGCGAGCATCCCGACCTGGTGAAGAAGTATCTCGGCTCGGTCGTGCCGAACTCGGACAACTACTTCGCGACGCTCAACTCGGCGGTTTTCTCGGACGGCTCGTTCGTCTACGTGCCCGAGGGCGTGCGCTGCCCGATGGAGCTGAGCACCTATTTCCGCATCAATGCCGAGAACACGGGACAGTTCGAGCGCACGCTGATCATCGCCGACAAGGGCGCTTACGTCAGCTACCTCGAGGGCTGCACCGCGCCGCAGCGCGACGAGAACCAGCTTCACGCCGCGGTGGTCGAGTTGGTGGCGCTGGAAGACGCCGAGATCAAGTACTCGACCGTGCAGAACTGGTACCCGGGCGACGAGGAAGGCAAGGGCGGCATCTACAACTTCGTGACCAAGCGGGCCGACTGCCGGGGCGCGCGCTCGAAGGTGATGTGGACCCAGGTCGAGACCGGAAGCGCGATCACCTGGAAGTATCCGTCCTGCATCCTGCGCGGTGAAGACAGCCAGGGCGAGTTCTACTCGATCGCCATCACCAACAACGCGCAGCAGGCCGATACCGGCACCAAGATGGTCCATCTGGGTCGCAACACGAAAAGCCGGATCGTCTCGAAGGGCATCTCGGCGGGGCGCGCGCAGAACACCTATCGCGGGCTTGTCTCGATGCATCCGCGCGCGGCGAATGCGCGCAACTACACGCAATGCGACAGCCTGCTGATCGGCTCGGATTGCGGGGCGCACACCGTGCCCTACATCGAGGTCAAGAACCCGACCGCCCGGTGCGAGCACGAGGCCACCACCTCGAAAATCGCCGAGGACCAGCTCTTCTACTGCCGCTCGCGCGGCATGGACGAGGAGGAGGCGGTCGCGCTGGTCGTGAACGGCTTCTGCAAGGAGGTGTTGCAGGCGCTGCCCATGGAGTTCGCGGTCGAGGCGCAGAAGCTGGTCGCGATCTCCCTCGAAGGGTCGGTCGGCTGATCTGAACACCGCGCGCTTCCGCGTGCGATCACCGGCGCGGGCCATTCCGGTCCGCCGCCGAACGGGGTTTGCGGGCGTCCCCGATTTGGCCCGCCACGAGAAAGGACGAATTCATGCTGACGGATGTCAAGGAAGGAGCGACGTTGCTGAGCCTTGCCGAGAGTGCGGAAAAGCATCTGCGCGAGCACGGCCACGCGGTGAGCGTCGCGGCGAACGAGGACATGACCGCCTTCGACGTGTTCCCGGCGGAAGAGGGCGCGCGCATCGTGCGCGTGCAGGCGCTGGGCCGCGAGAGCTGGGAGATGGTGCGCTCGAACGGCGAGACCCTGACCGGGCTGGGCGGCGAGGACATGTTCCTGAAGATGATCGAGCGCGTGGTCGCCCACTCGACGAGGGCGGGCTGACGGGCGCGCGGGGGCGGAGAAGCCAGGGATGTACAGATCCGGACGACACGTTGACGGGCATGACCGGCAGGGTCTCCTGATGGGGCTTGGCCATTCGGCGCGGCTGCGCAGCGACGACGGCGTGCGCTGGCTGGTTCTGGGTCATCTGCTGGTCTTCGCCCTCGCGATCCAGGACGAGGAGACCGTCGAGGCGCTGGTCGCGCTGCTCGGTCTTTCGAGCCGCCTGATCTTCCCGCTCGAGATCGCCTTCAGCCTCATGCTGTTCGTGGCGTGGGGCTGCCTGATGATCGGGTGGGTGCGGCTGGTCGAGCGGCTGCGGCGCGAGCGCCGCGTCGGGACGGAACGGGGTGACGCATGATCCTCACGACGACGGGAGCGCTGGAAGGCCACCGCATCACCGCCTATCGCGGCATCGTCGTGGGCGAGGCGATCATGGGGGCGAACGTCTTTCGCGATTTCTTCGCGTCGATCACCGATGTCGTGGGCGGCCGCTCGGGCGCCTATGAATCGAAGCTTCAGGATGCGCGCGAGACGGCGCTGGGCGAGCTGGAGCAGCGCGCCGCACGGCTGGGCGCGAACGCGGTGGTGGGCGTCGATCTCGACTATGAGGTGGTCGGCGACTCGATGCTGATGGTGTCGGCTTCGGGCACCGCCGTGGTGGCGGAAGGGATTTGAGGCGCCACCTGCCGTACGGGCAGGGCGCCGGGGAACACGCGCGGCCACGGCCGCAAGAACAAAGGGTAACGGGATGCTGGAGATCAAGGGCCTCAGGGTAACCCTCGAGGAAGAGGGCAAGGAGATCCTCAAGGGCGTCGACCTCACGGTCGAGGCCGGCAAGGTGCACGCGATCATGGGCCCGAACGGCTCGGGCAAGTCGACGCTTTCCTATGTGCTCGCGGGGCGCGACGGTTACGAGGTCACCGCCGGCAGTGTGACGCTCGACGGCGAGGACGTGCTTGAGCTGGAGGCCGAGGAGCGCGCCGCGGCGGGCATGTTCCTGGCGTTCCAGTACCCGGTCGAGCTGCCCGGCGTGGGCAACATGACCTTCCTGCGCACCGCGATGAACGCGCAGCGCAAGGCGCGCGGCGAGGACGAGATTTCGGCCCCAGAGTTCCTCAAGATGGTGCGCGAGAAGGCCAAGGCGCTGAACATCGACAACGAGATGCTCAAGCGATCGGTGAATGTCGGGTTCTCGGGCGGCGAGAAGAAGCGCAACGAGATCCTGCAGATGGCCATGCTGGAGCCGCGGCTGTGCATCCTCGACGAGACCGATTCCGGCCTCGACGTCGATGCGATGCGGCTGGTTGCGGACGGCGTGAACGCGCTGCGCAGCCCCGATCGCGGCTTCCTCGTGATCACGCACTACCAGCGCCTGCTCGACCATATCAGGCCCGACGTGGTGCACATCATGGCCGATGGCCGGATCGTCGAGACCGGCGGGCCCGAGCTCGCCCTGCGGGTCGAGACCGAGGGCTATGCCGACATCGCGAAATCGGTGGCGTGAGGATGCGCGGGATGGCAAGCGACGCGACGAGAAAGGCGGCCGAAGCGCTGCTGCACGCCTTGGCGCTGCCCGAGGGCGAGGCCGGCTGGGTGCGCGAGCGCCGCGCGGCGGCGCGCAGCCGCCTGCTGGAGGCCGGCGCGCCCGTCCGGCGCGACGAGTACTGGCGCTTCACCGATCCCGCGCGCCTGACCGCGCCCATCGCGACCGCCGAGGCGGGCGAGGCGCCGGCACAGGCCGCCGCTGTCTTCGGCGATGTCGACGCCCTGCGGGTGCGGCTGGTGAATGGCCGGCTGCGGGCTGATCTTTCCGACCCCCTGGCGCTTGACGGGGCGGCGATCGCGCCGCTCGGCGAGGTGCTGAAGCAGGACATCAGCATCGTGCGCGAACTCGTCGGCCAGCTTGAGCTTGCGGCGCAGGAGAAGGTGAGCCGTCCGCTCGCCATCCTCAACACCGCCGCTGCGACCGAGGGGCTCGCGATCCAGGCGCATGGCGCGACGGTGCGCCCGGTGCTGGTCTCGTACGACCAGATCGGCGAGGGCGCGAGCCTCGTGCGCCACGTCATCCGCGTCGAGGCCGGGGCCTCGCTGACGCTGCTGGAGGCGGGCGTGCCCACGAACAGCGTGATGGAGGTCGAGGTCGCCGATGGCGGGACGTTCCATCATGTTCGCGTGCAGACTGGCGAGCGCGCGCCCGCTGTGACGCATGTCTTCGCCCGCATCGGCGCGGAGGCAGAATTCAAGACCTTCACGCTGACGGCGGATGGGGTGCTCACCCGCAACGAGGTGGTGATCGACATCGTCGGCGACCATGCCTCGGGCCACATCGCCGGGGCGGTGCTGGGCAAGGGCGACGCGCATATCGACAACACCGTCTTCGTCACCCATTCGGCCGAGCACGGCGAGAGCCGGCAGGTGTTCAAGAACGTGCTGGCGGGCGCATCCCGCGGCATCTTCCAGGGCAAGATCTTCGTGCGCGCCGGGGCGCAGAAGACCGATGGCTACCAGATCAGCCAGTCGGTCCTTCTGGAGGAGGGGGCGCAGTTCCTCGCCAAGCCCGAGCTCGAGATCTATGCCGACGACGTGAAGTGCAGCCATGGCTCGACCACCGGTGCGCTGGACGAGACCGCGCTCTTCTATCTCCGCTCGCGCGGGGTGCCGAAGCGGGTGGCCGAGTCGATGCTGGTCGCGGCCTTCGTCGACGAGGCGATCAGCGAGATCGCGGACGAGGCGATGCAGGAGCGGATGCGCGCTCTGGTTGCAAAGTGGATGGCCGGCAGGACCTGATCGGGCCCTGCCTTCGCGGAGGCTGACGAGAGGCCAGGACCGGGCATGACAGACATCGCGGCATCATCGCGGCAGCCGCTTGCCCTGCGTGTCCTGACCTTCTGGGCCGACATCCGCGGCTCGATGCGCGCGCTCATGGCCGAGGCCCCGAGCGAGGGGCGCCTTCTTTTCCTCGCGATGCTGTCGGGCTTCGTGGCGTTCCTCGCGAACGTCACGGGCCTTTGGCTCGACCCTGCCACGGCGGCAATTGGGCCTGACGAGTTGACGGCACGGGTCGCGGCACTCTTCGTCGGTGCGATCCTGTTCCGGACGCTCGCGCTCTATGGCGTGGCAGGAATCGCGGGCCTTGCGATGCGCGCGGCAGGGGGGTGCGGCGACTGGCAAGCGAGTCGCGCGGCGGTGTTCTGGTCGGCGCTTGCCGCGGCGCCGATCGGCTTTGCTGCCACTTTCGCCATTGGAATGAGTCCCCAGGAGGGGGGATGGACCCCAATCTTCATCCAAAGTCTTGCATCCGTGGCCCATGCGGTTGCACTCTCTATATGTCTGGCCGAGGTGCATGGGTTTCGGCGCGCTTGGCCGGTGTTCGTTTGCGTGAGCCTCGCAGCCATCGGGGTGGTGGCGGTGGTGGGCTTGGCGGGCAGGGTCTGAGATGCCCGCGGCGGTTCGGTACGCGTTTGCGTGTTCGGTACTCCGTTGCGGAGCGAGGGAGGGCTCTGGCCATGATGACGAGCGAACGCAGGCTCGATGGGACGTTCGTATCGGATTTGCCCGATGTGCGGCTGTCGGATATCCGGGGCGACGACGAACGCATCGAGGGCATGTCGCTCTGGCGACGCATGCTGCTCAGCTACTCCGACATGCGCGCTGCCACGCGCCAGCTGATCGGCGAGAACCCCAGCGAGGCGCGTCTTCTGTTCTTCGTGCTGCTGTCGGACGTGATCTTCTTTCTCAACCGTGGCGTGTCCCTGGTGATCTCGCCGGGGTCTGGCGCATCCGAGAAATTGCCGCTCGAGGTCGGCCTGTGGCTGGTCGTCGCGCTGTTCCTTCGGACGCTGACACTCTACCTGTTCTCGGGCCTCGTGGCCTTCGTCTGCCGTCAGTTCGGCGGCCAGGGCAGCTGGCGCGACACGCGCACCGGCGTCTTCTGGGCCTCACTGGTGGCCGCGCCAATCGGCGTGCTGGGCGCGCTGGTGGTTGCGCTGTTCGCGCATCTCGAACACGCCGTGCCGATCCTGGCCGAGCCGGTCGTGACGCTGCCGGCGCATCTGATCGGAATGGTGTTCTTCGTGTTCTTCGTCTCGGCGTCGGTGGCCGAGGCGCATCGGTTCCGCAACACCTCGCCGGTCTTCATCACCTTCTCGGTCCTGACGGTTATCCTTCTCATCCTGGGCATCTATCTGTACGCAAACCACGTACGCTGAGTTCGCGCAGGAGGCCCTGTGATCCGCAATTTGCTGGCCCGCATGATCGAGGGCCTCTTTCAGCCGGCGCGCTCGGCGCGCTGGCTGCTGTCAGCCGATCTCGGGCTGGACACCGCGCTGCTGTTCGTGGCGCTGGCCTACGTGTTGCAGGCGATCATCCAGATCGTGCTGCCCGGCGCGCGGCCGCTGCCGGACGGGATCGGGCATGTGCCGCTTACGCTGCACATGCTGAACCTGCTGCTGCAGGTCTTCCTGGTGGCGTTCATGTCGTTCATGATCTTCGCGATCGGGCGGCTGTTCGGGGGCACGGGAACGCGCAAGCGGGCCTTCCTGATCGTGTCGTGGCACACGCTGGTCACGACCGTGCTGTCGCCGCCCTTCCTGATCGGGATGGCCAGCGTCGCGCTGGGGAAGGAACTGTCGCCGCCCTTGCTGGGGCTGATGGTGGCCGCGGCGGCAGTCTGGCTGTGGGTGCTGTCGGTCTACACGGCCGTGCTGCACGGCTTCAGCAATCCGTGGGGCGTGATGGGCGTCATCCTCGGCGTCCTGTTCCTGCTCTCCGCACTCTTCATGAACATGGTGCCGGCGCCCTGACGCCGGCGGAGGTCTGGTGATGTACGACGTCGGACGGGTCCGCGAGGACTTCCCGATCCTTTCGCGCAAGGTGAACGGGGTCGATCTGGTCTATCTGGACAACGGCGCCTCGGCCCAGAAGCCGCAGGCCGTGATCGACGCGGTGACGCGCGCCTACTCCGAGGAATACGCCAACGTTCATCGCGGGCTGCACTACCTCTCGAACCTCGCGACCGAGAACTACGAGGCGGTGCGGGGCAAGATCGCGCGCTTCCTGGGCGCGGCCGAGGACGAGATCATCTTCACCACCGGATCGACCATGGGGCTCAACCTCGTCTCGTATGGCTGGGCCGAGCCGCGGATCGAGCCCGGCGACGAGATCGTGCTCTCGGTCATGGAGCACCACGCCAATATCGTGCCCTGGCACTTCCTGCGCGAGCGGCACGGTGCGGTGCTCAGATGGGTCGAGACGGATCCCGACGGCGGGCTTGACCCGCAGGCGGTGATCGATGCCTTCGGGCCGCGCACCAAGATCGTGGCGGTCACGCACATGTCGAACGTCCTGGGCACGGTCGTCGATGTCGCCACGATCTGCCAGGCGGCGCGCGAGCGGGGCATCGTCAGCGTCATCGATGGCAGTCAGGCCGCCGTCCACATGCCTGTCAACATGGCCGAGATCGGTTGCGACTTCTACGCGATCACGGGCCACAAGCTCTACGGCCCCTCGGCGTCCGGCGCGCTCTATGCCCGGCGCGAGCGGCAGGCCGAGATGCGCCCCTTCCTGGGTGGCGGCGACATGATCCGCGAGGTGACGCGCGATCACGTCTCATACGCCGACGGGCCGATGAAGTTCGAGGCCGGCACGCCCGGCATCGTGCAGCAGATCGGCCTCGGCGCGGCGATCGACTACCTGACCGGGCTGGGCATGGAGAACGTGGCCGCGCATGAACGCATCCTTCGCGACTATGCGCGCCAGCGTCTGGGCGGGCTCAACTGGCTCGACCTGCAGGGGCGCTCGGCGGGGAAGGGGGCGATCTTTTCCTTCACCATGCGCGGGGGCGCGCATCCGCACGACATCTCGACCGTGGTCGACCGCAAGGGCGTGGCAGTGCGCGCCGGGCACCACTGCGCCCAGCCGCTGATGGCGCATCTGGGGGTCACGGCGACCTGCCGGGCGTCCTTCGCGCTATACAACACGACCGACGAGGTCGACCGGCTGGTCGATGCGCTCGAACTCTGCCACGAGCTTTTCGGCTGACGAATGGCGGCTGCGAAATAAGAAAGTGTCGTTTCGCAGCCGCACAATTTCGTGAGATTGCGGAATTCGGTTTCACGGTGCTCGACTGCGACCCCTTCGTGACAGTAGTTTAACGGTATGCGGGGTAGAATCGACCCGCATGTTTTACATAAAGGGGCAGGACAAAAAATGCCGTGTGGACCGACGACCCCGGGCGTCAAGGCCCGGCCGGACGATCTGGGGCTCGACCCCTTCAGTTTCAGTCAGCCCGAGGCCATGCTCCAGGGCTTTGCCGTCATGGCGACCATGATGGCCGCGCCGATGCGGGCCGCGATGATCGTGGCGGGTGAGGCGATGCGCGGAGGCGGGCCGGACCGCGACTGAGACGCGCAGGCCGCGCACCCGAAAGCGCCGCGCCGTCGCGCTTGCGAGGACGCGGCAGTGACTTCCTTCATGCTGGCGCCTGGTCGCGCGACCGCACCGGAGCGCCTGATCAGACGAGCCCTTACTCCTGCGGGAGCAGCGTCATTGTCCCCAGAGCGCCGGCCTGGGCTTCGTCGTCCATCATCGACATCGAGATCATGTCGCCACGCGCCCAGAGGTCGCCGAGATCGTCGTAGTGGCGCGAGAACGGGTGCCCGCTCTGCCCGGTCGAGATGATCATCAGTGAGCGGTCGAGATCGGCGAAATCGTAGACCACCCGCAAGCCGGACGCATGGATGTTGGCGAAGGGCTCGCTGCCCTTGCCCGACGACTGGCCGCGCAGGATCGTGTAGTCGCCGCCCGACGTCTCGTGCGTCACCGAGAACAGAAGGCCGATCGGCGCCAGATAGCCCAGGGGGGTGTGCTTCTGCTCGGCAAGGTGCGCGGCGCCCCATCGCCAGCCGTCGATGTTCGTGCCGTAATCGCGGGTGAGCCGCGCCATCGCGTCGTCGAAGGCCAGCGACGCCATCTCGGCGCATGTCTCGACCTCGGGCGTCTTGTCGACATCGCACCAAACGCCTGCGCCGTCGATGTCGAGGAAGACGCGCTCGACGAAGAGGGGACGGGGCCCCTCGATCTCGCCGAACAGGGGGCCGAGTTCGTCGGCCGCGAGGCGGCGGGTGAGCTGGCGCATCCATTCCGAGAAGATCAGCGGCTCGGGCGTGTGGCGGTCCATGTCGCCGCTCCAGTTCGCGAGCAGCTCGAGCGCACGCGCGCGGCGCGCCGGCTCGCCGGACGGGACGTCGGTTTCGGCCGGACCGCGCCACCACAGCTCGCGGGCGACGAGCGGCAGCACCGCGCGCGCCATCTCGGACACGGCGTCGTTCTGCAGCGCCACGAAGCTGTCGCGCGAGTGGAAGTCGCGCGCCGAGAGCTCCTTTTCGAGCCGCCGGATCCGGTAGGGCGCGTCCCAGTCGAAGCTGATGTTGTCGGGAAAGGCGGCCTCGGTGATCCGGTTGTTCGCGTTCGCCACCGCGCCCGTTGCCGGGGCCAGGATCCGGGGGTTTTCGCGCGCGGGGCGCAGGCCCTGCCACTCGGTCTCGGCGAGCCAGCCGGGCGAGGGAACGCGGCCCTGGCTGGGGCTGTCCGCGCGCCGGCGGGGCAGGGCGCCGGCGACCACCATGCCGATGTCACGCCCGTCCGAGAAGATGACGTTCTGGGCGGGGGCGAGCGCCATCGCCGCCGCTGCCTCGATCTCGCCAGCGTCGGTCGCGCGCATCAGCGCCATCATCGCGCTCATGGTCCGGTCGGGCGTTTCCAGGGCAGTCCACCGCAACGCCGCGACATGACCCTCGGGCGTGATCGCGTCGACCCCCAGCATGTCGTGGCTGAGCACAGGTCCGTTGCGGGTTTCGAGCACGGTCTCGACGATCGGCTCGCTGCCCCGCACGTCGATGCGTATGCGCCGGCTGGAGAAGGGCTGCCAGCCATCCGGCGAAAGGTAGCTGCCGGGGTCGTCGGGATTGACCCGCTCGATGTAAAGGTCCTGGTCGTCGGCCGTCGTGGTGGACATCCCCCAGCCCAGCGTGCGGTTGCGGCCGATCAGGACCAGCGGCGTGCCCGGCAGGGTGCCACCGATGACCGCGAGATCGCCGCCCTGGATGTCGGCGAGATACCACAGCGACGGCGCCGAGAGCCAAAGATGCGGGTCGGACGCCAGCAGCGGCTTGCCTGTCGCAGAGCGGCTGCCATCCACCGCCCAGACATTCGAGGCGCCCGCGCTTTCGGGCCGGTCGACCGGCCCAAGCAGGCTCAGCAACGGGTCGTCATGGCGGGGTGCCGGGAGCCCGGCAAACCTCGCGCCGTCGAAGAGTTCGGCGAAGCGTGGCGGGGTCGTGACCGCGGGGCCGGGATAGTCAGGCAGGATGTCGCGCACCCGCTCGGGCGGCAGGCTCAGCAGGAACCGCCCGCGCCGGACCTCGGAGCGCGCCGCCGCCGAGAGGCGCAGGGCCATCATCTTCAGGACCGCGAGCGAGTCCGCCTCGGTCCATGGGGAAAGCCCCTCCTCGCCGAACAGGAAGAACTCGGGCGCGCCGCGACCCAGCGCCTCGCGGTCGACGTGGCGGATCCAGGCGTTGACCCCGGCGGCGTAGGCGGCGAGCGCTTCCTGCGTCTCGGGCGTCTGCTCGTCGACCGAGCGCCGCGC
This sequence comes from Thermohalobaculum xanthum, assembly GCF_016623495.1. Lineage (GTDB taxonomy): Bacteria > Pseudomonadota > Alphaproteobacteria > Rhodobacterales > Rhodobacteraceae > Thermohalobaculum > Thermohalobaculum xanthum. The sequence goes on along the minus strand of NZ_JAEHHL010000008.1, from coordinate 49,122 downwards.
ATGCCCGTAGATGTCGAGCACCTTGACCAGCCGGTCGAGCGCGACCGTGCGCTCGCCGAGGATGGCCGAGAGCCGGCCCTGCGCCGCCCTGCGGGCCACCTCCATCTGCCACAGCCGGTCCTGGGCGTGGACGACGCCGAGCGCGAAGGCCGCGTCCCGCGCGCTGGCCGCGCGGATATGGGGCACCGCGTTCGCATCTCGGATCACGCTGACCGGCGCATCCAGGCCCTCGAGGCTGACGGTCGCATTCGGGTCGGGCAGTGAGCGCGTCACGAGATATGCGCCCAGCGCCGCGCCGAGCCCGACCAGCGCGGCGACAAGTGCGAGCCCACGCAGCAGCCATCGCAGGATCGCGTTCATTCGGGCCGCACGTCCTTCTCTGCTCTCATCTGCCGAAATCCCCCGGGCGGTTGGACTTGACGGCGGCCCGGCCACGGACCACCCTGCGCCCCGCCCGCGCGATCCTTCTTTCAGATGCATCGCGCAGGTTCAACAGCAAGCCGATTCAAGGATGGCCCGATCGGGTCACGGGAGAGAGACAGTGGCGAAGGTGAGCTTTCTGGGACTGGGCGTGATGGGCTTTCCGATGGCGGGCCATCTAGCGGCGAAGGGCCATGAGGTGGCGGTCTTCAACCGCACCGCGGCCAAGGCCAAAGCCTGGGCCGAGAAGCATGGCGGGCGCGCCGCCCAGACCCCGCGCGAGGCCGCCGAGGGCTCGGAGTTCGTCATGGTCTGCGTCGGCAACGACGACGATCTGCGCTCGGTGGTGCTCGGGCCCGATGGCGCGCTCGCGGGGATGTCGAAGGACAGCGTCCTGGTCGATCACACCACCGCCAGCGCGGACGTTGCGCGCGAGTTGCACGCCGAGGCGGCGAAGATGGGCATCGGCTTCATCGACGCGCCGGTCTCGGGCGGGCAGGCGGGAGCCGAGAACGGCGCCCTCACCGTGATGTGCGGCGGCGAGGAGGCGCCTTACGCGCGCGCCGAGCCGGTGATCATGGCCTATGCCCGCGCCTGCCGCCTACTCGGTGGTCCCGGCGCCGGCCAGCTTACCAAGATGGTCAACCAGATCTGCATCGCCGGTCTCGTCCAGGGCCTGGCCGAGGGCCTGAACTTCGCGCAGATGGCCGGGCTCGACGGGCGCGCGGTTGTCGACGTGATCTCGAAGGGGGCGGCCGGCTCGTGGCAGATGTCGAACCGCTATGAGACGATGCTGGACGACAAGTTCGAGTTCGGTTTCGCCGTGGACTGGATGCGCAAGGACCTCGGCATCTGCCTTGACGAGGCCAAGCGCAATGGCGCGCGCCTGCCCGTGACCGCGCTGGTCGACCAGTTCTACGGCGAGGTGCAGGACATGGGCGGCGGGCGCTGGGACACCTCGTCGCTCATCCGTCGCCTCAAGCACTGACGCCGCGGCGCCGCGCGTGCCAGCCTGCCATGATGCGGATGCCGTTGCACAGCCGGCACTGAGGCCGGCGTGACGCGGCGCCCGCATATCGGCGTATCGGTGTCGGCCCGCACCGGATGGCGGGTCTTCCCGTTCTTCCGCTGGGGCCTGCACCGGGCGGGGGCGGTCGCCGTCCGGATCGAGACAGGGCGTGCGCGCGGCAACCTCAAGGGGCTCGACGGGCTCATCATAGGCGGCGGCGACGATGTCGGCATCGAGCTCTATGGCGGCGAGCTGGTCCCGCATTCGCGCTTCGACGACGCGCGCGACCGGCTCGAGCTTGCGCTCATCGAGGAGGCCGAGAGCCGGCGACTGCCGATCCTGGGCGTCTGCCGCGGCGCGCAACTCATCAATGTCGCGCGCGGGGGCACGCTGCACGAGGACATCTACGACAGCTATCCCGGCGCGCGCCGCCTCAACACCCCGCTGCCGCGCAAGCTGGTGCATATCGCGCCGAATTCGCGGCTGTCGCACATTCTCGGCGACATGCCGAGCCGGGTGAACGCACTTCACCGCCAGTCGGTCGACAGCCTGGGGCAGGGCCTCGCCGCGGTCGCGTGGGACGAGGCGGGCGTCGTCCAGGCGATCGAGTCCGAGGAGGGGCCGCGGCTGGTCATCGGCGTGCAATGGCACCCGGAATACCTGCTGCTGTCGCGCCGCGACGCGCGGCTGTTCAAGGCGCTTGCCGCGCACGCCTGAGCGCCCGGCCAGAAGCGCAATCTTGCGGGGCTTTTCCGCAGCCCGGCTATCCGCTAAGGAAGCGCCGACCCCAGACCGCCAGGAGCCGCGCCATGCCCTACGAATCCTTCGACCGCCGCATCAAGATCGCGCCGTCGATCCTGTCGGCCGATTTCGCGAACCTGGGTGCGGAATGCCGGGCGATCGAGGCCGAGGGCGCCGACTGGGTGCATGTCGATGTCATGGACGGGCATTTCGTGCCGAACCTGACCATCGGCCCGAATGTCTGCGCGGCGCTGCGCCCGCATATCAAGGGCGTGATGGACGTGCACCTGATGATCGCGCCCTGCGATCCATACCTCGAGGCCTTCGCCAAGGCCGGCGCCGATATCCTGACGGTGCATGTCGAGGCCGGTCCGCATCTGCACCGCAGCCTCCAGGCGATCCGGGCGCTAGGTTGCAGGGCGGGGGTCGCGCTCAACCCGGCGACACCGGCCGAGGCGATCGAGCACGTGCTCGACCAGATCGACCTCGTCTGCGTGATGACGGTCAATCCGGGCTTCGGCGGGCAGGGCTTCATCGAGGCGGTGCTGCCCAAGATCGCGCGCCTGTCCGAGATGACCGCCGACCGCGACATCCATATCGAGATCGACGGCGGGGTCGTGCCCGACAATGCGGGCAACTGCTCGGCCCTGGGCGCCGACGTCCTCGTCGCGGGATCGGGCGTCTTCAAGGGCGGCTCGGTCGCGGATACCGCCGTCTATGGCCGCAACATCCGCGCGATCCGCGAGGCCGCCGAAGCGGCGCTCTGAGCGGCCCACACCCGCGGAGGCGGGGGCGTCAGCGGACGATGCGCGAGTACTTGGCGCCCTCGAGGCTCGCGCCGAGCAACAGGCCGTCTTGTCCGAAGACAAAGGCGACGATCGGCTTCTGCGCGGTCGTGGTGTCGGTTCCCACGTTCATGCCGGCCGAGGGGAAGGTGACCTCGGCGTCGGCGCCGGCCTCCCATCCGTCGGCTCGGCGGAACTTGTCGAGCGAGGCCTGGGTGAGGAAGAACAGCGCGTGGCTCGACGACTGGATGCCGGCCTGAAGCCCCAGCGAGGCCGCGCCGACCGAGTAGTACTCGGCCGTGTTCTTGTAGCCCGAGCCGTCGTTGAGGCGCAGGGCGCCCTCGCCATACGAGCCGCCGAGGATGAACCCGCCCTTCACCACCTCGGGCATCACCAGGATGCCGAAGGCCTTCTGCGACAGGTCACGGGTGCCCGGCACCTCGGTGAACAGCTTTTCGAGCGCGAGGTTCACCCGCGCGTCGATGACGGCGGCGTCCTCGGCCAGGGCGGGCCCCGTTGCGGCGGCGACTGCGAGGGCGCCGAGCGCGGCGAGGACGGGGCGGCGGGTGAGGCGCATGTCTGTGGCTCCCTTCGGATGCAAGCGTCATCCAGAGTATGGGGACGCGGTGCCTGCCCGGCAAGACGGAGGCTTGAGCGTGGCGGCGGCTGCGCTACCCTCGGACGACATCGTGGCGCGAGGGAGGACATGCATGATGCCCGTGGAGATCGACGCGTCGGTCAACGTGCTGGGTGACGAGCTCGAACCCTGCTCGGTGCGGCCGCTGACGGGGTTCTTCCGCAACGGCTGCTGCGATACCAGCGCGGCCGACCACGGCTCGCACACCGTCTGCGCGGTGATGACGGCGGAATTCCTGGCCTTCTCGAAGGCGCGGGGGAACGACCTGTCGACGCCGCGGCCGGAATTCGGCTTTGCCGGGCTCAAGCCGGGGGACCGCTGGTGCCTGTGCGCGGCGCGGTTTCTCGAGGCCTATCGCGCCGGGATGGCGCCGCGGGTCTCGCTGGTGGCGACCCACCGCAAGGCGTTGGAGGTCGTGCCGCTGGACGCGCTGCGCGAGCTGGCGCTCGAGCGCAATTGAGGGCTGCCGCGGGCGGGGCTGCTCAGGCGTCGACCTCGGCGACGTCGGGGTGGGGGTGGCGCAGGTCGCCGCGGGCGTTGGCCTTGCGGACATAGGTGATCATCGCGCCGGGGTATTCGTGCTTGACCTTGAGGGCGGCGATCAGGGCGTCCTCGGCCTCGACGGTGACGCTGAGGCAGCGGTTGGACTCGCTGGTGCCGACCATGTAGCGGATCGTCATCGGTGGTCTCCTCCCTGGGCTTCGGGGCCGCGGATCAGACCCAGTATATCCGAGATCCGCCGGCAGGCGTAGCGAAGTCGCAGCGCGGCTTTCACGCGTGAAAGTGATATTAGAACATTGAATTCAAACGATAATGCAAATGCCGCTCACGTATTCTCGCAGGCCCCGCGGGCCGGTGGCGGGCGTGGCAACGCCGCGGGCGGCTTGCGCCCCTCGCCGCGCGTGCGCATACTCGGAGCGTTCCCAGACATCATCAACCTGCCAGGGCCGCCGGTCCGCCGCAGGACCCGGCCCGCGAGAAAGGAGACCCTCTCGTGACCACCATCACGCTTGTCGCCAGGGCCTGCCACCAGGCCGCGGTCTGGCATGCCGATCAGCGCCGCAAGGGCGAAAGGGCCGAGCCCTATGTGAACCACCTGACCGAGGTCGCGGCGCTGGTGGCCGAGGCGACCGACGGCGGCGACCCCAACCTGATCGCGGCGGCGCTGCTGCACGACGCGATCGAGGATGCGGGGGTGAGCCATGCGCAGATCGAGGCGGCGTTCAACCGCGACGTGGCCGACCTGGTGGCCGAGGTGACGGACGACAAGTCGCTGGAAAAGGCCGAGCGCAAGCGGCTGCAGGTCGAGCACGCGCCCGCCAAGTCGCCCCGCGCGAAGATGATCAAGCTGGCGGACAAGACCTCGAACCTGCGCGCGATCCTGGCCTCGCCCCCCGCGGGCTGGAACGTCGCGCGCAAGCGCGAGTACCTGGACTGGGCGGGCAGGGTGGTCGCGGGCGCGCGCGGCACGAATGCCCGGCTGGAGGCCGCGTACGACGAGGCGGCGGCGGCGCTGGCAGGGGCGCTGGATGGCGTTCTGGACAGCGCTCTGGATGGGGCGCGTGAGGGAGAGTTGCCCAATGAATGAGCAGTGGACGGTCCATGTCGATGACAACTTCCACTACATGGACGAGTAGGAGGTGATGGCAGATGATCCGCGTGAGGGCCTTTGCCGCGACGCGAAAAAAGTGCCGTGACGGATCCGAATTATCGTTGCCTAGCTTGCAAAAGGTCTCAGCCGGCTCCATTGCGTGAAATTTAAATAATTACAACGAATTAATCATTTAAAATCAACAATAATGTTATGAGTAAGTATTAAGTATATTTATAATCAGTATACACGATATGCGGCACATTGAAGGGCAAGCAAATGCATAATCCCCAGGTAGCGAGAAATCTTTTCTTCATTCTCCCTAGTGCCAGTAATGACCCGGGAGGTTCTCGCTTCTCTCCCGTGCACCAGCGCGTTCCTCATTCGCCTCAGGGAATCTGGTAGCTTCGGAATCCATGAACTCTTAAAGTCATCGATTGTCCAATTTGGTCTACAGATGGAGCTAAAAACGAATCCACCATCGAACTCGGTATCACAACAAAATAAATCCCTATTGTTTTCAATGTAACTCCAAATTATTTGCGGGTCGACAAGCTCATTTATCATATGAGTAAATTTTTCATTATCGCTTATCTTGTCTTCGGAAAGGACATCAATCGCATAATTTACCAGTTTCGTCGGATTGTTAAATGCGTCGGGCGCACTAATTGCACGCGTCAGGCGCCTTTGTATGTCTCCTTTGATGAAATAAAAGGTGACATACTCAAGTACTTGATAATATCTTATGAAGCGCTGAGACGGAAACCCAATTCTCGCGCTCTCCATCGTTTGAAGTAAAAAATTATCTGTTGATATCGCCCTTATTTCACTTGGAAAATTATCAAATGGAAATCGGAGCTGCTTTATTCGTTCGTTTTCCGGGCTTTTATAATGAAAAATAATTGTTGGCGTTCTTGTGTCGAATAATTCCATATAAAAATTTAAATGTTTGCAGATATATACAAGATCTTCCTCGTCGCCATCGAAGCCTTCAATCCAAAAGTTCACTGGATAAAATACTTTCTCCAGATCGGGAAAGTCTCTGGCTTTCGCTCTCGTGTATGAGTTGAAGCTTCTTAAGTTTCTGAAGTCAGTGTCTGATGCAGGGCGTTGAAGCTGGACGGCCTGTGCAATCAGAAGTAAATGCTCGCTTGGGCTCCTGAATTCACAGTTATATTATTTTCCCTCAAAACAGAATTTAAATTTTCTGCCAATATAGGTCTGTCCATGCTTATAGGCCGTGAATATTATCTCTACACTATTTGCTCTCGGGTGAAGCAGCGCTGAGAGCTGTGTCGGATATCGAACCTCCAACAGCGCCTTAAAAAAATTCTCCCGATCTTCTGGGATAGCGCAAGATATTGATTCGTCTTCCCACAAATTTTCTAAAATACTATTGTCTTCGGAAATAGTATATTTTGGATTTTCGGTCAAAAATAGCTCTTCAAAACTTGGCATTAAACCAACCTCGACTGCTCCACCGCGGCCTTGACGAAATCCGCAAACAGCGGGTGGGGCTCAAATGGTTTCGACTTCAGTTCCGGGTGGAACTGGACGCCAATGAACCACGGGTGACCCTCGAATTCAACGATCTCGGGCAGGCGGCCGTCGGGAGACATGCCGCAGAACTTGAGGCCCGAAGCCTCGAGCTTCTCGCGGTACTTGATGTCGACCTCGTAGCGGTGGCGGTGGCGTTCCGAGATGGCGCGGGTGCCGTAGATGTCGGCGACCTTCGAGCCATCGCCCAGCGTGGCGTTGTAGGCGCCCAGCCGCATGGTGCCGCCCTTCTGGTCGGTGACCTCGCGCTTGATGGTGCGGTTGCCCTCGACCCATTCCTTGAGGTGGTAGACCACCGGCTCGAAGCGCTTGTGCCCGGCCTCGTGGTCGAACTCCTCGGAGCCCGCGGTCGATAGCCCTGCGAGGTTCCGCGCCGCCTCGATCACCGCCATCTGCATGCCGAGGCAGATGCCCAGATAGGGCACGCTGCGCTCGCGCGCGAACTGGGCCGCGCGGATCTTGCCCTCGGTCCCGCGCTCGCCGAAACCGCCGGGGACGAGGATGCCGTGGAAGCCCTCGAGCCAGGGGGTGGGGTCCTCGCGCTCGAAGATCTCGCTGTCGATCCACTCGGCGCGGACCTTCACGCGGTTGGCGATGCCGCCATGGGTCAGCGCCTCGGCGATCGACTTGTAGGCGTCCTCGAGGCGGGTGTACTTGCCGACCACCGCGATGCGCACCTCGCCGTCGGGGTGGTGGATGCGCTCGACCACGTCCTGCCAAGTGGCGAGGTTGGGGCGCGGCGCCGGCTGGATGCCGAAGGCGTCGAGCACCGCCTGATCGAGCCCGACCGCGTGGTAGGCGAGCGGCGCCTCGTAGATCGAGGCGAGGTCCATGGCGGGGATCACCGCCTCGGGCCGCACGTTGCAGAAGAGGGCGATCTTGGCGCGCTCGGTCTCGGGGATCGGGTGCTCGGTGCGGCAGACCAGCACGTCGGGCGCGATGCCGATGGCGCGCAGCTCCTTGACCGAGTGCTGGGTCGGCTTGGTCTTCAGCTCGCCCGAGGCGGCGAGGTAGGGCAGGAGCGTGAGGTGCATGAAGATGCACTGGCCGCGCGGCTTTTCCTGCGCGAACTGGCGGATCGCCTCGAAGAAGGGCAGGCCCTCGATATCGCCGACGGTGCCGCCGATCTCGCACAGCATGAAGTCGGCCTCGTCCTCGCCGATCCGGATGAAGTCCTTGATCTCGTTGGTGACGTGCGGAATGACCTGGATGGTCTTGCCGAGGTAGTCGCCACGCCGCTCGCGGTCGAGCACGTTCTGGTAGATGCGGCCCGACGAGATCGAATCGGTGCGCCGCGCGGCCACGCCGGTGAAGCGCTCGTAATGGCCGAGGTCGAGGTCGGTCTCGGCCCCGTCGTCGGTGACGAAGACCTCGCCATGCTCGAAGGGCGACATCGTGCCCGGGTCGACGTTCAGATACGGGTCGAGCTTGCGCAGCCGCACCGTGTAGCCGCGCGCCTGCAACAGCGCGCCCAGCGCCGCCGAAGCCAGACCCTTGCCGAGCGACGAAACAACGCCGCCGGTGATGAAGATGAATCGCGCCATGCCCGGGACCCCGTAGATGTTGTGTCGGGCCCCCGAAGGGCCGCTTTATGTCGTACTACGGGGTTTGACGTATACGGGATTCGTCCGAGGGCAGCAAGGCGCCCCGACCGCATTTGTACCCGATAAGACGCATCCGGGCGGCCGAATGTGGCCGGGTTCCCGCAGGTGCGCCCGGCGGGTATCATCGTGCCGGTCCGCGCCGGCGGCGGACCGCCGTCGGGGAGGGGACATGCGGGGCGTGATCGGCATCGTGCTGGCACTGGCGCTGCTGGCGGGCTGCACTGCCAAACGCGAGCTTCCGGGGCTGCCCGAGGCGCTGGCCAACGACGCGGTGATCCCCGGCTATGACGGCTCGATCTGGCAGTGGGGCGACCTGCCACCGGAGGCGCTGGCGCAAAGTGCCGCGGTCTGGCGCGAGCAGATCGCGCGGCGCACGGCCGAGGAAGGACGCGCGCCCAATGGCGGGGTGCTGGACGTCCTGGTGCTGTCGGGCGGCGGGTCGGACGGGGCCTACGGCGCGGGCCTGCTGGATGCGTGGGACGAAAAGGGCGGACGCCCCGAGTTCACGCTGGTCACCGGCATCTCGATCGGCGCGCTGATCGCGCCCTTCGCGTTCCTCGGTCCCGAATACGACGCGACACTGCGCGAGGTGCTGGACCGCATCAGCCAGCGCAGGCAGGTCAAGTTCAAGCCCTTCTTTGGCCTGTTCAGCGGGCTTGCGGCCTCCGACACGACGACCATGCAGGAGACGCTCGAGGAGCTCTTCACGGCCGAGCTGGTCGCCGAGATCGGGCGCGAGCACATGCGCGGGCGGCGCCTCTGGATCGGCACGACCAATCTCGACGCCCAGCGCCCGGTGACGTGGAATGTCGGTGCGATCGCGGCCTCGGGGCATCCGGGCGCGCCGGCGCTGATCCGTGACATCCTGCGCGCCTCGGCCGCGATCCCGGGCCTGCTGCCGCCGGTCTCGTTCGAGGTCGAGGCGGCCGGGAGGCGGTATTCGCAGATCCATGTCGATGGCGGCGTGACGCGGCAGTTCTTCCTCTATGCCAGCGCGACGCGTCACGGCTCGCTGCGCGACGAGACGTCGGCGGCGATGCGGGCGGGCACGATCTACGTGATCCGCAACGCCAACCTCTCGCCGGACTACCAGCTCGTTGAGCTTGGGCTGCTAGAGCTGGCGCAGCGGGCGGTCTCGACGCTCATTCGCTCGAACGCGGCCGACAATGCGGTCCTGCTGGCGGAAATGGCCCGACGCGAGGGATTCGCGTCGCAGTTCACGGCGGTGCCGCCGAACCTGGGGCTGGTGGAGCGCGAGCTGTTCGATCCCGACTACATGCGCGCGCTCTACAGCGTTGGCTACAACTCGATGCTGAACGACGACCCGTGGATCGCGGGGCGGGATATCCTGGTGGGCGTGGGGATCGTCGACGACAACGGGGCGCCGCAGTGAGCCCGGCCCGTCACGGCTGCGGGTCGCGCCTGCGCTCGGCCTGGATCAGCCAGAGGTTCCGCGCGTAGATCACGAAGCCCAGCGACTGGCCGAGGATGAAGACCGGATCCATGCGGTAGATGGCATAGGCCAGCAGGATCGCCGCACCCCCGATCGAGAACCACCAGAACGCCACCGGCATGACCGAGCGGCGCGCCTTCTCGGACGCGATCCACTGGACGAGGAAGCGCATCATGAAGAGGATCTGGCCGCCGAGGCCGACGAGGATCCAGATGAACTCGGCCTGGGTCTGGGCGCCGAGCGCGGACATCAGCACCTGCATCAGGGATCCTCGTGCGTCACCACCGGCAGACGGCGGCGGCGCAGCAGCCACCACACGCCGACGAGGTCCATGAAGCTGACCATCAGCCGCCCGAGATTGGTGTATTTCGAGCTGCCCGCGGCGCGGGCGCGGTGGCTCACGTCGATGAGCTCGATCTCCCAGCCCTCGCGCTTGACCAGCGCGGGCAGGTAGCGGTGCATGTGATCGAAGAAAGGCAGGCTGAGGAACACCTCGCGCCGGAAGGCCTTGAGCCCGCAGCCGGTGTCGCGCGTGTCGTCGCGCAGGACATGGGCGCGCAGGCGGTTGGCGAGGATCGAGCCGAAGCGCTTTCGCTTGCTGTCCTGGCGGGCGACGCGCTGGCCCGCGACCAGCCCCAGCCGCGCGCGGCCGTCGAGCAGGGGAGCGACCAGGCGCGGGATCTCGGCCGGCGGGTTCTGGCCGTCACCGTCGATGGTGCAGATCACCGGTGCATGGGCGGCGATGACGCCCGAGCGCACCGCGGCCGACTGGCCGCAGGGCGCGGCGTGGCGGACCTCGCGCAGCCAGGGAAACTCGCCGCGCAGTTCGGCGATGCGCCGGGCGGTGGCGTCGGTCGAGCCGTCATTGACGAAGATCGCCTCGAAGGGGCCCAGCGCCGCACAGGCGTCGGCGATCTCGCGCGCCATCTGCTCGACGTTGTCGGCCTCGTTGAGCATGGGGGCGACGACGGTGAAACGCGGCGTGTCGGTCATCCCCCCTCCCTGGCTTGCATGGCTCCCCCGGCCGGCGCGACCATAGAGGATGCGCGCGGGCGGGCCAAGCGGGCTATTGCCGCGCCGCGCAGGGCTGCCAGCGCGGGTCGTCCCGGGTGAGCAGGCGCGCGGTCTCGGGCTTGCCTCGGTTGTAGTTGAAGTAGCCGATCGCGGCGCGCTCGACGAGGGCGGGAGCCTGGTCGCCCAGAAGCTTGTCCAGCGTCGGGCGCCAACGGTCCTCGACCAGCACCATCGCGCCGGGGTCGGCGGCCAGCCGGGCCGCGATCGCGTCCGGGGGCCCGAGCATGGTCGCGGTCTCGGTGAGGAAGACGAGGCTCGGCTCGCGATACCCGAGCGACATCAGCGGGCCCGAGGCGCAGGGCGAAAAGCGCGCGGCGAGCGCCGCCATCCGCGGCGAGGGAAAGGCCGTGGTCATGGCCGGCAGGGCGAAGTGCAGCGCCGCCGGATAAAGCGCCAGTGCCGCCAGAACGCCCGCAGCCGCCTGGCCCAGCCTGAGGCCGCGCAGCGCGGCCACGGCGCCGACCAGCCCGAAGGCCGCGCCGGCAAGGCCCAGCGTGAGCGCGGGCCAGATGACGCGCCCCTCGACCGCGAGGGGCAGGACGACGACGGCGAGCGCGAGGACCAGTGCGGGCGTCGCGGTGAACGCCGCCGAGAGGCGCGCGGGCCAGCGGCCTGGCGACACCGGGCCGTCCCCGGTCAGCGCGGCCGCGACGGCGATGGCGAGCACCGGGTAGAGCGGCAGCACGTAGTGCGGCAGCTTGGTCGGCACGGCCTCGAGCACCAGCCAGAAGGGCACGACCCAGGCGAGGGCGGTAGCAGCGGCGACCTCGCGCCGGGCCGCCCAGAGCCGACGCGCGGCCAGCGGCAGGAACACCGCCCATGGCCAGAACGTCACCCAGACCAGCAGGAAATAGAGCCCCGGCGGCGCGCCGTGGGACTCTTGGCCCGACTGGACCTTGGCGATCAGGTCCTCGCCCACCGATTCGGCGAAGAAGCGTCCCTCGGACACCACCCAGATCGCAACCAGCCAGGGCGCGACCAGCGCAATCGTCAGCGCGAGCCCCAGCAGCGGCCGCAAGGGGCGGATGCGCGGCAGGCGCAGCAGCCCGAGCCAGACGCCCAGCACCGCGAGGAGGGCGATCGCCGGCACCACCGGGCCCTTGAGCAGGATCGCGCCGGCCATGGCGAGCCAGAAGGCGAGCCAGGTGAAGCGCCCGGCCTTCCCGGCAAGCGCGCGCGCCAGCGCGCCGAAGACGAGGACCGCGCTGAGCATCAGGGCCGCATCCGTCTTGGCGATGTGGCCCTCGACGGTGGCGAGCAGGGCGGTCGGCAGCGCGATGCCCGCGACGACCGCCGCGCGCGCGCCGACGAGCGGCCAGGCCGCCCAGAGCGTGGCGAGCGCCCCAAGCACGAGCGCGAGGGCCGAGGGGATGCGGTAGGCCCAGGCGGGCGCCTCGGGGCCGCCCAGCGCGCCGGCCGACAGCGCCTGGAGCCAGTATATGCCGACGGGCTTCTTCCAGCGCGGCTCGTCCTGGAAGCGGATGTCGACGAGGTCGCCGCTCTCCAGCATCTGCTTGGTGGCCTGGACGAAGCGCGCTTCGTCGCGGTCGGTGACGGGAAGGGTCTCGAGGCCGGGCAGGGCGACGGCGAGCGCCACCAGCAGAACGGTCAGCGCCGCGCGCACCGGGGTGCGCGCGGCGCGGTCGAGCAGGGCGCGGAACGCGCCGTCGAGCCAGATGGCAATGCGGGCGGGCGGCGGCGCCCGGCCCGTCTCCGCCTGCCCGGCGTTGTCACCGGACGGCGGAGCTTCGGTCACTGCGCGGCCGGCGGGGTCTGCGGCGCGGTGGCGCCGGTCGCGGCGCCTTCACCCTCGCCCGCGGCGGGCGGCGTGAGCGGCGGCAGCAGCGCGTCGCCATCCTCGGCCGGCGCTGGCAGGTCGGGCAGCGGGATCGCGCCTTCGCCTTCCTCGATGAACTGGTCGAGCACCGAGCCGGTGTCGCGGCCGCCGCCCGAGAGGATCGTGAGGGTGATCGACGTGGTGATGAAGCCAATGGCCAGGAACCAGGTGATCTTGGAAAGCGCCGTGGTCGCGCCGCGCGCGGACACCAGCCCGCCGCCGCCGCCGCCGATGCCGAGGGCGCCGCCCTCGGACCGCTGCAACAGCACCACCCCGATCAGGCACAGCGCGAGGATCAGGTGGATGACGAGAACGACATTCTCCATGGTCGGACAGTCTCCGTCGAGTTCTCAGGTGGGCGCGCCGTTGCGGGCCGCCCGCGATCGGGCGCGGTTCTAGCCGCTTGGAGCCGTGCTGTCGATTGGAAAAGCGACGTTGGCGCCGCCGGCGGGCGCACGCGCGTCAGGCCGCGCTGATCCCGCCATTGACCGAGATCGCCTGTCCGGTGATGCGCGCGGCCCCCGGGCCCGCGAGGAACAGGGCAAGCGACGCGAGGTCCTCGGGCGTCGTCGGGCCAAGATGGGCCAGTTGGCGAGCCTTGGCGAAGAGCTTCGCGGGGAAGGTGCCCTCGGCCATCAGCCGCTCGGTCAGCGGCGTGCCCTCGACCAGCGAGGGGGTGATGACATTGGCGCGGATGCCATTGCGCTTGCCCTCGATCGCGAGGCCGCGGGTGAACTGGATCACCGCGGCCATGTTGGCGCCGATCACGCTCTCGCCTGGGGTGGCGATCTTGCCGGCGTCCGAGGCCACGTTGATTATGCATCCCGCGCCCTGCGCCATCATCGCCGGCAGCACCGCGCGGCAGCTCAGCAGGACCGGGGCGAGATCCTTGATCAGGCTGGTGCGGATGTCCTCGAGGCTCTGGCGGAACAGGAGCTCGGGCAGGCGGGTGGTGCCGGGCGAGACCATGAGCGTGTCGATCCGGCCATGGGCGGCGAGGGTGTCGGCCACCATCCGCTCGAGCGACGCGGGCTCGGCGGCGTCGCAGGCGCGGAAGGTTGCGCCGGCGCCAAGCTCGGCGCGGGCCGCAGCGCCCCGCTCGGCCGAGCGGCCGACGATGGTGACCCGGGCGCCCGCGGCGTCGAAGGTGCGCGCGGCCGCGAGGCCGATGCCCGAACTGCCGCCGATGATCAGGACCGACTGTCCCGCGATGCCGTCGATGCCTGGTGCCATGCCCGTGCCCTCTCCTCGTCCGGCCCTGCCGATGGGCGCAGGTGAGCAGGCGGAAGGGGGCGCGTCAATCGCGGCTGCGCAGATCCGCGGTGCTGCGATCCTTGTCGAGCCCGAGCGCCACGCGCACGCTGCGCACCGCCCTGCCGAAGAGGTCCGTGGGCGGCATGTGCTCGAGGTCGAAGATCAGCCAGGTCAGCAGCGAGTGCCGGACACCCGGCATGATCAGCGACTCGCCGCGCTTGTAGGCGGTGAAGCCGTCATGGCGCACGGCGAGGTCGATCATCGGCCGGTCGCCGCGCGCGATCAGCACCGCCGCGCGCAGGGCGCCGCGGCTGCGGGCGCGGGCGCAGGCGCGTTCGAACAGCTGGGTGCCGATGCCATGGCGGCGTCGGGCGGGATCGACGCTGAGCGCGATTTCGGATTCGGGGCCGTCATAGGCGATCTCGGCCATGCCAACGAGCCGGCCCTTCTCGAAGCAGCCGACCAGGTCGTGGCCGAGCGCGCGCTCGGCCCAGGCGTCGAAATGCTCGGGCTCCATGAACTGGTGGAAGTGATGGAAGAGGTCCTCGGTGTCGAAGGCCTCGAGATGCGCGCGCGCGGCCGGAATGTCCCCCGGCGCGAGCAGACGGTAGCTGCGGTCGCCGATGCCCAGCATGCGGTATCCTCCCCTCGCCATCCCGCGCCCGAAGGCGCGACGTAACAGTATAGCACGCGCGGGCTTGCGCGTGTCGACCGGCGTCAACCCTTTGGACTGGCGGCGGGATACGGGCTGCGCTATCAGGCGACCATGTATGGTGGGGACCCGTTCTTTTCGCTGGGGCTGGAACAGGCCGCAGGGCTGCTGGTGCTGCTGGCGCTGCTGGTGGCCGGCACGTTGCTGGCGGTGCGGCGCGTTGCCCGCGGCCGCGGGATCGCGGGGCGCATCGCGATTGCCTGCCTCGGCTTCTGGCTGTTCGCCTAGGTCGCGCCGGCGGCCACCACGCTCTATTTCGAGGCACTGGCCGGCGGCCCTCCGTGGACGCTCGAGATCGACCTGCCACCTGGTCCCGCGCGAATGCTTGCGCTCGTGAGCTTCCGCGGCCCCGCGACGCTGGCGGCGCACGGGCTGGGGGCGCTGTTCTGGGGAATGCTGGTGATGGCGCTGCGGCTGGGGCGCTTCGTGCGGTTCTGAGGGGCCGCGTTCAGGCGTCGGGATGCGTGCGGGTCACGAGGATCCGGGGCATCACCAGCTTCCACCGGATTGCGGCCGCGCGGATCGCGAAGATGAGGCAGGCCGCAAACACCGCCGCCTCGGTGCCATGCGCGGGCCACAGCGACAGCGCCGCGACATAGAGCGTGCAGCCGGTCAGGACCGGCACGGCGTAGAGCTCGCGCGTCATCAGCAGCGAGGGCCGGCCAGCGAGCATGTCGCGCAGGATGCCGCCGCCGACGGCAGTCACGACGCCGAGGACGATGGGAGCGAGCGGGCGGCCGATGTCGAGCGCCCAGACCTTGGTGACCGCCTGGATGCCGAATACCGCCGCGCCGAGGCCGTCGAGATAGAGCAGGGCAAGAAACAGCGAGCGGCGCTGGAACAGCGGCTGGGCGGCGAAGGCGAGCAGGCTCGCCCCAATCGCGACCCAGACCAGGGTCTGATCAACGGTCCAGAACACGGGTGCGCCGATGATGAGGTCGCGCAGCGTGCCGCCGCCGACGGCGGTAATGACCCCCAGAACGACGACGCCGAAGAGGTCGACCCCCCTCGGCGCGACGGCGATCACCGCGGTGACCGCAAAGGCGACGGTGCCGGCGACGCCCAGCCAGAGGCGCAGGCCATCGATGGCTGCGACCCCTTCCATGCGTGGACGTCCCCGACCCTGGCCGCTCAGTTCTTCGACTTGTCGACCATCTTGTTGGCCGCGATCCACGGCATCATGCCGCGCAGCTTCTCGCCGATCTGCTCGATCTGGTGGGCGTCGTTGTTGCGGCGGATGGCCTTGAACGACGGCTGGCCGGCCTTGCATTCGAGCATCCAGTCGCGGACGAAGCGACCCTGCTGGATGTCGTCGAGCACGGCCTTCATGCGGGCCTTGGTCTCGTCGTAGGGCAGGATGCGCGGACCCGAGACGTACTCGCCGTACTCGGCGGTGTTCGAGATCGAGTAGTTCATGTTCGCGATGCCGCCCTCGTAGATCAGGTCGACGATCAGCTTCACCTCGTGGAGGCACTCGAAATAGGCCATCTCGGGGGCGTAGCCGGCCTCGACCAGGGTCTCGAAGCCCATGCGGATGAGCTCGACCAGGCCGCCGCAGAGCACCGCCTGCTCGCCGAAGAGGTCGGTCTCGCACTCTTCCTTGAAGTTGGTCTCGATGATGCCCGAGCGCCCGCCACCGATGGCCGAGCAGTAGGACAGGCCGATCTCGAGCGCGCGGCCCGAGGCGTCGTTGTCGACCGCGACGAGGCAGGGCACGCCGCCGCCCTTGACGAACTCGCCGCGCACGGTGTGGCCGGGGCCCTTGGGCGCCATCATCAGCACGTCGACGCCGGCCTTCGGCTCGATCAGCTTGAAGTGGATGTTGAGGCCATGGGCGAAGGCGATCGCCGCGCCCTCGCGCAGGTTGTCGTGGATGTGCGCGTAGTAGGTCTCGGCCTGCAGCTCGTCAGGCATGCACATCATGATGAGGTCGGCCCAGGCCGCCGCATCGGCGATCGACTTCACCGTCAGGCCCTCGGCCTCGGCCTTCTTGGCCGACGCCGAGCCGGGGCGCAGCGCCACCGCGAGGTTCTTGGCCCCCGAGTCGCGAAGGTTCAGCGCATGCGCGTGGCCCTGGCTGCCATAGCCGACGATGGCCACCTTCTTGTCCTTGATCAGATTGATGTCGCAGTCGCGATCGTAATAGACGCGCATGTCCCTCTCGTCCTTTCCTCATGGTCGCGGCAGGCCCGGTCGTTCGGGTCGCCGCATGGCGGGGCCGCCGCCGGCATTTCGTCCCGGCGGCTGGTTAGTTGATGGGTCTAGCCTTGTCCAGCCGCCTCGACGCGCGCGCGCTGGGCGGCGACCAGGGCCTCCCAGAGTTTGCGGGTGCAGACGTTCTGCGGCAGCGTTTCTTCCTGGGTGGCGGCGAGGCCGCGGCTCAGCATCGCCTCGGTGACGCTTGCCGCGAGATAGCGGGGCAGTTCGGTCGGCGTGACGCCGCGGCGCGCCTGGGCGATGCCGAAGACCGGGGTGCTGTCGGGGGCGAAGTTGTAGCTTCGCATCTCCTGCGGGTTGCACTCGCCGTTCTCGGGGCTCAGGCGCAGCGCGGGCTCGCCCGTGGCGGTACCGTCCGCGTTGCGGTCGATCGCGAAGACCACGGAGATGGTGCTGCCGGGGCTTCCCTCGAAGGCGAGGTAGATGTCGCGCACGTCGTCGGAATCGACCGGACGCTGCAGCCCGCCCGGGTTCGCCTGCGCGCCGGACTGCGGCGTCGGCAGCGAGGAGCCGGGCCGGGGCACGGCGCTGCCGGCACCCCCGGTTGCTGTCCCCCCGGCCGTGTCCTCTGTCGCGGCGCCGGTTGCGCCCGCGGCCCCTGCGGTGGCTTCGTTGGCGCCGCCGCCCGCCCGGTCGCCATCCGAGGCGCAGCCGGCGAGCACGCCGAGACCTAGCACGAGAAGGGCGGCGGTCGGTTTCATTCCATCGGTTCCTTGCCGCGCATGACGGCCGCGACGCCGGTGCGCGCGACCTCGAGCAAACCCAGCGGGCGCATCAGCTCGATGAAGGCATCGATCTGGTCCGAGGTCTGGGCGATCTCGAAGACGAAGCTCTCGAGGGTCACGTCGACGCAGCGGGCCTGCATCAGGTCCGCCATACGCAGCGCCTCGACCCGCTTCTCGCCGGTCGAGGCGACCTTCACGAGGGCGAGCTCGCGCTCGATATGCGCGCCCAGGACGGTGAGGTCGGTGACGCCGTGAACCGGCACCATGCGCTCAAGCTGGGCGTGGATCTGGTCGATCACCTGCGGCGTGCCAGTGGTCACGATGGTGATGCGCGAGAGGTGCGAGGCGTGGTCGGTCTCGGCCACGGTCAGGCTCTCGATGTTGTAGCCGCGGCCCGAGAACAGGCCGATGACGCGGGCGAGGACGCCCGGCTCGTTGTCGACCAGCACGCTGAGGGTGTGGCGCTCGTGGCTCTCGGGCAGGGTCGAGCGGAGGTTGTAGGCGCTCTGCGCGCTCGATCCGGGTTTCAGGGTCATCGGGCTCATGTGCCGTTCGCTCCGTCGCTTGCCACCCGAGGGTGGCGGGATATCCGCATCCGCGTCCGCCACGACAGGACGCCGCGCGGCCGTGTGCCCCCCCGTCAGGCCGGGGGTGCGATATGTTCGCGCGCCGCCCGCGCCAGCGCGCGGCGCCACTCCATGTAACCGCTCGCGCCGGGGTCGAGGGGCGAGACGCGGGCGTCGATCGACAGGGCGGTGAGGGGCCCGAATTCGGCCGCGATCCGCATGCTGTCCTCTGCGCCAAGCTCGGTCTCATGCCGGGCGCGCACCGCTTTGTTGCGCTGGGTGAAGCGCTCGCGCTCGATCGTCTCAAGCACCCGCTCGGGCTCGGCCGGCACGCCGATCTGGAGCGCGAGGCGCCGGATCATGCGCACCGGGTCGAAGGCCACGTCGTCATAGCAGAGCGGCGCGACCATGATGTGCCGGAGCCAGGTGCACAGCGTCCTGTGCTGACGCCGCGTGGCCGCGAGCGCGTCGTCGAGGGTCGCGATCTCGGCGAAGGCGGGGCGGTCGTTCTCGCGCGCGCGGGCCCCCGCATCCATGAGCGAGAGCGCCATGTCGCGGGGGTCGCGGTAGACCGCATGCGCCTTCGCCACGCCATCGCGCAGCAGCGTCGCCGCGGCACGCGTGCAGCCGCCATGCAGCTTGACGACGACCGGGTGGCCGATCGCCTCGGCCTCGCGGCGCAGGGCCGCGACACGCTCGGGCCCCAGCCCTTCCGCGAAGTTGATCGCTGACCAGTCGGCAACCGCCCCGGCCCCGAGGCGGGGCTGCGCGAAGCCCGCCTGCTCGAGGATCGTGCGGACCATCTCGAAGGCCAGCGTCGAGCCGCACTTGGTCATGCCGTAGCTGAAATAGAGCACCGGCAGCGCCCGCTTGCGCTGTGCGGGCGCGGCAAGGCCGGATGTCAGCGTCTCGTCGGCCATCTTTCGCCACCGATCTCCATCGCACCGGGCCGCATGGCGGCCCTCAGACCAGCACCGCCCCGGACGACCCGATCGCGCCCTCGGTCGAGGCCTCGCCGAGCAGCATCTCGTTGTGCGCCTTGCCCGAGGGGATCATCGGGAAGCAGTTCTCGTGCTTCTCGACGACGCAGTCGAAGATGACCGGCCCGTCATAGGCCAGCATCTCGCGGATCGCGTCGTCGAGATCGGCCGGGTCGTCACACTTGATGCCCTTGCAGCCGAAGGCCTCGGCCAGCTTCACGAAGTCGGGCAGGGCCTCGGACCAGGAGTGCGAGTAGCGCTCGCCATGCAGCAGCTGCTGCCACTGGCGCACCATGCCCAGCCGCTCGTTGTTCAGGATGAACTGCTTGACCGGCAGGCGGTACTGCACCGCGGTGCCCATCTCCTGCATGTTCATCAGCCACGAGGCCTCGCCCGCCACGTTGATGACCAGCGATTCGGGGTGGGCGACCTGCACGCCGATCGAGGCGGGCGTGCCGTAGCCCATGGTGCCCAGCCCGCCCGAGGTCATCCAGCGGTTGGGCTCGTCGAAGCCCATGAACTGGGCCGCCCACATCTGGTGCTGGCCGACCTCGGTGGTGACGTAGCGGTCCATGCCCCGGGTCAGCGCCTCGAGCCGCTCGATGGCGTATTGCGGCTTGATGGTCGAGGTCGAGGCCTTGTAGGTCAGGCACTTGACCGCGCGCCACTCCTCGATCTGCTTCCACCAGGCCGAGACGTCGCGCTTCTTCGCGCCACGCTCGCGCCAGATCGCCAGCATCTCCTCGAGCACCTCGGCGATGTCGCCGACGATGGGCACGTCGACCCGGATGTTCTTGTTGATCGACGAGGGGTCGATGTCGACATGCACCTTGCGCGAGCCGGGGCTGAAGGCGTCGAGCTTGCCGGTGATGCGGTCGTCGAAGCGCGCACCGATGCAGAACATGGCGTCGCAGCCATGCATCGTCATGTTCGCCTCGTAGGTGCCGTGCATCCCCAGCATGCCGATCCAGGCCGGGCCCGATGCCGGGTAGGCGCCCAGCCCCATCAGCGTCGAGGTCAGCGGAAAGCCGGTCTCCGCCGCCAGTTCGCGCAGCAACGCCGAGGCACGCGGGCCCGAATTGATGACGCCGCCGCCGGTGTAGAGGACCGGCCGCTCGGCCCGCTCGAGCAACTCGACCGCCGCCTCGATCGCCGCGCGGTCGCCGCGGGTGCGGGGCGCGTAGGTGTGGGTGCGGGCCTGCTCGGGCGCGACATAGGTGCCGGTGGCGAACTGGACGTCCTTGGGGATGTCGATCAGCACCGGGCCGGGGCGGCCATGGGTGGCGACATGGAACCCGCGGTGGATCGTGTCCGCCAGCTGGTCGGTGTCCCGCACCAGCCAGTTATGCTTGGTGCACGGACGCGTGATGCCGACGGTATCGGCCTCCTGAAAGGCGTCGTTGCCGATCATGAAGGTCGGGACCTGGCCGGTCAGCACGACCAGCGGGATCGAATCCATCAGGGCATCGGTCATCCCGGTGACGGCGTTCGTCGCGCCCGGGCCCGAGGTGACCAGCACGACGCCCGGCTTGCCGGTCGAGCGCGCATAGCCCTCGGCCGCGTGGGCCGCGCCCTGTTCGTGGCGGACCAGGATGTGGCGGATCTCGTTCTGCTTGAAGATCTCGTCATAGATCGGAAGCACCGCGCCGCCGGGATAGCCGAACACCACCTCGACGCCCTGATCCTTGAGCGCCTGAACGACGATTTCCGCACCGGTCATCTCGGTCGACATCGATCTTCTCCTTGCCCTGTCCGGCGATTCTCCTGTGGCGTCCGGACATAAAAAAAGCCCCGTGAGGGGCCCGATGCGCGCAGTCTCCGGTCTGGGCTCAGCCCATCCGTCCCCTACGCGCCAACACTACAAGAATCCGCCCCATGGGCCTTTCTCCTCTGTGTGCGGCGATGAATGACCCGATTTGCTGTCCGCGTCAAGCGCGCCCGGCGCAAAAATGATGCGATCGGGCGCGCCGGGGCGGAACAAAACGTCGCGTCGGGGCGTTCGGCTGAATGATCACACCGGGGCGGACGGTCGCGAGCCGCATGGGTGCCGCGTCCTGCGAGGAGATTGAAGATGTCGGGTTTCACGTTCGAGATTAAGGCCGCCTCGGTCGCGGCTGCGGTTGCGCTTGGCCTTGCATTTGCTGCCACACCCGTCGGGGGCGTCATCGATGGCGCCGGCGTCGCCTTCGCCAAGGGTGAAGGCGGTGGTAATGGCGGCGGCGGCGGAAATGGCGGCGGCAACGGTGGTGGGAACGGCAATGGCGGCGGCCGCGGCGGCGGCGGCGACACGGCGGGCGCCGAGAGCGATGCCGGCCATGGCCACGGTCGAGGGCACGGGCGCGGGCATGACGCCGATCACGGGCGCGGCCATGGCTTCGGGCACGATCCGGACCACACCGCAGGCGCGCACGGGGCGACGGCATCGGCGCTGGGCTCGCTCAATGCCGCGCATGCGAGCGAGCGCGCGCTTGAGAACGCAGCGCCCAACTCGACGGTGGGGCACCTTGGCACGTACAGCCTGAGCCGCGACATCGCGGAGCTGGAGGCGGCCGCGAACAAGTCGATCAACGAAACCGTGCAGGGCGTTGTCGACGGGATGCTGGGGCTCTTCGGCGACGACGAGGAATGATGCAGCCGGCCCCGTCACGGCGGGGCCCCGGCGGTGATGATCTATCTTGGCCCGCGCCTCAGTTCGAGGCGCGGGCCAGTTTGTCCGCGGCCGCGATGCGATCGAGCACTGGCGGCAGATCGGGCGCCGCGATCAGTGGCCAGTCCGCCATCTGGCCCCGGATCCACGTGACCTGGCGCTTGGCATAGCGCCGCGTCGCTGTCTTGGCGGCGGCAATCGCCGCGTCGAGCGTGGCCTCGCCCCTCAGATGAGCCATCAGCTCGGGCGCGCCGACGGCCTTCATCCCGGGCGCGTCGGGCGCGAGATCCAGCGCCATCACCGCGCGCACCTCGTCGAGCAGTCCTTTGCCCAGCATGGCGTCGAGCCGCGCGTCGCAGCGCGCCGCCAGCGTGGCGCGCGCCGGCACCAGGGCAAACGGGATCGTGGCGGCGATCGGCAGGAGCGGCGGCGGCGTCTCGTCCTGCCAGTGCGCGAGGGGCTTGCCCGTGGCCTCGATCACCTCCCAGGCACGCAGCACGCGGGCGGGGTTGGAGAGGTCGATCCGGGCGGCGGTCTGCGGGTCGCGCCGGGAGAACGCCTCGGCAAAGGTGGCAAGCCCGAGGCGGTCGAGCGCGGCCTCCCCGGCGGCGCGAATGTCTGGCGCGATCGGCGGGATGCCTGCAAGTCCCATCGTGAGCGCCCGGAAGTAGAGCCCCGTGCCACCGACGATGATCGGCCGCAGGCCTTCAGCACGCGTCTCGGCCAGCGCCGGGGCGAGGTCGCGCAGCCACTGGCCGGTCGAATAGGCGGTGCCGAGGGGCACGTGGCCATAGAGCCGATGGGGCGCGCGGGCCTCGTCCGCCGCCGACGGCCGTGCCGTGAGGATGCGCCAGCCCCCATAGACCTGCTGGCTGTCGGCATTGATGACGACGCCGCCAAGGGCGTCGGCCAGCGCGAGCGCAAGGGCGGACTTCCCCGAGGCCGTGGGGCCGGCGATGAGGATGGGGGCCGGGTTGCTGCGTTCGCGCGTCTCGCTCACCCTGCCGCCTCCGCACGCGGCGGGAACTCGTCATCGGTCCCGCGTTGCGGAGTCGAAGTGCCGGTGAGCAACCAGATCAGCGCAGCCGCCGCGATCGGGGTGAGCAGCACCGTGATCGGAAAGCCGGGGACGAAGACGAAGCAGGTGGCTACCCCCCCCGCCACGATCAGCCCGCGTGCGGCACGATCGAAGCGGCCCTGCTGGTGCAGCGCTCGCGCCCAGAAGAGGCCCGCGACTGCCAGAAAGAGAGCATCGTAGAACTGTGCGTATGGTGCCGCGAAATAGCCTGCGAGGCAGAGCACCGCCGCGCGTGCATCGAAGCAGATCGCGTCACCGCGCCTCCAGATCACGGCAACGAGGATCGCCATAACGAGGATCGTCGCGGGCTGTGCGATCAGGGCAATGTCGTGCGGCACGCCGAAAGTACGGAGGAAGGGATACACGCCCAGCAGATGGTGCACCCGGGCGCCGCCGTGCTCGATCAAGCTGCGGTGGAATGAAACTGCTTCGAGAAAGCCGCGCCAGCCTTCGAGCCCGGTCATGGCCGTGCCGACGGCGAGAAGCAGGGCGGTTGCTGCGGCGCCCCAGGCGAGGGTGCGCCAGTAGCCGCCGGCAATCAACGCGATCGGGACGAGCAGGCCGAAATGAGGCTTCATCGTCAACACGGCGAGAATCACGCCCGCCGTCACCTCGCGGCGCTCGCGCAGCGCTTCGAGGGCGAGGACGAAGCCCGCCATCCAGAGCAGGGACGGTTGACCGGTTACGAGGCAGTAGACAAGCGGTGGCGCCGCCAACAACCAGAGCCGCGATGCCGGAAGACGTGCGGTCGGGCGCGCGATGGCCCATGACCATGCAAGCAGCGACACGGCGGAAAAGATCAGGAACGACAAGCTGAAGCGCAACATGCCCAGAGGTGTCGCGAGGATGAAAGCGTGCGGAGGGTACATCCACAACAGTAGGGCGTCCGGCGGTGTCCCTTCCGGAAGGTCTTGCGCCACACGCAGCACGTCCGTGTCATAGGCCAGCGCGGGCGTTCCCGCGAGCGAGAGCTTTGCCGCGGCCCAGATGGCGACGTGATCGACGAGATAACCCCCGGTCGTACTAGCGCGCTCGGCGCTGCCGACGATATCCACCCACTCGGCCAGAACGAAGGTCGCGGCGAAAACCACCGCGAGCGATGGCAGTGCCTGCTTCAGGCGTTCGAGCGACGTTGAGCGTTTGGTCGCGATCGCAGTCACTTCCGGATCGGTATCTTCGGCCACGCCCAGCCCTCGCCATCATGCCATTTGGTTGGTGTATCGCCACCACGGATTGGCGGCAACTGCGCGCCCCCGGTTGCGCAATCGCCAAAACCCCGCTATAGCCGCGCGCAAGTAATCCGCAGGCAGGGTCCGGGCCGACGGGGGAGACATCCCCGAAGGTCCACCGGTTGGGCGAATGCTCTCACCCCTGCCGAGGCGAAACCGGAAAGGAAAACCGCGAGATGGCTCTGCCTGAATTCACTTTGCGTCAGCTCCTCGAGGCTGGCGTTCACTTCGGTCACCAGACGCACCGCTGGAACCCCCGCATGGCGCCCTACATCTATGGCGACCGCAACGGGATCCACATCCTCGACCTCACCCAGACCGTGCCGCTGCTCGATGCCGCGCTCAACGCGATGCGCGAATGCGTGGCCAAGGGCGGGCGCATCCTGTTCGTCGGCACCAAGCGCCAGGCGCAGGAGCCGCTGGCCGACGCCGCGCGGCGCTCGGCGCAGTACTTCATGAACCACCGCTGGCTGGGCGGCACGCTGACCAACTGGAAGACGGTGTCGAACTCGATCAACCGACTGCGCGCCCTTGACGATCAGCTCGACGGTGGCGCTCAGGGCTTCACCAAGAAGGAGCGCCTGAACCTCGAGCGCGAGCGCGCGAAGCTGACCGCCTCGCTGGGCGGCATCCGCGAGCTGGGCGGCCTGCCCGACATGCTGTTCGTGATCGACACGAACAAGGAGCAGCTGGCGATCGCCGAGGCGAAGAAGCTTGGCATCCCGGTGGTGGCGATCCTCGACTCGAACTGCGATCCCGAGGGCGTGACCTACCCGATCCCGGGCAATGACGACGCGAGCCGCGCGATCTCGCTCTACTGCGACCTCGCCGCGCGCGCCGTGATCGACGGCATGGCCAGCCAGCTCGACGCCGCGGGCTTCGACCTGGGCGAGCTCGAGGATCTGCCGGTCGAGGAACTCGACGCGGCGGCCAGCGCCGAGGAAGGCGTCAAGGCCGAGTGACGCTTGCATGGCGCGGGGGTGCCGAGGCGGCCCCCCGCGCCGTCGCAAACCCGTCACGCCCCTGCGATATTCGACGCGGCCGGGGCCGCGCCCGGTGCGGCGCGGCGGCTGCGTCGGCCACGAGAACATGGAGACAGTGAGATGACGATCACCGCGAGCATGGTGAAGGCGCTGCGCGACAAGACCGGCGCCGGCATGATGGACGCCAAGAAGGCGCTGACGGAAACCGCTGGCGACATGGAGGCCGCCGTCGATTGGCTGCGCGCCAAGGGCATCGCGAAGGCCGACAAGAAGGCGGGCCGCACCGCCGCCGAGGGCCTCGTTGGTGTTGCCGTCGAGGGTGGCCGCGGCGTGGCGGTCGAGGTGAACTCGGAGACCGACTTCGTTGCCCGCAATGCCGACTTCCAGCAGATGGTGGGCGAGATCGCGAAGATCGCGCTTGGCGTCGCGGATGTCGAGGCGCTGAAGACCGCGCCGATGGCCGGCAAGACCGTGGCCGAGATCGTGACCGACAAGATCGCGACCATCGGCGAGAACATGTCGCTGCGCCGCATGGCGACGGTCGAGGCCTCGACGGTCGCGGCCTATGTGCACAATGCGACGGCCGAGGGCATGGGCAAGATCGGCGTGCTGGTCGGCATCGAGGGCGGTGACGCCGCGGCCGCCGCGGCCGTTGGCAAGCAGGTGGCGATGCATGTCGCCGCCACGTCGCCCGCCTCGCTCGACGTTGCCGATCTCGATCCCGCGCTGGTCGAGCGCGAGAAGGCGGTGCTGACCGAGCAGGCGCGCGAGTCGGGCAAGCCCGACAACGTGATCGAGAAGATGATCGTGGGCCGGATGAACAAGTTCTACCAGGAGGTCTGCCTCCTGAAGCAGAGCTTCGTCATCAACCCCGACCTGACCGTCGAGAAGGCGGTGGCCGAGGCCGCGCCGGGCGCCAAGGTGACCGGCTTCGTGCGCCTCGCCGTCGGCGAGGGCATCGAGAAGGAAGAGGAAGACTTCGCCGCCGAGGTCGCCAAGACCGCGAAGGGCTGAGTTCAGCCTCTGCTGGGAGAACGCGGGGCGCCGTGCCGAAAGGCCGGCGCCCCTTGCTTTTTCGGGGGCGGCAGGCCGGGCACGCCCGGTTTCCGACCCCGCATGTCGCTTTTCCGGGCGCGGCGAGAATTGCGGGCCGTCACTGTCCTCCCGACGCGTGTGCGAGCGGCGGGGCCGCGGCAGAGGGGAGGCGAGATCGCCATGAAGCTTTCGGAATGCGAGGTCTTCATCATCGGCAACCCGCCGCCGCGCAAGGGCGGGCGCTACTTCATCGTCGTCAAGCTGACCACCGCCTGCGGCATCACCGGGATCGGCGAGGTCTATGCCCATGCCTTCGGCCCCAAGGTCGTGAAGGCGATGATCGAGGACGTGTTCGCCCGGCATTTCGAAGGGGCCGACCCGCACCGGATCGAGCATCTGTGGCGCCTGACCTATGGCACGGGCTACACGCTGCGGCCCGACCCGTCGGTGACCGGCGTGCTCTCGGGGCTCGAGGTCGCCTGCTGGGACATCATCGGCAAGTCGGCGGACAAGCCGATCTGCGACCTTCTGGGCGGGCGCTGCCGTGACCGGCTGCGCAGCTACACCTATATCTACCCGTCCGAGGGCGACACCTACCCGGACCCGAGCCTGCCCAACGCCTATAACGACCCCGACATCGCCGCCGAGCGCGCGCTGCATTACCTGTCGCTCGGCTTCACGGCGCTGAAATTCGACCCGGCGGGCGACTACACCGTCTATGACGGGCACGAGCCCTCGATGGCCGACCTCGACCGCTCGGAGCGTTTCTGCCGGGCATTGCGCGAGGCGGTGGGCACGCGCGCGGATCTGCTGTTCGGAACCCATGGTCAGTTCACCGTCTCGGGCGCCAAGCGCATGGCGCGGCGGCTCGAGCCCTACGATCCGCTGTGGTTCGAGGAGCCGGTGCCCCCCGACATGCCCGAGGCTATGGCCGAGGTGCAGCGCGCCACCTCGGTCCCGGTGGCGACGGGCGAGCGGCTGTCGACCAAGTGGGAGTTCGCACGCGTGCTCGAGACCGGGGCCGCGCGCATCCTCCAGCCGCAGATCGCCCGCGTGGGCGGCATCCTCGAGACCAAGAAGATCGCGGCGATGGCCGAGGCGAAGTATGTGCAGCTGGCGCCGCATCTCTATTGCGGGCCGGTCGGGGGCGCGGCGAACGTCCAGCTGAGCCTGTGCATCCCGAACTTCCTGATCCTCGAGTCGATCGAGCGCTGGGACGGCTTCCATTCGAAGCTGCTCAAGACCCCGATCCGCTGGGAGGACGGCTATGTCCTGCCGCCCGATAGCCCTGGCCTGGGTATCGAGCTGGACGAGGAGGTCGCCCGTGCGCATCCCTACGAGGGGACCGAGCAGCACCTGATCATGGCGGGCGAGAGCCCCGAGGCGGCAGCCGGACGCAACTGATGGGTCTTGCGCCCGCGGCGCAATGGGGCGTAGAGAGGCGGCCTTCCATTGCCGGGCGGTTCCGGCGAGGTTCGGAGGCGCGGCATGAACGAGGCGACGCGGGGCATTCTCTTGGGCGTTGTGGCGATGATGGTCATCGTCACGGCGTCGAACGTGCTGGTGCAATACCCCTTCAACGACTGGCTGACCTGGGGCGCCTTCACCTATCCCATGGCTTTCCTGGTGACGGACCTTTCAAACCGTTACCTCGGTGCTGCGGGCGCGCGGCGCGTGGTCCTTGTGGGCTTCGTGCTGGCGATCGCCCTGTCGGCCTGGTTCGCGACGCCGCGCATCGCGATCGCCTCGGGGACCGCCTTCCTCTGCGCGCAGCTCCTTGACGTGGCGGTTTTCGACCGGCTGCGCCGGGGCGCATGGTGGCGCGCGCCGCTGGTGTCGAGCGTCATCGGCTCGGCCGTCGATACGGCGCTGTTCTTCTCGATGGCGTTCGCGCCGGCCTTCGGCTTTCTCGGCGGCGGCGCGGACTGGGCGGCCGAGCCGGTGCCGTTGCTGGGCATGGGCGCGCCGGTCGCCTTGTGGGTGAGCCTCGCGGTCGGCGATTTCGGCGTGAAGATCGCGCTCGCGCTGCTCGCGCTGCTGCCGTTCCGTGCGGCCATCGAGGTGGCGGGGCCGGGACGGACCTGAGATGGTCGACGGTCCGGTTCGTGTCACGGAACGGATCACGCTTCAGCCCTGGGAGCTGAGCGAGAGCTTCACGCGCGCATCGGGCCCCGGGGGCCAGAACGTCAACAAGGTCGAGACAGCGGTCGTGCTGCGCTTCGAGGCGGCGCGCTCGCCCAACCTGGCGCCGGACGTCAAGGCGCGGCTGCGGCGGCTGGCGGGACGGCGCTGGACCGAGGATGGCGCGCTGGTGATCCATGCCGACACCCACCGCAGCCAGGTACGCAACCGCGAGGAGGCGCTGGCGCGCCTGGTCGACCTCGTGGCCCGTGCCGCCGTGCGGCCGAAGGCGCGCATCCCGACGAAGCCGACGCGGGCCTCGCAGCACCGCCGGATCGAGGCCAAGAAGACCCGAGGCCAGGTCAAGGCATTGCGGCAGGGGCCCGGCGAGGACGACTAGGCCGGGCCGCGAGGCGTGGCCGATGACCCAGCGCTGCGTCGGGGCGCAAATTCTCGCACGAGGATCCTCGGCCCGGCGCTGGGGCCGATGACCGAGACCATCGCGGCCCATATCTGCGACGCACCCGCAAAGACCTTCCGGCCAATGCGGCGCCCGTGCTTCACGCCAAAGCGAGGGCCGTCCCCGACGGTGCCGTCACGGGTTGAAGGAGGGCGCGTCCGTGCCAGGAACCAGGGCGGCCCCGAGATCCGCCGCGATCGAGGTCGCCGCCGCCGCCACGCCAGAGCCGCCGATGGGTGCGCCCATGCCGATCAGTGCCGCCTCGATGGTGCCGAGCGTGCCGAGGATCATCGGGGGGTTCAGATGCCCCATGTGGCCGATGCGGAAGGCTCGGCCCTCGTTCGGCGCGAAGGCGATGCCGAGCGTGAGCCCCGCGCGCTGTTCGCAGACGGCGCGCAAGCGCGCAGCGTCGATGCTGCCGGTCAGCACGGTCGTGACCGCGTCCGAGCGCTCGGATGGCTCGGTCACGTTGATCTCGATGCCCCCCGGGGTCGACCAGACCGCGACCGCCGCACGCACGGCCCGCGCGAGCGCCGCGTGCCGTGCCCAGACGTTCTCGAGTCCTTCCTCGGCGATCATGTCGAGCGCCTCGCGCAGTGCCGCGAGATGCGAGACCGGCGGCGTGCCGCAATAGCGCAGGTAGTGCTGCCCCTCGGCGGAGCGGGCGCGCCAGTCCCAGTAGCCGGTGCGCAGGCCCGCGGTCTGGCAGGCCTCCATCGCGCGCGGGCCCGCCCAGCAGAAGGCGAGCCCCGGGGGCACCATCAGGCCCTTCTGGCTGCCCGCGACCGTGACGTCGACGCCCCAGGCGTCCATCTCGAAGGGCACGCAGCCGAGCGAGGCGATGCAGTCGACCATGAAAAGGGCAGGGTGGCCCGCATTGGTGATCGCGGCGCGGATCGCGGCGATGTCGTTGCAGACCGACGAGGCGGTGTCGATCTGGACCACGAGCACGGCCTTGATCTCGTGCTGGCGGTCTTCGCGGAGACGTGTCTCGACCGCGGCAGGATCGACGGCGCGCCGCGGACGGGCGTTGAGCACCTCGACCTCGATGCCCATGACCCGGGCCATCTCGCCCCAGCCCACGGCGAAGCGACCGCTCTCGAGCACCAGCACCTTGTCGCCGCGCGACAGGGTGTTGGTGAGCGCCATCTCCCACGCGCCATGGCCGTTCGAGACGGTGATGAAGGGCACGCCCGTGGTGGTGCGCGCGATCGAGGGCAGTTCGGCCAGAATGCTTTCCGAGCGCTCGACCAGCTCGCCCTCGTAGATGTTGGGCATGGCGCATGCCATCGCCGCGAGCACGCGGTCGGGGATCACCGAGGGGCCGGGGATCGAGAGGAAATGGCGGCCGTGCTTCAGGGCAGGGGTCGCGGTCGCGGCGGCACGAGGCCGGGCGGAGAGGCGGGTATCGGCGAGGGTCATGCGGTTCTCTCAAATCGGGCCGCCCTGGCTCGGTCGCGGGGGCGTGGTGCGGGCAGGCTATGCCGCGCCCGGCGCAAGGCAAGGCGCGAATCTTGATGCAGACGATCACCGATGGTGATCGGTGACGCTCACTCGCGATTCAGGATACGGTCCACGAGCAGGCTCGCCCAGCCCTGAGCGTGAAATTCGCGCGTGATCCGGGCGGGGTCGTAGTCGGTCGCGATCCAGTCCCGAAGCGAGCGTCCCTGCGACGCGCCCTCGCGGGCATAGGCATCGAAGAACGCGTCGAGCACGCCGGTCTTGGATTGGCGGACATGGCCGTAGCGGAGCGAGAGCTGGCGGCACGCGACCTCGACTGGCGCATCCTCGACCAGCATGAGCCAGAGCGCGGCGGCAAAGCCTGCCCGGTCGGCGCCGGACTTGCAGTGCAGCAGCACGGGGCGCTCGACCTCGGCGAACAGGCGGTCGATCGCGGCAAGCTCGTCGCGGCTGGGCAGGCCACGCGAGCGCAGGGTGAAGCTGCGGAAGTCGAGGCCGAGCTTCTCGCAGGCCTCGCGCTCGAGCGGCAGCGAGCCGAAGGTGAGCCCGCCGCGCAGCGTCACGACCGTGCGCCCGCCCGCCGCCTTGAACCGGCGCAGGTTGTGCGGCGCCGGCTGGGCCGAGCGCCACAGCTGCGGCGTCACCCTGAAGGTGTTCGAGTAGACCAGGCGCAGGAAGCCGTGGTCGACCAGCAGCATGTTGGCCCAGGCGCTGAGCCGGTCGCGCGGCGTCGTCAGAGGGCGCTGCCAGCGCTCGATGCGATCGCGATGCTTGAGGTACCAGCCGTCGAGCTCCGGGGCGGGCGGCTCCGCCGGGCCGGCCTTCGCCGCGTGCGCAGGATCCCGGTCAGAGGGGCTCGCCTGGGCGTCGTCGTCCGGTCGGGATGCTGTCTCGCGCATGGGGCGGCGCTATACCGCGACATGTGCCGCGTCACAAGCGCGAGCCGCCTGCGTGTCCCGCCCGGATCCAATGTGTCGATTCTGTGCCTCACCCTGTGACCTTTGTGACGGTTCAGTGATATTTCGTGCCTCAACATCGGCACCATCCTCGTGCACTCTGAACCATGGATGCGTTGCAGATCGGCCGTACTGTCGTGCAGCGCCACCGGTCCCCGCCGTTACGGCGAGGTGTCCGGATCGCAGCGAAGCGGCCTCTAAGCGCGTATCCGCGAACCGATGATCGTGCGACCCCGGTGTTTTGGGGAACGCGCGGCGGTGAGGCAGACGAGGTTGACGATTGGCGTAACCGGCAAGGACGTGAGGGATATGCCCTGTACAGTACGGATCGCGATGTGGTCCGGTCCGCGCAACATATCGACGGCCATGATGCGCGCGTGGGAGAACCGGAGAGACACGGTCGTCATGGACGAGCCTTTCTATGCCGCGTATCTGAACGACACGGGGCTCGACCACCCGATGAGGGAGGAAGTGATCGCGTGCCACGCGACTGACTGGGAGGCAATCGCCCAGCGGTGCGCGACGGCCGACGACGCGCCGATCATCTACCAGAAGCACATGTGCCAGCACATGATCGACGGCGCGCCGCGTGCCTGGATGGGGTCCGTGCGCCATGCCTTCCTGATCCGGCCGCCGCAGGCGGTGGCGGCGTCCTTCCACAAGGGCTGGGCAGGGATGAGGGCGGACGACCTGGGCTATCGCCAGCAGGCCGAGCTTTTCGACCATATCTGCCAGCTCACCGGCATGGCGCCGCCGGTCGCCGAGGCCCGCGACGTGCTCGAGCGGCCCGAGGCGATGCTGCCCGCGCTGTGCGGCGCGCTGGGTGTGGTCTTCGACCCGGCGATGCTGCGCTGGCCGGCGGGGCGGCGCGCGAGTGACGGCGTCTGGGGCGCCCACTGGTACGGCAGGGTCGAGCAGTCGACGGGATTTGCACGCTATCGCGAGCCTGGACCGGTTCCGCCGGAGCTGGAGGGCGTGGTCGAGGCCTGCATGCCGTATTACGAGACGATGCGCGCCTGGCGCCTCGGCCCTGTCGAAGCGGGAGAATGAACTGACGGCTGCCAGCGCGAGGCGTCAGCCTCGCGGCGGCGCGCCGCGCGCAAGCTTCCGGTTGCCGTCCCGCACGCGGTGGATGAGACGCCTCACATAGGAGGATGCCTCGTCCGGCTCGGCTTCGAGCATCCGCAGGAAAGCGGCAGCGCTGTAGGATTCACAGACGGTGCGTTCGAGCGCGACTGCCGTTGCCGATCGCGGGGCGTTGTCGATCAGGCTCATGTCGCCGATCAGATCGCCGCGTCCGCTGGTGGCGATGGCCGTGCTGCGGCCGCGCCGCATGGCGCTCGGCACGTCGATCCGGATCTCGACCCGGCCTGATATGACGCGATAGCAGTGCGTGCTAGGGTCGCCCTGGCGGAAGATGACCTCGCCCGGCGCGAACTCGATTCGGGACATCGGCCCAACTCCTTTCGGTTCGCCTGTCCCACCCATGCGCCAAAAACCTTAATCTAAAGCGCGGCTTCAGTCACGATCCACGTGCGCCACGCGCGACCGGCGCAACAGGTCGACCCGGGGTGCCACGCCCCCTTGCATAGAGCGCTGTTTGCCCGTAAATGCTGCCTCGGCCTAGGGGTATAGCTCAGCTGGTAGAGCATCGGTCTCCAAAACCGAGGGTCGCGGGTTCGAGTCCTGCTGCCCCTGCCACCGCCCGCCCATCGGCGTATGGCGCGCGGGCGGGGTCTTCGAAGGGAGTTAAGCATGATGAACCCGGCGAAATTCGTCGCGGAAGTCCGTTCCGAGGCAGCGAAGGTCGTCTGGCCGACGCGCAAGGAGGCGGGACTCACCACGGTGATGGTGTTCATCATGGCGGCGCTGGTCGCGACGTTCTTCTTTGCGGTCGACCAGCTCCTGAGCCTGGGTGTCGAGCTTCTGCTGTCGCTCTGAGCAGCGATCGGGACTTGATTTCCTCGGGCTTGAGCGATAGTCCCGGCAGGCTTCATCAACTGTCCCGGCGCGCGGCGATTCGCGTTCGCGCGCCTTTCCGGTTGAGGCAGGCACCGCAAGGGCTGGAGCAGGCAGGGTTTTTACCGGCCGGAGCTGTCCGGCGCGGCAACGGGCAGGCGGTCGCGGGCGGACAGGCAGCGCCCCGGCGCGAGCGATAAAAGGCGGCACGACACGATGGCGAAGCGCTGGTATTCGGTCCATGTCCTCTCGAACTTCGAGAAGAAGGTCGCCGAAGCGATCCGCGATGCCATGCATCAGCAGGGCCTCGAGGACGAGATCGAGGAAGTGATGGTCCCGACCGAAGAGGTCGTCGAGGTCCGTCGCGGCCAGAAAGTTAATGTCGAGCGGCGCTTCATGCCGGGCTACGTGCTCGTGAAGATGGAGATGACCGACCGCTCGTACCACGCGATCAACGACATTCCGCGCGTCACCGGTTTCCTCGGCCCGCAGGGCCGCCCGACGCCGCTGCGCGACTCGGAGGTGGCGCGGATCCTGAACCAGGTCGAGGAAGGGCTGGAGCGGCCGCGTCCCTCGATCACCTTCGAGATCGGTGAGCAGGTCAATGTCACTGACGGCCCCTTCGAGGGCTTCACCGGTCTGGTCGAGGATGTGGACGAGTCGAACGCGCGCCTGAAGGTGAGCGTCTCGATCTTCGGCCGGGCGACCCCGGTCGATCTGGAATACTCGCAGGTCTCGAAACCGGCCTGACGGGTTGAGCCCGTGGGAGGCGAGGGCGGCGCGCCGTCCGGACCGCACCACGCTTTCGCAGAGTGCCCCGTGACGCGTCGCGGGGCCGGAGAGAAGAGGAAGGAACGATGGCGAAGAAGGTCATCGGCACGCTGAAGCTGCAGGTTCCTGCCGGAAAGGCGAACCCGTCGCCGCCAATCGGCCCGGCGCTCGGCCAGCGTGGCATCAACATCATGGCGTTCTGCAAGGAATTCAACGCCAAGAGCCAGGAGATCGAGCCGGGCGCACCGTGCCCGACCGTGATCACCTACTACCAGGACAAGTCGTTCACCTTCGAGATCAAGACGCCGCCGGCGTCGTACCTGATCAAGAAGGCCGCGAAGCTCAAGAGCGGGGCGAACAAGCCGGGTCGCGAGACCAAGGGCACGATCAGCCTCAAGCAGGTGCGCGAGATCGCGGAGTCCAAGATGAAGGACCTCAACGCGAACACCGTGGAAGCCGCGATGCAGATCATCGTGGGCTCGGCGAAGTCCATGGGCATCGAGGTGAAGTGATGGCGAAGATCGGCAAGCGCATGAAGGCGATCCGCACCGCCACCGAGGGCAAGGCCAACCTGCCGCTCGACGAGGCGGTCGCGCTGATCAAGGAGAACGCCAAGGCCAAGTTCGACGAGACCGTCGAGGTTGCGTTGAACCTGGGCGTCGATCCCCGTCACGCCGACCAGATGGTCCGCGGCTCGGTCAACCTGCCGAACGGCACCGGCAAGTCGGTCCGCGTCGGCGTCTTCGCGCGTGGCGCGAAGGCCGACGAGGCCAAGGAAGCCGGTGCGGACGTGGTCGGCGCCGAGGACCTGATGGAGATCGTGCAGTCGGGCAAGATCGACTTCGACCGCTGCATCGCGACCCCGGACATGATGCCGATCGTTGGTCGCCTGGGTAAGATCCTCGGCCCGCGCGGCCTGATGCCGAACCCCAAGGTCGGCACGGTCACGATGGACGTGGCGCAGGCGGTGCAGGACGCCAAGGGCGGCCAGGTGCAGTTCCGCGTCGAGAAGGCCGGCATCATCCATGCCGGCGTCGGCAAGGTCAGCTTCGACGGCGCCAAGCTGGTGGAGAACATCCGCGCGCTGGTGGATGCGGTCAACCGCGCGAGGCCCACGGGCGCCAAGGGGACCTACCTCAAGAAGATGTCGGTGAGCTCGACCATGGGCGCCGGCG
This sequence comes from Thermohalobaculum xanthum, assembly GCF_016623495.1. Lineage (GTDB taxonomy): Bacteria > Pseudomonadota > Alphaproteobacteria > Rhodobacterales > Rhodobacteraceae > Thermohalobaculum > Thermohalobaculum xanthum. The sequence goes on along the minus strand of NZ_JAEHHL010000008.1, from coordinate 14,085 downwards.
TCTCGGTGGCCCTCGACAGCCTGAGCGCGTGAGCTATCGCACCGCGGGGACGTCCCCCGCGGTGCATGACGGAATTCCCGGCTTCTGCCGGGAGTGCCCGGGGGCCGAAACGCCCCCACCTGTCCGAGACGGTGGGCAGTCCCCTCGGGGGCGCAAGTCCTGCCATAGACGGGGATCGAACGGATCAGCCAATGCCGCGTCGCGGCGCCGGCGATCTTGGTCGGGACCCCGGACGGGAGCCTGAGAGCCGAGGCGGGACGACCGCCCCGGCGAAACTGAGCCGGCGGAGGGGGCATCCCCGAAGCCAAACTTGGAGACGACTGTGGATAGAGCCCAAAAAGCACAGGCGGTCGATGAACTCGGCCGGATCTTTGCGGACTCTGGCGTCGTGGTGGTTGCGCACTACGCCGGTCTCACGGTCGCCGAGATGTCGGATCTCCGTACCCAGATGCGTGCAGCTGGGGGCGGGGTTCGGGTCGCCAAGAACCGGCTCGCCAAGATCGCCCTGGAAGGAAAACCCTGCGCAGGCATGGGTGAGTTCCTGAAGGGGCAGACGGTGCTCGCCTACTCCGAGGACCCCGTCGCCGCGGCCAAGGTCGCGGACGCGTTCGCCAAGAAGAAGGACAAGTTCCAGATTGTTGGCGGCGCAATGGGCGGCGAGGTTCTCAACCCCGATGGGGTCAAGGCGGTGGCAAGCATGCCTTCGCGCGAGGAGCTTCTCTCCTCGATCGTCGGCATGCTCATGTCGCCCGCCGGCAACCTCGTCGCGGCGATCACCGCGCCTGGCAGCCAGATTGCAGCGATCTGCGAAACCCTCGAGACGAGGGAAGCGGCCTGACATCGACGCGAAACCGTGGATCGGGGCAGACGCGAAACTGCGCCCCAGACCCACATCTGAAATGAACGGAATGGAAGAGACACATGGCTGATCTCGCGAAACTGGCCGAGGAACTCGTCGGCCTCACGCTGCTGGAAGCGGCGGAACTGAAGAACATCCTCAAGGACAAGTACGGCATCGAGCCCGCGGCTGGCGCCGTGGCCGTGGCCGCGATGCCGGGCGCCGGCGGCGGTGACGCCGCTGCGGCCGAAGAGGAAAAGACCGAGTTCGACGTCATCCTCGTCGAGGCGGGCGACAAGAAGATCAACGTCATCAAGGAAGTCCGTGCCATCACCGGCCTGGGCCTCAAGGAGGCGAAGGATCTGGTCGAAGCCGGCGGCAAGGCCGTGAAGGAGCAGGCTCCGAAGGCCGAGGCCGAGGAGATCAAGAAGAAGCTCGAAGAGGCTGGCGCCAAGGTCGAGCTCAAGTGATCCCGCGCGTGGCCTTCGCCACGCGGGATTGAGGAAGAAACGGCTGGATCCGCTGCAACGGCGGGTCCGGCCCGCGTCGTCTCAGGGCCTGAGATGCGGGGCGTGTGCCCCGGCGCAGGCTCTCGGACGGCGCGGAAGGGGTCCGGGCACGGTCGGCGGGGGCGCCGGCCGGAGGGATGGGGCCCCAGATCGCACCAGAACCGGCGCATGACGGTTGCCCCTGAGCCGACATGCGTGGACGCAGGACCCGAGGTAACAATGGGCAATATGTTTTCCGGCCGGAAGCGTATTCGCAAGTATTTTGGCAAGATCCGCGAAGTGGCGGACATGCCGAACCTGATCGAGGTTCAGAAAAGCTCTTACGATCTTTTCCTCCAGTCCGGTGACGGGCCGAAACCGACCGATGGCGAGGGCATGCAGGGCGTGTTCCAGTCGGTCTTCCCGATCAAGGACTTCAACGAGACGGCGGTTCTTGAGTTCGTGAAGTACGAGCTCGAAGCGCCGAAATACGACGTCGAGGAATGCCAGCAGCGCGACATGACCTTCTCGGCGCCGCTGAAGGTCACCCTGCGGCTGATCGTGTTCGATCTGGACGAGGACACGGGCGCGCGCTCGGTCAAGGACATCAAGGAGCAGGATGTCTACATGGGCGACATGCCGCTCATGACCTCGAACGGCACCTTCGTCGTCAACGGCACCGAGCGCGTCATCGTCAGCCAGATGCACCGCAGCCCGGGCGTCTTCTTCGATCACGACAAGGGCAAGACGCATTCCTCGGGCAAGCTGCTGTTCGCGGCCCGCGTGATCCCCTATCGCGGCTCGTGGCTGGACTTCGAGTTCGACGCGAAGGACATCGTCTATGCCCGCATCGACCGGCGCCGCAAGCTGCCGGTGACGACCCTGCTCTATGCGCTGGGTCTCGATCAGGAAGGGATCTGCGACTACTTCTACAACCGCGTGACCTACCGCCGCCAGGGCGATGGCTGGGCGACGCCGCTGAACGTTGACCGCCTGCGGGGCACGACGCCGGTGCATGACCTGGTCGATGCCGCGAGCGGCGAGGTGGTTGCCTCGGCCGGGCAGAAGCTTACGCCCAAGAAGCTGCGCGATCTCGCGCAGAACGGCGTCGAGCACGTGCTTGTGCCCTACCAGGCGATCATCGGCCGCTATGTCGCGGCCGACATGATCAACGAGGAGACGGGCGCGATCTATGTCGAGGCGGGCGACGAGCTCGACGAGGACACGCTCAAGACCCTCGAGGAAGCCGGCATCACCGAGATCGAGACGCTGGACGTCGACGGCATCTCGATCGGCGGCTACATCCGCAACACGATGGCGGTGGACAAGAACGTCAGCCGCGAGACGGCGCTGCTCGACATCTACCGCGTGATGCGCCCGGGCGAGCCGCCGACCCTCGAGGCCGCCGAGGCGATGTTCCAGTCGCTGTTCTTCGATGCCGAGCGCTACGACCTTTCGGCCGTGGGCCGGGTCAAGATGAACATGCGTCTCGAACTCGACGCCCCCGACACGCAGCGCACGCTGCGCAAGGAGGACATGCTGGCGGTCATCAAGGCGCTGGTCGACCTGCGCGACGGGCGCGGCGAGGTGGACGACATCGACCACCTGGGCAACCGTCGCGTGCGCTCGGTCGGCGAGCTGATGGAGAACCAGTACCGCGTCGGCCTTCTGCGCATGGAGCGCGCGATCCGCGAGCGCATGAGCTCGGTCGAGATCGACACGGTGATGCCGCAGGACCTGATCAACGCCAAGCCGGCGGCGGCCGCGGTGCGCGAGTTCTTCGGCTCGTCGCAGCTCTCGCAGTTCATGGACCAGACCAACCCGCTGTCCGAGGTCACGCACAAGCGGCGCCTCTCGGCGCTGGGGCCGGGCGGCCTGACGCGCGAGCGGGCGGGCTTCGAGGTGCGTGACGTGCACCCGACGCATTATGGCCGCATGTGCCCGATCGAGACGCCGGAAGGGCCGAATATCGGCCTGATCAACTCGCTCGCGTCGTTCGCGCGCGTGAACAAGTACGGCTTCATCGAGACGCCCTACCGCAAGGTGGTGGACGGCAAGGTGACGGACGAGGTGGTCTATCTGAGCGCCACCGAGGAGATGCGCCACACCGTCGCCCAGGCCAATGCGCGTCTGAACGCGGATGGCACGTTCCAGAACGAGTTCGTCTCGACGCGCAAGGGCGGCGAGTTCACGCTTAGCCCGCGCGACGCGGTCGACCTGATCGACGTGAGCCCCAAGCAGCTCGTGTCGGTCGCGGCGGCGCTCATTCCGTTCCTCGAGAACGATGATGCCAACCGTGCGCTGATGGGTTCGAACATGCAGCGCCAGGCGGTGCCTCTGCTGCGTGCCGAGGCGCCCTTCGTGGGCACGGGGATCGAGGCCAAGGTGGCGCGGGACTCGGGTGCCGCGATCACCGCGCGGCGCGGTGGCGTAATCGACCAGGTGGATGCCACCCGTATCGTCGTGCGCGTGACCGACGAGATGGAGATCGGCGATCCGGGCGTCGACATCTACCGGCTGCGCAAGTTCCAGCGCTCGAACCAGAACACCTGCATCAACCAGCGCCCGCTGGTGAAGGTGGGCGACACGGTGAAGGCCGGTGACGTCGTGGCTGATGGTCCCTCGACCGACCTGGGCGAGCTGGCGCTCGGCAAGAACGTGCTCGTCGCGTTCATGCCGTGGAACGGCTACAACTACGAGGATTCGATCCTGATCTCGGAGCGGATTGCCAAGGACGACGTGTTCACCTCGATCCATATCGAGGAATACGAGGTCATGGCCCGCGACACCAAGCTCGGGCCCGAGGAGATCACCCGCGACATCCCCAATGTCGGCGAGGAAGCGCTGCGCAACCTCGACGAGGCGGGCATCGTCTACATCGGTGCCGAGGTGGGGCCGGGCGACATCCTGGTCGGCAAGATCACGCCGAAGGGCGAAAGCCCGATGACGCCGGAGGAAAAGCTTCTCCGTGCGATCTTCGGCGAGAAGGCCTCGGACGTGCGCGACACGTCGCTGCGCATGCCGCCGGGCGACTTCGGCACGGTGGTCGAGGTGCGGGTCTTCAACCGCCACGGCGTCGACAAGGACGAGCGTGCGCTGCAGATCGAGCGCGAGGAAATCGAGCGTCTGGCCCGTGACCGGGATGACGAGCTCGCGATCCTCGAGCGCAACATCTATGCGCGTCTCAAGGACCTCATCCTGGGCAAGTCGATCGTGAAGGGACCGAAGGGCGTGAAGGCGGGCACCACGGTGACCGAGGAGCTTCTGTCCGAGCTGTCCCGCGGCCAGTGGTGGCAGCTGGCGCTGCCCGAGGAGCAGGACGCGGCCGCGGTCGAGGCGCTGAACAAGCAGTTCGACGCCGCCAAGCGCGTGCTCGATGCCCGCTTCGAGGACAAGGTCGAAAAGGTCCGGCGCGGTGACGACCTGCCGCCGGGCGGCATGAAGATGGTCAAGGTGTTCGTCGCGGTGAAGCGCAAGCTGCAGCCCGGCGACAAGATGGCCGGCCGCCACGGCAACAAGGGCGTCATCAGCCGCGTCGTGCCCGAAGAGGACATGCCGTTCCTCGAGGACGGGCGCCCGGTCGACCTGGTGCTCAACCCGCTGGGCGTGCCCTCGCGCATGAACGTCGGGCAGATCCTCGAGACGCATATGGGCTGGGCCGCGGCAAACCTGGGCCGCCAGGTCGGCGAGGCGCTTGATGCCTATCGCCGCTCGGGCGACCTCACGCCGGTCAAGGATGCGATGAAGATCGTCTATGGCGACGAGATCTTCTCGGAGGCGACCTCGGACATGAACGAGTCCGAGCTGGTCGAGGCCGCCGCCAACATCCGCAACGGCGTGCCGATCGCGACGCCCGTCTTCGACGGCGCCAAGGAAGCCGACGTCAACGAGCACCTGCGCATGGCGGGCCTCGACGAGTCGGGGCAGGTGACGCTCTATGACGGGCGCACCGGCGAGGCGTTTGCGCGCAAGGTGACCGTGGGGTACAAGTACCTCCTGAAGCTGCACCATCTCGTGGACGACAAGATCCACGCGCGCTCGACCGGCCCCTACAGCCTCGTGACCCAGCAGCCGCTGGGCGGCAAGGCGCAGTTCGGCGGACAGCGCTTCGGCGAGATGGAAGTCTGGGCCCTGGAAGCCTATGGCGCTGCCTACACGCTGCAGGAAATGCTGACCGTGAAGTCGGACGACGTGGCAGGCCGCACCAAGGTCTACGAGTCGATCGTCAAGGGTGAGGACAACTTCGAGGCCGGCATTCCGGAATCGTTCAACGTTCTCGTCAAGGAGATCCGCTCGCTGGGCCTCAACGTCGAGTTGCAGGACAGCGAAGACGACGCGGCTTGACAGGAATTGCCCCAAGGGCGCCGCGCACCATCCCCCGCGCGGCGCCTCCGGGGGCTCCCATCGCTGATGGGGGAGATGACGGAGAGTCTGACATGAACCAGGAACTCACCAATCTGTTCCATACCCATGACGCGCCGAAGTCGTTCGACGAGATCAAGATCTCGCTGGCGAGCCCGGAGCGGATCCTTTCGTGGTCGTTCGGCGAGATCAAGAAGCCCGAGACGATCAACTACCGCACCTTCAAGCCCGAGCGCGACGGCCTGTTCTGCGCCCGCATCTTCGGGCCGATCAAGGACTACGAGTGCCTTTGCGGCAAGTACAAGCGGATGAAGTATCGCGGGGTGACCTGCGAGAAATGCGGCGTCGAGGTCACGCTGCAGAAGGTCCGGCGCGAGCGCATGGGCCACATCCAGCTGGCCGCGCCGGTCGCGCACATCTGGTTCCTCAAGTCGCTGCCGTCCCGCATCGGCCTGATGCTGGACATGACGCTGCGCGATCTCGAGCGCATCCTCTATTTCGAGCAGTACGTGGTGATCGAGGCCGGCATGACCGACCTGACGCCCGGCCAGTTGCTGACCGAGGAGGAGCATCTCGACGCGCAGGACCAGTACGGCGAGGACGCCTTCCGCGCCGGCATCGGCGCCGAGGCGATCCGCGAGATGCTGGCGGCGATCGACCTCGAGGACGAGGCCGAGCGGCTGCGCGCTGACCTCGCCGAGGCGACCGGCGAGCTCAAGCCCAAGAAGATCATCAAGCGCCTGAAGCTCGTCGAGAGCTTCATCGAGTCGGGCAACCGGCCGGAATGGATGGTGCTGACCGTGGTTCCGGTCATCCCGCCCGAGCTGCGCCCGCTGGTGCCGCTGGACGGGGGCCGCTTCGCGACCTCGGACCTCAACGATCTCTACCGCCGGGTCATTAACCGCAACAACCGCCTGAAGCGGCTGATCGAGCTGCGCGCGCCCGACATCATCGTGCGCAACGAGAAGCGCATGCTGCAGGAGGCCGTCGACGCGCTGTTCGACAACGGCCGGCGTGGCCGCGTCATCACCGGCGCGAACAAGCGCCCGCTGAAGTCGCTGTCGGACATGCTCAAGGGCAAGCAGGGCCGGTTCCGCCAGAACCTGCTCGGCAAGCGCGTCGACTTCTCGGGCCGTTCGGTCATCGTGACGGGTCCCGAGCTCAAGCTTCATCAGTGCGGCCTGCCGAAGAAGATGGCGCTGGAGCTGTTCAAGCCGTTCATCTACTCGCGGCTTGATGCCAAGGGCTATTCGGCCACCGTCAAGCAGGCCAAGAAGCTGGTCGAGAAGGAGCGCCCGGAAGTCTGGGACATCCTCGACGAGGTGATCCGCGAGCACCCGGTCCTGCTGAACCGCGCGCCGACGCTGCACCGCCTGGGCATCCAGGCCTTCGAGCCGGTGCTGATCGAGGGCAAGGCGATCCAGCTGCACCCGCTGGTCTGCGCCGCGTTCAATGCCGACTTCGACGGCGACCAGATGGCCGTGCACGTTCCGCTGAGCCTCGAGGCCCAGCTGGAAGCGCGCGTCCTGATGATGTCGACGAACAACGTGCTCAGCCCGGCGAACGGCAAGCCGATCATCGTGCCCTCGCAGGACATGATCCTCGGCCTCTACTACCTGTCGCTGGAGAAGGCAGGCGAGCCCAACGAGGGCAAGGCCTTCGCCGACATGGCCGAGATCGAGCACGCGCTCGCCTCGCGGATGATCAATCTCCACACCAAGATCGTCACCCGCTTCCACACGGTTGACGAGAACGGCGAGAGGATTGTCCAGCGCGTCGAGACCACGCCCGGCCGCATGATGATCGCGAACCTGCTGCCGCGGAACCACAAGGTGCCCTTCGACATCGTCAACCGCGTGCTGCGCAAGCGCGAGGTCGGCGAGGTGATCGACACCGTCTACCGCCACTGCGGCCAGAAGGAGTCGGTGATCTTCTGCGACCGGATCATGTCGCTGGGCTTCAAGGAGGCCTGCAACGCCGGCATCTCGTTCGGCAAGGACGACATGGTGATCCCGGAATCGAAGTGGGACATCGTCAACGAGACGCGCGAATTCGTGAAGGAATTCGAGCAGCAGTACATGGACGGTCTGATCACCCAGGGCGAGAAGTACAACAAGGTCGTCGACGCCTGGGCGAAGTGCACCGACAAGGTGGCCGACGCCATGATGAAGGAGATCTCGTCGGTCCAGATCGACGAGGAGACGGGCCGCGAGAAGGAGCCCAACTCGGTCTACATGATGAGCCACTCGGGTGCCCGTGGCTCGCCCACCCAGATGCGTCAGCTGGCCGCCATGCGCGGCCTGATGGCGAAGCCGTCGGGCGAGATCATCGAGACCCCGATCGTGTCGAACTTCAAGGAAGGCCTCACCGTGCTCGAGTACTTCAACTCGACCCACGGCGCGCGCAAGGGCCTTGCCGACACGGCGCTTAAGACCGCGAACTCGGGCTATCTCACGCGGCGTCTGGTCGACGTGGCGCAGGACTGCATCATCAAGATCGAGGATTGCGGCACCTCGCAGGGCATCACCGCGCGTGCGGTGATCGACGGCGGCAACGTGATCTCGTCGATCGGCGAGCAGGTGCTTGGCCGCGTCCCGCTCGAGGACGTGCTCGACCCGGCGACCGGCGAGGTAATCCACCCCGCCGACGAGCTGATCGAGGAGCGTCACGCCGCGACCATCGACGAGGCCAAGGTCCAGGAGATCTACGTGCGCTCGCCGCTGACCTGCGAGGCCGAGGACGGGATCTGCGCCCAGTGCTACGGGCGTGACCTTGCCCGCGGCACCCGGGTGAATGTCGGCGAGGCCGTCGGCATCATCGCGGCGCAGTCGATCGGCGAGCCGGGCACCCAGCTGACGATGCGGACCTTCCACATCGGCGGCGCGGCGAACGTCTCGAACCAGTCGTTCCTCGAGTCGACGCAGGAAGGCAAGCTTGAGTACCGCAACACCAACAAGCTGACCAACGCGGACGGCGAGACGATCGTGATGGCGCGCAACATGCAGCTTGCGATCGTCGACGAGCAGGGTCGCGAGCGGGCCGCCTACAAGGTCACCTACGGCACCAAGCTTCTGGCTCCGGAAGGGACCGAGGTGAAGCGCGGCGACCGTCTGGCCGAGTGGGACCCGTACACCCTACCGATCATCGCCGAGAAGGCGGGCGTGGCGAAGTTCGTCGACCTCTATGCCGGCATCTCGGTGCGCGAGGAGACGGACGAGGCCACCGGCATCGCGCAGCGCATCGTTTCGGACTGGCGTTCGGCGCCCAAGGGCAACGAGCTGCGTCCGGCGATCACGCTGGTCGACGCCAATGGCGAGATGGTCAAGCTCGATAACGGCAATCCGGCCCACTACTTCATGTCCGTCGACGCGATCCTGTCGGTCGAGGACGGGCAGGAGATCAAGGCTGGCGGCGTCATCGCGCGTATCCCGCGTGAAGGTGCGCGGACCAAGGACATCACGGGCGGCCTGCCGCGCGTGGCCGAGCTGTTCGAGGCCCGGCGTCCGAAGGACCACGCCATCATCGCCGAGATCGACGGCACCGTGCATTTCGCCAAGGACTACAAGAACAAGCGGCGGATCGTGCTGGAGCCGCTCGACGACAGCCTCGAGCCGCGGGAATACCTGATCCCGAAGGGCAAGCACATCACCGTGCAGGAAGGCGATGTGATCCAGAAGGGCGAGTACATCATGGACGGCAATCCCGCCCCCCATGACATCCTCGCCATCATGGGGATCGAGGCGCTGGCCGAGTACCTGATCAACGAGGTGCAGGACGTCTATCGCCTGCAGGGCGTGAAGATCAACGACAAGCACATCGAGGTGATCGTTCGCCAGATGCTGCAGAAGGTCGAGATCGCCGCGTCGGGTGACACCACGCTTCTTCCGGGCGAGCAGATCGACCGCGCCGAGTTCGACGAGGTCAACGCCAAGATGGAAGCGCAGGGCAAGCGTCCCGCCCAGGGTGGTCCGGTCCTGCTGGGCATCACCAAGGCGAGCCTGCAGACGCGGTCGTTCATCTCGGCGGCCTCGTTCCAGGAGACGACGCGCGTGCTGACCGAGGCGGCCGTCCAGGGCAAGCGCGACAAGCTCGTCGGTCTCAAGGAGAACGTGATCGTCGGGCGCCTGATCCCGGCGGGCACTGGCGGCGCGACGATGCGCATGAAGCTCGAGGCCCAGCGGCGCGACAAGCGCATCGTTGCCGAACGCGAGGCGGCGGCACGCGAGGCGGCCGCTGCGCTCGAGGTGATCGATGTCGCAGAGGAATCTGCCGACGCCGAGGCGTCGTCAGGTGGCGGCGGGTTCGGCGACATCCTCTGATCGCGCCCAGGTCGCTACAAGATCGTGAAAGCCCGGCCCATGCGGCCGGGCTTTCCGTTTTCCGCGCGGGCGGCGGGGCGGCATTAGCTGTTGCGCGGCGCCCGGCGGCGCGGCAGGGTCTGCTCCATGCTGCGCGCTTGCCTTGCCACCCGATCCTTTTCCGTGCCTGCCGTCTGCGCCGTCCTTGCGGGCGCGGCCGCCTGCTCCGGCGTGCCCGCTGGCTTCGAGCGGCCCGAGCAGCCCGTGCCCACGCCCGAGGGCTATGTCGACGCGAGCGACCCCCAGCCGATCTCGGAAATCGCCTGGCGCTACGGGCCGGCCCCGTGGCGCACCGACGCGATGGGGGACCCGCGGATCGAGGCCGAGATGGCGGGCATCCCTTACGCGATCGAGTTCTATGGCTGCGATCAGGGGCAGGGCTGCACCGACCTGCGGTTCGTCACGCGCGCGGATCTTCGCGATTCTGACGATCCCGACAAGCCGGCGTCGCGCCAGGCGCGCGTGTGGCAGGCGAACCGGTGGAATCTCGAGCGCCGTTTCGGCAAGGTGAGCGCCGGGGAAGAGCCTGGCGAGCTGATCCTCGAGATGAATGCGACTCTCGCCGGCGGCGTCACCCGCCAGAACCTTGATGCATGGTTCGACTGGTGGCGCGTCGCTCTGACGGAATTTCAAGATTTCACAGCGCGTTAGGCCGCCGGCGACGCGCTGCGGAAGGCGAAAAATCGCCCTTGACCGACCAGGGGGGCGCGAGTATGTTCCGCGGACTTTCGCGCGAGCTGCCTCGTGCGGGGTGAAGAACTGCCTTAAGAATGGCATGCATGACCCGGCTTCGGCCCGGTCCTCTGAAATTCTGCCGCAGGGGTGCGATCTTCGCATCGGCTTGCGGCTTTTCGTGCGTTCCCGCATGGCCCCTCGGGGCCGCCGGGGGACCGCAGGGAACGGATGGAAGAACGAGAAGGGCAACGCGACCCATGCCGACGATTCAGCAGCTGATCCGGAAGCCCCGGCAGCCCAAAGTGAAGCGACAGAAGGCCATGCATCTGCAGGCCTGTCCGCAGAAGCGCGGCGTCTGCACGCGCGTCTACACCACGACGCCCAAGAAGCCGAACTCGGCGCTCCGCAAGGTGGCGAAGGTGCGGCTCACCAACGGCTACGAGGTGATCAGCTACATCCCCGGCGAGGGCCACAACCTTCAGGAGCACTCGGTGGTTCTGATCCGCGGCGGCCGCGTGAAGGACCTTCCGGGCGTGCGCTACCACATCCTGCGCGGCGTGCTCGACACGCAGGGCGTGAAGGACCGCAAGCAGCGCCGTTCGAAGTACGGCGCCAAGCGTCCGAAATAAGGAGACCGCGAGATGTCCCGTCGTCACAGCGCCGAGAAGCGCGAAGTTCTGCCGGACGCCAAGTTTGGTGACCGCGTGGTCACCAAGTTCATGAACAACCTGATGTATGACGGCAAGAAATCGGCCGCCGAGGGCATTGTCTACGGCGCCTTCGACCGCATCCAGGCGCGTCTGAAGCGCGAGCCCGTCGAGGTGTTCCACGAGGCGCTCGACAACGTGAAGCCCGCGGTCGAGGTTCGCTCGCGCCGTGTCGGTGGTGCCACCTACCAGGTTCCCGTCGACGTGCGCCCCGAGCGCCGCGAGGCGCTGGCGATCCGCTGGCTGATCGACGCGTCGCGCAAGCGCAACGAGAACACCATGGAAGAGCGTCTCGCCGCCGAGCTGATGGACGCGGTGCAGAACCGCGGCACGGCCGTGAAGAAACGCGAAGACACGCACAAGATGGCCGACGCTAACAAGGCGTTCAGCCACTACCGCTGGTAACCCGAGGAACTTACGATGGCCCGCGCATATTCGCTCAGCCGTTATCGCAATTTTGGCATCATGGCCCACATTGATGCCGGCAAGACCACGACGACCGAGCGCATCCTGTACTACACCGGCAAGAGCCACAAACTCGGCGAGGTGCATGACGGCGCCGCGACGATGGACTGGATGGAGCAGGAGCAGGAGCGCGGGATCACGATCACCTCGGCTGCGACCACGACCTTCTGGTTCCGCACCGAGGACGGCAAGAACCCGACGGGTCTCTATGGCGACACGCCGGACGAGGCGCGCTTCCGCTTCAACATCATCGACACCCCTGGCCACGTCGACTTCACCATCGAGGTCGAGCGTTCGCTGGCGGTGCTCGACGGCGCGGTCTGCGTGCTCGATGCGAATGCGGGCGTCGAGCCCCAGACCGAGACGGTATGGCGCCAGGCCGACCGCTACGAGGTGCCGCGGGTCGTGTTCGTCAACAAGATGGACAAGATCGGCGCCGACTTCTTCAATTGCGTGCGCATGATCAAGGATCGCACGGGCGCCCAGCCCCTGCCGATCCAGTGCCCGATCGGTGCTGAGAACGAGTTCGAAGGCCTCATCGACCTCCTCACCATGAAGGAGTGGGTCTGGAAGGGCGAGGACCTTGGTGCATCGTGGGTCGTTCAGGACATCCGCGCCGAGCTGGCCGACAAGGCCGCCGAAATGCGCGCCGAGCTGGTCGAGCTTGCCGTCGAGCAGGACGACGAGGCGATGGAGGCGTATCTCGAGGGCAACGAGCCTGACTACCGCGAGCTGCTCGACCTGATCCGCAAGGGCACTCTCGCGATGTCGTTCGTGCCGGTCCTCTGTGGCTCGGCGTTCAAGAACAAGGGCGTGCAGCCGATGCTGAACGCTGTCATCGACTTCCTGCCCGGGCCCCTCGACGTGCCGGCCTACAAGGGCTTCAAGCCGGGCGACGAGACGGAGACGCGCAACATCGAGCGCCACGCCGATGACGCCGAGCCGTTCTCGGGCCTCGCGTTCAAGATCATGAACGACCCCTTCGTGGGCTCGCTCACCTTCACCCGGATCTACTCGGGCTCGATCAAGAAGGGCGACGCGCTGCTCAACTCGACCAAGGGCAAGCGCGAGCGCGTCGGGCGCATGATGATGATGCACTCGAACAACCGCGAGGAGATCGACGAGGCCTTCGCGGGCGACATCATCGCGCTCGCGGGCCTGAAGGAGACGACCACCGGCGACACGCTTTGCGATCCGTCGAACCCGGTCGTCCTCGAGACCATGACCTTCCCCGAGCCGGTCATCGAGATCGCGGTCGAGCCCAAGTCGAAGGCCGACCAGGAGAAGATGTCGGCGGCGCTCGCGCGCCTCGCGGCCGAGGATCCGTCGTTCCGCGTCGAGACCGATCTCGAGTCGGGCCAGACCATCATGAAGGGCATGGGCGAGCTCCATCTCGACATCCTGGTCGACCGCATGAAGCGCGAGTTCAAGGTCGAGGCGAACATCGGTGCGCCGCAGGTTGCCTACCGCGAGACTATCTCGCGCGCGACCGAGATCGACTACACGCACAAGAAGCAGACCGGCGGCACGGGCCAGTTCGCCCGCGTCAAGCTCGAGATCACCCCGACCGAGCCGGGCGAGGGTTACTCGTTCGAGAGCCGCATCGTCGGCGGCGCGGTGCCGAAGGAGTACGTCCCCGGTGTCGAGAAGGGCATCAAGTCGGTCATGGAGTCGGGTCCGCTCGCGGGCTTCCCGGTGATCGACTTCAAGGTCGCCTTGGTCGATGGCGCGTATCACGATGTCGACTCGTCGGTCCTGGCGTTCGAGATCGCGACCCGTGCAGCCATGCGCGAGGGCCTCAAGAAGGCCGGCGCGAAGCTGCTCGAGCCGATCATGAAGGTCGAGGTCGTGACCCCGGAGGAATACACCGGCGGCATCATCGGCGACCTCACCAGCCGCCGCGGTCAGGTGCAGGGTCAGGACACGCGCGGCAACGCGAATGTCATCAACGCCTTCGTGCCGCTCGCCAACATGTTCGGCTACATCAACAACCTGCGCTCGATGTCTTCGGGTCGCGCGCAGTTCACGATGCAGTTCGACCACTACGAGCCGGTTCCGTCGAACATCTCTGAGGAAATCCAGGCGAAGTATGCGTGATCCGGCTGCTCCGCGCAGCCGCAGCATCTGACGCCCCACTAGGAGGAAGAAACAATGGGTAAGGCAAAGTTCGAGCGGAATAAGCCGCATGTGAA
>NZ_JAEHHL010000007.1 GCF_016623495.1 Thermohalobaculum xanthum | reverse complement strand
GCCGCGGCAAAAGTCGCAGTAGCGGTTCTCGCGGTGGGCACCGCAGCTTGGGCAGCAACCTGAGTGATCGTCTACTCGACGCGGTACAGTGCTGCTTTTACGCCCCGAAGCGGATGTCTGTGATGCGTTTCTCGGGCAAAGTCTTCGATGCCCCGGGTTCAATCTCTTGCGAGGTCCTTGGGATTTGAGGTGATCCAGAGATTCCCCAAGGCGAAATTTAGCGCGCGCATCAAACCTAGACAAATTGAACCATGTACGAGAACCAATACCTGCCCGGATCATTCAAGGTCGCCGTCGGCCGGAGGTCGGGCCTTCTGTATCGAACGAAGGAGCAAGAAGAAGAAACCGTCTAGCAGCGCTGATCGCTCAACCAGATCTAAGCTGATCCAGCTCTACCCATAACAGCCCGGCCGTTCAGAGCGTCATGAACTTCCCGGCCCTGACTGTTCTGACGTGGGGCTCTCAGGCCGTGACTGTGCCTCTCCCTTCAGTAGACCATTGACCACGCTCACAAGGGAGTCCGGGACGCTTAGTCGGCTCAACGTATGAACGCCGCGAAGCTTGTCCGGAAGGTCCGTCGGCTCGGCCGTACCAAGGCACACCAAGACAACGCCGTGGCTGAGCGAGACAATCTCGCTGACTTCGTCCAAGCCGATCTCCGTGTCGTCCAGCGCCAGGATCAGTGGCTGGCTGCTCGCCTTACCGATCAAGCCCTCCACATCGGAGAGGCTAGTAAGGAGAGGCTCTGCATCAATCCCGGCGTCCGCCAAGATACCGCGCAAGCCATGGGCGACGATTGGGTCGCTCGCGAAGACGGGCAACTCGGCACGACCGGATTCGCTTCCAAGGGCGGCCTCGACCCGGGGGTCGGTAGTGAGGATCCCGATGTCGTCCGACGACACGTCGGTAATACGCGACGCCTGACTACCGCCCGAACGAACCGTGGTGTCCAAGCCTAGGCGTACGAGCGCACGGACCGCCGCGGAGCGGCTCGGCATCCGGTGCTCGAATCTCCAAGTGTCGACTGCCTCGACCTCGTCGTTGGTGAGCATCAGCTGCAGCCGCTCGCCGCGCTTTTCGCGTTCTGCCTTCGACATGATCGATCTCCCCGGCGCCTGAGCAGCTCCGATTTGGAGCGGGTTCCGGACGGTCGCATTCGCAGGTGCGGCGCGACGCCCAGCATTCCCGAACCAAAGAATAATCCATCCTTGGCCACAAGAAATAGATTACCGGACAGTGCCGCGGTACTCCCCTGAGGCGCAGGGCACTGCTCTCCAAAAATGAGATCATTGTCCCGGCTCAGCACAATGTGGAGGCCGCATTCCAACTCCGACCGTGAGTAGTGTAAGCCGTGCATGTGCGGAGTTCCACAGACCACGCCCTCGCTGCCGTTCGCGGCAGGTAAGCGTGACGAACCCCGAGCGGGACTTCTCTGCGAGTCGATCGAGCCGGGGCCCAAATACCGCGCACGGAGCCGTCTGATCAATTCGTGGCCGCTGGAAGGATCCTTTCCCGGAAATGACCGAGGTTCACATCAGCGATCTCGGCCAGCGCATCCAGTTCGAGCACTTCGATCTCCTCGTCTCGATGGCTGATGATGCCATCGGCACAGAGACGGCTAAGGACCCGGCATACGTGCACGCTGGATAAGCCGATGTATTCGCCGATCCGCTGCTGGGTCATCGAGACACGGAAGCGATTGCCGTTGGCGCGCCCGATCGCTGAGAGGCGGACAAATAGTTCAAGCAGCACGTAGCCAACTCGCTCGTAGGCACTTCCCTGCCCGATCCGAAGAATCCGCTCGGCCTGCCGGGCGCGGGCGGCAGCGATGGACGGGCCGAGGCCTTGGCTCAAGAGTGGGGCGGGAACCTCGAGAGAAACGAGCGGCATGCTCGGTGCGGCGACGACCGAAATCGTCAGCGCGTCGAGGCCACACCATGCCCTCTTACCACAGGCTGATAACGGGGTCAGGACATCCAGCGGAAGGGCCACGTCGATGATCTGCCGGCGCCCGTCCCAAAGCATCTTCCAAGACGCGACCCAGCCGTCGAGAATGAACAGGAGCGGTGCCGTGTTTCCGCCCTCCGAAGTGATCGTCTCGCCGGCGCGATAGGTTCGTGCGCTGCGCATCACCTCGGCGCGCAGCTTTTGGTCACGCAGGCCTGGGCACCATGCGAGACGCGGCACGGGATCGACTTTAGGTCCCACCGCGTAGATGCGATCAACGCAGGTCCGCGTATCCATATACAGTTCTCCCACTCGCCCCGCCGGTGTCTCATGGAGGGCCGATGCGCTGGCGCGCATTTCCTGCCCCTAAAGCCATTATCAAGGCTGCTAAACCACGAGTGCCGCATGGAGGGTGCGCCTGCCCTGCGGTACTGGAATTCATTCACTAGATGAACGATACGCGCTGCACTTGGGTTGCGCGGACACTCTCCCACTGCAGGGAAATGGGCGCGCGGAACATCGGGCATCGGAGCGAGTTCGGACAGCTGTCAGTCCGCGTGTTCCCCCGATGATGCGCCAGCGTCGCTACAAAGGAATTGAGGCGGGAGAGAAAATTCCCTGCGCTAACTCGTCTCAGCTTTCAGTGTGGAGGCCCGCGGAACGCCATTCCGCCTTACCGGCTTCGTAGTCAAGCACGTCGCGAAAACCCAGCGCTTCCATCCGCTTGGCCGCCTTTGGAGAGGCGTCGCAATCGCTGTCGAGGCAATATACGACCACCGTGCCATCCTTGGGTGCCGCCGCCTCGATCCTCTCGTCGAAGTTCTCCGCGGCGATGGGAATGTTGATCGCTCCCGGCAGGTGGTAGTCCTTGAAGCTCTCGAATGGCAAAACCTCTACCAGCGTGAACTTCCGCCCTTCGTCCATCATCTCCTTGAGCTCTCTGCGGTCGATGCGTTTCATCTCGGCTCCCTCCTGTCTGCCGGTCCCGGGTGAAGCGGGAAGAAGGGCATAGTCTAGGGAAGATCTTAGCCGGAGGCCTTAACCGCAAGCAAAGCGGGCGACTGTGCCGCATCCATTCTTCGTACAACCAATGGGGTGGCCCGCATGCGCGCACGCATCCGCGGCAGAGCGGTTACACAGCTTATCACAAGTTAATGCCGCAGGTGGGTCTTATCGCTCCAATGGGGGCCACTGAAATCGGATGCAGTCGAGATAAGGAGGCGCCCATGCACTTCCATCTCAGCTTGCGGGGGCTCTTGGTAGTTCTGTTCTGCCTGTCGTTCCCGCCCTCGATGGCACAGGACCCTCCGCAAACGCCCGACACGACTTGGGTGACGCTCAGCGGAACGGTCACCTGTAGCCAAGCCGACGTCGTCTTAGTCGATCACGGCGAGGGCCTCATCACCATCGAGATGGACGACTGGGACCGGTACGGTGAAGCGACACTCATCCGCTCGGTCGGGCGCGTCATCACCAGCGGATGGATCGACGATGGCTTCGGCGAGGCGCGCACGATGGAGGCTGACAGCGTATATGCCCTCACCAGAGACACGTTCCTTTATGCAAGCGACTCAGACGAGGAAAGTCGCTTCGAGCCCACCGCCCCGTTTCCCCATAACGGCGGCGAAGGCAGCTATCTGCGAGTAACCGGGAACGTGAAGAGCATCGAGGGACACACCTTCATCCTCAACACCGGCCACGGCCAGATAAAGGTCAATACCGCGCAGATGCCCTACAATCCGCTCGACGACGTCGGCGCGCAGCGGATCAGGCCCGGAGACCGCGTTTCGGTTTATGGTCGGATCGACGACGACCTGTTCGACCATGGCGAGATCACTGCCAGGGCCATCATGAGCCTGATCCAAAACAGGGGGCGATCCGAATGACGGCACTCAGAACTATGCGCCAAGTTGGAGAGACCCTCGGTCGCCCCGGACCTGTGGACCGATGAGCGCGGCAGAAACCCGACCGGGCGACGCAAGCGTCGCAAAGCGCGCCTCACGTGTCGCGACGGTCTTCGGGGGCACTGGCTTTCTTGGCCGTCGCATCGTCGGGCAGCTGCTCGAGCAGGGTTGCCATGTACGCGTGGCCGCGCGTCATCCCGGGCGGACAGATCTCGATTCCTTTGCAAGCGGCAAGATTGAGGCAGTCGAGGCCGACATTCTTGATGATGTCGCCGTTGCGCGCGCGGTTCAGGGCGCAAGTTTCGCGGTCAATGCAGTCTCGCTCTATCTCGAGTCGGGCGACACGACCTACAATGCGATACACGTTGAAGGCGCTCGCAGGCTCGCCATGGCAGCGACCGCGGCCGGGCTTGGCGGTTTAGTGCACCTATCGGGCATCGGGGCGGATGCGAGTTCGCGATCGCCTTATATCCGCAGCCGCGCTGATGGCGAGATGGCGGTGCGTGCCGCCTTCCCCGACGCTACGATCCTGCGCCCGAGCGTAATGTTCGGCGCCGACGATGCTTTTCTCAATACCCTGATCCGCATCCTGCGGCTTAGTCCGGTTGTCCCGCTCTTCGGTGATGGGAGAACGCGCCTTCGGCCCGCCTTTGTCGGCGACGTGGCCCAAGCGGCCGTGCATGCGCTTTTCGACCCATCGGCCCGGGGCCGCGTCTATGAAATCGGCGGCCCGGAGGATATTGAGTACCGCGAACTGATCGCCCGCATCGCCAATCGGCTAGGAAAGCGGCCGATAATGGTGCCAGTCCCCTTCGCCATCTGGCATGCCCTTGCCTGGACCGCCGCAGCTCTCCCATCGCCGCCGCTTACGACGGCGCAGGTCGCGCTCATGGCGCGCGACAACATCCCCGCACAAGACATGCCTGGACTGCGGGATCTCGGCGTCGACACCACGCCTATCGATGAGATTCTGGAAAACGATTTCGCACTTGGATGAAGTGTTCACCGCCCGGGTCCGCTGCAGCCTTAGTCGCGGCCATGCACCTCGGCAGGCGGTGCCGTCGCCTCGACGGCGGTGAACGGCTCCGAAACGATATATTTGTGCGAAGCGCCCGGGGGCACCAGCCACGCATCTCCGGGTTCGAGTACAATTTCCTGCCCTTCGATCTCAAGGACCGCGCGGCCGGAGATTACGTAGCCCACGGTTTCATAGTCCCGCGAGGTCGGGCTCTTGCGCCCCCCATCATCGATCTTCTTCCAAAGGCGCATCGAGACGCGTTTACCCGACACAAGGTATGTCTGACCCATCTCACCCTTCGGCGAATTTTCGGATTGTACCTTTTTAACGGTCGTATCGGTCATCTCTTCCCTTCTCCCTTTTTCATACTGCTTGGCTCGGGAACGCAGCCACTACGCCTCGCCAGCTCGCAACCCTCAGGATCCCAGACCGTCCGATGGTGCCGGTCACGCGTCGAGTGCGAGCCGCTTCGCATCGCCGAGAATCTCGGCTAGGTCATTGATAAAGGCCGCTGCATCCGCCCCGTCGACCACCCTGTGATCGAATGCCACGATCAGCGGCAGCATCAGCCGGATCCGCGTTTCGGCATTTCCAAGGTCCTCGAGATCCCCGGAGACGACTGGCGTAAGCCTCGCCCGCGCGAGCCCGAGGATCGCGGTCTGAGGTGGGTTGATCAGCGGCGAGAACGCCATTCCGCCCAGCCCACCGACATTCGTGATGGTAAAGGTTCCGCCCGTCAGAGCCTCTTTCGTCGGTCGGCCCTTCCGCATCACCTCCGCGAGTTCGGCGAGTTCCAAGGCTAGCGCTCGGATCGGTTTACGGTCAGCGTCGCGCAGCACCGGGGTGATCAAGCCGCGCGATGTGGCGACCGCAACGTTCACGTTGTAATAGCGGCGCAGAACGATCTCGCTCGCCTCGGCATCAAAGATGGCATTGAACCGAGGATGTCGGCGGAGCACGCCAACAACCGCTTTTACGATGATCGGAGTGAGAGTGAGATTCTCGTCGCGTTCCTCGTCCACGACGCGCCTGCGCCAGCGTTCGAGCTCGGTGATGTCGGCCATGTCTTGGTGGACGACATGCGGAATCTCGGACCAAGCGCGTGTCATCGCGCGCGCGGTCGCGGCGCGGATCGACCGCAGCGGCACGCGTTCAACCGGACCAAAGTTATCCTCCCCTGACGACCCAGCCTCCCCGAGTGCCTCTTCCTGGCTCGGCCCCGGTTCGTCCTTCTTTCCGGCCTCCCGGCTTTGGCCTGCCGCAGTGTCATTACGGCTGATCGCCCGTTCCACATCATCGACGGTAACCTCACCATCCGGGCCAGTCGCATCAATCCCGGCGAGGTCAAGGCCCACGGCGCTCGCGCGCGATCGCGCAGCGGGCGAGGCTCTTACGGCATCGTCGTCCTGCCTTGCGCGTACTGCCGCTCCGTCGGTGCCAGCCTCGGCTTCATCCTCACCGCGCGCTCGATCACCGGTCCTCTCTCCGTTTTTGTCCCCTGGAGTGTCACGACTGTTCGCGTCAGTCTCTCCTGCCGGTCGCCGTGCCTCGCTTCTTTCGGCGCCCTCGCCCTCGGTTTCGACAACCAACAGCACAGCACCGACCGAAACGGTATCGCCCTCGCTCACGTGGAGCTCGGTAACCTTGCCCGTATAGGGCGATGGCAGTTCGATGGCGGCCTTGTCGGATTCAACGACTAGTACTTCGTCGCCCTCTTCTATTGGATCGCCCTCCGCGACAAGGACTTCCTGCACCTCCACTTCGGCGATGCCTTCTCCTGGGTCCTGAAGCCGGAACTCCTGCCGCATCGCTGTTCCCTCCGTCAGTGCTTTAAGAGCTCGCGGGCAGCGTCGAAGATGCGCTGAGGTGAAGGCAGATAGCTCTGCTCCCGCGCAAAGAACGGGACATGGGTGTCCCACCCCGTCACCCTGCAGATCGGCGCGCGGAGCGAGAAGAATGCCCCCTCGATCGCGCGCATCGCTACCTCACCGGCCGGGCCGTAGCTGAGCGGCGCCTCGGTGACGATCAGCAGCCGGCCGGTTCGCGAGACTGAGTCCGCGATGGCCGGCGCATCGATCGGCGCAATCGTCTCGAGGTCGATCACCTCGGCGACTTCCCCCGCCTCCTCGGCAAGTCGCGCGGCGGCTTTCAGAACGGGCCGCAGCATCGCGCCCCACGCGATGATCGTGAGCGCCTCTCCCTGCTGGACGATGCGGGCGCGGCCGATCTCGGCCTCGTCCGGCGCCTCCGGTAGGTCCTCCCGGAAGCTGCGATAGAGCGCCTTCGGTTCCATGAAGATCACCGGGTCAGGATCTCGGATCGCCGCATGGAGCAGGGCGTGCGCTCGCCGTGGGCTGGCGGGGATGACGGTTTTCAAGCCAGGAACATGCCCGTAGAAGGCCTCCCGGCTTTCCGAGTGGTGTTCGAGCGCGCGGACGCCCGCGCCATAGGGCATCCGGACGACCATGGGCACGCCAAGGCCCCCGCGGCTTCTCCAGCGCAGGCGCGCGGCGTGACCTTCGACTTGTGCAAAGGCGAGATAGCTGAAGCCCGAGAACTGCATCTCGGCCACCGGCCTGAGGCCGTTCAGGGCCATTCCGATCGACACTCCCGCGATGGCAGACTCGGCCAGCGGCGAATCGATCACTCGGTCGGAACCGAATTCATCAATTAAGCCGTCGGTCACGCGAAATACGCCGCCATCGACCCCGACGTCTTGGCCGATGACGACGACTCTCTCATCTTCCTCCATCACCTCGCGCAGTGCGCGATTGATCGCCTCGACCATCGTCTTACCGTGGCGCTCGTTCCCAGCACTCTCGCGGCCCATTCCATTTTTGTCGGCGGCGTCGTTCATCCGTCGTCCCTCCGCTCGAGCTTGGCAAACAAATCGCGCTGGCGATCGAGTTCGGCTGTTGGCTCGCGGAAAACGTGGTCGAAGATTGCGTCCGGCACGCCGTCTTCCAACTCTCGGATTTGTTCCTTCGCGTCGTCCCAAGCCTTGTTGATCTCGTCCTCGATCTGGCTCTCGAGCGCCGCGATCATCTCATCATCGATCTGGTCTCGAGCCTTGAGCAACGCCTGCACCCGGTTGATGGGATCGCGCGCGCGCCACTTCTCCACTTCATCATCATCGCGATAGCGGGTGGGGTCGTCGGCGGTAGTGTGTACCTCCATGCGATAGGTCAGCGCCTCGATCATTGAGGGCCGTCCCTCCTCTCGGGCGCGGCGCACTGCTTCGCGCGTCACTGCCCTAACGGCGAGGAGGTCGTTCCCGTCGACCTGCGCCGCGGATATGCCATAGGCATGCGCTTTCTGGCAGAGCGTGCGCGATCCGGTCTGGCGCGCGCGCGGTGTCGAGATCGCCCATCCGTTATTCTGACAAAAGAAGACGACCGGCGCGTTGAGGACCGAGGCGAAGTTGAGCGCCTCGTGGAAATCCCCCTCAGATGTTGCACCGTCACCAAAGTAAGTAAGAACGACGCTTTCCTCGCCCCGCAGGCGGCCGGCATGAGCAATGCCGACGGCGTGGGGGAGTTGTGAGGCGACCGGGATGGCTGGTGGCAGGTTCCGCGCGTCCTGGCGCGTAGCAAGGCCTTCGTTCCATCCCGCGGTCGCGACCAGGAGGTCGACCAGCGATTGCCCGCGCCAAAGCGCGGCTGCCATTTCGCGGAAGGAGGGCACGAACCAGTCCTCGTCTCCGATGCAGGAAATCGAGCCGATCTGTGCGGCCTCCTGCCCTTTGACGGGCGCAAAGGTGCCAAGATCTCCGCGCCGCTGAAGGCTCAGTAGACGCTCATCGACCCGTCGCGCGCGCAACATCGCTTCATGCATCTCCTCGACCATCGCGATGTCAGGCTCGACCGCCGCCTCGTCACGCAGGCTACCATCCCGATCGAGCAGCCTGAACGGCTCGAAGGCCGGGTCGGGCTCGGCGAGAAGAATTGTCATCTGGTCTCGTTCTCCACTGCTGTGGGGCTCCGTCAAAACACGCGTCAGAATTAAAACCGGGGACGGCAACCTATCCCGGTAGCTTCGCTGCACCTTCATGTGAACAACGAGGCGACCAGAGTGACGTTGCGTGGGTGCGTTGCCGCGCCGGAAACCTCGCCCCGCCGCCATAGTGAGTCGGTAGAGCGAGAGCGCCAGGCGACCTCGGCGCAGCTCTGTGTCGTCGCACAGCAAGCCACTGGAACGGAGTCGGACGTGAACGTTACCTATGCCTATGGACAGTTCGAGCGCGTGATCGCGGCGCTCATCTGCTCAAAGTGGCGCATTCAGTGCACCAGCTTGTGATCGGCAAGCATGGCTACTTGCAGGTGAACACCATCGTTGCGATCAGAATTCTGGCTGTCGTCCGAAAGCATATCCTGCTCGAGATCGAAAACACCTCGGGGCTCTTCCTGCTTGCGCTCGGCTCTGGGGTGCTTTCCCTTGGCATCGTGTTTGCCCTGTTCCAGTGGATCGAGTGGAAGGACGACACACCGAACCTGCCGTCACCCGGGACGCCGATGCAGCCGAGATAGCCTCCGGCGGCGCATCGCATCGGCGACCCGATCTGCTCCTCCAATTGCGCAACGACCCCATCTGTCTGCCGTTTATCGGGGAGGATCAACCAATCGGTAAAGAGGACGAGTTCCCATGTACCGACATCTCATCGCTTGCAGCACCGCGGCCACCTTGGCCCTGTCCGGCGCGGTTATCGCGCAGGAGGAGTCTTCACAGGGCCAAAGCGCAATTCCGCTTTTCGACGTTGTGCATAGCGCTCGCGCCCTGATAGACGCCGATGTGGTGAACCCCGAGGGCGAAGCGCTGGGCGGGGTTCACGACATCTTGCTGACGAGAAAGGGCGCGCCGCTCTCGGCCGTGATTTCTGTCGGCGGCATTCTCGGCGTGGGCGACAAGCTGGTCGCCCTGCCACTTAATGACATCGAGATGTCCGACGAGGATCACATCGTGATCGACGCAACGCCTGACCAACTCCAGGAGCGTCAGGCATTCGTCTACGATGGCGCCACGATCGCGAGCCTTGCGCCCCTCGGCTTCGGTAAGATCGCGGCCTCTGAGGCAATGACCTGGCGCGCTGAATACCTCGCCAAATGGTCAGAGCGCATCGACAGTCTGGCCTCTGCGACCAAGAGCAGGGCCGACGAGATGGCGGAAACGGCCGAGGAGAAATTGAGAAGGAACTGGGACGCGCTCGAGCGGGCTTGGGGCGACGTCCGAATGAGCACCGAAGCTGACTGGGACCGCACGACGAATGCTTTCGAAGATGCCTACGAGGCCTTCTACCGTTCTTGGGAAGAATCTGGCCTCGAGACGCCCGACGGCGCGGGCGAGCGCGGCGGCGGCTAAGCAAGACTGTGCGCCGCGCCCTCCTCTTGGATCAGCTCGGCATCGCGCGCGTCCGCGCAACTGACCCCACGCATGCAGTCAAGGAGCAGACATGACTTCTCGCGCCCTCGATCCGCGCCCCACGCCGCAGCAGATGCGCGTCTTCGTCGCCGACCGCGAGGTGATGGCAGACCCGCTCGGGGCGATCGACCCGATGCATCTCGTGCCGCCGTGCGATTTCGCGAAGCACGATGAAGCCTCGCCCCCAGGACGGCGCACCCGAGATAATAGCGGATCTCGCCAGCGAAGCCGCGGCAATGGCGCACAGTTTGCGTGGGAGTTTCCTCGTCTACGAGGGCAACCGCGACCAGGTCACAGCAGATCTCTCGAAGCAGCTAGCGGCCTTCTACGGGAATGCCGTCTATACACTGCGGGCGATCGTGGCACGATAACCCACCCCAAGGCGACTTGCGGCGGCGCCTGGGCCAATTGCGGGACAAAGGGGACGCGCGGTGCATTCGCAAATGCGACTGGCATGTTTCTCGCCCTCTGCATCACCATAGGCCCCATTGCCTTGCGGGTCGCCACTGCAGACGCGGGACCTCAACCCATCATTGCCGCTGATCATGACTTTGCGGTCGCGCACGAATTCGCGGGCGAGTGGATCGGAGAGCTCCTATTCGATCGCGAAGGGCATGTGGTGGGCCAGATCACGGATGTGGCGCTGAACGACGGAAAGGCCAGCCACCTGATCGTCACCCTCGAGCCCCTGAATGGCATGGCTGGGGAGGTGGCCGTGCCCATCGCGAGGGTCGACACACGGATCGAGCTTGGAACACGAAAGCACGTGGCCGATGCGGCTCTCATTGAACTGCGCGCACCGCTGCACTGACCAACTGCCAGCACGCTCTGATGGAGGCCGATGAGAGAAATGCTCACGCGCTTGCCCGGTAGGGCAATGCCTCGCCGCTGCCGCTTCCGCCCATCGGATTTCGCCTCGCCGTCCTTTCCCTCATACCAGCCTTGCCCGCATACCAGCGGATCGGCCGGTGTCGTCAGATCGGCCAGTAGAACGGAGCACCGTAATGACGGTAAAGTTCAGCTTCGCGGCTCCGGTCCAAGCCGCTCACTTCGCCGATCTCCGGGCTTGATTCGATCTTGTGGCGTGGAACATCCACCGAGACCTTTCTCTCGTTCCAATCAATCGATGTTGTCCAGTCCGTGGCAAGAACAACCCGCCTTCCGGGGAGCCAGTTGCCGGTGTCGATTACGTAGTAGCGCACCCGCCAGTCGAGCGGGTTGATGAGGAAATCATCCACCGACCCAATATCGCCGTCGCTCGCTGAAACGTTATATCCGACGATCTCTTCCATGCTGCGCAGATGCGGATCGCCAAGCTCTTTCCGTTCACCGGCACCTTTCGGAAGTCGGCTCAAAGCCGCGCGGATCTCTTCCTGCGCGATGTGCGGGGAATAGATCCTCCCGGGCGGGCCAACCATCAGCGTCGGCCACGCCGAGAGTTCACTTCGCTGCGCAATACGCTCCTGCTCTGAAACCGGCGCATGGGTCTGCGGCCTCGGTGCCTCTCTGATCTCGTCGGCGGTGAGGTTCACAGGCAACTCGTGCTGCTCAATGTCGGGCTTGCCGAGCAGTTCGACACCGATCAGCCCCTGATGGCCGAAGATCCAGAATCCGAGACCAGCAACAAGGTATCGAACGACCCAATCCTGATCGTCGAAGTAGATGTCGTCCACGGTTCCCTCGGGCTCGTCCTCAGCCCTGATCCTCAGGTGCCTCAGATCCCGGAATGTATTGAACACTTGACGTCTCCCTTGGCCAGCTACCGCTTGCACGAGCAACGACCGCCGCTGGGCAACGTTGCCCGGAGTTTTTCCCACAGGCCGCGGCTCGCGCATGCAACGACGTCAGTACAAGTTCGTTGACATTACCGAGGCCCGTTAAGCCGCAGGGACGCGTCTTTCATAGCCGGATGCGCGCTGTGCGGCATCCAGGATGTCTCGGGCAAACACCGTCCATCAGAGTCAGCGGGAGGGCTTCAGATGGAAATTCTTGTCGCATCAAGCCCTGCCGCGGACCTGTCGGCGTTCTCCTTTTGGTGGTCTCTCGCTATCACGCCGGTCGATGCGGCGTTGCGTCTAAGCGCCGCGCTCGCCTGCGGTCTGGTGTTGGGCGTCGACCGGGAATGGCGGCAGCGACCGGCAGGCTTGCGGACCCACATGCTGGTCGCGCTCGCGGCTTGCCTCTTCACCATCATCGCCTTCGAGATTTACGCGGAGATCCGAGCGCTCGAGGACAATGCGGCTGCAGATCCGCTGCGCCTGCTCGAGGCTATCACCGCGGGGGTCGCATTCCTCGCCGCAGGCACCATTATCCGCCGCGGCGGCGGGATCGAGGGGCTTACAACCGGGGCAGGCCTCTGGCTCTCAGGCGCACTCGGCATGGCATGTGGTCGGGAGCAATTCGGGCTGGCCGCCATCGCGCTCATCCTCGCTGTCTTGGTGCTCACCGTGTTGCGAATTTGCGAGCGATGGTTCCCCTCGGATGGGGAGAACTAACGCTAGCACTGGCCGCCTCCGATGTTGGCCCGATCGCGTCTTCGTACGGATCCGGAGCCAGCCTTCCGGGCGCGCGCAGTTGGCACGTTGCAACACTTGGCGGGCATCATCGTTGATGGGCCATTGCAGCAAGCTATAGAAAGGAGACAGCAATGTCCGTCGCACGAACGACCGAGATCACGGCGACTTCCCCAAAGGGCTTCGAGGATGCAAGTCGCAAGGGTATCGAGCGAGCCACCCGGACGTTGCGTAACGTAAGGTCGGCCTGGATCAAGGAGCAGGAGGTTGTACTCGAGGGCGATGCCGTCGATCATTACAAGGTGACGATGAAGGTCACCTTCATTCTGGACGACTGAAGGACCGGCGCGACCGCCACTTCGTCGCCCCGGCTTCAGCCCCGGGCGACGAAGACAAAGGCCCTTAAGAAACGGGACGGTCGCGGCAAAAGCCCCAATCCAAGCACGAGGTGAGCACCTCACCCACGCTCTATCACGGTCGCAGCGTGCGCGACTTAGTCCATGTCCTCGCGCAGCACCAAACCGACCACTGTGCCGTCCTCTTCCGTCACGACCATCACCTGCACATCCGCATCCCGCATCCGCAGCAGGACCGCCTCGACGGCGTCACCCTCGCGGCAGATTCGGAAAGCCGTTCCCGAAAGGTTGCCGAGGAGTTCCTGCGCCACGTCGCGATGCTGCGCGACTAAGTCCACCAGCTCCCGGAGATCAAGCACGCCAACGATCTCGTCCTCGCTCATGCTGACGATGAATCGGTGGGCATCCTCGTTGATGCGGGCAAGCGTATCACCCACCGTGCCGTCCGCCGGTACGACCTGCGGCCAAGGACGCATCATCTCGCCCACGCTCTGGCCTGCCGGATCTCGTCCTTTTCGGTGCCGCATCATCGCCAACGTGCCCAAATGAGTCGCATTCAGTATCAACGCGCTCGCTGGAGCCACGTTGCGATCCGGAGCCACCATCCCGGGATTACTGGGCGAATGCCTTCATGCAACCTGAAATGTATGAACGCCCACGGCAGGGTCGGATCGCTCGTTTTACTCATAATGAGCAACCTTAGGTGAACGTGTATTATTGTAATTTTATAAATAAATATTTATTATTATTCAATTGGATTCAGTTTTTATTATGATATATGTGTATTGCTGAAAATGCAGGCGAAGGGTGGCGAAGGAACGTCATGAACCGTAAAGACTTATCTGACGTGCTGGTGCCGGAAATACCCCATCTGTATCGCTATGCGCGCTCACTGGTCGCGGACCGAGACCAGGCCGAGGATCTGATGCAGGACTGTCTCCTCCGGGCAGTGTCGAAGAGCGAGCAATTCACTTCGGGCACTAACCTGCGGAGGTGGCTCTTCACGATCCTGCGCAACATCAGCATCGACAACATGCGCCAGAAGACGCGGCGCGGGCCGCATGTCGAGGTGAGCGAATGGCAGCCTGAGACGCATCAACCGCCTGAGCAGGAACACCGTGTTGCGCTCATGGATGTTGGCCGGAGGCTGGGCCTGCTGCGATCCTGCGACCGCCAGATCATCTATCTGCACGTTTTCGCGGGTGTGAGGCAGGACGCCATTGCATCGCTCATGGGGGTGAGCGTCGGCACAGTGAAGTGTCGCCTTTCGCGTGCGCGAAAAACGCTGCGCGGCGACGACGACCCGCGCAGGCCGCTTCGAAAGCGGGCACCCAACCGCACCGCAACGCCTGCCCGCGCGGGGCGTCAACGCTTCGGGACCAAATGAAGCTCACCGGGTTCTGTCAGGAGCATGTCAGAGGCAACCGGCCGGTCGGGGCTACTTCAGCACCCTATGCTCTCAGGCTGAGCACACGTAGCAAACCCCCTCAATCCATCGCCCGCTCGATCACCTCCACAGGTTCGTGCCGCCCAAGAATCTCCCGCACCTCGCGCTCGGTGTCACCAGGAGTGATCACCTTCACGCAATTGGCCTTTTCGTCGAAATAGAGCTTCTCGCGGGGAATTCCCGTGCCGATCAGATCGTCCATGGCGTTGCGCGCCTTGTCGACATGGTCGTAACGTCCGGTGAGTGTCTTAATCATCTGAGCCTCCATCCAAAGCCGCTTCTTGGTCGCTTCATCAACGACCTCGCCAAACGGATGTTGCGCCCACGCACCCCCATTTTTGCCCAGTAACTCTGGGCGCCGCCATTTCAGATTAGCCCGCGCCGAGAGCCCCGGTTCCCGTCCTGATCTACTCGTCACGGGGTCCGGCGCGTACGCGGGCAACGGCGCAAGCCTGCAGTTTCGCATGGTCTGCCTTACCTTCGAGCGTCAACAAGCAGCGCGCCGACTGGGTAGACCTAATACAGAAGCATGACTCCATGACGAAACCATGAGCCAAACGCATTTGACGAGCACGCACCTGCTACAGATGGCGCCCATCGCGAAGCTGGCGGTTAAAGCGCTGAGCAAAGGCGTCCTGCATCAATTTTTCATGCGCGTGGAGGCCTCTCGTCATCGCTTTCCGTGCGCGCACCGACATGGGACGTTGCCGGAGACGGCGGGGCTGGGATGGGCTCCTATTCTCCACAATCTGGTCCGCTTCCCTCGCGAACCTTCTCCCGGAGATTGAAATCTCAACCAAGACCGCGAGGCACTCTCGGTAAAATCCTGCGATTACGCACAACACCCTGGAGGCCGGCCATTCACCAGCGCGTCCGAAGTGACGTCTACGCAAGAGCAATGGTTGGCGCACTGCGTTATCCTCACCCACCGAGGAAAACCCCGGTCGCCGCCCGTGCATCGAGATCCCAACAACAACCCCTATTCACCCACTGGCAGCGCACCAAATCATTGCTCGCACCGCGGTGGCGAATTCCCCGCGGTGAGCGCGAGGTCTGAGAAGGACCCATCGCTCGAACTTTGCTCAGCCACCAGTGGTCGGAAAGCGGCCCAAAGCCGACTTTGGTAGGTTTTGCCGCGGACGCCTGCTACGAGCCCATAGCCGTCACTCACAGACCTGCCGGTTACGGGCACCGGCACTTAAAGTACGCCGAAAGCTGTCATCGCGTCGGCGACCTTGATGAAACCGGCCCGATTTGCCCCGCGCTCGTAATCAGGTTGTTTCTCGTCTCCGGCATGTTCGAGGCAAAGCTCGTGCGCCTCCTCAATGATCCGGCGCAGGTCCTGGGCCAGATCCTCCTTGGCCCAGTGCAGTCGCGCCGCGTTCTGGCTGAGTTCGAGACCCGACATCGCGACGCCACCGATATTGGCGGCCTTTCCGGGGCCGTAAAGAAGCCCTGCCGCGCGCACGGCATCGCGCGCACCGGGGGTAAGGGGAAGGTTCGCGCCTTCGACCACGATCTCGCAGCCGTTGTCCACGAGCGATTTCACGGCGGCTTCGTCGATTTCGTTCTGGGTTGCACAGGGCATGGCGATATCACAGGCGACCTGCCACGGCGTGTCGCCGGGATGCCAGGTGCCGCCGACACGATCGGCCATAGCTTCGAGGCGGAAGGAGGGGGCGTCGCGCGCGTCGACGACTTCGTCGATCCGATCCTCCGACAATCCGTCTGGGATATGCAGAAAACCGCGCGAGTTCGACAGGGTCAGAACCTTGCCGCCGGTCTGTGCAAGTCTCTTGGCCGCATGGGTCGCGACATTTCCCGCGCCCGAGATCGCAGCCGACCGGCCATCGATAGCCTCGCCACGGTGCTTCAGCATCGCTTCCAGGAAATGGATTACGCCGTAACCGGTTGCCTCGCGGCGCAGGCAGCTTCCGCCGAACTCGAGCCCCTTGCCCGTCATCACGCCGCTGAAGGTCTCGGTGATCCGTTTGTATTGACCGAACATGAAGCCGATCTCGCGCTCGCCGACGCCGATATCTCCTGCGGGTATGTCGCGACTGGGACCGATCTCCTTATGAAGCTCAGTGATGAAGGCCTGGCAGAAGCGCATGATCTCGGCCTTGGAGCGCCCCTGGGGGTCGAAATCCGCACCGCCCTTGGCGCCGCCCATAGGCAAACCTGTGAGAGCGTTCTTGAGGGTCTGCTCGAAGGCAAGGCGACGAAGGATGCCCTCCTCGACCGAAGGTGCAAAGCGTAGGCCTCCCTTGTATGGTCCGATGGCGTTCGAATGCTGCACCCGGCAGCCCCGATTCACCTGAACTTCGCCGTCATCGTCAAGCCAGACGATCCGGAAGCTGATTACCCGGTCAGGCTCGGCCAGTCGGTCCAGAATGCCTGCCTCGACGTATTCGGAGCGCGCGTTGACGATGTCCAAGACGCAGGCGACGAAGTCGCTGAAGCCCCGGAGAAACATGCTGTCCGGCGCATACCGCCCGCCGCACGCCGATGCGACAACGTCTTCCTGCTTCGGCGTCTTCTCGAGATCGCCCCGTCGCTCGTCCAAGGTCATTTCTGCTCAATTGGAAGACCGGCCTTGCGCCAGTCGTCCTTTCCGGCCTCGTAGTCGAAGACCCGTTTGAACCCGAGTTTCTCCATCCTCTCGGCGGCGCGCGGTGAGGCGTCGCATTCCGTGTTTTGGCAATAGACGACGACTTCGTCGTTCTTGTTCGCAACCGCCTGAATGCGTTCGGCGAAATCGTCGGACTTTACGGGGACATTGATCGCGCCGGGAATGTGGAATTCGTCGTAGCTGTCCTTGGGAAGCACCTCGACAAGGATCAGGTCGTCGGCGCTGCCCATCTTGAGTTGGAGCGACTCTCGATTGATAGATTGCATTTTCTCCTCCTACTCGTGGTCTTTCGGTTCTAGGTTTCGATATCCGCGGGCAACGCCATGATCTTGACCCCTTAAACTGGCGCGTTCTGACCGCGAATTTTCGGGCACGCTTCGGAAGCGAGAGGAGTGCCGAGATGCCGAAGAAACGATTCACCGACGAGCAGATCGCGTTCGCGCTGAGGCAGGCGGAAGCCGGCACGACCGTCGGCGAGAGATCCACCTTCGCCTCCTATTCGACCGCGTCTTCGATCTCTTGGGCTGCTTCGGTGTTTTCAAGAGGGTCGAACTCGCCGTCATCCTCGTTCAAGCCTTCGTCAACGATTAGTCCGCCAGCGGTGCCCGCGGCGACGGTCGCACAGCCCGACAAAGCGAGGCCTGCGGCAATCAGGGCTGCAAATGGGGAGAGCCTCAAAATTTCGAGTCTTTCGAACATACTTTCTCCGTTCACTGCCTGTCTTTTCTTGTGGGGGCTGCTCCTTCCCGTGGTCTCCACCAAGGCTGACCGATTGCAAGAATGCGCCGGAAATATGCGAGTCTTCAGCGGGGCGGCCTGCGACCACGGCTCGCATTGGCGATCAGAGTGACCGCAAAAAGCAGGATGAACACAACGAACAGAACCTGAGCGATATTTGCGCTGACCGCCGCGATACCGCCAAAGCCCAGCACGCCGGCAATCAGTGCAATGACGAGAAATGTTATGGCCCAACCGAGCATGTGTTCGCTCCTTTTGCCCTAATCTCACCCATCAAGAACGAGTCTTGGGGCGGTTCGTTTCCTACGGAAATTTTTTGGCCATGCCGAAACCGCCGCCGTGCAGCGGCGTTGCTGCTACCAAACCGAAAGGACACGGAACATGCGAGAGTTGAAACCAGCGGTCACCGGTATCCTGGTGGCCAGTGCCATAATCCTGGCGTTCGTGGCCGGATCACAGATTGAGCTCCGCGACGATGGCCCTGTCGAGGAATTCACCGAAGCGGTCGATGAAATGTCCAAGCAGGCGCAGTGAACCGATGCACATCTTAACGTAGGATAACGCAGCAAGGATAAGGAGATCGCATGCAGACCCGCGACGAATATGTCGAATGGCTGAAGCAGAAAATCGACGAATGGAATGCTCAGATCAATGAGTTCGATCAGAAGGCGGAAGGCGCATCCCGCGATGCGAAGGACAAGTACGATGCCGCGCTCGACGAGATGAAGAAGCGGCGCGACGAGGCCGAGAAGAAAATGCGCGAGGTCGCTGAGACCGAGCGCGACGCCTGGGACCAACGCCGCGCGCAGTTCGAGACCGCCTGGGAGGACATCGCGAACGGATTCCAGCAGGCATGGTCGCGTTTCAGCTGAGCGGACGCGCCACAGAAGTGCCCGGCGGTTGAGCCGCCTGAGTGACGCCGATCACCTGCCTCTCGCATTCACCAGTGCAGCTGATCGTGCTGCGCGTGCACAGGTCAGGAATGTCCGCACCTGAGACACCTCCGACGCCGCAGCGAATGACCGATGCTGCACAGGCCATTCGGAGGTGCTGGGAACGGCCGCTTCCGGGAAGGCCTGCGGCAGCGCTGCAGTAACGACGCTCGTCGCGTCGGCCCGGCCTTCGCTTGTGAAGTGGATCGTGCCGCATCGTCTAACGACGGCTTGGTCCGCGGAGGCGCCATTCATGATCGGCGCCGCAAACGTCTCCTCCCCGCCCTTTTACGCCTCATAAGAGGCGCAGCTGATAAGCAGGCTCTGGGCAGGGCACGCATGCTGGCAAAGCCCGCGTATCGGCCCTACGACGGCGCGGGGCCTCGCGTGCTCCGCGGTATCTCGATGAGCCTCCCCCACTGAATTGGTCCACCGCTATGGTTAGCAAAGGGAGGACCAGGAATGGCGAACAAGCGACACAAGCCCGAGGAGATTGTCACGAAGCTGCGGCAGGTTGACGTGCTTGTCGGGCAAGGCATGGCGCGGGTGGATGCAATCCGCGAGGTGCGCATAACGGAGCAGACCTACTATCGCTGGAGGCGAAAGGATGGGGGGATGGGAACCGACCAACTCAAAGAGCTGAAGCGGCTCCAGAAGGAGAACGAACGGCTCAGGAAAGCGGTTTCGGACCTGACGCCAGACAAGCTCATCCTCGCTGAGGCCGCCCGGGGAAACTTCTGAGCCCCACCCGTCGTCGGACCTGCATTGACCATATCCGCAGTCAATTCCCGGTATCTGAACGGCGTGTTTGCCGCGTGCTCGGCCAGCATCGCTCAGCGCAAAGGCACCGACCGCAGGGACGCGCAGATGAGGAACGCCTGGTGGCGGATATGATCGAACTGGCCAGGCAATACGGCCGCTATGGCTATCGGCGGATCGCGGTGCTGCTGCGGGATGCAGGCTGGCAGATTAGCGATGGCCGCGTCGAGCGGCTGTGGCGACGGGAGGGGCTGAAAGTGCCATCGAAGCAACCGAAGAAGAGCCGGCTCTGGCTGAACGACGGATCATGTGTTCGGCTCAGGCCCGAGCACACCGATCATATATGGAGCTATGACTTCGTTCATTGCCGGACGGACGACGGCAAGGCGTTCCGGACGCTCAACATCCTCGATGAGTTCAGCCGGGAGTGCCTAGCGATCAAGGTCGCGCGGAAGCTCAACGCAACCAGCGTCATCGACGCCTTGAGCGACCTGTTCATCCTGCGTGGGGTGCCAGGCTTCATTCGATCCGACAACGGCCCGGAGTTCATCGCGCAGGCTGTGAGACACTGGATCGCCGCTGTCGGGGCCAAGACATCTTATATTGAACCGGGATCGCCTTGGGAGAATGGATATGTGGAGGGCTTCAATGCCCCGCTCCGCGATGAACTGCTGAACGGAGAAATCTTCTACTCTCTCCGTGAAGCCCAGATCATCATCGAGAACTGGCGGCGCCACTACAACACCAGGAGACCACACAGCGCCCTCGGCTATCGACCCCCGGCGCCCGAAACCATCATCCCGATGGATCAAAGGCCGGTCATGCACTAACACTCAACTTGGACCAGTCAGATCAGGCTGCTCACCAGCGCCAGCCCGAGAATGAACGCATCTGGTCGATGAGCCTGCGCCTGATCTCAGCTGCGAAAATCGGTCCAAACCGATGCCACCAGAACCGCACGGTCTCGTGGCTGACGTCGATGCCGCGTTCGTGCGGCAGGTCCTAGACGTTCCTAAGCGAGAGAGGAAACCGGATGTACATCATCACGGCCAGGCGGATGATCTCGGGACTGGTCTTGAAATACCGAAAGGGGCTTCGTTGGCTCATGCCGCGAGGGTAGGGAGGTGGCTTTCCCCGCTCAACCTAGTTTGCTCTGACAATGCCTTCTGACAAGCCTGGCTTGCCAACTCGGACGGCGCCATGCAATCTGTGGTTGTATTTTATTTTCGCCACCTCTCGCCAAGGCCGGGCCGGCGCCGTTCCGTAGTTCGGTGCAAGAGCATTCTCGACCGCTCGCTTCTTGGTGAAGCGCCGCCTCCACATCGGGGAGATGCTGACATGGAGACCTACTCCTTCGAGATCGGCGGCACGTTCATCGAGGCCGCCCCGCTTCTGGCATTCAACATCGGCGGGGCAGAATACACCTCGACCGCGACGGGACAGACCTTCCTGGCGGACCCAGGCATCTCGGGCGGGCAGATCCAGAATCGCGACCGGCCGCTGGAGATCGCCGGCACAGAAGACGACCGGCTGTTCCAATCCTACGGCTTCGGCGATTTCTCCTACGACTTCGCCGTGCCCGAAGATGGCCAGTACGTTGTCGAGCTCTGGCTGACCGAGCCATGGTTCAAGGCCGCCGGCAAGCGGGTCTTCAATGTCGCCGTGGAAGGCTCGGTCCCGGCATCGTTCCAAGGCATCGACCCCTATGCCGTCGCCGGCCTCGACGCGCGGGCCATCACTCTGACGTCGGTCGTGACGGTCGACGATGGTACGCTGGACATCGATTTCGACTCGCTGGTCAACAACGCGATCATCAGCGCCATCGCGATCTACCAGGTGGTGCCGCAGTACGGCGCGGCCGACGACACCGCATCGACCGACGAGGACCAGGCGGTCCTGATCGACGTCCTCGCCAACGACACGGCCGGCGTGACCCTGCAATCGGTCGGCGCCGCCTCGGCGGGCACGGCGGTGATCCAGGGCGGCGCGATCCTCTACATGCCGGGCGCGAACTTCAACGGCGTCGACGGCTTCACCTACACGGTGATCGACGGCGAGGGCACGGTCTCGACCGCGCAGGTGACGGTGACGGTGGCGCCGGTGAACGATGCGCCCGAAGGCCTGGGCCTGAGCAGCAATACGGTATCGGAGCTGGATCTGCCGGGCACCGTGATCGGCACGGTTTCGGCCAGCGATCCGGATGGGGATACCGTGACCTTCGCGGTCAGCGATGCGCGCTTCTCGGTCAACGCGCTTGGCCAGCTTGTCGTGGCAGCGGGCGCCGATCTCTCGGTTCCCTCGGACACCAGCGTGCCGGTCACGATCACCGCCATGGACGGCAACGGCGGGACCGCCACGCTGGAGACGAGCATCCTGATTGCGGATGTCCCGCTGGCCGACCTCGCCAACGACGACGCGGCGTCGCTCGACGAGGACGGGACGGTGCTGATCGACGTGCTTGCCAATGACGAGCCTGGCATCACCATTACCGGGTACACGCAAGGCGCCCATGGCAGCGTGACGACCGACGGCGGTATGCTGCGCTATACCCCGGTCGGGGACTATTACGGGCCCGACAGCTTCAGCTACACGGTCGCCGGGGCGCTTGGCGCCGACGAGGCGAGCGTGAGCATCAGCGTTCTCGCGGTCAACGACGCGCCAGGGAACCTCGGCTTCACTGGAAGCTCGGTCAATGCCGACGCCGCGCCGGGAACGGTGGTCGGCATCGTATCGGCGACCGATCCGGACGGAGACCCGATCACCTTTTCGGTCGACGATGCGCGTTTCTCGATCACGGCCGATGGCAGCCTCGTGGTGGCCGCAGGGGCGAGCTTCGACCCTGTGCTCGAGCCGCAGATTGAACTGGTGATCGGCGCAAGCGACGGCATCGCACCCGAGGTCACCGCATCCTACGCGATCCAGGTCAATGGTGGCGGAGCGCTCTCGGTCTTCTTGGTGGACACCGCCTCGGACCAGATTGCCGCACAGCTCAGCGGCGGCGCGGTCGTCGGCCTAACGGCCGAGGTCATCGACGTGCTTGGCCTCTACGTCACGGTGCCCGACGATTCCCCTTATGCCGGTTCGGTCGGAAGCGTGCGCCTGTCGCTGGACGGCGACATCGTGCGGACCGAGAGCAGCGCGCCATACGCGCTTTTCGGTGATTCCAACGGTGACTTCCGCCCCGGCTCGATCGGCGCGGGCCCGCATGTCCTGACGATCGAGATCTTCTCGGGCAGCGGCGCGGGAGGCACGCTGCTCGACAGCCAGCAGATCTCGTTCCAGGTGAACAGCATCACGGGGAACATCGCCGAGGACGACGTCGCCACCACGGAAGCAGACGTGCCGATCGTGATCGATGTCCTCGCCAATGATTACGCGCCGAACGGCGATGCAGTGCTGGAAATCGTCGGCGCTCCGCTGAACGGAACGGTCGAGATCGTTGGCGACGAGATCCTCTACACGCCCTTCACGGGGATAACGGGCACCGACAGCTTCCGGTATGCCTTTACTTCAGGCGGGAGTGCGGCAGAGGGCGCCGTTACTGTCACGACGCTGCCGGTCGCCGCCGGCACGAGCCTGGCCGCCGAGCAGCTTCATCTGGCTTGGATCGACGATGCCGCGACCACGCTCACGGTGGTCTGGCGGTTCGATGACGGGGTCGCGGCGACCGAAGTTCAGTACCGGCAGCAGGGAGAGACCGGATGGACCGCCGACCAGAGTGCGCTGCGCCCCTCGGGCACCGTCGGCGGCGAACTTTGGGAGGCGACGCTGCGGGGACTCGCGCCCGGGACGGTCTACGAGTTCAGGGTCCGCCTGGACGACGGCTCGTGGAGCGAGGTCTACGACGCAACCACGGCGCCCGCAGCGGGGACGCAGGGCACGTTCGACCTGGTCTTCTTCGCGGATACCGGCCTGATCGGTCGCACCGACGGCCTGACCGCCGGAACCGAACAGGTCCGCGACGAGATCGCCGCGCTCGACCCCACGCTGCTGCTGGGTGGTGGCGATTACGCGTATTACAACACCGACAAGCGGTTTGGCACGCTCGAGGCAACGATCGACGCCTGGTTCGACCAGTGGCAGGAGCCGCTCGGCCAGGCGCCTTTCATGACGGTCTACGGCAATCACGAGGTCTTCCTGGGCGAGGGCTTCGACCAGTGGAACGACCGCCTGCCACAGCCCGAGGAAAACGACCTCGAGAACGGGCGGTTCTATTCATTTGATGTTGGCGACGCCCACTTCGTGATGATCCTGATGGCGGACGAGGATGATGGGCTCACCTCGACACAGCTGGCGTGGATCGAGGCGGACATCCTTGCGGCGCAGGCGGCGGGGGCCGACTGGATCATTCCCGTGATGCATGCCGCACCCTATTCGGACGGCACCAACCACGGCGACGCGCTGGAGGCGCGGGACGACCTGGCGCCGCTGTTCGAGAGCCTGAACGTCGACCTCGTCCTGACCACCCACGACCAGTCATACCTGCGCACCTTCCCGCTGGTGAACGGGTCGAGCACGCTCAGCGAGACGACGAACGTGCAGACCACGGCCGATCTCTCGACCTATTACACCGAGAGCGACGGCGTCGTCTGGATGAAGGTCAGCCCGGGCGGGAAGCTGAGCAACATCAATGGCAGCTTCTCGGACTGGGAGACCGAACCGGCCCCCAGCTACACCGCCGTGCGCGACAACACGCTGTTCCACTACGCGCAGATCACCTTCGATGGCGACCAGTCCTTGACCGTCGAGGTGCTGGGCGTCGACGGCCTCGGGTCGGCGCCCGTGGTCGTCGACAGCTTCCAGTTCATCTCGGGCGCGCGCGCGAGCTTCACCACAAACGACACGGCCGTCACGGACGAGGACGTCGCGGTGCTGATCGACGTACTGGCCAACGACGCGGCCGGGACGAGCCTGATCTCGATCGGTCAGGCAGCGCATGGAAGTGTCAGCATTGCCGGCGCCGAGGTGCTCTACACCCCGGACCCGGACTTCAACGGCACGGACATGTTCACCTATGTCGGCACGGACGGCAGCGGCGCTAGCAATACGGTCTTCGTCGAGGTGACGGTGAACCCGGTCAACGACGCCCCGTCGAATCTGGCGCTGGCGGGCACCACGATTGCGCCGGACGCTGCGGCGGGAACGCTGGTGGGCATGCTCTTCGCCACGGATATCGACGGTGATGCGGTGACCTTCTCGATCGACGACGCGCGGTTCACGGTGAACGGCGCCGGACAGCTGGTGGTGGCCGAGGGTGCCGATCTTGCGCTTGCCGTCGGCACCGAGCTGCCGGTGACGATTACCGCGTCGGACGGAAAGGGCGGCATCGCCATGCTGAACGAGACGCTGGTGATCGACGACGCCTCCGCCGGGCCCGTCGCGCTGGCCGCGATCAACGTGGGAGGCGGTGCCTACATCTCGTCAGAGACCGGGATCAGCTATGCTCCGGACCCAGGAATCTCGGGCGGGACGATCTCGTTGCGGCAAATCTCGAACGCGATCTCAGGCACGCTCGACGACGTGCTCTATCAGACCTACGGGTTCGGCACCTTCTCGTACGACATCGCGCTCCCCGAGGCAGCGACCTACATAGCCGAGTTCCATTTCATCGAGCCATGGGCGAGCGGTCCGGACGACCGCGTCTTTGACATCAGCTTGGAGGGAGTGGCCCCGGCCGAGCTGTCGTCGATCGACGTCTACGCACTCGCCGGCGGACGGTACACCGCCTTCACTCTCAGCGCGGCCGTGGTGGTCGATGACGGCACTCTCGACATCGACCTTTTGCCCAGCGAGAACAACGCGATCCTCAGCGCAATCACGATCTACCACGCCGGCGAGCCCCTGCTCGTCTGACGGCACGGTCACGTTAAGCCGGGAGCGCCGTAAGCTTGGGCTCGGTGCTGTCAGACCGGTGCTGGCATGTGTGGACATGCGGTAATCGCGGCGCCGGCTTGAAGGTCCGATGGAGCTGTCAGACGGATGCGAACCCGTCTCAGTTTGCCGCGGCAGGGGGGCTTAAGCTCGCACCAAGCTGACGCCACTCGGAAAGAGCGGCGGCGCGGTTGCGCTTGAAGATTTTTCGACTTGAGAGGCTGCGTTCCTGGTTGAAGTGGTTGTGGACGGAAGCATGGACGGCGGCGAAAAGCTGCAGACTTCGCATCCGCCGGAACCGAAGCATCGCACGCTCCCGTCGTCGCAGGGGCAGGTGCGAATTCTCGGCGCGGTTGTTCAACCATCGCCCCGTCGACTGCAGGTCTGCCCCACCGAGCTCGCGCAGCGCGGCGCGGTACGACGGAAGGCGATCGGTGACGATCTCCTGCGGCCGACCGTAGCGGCGCATCAATTTTCGGAGGAATTTCAGTGCCGATTTCTTATCGCGGCGCTTGGTGACGATCGCTTCGCGGACTTCGCCTTCGTGATCAACGGCCCGCCAAAGGTAATCTCACTCACCGTTGATCTTCACGAAGACCTCGTCGACGTGCCATCGATAGTTCGAGAAGGCGCGCAGTCTGTCGATGCGCTTGCGTCGGATCTCTGCGGCGAACATCGGTCCGAACCGATGCCACCAGAACCGGATCGTCTCGTGGCTGACGTCGATCCCTCGCTCATGGAGCAGGTCCTCGACGTTCCGGAGCGAGAGCGGGAACCGAGTGTACATCATGACCGCGACGCGGATGATCTCGGGCGACGTCTTGAAGGAGCGAAAAGGGTTGGGTGTGGTCATCCCTAGAGGGTAGGGAGGAGTGGACGAGATTCGAACTCTCGGTGCCATTGCATGCCAGTTGTGCTGCGACTACTTGTGCAAATGAGCTCAGATCAGAACCCTAAGCGCGGGTTCTTGATCAAATCCTGCCCCCGCAACCAAATCAACACGCAATATTAAACGCTTACACAACGCCCTCCGGGCCGGCATGTGTGTATCCTCGCGCTGTGCTTGGATCGCGCCCGACAAAGAAGCAACGCCACGAGTGGCGTTGACCTGCCGGCGCACGACACTCGGCGCCCTTGGGAAACCGACTCTGCTTTGAGCCGACCTTGCCCGATGCGCAAAGGCACGGCGATCTATGACGGCCCGAAGGCGCGCCTACGCCAGAACGAGACGCAAGACCATGTCGCCCACATGCCGTCTCAGCTTGGTCTGCCCATCTTCGTCGAACAGCTCTCTGCCAAAGATGTGCGAGAACGTTGCTTGGTTCGATACGTTGAAATAGCAAAGCGCCGAGATGAGCCAGTGCAACTCGACCGCGCTAAAGCCCGGACGAAAGACGCCAGCCTCGAGCCCGCGCGCGTAGATGTCCTCGAGCAGCCGGATGGCCGACGAGTTCTCTCCTGACATCTCGGTCGAATCCGGCATGTGACGGCCTTCGTGGACGTTCTCGATCATGACCAGGCGGATGAAGTCCTTCGACCGGCGATGGTTGTCGAAGGTGAATTCCGCAAGTTTGCGAAGCGCCTCGTCGGACGGTAGCCCGTCGAGCTCGAGCGCATCTTCCGCTTCGCGCGTGCGGCGGTAAGCGTCGGCAAGAACCTCGCGATAGAGCCCTTCCTTGTCGCCGAAGTAATAATAGATCATGCGCTTCGAGGTTGATGTCTGCGACGCAATCTCCTCGATCCGCGCGCCCGACAGACCCTT
Organism: Thermohalobaculum xanthum; assembly: GCF_016623495.1. GTDB lineage: Bacteria > Pseudomonadota > Alphaproteobacteria > Rhodobacterales > Rhodobacteraceae > Thermohalobaculum > Thermohalobaculum xanthum. Next base: position 290,908 of record NZ_JAEHHL010000007.1, on the reverse strand, counting down.
TTGCGCGAAGGCTTCGCGTGCGACCTGAAGGATGTTCAAGCGCACGCCGTGCGGGTCCTGCTTCCAGCTCCGTCGCGGCTGCTCGGCTGCGTCTTCTTCTGATGCTGAACTCCGCACCCTTTGCATTTTCTCGCCTCCGGTCTCTCGCCAAGACATAGAGAACCCTCACCCGAATGTCCCACCTTTCCGATACACCTAATTTAACCGCCGCGCACATTCTATTGACTGAATTAACCGCGTCGAACATTATCGAACCCGCCTTGGGCGAGGACATGAGGACGGGAGGACGCGAACTTGGCCGCGCGGTGGATGCCGAAGCTCGGACCGCCCGTGTCGGGTCCCCACAAGCGCATCCTCGTGGGGCTTCTTGGACAGGGGATCTCGGGGTCCCGCACGCCTATGATGCATATGTCGGAGGGGAAGGCTCAGGGCCTGGACTACGACTACAGACTCATCGATCTCGCCGGCTGCACGCCAGAGCCCGCGATCGAGGAGATCCTGTGCGCGCTGGAAGATGCCGGTTTCCGCGGGCTGAACGTGACCTTCCCCTACAAGCAAGCAGTAATTCCGTATCTTGGGTCGCTCTCGGAGAACGCCCGCGCCGTCGGGGCGGTCAACACGATCGTTCTCCGCGATGGCGTGCGCCACGGGCACAACACCGACTACTGGGGCTTTGGAGAAAGCTTCCGGCGCGGTCTGCCGGGGGTTGAGCGTGACGCGGTCCTTCTGATCGGTGCCGGCGGCGCCGGTGGCGCCGTCGCATCCGCACTACTGGGAGAGGGCGTCGGGCGATTGATGATCCGCGACACCAATCTGTCCGCGGCGCAACGGCTGGCGTCATCCCTTGCTGGCCGGTTCGGCGCAGACCGGGTCGATGTCGTCGATGATCTCGCTGCTGCCACGGCTCAGGCGGACGGGATCGTCAACGCCTCTCCCGTGGGAATGGCCAACCTGCCGGGGACGCCCCTGCCGACCGACCTGATCGAGCCACGGCACTGGGTCGCCGACATTGTCTACTTCCCGCTCGAGACCGAATTGCTCGGTGCGGCCAGGGCAAATGGCTGCAAGGTGCTGCCCGGCGCCGGCATGGCGGTCTTCCAGGCTGTGCGTGCCTTCGGGCTCTTCACGGGGTTGCCTGCGGATCCGGACCGAATGCGAAAAGCCTTCGACCGTTTCGAGACGGAGGTCGCGAAGTGAGGACCTCGATCGCAACTGTCTGCCTCGCCGGGGATTTGCGCGAAAAGCTGGCGGCCATCGCCGCCGCGGGCTTCGACGGCATCGAGATCTTCGAGCAGGACTTCATCGCTTTCGATGGCGGTCCGCGCGAGGTTGGCCAGATGGTTCGCGACCATGGGTTGGAAACGTCACTCTTCCAGCCATTCCGCGATTTCGAGGGTCTGCCTGAACCGTTGCGATCGCGCGCCTTCGACAGGATGGAGCGCAAGTTCGACCTGATGGAGGAACTGGGCGCAAACCTCTTGCTGGTCTGTTCATCGGTTCATCCCGAGGCTCTTGGCGGGATCGACCGGATGGCGGACGACTTCGCAGAACTCGGCGAACGCGCGGCGAAACGCGGCCTTCGCGTCGGCTACGAAGCGCTGGCGTGGGGCAGGCATGTCTGGGATCACCGCGATGCATGGGAGATCGTGCGCCGCGCGGATCATCCAAGCATCGGACTGATCCTCGACAGCTTTCACACGCTCGCACGCAATATCCCGCCCGACACGATCCGCTCGATCCCCGGCGACCGAATCTTCTTCGTCCAGCTTGCCGACGCGCCGAAGATCGAAATGGACCTCGTCTACTGGTCGCGCCACTTCCGCAACATGCCGGGCGAGGGCGATCTGGACGTCGTGCGCTTCATGCGCGCCGTGGCGGCGACGGGCTATGACGGCCCGCTCTCGCTTGAAGTCTTCAACGACCAGTTCCGCGGTGGCAGTCCGCGCACCATCGCCGTTGATGGCCATCGTTCGCTTGTCTACCTGATCGATCAGGTGTCCCGCCTGGAGCCTGATATCGCTTTGTCGGCTCCGTCGATGCCCGACCGCATCGACTGCGATGGCGTCGCCTTCGTCGAGTTCGCCGCGAGCGAACCGGAGGCGATCGAGCTGGCGCGGCTCCTGCGCAGCCTCGGATTTCGGCGCGTTGGTCGGCATATCTCGAAGGCCGTCGAGCTCTGGCAGCAGGGCGAGATCCGCATCGTTGTCAACACCGACAGCGAAGGCTTCGCGCACTCCGCCTATATCGCACATGGTTTGAACATCTGTGACATCGGCCTCTCGGTGCACGATGCAGAGGCGACGGTCGCCCGGGCGAGGGCGCTCGACGCCGCCATGTTTCACCAGCCGGTCGGGCCCGGCGAGCTGGAAATCCCGGCAATCCGCGGCGTCGGCGGCGGCATCCTGCATTTCATCGACCGCACGAGCGGTCTCGCGGCTGTCTGGAAGACCGAATTTCGCCCGATCGAAGACGACGAGGCTTCATCACCCGCGGGCCTTACGCGCATCGACCACATCGCGCAGACCATGAATTACGAGGAGATGCTGACCTGGTCTCTCTTCTACGTCTCGCTGTTCCGGGTCGACAAGCAGCCGATGGTCGATGTGGTCGATCCGGGCGGGCTGGTGCGGTCGCAGGCGATCGAGGCCGCCGACGGCGGCCTCCGCCTCACTCTCAACGGCGCCGAGACGCACCGCACCTTCGCCGGACGGTTCATCGCGGACAGCTTTGGCTCCTCCGTCCAGCACGTCGCGTTCGAAACACGCGACATCTTCGCGGCGGCCGAGGCCCTCGCGGCCGACGGGTTCGACCCCCTGCCGATCCCGAAGAACTACTACGATGATCTCGCGGCCCGCTTTGGGCTGGACGACGATCTCGTCGCCGATCTGCGCAAACGCAACCTGCTCTATGACCAGGTGGGGGCGGCCAGTTTCCTGCAACTCTATTCGCGCCCCTTTGGCGACGGGATCTTCTTCGAGATCGTCGAGCGGCGCGGCGGTTACGCGGGATACGGCGGCCCGAACGCGCCCTACCGAGTCGCAGCGCAGGCACGCCTGATGCGGCATCCCGCTATTCCGAAAATCTGAAAAACGCATCCATCACCAGGGAGGAAGACCATCATGAAGATCGTACGCAGAGCCGCTATCACCCTGCTCGCCGCAGGGGCATTCGTGCATTTGGCGGGCATGCCCGCAACGGCGATGGAGAAGCAGAAGCTGCGCTTCTCGGCCGTGTTCTCGGAGCAGGACATCCGCGCTCAGATGATGCAGCGTCTCGCCGAGTCGGTGAGCGACATCGCCGAGGTCGAGCTGTTCTACGGCGGCAATCTCTTCAAGCAGGGCACCGAGATCATCGCCATCCAACGCGGCAACCTCGAGATGGGCAATGTCGCACCCCAGGACATCTCCAACCAGATCCCGGCCTTCTCGATCCTGACCTCGGCCTACCTGTTCCGGGATGCCGATCACCTCAAGGCGTTCTTCGCGAGTGATGCAGGCGCCGAGATGAAGAAGATGGCCGAGGACCAGCTTGGCATCCATATCCTCGGCCCGACCTATTTCGGCACGCGGCAGGTGGGACTGCGCATCGACAAGAAGATCGAGACGCCCGCTGACATGAGCGGCGTAAAGCTGCGCATGCCCGGCGGCGACGCGTGGCAGTTCCTCGGCAAGGCGCTCGGCGCGAACCCGACGCCGATGGCGTATGCCGAGGTCTATACGGGCTTGCAGACCGGCGCGATCGACGGCCAGGACAACCCCTTCCCGAATGTCGAGAACATGAAGTTCTACGAAGTGATGGATCAACTCGTCCTGACCTCGCACCTCGTCGGCTACGACCTTCTCGTGATCTCCAAGAAGGCCTACGAGGCGATGAGCGAGGAAGACCGCGCTGCCTTCGACAAGGCCGCCGACGAAGCCATCGCCTGGAGCACCGAGCAGCACCTGAAGCGCGAGCAGGCGCTCGGCGATTTCTTCAAGGAGCAGGGCCTGAAGATCTCCACGCCAGATGTCGAGGCCTTCCGAAAGCATGCTCAGGAGATGTACCTTAACTCGGAACTGTCGAAGGACTGGCCCGAGGGCATGCTCGACCGGATCAACGCGCTCTGACAGGCGATGCGCCGTGCCCGGTCCGCTGCCGGGCACGGCCGATCATCCGATCCTTCAAGAAGGGCGAAGCGCCATGCGACACCGTCTCGTTCGCTGGGGCCGCTGGCTGCACCGCCGGGCTGACGACATCGCTTCGATCATGCTGGCAGTGATGTTCGCGGCATTCATCTGCCAGGTGGTCTTCCGGTACGTGCTGAACCTGCCGGTTGGCTGGGTCTCGGAGCTCTCCATCGTGATGTGGCTCTGGCTGGTCCTGTGGGGCGCGGGTTTCGTCCTGCGCGAGCAAGACGAGATCCGGTTCGACATGATCTACGGGTCTGTCGGGCCGAAGGCGCGCCGGGCGATGACTATCCTGTTCTGCCTCGCCGCGCTCTTTCTCTATGGTTGGTCGCTGCCGGCCGCCTGGGACTTCGTAACCTTCATGAAGGTCCAGGAGACGTCATATCTCGACATCCGTTATGATCGGCTGTTCTCGATCTTCATTCTCTTCGCTGTCGCCATACTCGTGCGCTACGCGTGGCTCCTGGTTTGTGCCGTCCGCGGCGAGCGTGACGAGAGCGCAGACGGCGGGGAGCGGTCCTGATGCTTCTCGACCCCTTTGCGCTGAGCGTCGTCTCGATCGTGGTCCTTGCCCTGATGGGCCTGCCGATCGGGCATGCGATGATCTGCTCGTCGATCCTGTACCTGATGCTCGAGGGGCAGGACATGGGGATCGCCGCCGAGCAGGCGCTCAACGGGCTCTTCACGAGCTACATCCTGCTGGCGGTTCCGCTCTTCATCCTCGCGGCCGAGCTGATGAACTCCGGCGCCATGACGCTGCGCCTGCTGGCCTGCTGCAACGCCTATGTGGGCCGCTTCCGCGGCGGTCTTGCGCTGGTCAACGTGGTGCAGTCGGTGATCTTCGCGGGCATGTCCGGCTCGGCCATTGCCGACGCGGCGGGGACCGGCAAGATCATGCAGAAGATGATGACCGAAGGCGGCAAGTATCCGCCGCAGTTCGCCGCTGCGCTGACCGCGAGTTCGGCGGTCATCGGGCCCATCATCCCGCCCTCGATCCCCGTGGTGATCTACGCGCTCGTCTCCGACGCCTCCATCGGCTACCTCTTTCTTGCGGGCGTGATCCCCGGCTTGCTGATGGGCCTTGCGCAGGCAGGGATCATCGTCGTGACCGCAAAGCGGCGCAATTTCCCGGTCGAGGAACCGGTGCCGCTGCGCGAGCTGCCGCGGGTCACGCTCGATGCCCTGCCCGCGCTGATGATGCCGGTCGTCCTGCTGGGAGGCATCTACGGCGGCGCCACGACGCCGACCGAGGCGGCGGCCGTCGCGGCGCTCTATGCGCTGCTGATCTCCGCCCTGCTTTATCACAGCGTCTCCTTCGCATCGCTGCGGCAGTCGCTGTCCTCCTCGGCGCGCACGACGGCCTCGATCGGCATGCTCATCGCCGGCGCGCTGGTCTACAACTACGTCGTCACGATCGAGAACATCCCCGCGGGCCTCAGTGCATGGCTCGCCGGATACGACCTCAGCCCGATCACCTTCCTGCTGACCGTGAACGCCATCCTCCTGGTTCTCGGTTGCCTGCTCGAGGGCACGACGATCCTCCTGGTGGTCGTGCCGGTGTTCATCCCGACCGCCAACGCTCTCGGCATCGATCTCGTACATTTCGGCATTGTTTGCGTGGTGAACATCATGCTGGGGCTGATCACCCCGCCCTATGGCTTGCTGCTCTTCGTGATGACCACGATTTCGGGCCAACCTCTGGGCCCGATCGTGCGCGAGGTGATGCCGTTCCTGCTGGCATTGCTGGCCGCGTTGCTCCTCATTACCCTCGTGCCGGAGGTCTCGCTGTGGCTTCCCCGGCTCTTCGGTTACCAAGGATGATCCGATGACCAAGCCGATCTACGTTCTCAACGGCCCCAATCTGAACCGCCTCGGCACACGCGAACCCGAGATCTATGGCAGCACCACGCTGGCCGAGGTTGAGGCGATCTGCCGCGAGGCAGCCGGAGACACGCCGCTGGTCTTCCGGCAGAGCAATTCCGAGAGCGAACTGGTCGACTGGATCCACGAAGCGACGGACGAGGGTGCGGGGGTAATCATCAATCCGGCGGCACTCACCTTCTATTCGATGGCCATCATGGATGCGCTCAAGATGTTTCCCGGTCCGATCATCGAGTATCACATCTCGAACATCCACAAGCGGGAGCCGATGTATCACCACTCGCTGGTGTCCGGCGTGGCGACTGCCGTCATGGCCGGCCTCGGATCGAAAGGCTACGCCGTGGCGGTGGCCGAGGTGAAACGACTGGCGACGACGAACTGACGGTCCTCTCGAAAGGTCCGGCCTTGAGCCGGATCGCGAGGATCCGGCCCGCGGCGCTTCATCCAATCGGCGGGAGTATGTAGAGCGACAGACCAAAGATGGCGTAGACCATCAGAACCATGATGCCTACGAACCAGGTCGACCGCCCGCCATTGGCGAGCAACGCTGCGGTGAGCGTCGCGATCAACATCATCACGATCGCTCCCGGCCAGAAATCGAGCCCCATCCGTTGCGGACCTACGAAATGGCTCAGCAGCACGGCCAGCGGCGCAATGAAGAGGGCGATCTGCGATGCGCTGCCGAGCGCGATGCTGACGCTGAGATCGAGCCGGTCGCGGCGCGCGGCCGAGAAGGCGGCGGCGAACTCGGCCGCCCCGCCGACCAGCGAGACGACGATAAACCCCACGAAGGCGGGTGACAGTCCGAGCGCGTCACCAGCGACCTCGACCGATCCGACGAAGATCTCGCTGACCAGCGCGACGAGCACCGTGACCACGCCCAGGATGGCGAGTGCCAGGGCAAGAGGTAGCACCTCGCCTTCGCCCTCGGCGTCGCCATGGGCCGCGCTGACGAAGAGTTCCTTGTGCGTTCGGAGCGAGAACAGCATCGCCAGCGCATACCCGCCGATCAACAGGATCGCGAGCATCGTGCTGAGGCTTTGCAGCGCTGCCGGATCAGCGACACGGTCCACCGCCGCGAGCGCCGATGGCATGAGCAGTGCAACGGTCGCGATGAAGAGCAGACTCGCCTGAAGCCGCGCGCTGACGCGATTGAACTCCTGAACGTGGCGCGTGAGGCCGCCGAGAAGGAATGCCCCGCCCAGCATGAACAGCGAGTTGGTGACGATGGCGCCTGCGATCGACGCCTTCACCAGGGCATACTGCCCGACTTGGAGCGCGGTGATGATGATGACGAGCTCCGTCAGATTGCCGAGGGTGGCGTTGATGAGACCACCGACCGCATCGCCGGTGTAATGCGCGACCGACTCGGTGGCGATGCTCAGCAACGCGGCGAGCGGAATGATCGCCAGCACGGACAGGAGGAACAGCCTGGTATGGGCCTCGGGCCAGGCATGCTCGCCGAAGATCACCACTGGAACGAAAACCAGAAGCCAGAGCAGAGGGTTGCCCCTGATCATCCGTGCCAGACGCATCATGTTCGAATTCCTGACTTCGCCGCAGAATTTCCGTCGCGGCGCTTCCACCTTGCCACTGCTGCGGCTGCCAACGTGCCGCGCGTGAACCGCGGCGCGGGGCCGGCGTCCGGCGCCTCTCACCTGCTCGCGCGGTTGCGCTCGCACTTCATGCCGCGATCCGTGCCGGCCCCTGCGGGTTCTAGACCGTGAGAACGATCACGGGGCCCAGCAGGGTCAGGATCACGTTCGCGATGGCGTAAGGCACCGTGTAGCCGAGGACGGGCGTCTCGTTGTCGGCGGCCTGCACGACCGCATTCAAACCGGCTGTACATGTGAAGCATCCGGCCAGAGCGCCGCACACGACGGCGGGGTTCATCTTGAGAACGAAGCGCGCGTAGTACATCGACGCGATGATCGGTAACAGCACTCCGACGATGGATAGCACCGGAAGCAGGATCCCCTGTTCCTTCAGCAGCGCCCAGGCCTGCGGGCCCGTGCCGAGGCCGACGCATGCGATGAAGATGGCCAGTCCGAAGTCTCGCAGGTGCAGCGCCGTCGCCGGGGGCAGACCGCCGAACTTCGGGTGACGCGAACGCAGCCATCCGAACAGAAGTCCCGAGATCAGGCATCCGCCGCCGGTGTGAAGCGCGACCGGCGCGCCCGCGATCGGCACGGTAACCATCCCGATCAGGATGCCCGCGATGATGCCGAGGCCGAGATAGACATAGTCCACGGCAATCCCCTGGTCGATGGCATAGCCAACAAGCGGCACGACGTTGTCGAGCCCGTCCGGCGTGCCGTAGAGACTGACGACATCACCCGCCTCGAGCTCCATCTTCGGCCGCGGGTTCAAGGTCTGTCCGGAACGAGAAATCTTGACCACATGGACGCCCCTGCGGGAATCGGGATCGATCTTCGCCCGCACCGCCATGATCGTCTCGCCGATGAATTCCTCGTTGGTCAGCACGACGGTTCTGGTCTCGCCGATGATGTCGAGCCCGCGCGTATCGGTGGTCTCGGTCCCGACGAAGGCGCCGGCCTTGAGCAAATCGCCCAGGCGTCCCAGCAAGGCGATCCGGTCGCCGATGGCGAGCTTCTGGCCCTTCGCGACCTCCAGTTGCCGGCCGCGCCGGACAATGCGCTGGACGGTCACGAAGTCCTTGAACTTGTGCTCGAAGGTCTCGACGTCGATGCCCGCTGCATCCGGGTTCGTGACCTGGAAGGCGCGCGCGACGATGCCACGCAGCGCGGATTCCTGCGTCGGGCTCGCTTCGTCGTCGCCGGTTCCGAGCGCCGTCGCGTAGGCCGCGGCTTCCGCCTTGAGGTCGACACCCATCATCTTCGGCGCGATGACGCTGACGAAGAACACGACGAGCGTGAAGCCGAACAGGTAAGTGATGGCATAGGCCACGCCGATGTTCGCCTGCATCGCCGCCACGTCCTCGGCCGGGAGGCCCAGGCTGCCGAGCGCTTCGCTGGCCGTGCCCACCGCGGCCGACTCGGTGATGCCGCCGGCAAGCAGGCCGGCCGCCGTTCCCTTGTCGAGCCCGAACAACTGGGCAAGGAACCAGATCGTTAGGAATATCAGAATGCTGGAAACCAGCGAGAGGTGGACAAGGTTGAGCGTGCTTCGGCCAAGGCTCGCCACGAAGCTGGGTCCGCTGACATAGCCGAGAGAGTAGATGAACAGGGCGAAGGCCATGGTCTTGATGTTGTTGTCGACCTCGACCCCGACCTGGCCGATGAGGATCGCCGCGAACAGGGTGCCCGGGATGCCGCCGATCGGGACGCCGCCAAGCTTGATGCGCCCGATCGCGAAACCGATCGCCACGCATACGAAGAGCGCGCTGATCGAGGAGGCGTCGAAAAAGGATCTCAGCAAGTCCATTGCAGGTCTCCCCTGGGTTTTTGCGCCGCTGCGCAAGACGGCGCTCCCCGCGCCGCTCCGACCATGCGGCGCCCGGCGCGGGGTGGACGCCGAGATGTCGTGAGCGCCCCATGCCCGTGCCCGCGTGGATGCGAGCCGCGAGACGATGCGCCACCGTGATCGGCTGATCGCGGAATACGCGTCCGGGCCGCCGGGAACGGGTCCGGGACCGAGGATCGCTTGCCGATGGAAGGTCGTTGCTGTGGCGCGCTGGAATGGTCGATGGAAGCGGGTGTTCCGGGCGCAGGGCCGGCAGTGCTGCGCCTCGCGCTATGTCCGTGCCAGGATGGGCGCGTGGCAGGGCTTCTCTTGCAAAGACGGCCTCCCGGTCCGGGACCGGGAGACCGCGTGGCGATCGATCGCGCCGGCGCGTCCATCACGTGATCATGAGAACAATCACGAGCCCCCACAGGGTCAGCAGCGTGTTGCTGACAGCGTACGGGACCGTGTAGCCCAGCATCGGCACGTCGCTTTTGGCCTGCTCGCCGACCATGGCGACCGAGGCCGTCGAGGTCCGCGCCCCGCCGCAGCAGCCGAGGTTGATCGCATCGTCGAAGCGGAAGATGTACTTGCCGATGTAGGGCGCGGCCAGCATCGGGACCGACGTCGCGAACAGGCCCCAGAAGAAGAGCCCGAAACCGGCTTCCTTGAGCCCCGCGATGAAGGTCGGACCCGAGCTGAGGCCAACGATCGCGATGAATACGTTCAGGCCGACCGAGTTCATGAACCACAGTGTCGGCTGCGGGATGTTCCCGATCTGCGGCTTCACCGTCCTGAACCAGCCGAAGAACAGGCCCGCGATAAGCGCGCCGCCCGAGGTGCTGAGCGTAATCGGCACGCCGCCGATCGGCAGGACGTAGGCGCCGATCAGACCGCCGATCAGGATGGCGAAGCCGACGAGGACCATATCGGTGACCGTCTGTGGCTTGTCGGCATATCCGAAGGCGGACACAAAGCGCTCGACGCTCGATTTGGTCCCCGCGACCCGGAGGATGTCGCCGCGGTTCAATTTCGTCTTCGGCATGACGGGGATGTTCACCGCCATCGCGCCGCGACGAATTGAGTTCAGATAGACGCCCCGGGTTTCGGGCATGGTCGCGACCTCGACCAGCTCCTTGTCGTTGAGTGCTTTCGAGGTGATCAGCACGTCAACCGCCTCGACCGGAATGTCCAGAAGCTCGCGGTCCTCGACTTCCTCCGCGGTGCCGAGCAGGGAGACCAGGATCTCGCGCCGCCCCGACACGGCAACGACGTCGTCGGACTGCAGCACCGTCTCCGGCGTCAGCTCCACGATCTCGTCGCCGCGACGCAGGCGCTCGATGAAGACCCGCTCGCCCTCGGCCAGGCCCTCTGCGGCAGCAATCGTCTTGCCGGCGGCGGAGCCCCCCTCTCGGATACGGTAGGCGCGCAGATCGCGCGCCCGCCAGGCGCTCATGATGTTGGCGTCCTTGGTTCCACCGGCGAGCTTCTCGCGCTCGTAACGTGCACAGGCCTCGGCGATGTCCACGCCCAGCATCTTCGGACCCAGGAACGCCAGGATCCAGCCCGTGCCGATCGTGCCGAACAGGTAGGTGATGGCATAGGCGACCGGGATCAGGTCGAGCTGCGCCTTCGCTTCCTCGGCCGGAAGACCGAGCTGGTTGACGGCATCGGTGCCAAGTCCGATCGATGCCGAGATCGTCTGTGCGCCAGCAAGCAGCCCAACGCCCAGGCCCGGTCCATAGCCGGACACAATGCACGCAACGTAGACGACGAGGAGGCACAACACCGAGATGACGGCCGCGAAAATTGCCTGTGGCGCACCATCCGTGGCGATGCCGCGGACGAACTGCGGGCCCACGCCAAAACCGACCGCGAACAGGAACATGATGAAGAAGATCGACTTCACCTGGCTCGAGATCTCGATGCCGATCTGGCCGATGATCACCCCGGCCAGGAGCGTCCCGGTCACAGCGCCCAGGCTGAAGCTGCCGTATTTGAGCGCGCCGACCCAGTAACCAACCGCCAGCGTCAGGAAGATCGCCAGCTGCGGATTGGCCTGGAGCGTTTCAGTGATGTAACCCCACATGATGCTTCCCCGTTTCTCGTCGGTTTCTTCCCGGATGCCCGGGGAACTTGCGGTTGCTTTCCCGCCTCGCCGGGCCCGAGGTCAGTCAGGCCAGCACGTGGCGTTTACTTGCGAACGTGGTCCTTGGCGTGATCCGGACGGATCAGCTTAAGGCCCTTCGCGCGCTCGAAGCCGTGGATCTCCTTGACGTCCAGCTTGCGCATGAAGTCGATCGTCTCCTTGGTGATGACCTGTCCGGGCACCATGATCGGGAAGCCCGGCGGATAGGGGATCACGAAGTTGGCCGAGATCATCTCGGGCCCCTTCTTGAGACGCTGGTCGACGTCGGGACTGTCGAGGGGCAGGTACTCGCAGCCCTCGGGGTAATAGGCGCTGTAGAAGGCCGAGCGCATGTCGCCCTCGGAGGTCTTCTTGCCGGCGTCCCAGCGGTAGGCCTCGTGGAAGTGGCTGAAGTTCGGAAGGTCGGGCACGTCCTCCATCAGCGACTTGACCCGCGCGGCGAAGGCCGCGCGACCGTTCTCGCCGCCACGGGCGAGCTCCCGCTCGATCTTGTTGCAGATCTCGAGCAGCACCCGGATCAGGTTGGCCACGTCGCTGCGCGTGTTGTTGATGTTGGACTGCAGCAGGACCGAGTTGCGCGACGTCTTGTTGAACTGGATGTCGTACTCGTCGGCCATCATCTTCTTGAACTGCGTGCCGTCGAAGCCCGCGGTCCCGCAGACCAATGTCATTCGGGTCGGATCGAGGCAGAACTCGTCCTCGTGCATCGAGCGGACCTGGTCCTCCCAGTCCACGCCCGGCGTCAGGAAGTCGGTGAAACCGGTTTGCCTGTATTCGGCCGGGATCATCTGGTCGGCACCGAGGACCTTGAAGTATTTCGAGATGATGGGATGCGCGTTCACCTCCTTGCGGATGTCGAGCGCGATCTCGATGGCATTCGCCACGAGGCCATAGCCCTCGAGCTCCATCTGCCGGCGCGCGACGTCGAGGCTGGCGATCAGCTGCTGGTTGGGGCTGGTCGAGGCATGGGTGAAGACCGCCTCGTGGAACTGCGCCTCGACGCCTGCGAAGTCGATATCCTTGACCAGCAGCATCGAACCCTGCCGCAGCGACGACATCGACTTGTGGGTCGAGTTCGTCTGGTAGACCCGCAGCCGGATCTTGCGCGGATCGGGGATGAGCCGCGTCTCGAGCAGCTTGGCGGCGGACGGGTTCTTGCCCAACTCCTTCTGCTGCGCCTCGTAGGCCTCGACCGACGCGGGGTCGTCCATCCACTTCTCGATTGCCTCGGCCGCGCCCATTGCCGTCCGCGGGCGCAGGAAGGGCGACCAGCGGGCAAAGCCGAACCACGCCTCGTCCCACAGGAAGATCAGGTCGGGCTTGATGGCGAGGCATTCCTCCATCACGCGGCGGGTGTTGTAGATGTGCCCGTCGAAGGTGCAGTTCGTGAGGTCGACCATCTTAGCCCGGTCGAGCCGCCCCTCGGCCTTGAGGTCGAGCAGCGCCTTCTTGATCGAGGCGAGCGGCACCGCCCCGTACATCGAGTACTCCGTCATCGGAAACGCCTCGATGTAGAGCGGCTGGCCGCCGGCCAGCACCAGCCCATAGTGGTGCGACTTGTGGCAGTTGCGGTCGAGCAGCACGATGTCGCCGGGCGCCACCAGCGCCTGGTGCACCATCTTGTTCGAGGTCGAGGTGCCATTGGTCACGAAGAAGACGTGGTCGCAGCCGAAGGCGCGGGCCGCCATCTCCTGGGCTTCCTTGATGTTGCCCGTGGGCTCAAGCAGGCTGTCGAGCCCGCCGGTCGTGGCCGAGGACTCGGCCAGGAAGATGTTCAGCCCGTAGAACTCGCCCATGTCGCGGATCCAGTCGGACTTGAAGACCGACTTGCCACGCGCGATCGGCAGCGCGTGGAAGGTGCTGATGGGCCGCATCGCATACTTCTTGAGATTGTCGAAGAACGGCGTGCGGAAGCGGTCACTGATGCCCTCGAGAACGCAAAGATGTAGCTCGAGCAGTTCCTCGACCGAATAGAGGACGCGACGGATGCCCGCGGCGCGTGGATCGCCCGCGATATGTTCCACGTGGCGGTCCGAGAGCATGTAGAGATCAAGCTCCGGCCGGATCCGTTTCAGCACATCGGCGAGTGACAGGGGAAGGTCGTCGCCCGCGATATGTGCCGCGTCATATCCGGCCGAGGCGAGGAAGTCGCGAAGAACCGGGGCTTCGCCCTGCGCCTCGTGAAAGAACCCCTCGTAGAGGGTTACCGCGGCGATCGTGGGATTGAGAATGACCGCGCAGATCGCCTCCTCGAAGCTGCTGACCGGTACGGCCTCGTAGATGAACGCATCCTCCGGCCGGCGCAGGCGGCGCACTTGCTCGATGATGCTGTCGCCACGGGTCGATGCGCCTGGTGCGACAACGAGCATCTCGAAATACGGACGCCGTCCCATGCCGCGGGCCATCGTGGGGGTGTTCAGGTCGGGCGTTGCCTCGGCCGCCGCCTCGGCGGATTGCCAGTCCGTCGCGTCGGCCTTGTACGATTTCGTGAGGATCGCCTCGGAAATCCGCTGCGCCAATGCCGCCGCGGCTTCGGCCTGGTCGCCGTCGATCCGCTCGCGGAGGCTGGAGAGAAGCTTGTTACCCGGATAGGCGAAGAAACCCTCGTAGGAACCCAGAGCATCGAACAGCGCGCGTACGCCCGCCCGGTCGCTGCGGCCGCGGCGGGCCCAATCGCGCGCGGATGCGTGAAGGGCGCGCCATCGGTCGGCGCGTGCGCCCGGCAGCGAAAAGAAATGGTCAATTCTGCGGTTGGAAGCGCCTTTTGAGGTGGCGGCTTTGTCCGTCATCGGTGCGTTCCTCGGTAATGCTTCTCGTTGGGCAATTCTGGGCATCGGAATGCTACGGGCCGCGCGCCTTCGGCCTCCATCGCGTTTGTGTAGCTTACTGTTAGCAAGGGGCATCGAGCGCTGCCCGTGCGCTCGACCCGAGCTACCCGCTGCCACAGGACGAGAGGTACTTGTGAAGTTCGTCCTCGAGCTCGCGCAGCAATCTCCGATAATCCTGGACCTCGGGGCGAAGCTCGGCGTCGTCCCGCGCCTCGAATCGTCGGAGAGACGCGATCGAAGCCGCGTAATCCTCGCAGGCCTCACGGAATCGTTCATCCTTGAGGTAAAGCTGCCTCACGTCGGTCGCACGTTCCGGGAAGTGCTCCACAACATAGTCAATAGTGCGCATTGGTGGTCCGCGCCTCCTTGGGTCATGCTCCCGTGGACGCAAATCAATTGCCTTGATCATCGCAAGGAAATGCATTTACATTCATGGTGATCGGGTAATTTACAGTAAATCTTCGCCATCAGCGAAGTGCAGAGAATCAATGATTGAGCCGGAATGGACGTGACGATTCTCCGTTGATGCCCGACTTCAAAGCGCTGCCGACGGCACGCCACCATGAGTTTGCCGAAGACTGGCAAGGTGAGAACCGATGGATCCGGAAGTTGAGAAGGTGACATCGGACGACGATGAAAGCGCGCGACAGGAACTTCGGCGTATCCTGGCGTCGGCATCCTTCGAGGTGTCGGAACGCAACCGGCAGTTTCTGAGTCACGTCGTCGAAGAGACCCTGGCGGGCCGCGCCAGCCGGATAAAGGCCTACAGCATCGCAACCCAGGTTTTCGGGCGCGGAGACGACTTCGATCCCATCCAGGACTCGATCGTCCGGATCGAGGCCTCGCGGTTGCGCCGGGCGCTCGAGCACTTCTACCTCAAGGAAGGCGAGACGCCGGGCGTGCGCATCCTGATTCCCAAGGGGACATACGTGCCCGAGTTTCAGGCCGTCGAGCGTCCCGGTGCCAAGAACCCGAGTCCGCCGCAGGCAAGCACCGTGCTGCCGCCACACAGCCGCGGCCCCCGGATCCTGGTGTGCAACTTCGAGCAGGATGGGGACCTCGACCGGTATCCGACGATCGGCCGGCAGCTCACGCGCCAGGTCATTTCCGCGCTCACGAAGTTCTACGAGATCTTCGTCTACGGGTTCGAGACGTCCGATCAACAGGGCGACGGAGCCCGCAGCGGAGCCCATGCGGCAGCGCTGGATGTCGATTACAAGCTGTTCGGCACGGTCACGATCTCGAGCAAGGCATTGAGCGTCGAGCTCTTGCTCCAGAATGTTCATGATTGCCGTTTCGTTTGGGCCTACAGCGTCGAGAGACCGATCGGCGGCGCGCCGGAACCTGCCCAGCATCTGAGCCTTGGCGCCGAGATTGCCGACCACCTCGCGCGCATCATTGCCGAGCGGGACGGCGTCATCGACAGCCAGGCACGCGACTCGGCGGGCAACCCGCCGCAGCATTTCGCGGGATACCAGAAGATCCTTGAGTTTCACGACTACTGGCGAAGCCTCGATCCGAGCCTGTTCGAGCCGCTCCGGCGTGATCTGGAAGCGACCGTCGCGACCGACCCGCACTTCGCGACGGCGTTTACCTGCCTCTCGCTCATGTATTCCAACGCGGCGCGCTACGGGTATGACCTTGGACCGGAGTGTCGCACGCCGCTGGAGCGCGCGATGGACCTGGCGAAGAAGGCGATCTACCTCGCCCCGAACTCGAGCCGGGCATACCATGCAAGGGCAATCGCCGAGTGGTTCTCCGGCATGCCGCTGGTAAGCATCGCGACGCT
Organism: Thermohalobaculum xanthum; assembly: GCF_016623495.1. GTDB lineage: Bacteria > Pseudomonadota > Alphaproteobacteria > Rhodobacterales > Rhodobacteraceae > Thermohalobaculum > Thermohalobaculum xanthum. Next base: position 274,672 of record NZ_JAEHHL010000007.1, on the reverse strand, counting down.
GAAGATTGCCCGCGCGCTCAACCCGAATGACTCTGAAATCATGGCGGAACTCGGGTTTAGACACGCGATGCGGATGGAATGGTCGTTGGCGAACCCGTTGATCGAGCAATCCTACGAAAGGAACCCGCTGCAGCCGGCCAGCTACCGGATGGGCATGTTCTTTTATCATTTCGCGGAGGGGCGCTACGAGCGCGCCTTAAGCGAGGCGATTGCGACCCAGGCGCCCACGGTGCCCTATGTCCACATCGCCGCCGCCGCAGCACTGAGCGGGATCGGCCGGTTCGACGAGGCATCTGATCGCCTCGATGAGGCCGAGCGGCTCAAGCCCAACCTGCTGCGAAGCCTGCGGGCCGATCTGACCTCGCGCCAGATCCATCCCGATCTTGTCGATGCCATCGTCGGCGCAATCGATCGGATCAGGCCGTCAACCAGCGCAGGAAGCAAGAGGACCGCCTGAGCCCGATGACCGGCAGCAACCGTAACAGCGACTTACATCCCGCTGTCTCGGCCTGGCACGGCCTGGCTCGTAAGCTTTTTTAGGCTCGGCCCTTCGGCATGGGCGCGATATGTTGAACGTCCTGGTCCCGAGCGATGCTACCCGCTGAAGGATCCGACACTCTGCTTGCAGCGATCACGGAGGCTAGCCGTGGCTACGGAAACTGGACACGGCGGTGCGCATCCGGGACTGCATCCTGACGCGACGCATCATCTGCCGATCTTCGTGACGGCACCCGGCGAAACGGACTGGCTGTTCGTCACGATGGCCATTTTCGTCGTGCTCCTGATCGTTGGCATCGGCGTCTTCTATTTCAGGCTCCACGCCCTGCCCGAGCACATGGCTCACCGCGGCCAGAAGCTGCAGTACGAGATCGTCGCGGTGCTGGCACTGCTCGCGCTCTTCACGCACAACCACGCCTTCTGGATCGCGGGGTTGCTGCTCGCGATGATCCCGATTCCGGATTTCGTGACGCCGGTCAGCACCATGGCGCAATCATTGCGCACCATCGCCGAGCAAAGAGCGGGCGGCAAGCCGACGCCGCCCCCCGGCGCGGCCGATCCGGAGGCGGATCAGCCGGACGCGGAACATCGGACCGAGGGCTGATCCATGTTTGAATTCATGCTCTGTTCGATGCTGACGATCCTGCCCGACTATCTCTACCGCCGCTATGTCCAGGGCAAGCGGATCGGACACGAGATCACGCTCTACTCGGTCTGGTACGAACTGCGGTGGGGCATCACGCTGTGCCTGATGCTGACCATCAGCCTGATCACCGCGATCTTCTATTTCCACCCATCGACGAAGGCCGCCACCTCGACATTCCGCACGGTCACCATCCTGCCCGAAACGAATGGGCGGGTTGCCGAGACCTTCGTCGACATCAACCAGGCGGTGAACGAAGGGGATCCATTGTTCCGCCTCGACGACGCGAAGCAGAAAGCGGCGGTCGAGACGGCGACCCGCGAGGTTGCCGTCATCGACGCGCAGATGAACGTGGCCCGGGCGGAACTCAGGGAAGCCGAAGGCAAGGTGAGCGAGGCACGCGGACGACTGCAGCAGGCCGTCGACGAGTTCGAGACCCGCGACACCCTGTTCCGGGGCGCTGCCAGCACGGTCTCGGAGCGCGAGGTCGAACGCGCGCGCGTCCAGGTGGAAACCGCGCAGGGCATGGTGGAGGCGGCTCTGGCCAACCGCGAAGCGATCGCGGCGCAGATCGACACCTACTTGCCGGCGCAAAGGGATCGCGCCGAGGCCGCGCTTGCCGAGGCAGAGGTAGAGCTGGCGAAGACACTTGTGGTCGCCGGCACTGACGGGATCGTTCAGCAGTTCGCGCTGCGCCCGGGCGATGTGGTGAACCCGATGCTTCGGCCCGCGGGCATTCTCGTCCCTGCGCGCAAGGTCACCGGCCTCGCGGTCGGCTTCGGGCAAATCGAGTCGCGGGTCATCAAGCGCGGCATGATCGGCGAGATCACCTGCCTTGCGAGGCCATGGGAAATCATCCCGATGACGGTGACCCAAGTTCAGAACGTCATCGCCGCGGGTCAGATTCGCCCCACGGATCAGCTTGTCGACATCGAGAACATGTCGAAGCCGGGCACGATCACGGTGATCATGGAGCCGCTCTTCCAGGGCGCACTGGACGACTTGCCGCAAGGTGCCGTCTGCATCGCCAACGCCTATTCGAGCTTCCACGACAAGATGCAAGACGAGAACCTGAGCACGCTCAAGCGCTTCGGGTATCATGCCATCGATACCGTCGGGCTCGTTCACGCGGCCATCCTGCGCGTTCAGGCGTTACTCCTGCCCATCCAGACGCTGGTGCTCAAAGGCCACTGATCCCAGCCCGAATGCCCCGTCCAAAAAAGGGGTGCCCTTCGCCGGGATGGCGGTTCAGGGGCATCTGCGTGGGCGCATGCGGCTTGCCTGTTCGGATGGATGGCGCTGCGGCAGTCGTCGAATCTTGTCCAGCCCGACGGGTCAATCGCGTGGGCCAAGTGCATCCGGCCCTAGAACGCTCACGCCTGACAGTTATTAACCTGTAAAGCGATGGCGAGAGTGCGGACTCGCATCAAAAATGCCTGAAAATTCATGAGTTTTGGGCGCCAGAGTGTCGGTTCATCCGCCGTCATTCTGGCTTTCGCCCAGCCGGATGGCAGGCGCAGACATGAGTGCCGTTTGGGAAATGAAACAGATCTCAATCAAGGGGCCTTGGAGATTCAAGTCAATCTCGATCGAGAAATGTTGTTGAGAATGATGCGGCTCGTAAAGCGCATGGCTCCGAAGGATTGATCAAAGAAGTTAGTGCGAGAGCGCATCACCGATAGGCGCTCCGACAAGCAAAAGGACAAGGGTGGTGGACAGAAGTTACTTCGAAAGTCTCTCGGTTCTCAGCCCGTTCGAGATCAAGGACGAGTTGATCAAGCTTGCGCGCGCCGGATCGGAACGGTCTGCGAAGGCGTTCCTGAATGCCGGCCGCGGGAACCCCAACTGGATCGCCTCGCGCGCGCGTGAAGCCTTCTTCCTGCTTGGCCAGTTCGCCTTGATCGAGGCCAAGCGCACCTATCATGACCCCGAAGCCGGCATCGCCGGAATGCCGCCGCGCGATGGCGCCTACATACGCTTCTCCCGCTGGGTGAAAAGGCAGCAGCAGGCGCAGGAGGAAGGCTGGATCGAGGAGGATGGCGTACCGCCTGCCCGCACCCTGGGCGACGCGGTCGATTTCGCCATCGAGAAGTTCGGTTTCGATCCGGATGACTTCGTGCACGAGCTGACCGACTCGATCATCGGCGACAATTATCCCGTGCCGGACCGGGCCCTCCATCACAACGAGATCATCACCCACGAATACCTGATGTGGGCAATGTGCGCGGGTCACCGCCCCGACGTGAAGTTCGACCTCTACCCGGTCGAGGGCGGCACCGCGGCCATGTGCTACATCTTCAAGGCCCTGAAGAACCAGCGGCTTCTCAATCCCGGCGATACGATCGCGCTGGGCACGCCGATCTTCACGCCGTATCTGGAGATGCCCGAGCTCGAGGATTATGCGCTTCACACGATCAACGTGAGCGCCGAGCAGGAGGACAAGTTCCAGCTGACCGAGGACGATCTGAAGGCGCTGGAGGATCCCAAGGTCAAGGCGCTCTTCCTGGTGAATCCGGGCAACCCGTCGGCGGCAGCCATGGACCCGGATGCGATCGCGCGGCTGGTCAACCTCGTCAACACCAAGCGCCCGGATCTGATGATCCTGACCGATGACGTCTACGGGACCTTCGTGCCGGGCTTCGAGTCGCTGCTCGGACACCTGCCGCGCAACACGATCGGGGTCTACTCCTACTCGAAGTACTTTGGCTGCACGGGGTGGCGGCTGGGCGTCATCGCCGTGGCACAGGACAACATCTTCGACACAAGGATCCAGGAACACCCCGAGGAGATCCAGAAGCTGCTCGATGACCGGTATCGGGCACTCACCCCGAAGCCGCGCGAGATCAAGTTCATCGACCGGGTGGTGGCCGACAGCCGCGACGTTGCTCTGAACCACACGTCAGGGCTCTCGCTGCCTCAGCAGGTGATGATGACGCTGTTCGGGCTGGTCGAGATGATGGACAGCGAGAAGGTCTACCAGAAGGCCTGCATTGCGATCTGCGAGCGGCGGTTTCGCAATCTCGTCGAGGGAATGGGGGTCGAGTCCAATCCCGGAAAGTACTTCGACTACTACTACGGCATCATCGATCTGGAATTCTGGCTGCGCAAATATGTCGGCGAGGAGGTCGTGCAGTGGGTCAAGGAGAACATCCACCCGCTCGACATCCCGTTCCGCCTGGCCGAGGACCATGGGATCGTTCTGCTGAACGGGTCGGGCTTCGCCGCTCCGAACTGGTCGGCACGGGTGTCGTTCGCAAACCTGCACGACGACGCGTATTCCGAGATCGGCCGTGCCGTCCGATCGATCGCGCGCGGCTATGTGCAGGCGTATCAGGCGTCGAGAGGCGAGGAGATCACCGCCTGACAACCGGCGCGCCACGCGCGCCGGGTTTCCGTGATTGCCGCTGTGTTGGTGGCCGACCCTGAACCGCTCGAGAACCGGAGGACAGCATGTCCGCGAAGCGACCCAGAATGACACAGGCCGTCCAGGCTTCGGCGCGGGCGATCTCGCTGGCGGTGCCTCTCTTGCTGTTCGACGGGTCTGCCGCGCGGGCCGGCGAGAGCCACGCGAAGGAAATCCTGAAGGCGATGTCGGACTATCTCGCCGCGCAGGAGCGGTTCTCCTTCGAATACGACAGCACGCTCGAGGTCGTCACCAAGGAGGATCAGAAGCTTCAGCTGGCGAGCTCGGGAACGGCCGCGATCGAGCGTCCCAATCGGATCCGCTCGACCCGTTCGAGCGGCTTTGTCGACGTGGAGATCATCTTCGACGGCTCCACGCTCACGCTCTTCGGCAAGAATGCCAACGCATACACGCAGGTCAGGATCGAGGGGTCGATCGACCACTTGGTGGAGGAGCTTCGCTACACCTATGGCCGTCCATTGCCGGCGGCCGATCTGCTCCTGTCACAGCCCTACGCCGAGTTGATGAAGGATGTGACGGACATCAAGGATCTCGGCAGTGGCGTGATCGGCGGTCAGGAATGTGACTTTCTCGCCTTCCGGACCGAGGAGGTCGACTGGCAGATCTGGGTTGCTCACGGCGACGCACCCTATCCCTGCCGATACGTGATCACGTCGAAGGACATTCCCGGCGCACCGCAATACAGCATTCAGCTGCGAAACTGGTCGACGGATGCTGCTGACGTCGACTTCAGTTTCCAGCCGAGCGCCGACGCGAGAAAGATCGAACTTGAGGATCTCCAGACGAAGATCCGGGAACTCCCTGAGCACTTCAAGATGGGAGAAGCGCAATGAGAACCTCGAAGCGACTGGCGATCGCCGTTCTGATGCTTGCAGGTTTCGCGATTGGGTTGGAGGTCGGTCATGACGCGGGCGTTCCGGGCGTACCAAGCGTGGTGTCCGAGGCTCAGGCCGTGGTCGGCCGGCCGCTCACGCCGGTCAGCGTCGCCGGCGTCTCGCGACGAACGTCCCGCCGTGCCGTCCGCCGCTGTGCGGCTGGCGTGACCTGCTGACGCGGGAATGCCCGAGTTCATGCTCAACCATACCAATTGGTTACGAAACGGGTCGGTAAAGCCCAGGAGGTAAACAGATGGCACTCAAATCCATGGCCTCGTTACGGGGCCTCCTAGCTGCCTCGCTCGTCGGAGCGCTCGCCTTTGCGCAGGCCCATCCGGTCACCGCGGCAAGCATCGAGCACCCCGTGATGTCACAGTACTCGATGCCCGAGCCTCTGCCGTTCAGGGCGAAACAGGAGGAGATCGATCAACTCGACGCGGACACAAAGGCCCTGGTCGATCAACTCAGGGCGGGAAGCCCGTCCGCCGTCGCTTACGCCGAGCGCGCCCATGGCGTTCTGATCTTTCCGAGGGTCGAGACCTCGAACTATTTCCTGCTCGGGGAAACGAAGGCGTTCGGCGTCCTGTACGTCAAGGACGATGCGGGCAAGTACGAGAAGTCCGGGTATTACTTCGGCGAGCGAAACGCGCTGGGCTTCAGCCTGGGCAAGCAGACGTCCAGCCGGGTCTTCATGTTCATGAAGGAGAAGACGCTCGAGGAGTTCCTGGCGGGCGATGTCACGGCATCCTATCTGGTCGTGGATCCCGAAACCGGTGAAACGGCGGGTGAGCCTGACGCAGATGTCGCGCTCTTCATCACGAACGTCGAAGGCGACGTGAGCGAGATGAGCTTCAAGGGCCTGATGATCGTCCCGGTCAGCTTCATCGAGTGAGCTGCCACCGCTCGGCCCAGCGGCACCAAGCCCATTCCAGGGCACCAGGCGCTGGCGCCGAAAAAATGGCGAGCACGACCGCCGCCTCGTGAGGGGCAGGTCGCGCTCGCCGCGCGGGGCCGAGTGACGGTCGCCTGAGCGGCTCACCTCAGTCCCGTTTGCCGGTCGTCGATCGATAGTCGCGAGGTTACGCCGACCGCAGTCGGCATTGACTGCCCTGCGCGCACGTGGAGACGCGTATTCCCTCGGCCCGAGGCGTCAACCGGCGTCTGCCACTCGCCGTGAGCCGGGTCCGGTCATGCGGCGCCGGATCAAGTGGCAATACGCCAGCATCAGGGCAGCTTGAATCAGGCAAAATCCGCAGGCGAAACCCAGGATCGCCTCGTTCGCCATGAGCCCCTGACCGACGAGAATGATCGCCGCGCCGTTGCGCGTCGACACTTCGATGATGACGGCGCTGGAATCGCGCGGGGCCAGGAACCGCGTTGTGACGTATCCAACGACAATCGCCCCGAGCGTGAACAGGACAGTTGCGAGCAGGATGTCGCCGAACTTGCCGACGAAGTAGTCCCAACCCGCATGGACGCTCAGGGCCAGCGTTACCACCACGGTGACAGACACGACCCGTTCCAGGTGGCGGCGGTACTGTGAGACCCTCTCGGGGAACAGATGCCTGATCAGTGCTCCAGCCGCCACCGGGAAGGACAGAACGAGCACCAGCTTTAGCATCGCCGTGTTGGTGGTGATCCCGTCCACGACCTGACGGAACCCGGGCTCCATGCTGGCCAGGGCGGCAACCTGCGGGAAGAGAAGCGTGAATGCGAAGGTGCTCACGATTGTCAGGGCAATCGACAGGGTCACGTTGCCGCGCGCAAGGTAGGTGTATGCGTTCGAAAGCGATCCGCTCGGCACCAGGGCGACGACGGCCAGCCCCACCGCCACCATCGACCCGACCGGCGCAACCGTGGCCACCGCCATCGCGACGACCGGCAGGACGGCAAGCTGCGCAGCGGTGCAGAGGAGGACGGATCGGGCCGAGAGCGCGCGAAGTTGCTTGTCGACGACGACGTCGGTTCCGACCACGAGCATGAGCAACGCGGTGGCCATCGGCACGACGATCTCGACGAGAACCTGGGCTTCCATCGCAATCAGCTTTCCGCATCCCGTGCCGAGACCGCCCAGTCACGTAACCTCGGTCCCGATGTTCGACCACCGATCGCGGTTGGCGCTTCGGATGCTAACCTGTTCGGCAACTGACCGCGGCCGACGCGGCGCCTGCCTTTGCGCTCCACTACAAGACTCCGGTCCCTCTCCTCGGTGCTCACCCTGAAGTCGAACGCCCCCCAGATCAACAGTTCCCAAGCCATGCCCGACATCGCGGAACTCGGTGACAGCCACGCAGCCCGGATCGCCGAGCGTCAGCTGCATCCTGCATGGAGCACCGGGGGGCGAAGCGCAGATCCAGATGGCCGCGTAACGCTTCGTCGCGATGAAGGTCCGTCGCCGACGTGCTTTCAGGAACCGTGAGGTCGAGCGCGCAAGCATGTCCCGTCAGATCAATTTGAGCCAGCCTCAGATTGGTGGTCAGCGCTGGCTTTCAAGCCAAGCCGAAGCCGCTCCTGACGAGCGGCAGTTCTGTCGACGCTGACCTCTTCTCGGCTCGAAGCGCATCGTCCCGGGCTGAAGTGGTTCGAGACTGAGGCATGACCAGCGGCGACCTTCCGCAGACTTCGCATGCGCCCGAACCGGAGCAACGTGCGCACCCGTTATTGGAGTGGCGCCCCGCGACGCTCGGCATTTCCAGGAGCGGATCTGAAAACCTGAAGATCTCAGATGCGTTGCCGCCCCGCTAACGCAGGGAAGGTCCGGGAAATTCCGTCGCACACGGGGACTAGCCGCGGAGGCCGGTCTGGGTGGCGGAGAGAGCGGGATTCGAACCCGCGATACCGTTGCCGGTATACACGCTTTCCAGGCGTGCGCCTTCGACCACTCGGCCACCTCTCCGACGCGCCGGGACGCTAGCGGCAGTGCGCATGAATGGCAAGTGTTGCGAGGGGCTGATTTCGCTGCCAGAAGTTCCGCTGCACTGGCGCCATCGGGGTGGCGGTCGCGGTCGGGGCGGCCGTGACACGGCGGCACGTCCCGGCACGCGCATGGGAAGGATGACGGATGCTTTTCTGCAGGTTTCTCGGGCTCGTGTTTCTTGGTTTCGGGCTCGTCGTGCTGGGCGCCGACGTGGCGGCGGCTTACTCAAGCGACGACGGGTTTCGCCTGTCCGCTCTGGGCGAGTGGTGGTTCGCGATCCACCCCGATAGCCTTCAGCTGCTGCAGCCGGCGGTCGAGCGGCATCTGAGCCCGGCGCTCTGGGACCCGGGGATCCAGAGCTTGCTCGAATGGCCACTGGCGCTCGAGGCGCTGGCGCTTGGCGCGCTGTTCCTGCTCCTCGGGCGCCCCTGGCGGCGGCTCTGAGGTCGTCTCAGGCCGCGCGCCGGTTGCGCCGCCCAGCACGTTGGCTCGCGCGCTCGCGCAGCTTCGGGTCGCTTTCGAAGAGAGCGGCAAGCTGCTCGGTCACGGCGCCGGCAAGCTGCTCGGCATCGGTGATCGTGACCGCGCGCTGGTAGTATCGGGTCACGTCGTGTCCGATCCCAATCGCCAGCAACTCGACGTTGCGGCGGCGCTCGATCATCGAGATCACCTCTCGCAGGTGCCGCTCGAGATAGTTCGACGGGTTGACGCTGAGGGTCGAGTCATCCACGGGCGCGCCGTCGGAGATCACCATCAGGATCTTGCGCTGCTCGTGCCGCGCGGTGACGCGCTGATACGCCCACTCCAGCGCCTCGCCGTCGATGTTCTCCTTGAGCAGGCCTTCGCGCATCATCAGGCCGAGATTGCGGCGCGCCCGCCGCCACGGCGCGTCCGCCCCCTTGTAGACGATGTGGCGAAGGTCGTTGAGCCGGCCCGGGTTCGGCTGCCTCCCGGCGTTGAGCCAATCCTCGCGACTTTCGCCACCCTTCCAGGCGCGCGTGGTGAAGCCCAGGATCTCGACCTTCACCTGGCAGCGCTCCAGCGTCCGGGCGAGCACGTCGGCGGTGATGGCGGCGATCGAGATCGGCCTGCCGCGCATCGAGCCCGAGTTGTCGATCAGCAGCGTCACCACCGTGTCGCGGAACTCGGTGTCCTTCTCGACCTTGAAGCTCAGCGGGGTCGTGGGGTTCGCGACGACGCGGGCGAGACGGCCGCAGTCGAGGATGCCCTCTTCGCGGTCGAACTCCCAGCTGCGGTTCTGCTGGGCCTGAAGCCGGCGCTGAAGCCGGTTGGCGAGGCGCGACACGGCGCCCTTGAGCGGCTCGAGCTGCTTGTCGAGGTAGCCGCGCAGCCGTTCGAGCTCGGCCTCGTCGGCGAGCTCTTCGGCCGTGACCACCTCGTCATGCTTCTGGCTGAAGACGCGGTAGTCGGGATCTGCCGCGGACGGCGGGGGCGGGGTGCGCTCCTCGGGCGGCGGCATTCCCTCCTCGGCATCGAGCGCCTCCATCTCCTCGGCATCCTCGTCCGAGTCGGCGAGCTCGACCTCCATCTGGCGGCTGTCCTCGCGCTCGCCGCGCTGATCGTCCGGCAGGTATTCCTGGTCCTCCTGCTGGTCGTCGCCGCCGTCCTCGCCTTCCTGCTCCTGATCCTCGGACTCGCCCTCGTTCTGGTCATCGATCTCGTCCGGGTTGGGCTCGTCCGGGTCCTCGCCAAGCTGGTCGCCATAGCCCAGCTCGTCGATGATCCGCCAGGCCTTCTTGGCGAAGGCGACCTGGTTCTCGAGATCATTGCCGACGTTCTCGACGCTTTCGCCGAGATGGCTCTCGAAAAACCCGCGCCAGATATCGAGGAGGTGGCTCGCGTCCTTCGGCAGGGGGCGGCCCGTGATCGCCTCGCGCAACATCAGGCCCGCGGCCTCGGCCATCGGGGCGTCCTGCGTCGAGGTCATCGAGGCATAGCCGCGCTTCTCGGCCACGCTCGTCAGCCGCGCGTCGAGATTGTCAGCGACCCCCGGCATGGCGCGCGCGCCGATCGCCTCGCAGCGCGCGTCCTCGAGGGCATCGAAGATCGCGCGGGCCATCTCGCCGCGTGGCGCATAGCGGGCATGGCAGCTGTCGGAATGGAACCGTTCGCGCAGGGCGTAGGCGTCCGCGGTGCCGCGGGCGAGCATCACCTCGGCCCGGGTCATGCGGCGCGACACCTGGGGCAGCCGGATGCCGGTATTCGTCCGGCCCGGCGGGTCGGCGGAATAGGTGACCTCGATCTCGTCCTGGCCGGCCAGCGCCCGGGTCGCCTCGCCGAGGGCCTTCTTGAACGGGTCCGCCGGATTGTCGGACTTGTAGCTCATCACGCGGCCTCCAGGTCGCCCGGCGTCACGGCACCGGTTGCAAGCCGGGCAAGCAGACCGACGTGAACATCGAGCGCGTCGATCACCCGGTATCCCGTCTCCTGCCCGTCGAACGCGAGGTTGAGATCCGTCCCCGCGAGCACCACCGCGTCGGCGCCGTGCTCCTCGACCATCCGCCTGCCGGCATCGAGGAAGAGCGCGCGCTGCGCCTCGGTGCAGCGGCCCGCCACGGCCATGTCCTGATAGGCCTGGCCGATCGTGTCGATCTCGTCCCCGAGCACAACGGCCTCGGTCTTCCGCAGCTGACCGAACAGCCCGGTGCGCATGACCACGCGCGTTCCCAGCAACCCGACCCGGGCAAGTCGTTCGGCCGCGAAGAAATCATCGAGCGGGCTGACCGCCGAGATGAGAGGCAGGGATGAAATCGCCCGCGTCTCCTCGAAGCAGAAATGCCCGCCAAGCGACGTGATGGCGGCACACTGCGCCCCGGCTGCGCGCAGGCGGTCGATCAGTGGCGCATAGATCGCCGCCTGCTCGGCTCGCGCATCGGCAAGGTTGTTGCGGATCAGCTCGTGCACATCGGCATGGACGATCGTCAGATCGAGCTTACCCCCGAGCCGCTCGACCGCGGCCGTAAGGCGCTGATAATAGACGACCGTTGCCGCCACGCCGATCCCGCCGATCAGCCCGATATGCATGCGGTTGCTCCTCAGCCGAGGCTCACGCTCGCGGCGCTCTCCGGCAATTCCTCGCCAAAGCACTTCTGGTAGATCTCGGCCACCAGCTGGCGCTCGAGCTCGTCGCACTTGTTGAGGAAGGTGAGGCGGAAGGCAAAGCCGATGTCGTTCCCGAAGATCTCGGCGTTCTGCGCCCAGGCAATCACCGTGCGAGGCGACATCACGGTCGAGAGGTCGCCATTCATGAAGGCCTGGCGCGTGAGGTCGGCGACCGTCACCATCTGGCTGATGGTCTTCTCGCGGCCGTTGGCGTATTCGGGGCACTTCGCGAGCACGATCTGCGCCTCGGCGTCATGCGGCAGATAGTTCAGGGTCGTGACGATCGACCAGCGGTCCATCTGGCCCTGGTTGATCTGCTGCGTGCCGTGATAGAGCCCGGTGGTGTCGCCAAGCCCGACAGTGTTCGCCGTCGCGAAGAGGCGGAAGGACGGGTGCGGCTTGATCACCTGGTTCTGGTCGAGCAGCGTGAGCTTGCCGTCGACCTCGAGAACGCGCTGGATCACGAACATCACGTCGGGGCGGCCGGCGTCATATTCGTCGAAGACGATTGCGGTCGGCGTGCGCAGGGCCCAGGGCAGGATGCCTTCCTGGAACTCGGTCACCTGGACGCCTTCGCGCAGGCGGATGGCGTCCTTCCCGATCAGGTCGATCCGGCTGATGTGGCTGTCGAGGTTGACGCGCACGCACTGCCAGTTCAGCCGCGCGGCGACCTGCTCGATATGGGTGGATTTACCGGTCCCGTGATAGCCTTGGATCATGACCCGGCGGTTGTGGGCGAAGCCCGCGAGAATGGCCAGGGTCGTGTCGCGGTCGAAGCGGTAGGTCGCGTCGATCTCGGGTACCCGGTCGGTCGGCTCGGCGAAGCCCTTGACCGTCATGTCGGTGTCGATCCCGAAGAGATCACGCACCGAATATTCGACGGTCGGGAGTTCCGCGGGGTTTCTGTTGCCGCCGTCTGCCATCTCGTCCTCCATCAGCGTCCGCGACCCCGTGTGAACCATAGACCGGGGCGATGCAAGAGCAAGCGCGACATCGCGCGCGGCGCGTGTCGACCTCCTGCGGTCACGGCTGGGTGATCGGGATCCGGCCGATATAATGCGCTTTCCGCATTCAGGGAAGCCTGAACCGCAAGGGCCCGCGGATCGGGCGCGGATCGCCTGAATGCGGGCACGATCGCGCGCCCGATGGCCCGCGCGCGCGGCTTGACTGTCAGCTTCGGAAGTTGCGGCTCTTGCGCAGGATCTGCCATGCCTTGAGGACCTGGGCGAGCCGCTCGGGCTCGGGGTTCTCGCCGCCGTTCATGTCGGGATGCAGGTCCTTGACGAGGGCGCGGTAGCGCTGGCGAACCTCGGCGCGCGTTTCGACCTGATGGGGCAGGCCCAGGGTGTCCATCGCCTTCTGTTCCTCGCGCGTCAGGCGCCGCCGCGGTCGCTCGGCGCCCGCGGGACGCGCGGGGTTGAGCGTCGCTGCCGCGCCCAGAACCTCGAGCGGATCACTCACGCCAAAGCGCTCCCAGGCGCGGCCGTCGGTGTGGCCGTGCAGGAAGCCCATCGCCGCCGAGGGCCCCTTTCCCATGCGCCATGTCGGCCGTTCCCAGACATTGGCGTCGCGCAGCTGCTGTGCCAGAGCGTCCTCGTCGAGCCCCTCGAAGAAGTTCCACGCCGCGTTGTAGTCGCGCACATGGTCGAGGCAGAACCATCGATACTCGTTCAGCTTGTCGGGGCTCGCCGGGGCGCGGTAGCTGCCCTTGGCGGCGCATCCGGGCCATTCGCAGCCGCGCCCGGATGCCTCGAACGCGCCCGACATGCCACGGGTGCGCGTCCGGCGCCGCTTGTCCGCGGAGACCGAGACATCGTAATCGAGGTGCGGGTTCGGCGGCATCGGCTTCCGTTCGCTTTACCGTGGTCTTGCCCCTCATGTAGTGAGCACAAGATCATAGCCTATAGAAAATGAAGTCCAATTCTTGACATGAGGAATCCGTGAATGCCGGTCGCTACGACAATCGAGGACAAGTTGCGCCAAGCCTTCGCGCCCGAGGCGCTGGAACTGATCGACGAAAGCGAGCGGCACCGTGGTCACGGTGGCTGGCGCGAGGGCGGCGAGACGCATTTTCGCCTGCGCATGACGGCGGCCGCGTTCGCGGGCCAGGGCCGCGTGGCGCGTCAGCGCGCCGTCAACAAGGTGCTGGCCGAGGAACTCGCCGGCCCGGTGCACGCTCTCGCGATGGAGCTGCGCGCGCCCGGCGAGGCCTGAGACGGTCGTCAGCCGGTTTGGTTCGGCAGGTTCTCGAGCTGGGCCATCCCCAGCACGTGGTATCCGCCGTCGACGAACAGCACGTCGCCCGAGGTCGATGCCCCGAGATCCGACAGCAGGTAGACCGCCGCGCCACCGACATGCTCGAGGGCTGCATTCTTGCGCAGCGGAGCGTTGTCCTCGGTCGCCCGGAACACGCGCCGCGCGCCGCCGATGGCCGAGCCCGCCAAGGTGCGCATCGGTCCGGGGCTGATCGCGTTCACCCGGATGCCCTGCGGCCCGAGATCGTTCGCGAGGTAGCGCACCGAGGCCTCGAGCGCGGCCTTGGCGACACCCATCACGTTGTAGTTGGGCATGACCCGCTGCGCGCCCAGATAGGTCATGGTCACCAATGCGCCGCCGTCGGGCATCAGGTCTGCGGCGCGGCGTGCCACGTCGACGAACGAGTAGCAGGAGATGTCCATCGAGCGCAGGAAGTTGGCCCGGCTGGTGTCGGCGAAGCGGCCGGTCAGCTCGGCCTTGTCGGAATAGGCGATTGCATGGACAAGAAAATCCATGCTGCCCCACTGGGACTTGAGCGCGGAGAACACCTCGTCGAGGCTGGCGTCGCTGGTGACGTCCGCGTCCATGACGACATTGGCGCCAAGGCTTTCGGCGAGCGGGCGCACCCGGCGCTCGAACGCATGGCCCTGATAGGTGAACGCCAGCTCGGCACCCTGCGCGTGGAGTGCCTTCGCCACGCCCCAGGCGATCGAATGGTCATTCGCGACGCCCATGATGAGCCCGCGCTTGCCCTGCATGAGACCGGACATCGGAAGCCCTCCGCTCACCCGTGATACCGGCTGAGCGCGAGTGTCGCGTTCGTGCCGCCGAAGCCGAAGCTGTTCGAGATCATAGTATCAAGGCCCGCGCCGTCGACCCGCGAGGTGACGACCGGAGCGCCGGCAAAGTCGGGGTCGAGATCCTCGACATTCGCGCTCGCCGCGATGAAGTCGCCCTGCATCATCAGCAGGCAGTAGATCGCCTCCTGCACGCCCGTCGCGCCGAGGCTGTGGCCGGTCAGGGATTTGGTCGACGAGAAGCGCGGCTCGGTGCCCGTGCCGAAGACCTCGCGGATCGCCTCGACCTCCTTCTTGTCGCCGACCGGGGTCGAGGTGCCGTGGGTGTTGATGTAGTCGACCTTGCGCTCGCCAATGGTCGAGATGGCCTGGCGCATGCAGCGCACGGCCCCCTCGCCCGACGGCGCCACCATGTCGTAGCCGTCCGAGGTCGCCCCGTATCCGGTCACCTCGGCATAGATCTTCGCCCCGCGGGCGAGCGCGCGGCCAAGTTCCTCGAGCACGACGACGCCCGCGCCGCCCGCGATCACGAAGCCATCGCGGTCCTTGTCGTAGGCGCGGCTCGCGCGCGTCGGCGTGTCGTTGTACTTCGAGCTCATCGCGCCCATGGCGTCGAAGAGGCAGGACAGGGTCCAGTCGAGCTCCTCGCCGCCGCCGGCAAAGACGATGTCCTGCTTGCCCCACTGGATCTGCTCGACGCCATTGCCGATGCAATGCGCCGAGGTGGAGCAGGCCGAGGTGATCGAGTAGTTGATGCCCTTGATCTTGAAGGGCGTGGCAAGCGTCGCCGAGTTGGTCGACGACATGGCCTTGGGCACCGCGAAGGGTCCGATCCGGCGCGGGCCGCCCTTGTGCAGCACCGTCTGGTGCGCCTCGAAAAGCGCCTTGGTCGATGGCCCGCCCGACCCCATGATCAGGCCGGACCGCTCGTTGCTCACCTCGGCCTCGGTCAGGCCCGCATCGGCGATCGCCTGCTCCATCGCAATGTAGTTCCAGGCCGCACCGTCGCCCATGAAACGGCGAACGCGCTTGTCGACAAGGCCCTCGATATCCACCTCGGGCTTGCCGTGAACCTGGCAGCGGAAGCCATGCTCGGCGTAATCGGGCGCGAACACGATGCCCGAGCGCCCTTCGCGCAGGCTGGCTGTCACCTCCTGCGCGTTCGAGCCGATGGATGAGACGATACCAAGTCCGGTGATGACGACACGACGCATGAGCCGCTGCTCCCCGTGTTTCTCCGCCCCTCGCGGGGCCGTCAGGCGCCGGCTTCCGTGAAGAGGCCGACCCGCATGTCGGTGGTGGTGTAGATGACCTGCCCGTCCGCTTCCATCTGCCCGTCGGCGATACCCATCTTGAGCTTGCGATCGATCACGCGCCTGAGCGTGACCGTGTAGCGAACGAGCTTCGTGACCGGCGTGACCTGGCCCGAGAACTTGACCTCGCCCACGCCCAGTGCCCTGCCGCGTCCGGCCATCCCGCGCCAGCCCAGATAGAAGCCGGTGAGCTGCCAGAGCGCGTCAAGCCCGAGGCAACCGGGCATCACCGGGTCACCCAGGAAATGACACTTGAAGAACCAGAGATCGGGATTGATGTCGAGTTCCGCAACCACCTCGCCCTTGCCGTGAACCCCGCCATCCGCGGTGATCGAGGTGATCCGGTCCAGCATCAGCATCGGGGGAGCGGGCAGCTGCGCATTGCCCGGGCCGAACAGCTCGCCCCGCGCACAACTCATGAGGCCTTCGTAATCATAGCTGTTCGCGCGCGCGCTCATCGGCCTTCCCATCTCACGTCCTCGTCCGCAGCCTCCCTAGCACCCGTGCCAGAACCAGACAAGAACGTGATTGCCCAAGCGGAAGGCGCAAAAGCTTTGGTCTGGCGGCGTCGACGCTTTTCGGGTTAAAAGACCGGTTGGAAAACTTGGGCTGCGAAGGGTTTTGCGCGATGGACGAACGGGCAGGGACGCCCGCCTGGCGCGCGGCAAACTGGTTGGCAAGCGCGGGGCTGCGGCCGACGCGCCAGCGTCTCGTGCTGGCCGAGCTGCTGATCGGCGACGGGAACGACCGCCATGTCACGGCCGAAAGCCTCTACGAGGCGGCATGCGGGACCGGCACCAATGTCTCCCTCGCGACGGTCTACAACACGCTGCGCAGCTTCACCGTGGCGGGCCTGCTGACCGAGATCACGGTGGATGGCACGCGCTCGTATTTCGACACCGACGTGTCGGACCACGCCCATTTCTACTGGGAGGACGACGGACGCCTTACCGACGCCCCGCTTGGCGCGGTGCAGTTCGAGCGTCTTCCCGACCCGCCGGAAGGCGCCGAAATCGCGAAGGTCGACGTGGTGATCCGCCTTCGCCGCAGCTGACGGCGCGTGGTCTCAGTCGGGCAGCGTCTCGTCTGGATCGACGCCCCAGACAGCGTCCTTGCGGACCCAGCCCGAGATGTCGTCGGTCTCGATCTCGCACCAGTCCGGCTCGCATTCCACCAGCGTGGCGACCACGCCTTGCTCGGCGCGTGCGGTGACGGGGGCGCTCGCGCTCGGCTCGTCGTGCAGTTCCGCGATGGGTGCGGTCACCAGCACGGTGCGGCGCCCCGACAGCAGCGAATGGAAAACCCAGCCGCCGGCATCGTCCGAGTCAACGATCCGGCGCCAGTCCCGGTACTCGTCGATGATCCGCACCGGCAGGCCAGCCCTGCGGAACACCCAGTCGATGCGGTAGATCTGTCCCGGGCCACGGCGGACATTGATCTTGTTCGACCGGAGCGAGACATACCGTGGCATCGGCAGCTTGGTGACCGGACCCACGGCGGCGTCGCTGGCCTCGGGCGTGTCCTCGCGCGCGGGTGGGGCGGGCGGCGTGGTCTGGGCCTTCGCATCGGGCACCGCGCCCCATGTCATGAGCCCGACGATAACGAGAAGCGCCGCGCGTCGCGCGCCGGACCGGGCCCGACCGGACCCACTTCCTCGATGTGTCATGGCCCGCACTGCCTTCACGTCCCGCGTCGTCTCCCGCGCCGTGCTCATATGCGCTGGCGTCCCGGGTGTCGCGTGATTTCTTGTCCGGGGAGGAAATGCCCTCTTCAATCCACCCGCGCAAGAATCTAACACATGGGACAGGCCCAAAGGAAAGGGAATTGGGATGACCCGCAAGCGTCTCTCCGTCGTCGTGACCCGCAAGCTGCCGGAGGCCGTCGAGACACGGATGCGCGAGCTCTTCGAAGTTCGCATCAACGAGGACGACCATCCGATGAGCGAGGCCGAGCTTGCCGAGGCGATCCGTACCGCCGACGTGCTGGTCCCGACGGTGACCGACAGGATCGGCCAGAAGCTCCTGGCCCAGGCCGGCGAACAGCTCAAGCTGATCGCCAATTACGGCGCCGGCTTCGACCACATCGACGTCGAGACGGCGCGCGCCCGTGGCATCCTCGTGTCCAACACGCCCGGCGTGCTGACCGAGGACACGGCCGACATGACGATGGCGCTGATCCTCGCCGTTCCGCGCAGGCTGGCCGAAGGGATCGAGCTGATGCAGTCGGGCAAGTGGGAGGGTTGGACGCCCACCGCGATCATGGGCCACCGCATCTGGGGCAAGCGGCTCGGGATCGTCGGCATGGGCCGGATCGGACAGGCCGTGGCGCGGCGCGCGCGGGCCTTCGGCCTGCAGATCCACTACCACAACCGCCGACGCCTTCACGAAAGCATCGAGGAATCGCTCGAGGCCACCTACTGGGAAAGCCTCGACCAGATGCTCGCCCGCATGGATATCGTCAGCGTCAACTGCCCGCACACGCCGGGCACGTTCCACCTGCTCTCGGCCCGGCGCCTCGCGCTGATGAAGAAGAGTGCCTACATCGTGAACACCGCGCGCGGCGAGATCATCGACGAGAACGCGCTGACCCGAATGCTGGTCAAGGGCGAGCTGGCGGGGGCGGGGCTCGACGTGTTCGAGCACGAGCCCGGCGTCAATCCGCGCCTGATGGGGCTGCCGAACGTCGTTCTGCTGCCGCATATGGCGTCGGCCACCTTCGAGGGGCGGCTCGAGATGGGCGAGAAGGTCATCATCAACATCAAGACATTTGCCGACGGTCACCGGCCGCCCGACCAGGTGCTGCCCTCGATGCTCTGAGCCGAGTGTCCGTAACCCGGGAGGCGGGGCTCTATGCATGTGATCCGGCCGGCGGTGCCGACGGACGCCGCAGCGATCGCGGCGATCCACACCGCCTCGTGGGGCGATGCCTATGCGCCGCTCCTTCCCGACGGCGCTCTGGGCCCGGGCCTCGCCGCCGAGCATCGCGGGTTGTGGGAGCGCGTCCTCGCGCCGTCGGCAAGCATGCGGGCGGTGCTCGTGGCGGTCGAGGGCGCGCGGGTGCTCGGCTTCGCTGCGACCCATCCTGACCGCGACGATCCCGGCGCCGACCACCTGGCCGCACTTCACACCGATCCGCGCGCCCGCGGGCAGGGCGTCGGCGCCGCGCTGATGCGCGAGGTTGCGGACCGGCTCGGCGCGCTCGGCCGCCAGCGGCTCTGGTGCTGGGTGCTGAGCGCGAACGCGGGCGCGCGGCGCTTCTATGCGCGCCTCGGCGCGGTCGAGGGTGCGGCCACCCTGGCCGAGATCGTGCCCGGCATCGCCGCCGAGGAGGTGCGGGTCGAGTTCGCTTCGCTGCGCGCGCTTGGGGCCGCGGCACGCGCGTCGCGCGTCGCGCGGCTGGATCCGCCTCTGGTTCTCGCCTCGGCGGACGTGGCGGGCGAGCAGGGCGCGCCCCATCCGGTCGCATCGGCCGAGAGCGCGCGCCGGCGGGTGAAGCGGCGCCTCGGCGACCCGTTCGGCCTCTCGCAGTTCGGGGTTAACCGGCTGGAGCTCGAACCCGGCGCATCGTCCTCGATCCCGCATGCGCACAGCCACGAGGACGAGTTCGTGATGGTGCTCGAGGGCGAGGCCTGGCTCGTCTCGGGCAAGGCCGAGACGCGGCTCGGTCCGGGCGATTGCGCGGGCTTCGCGGGCGGCGGCGGGCGGGCGCATCATCTCGAGAATCGGAGCTCGGCACCGGCCGTGGTCCTCGAGATCGGCAGCCGCCTGCCGGATCGCGACGAGATCGACTATCCGCGAGACGGCCTGCGGATCGTCCAGCGCCCGGACGGGCTCAGGGTGTATCGCCGGCGTGACGGGTCCGAGATCGGGCCGAGCGACTGAGCCGCCCGCCACCCTTGGCGCACTGGCGATCCGTGCGAAAGCGGTGTAGCAACCTCCAGAGAGTGACGAAGGGGGCACGCTATGTCCGATGGCGGCGGCGCCGAGGGCGATCTCTTCCGGCTTTGGCTGGAAGGCGCGCGCGCCTTCGCCGACTCCAACGCCGCCGGATCGGCGGCCTGGCAGCGGGCCGAGGCGCTGCACAAGGCGTGGTCGCGCTTTGCCGAGGCCTTCGCCGAGGCCCACGCAGCGCGCCATTCCGAGCCCGGCGCGAGCCCGCTCGATCCCGCGGGCTGGCTCCGCCCCGCGGGCCAGGGCGGCATGGCCGATCTCTGGCGGTGGTTCGAGGGCCCAGAGCTTGCTGATATCCTGCGCGAGGAGCGCGAAGCGATCCGGTCCACGCGGGAGTGGATCGCCTTCTCCGCCGCACTCGAGCAGTTCCGCGCCGTTGTTGCCGAGGGCTGGATGCGCGCCTTCAAGGCGTTCGTTGAGCGGCTCTCGGCCGAGCTTGCCGCCGCGCGGGACGAGAAGCGCCCGGATCCCGACTGGGCGCAGATGACGGCGCTCTGGCGCGAGGTGGCGGATGCCGAGATGGCGCGCACGCACCGCTCGGACGCCTTTCTTGCCGCGCAGCGCGATCTCATCGAAGCCCAGATCGCCGTGCGCGGAACGCTGCGGAAAAGGATCGACCGGCTCGCGGGGTTCCTCGGCTTGCCCACGCGTGCCGAACTCGACGACCTCCATGCGACCGTCCACGCGCTCCGGCGCGAGGTCAGGGCGTTGCGGGCCGGCGGTGGCGGCGAACAAGGTCCGGATCACGAGAGGTGAGCGCGGGGGCAGAAAGCGATCGTAGCGTGGCGCGCATGGCCGAGCTCACGCGGCGCATGACGAGGCTCGCGAGGCGGCTCGGCGAGTCCGGCACACGCCAGGTCGAGATCGCGACCACGCCGAAGGACCTCGTCTGGCGCGACGGCAAGGTCAGCCTGTCGCGCTACCGGCCGGTTGCCGAGCCCCATCTTGGTCCGATGGTGATCGTGCACGGGCTGATCGGCCGGGCGACGATGAGCGATCTCGAGCCGGGCCGCTCGCTGGTCGAGCGCCTCGTCGCCGCCGGGGTCGACACCTATGTGGTCGACTGGGGAAACCCGACCCGGGCCGATCGTTTCCTCGATTTCACCGATTACGCCGATGTCTTCCTTGGCGAGATCCTCGCCGCCGTCGCCCGCACGAGCGGCGAGAGCCGCGCGGTCATCTTCGGGATCTGCCAGGGCGGAGATTTCGCGCTTTGCCACGCGGCGCTGCACCCGCATCGGCTGAAGGGCCTCGCGCTCGCGGTCACGCCGGTCGATTTCCACGCCGATGTCGAGGACCCCGAGCCGACACATGGGCATCTCAACCTGTGGACGCGCAGCCTCGACCCCGACCTGATCCGGCGGATGGTCGACGACTGGGGCAATCTCCCCGGCGAGCTGACGGGCGCGGTCTTCCAGAACCTCGCGCCGGCGCGAACCGTGTCGAAATACAGCGCCGACCTGCTCGAGATCGCCGAGGACGACGACGCCTTCGAGACCTTCCTCAGGATGGAGAAATGGCTCGCCGACCGGCCCGACCATCCCGGCGAGGCGGCCAAGGACTGGCTCATCGGCCTCTATGCCGAGAACCGGCTCGTGAAGGGCAGCTTCGTGGTCGGCGGCCGGCCCGTGCGGCTTGGCGACATCGCCTGTCCGGTCATCAACATCTACGGCCTGCGCGATCACATCATTCCACCGCCGTGCTCGAAGGCCCTGCGCCGCCACCTGCGCAATGTCGCCTACCGTGAGGTCGAGGTTCCCACCGGACATATCGGTGTCTTCGTCTCGCGCCGCGCTCAGCAGATCGTGCCGCCCGCGCTCGTCGATTGGCTGTCGGGGCTGGACTGAGTGCAACGCTTCGGGCTCGACGCACGGCCGCGCGGCGATATTTCCTTTCCGGAGGACCGTATTGCGATAATCTGTCGGTCGGTTGGCGCGATGCGCTAGGATTTCCACGCTGCGGCCCCCATGTGCCGCCTGTAAGGCTACCATTCCGAGGAGACCGCATTGGACTGCTGCTTCTCTTTCGTGACCCGCGCGGTGGGCGTTTCGGCCATCGCGCTCCTCCTCGCAGGCGCGCCCCGGCCGGGCATTGCCGAGCCTGCCGTTGGTGCCTATCTCGCGGCCGAGCAGGCCGTGCGGAACGGTGATGCCGCCGGCGCGGCCGAGTATTATGCCCGGGCCCTTGCCGGCGATCCGTCGGACAAGACCCTGCTCGAACGCACGATCCTCGCCAAGGTCGCAGCCGGTCAGGTCGATACCGCGATTCCCCTTGCGAGGCGGCTCGAGGAGGTCTCGCCTGGCCACAATCTCGGCGCCCTCGTCCTCGCCGCCGACGGCCTGAAACGCCGGAAGCCCGACGAGGTGCGCGCGGCGCTGGACGCCGTGCCCGAGGATGGCGGCCAGTTTCTCGGGCTTCTCATCGAGGCATGGGCGCATGTCGCGGCTGGCGACACGAATGCCGCGCGCATGGCGATCACCGACCTCCAGGCGGACACCAACCTCGGCCCCGCGGGACAGCAGCTGGCATCTTATCATCTCGGACTGATGGAGGCGCTGGCGGGCAATGACGAGGCCGCGGTCGAGGCCTTCTTGAAGGCATCCGACAGCCCTGACACGGCGGGATTTCGCCTCGTCCGCAGCCAGGCCGGCGCGCTGGCGCGGCTCGACCGCACCGACGAGGCGCGTGCCCTGATCTCGCAGCGCCTGGGCCGCACGCTCGGCGACGACCGGCTCGAGGACCTGGAGCGCTCGATCGCGCAGGGCGACCTGCCGTCTCCCGTCGTCACGAGCGCCGAGCAGGGCACGGCCGAGGCGTTCTTCGACCTCGCGGGCTTTCTCGCGCGCGGCGCGAACCGGATGGTCGGTCTTGCCTACGCGCGGCTGGCGAATTTCCTCGACCCCGACCTGATCGAGGCCAAGCTCTTGACGGCGCAGATGCTGCGTGCGTCCGACCAGTACGACCAGGCGATCGCGGCCTACGAGACGGTGCCGCGCGACGTGCCCGAGGCGATGCAGGCCCAGATCGGCCGCGCCGAGACCTTGCAGCTCTCGGGTCGTGTCGAGCCCGCCATCATCGCGATGCGCGAGGTCGCCGCCCGCTTCCCGCGATCGATCGAGGCGCAGAACGCGCTCGGCGACCTGTTGCGGCGCGAGGAGCGTTTCGACGAGGCGGCGCTGGCCTACGACGCGACGATCCGCCTTTTGCCCGAGGTCGAGCCCTATCACTGGGTGCTGTTCTACCAGCGGGGCATCGCCTATGAGCGCTCGAAGCAATGGGACCTGGCCGAGCCCGACTTCCTGAAGGCCCTTGAGCTCGAACCCGACCAGCCTCTGGTGCTGAACTACCTGGGGTATTCCTGGGTCGAGATGGGCCTCAATTTCGACGAGGCGCAGGCCATGATCGAAAAGGCGGTCGAGCAGCGGCCGCAGGATGGCTACATCGTCGACAGCCTGGGCTGGGTCCTGTACCGGCTGGGCGATTTCGAGGCTGCCTCGACCCATCTCGAGCGCGCCGTCGAACTGATGCCGGTGGATCCGGTCATCAACGATCACTATGGCGACGCCCTGTGGATGGTCGGCCGCAAGACCGAGGCACGATTCCAGTGGAAGCGCGCCCTGTCGTTCGAGCCCGAGGAAAAGGATCTCAAGCGGATCCGCCGGAAGCTTGAGGTCGGCCTCGACACGGTGCTTGCCGAGGAAGCCGCGAGCGGAACGCCCGCGGTGATCGGGGCGACGGACGCGAAGAACGGCGGCTGACAATGACCCTGACGTCGTCCGACCCCGCCGCGTCCCGCGCGGCCGGCGGGGGCATGTCCGATGCCGCGCCGGCAAAGGTCAACCTGTTCCTTCATCTGCGCGGCCTGCGGGCCGATGGCTATCACCTGCTCGAAAGCCTCGCCGTGTTTCCCGGGGTCGGGGACGTGATCGAGGCCGAGGACGGGCCGGGCCTGTCGCTTTCGCTCGATGGTCCGTTCGGCTGGGACCTTCCGGCGGGTGGCGACAACCTCGTGCTGCGGGCGGCCGAGATGCTGGCGCAGGCATGCGCGATCGCCCGGCCGCGTGCGGCGCTTCGCCTGACCAAGAACCTGCCTGTCGCGTCGGGCATCGGCGGCGGTTCGTCCGACGCCGCGGCGGCGCTGCGGGTTCTCGCCAGGCGCTGGGGCGTCTCCGTGCCCGAGGGGCTCGCGGAACGGCTCGGGGCGGACGTGCCGGTCTGCCTCGCCGCACCGCGCGCGACGCTGATGGCGGGTGTCGGCGAGCAACTGACACCCGGGCCCGCGATGCCGGACTTCTGGATGGTGCTCGTCAATCCGCTGCGCAGCGTCGAGACCCGTGCCGTCTTTCGCGCGACGGTCGAGAAGGATCATCCGCCGGGTCCTGCTGCGCCCGGCCAGGGGTTTCGGGACTTCCCGTCCCTGGTCGACTGGCTCCGGGCACAGCGCAATGATCTCGAGCCCGCCGCACGACATCTCTGCCCCGAGATCGGCGAGGTTGTCGCGGCGCTTGGAGATGCCCCGCTTGCGCGGATGTCGGGGTCGGGTGCCACATGCTTTGCCCTGCACCAGACGGCCGAGGCCGCGCTTGCGCATGCCGACCGGATCCGCGCGCAGGCGCCAGGCTGGTGGGTGACGGCGGCGCCCGTCGCCTAGTGCGGCGGCCAAACACCAAGGTTAGCCGCAGCCGTCAGTTCACGCTTCGTCGGGTATTGACGCCGCGTCACACCGTGCGCGCGACCACGAACTCGGCGATATCGGTCAGTGCGGTCTTGATCGGCCCCTCGGGAAAGGCGGCCAGGGCGCCGATCGCGCGCGCCGCCTCGTCGCGCGCGGCCTGCCGCGTCGCTTCCAGCGCGCCGGTCGCATCGAGGTAGGCCAGAGCCTGTTCGAGATCGCCCTCGCCCTGCTGCCCCCTGGCGATGGTGCGCTGCCAGAAGGCGCGCGCGGCCGCGTCTCCCCGCTGCACCGCGAGGATCACCGGCATCGTCACCTTGCCTTCCCGGAAGTCGTCGCCGGTGTTCTTGCCAAGCGCGTCGGCCGACCCGCCATAATCGAGCCAGTCGTCGGCCAGCTGGAAGGCGATCCCCAGCGCGTCGCCATAGGTGCGCATCGCCGTGACCTCGTCTTCGGGCCGCTCGGCGATGACCGCGCCCACTTCGGTCGCGGCGGCGAAGAGCGCCGCCGTCTTTCCCCGGATGACCTGCTCGTAGCGGTCGAGCCCCGTGGTCAGGTCATGCGCGGTGATCAGCTGCAGCACCTCGCCCTCGGCGATCACGGCCGAGGCCGAGGAGAGGATGCCGAGCACCCGCACCGACCCGGTCTCGACCATCAGCTGGAACGCGCGGGAAAACAGGTAGTCGCCGACCAGCACGCTCGACTTGTTGTCCCAGAGGATGTTCGCGGTGGCCCGTCCCCGCCGGCGCGCGCTCTCGTCGACCACGTCGTCGTGCAGCAGCGTGGCGGTGTGGATGAACTCGACCGTCGCCGCCAGCTTGATGTGGTCATCGCCGCGATAGCCGCAGAGCCGGGCTGCGGCCAGCGTCAGGATCGGCCGAAGCCGCTTGCCGCCCGCCTCGATCAGATGGGCCGAGATTTCCGGAATGCGCGGCGCGTGCTCCGAACTCATGCGCTCGCGGATCACCAGGCCCACGCGCTCGAGATCCTCGGAGACCAGCGCGACCAGCCGCTCGAAAGGGCCGGGCGCGGTGTTGGGGCTCGTCGCGGAGGTCGAAGGCATGCGCACAGGATCCTTGGGCTGGGTCAGTCAGGAGATGTGGGCGAATCGATGCCGCGGATGCCCGTTGCGGCGTGCTGGCTGTGCCGCCACTCGACGCCGCGGGACGGTTCGCGTAACGCTGCACGGCATGGAAGAACTCGTCCGCACCACCGACCCGACGCTGATCCCCTTCGCGAGGGCGCTCCTCGCGGCCGAGGATATAGACTGCTTCGTCTTCGACCACAACATAAGCGTCCTCGAGGGGGGCATCGGCGCCTTCCCGCGCCGGATCATGGTGCGCCGCGAGGATCTGTTCCGGGCGCGCGTGATCCTGCGCGAGAACGGGATCGACATCTACGAGCCGGGGCGGTGGGGATGAGCGCCGGCACCAGCGAGCCAGCATCGCCCCGAAGCGCCGATCCGGAACTGCGCGAGGACCGGCTGCTTGGCGGCCGCGTGCGCCTGCTCCAGCCCCTCTCGGGCTACCGCGCCGCGACGGATCCGGTGCTCCTCGCCGCGGCGGTGCCGGCAACGCCAGGCCAGAGCGTGCTCGAGCTCGGGATCGGTGCGGGTGCCGCGACGCTCTGCCTTGCCGCGCGGGTTGGCGGCCTCTCGCTCGCGGGGCTCGAGATCGAGCCGCTCTATCTCGGCCTCGCGGCGCGCAATGCCGCGCTCAATGGCGTCGAGATCTCGCTTGTCGAGGGGGACATCGCCGCGCCGCCGCCCGAACTGCGGGCGCGATCGTTCGATCACGTGATCCTGAACCCGCCCTATCACCCGAGTGCCAGCCCCCCGTCGCCGGTCGCGGTCCGCGACCGCGCGCATCGCGAAGGTGGTGCCGGCATCGACGACTGGATCGGGGCGGCGCTGGCGCGGGCACGGCCGCGCGGGCGCATCGCCTTGATACACAGGGCAGAACGGCTGCCCGAGATCCTCGCCGCGTTGACCGACCGCGCGGGCGCGATCGAGGTTCTGCCGCTCGCCGCCCGCGAGGGGCGCGACGCCAAGCGCGTGATCGTGCGTGCGCGCAAGGGCGTGCGCACGCCCTCTAGACTGCTCGCGCCTCTTGTCCTGCACGAAGGCCAGGCGCATCTTGCGGATCAGGACGACTTCACCCGACGCGCCCGCGCGATCCTCCGCGACGCCAGGCCGATCGATTTCGAGGAGACCAGCCGTTGACCGCATCCGCCACCGGATCCCTGAAGCCCATCGCAAACTCGATCGCGGCCATGGCGCCCGAGCTCGCCGAGTGGAGGCAGGATTTCCATCGCCACCCCGAGCTTGGCTATCACGAGGAACGGACCGCGGCGCGGGTGGCGAGCCTGCTCAGGGACTTCGGCCTCGATCATGTCGAGACCGGCATCGGCGTCACCGGCGTGGTTGGCGTGCTGCACGGGCGCGGCGGCCCGGGCACCGAGGCGATCATGCTTCGCGCCGACATGGATGCGCTGCCGATGCACGAGGCCAGCGGCGTGGCGCATGAATCGCTCGAGCCGGGAAAGATGCATGCCTGTGGCCATGACGGGCACACGACGATGCTGCTGGGCGCGGCCAAGCATCTGGCCTCGACGCGCAACTTCGCCGGCACGGTGTATTTCTGCTTCCAGCCGGCCGAGGAAGGGGGCGCGGGCGCCAAGGCCATGCTCGATGACGGGCTGCTGCAACGCTTCCCGGCCAGCCGGGTCTTTGGCATGCACAACTGGCCCGGCATGGCGGCGGGGCACTTCGTGCTCCAGGATGGCCCGGTCCTCGCCTCGGCCGACGAGTTCACCATCACGGTGAAGGGGAAGGGTGGCCACGCGGCCAAGCCGCACCTCGCGCGCGACCCGATCGTGGCGGGTGCCGCGCTCGTGTCGGCGCTGCAGTCGATCGTCAGCCGGGTGGTCGATCCGCTCGAGCCCGCGGTTGTGTCGATCACCCAGTTCCATGCCGGCTCGACCCACAACGTCATTCCCGAGAGCGCGCTGCTGATGGGCACGACGCGCACCTTCTCGGACAAGGTGCAAGCCGTGATCCAGGCCGAGATGGACCGGATCTGCGCCGAGATAGGCCGCAGCTTCGCGGTCGAGATCGAGATCGACCGCGGGCCGACGCCATATCCGGCGACGGTCAACGACCGCGCCGTCACCGATTTCACCGAGGCCGCGCTGCGCGACATCTTTGGCGACGCGCGCGTGGTGCGCGGCCACCCGCCGACCATGGGAAGCGAGGATTTCGCCTTCCTCAGCCGCGAGGTTCCGGGCTGTTTCGTGCTGATCGGCAACGGCGACAGCGCGCCCCTGCACCATCCTGCCTATGATTTCTCGGACGAGGCAGCCCCCGCCGGCGTCGCCTTCTGGTCGGGGCTGGTGGAACGGGCGCTGCCGGCGGGCTGAGTCTTCCACAGCCGGGTGTGAGTAACCGGCGGCACTGGGGATAACCACTTGTGACTGAACCGGTTTCGACGAATTCGTGACAGCGGGCGCGAATCCTGCTGTAGTTGTATCGTCACAATCGGCAACAGGAGGACGGATATGAGTCTCACCTCACATCTCGACCAACTCCGGCAGAAGCATCAGGCGCTTGAAAAACAGATTGAGGACGAGCAGCGCCGACCGAGTTCAGATCCCCTCGCAATCGCGACACTGAAGCGTCAGAAGTTGCATCTCAAGGACGAGATCACGAGGCTCGCTCCCGACTACCACTGAGAGAGACGACACACGGGGCCGGGTAACCGGCCCTTTTTTAACGCGCGGGCATCATGCCCCGCGCGAATGTGAGTTTTGTGACCCGGAATGCGCCGTGCGGCGCGCACCATGTCGGGCTAGGCTGGGGCCTCACACCGACGCAACCGGGGGTCAAGCCATGACTGTCACGACCGTATTCCGCCCGCTCGTTGCCGGCGCCGCGATGTTCGCGCTGGCAACCGGGTCCGCGATGGCGGCGGATCTTGTCCGTGTCGCAAGCCCGCATACGGTGAGCGAGACGGCTGATCGGCTGGTGGCGGCTGTCGAGGGCGCCGGCGCGAAGATCTTCCTGCGGGTCGACCACGCGGCCGGCGCGCAGTCCGTGGGCGAGGCGATCCCGGCAAACCAGGTCGTGATCTTCGGGAACCCCGCGCTCGGCACCGGGGCGATCAAGGACGCTCCCGGCATGGGGCTCGATCTTCCCCTCAGGGTCCAGGTCGTCGACGAAGGCGGAGCGACCGTGATGATCTACCACGCCCCGGCCAGCGTCGCCGCCGATCATGGCCTTGCCGCCGACCACCCGGTGATCGTCACGATGACCGGCGCCTTGGGCAAGCTCACGGCCAGCGCGGCTGCCGAGTGAGCCTTCTCGGGCGGCGGGGGCCTCAGGCTGCCGCGGCGCGGCGTTTGGCGTATGCCGCAAGGTAGTTCACGCACCACCGGGCGAAATCGTCGGCATGCACGGCGCTGCCATACGTGGCCAGCGCACGGTCGGCCTCATCGTCGGTGAAACGCACGCCCTTTCCCATGGCAACGAGGTCGTAGCCGTACTCGGCGTCGAACTCGGGATGCGGCTGGATCGAGATCGCGTCCGGTGTCTCGGGGTCGCCATAGGCGACAAAGGCGTGCTCGCAGAACGGCGAGGTCGCAAGGGGCGTCGCGTCGGCGGGCAGCGACACGACCTGGTCCTGGTGGATCGCGTGGAAGGCGAGGCGGTCCGGGGCGTCCGCCATCCAGCCGGGGCGCCGGATCACCTCGTATTCGTGCACGCCGATGCCCCAGCCCTTCTCGGACTTCACCGCCTCTCCGCCCAGCGCCTCGGCCAGGATCTGGTGGCCGAAGCAGATGCCGATCATCGGCCGGCCGGCCTTGCGCGCGGCACGCAGGAATGCCTTGAGCGGCTCGATCCAGGGCAGGTCGTCATAGACGCCGTGGCGCGAGCCGGTAATCAGCCACGCGTCGCATTCCTCGGCGCTTTCCGGCAGCACGCCGTCGACGACGGAATAGGCCTGGAACTGCAACTCGGGACCGGCCAGGCCCAGAAGCCGCTCGAACATCGGGGGGTAGGTGCCGTGCTTCGACACCAGCGACTCGTTGACCTTCCCGGCCTCGAGAATCCCGATCAGCATCTTCGTCAGCCTCCGCGATCACCTGCGGCGCGAACATAGGCGAGCGCGGGCACGCGGAAAAGGGGGCTCAATCCGGGAAAGGCCGCAAATCGAAACGCGTGCCCATCGCGGCGATCGAGGCGACCTCTTCGCGCATCCAGTCGAGGAAGGTTTCGATCCGCGGCTCGGCCTCGGCACCCTTGCGACAGAGGAAGTAATACTTGCCCGGCGTCATCAGCCCCATCGGCAATGGCGTCACCAGCCGGCCGGCCGCGAGGTCGCGCTCGATCAGCGAGGCGCGCGCGAGGATCACGCCTGCGCCCTCGACCGCCGCGTCGATCGCGTGATCCGCGCTCGAGAACCGCGAGCCGCGCTCGGCCTCGGCGCCGGGCGCGAGCCCCGCCGCGCGCAGCCAGACCGCCCATGTCATCGCCGGGCGAAGATGGTTGATGCTGTCGTCATGCAGCAGCGTCTCGTGCAGGATGTCGGCCGGTGTCGCGATCCGCTCGGCCACGGCGGGCGCGGCGGCGGGGATGACCCACTCGTCGATCATCAGTTCGCAATAGGCAGTATCGTCGGGCCGCGGCGTGTAGCGCACGGCCACGTCGATGCCGTCGCGGTCGAAATCCATGATCTTCAGCGACGCCACGAAACGCAGCTCGATCTCGGGATGCGCCTCGGCGAAGCGGAAGAACCGGGGCGCGAGCCATTTCGCGGTGAAGGCCGGACCCGCCGTCACCGTGAGGGGCGCGCCCTCCTTCATCCGCTCGACCGCGCGCACCGCCTCGTGCATCTCGCGAAAGGCCGCCGCGAGCCCGGGCTGGAGCGCGCGGCCCGGCTCGGTCAGTTCGACGGCGCGGTTCAGGCGGCGGAACAGGGTGACGCCGAGGTGCTCCTCGAGGCTCTTGATCTGGAAGCTGAGTGCCGCGGGGGTCACGAACAGCTCCTGCGCGGCCTTCGCGAAGCTCAGATGACGGCTCGCGGCCTCGAAGGCGCGCAGCGCGGTCAGCGGCGGGAGGCGCGATGAGTCGGACAAGATTTTCTTACCTGACGCTCCGAGGAAACTCGTTTGTAAAAGCCATAACTAACCACGATCTTTAGGGTCAGCAAGAGCGCATTGCCTTGCTTGATGAAATGGAGATTGACTGAAATGTCACAGCACGATCGCCATGAATTCGAACGGATCGATCTCGCTGCGGCGCAGCGCGCCGCTTACGAGCGCGGCATGGCCGAACGCTCGCGCATCCTGCGCAGCATGGTGCGTGCCGCGATCGCGTCGGTGCGTGGTCTCCTCACGGCGCCGCGCCGTCATCGTCCCAAGCCTTGCGTCGCATGCTGACGTGACGCAGGCGCACAGAATCCAAGCGGCCGGCCACCGTTTCCGGGTGGCCGGCCGCAAACACGCTCTCCGTGGGCGTCAGCTGAAGAACTGGGCGCCGTTCGCCGAGATGGTCGAGCCATTGATGAAGCTCGCATCCTCCGAGGCCAGGAACACCACGCAGCGCGCGATTTCCCCGGGCTCGCCCAGCCGGCCGGCCGGGATCTGGGCGATGATCGACTCGCGCACCTTCTCGGGCACGGCCATCACCATCTCGGTCGCGATGTAGCCGGGGCAGATGGCGTTCGCCGTGATGCCGTTGCGCGCGCCTTCCTGCGCCAGCGACTTGACGATGCCCAGGTCGCCCGCCTTGGTGGCCGCATAGTTGACCTGCGCGAACTGGCCCTTCTGGCCGTTCACCGACGAGATGACGATGACGCGGCCGAACTTGCGGTCGCGCATGCCGGGCCAGACCGGGTGGACCGTGTTGAAGACGCCGGTCAGGTTGGTGTCGATCACCTGCTGCCACTGCTCGGGCGTCATCTTGTGGAACGGCGCGTCGCGGGTGATGCCCGCATTGGCGACCACCACGTCAACGGGTCCAAGATCGGCCTCGACCTTCGCGATCCCGGCCTTGGACGCCTCGTAATCGGCAACGTTCCATTTGTAGGTCGGGATGCCGGTGTCGGCGGAGAACTTCGAGGCGGCCTCGTCATTGCCCGCGTAGTTCGCGGCAACCGAGTAGCCGGCTTCCTTCAGTGCGACCGAAATGGCCGCGCCGATGCCGCGCGAGCCGCCGGTGACCAGAGCAACACGTCCCATGGTCGTCTCCTCTCCTTTGTTCGTTGATCTCTCGTCGGGTCGTGGAATGGCCGACGGGGCCGCAAGGCCCCGCCGAAATCCTGGTCAGGGGCGCTCGACGCACATCGCGACACCCATGCCGCCGCCGATGCAGAGCGTGGCCAGCCCCTTCTTCGCGTCACGCCGCTTCATCTCGAACAGCAGCGTGTTGAGCACGCGGCACCCCGAGGCGCCGATCGGGTGGCCGATGGCGATGGCGCCGCCGTTCACGTTCACGATCGAGGGATCCCAGCCCATGTCCTTGTTGACCGCGCAGGCCTGGGCGGCGAAGGCCTCGTTGGCCTCGACGAGATCGAGATCGCCGACCTTCCAGCCCGCCTTTTCGAGCGCCTTGCGCGAGGCAGGGATCGGCCCGGTGCCCATGATCTTGGGGTCGACGCCGGCGGTGGCGTAGCTCACGATCCGCGCGAGCGGCTCGATCCCGCGGCGCTCGGCTTCCTCGGCCGTCATCAGCAGCACGACGGCCGCGCCGTCATTGATGCCCGAGGCGTTGCCGGCGGTCACCGTGCCGTCCTTCTCGAAGGCAGGGCGCAGCTTCTGCATGCCCTCGAGGGTGGCGCCGTGACGGATGTACTCGTCATCCTCGACCATGACGTCGCCCTTGCGGGACTTGACGGTCACGGACGTGATCTCGTCCTTGAACTTGCCGGCCTTCTGCGCGGCCTCGGCCTTGTTCTGGCTGGCAAGCGCGAACTCGTCCTGCTGCTCGCGGCCGATCTGCCACTGCTTGGCGACGTTCTCGGCGGTCGTGCCCATGTGATAGCCGTTGAAGGCGTCCCACAGGCCGTCCCGGATCATCGTGTCGATGAACTTCACGTCGCCCATCTTGGTGCCGGCCCGCAGATAGGCGGCGTGGGTCGACAGCGACATGCTCTCCTGGCCGCCGGCGACGATGATGCCCGCGTCGCCCAGCATGATGTGCTGTGCGCCCAGAGCGACCGCGCGCAGCCCCGAGCCGCAGACCTGGTTGATGCCCCAGGCGGCCGCGCCTTCGTGGAGGCCGGCGGCGATATGCGCCTGGCGCGCGGGGTTCTGTCCCTGCGCCGCGGTCAGCACCTGGCCAAGGATCGTCTCGGAGATCTCGGCGGCGTCGACGCCGGCGCGCGACAGGGCGGCGCGGATTGCCGTTGCGCCAAGCTCATGCGCGGGCACCGTTGCGAAGGCGCCGCTGAAGCTGCCCACCGGCGTTCTTGCAGCCGAGGCGATCACGATATTGGTCATGGGCCTTACCTTTCTCCCCTTGGACGAAGCGTCTTGAACCGACGCCTTGGGGCGTTGTGTTGCACGTTGGGCGGGGTCGGCACAATGCGACAATTGTGCGGTGCACAATAAATTTTCCGCCGGCCCCGCCAACGTTTCCGTTTGTCGGGCGAGGATGCCGCGCCGCGCGGCGCGGGGCAATGGGGAGGACGCGATGCGGCGCAGTTTCGCAAGTGCAACGAAGTGTTGCCCTGACCGGCGGGGGATGCAAGATTGAGATCGCCAGCGATGGCGTTCGCGCGCGAAGTCTGGGAGGAGGCGCTAGTGTCTGCAGCTGAAAAGGAAGCGCCGGAAGCGGCCGAACGCGTGATCATCAAGAAATACGCCAATCGACGCCTCTACAACACGGCCCGCAGTTCCTACGTGACGCTCGATGATCTGGCCAAGATGGTTCGCCAGGGTCAGGACTTCGCGGTCTTCGACGCGAAGACGGGCGAGGACATCACCCGCTCGGTGCTCACCCAGATCATCTTCGAGGAGGAAGCCAAGGGCCGAAACATGCTGCCCACGAACTTCCTTCGCCAACTGATCCGACTTTATGGCGATGCGCTGCAATCCGTGGTGCCGGGGTATCTCGATGCGTCGATGGACGCCTTCGCCAAGAACCAGGAACGCATGCGCGCGGCTTTTGCCGCGAACCCCGCCATGCAGAATTTCGAGGCGCTGACCCGCTCGAACATGGAGTTCGTCGAGCAGGCAATGCGGATGTTCAGCCCCTTCGGCGCACAGCAGGGTCGCCCCGGCGGTGAGGGGGAGCAGCCCGCCGGGCCGCGTCCGGTCCCGACGCCCGAGGCGCCGCGCGGCGCGCCCGGGAAGCTGAGCGAAGATCTCGACGCGCTGCAGCGTCAGCTTCGCGAGATGCAGGCGCAGCTCGAGAAACTCACCCGCGATAAAGGCTGAAGCGCGCCGGCAGCTTGCGCGGCGCCATCGGCGCCGACAACTCGTCGGGCGCCGAATCGGGAGCCGCGATGAGGCGGCCCTGGACATGGCTCGCGCCCGCCTCGCGCAGCCAGTCTGAATCGTCCGCGCGCTCGATCCCCGTCGCCACGACCATCAGGTCGGCTGCGCGTGCAAGCGCGATCCGCTCGCGCAGGCGAGCGTGCCGTCCGGGCGCATCCGCGATCAGGTGGCACAGTTCAGGGGCGAGCTTGACGATGTCGACCCGGAAGCTCGCAAGCTCGGCCGCGGACATGGGCGCGACGCCGTAGCGATCGAGCGCGAGCGCCACGCCGCAGCGGCGCACCGCCGCCAGAAAGCCGCCGGCGATCGCGGGCACCGCCAGGACGTCGGACTCCGTCAGCTCGACGATCAGCCGGTCCCCGAGGCTGAGATCCACCGCCGAGCGCCCCGTCAGCAGGCCAAGCCACTCGCGGTCCTCCATCGTCTGGCGCGAGACGTTGACCGAGAGCCGCGCCATCGGGTTGACGGTCATCAGCAGAAGCGCGCGCTCGAGGGCAAGGCGGTCGAGCACCGGTGCCTGACCCGCCTCGATCAGACTGGACATGAACCGCACTGCCTCGACGGGCGGCGCCCCCTCGTTGGGCAGGCGCGCGAGGCATTCGAAGAAGGCGGATGGTCCGCCCTGGTCGGCCCTGCGCACGGGCTGGTAGGCGAAGGTGACGCGCCCCGCCTCGAGATCCCGCAGCGCTGCGGCCCCGATGTCCGGCGCGTCGTCGCGCCTGGCCGCCGGGACGATCCGGCATCGCCCGCGCCCCGCGCGCCGTGCATCGCCAAGCGCGCGTTCGGCCGTCGGTCCAAGGAAGGGCAGCGCTTCGGCGTCGGCGACGGCGCATCCGGCCGAAACCGTCACGAAGAGCCGCCCCGCCGGCGTGGCGAGCCCCTCCTGCGCCACGAGGCGCTGAAGCTGTCGCGCGGTCATCCGGATCCCATCGAGGTCGGCGCCGGGCAGGCTGATCGCGAGCTTGCCGCGCCCGGGATTCCAGAACCCCGCCTCGGCCGTCAACGCCGGCAGCACGCGTTCCTCGATCGCGTGAAGGATCCCGCGCGCCGCTTGGTCGCCGAAGAGGGCCTCGTATGATGCGAAGTCGTCGATCGCGAGCAGCACCAGGCCGTGCATCTCGGCCGCAAGGTCGTCTGCCGCGCGCAAGGGCTCGGCCGGCCGGGCAGGCTGCGCTGGCGGCTGGTCTTCGGCGGTGATGGGCTCGGCGGTGCCGGCGTCGATGCCAAGGCCCGGGTCCGGCGCCACGGGCTGCCGCCGCCGTCGGAGGCCGATGCGCCTGAGAAACTCTTCGATACGCTGCACTCGCAAACCCGCGCCGGTCTCGGCGCGCCCCTTCACTGACTCCCGGATGCCCAGCGAGGGTGCCGCAGTCCGCTTTCCAAAGCGTGAAGACCAATGGTTAACGAGGCGTGAGGGCGGCCCGGCCGATCCCGCGCCGCCCGGCTCAGTCCGGCGCGGCGGCGTTGCGGATCAGCTGTTCGTAGAACGTGATGATCTCGGCATAGTTCTCCGTCGAGATCCGCTCGTCGACGCCGTGCAGACGCGGCACGTCCTCGGGTCCAAGCCGCGTTGGCAGGAACCGGAAGACTTGGTCCGCGACATCGACGTAATGGCGCGCATCGGTGGCGGCGAGCACCAGGGCCGGCGCGACCAAGACGTCCGGAAACACCTCGCGGACCGTCCTGGCGAGCAGTGCGTACTCTCGCGATTCGGGATCCGCGACCGGCGAGGGATCGCTCGGCGCGCCGAGCACGTCGACCGCGATGCCGGATCCCTCGAGCGCGTCGCGGATC
This sequence comes from Thermohalobaculum xanthum, assembly GCF_016623495.1. Taxonomy (GTDB): domain Bacteria; phylum Pseudomonadota; class Alphaproteobacteria; order Rhodobacterales; family Rhodobacteraceae; genus Thermohalobaculum; species Thermohalobaculum xanthum. The sequence goes on along the minus strand of NZ_JAEHHL010000007.1, from coordinate 238,915 downwards.
AGGCCGATCTGGCCCTCGACGGGGCGGCCGGGCACCAGGCGGTAATTCACGATCGCACGCGCGTGGCTGGGCATCACGTTGTCGGTGTCGCCCGCCTGGATCACCGTGAGCGTGCCGGTCGTCGAGATCATCGCGCGTGCCTCGGGGATGGTCATGAGAATGTCGACCAGCACCGGATCGAACAGCCACCGGTTCGCGAGCGCCAGCCGTGGCAGGAAGCCCATATGGGGTGCAATCGCCGCGAGCGTGTCCGAAAAGGGCGGCGCGATCGCGCCCCTGTCCGAGACGCGGTAGAGATCGACCATCGCCTCGGTCATCACCCGCATGGCCGAGGCGCGCGAGGGCACCGACGAATGTCCGCCGCTGGTATGGGCGTTGAACTCGACCGACAGATAGCCCTTCTCCGAGGTGCCGACCAGCGCGACGGGCGCCTCGATCCCGGGGACGAGGCCGTGCCCGATCGGCGAGCCCTCGTCGAGCACGAAGGCAAACCGCAAGCCGCGCGCGCGGAACAGCGCCGCAATGGCCTTCGCGCCGTTCTCCCCGTCGATCTCCTCGTCATGGCCGAACGCGAGGTAAATCGATCTTCGCGGCCGGAACCCCTCCGCGATCAGCGCTTCGACCGCCTCGAGGATGCCAAGGACCGAAACCTTGTCATCGAGCGCGCCACGGCCCCAGATGTAGCCGTCCTCGATCAACCCGCCGAAGGGCGGCCGGCTCCACGTGCCGTTCGGGGGAACGACGTCGAGATGCGCCGTCAGGAGGATTGGCTGTGCAGCCGGGTCTGTCCCTTCCCAGTGAAACACGAGGCTGAAGTCGTTGACCTGCTCGCGGTCGAGCGTGCGGTGGACGCGCGGATAGCTGCGCTCGAGAAAGCGGTGCAAGGCCGTGAACGCGTCGGGATCGACCGGCACACCTGGCGCCATCGAGCGGGTGTCGAACCGGATCGCCTCGGCCAGCCGCGCGTTCGCGGCCTGGTCCATGGCAGCTGGCGCAGCCCCGCCTGTCGCCGGAGGGTCTGCCGGCGCGGTGCGAAGGGTGTTGAACACGAGCGTTGCCGCGAGCCCGGCGCTGGCGACAAGAATCCCTCCGACGATCTTCCTGGCAATCCGTCCGCGGCGCGTCACCCGAGGTTCCATTCTTCCGCAGTCTTTCACGCTTGGGCGCCGGGGGCCCGCGGCTTGCTGCCCGATGCGTCAGGCCGCCTCGCCGAAACGGCTCGCCACCAGCTCGGTGAGCGCGTCAAGCAGGACCTCGGCCTCGGGTCCTTCGGTCTCGACGAGGATCGATGTGCCCCGTGCAGCCGCAAGCATGAGCAGCCCCATGATCGAGTCGCCCTCGACCGATTGCCCGTCTCGGCTGACCCGCGCGCGGGCATCGAAGCGTTCGACGGTTTCGACGAACTTGGCGGATGCACGGGCGTGGAGCCCCTTGGCGTTCACGATGTCGAGGTTCCGCGACGGCATGATGCAGGTCATTCCCGGGCCTGCGGATCCAGCATGCGTGCGGCGGAATCGATGTATTTCTCACCAGCCTCGATGGCCAGGCGCACGGCTTCCGACAGCGGTCGCTCGCGCGATTTCGCGAGCTTCACCAAGAGCGGCAGGTTCGCGCCGTAGATCACCTCGATGCCGGGACGCGTCATGGCGCCAAGCGCGAGGTTCGACGGGGTGCCGCCGAACATGTCAGTGATCAGGACGACGCCCGATCCGTCGTCCACGGCCTCGACCAGCGCGTTGATCTCGGCCTGGCGGGCATGCAGGTCGTCGGATGGCGCGATCGCCACCGCATGGGCCGTCGGCTGGGGCCCAACAACATGCTCGGTCGCGTCGAGAAGCGACTGTGCCAGGCTGCCGTGGGCGACGATCACGAGACCGATCATGCAGCTATCATGCGGGTCACCGCCTCCTACCTGCGCCGCTCGAGCTCGGAATGCCGCAGCGACACGGGCCAGCCCGCCGCCTCCAGCCGGCGCCCGAGGGACTCCGCCACGACGACGGATCTGTGCTGACCGCCGGTGCAGCCCAGAGCGACAGAGAAAAAGACCTTCCCGTCCTCGAGATAGGCTGGCAGCATCATCAGGGTCATCTCGGTCAGTCGGTCCAGAAAGGCGTCGAACCGGGGATCGGCGCCGACGTAACCCTGTATAGCCGAATCGCGCCCGTCAAGGCTGCGAAGCGACTCGTCCCAATATGGATTGCGCAGAAACCTGCAATCGACCGTCAGCTCGGCGCTGGCAGGGGCGCCGCGCTTGTAGCTGAACGAGGTCAGGCCGACCGTCATGCGGCGCGCCCGCCCGGGCGAGAAGCGCGCCTCGAGCTCGGCCCGGAGGTCGTGCGGCGTGAGTTCGGTCGTGTCGAGAACGATGTCCGCCGCGGCGCGGATCTCGTCCAGCAGGTCGCGCTCGCGGGCGACACCCGTCGCCGGCTCCTCTGCCGGCGCGAGGGGGTGACGTCGGCGCGCGGCGATGAATCGGCGCTCGAGCACCGCGTCGGCGCAGTCGAGGAACACCAGCAGTGGCGCGGAATCGAGCCGTGTGCGCAGGAAGTCGAGCGCACCGCCCAGCGAGCGGGCCGAAAAACCCCGCGTCCGGGTCTCGACGCCCAGCGCGAGCGGCTGGCTGCCGTCGCGCGCCTCGATCAGCGCGTCGAGCATCGAGAGGGGAAAGTTGTTGAGCACCTCGTAGCCCATGTCCTCGAAGGCATGGATCGAGGTCGTGCGGCCCGCGCCCGACATCCCGGTCACGATCACCACCCCCGGGGCGGGTTGCGCGGCGGGCTCGCCGCCGCGATCCGCGGGTTCGGCCAGAGGTCCGGATGCGATGCTCATGGTGTGCCCTCGTGCGCGAAGTACTCGGGATCGGGCAGAACGCCTGCCGCCAGGATCGCCATCAGCGCGGCCGCGGCGCCGCTCCAGCCGGCGCAGGCAATCACGGGCACGCTGTGTCCGGCAAGCTCGATCTCGCGCCGCGGCGGCATCCGTTCGGATTCGCTGCGGTCGAGATCGGCGGCGAGCCAGAGCGGCGCGGCGGCGGCATGGCGCGCCAGCTTCAGGATCCCCGCGCCGCGGATCTCGACAAGGCCCGCGAGATGCGGGACCGGCGCAAGCGCGGGGCCGCTCGCCGTGTCCGCGATGGCGACGCGGTCGTCCGCGACCAGGTCGGCCCCGAGCGCGATCATGCCGAGCGCGAGCGAGGTCTTGCCGCTCCCGGCGGCGCCGAGGATCACGCATCCCCTGCCGTGATGGGCGACCGCGCTCGCATGGAAGACCGGCCGGTTCGTGGCGTCGCCGCGCCGCGGCGCGGAGCGCGTCACAGCTGCGCCCGCCCGCGGCTCATCGCGCCGGGCGCGACCGGCAGCTCCACGACGAAGCGCGCGCCCCTGGGCCGGGCGTCCGGCTGGGCGCCGGCCTCGCGGATGTTCTCGGCCCATATCCTGCCGCCATGCGCCTCGACGATCTGGCGGCAGATCGACAGGCCAAGGCCCGAGTGATTGCCGAAGCCCTCGGCCGGCCGCTCGGAATAGAAGCGCTCGAAGATCGACTCGAGATTATCCTCGGGGATGCCCGGCCCCTGGTCCGTGACCGCGATCCTGACCGCGCCATTGGGCAGCATCCGCCCCTCGACGGTGATCGTGCCGCCTTCGGGCGAGAAGGAAAGCGCGTTGTCGAGGAGGTTCGTGAACACCTGCGCGAGGCGCACCTCGAGCCCCGCGACCACCAGCGCGTTCCCTGGCATGCGGGTCACGACCCCGATGCCGCGTTCCTGGCCCTGGGTCGCTGTGATCGACGTCATGGTGGTCACGATCTCGACCAGGTCGACATGGTCCATGCGCTCGCGCACCAGCTCCGCATCCAGCCGCGAGGCGTTGGAGATGTCGGTCACCAGCCGGTCGAGCCGGTTCACGTCCTTCTGGATGATACCCATCAGCCGAAGCCGCTGCTCGTCGGTTTTGGCGTATTCCAGCGTCTCGACCGCCGATCTGAGCGAGGTGAGCGGGTTCTTGATCTCGTGGGCGACGTCGGCGGCGAAGCTCTCGATCGCCTCGATGCGGGTGTAGAGCGCCGAGGTCATGCGGATCAGCGAGTCCGAGAGATCGCCGATCTCGTCGATGCGGTGGGTGAGATCGGGGATCTCCACGCGCTCGGGATTGACGAGGCGGCCGCTGCGCTCGCCCTCGGGGTCAGCGGCCTCGGCCAGCCGCTGGATCGGCGCGGCGATCGTGTTGGCGAGAATGATCGACAGGAGCACCGAGACCGCCGCCGCGACCACGAAGACCTGCAGGATGATCACGCGCTCGCGCTGGACGATGCGGTTGATGTCGCCGCCCTCGGTCGACATGACCAGCACGCCCTGGACGACCGAGAGCCGGCGCACCGGCAATGCCACGGAAAGGATCAGCTCGCCGGCCGAGTTCACGCGGATCGACGAGGCGACCCGCCCCGCCGCCGCCTGAACGATCTCGGCGTCAGTCGCGACCTCGGTCGTGGGCACTTCGGTGAAGCCTGGCCGCGAGCCGGGGATGCCCTGCACGAGGGTGTCGTAGGCGGCCTCGGCGCGGTTTAGGACGCTGTCCTTGACCCCCGTGGGTGGCGCCGGCAGCGGGGTGACCGCGATCGGCAGCTCGCCCCCCGTGTCGGGGCTGCGGGAATCCGCCATGAGGCGCAGCTCGGTGTCGAAGAGCCGGACCCGCAGATCGAGCGGCCGGCCCAGCGACGCGATGGTCGCCCGCGCCGCCTCGGGGTCGAGCGGCGCCGCCTCGGCATTGGGGTCCTCCTCCGTCGCGCCGCCGGTCAGGGCGATCGCGATGATCTCTCCCTGCATCCGCATGGCCTGGACCCGCTGCTCGATCAGGCTCGAGCGGAACTGGTTCAGGTACAGCACGCCGAAGACGAGGACGGCGAGACCCATCAGGTTGAAGAAGATGATGCGCCGCTGAAGCGACGAGAATGGCGCCGACTTGCGCAGCCCCATCAGGATGCGGCTTCGGGTCGATGCCGGCCTGCGGCGCCGGTCCAGCCCGACGGGCCCGGCGCCTATGTCGCGATTCCGCCTGCCTGCCTCCAATCCCGCTCTCAGGCCTCCTTGTAGCGGTAACCGACGCCATAGAGCGTCTCGATCGCGTTGAACTCGTCGGCGACGTCGCGGAACTTCTTGCGGATACGCTTGATGTGGCTGTCGATCGTGCGGTCGTCGACATAGACCTGGTCGTCATAGGCCGCGTCCATCAGTTGGTCGCGGCTCTTCACGAAACCGGGCCGCTGCGCCAGCGCGTGCAGGATCAGGAACTCGGTCACCGTGAGGGTCACGGGCTGGCCATCCCAGGTGGTCGAGTGGCGCATCGGGTCCATCTCGAGCTTGCCCCTGCGCAGGATCTTCTCGGTCTCGGTGCGCTCGACGGGGCCTTCGCCCGCCATCTCGCGCCGGCGCAGCACCGCGCGGATGCGCTCGACCAGCAGGCGCTGCGAGAATGGCTTGCGCATGTAGTCGTCCGCGCCCATGCGCAGCCCGATCAGCTCGTCGATCTCCTCCTCCTTCGAGGTGAGGAAGATCACCGGCAGGTCGGTCTTCAGGCGCAGCCGGCGCAGCAGCTCCATGCCGTCCATCCGGGGCATCTTGATGTCGAAGACGGCGAGGTCGGGAGGGCTTTGTTCAAGCCCCTGGAGTGCGCTCGCCCCATCGTTGTAGGTGCGGACCTCGTAGCCCTCGGCCTCGAGCGCCATCGAGACAGAACTGAGGATATGCCGGTCGTCGTCGACAAGCGCGATAGTCGCCATGACGGTTTCTCCCGATCGGTGCGGCCCTCGCCCGTGGGCCGTCTTTTCTGCTCGTTTGCCTGCCCGCTCTCGGCCTACGCATCGTACCGGCGGACTTGGAGGTCGTTAACCCGACAGGATGATTGCACGGCGCGGCTGTCAACGCAATTTTCTGGCGATTGGTGTGGCGATGCGAATCATGGCCTGCGGCTGCGGGGACACGCCCGCCTGTGCCGCGATGTCGCCGCTGATCGGGGTGGACCTAGCACCCGGCGCTGCTTATAGAGCCTGCGACTCGACCATGCGGGACCAGCCCGCACACCAAGATGAGGGCCGTGCCGGACCGGAACGCGGACGCAGCCCCCGGGAGAGCTACTGGGAGAGGATGCCCGGCCGCAGGTTCGCCGGCGCATCCGGGTGATGGAGATCGATGAGAATGCAGCGTGGAATCGTCAATCCGAACTGCCGCCTCGAGGACATGGGCATCGAGGGCGTCGGAACCGTCCACTACAACCTGCAGGAAGCCGCGCTTGTCGAAGCTGCCGTCCGGCGGGGCGAGGGCGAGATCGGCATCGGTGGCGTCTTCCTCTGCAATACCGGCAAGCACACCGGCCGCAGCCCCAAGGACAAGTTCGTCGTGCGCGAGCCCTCGGTCGAGGCCGATGTCTGGTGGGAGAACAACGCGCCGATGGCGCCCGATGCCTTCGAGCGCCTCTACCAGGACATGATCGCCCATCTGAAGGGCCGCGAGGTCTTCGTCCAGGATCTCTATGCCGGCGCCGACGCGACGCACCGGCTCAAGGTGCGCCTGGTGAACGAGCTGGCCTGGCACAACCTCTTCATCCGCCACATGCTGCGCCGGCCCGAGGTCGCCGAGCTGGCCGATTTCGCGCCCGAGTTCACGGTGATCAACTGCCCCGACTTCAAGGCCGACCCCGCGCGCCATGGCTGCCGCTCCGAGACGGTGATCGCGGTCAGCTTCGAGCGCAGGCTCGTGCTGGTGGGCGACACGTCCTACGCGGGCGAGAATAAGAAATCGATCTTCTCGATCCTCAACTACATCCTGCCCGGCAAGGGCGTCATGCCGATGCACTGCTCGGCCAACCATGCCAATGGCGACCCGTCGCAGGCGGCGATCTTCTTCGGCCTCTCGGGCACCGGCAAGACGACGCTCTCGGCCGACCCGGCGCGCACGCTGCTGGGCGATGACGAGCATGGCTGGACCGAAGGCGGGATCTTCAACTTCGAGGGCGGCTGCTACGCCAAGACCATCCATCTGAGCCCCGAGGCCGAGCCCGAGATCTTCAAGACCACCTCGATGTTCGCGACCGTGATCGAGAACATGGTCTACGACGAGCACACCCGCGCGCTGGATTTCGAGGACGACAGCCTCACCACCAACATGCGCTGCGCCTACCCGCTGCACTACATCTCGAACGCGTCGTCGACCGGCGTCGCGGGCGTGCCGAAGAACGTGGTGATGCTGACCTGCGACGCATTCGGCGTGATGCCGCCGATCGCGCGGCTCTCGCCGGCGCAGGCCGAGTACCACTTCCTCACGGGCTTCACCTCGAAGATGGCCGGGACCGAGAAGGGCGTGACCACCGCGCAGCCCACATTCTCGACCTGCTTCGGCGCGCCTTTCATGACCCGACGCCCCGAGGTCTACGGTGCGCTCCTGCGCGACAAGATCGCCAAGACCGGGGCGACCTGCTGGCTGGTGAACACCGGCTGGACTGGCGGCGCATATGGCGAGGGCAGCCGGATGCCGATCAAGGCGACGCGTGCGCTGCTGTCGGCGGCGCTCGACGGCTCGCTCAACGGCGTCGAGTTCCGCGTCGATCCGAATTTCGGCTTCGAGGTTCCGGTCGCGGTGCCGGGTGTCGATGCAAGCCTGCTCGACCCGCGCTCGACCTGGAAGGATCCGGCGGCCTATGACCGGCAGGCGGTCGAGCTTGTCTCGATGTTCGCCAAGAACTTCACGCAGTACGAGGCGCATGTCTCGGACGACGTGAAGGCCGCCGCCCTGCGCGCGGCGTGAGCGCAGCCGGCATTCCCATGCCTCTGAACTTCGGAGACCGCTGCGACCGTGTCGTGGCGGTCTTCGCGCGTTTCGCGCCCCTCCGCGACGGCGGGCTCCACGCCGCGACGCAAGGGGTGGCGCCAAGGGTGCCGCGATGAGCTGGCGCTTCGCCATCGCTGCCGGCCACCAGGTGACCGCGGATGCCGGCGCCGAGGTCCTGCGCGCGGGCGGCAACGCCGTCGACGCCGCGGTCGCGGCCGCCTTCACCGCGATGGTTGCCGAGCCGGTCCTCGCCGGCCTGATGGGCGGCGGCTTCATGCTGGTGCGCGACCCGAAGGGCGGCGCGCGCATCCTCGACGCCTTCGTCCAGACCCCGCGCCGCAAGCGGCCACTGTCCGAGCTCGACCTGCGCGAGGTCGAGGCCGATTTCGGCGAGACCCGGCAGCGCTTCGTCATCGGGGCGGGAACGGTTGCCGGCTCGGGCTTCGCCGCGGCGCTCGAGGGCGCGCATCGTGATCTCGGGCGCATGCCGATGGCCGAGCTGGTCGGGCCGGCCGTCCGCGCGGCGCGCGAGGGCGTCCGCGTGACCGCCTTCCAGTCCGGCATCGGCCGGATCGTGACGCCCATCCTCTGCGCCACCGACTCGATCCGGGCGCTGATGTGCGACGAGGGCGAGCCCAAGGCCGAGGGCGCTCTATTCACCAACCCCGCGCTGGCCGACGTGCTCGAGGTCTTCGGCATCGAGGGCGCGCGCCTCATCCAGGAAGGCGAGGTCGCGGCCGCGCTCCTGCAGGTGATGGAGGAGGGGGGCCATCTCACGCGCGACGATCTGCGCCGACACCGCGCGGTCTGGCGCGAGCCGCTGCGCCACGCCAGGGGCATGGCCGAGATCGGGCTCAACCCGCCGCCGGCGCTGGGCGGGGCGCTGATCGCCTTTGCCCTGGCGATCGCGCCGGACCGTCCGGGTGCGGCCGACCTCGCCCGCGCCTTCGCGCAGACGGTGCATGCGCGGCTCGAGACCCGGCTCGACGATGATGTCGTCGCCGGGACGGCGAAGCTTTTCGATCCGGACCTTCTCGCCCGCTACCGCGCCTCCGTGCAGGGGCGGCGCGCCGCCCTGCGCGGCACCACCCAGATTTCCGTGGTCGACCCCGCGGGGATGGGCGTCTCGCTCACGCTGAGCAATGGCGAGGGTGCGGGCTTCGTGGTGCCCGGCACGGGGATCGTGCCCAACAACATGCTGGGCGAGGACGACCTCGTCCCGGGCGATCCGCTGAACTGGGAGGCCGACCGCCGGCTTGCCTCGATGATGACGCCGCTCGAGGTCGGTTGGCCCGACGGGCGCGTCGCGCTGATGGGCTCGGGCGGCTCGAACAGGATCCGCACGGCGCTCGCGCAGGTGCTCGTGCAGCTCTGTGACCACGGGGCGTCGCTCGAGGCCGCGATCACCGCGCCGCGGCTGCATGTCGAGGGGCGCGAGCCCGAGATCGACTTCGAGCTCGAAGGCCTGCCCGACGCGGCGCGCGAGGCGCTGCTCGGCGCCTGGCCCGAGGCGCGCGGCTGGGCCAGCCGATCCATGTTCTTCGGCGGCGTCCACGCGGTGATGCGCGACGCGCGCGGCAATGTCGACGCGGCCGGCGACCCGCGGCGCGACGGCGTCGCCATCATCGGCTGAGATTCAGAACAGCCCGCGCCGCAGCAGGTTGAGCCCGGCGATGCACAGCACCGCCAGCGTCATGCGCCGGAACAGGCGCTGATCGAGCCGGTCCTGCACCGCCAGCCCCAGCGCCATGCCCGCCGCGACGGGCAGGCACATGGCCAGCGAGAACGGGATCGTCACCGCGTTCAGAAGGCCGCTCTGGAGATGGGCGCCGACCAGGATCACCGATCCCAGAAGATAGGCGATGCCCTGCGCCCGGATCATCTCGATCTTCGGCGTGGCAAGCGCGATCAGGAAGAACAGCACCGGCGGCCCCCACACGCCCGAGATCCCGCCGGTGATCCCCGCGATCAGCCCGGCCGCGACCTCGCTCGCGGTGCGGCCGGGCCCGGTCTTCGGCGCTTGTGGCCGCCAGCCCCAGAGCTGCAACCCCGCGGCCACAGTCACCACCACGCCCAACGTGACGAAAAGCGTGCCCGAGGAGATTCGCGGCACCAGCTGCGCCACGACGCCGATCGTCAGCGCCATCATGATGTTGAGCCGCCAGAACTCCTTGAGGGTCCAGATCGCCGCAAGCGGGCCCTGCCGCAATGTCTGCCAGAGGTTCGAGAGAAAGGTCGGGATGATCAGGACCGCGACCGCCTCCTGCGCCGTGAGGAAGCTTCCCAGCCCGGCGATGCTGATCATGGGCAGCGCGAAGCCGACCGCGCCCTTCACGAACCCGCCAAGGCCCATGACCGTCGCCGCAGCGACGAACAGGCCGATCTCGAAACCTGCAAGAGCGTCGGCGTGTTCCAAGCGTCCGGTCCGGAAAATGCTGCGGGATCGGCGCCCCTCTTACACGGACGATTGCTGCCTGTCCCGGACCATCTGGAATAATTTCCCCGGCCACGCCCAAACCTTTGTGAGCAGCAGGCGCACGCGCGATTGCAGGCAAGAAACAACCTTCATGCCCATGTGGAGCGCAAGAATCTTGCGTTCACTCCCTTGACCGCTGCCTCTGCCACGGCTAGGACAATTCGCAGATGCAATATTGATTCCGCGCCGCAGCACGAGCCGCCTGTGGCCGCCGCCGAGGAGCCCGCCGATGACCGCCTCACCCGCACGCGTCGACGCCCCCGCATCGCTTGCCGCCGATCCCGCGCTGGTCAGCCTGGGTCGCGAGTCGGTGACCGCGGCGGAGGCGCTGCTGATCGAGGCGCGCGGGCGCCTTGCACGCGAGGTTAGCGCCCAGGGCCGCGTCTCGGGGCGGATGCTCGACGACCACCAGTACGCGGCCCACGGGCTCGCCTGGCTGGCGACCTATGTCGAGGCGCTCCGCCAGATGACCGGCTGGGCCGGGCGGCTCGAGGAAGCGGGCCGGCTGGGCGAGATCGAGCGCCTGATCTACGCCATCGGCATGGGCGAATACCTCGCCCAGATCGCGGGCGGCATCCCGATGAGCCAGGGCGAGATCGCCCGCCCGTCCGAGCTTGGCCTCGGCCCGGTCGAGCTCGCGGGGTTCTCGACCGACGCCGTGCAGCGGCTCATCGCCGAGGGCAACACCGATGCCCACCGCATGCGGCTGGTGCAGATCATGACCGAGCGCGAGGGCGCGGCGACCTTCGGCGACTGCGGCCTCGATGACGAGTTCGAGATGATCCGCGACCAGTTCCGCCGCTTTGCCGACGAGCGCGTGGTGCCCCACGCCCATGGCTGGCACCTGCGCGACGAGCTGATCCCGATGGAGATCATCGAGGAGATGTCCGGCCTCGGCGTCTTTGGCCTCACCATCCCCGAGGAACATGGCGGCTTCGGCATGGGCAAGACTGCGATGTGCGTCGTCTCCGAGGAACTCTCGCGCGGTTATATCGGCGTGGGCTCGCTCGGCACGCGCTCGGAGATTGCGGCCGAGCTGATCCTCGGCGGCGGCACCGAGGCGCAGAAGGCGCATTACCTGCCCAAGATCGCGAGCGGCGAGATCCTGCCGACCGCGGTCTTTACCGAGCCCAACACCGGCTCGGACCTCGGCGCGCTGCGCACCCGCGCCGTGCGCGAGGGCGAGGACTGGGTGATCACCGGCAACAAGACCTGGATCACCCATGCCGGCCGCACCGACCTGATGACGGTGCTGGCCCGCACCATCCCCGACACGAAGGATTATTCGGGCCTCTCGATGTTCCTCGCCCCCAAGACGCGCGGCACCGACGAGACCCCCTTCCCCGACGCCACCATCGAGGGCGGCGAGATCGAGGTCCTCGGCTATCGCGGCATGAAGGAATACACCCTCGCCCTCGACGGTCACCGCGTGCCGGGCGATGCGCTGCTCGGCGGGGTCGAGGGGCAGGGCTTCAAGCAGCTGATGCGCACCTTCGAATCGGCCCGCATCCAGACCGCGGCCCGCGCCATCGGCGTGGCGCAGTCGGCGATGGAGATCGCGCTCCGCTATGCGCAGGAGCGGGTCGCCTTCGGCAAGCCGCTCTCGGCCTTCCCGCGCGTCGCATCCAAGCTGGCCATGATGGCGGTCGAGGTCATGATCGCGCGTCAGATCACCTACTATGCCGCGCGCGAGAAGGACGCCGACCGGCGCTGCGACCTGGAGGCCGGGATGGCCAAGCTGCTTGGCGCCCGGGTCGCCTGGGCGGCGGCGGACAATGGCCTCCAGATCCACGGCGGCAACGGCTTCGCGCTCGAATACCCGATCAGCCGGGTGCTCTGCGACGCGCGCATCCTCAACATCTTCGAGGGCGCGGCCGAGATCCAGGCGGGCGTGATCGCGCGACGCGTGCTCGAGGGGAACTGAGCGAACCGAATTACTGCTCGCCGCAACAAATCTACTCGATCATGCAGAAACGTTGCCTGTATTCGCGAGCCAGGGCGATGAAGGCGGGGGCATCCTCGGGGCGCAGCTTGACTACCGCTTCATACACCGAACCTACATAGACGATCCTGCCATCTTCCTGACTGCGATAGTGGTTTGACCGAAGGTGCTCGCCGAACATGCCATCCAGGACCCCCGGCGCCATCATGATCCGGGCTGCCCTGGAGGGGCTCGGGTCACCATTGAGCTTGAAGTGATATTCTAAGGTCTTTTCCGTCTCATGACGCAACGTACCACCCCGCCGATGGTCGGCCAGCCACCTGGGATCGAGTTCGAAGGACGCAACGAACGTCGTCGCATCGAACTGCGTAGGCTCGGAATCGACCGAGTATTTCCCGAGTTCCCAAGACATGACTGCGCGCGACTGGTCGTCCCAGTGAAATTCGAACTGGCAGTCGGTGATGCGTAAGAATGAATTCACCGGGCCAGTGATATATTCGGTCGAGGAACCAGCCGGAGCGCGACGACGAATGTCGGGGCCAACATACCGAGACGCGAGCCGCATCATTTCTTCCGCCATTTCCTGCTGGGTCGCCGGCTCGCTGGCGACCGAGATCGAGGTGGAAATCGAAATCGAAAGGCTTGTGAGTGCCGCAACAAGCAGTCTGATGAAACTCATGGATATTCCGCACCCGTCGTCAAAATACTTCCGAAAATAATCATGTCGGCGCGTTCGATAGGGCGCAATGCTCGATCGAAGTCTAACACCACGACCGCCCCAAACACCGCCTCGGACAACCCTGCCGTCAGGCGTGGCATGTTCGTGTTTTAGCGCGAGCAGCAGTAGCTGCTATGGGACCCGGCCCGTCGATTTCTGGTACTGCACCATGCCCTGAGAACAGGGGCCACATGGCCCCAGCCGAACGCCCGGACGAAGCCGGCGATAGGGGATCGCGGCCAGATCGCAGGGAAAGCCCCCGGGCGCCGCCGCGATCAGCGTCTGGGCCGCGATCGGGTCGAAATCGGCGCGGAAATGGGCCGTGCTCTTGACCGCGACGATGCGCTGGCGGCTTGGGTCGATCCCGATATGGGTGAAGATCGCACGGTCGAGGCACTGGCTGCGGTGGCTGCCGACGACAACGCGTACATCGGCCCGCGCGTCCTCGACCCGCAGCACCGCCGTCGGGCCCAGCACGGCGATCCCGCCGCCATACATCTCGCCCGTGAAGCGGCATTGCCCGTCGCTCAGCGCCTCGACCCGGAACCGGCCCTCGAAGGGCGCCTGACCCGGCAGGCCGGACTTGCCGCCGAGCGGCCCGGCGATCACCTCACCAAGCCCCGCCGCATGCGCGCGCGCCGCCATTTCGGGATCATTGAGCAGCCCCAGCACCGCGCCCTCCGCCCCCTCGGCCACCAGCGCGGCGAGCAGCCCGGTCGAGTCCGAGCTCGCCCCCGCGCCGGGGTTGTCCTGCACATCGGCGATCACCACGGGCCTGTCGCCGCGGTTCGCCATCGCGACCCGCACTGCCTCGGCCGGGCTCAGCATCCCGCAGTCGAAGGCGCCCTCGGCAGCCGCGATGGCGCCGATGAGCCTGTCCACGACGGCATCGGCCACCGCCTGATCCGGCGCATAGGCCACCACCGACGGCCCCGCATCGAAGATATCCGCCGCCGTGAAGCCGAGCGCGATATCGGCCGAGACGCCCTCGCCTCCGAACTCCTCCAGCGCGCGATAGAGCGACCGGCAGGGCTCGGCCCCCGTGAACTGGGCGTGGAGGGGGATGAGATAGGGCGCCTGCCGGAACGCCTTGCAGGGCGCCGCCCCTTCGATGGCGCGCATCAGGATCGGCAGGCAGCGCGCTCCGCTCGCCGCCATGTCGAGATGCGGATAGGTCCGGTAGAGCGTCAGCGCGGTGGCGTGCCCGACCATGGCGGGCGTGACATTCGCATGCAGGTCGAGACTCGCGACGATCGGCAGCGCCCCGCCCAGCTCGGCGCGCAGGCGGCGCAGCAGTTCGCCCTCGCCGTCATCATGGCTCTCGGTCACCATCGCGCCGTGCAGGTCGAGATAGAGCCCGTCGATCCGCCCCGCGCGGCGGAGACCGTCGATCAGCATCCCCGCGATGCGCTCGAAGGCCTCGTCCGTGACATGGCCCGAGGGCTCGGCCGCGCACCACATGAGTGGCACCAGTTCCACGCCGTGCGCGCGCCGCGCCGCGGCGGCAAAGCCGGCGACGGGCAGGTTCAGGCCAAGCGTCTGCGCGATCACCGCCTCGCCAGCCAGAAGGCCCGGCCATGAATCGGCGATGTCGAACTCGTGGAACCCGGCCTTGCCGGTGGCGAAGGTGTTGGTCTCGTGCTGGAAGCCGGCGATGGCGATCCGGGTCATCCTCGGGCGAAGCTCCGATCCGCTGGGTCTCGTGGGCCCGGTCGTCAGCCGGCCAGCTTGCGCACGGCGTCGCCGGCGGTCACCGTCCCGTCCTGCACGACCCGGGCATAGATCCCGCGCAGCCGGTGCGTCTTGCCGTCGCCGGTGTTGACGAAGACGCAGGCGTCGCGGCCATAGCGGTCGATGAAGCTCTGGCAACCGTTATGCGGCTCGGCGGTGATCTCGAGGATGCACGACCCGATCGCGATCCGACTGCCGGGCGGCAGGTTCGCGGGCGTGAGGTTCATGTCGATGAACAGGTTGTCTCCCGCCGCGGCCCATCGCGCGCGTTCGCCCGCGATCGCCCCGATCATGCGCGACATCATCAGGCAGATCTGGACGTCGGGATGGGGCCGGCCGTCCTCGGTCGTGCGCCAGCAGCCGCGCGACCAGTGGTCGCCCTCGACCCCGTGGCTCGCCGTCAGGCGCGTATGCGCGACGTCCCGGCGCAGCCCGTGCTCGGGCCGCACGACGATCATGTCGAGCGTCCCCACATCCGCCAGCGCGGCCAGGATATGGGGCAGCGCTGCGGCAAGCTCGGCCCGGTCGCGCGCGCGGTCGGTGGCGCTGGGGTGGGGCGTGGTCTGGCTGGCCATATGTCGGTGATCCTTCGATGCGCGGGCGCCCGATCCTATGGCGGCCCGCGCCGGCGCGCCAGTCGCCCCGGAGTCAGCGGGGCGCACCCGCGGTCGCGGCTGCGAACACCGCCTCGAACATCTCGGGCGTCAGCCGGCCGGTATTGGTGTTGTAGCGCGAGCAGTGATAGCTCGCATGGATCCGCAACTCGCCGATGCGCGAGGCCGCGCCATGCCCGAAGGGATGCTGCGCCACCCGGCCGCCCAGCGCGCGAATCGTCGAATCATGCGCGATCTTGCCCAGCGTCACGATCGTGCCGAGCCGCGGCAGCGCCGCGATGCGGGCGGCCAGGAATGAGCGGCAGGCGTTCACCTCGGCCCCGGTCGGCCGATTCTGCGGCGGCACGCATCGCACCGCGTTCGTCACCATCGCCCCGCGCAGCTGCAACCCGTCATCGGGCCGCGCCGCGAAGACGCCGCGCGTGAGACCGAACTTCGCCAGCGTGCCATAGAGCAGCGAGCCCGCGAAATCGCCGGTGAAGGGCCTGCCGGTCCGGTTCGCCCCGGTCACGCCGGGCGCGAGGCCGACCACCAAGAGCCACGCATCCGGGTCGCCAAAGCTCGGCACCGCGCCGTTGAACCAGTCAGGCTCGGCTGCGCGATTCGCGTCGCGATAGGCGACCAGCCGCGGACAAAGCGTGCAGTCGCGCGGCGCCTCGGATGCGGGTTGGGGCACGGTAATGCGCGGGGCTGTGGATCAGCCCTCGGCGCCGTTGTCGGCTTCTTCCGTCTCGCGGCCGTTGCGGGGGGCGGCGCGGTCCTCGCGCGGCGGGCGGCCGATCACTTCGCGCAGCTCCTCGAGCTCGATGAAGTTGTCGGCCTGGCGGCGCAGGTCGTCGGCGATCATCGGCGGCGACGAGCGGATGGTCGAGACGACCGAGACGCGCACGCCCTTGCGCTGCAGCGCCGCCACCAACGGGCGGAAGTCGCCATCGCCCGAGAACAGCACGATGTGCTCGACATAGTTGGCCATCTCCATCGCGTCGATCGCGAGCTCGATGTCCATGTTGCCCTTGACCTTGCGCCGGCCGGTCGAGTCGGTGAACTCCTTGGCGGGCTTGGTCACCAGCGTGAAGCCGTTGTAATCGAGCCAGTCCACCAGCGGGCGGATCGGGGAATATTCCTCGTTCTCGATCAGGGCGGTGTAGTAGAAGGCGCGAACCAGCTTTCCGCGGCGCAGGAACTCGGATCTCAGAAGCTTGTAATCTATATCGAAGCCCAGAGCCTTGGTCGCAGCGTAAAGGTTCGAGCCGTCGATGAAGAGAGCGAGACGCTCGTCGCGATAGAACATAATTTCCTCAGGCACTATGCCACATGGTGAATTGCCAGATGGCGGTTGATGGTCCGCGGGGCGCGCGATTCGGGGGGCACTCTTTACTCCGGACCGAAACGGAATTCCATTCATTGCGGAGCCGGCATGCCGACTGCCTTGATTGCCTTGGGCGCAAATATCCCATCGGGTAATGCCGACATCAAGGCGACCTTATGCCTAGCGTTGGCTATACTAAAGGATAGTGACGGAATCGATGCGATCCAACCGTCGCGCTGGTTTCGCACGCCTGCTTTTCCCCCCGGCAGCGGTCCCGATTTCGTGAACGGCGCCGCGCGCGTCGAGACTGGTCTCGAGCCGGCCGAGCTGCTCGAGCGCCTGCACGCGGTCGAGGAAACGCTCGGGCGCAGGCGCAAGGCGCGCTGGGCGCCGCGGGTCTGCGACCTCGACCTCATCGCGATGGGCGATGCCATGCTTCCCGACGCACAAACGGTGCGCGACTGGATCGCGCTCGACCTGGGCAAGGCGCAGACGCTGGTGCCGCCGCGCCTGATCCTGCCGCATCCGCGCCTGCACGAGCGTGCCTTCGTTCTGGTCCCGCTCGCCGACATCGCGCCCGAGTGGCGCCACCCCCTCACGGGCCGGTCGGTCGCCGAGATGCTCGCGGCCCTTCCCGAGGCCGCGCGCGCCGAGGTCGTCGCACTGCCATGAGGGCGCCCGGAGACGGCATGGGGCGCTGCGTCTTGAATTCGCCGCATCTGCACCATATACACCGCACTTCCGATCAGGATCAGCGACAGGGAGATGCCTCATGGCCCGCGTCACCGTTGAAGACTGCGTGGACAAGGTCCCCAACCGGTTCGACCTCGTGATGCTTGCCGCGCACCGCGCGCGCACGATCTCGTCCGGCGCGCCGATCACCATCGACCGCGACAACGACAAGAACCCCGTGGTCGCCCTGCGCGAGATCGCCGATGAGACGCTCGAGCCCGACGTGCTGCGCGAGCAGGCGATCGAGGCGTCGCAGCGGCAGATCGAGGTCGACGAGCCGGAAGAGGACAACATGGCGATGCTGCTTGGCGCCGAGGTCGGCGTCCAGCCGGCACCGCCGCAGCCCGCGACGGACGATTTGGACGAGGAGAAGCTTCTCCGCGCCCTGATGGCCGAGCAGGACAGAGGCTGAACGGCACGGCCGGCGCCGGCCCGAGCGGAGCGTAGTCTAGGTGATCCGCCAATACGAGCTGGTCGAGAAGGTCCGCGACTATAACCCCAACACCGACGAGGCGCTGCTCAACCGCGCCTATGTCTTCGGCGCGACCGCGCATGCCAACCAGCGGCGCGCGAGCGGCGAGCCCTACTGGGGCCACCCGCTCGAGGTCGCGTCGATCCTGACCGATCTGCGCCTCGACGACTCGACCATCGTGACGGCCCTGCTGCACGACACCGTCGAGGACACGCCCGCGACCTCGGACGAGATCGCGCGCCTGTTCGGCGAGGAGATCGCCGGCCTCGTCGACGGCGTGACCAAGCTCACCAAGCTCGAGGTCACCTCGACCGAGACGGCGCAGGCAGAGAATTTCCGCAAGCTCCTGCTGGCCATGGCCAAGGACGTGCGGGTGATCCTGGTCAAGCTGGCCGATCGCCTGCACAACATGCGCACGCTCGACCATCTCAAGCCCGAGAAGCGCCGCCGCATCGCGCAGGAGACGATGGACATCTACGCGCCGCTGGCAGGCCGGATGGGCATGCAGTCGATGCGCGAGGAACTCGAGGACCTGGCCTTCGAGGTCCTCAACCCCGAGGCCCGCACCTCGATCATGCGCCGCTTCCTCAAGCTCCGGCGCGACAGCGGCGACCTGATCCCGAAGATCTCGGCCGAGCTGTCGCGGGTCCTTGCCGAGGCGGGGATCGAGGCCGAGGTGCGCGGGCGCGAGAAGAAGCCCTACTCGATCTGGCGCAAGATGGAGGAGAAGCAGATCAGCTTCTCGCAGCTCTCGGACATCTACGGCTTCCGCGTGATCGTGACCACGGATGCGGACTGCTACGCCGCGCTGGGCGCGATCCATCGCCACTGGCGCGCGGTGCCGGGGCGGTTCAAGGACTACATCTCGGGGCCCAAGGCGAACGGCTATCGCTCGATCCACACCACCGTGTCGGGGCCGGGTGCCGCGCGCGTCGAGATGCAGATACGCACCTGGCAGATGCATGCCGTCGCCGAGACCGGCGTGGCGGCGCACTGGGCCTATCGCGACGGCGAGCGGGTCGAGAACCCCTTCGCGGTCGATCCCTACAGCTGGTTGCGCGATCTGCTGGCGCGCATCGAGGCGGGCAACGAGCCGCAGGAGTTCCTCGAGCATGTCAAGCTCGACATGTTCACCGACCAGGTCTTTTGCTTCACGCCGAAGGGCGAGGTGGTCGGGCTGCCGCGCGGCGCGACGCCGATCGATTTCGCCTATGCCATCCACACCCGTATCGGCGAGCGCTGCGCCGGCGCGCTGGTCGACGGGCGGCGCGTGCCGCTCTGGACCCGGCTGCGCAACGGCCAGCAGGTCGAGATCATCACGGCCGAGGGCCAGCGCCCCTCGCCGCACTGGGAAGACATGGCCAAGACCGGCCGCGCCAAGCACGCGATCCGGCGCGCCCTGCGCGACCGGCAGCGCGAGGAGGAACTGGCGCTGGGGCGCGACCTGATCGAGCAGACCTTCGCCCGGCGCGGCCGCGAGGGCGGCGCCAAGGCCTACCAGGCCGCGGCGGTCAAGCTCGGCCAGCCCTCGGTCGAGGCAATGCTCGTCCAGCTCGCGCGCGGCGAACTCTCCGCCCACCAGGTCTACGAGGCGATCTATCCAAGCCCCAACGCGGTCGAGGAGGTGGCACCCGAGCCGGCCGAGGCGCTGACCGATCCCAAGCGTGTGCGCGGCGTCAGCCGCGGCGCGGCGGTGATCTTCTGCCAAACCTGCCTGCCCGTGCCGGGCGAGCGGATCATCGGCCTTGCGCGCCGCGGCGGCGTGGTGGTGCACGAGATGTCCTGCCCGATCCTCGAGCAGCACGAGGCCGACCTGACGCGCTGGCACGACCTGCGCTGGTCGCCCGACGCCTCGCGCACGCCGGCCAACCTGGCGCGCATCGACCTCACCTTGCTCAACCAGCCGGGCACGCTGGGCAAGGTCTGCACGCTGGTGGGCGAGCAGAATGCCAATATCGACAATATCGGCGTGAGCACCCGCAAGCCCGATTTCTTCCTGATGACCATGGATATCGAGGTCCGCGACTTGCGCCACCTCAACGACATCCTCACATCCCTCAGGGCACAGAGCTTCGTGAACAAGGTCGAGCGCGCGCGGCACGCACCGCCGCCCGGTCAGGAACTCAGCGTCGATCAGCCGCGCCTGCCATTGGGCACGGATCCGGCCGCCGGGGCTTGAGCCGAGTGGCCGCACGGTTAAGGTCGCGGCGAGAATTGCGTGGGAGCGGTGGCGTATGATCTTCAAACGGCGTGAGAAGCCGCCCTTCTGGGACCGGATGCGCGAGATCATGTATCCGCGCAAGGGCGCGCTGCGCGGCGTCCATTACCTGCGCAAGCGCATCCACCGCCTGCCCGACAGCCCGCACCGCATCGCGCTGGGCTTCGCCTGCGGCGCCATGGCCTCGTTCACGCCGTTCTTCGGTTTCCATTTCGGCATCGCCGCGGCGCTTGCCTTCCTGCTGCGCGGGAACCTGCTCGCGTCGGCCTTTGGCACCGCCGTCGGCAACCCCCTGACCTTCCCCTTCATCGCCGCCGCTTCGCTGCAGACCGGCTGGCTGATCCTCGGCAACAAGCCGCATGTCGTCGACGAGGGCTTCTCGGTCCACTGGCTGGTCGCGAATATCGAGACGATCTTCGTGCCCTACCTGGTTGGCGGCATCGCGCCGGGGCTGCTGACCTCGTTCGCCGCCTACTGGTTGCTCGGCCCCATCGTCGAGGCGTATCAGGAAAGGCGGCGCAAGAAGCTCGAGGCGCTGGCCGCCGACCGGCGGCGCGCGCTCGATGCCGAGCTTTCGGCCTATACGAACGGCGACCGGCGGGAGGACTGACATGGCGGGCACGGGATCTGTCGGGGACGCGGCGCAGGGCCTCGCGCGGCCGCTGGGGCGGCTGCGTCTCGGGGTGAACATCGACCACGTGGCCACGATCCGCAACGCGCGCGGCGGCGGGCATCCCGACCCGCTGCGCGCTGCGCGGATGGCCGAGGCCGCGGGCGCCGACGGCATCACGGCCCATCTGCGCGAGGACCGGCGCCACATCACCGACAGCGACATCGCCGCGCTGATGGAGGCGCTCGAACTGCCGCTCAACCTCGAGATGGCCGCGACCGACGAGATGCAGGCCATCGCGCTGCGTCACCGGCCGCACGCGGTCTGCATCGTCCCCGAGAAGCGCGAGGAGCGCACGACCGAGGGCGGCCTCGAGGTCGCCGCCGACGAGAACCGCCTCGCCCATTTCATCGCGCCGCTGCGCGAGGCCGGCTGCCGCGTGTCGATCTTCATCGCCGCCGACCGCCGCCAGATCGAGGCCGCCGCGCGCATCGGCGCCCCGGTCATCGAGTTGCACACTGGCGCCTATTGCGACGCCCATGCCGAGGGGCGCCTCGCCGAGCGCGACACCGAGCTCGCGCGGCTGCGCGAGATGGCGAGCTTCGCGCACTCGCTGGGCCTCGAGGTCCATGCCGGCCACGGGCTGACCTTCGACACCGTGGCCCCGGTCGCGGCCTTTCCCGAGGTGATGGAGCTCAATATCGGCCATTTCCTCGTCGGCGAGGCGATCTTCTCGGGCCTCGACAGCGCCATCCGCCGGATGCGTGAGGCGATGGACCGCGCCCGGCGCGAGGCGTTCGGCGAAGGCGTGGCGTGATGACCGGCGCGGCGTTCCTGGTCGCGCCCGCGCTCGCCTTCTTCGTTGCCGCCGCCTCGCCCGGCCCGGCGACACTGTCGGTCGCGGCGACCTCGATGGCGCGCGGCAGGCCCGCGGGGCTGGCCATGGCGGCGGGCCTCTCGCTCGGCCTCGCGGCCTGGGGCGTGGTGGCGGCGACCGGGCTCGGCGCGCTCATGCTGGCGTGGGCGCCGGCGCTCGGCATCGTGCGCATCGCGGGTGGATGCTTCCTGCTGTGGCTTGCCTGGCGTTCGGCGCAGAGCGCGCTGCGCCCGGCCGCGGCCGGCGGCACGGCCTCCGGGGCGAAGGGCGCGCGGGGCATGTTCCGGCAGGGCCTGCTGCTCAACCTGCTCAATCCCAAGGCGCTGCTGGCCTGGGGTGCGGTGATCGCGCTGGGCATGCCGGCAGGCGCCGGTGCGGCCGAGTTCGCTGCGATCGTCGGGGTGTGCTCGGCGCTGGGCTGCGCGATCTACGCGGGCTATGCCGTGCTCTTCTCGCTCGCCGCCGTGCGGGCAGGCTATGCCCGGGCGCGGCGCTGGATCGACGGGGTCTGCGCGGCGCTTTTCGCCGCAGCGGGCGGGGCGCTGATCGCGGGGCGGACCTGAGGCTGGGGCGGTAGGGTGATCGCGCCACCCGCTGGCCACCCGGACAGCGCCCGGCCGCGCCAGACCGGCCGTCCTTCGTCGAGGCAAACGCCCTGATGCGGATCCGGGGCATCGGATTTCCTGCATGGAGTGCCTTCCGGAAAACATGCCGGCCATGTCCGCGCAAACGGGCCGTGCATCGCCGCCGCGGTCTGGCGTAGGGTGGCGCAAACGGGAATCGGGCGCCTTTGAATGATTGTCGGCATCGGATCGGACATCGCGGATATCCGCCGCATCGAGCGCACGCTCGAGCGCTTCGGCAACCGCTTCGTCCAGCGCGTCTTCACCGAGATCGAGCAGGCGAAATCCGAGCGCCGGCGGGAGCGCGTGGCCTCCTACGCCAAGCGCTGGGCGGCGAAGGAGGCCTGCTCGAAGGCGCTGGGCACGGGGCTCAGAATGGGCGTGAACTGGCGCGAGATGGGCGTGGTCAACCTGCCCAGCGGCCAGCCCACCATGCAGCTGACCGGCGGGGCCGCGGTCAGGCTCAGGACGCTGATCCCGCCGGGGCTCGCGCCGCGCGTCCACGTGACGATCACCGACGATCATCCCTACGCCCAGGCCTTCGTCGTGATCGAGGCGATCCCCTCGGACACCCCCTATTTCGGACCCGACCGCTAGGCCGCCGTGGCTTGCCGCGCGGGGAATCGCCTCTGGACAGGGGCGCGCGCCCGCGTAATTGTCGCGCCCCGGGGGCCACGATGCGGGCCCGCATCGGGAGGAAGCAAAGAATGAAGATCATCCGTCTCGCGGTAGCGGCGCTGGCCGCCACGGCCATCCTTGCGCCGGTCTCGGGCTGGGCGCAGACCCGTATCACCTTCAAGTCGGCCAAGACCGGCTCGTCCTACTACCAGATGGCCGTGCAGCTGTCCGAGGCGGTCAAGCGCGGCACCGACGGCGGCATCATCCTGACGGTCGAGGAAAGCCAGGGCTCGGTGCAGAACGTCATGGAGGTCGTGGCCCGCTCGGGCAACTACGTCTTCACCACCCCGCCCGCGCTGGTCGGCTCGGCCCAGGGCGCCAAGGGGCCGTTCCAGGACAAGGGCAACCCGCGCTTCGACGAGATCCGCGCGCTCTTCCCGATCCCCTCGCTGACCATGCATTTTGTCGTCGACGCCGATGCCGGGGTGACCGACCTCGCCGGGCTCGAGGGCAAGACCATCCTGCTCGGCAAGGGCAGCTTCGGCGCCACCGAGGGCGAGAAGTACCTCGAACTCTTCGGCCTCACGGACAAGGTGACGATCGCCGATGCCGAGCTGTCGAACGCCGTGGCGGCGCTCAAGAACGGCCAGATCCACGCCTTCGTCACCGCCGGCAGCTGGCCCGCGCCGAACGTGATCGAGGCGGCCGCCGGCACCGGCGTGACCGTGCTCTCGCTCAGCGACGAACAGATCGCCGAGACCAAGCGCGCGCGCACCGTGATCCCGGCCGGCACCTATGCCGGGCAGGAGGCCGACATCGTCACCACCTCGCTGCCCGTGGTCGCCTATGCCACGACCGAGATGGACGACGACACAGCCTACCGCCTGACCAAGACCTTCTGGGACGAGCGGGCCAAGATGGCCGGCGAGGCCGCGTGGTGGAAGGGCGTCGATGCGGGGCTCCTGGCCAATATCGACGGCAAGATCCATCCCGGCGCGCTCAGGTACTATGACGAGGCGGGCATGGCGGTGACCGAGGCCAACCGCTGAGCCGCTGACCCACGCCGGCGCCAGCCCGATCCATCCCGAGGCGCCTACGCGCCGAGCCCCGGACGGCCAGATGAACGACCCCGTGTCCCCTTCTGCGCCGGCGTGGCGCCTCTTCTGGTGCGCGCTCGGCGCGGCGTCGGTCGGCTTCCACCTGTGGCTGATCTTCTCGGGGCTGGTGCCCAACCTCGTCTCGCGGCCGCTGCACATGGCGCTCGCGCTGCCCTGGGCGCTGGTCTACGGGGCGAAGTCCCCCGCGGCGCGCTGGTCGGGCGCGGCGATGTGCGCGGTGGGGCTTGCCGCCTGTGGCTACATCGCCGCCAATGCGACCGAACTGGGGGACCAGTATGGCTTCCTCTCGGGTCCGATGCAGACCGCGATGGCGGTGGCATTGCTCGTCATCGTGCTCGAGATGGCGCGGCGCGCGATCGGCTGGCCCTTGCCACTGATCGCGGCGCTCGCGCTCGGCTACGGCCTCTTCGGCCAGCATATCGGCGGCGAGTTCGGCCATGCCGGCCTGCCGCTTTCGAGCTTCCTCGGCACGCTCACCATCACCGAAGGCGGCATCTGGGGCAGCCTCACGGGTATCTCGGTGGGGGTGGTGGCGGTCTTCGTGATCTTCGGCGCGGTGCTCAACGCCGGCGAGGCGGGGCAGGGCTTCATGAACCTCGCGACCGCCGCGGCCGGGCGGCTGCGCGGCGGCGCGGCCAAGGTCTCGGTGCTGGCCTCGGCGCTCTTCGGCTCGATCTCGGGATCGGCCTCGGCCAATGTCGCCTCCACCGGCGCGGTGACGCTGCCGGCGATGACGGCGCTGGGCTATCCCCGTCGCCTGGCCGGCGCGGTCGAGGCCGTGGCCTCGTCCGGCGGTCAGATCATGCCGCCGCTGATGGGGGCCGGCGCCTTCGTCATGGTCGAGCTGACCGGCATCCCCTACACCGAGATCGTGATCGCGGCGCTGATCCCGGCGATCCTTTATTTCACCACGGTCTGGCTGGGGATCGACGCCTTCGCCCTGCGCTTCGGGCTCAAGGGCCTGCCCAGCGAGCAGATGCCGCGCGCCGCGACGGTGCTGGCCACGGCCGCCTTCTTCGCCGTGCCCTTCGTCGTCCTCCTGGTCGTGATGTTCGCCATCGGCATGACGCCGCAATACGCGGCGGCGCTGGCCATCCTGTCGGCGGCGGCGCTCCTGCTCTTCGACGCGCGCGGCCTCGTGGGCGCACGGCGCTTCCTTGCCCGGGCCGAGACGGTGTGCCTCACCGCGGGCGGGCAGGTGGCGATGATCGCCTCGATCATCCTGTGCGCCTCGATCGTCATCGGCGTGCTGGGCATGACCGGGCTGGGGGTCAAGCTTACCTCGCTGATCCTGTCGGGCGCGGGTGGGTCGCTGTGGCCGGCGCTGCTGCTCACGGCGCTCGCCTGCCTCGTTCTGGGGATGGAGGTGCCGACCACCGCGGCCTATGTCATCTGCGTCTCGATCGCAGGGCCGGCGCTGCAGGGCCTTGGCCTCGAGCCGCTGACCGCGCATCTCTTCGTCTTCTGGTTCGCGCTCCTGTCGACCATCACGCCGCCGGTCTGCGGCGCCGTCTTCATCGCCGCGGGCATGGTGGGCGAGAACTGGCTCCGGGTTGCGCTCACCGCAATGGCGCTGGGCATGGGGCTCTATATCGTCCCGCTCTGCGTGGTGCACCAGCCGGCTCTGATCGCGCTGGGCGCGCGCCCGGCGGCGGCGCTGGCGGAGGGCGCGGTGACCGCGCTCGGCCTCGGCCTTCTGTCCTACGGCCTGATCGCGCCGTTCACCCTGCCGCGCCGCGCCGCCCTGATCGGGGCGGGGTGCGTGGTGCTGGTGGCCTTCGGCGGGCTTGCCTCGCGGTTTGTCGGCGGCGGCTGAGGCGACGCGCGGGGAAACCGTGCTTGACAGGCCCGGACGAGGCCGCCACATACGCCTGACCCACCGTCGAAGCCCATCACGCAGGTCGAGCCCCCATCATGGCGAAGCGTCAGAAGAAGTCCGACGGTGGCATCTGGGAAACCGTCAAGACGATCTTCTGGGCGCTCCTGATCGCCGCGGTGTTCCGCTCGCTGCTGTTCCAGCCGTTCTCGATCCCCTCGGGCTCGATGAAGCCGACGCTGCTGGTGGGTGACTACCTCTTCGTCAGCAAGTTCGCCTATGGCTACTCGCGATACTCGTTTCCCTTCTCGCCCGACCTGTTCGAGGGGCGGATCTGGTCGGCGATGCCCGAGCGCGGCGATGTCGTGGTGTTCAAGCATCCGCGCCACGACGCCTGCGCCGAGGGGCCGATCTCCTGGACCGTCAACCTGGTCAAGGCGGTGCTGGGCACCAGCAGGCCTGCGCCGAACGACTGCGTCGACTACGTCAAGCGCGTGATCGGGCTGCCGGGCGACCGCATCCAGGTGCGCGGCGGGATCCTGCACATCAACGGCCAGGCGCTGCCGACCGAACCCGTCGCCGATTTCGTTGAGGAAAAGGCGGTCCGCGGCGTGCCCCCGGGCCTGCCGCGATGCATGAACGAGCCGGTCGGGCTGGGCGGCGAATGCCGCAAGGAGCAGTACATCGAGACCCTGCCCGGCGGGCGCAAGCACGCCATCCTCAATGTCGAGGGCGAGATGGGCAACGTCAGGCCGATCACCGGCCGGGCCGACGATACCCGCGAGTTCGTGGTGCCCGACGGGCATCTGTTCTTCATGGGCGACAACCGCGACAACTCGGTCGACAGCCGCTTCCCCGATGTCGGCACCGTGCCGCTCGAGAACCTGATCGGCCGCGCGGACCTGATCGCCTTCTCGTCGGACGGGCCGCTCTGGCAGGTCTGGAACTGGCGCTCGGACCGGTTCCTGAAATCCATCGAGTGACCGGACGCGCGGGCCGCGTCAACCGCGCCCCTTTGCGCGGCGGCGGCGGCTTGGGTATAGGCGAACGGATGGAACCTTCGCTGACCGACGCCAGATGACGCGCAACGCCAGGCAAACGCCGCCCCGGGAGATCGAGCCCGCGCTCGGGCATCGCTTCGCGCGGCCCGCGCTGCTGGCCGAGGCGCTGACGCATCCCTCGGCGGCAAGCCCCGCCCGGCCCGACAACCAGCGGCTCGAGTTTCTGGGCGACCGGGTGCTGGGCCTCGTGATCGCCGAGGCGCTCTTCGCCGCCTATCCCGGCGAGTCCGAGGGAACCCTCGCGCCGCGCTTCAACGCTCTCGTCCGCCGCGAGACCCTGGCCGAGATC
Organism: Thermohalobaculum xanthum; assembly: GCF_016623495.1. Taxonomy (GTDB): domain Bacteria; phylum Pseudomonadota; class Alphaproteobacteria; order Rhodobacterales; family Rhodobacteraceae; genus Thermohalobaculum; species Thermohalobaculum xanthum. The sequence goes on along the minus strand of NZ_JAEHHL010000007.1, from coordinate 211,872 downwards.
GCGCGCGAGATCCGGCTCGGCGAGCATCTCAACCTCGGCCGGTCCGAGAGCCTCTCGGGCGGCCGGCGCAAGGTCGCGATCCTCGCGGACGCGATGGAGGCGGTGATCGCCGCGCTCTATCTCGACGGCGGCATGCCGGCCGCGCGCGGCTTCATCGAGCGCCACTGGACCACCCGTCTGCAGGCCCCGGCCGAGGCGCCGCAGGACGCCAAGACCCGGCTGCAGGAATGGGCGCAGGGGCGCGGGCTCGCGCCGCCCGACTACCAGGTGCTGGACCGCACCGGGCCCGATCACGCGCCGGTCTTCACCATCGAGGCGCGGCTCGCCACCGGCGAGCACGCCACGGCCGAAGCCCCCAGCAAGAAGGCCGCCGAACAGGCCGCCGCCGCGCGGCTTCTCGACAGCATCCTCGGCGCCGGCGCATGAGCCGCCGCGCCCCAAGACCCGGAGACAAGGCATGAGCGCCACCCGCTGCGGTTTCGTCGCGCTGATCGGCGAGCCGAACGCCGGCAAGTCCACGCTGCTCAACGCGATGGTCGGCGCCAAGGTGTCGATCGTCACCCACAAGGTGCAGACCACGCGCACCCGCATCCGCGGGGTCGCGCTCGAAGGCGGCGCGCAGATCGTGTTCGTCGACACGCCCGGCCTGTTCCAGCCGCGCCGGCGCCTAGACCGGGCGATGGTCGCCTCGGCCTGGGCGGGCGTCGAGGATGCCGACGCGGTCGTCTTGATGGTCGAGGCGCAGCGCGGCGTCACCGAAGGGGTCAAGGCGATCCTCGAGGCGCTGGAGAGCCATGTCCGCCCCGGCAAGCCAGTGGCCCTGGCGATCAACAAGATCGATCGCGTCAAGCGCGAGACCCTGCTCGCCCTGACCGCCGATCTCAACGACCGGCGCGCCTTCGAGCGCACCTTCCTGATTTCGGCCCAGAAGGGCCACGGCGTCGCCGATCTCAAGCGCTGGCTGGCCGAGAGCCTGCCCGAGGGCCCCTGGCTCTACCCCGAGGACCAGATCGCCGACCTGCCGCTGCGGATGCTCGCGGCCGAGATCACCCGCGAGAAGCTGACCCTGCGCCTGCACCAGGAGCTGCCCTACCAGCTGACCGTCGAGACCGAGAACTGGGAGGAGCGCAAGGACGGCTCGGCCCGCATCGAGCAGGTCGTCTACGTCGCGCGCGACGGCCACAAGGGCATCGTGCTGGGCAACAAGGGCGCGACCATCAAGGCGGTCGGTGCCGAGGCAAGGGCCGAGATATCCAAGCTGATCGAGCGCCCCTGCCATCTCTTCCTGACCGTGCGCGTGCGTCCCAACTGGCTCGACGAGCCCGAGCGCTACCGCGAGATGGGCCTCGACTTCTCGGACGGAAACTGAGCGCGATGGCCCGGGTCGCGGCGCATGTCTGGGTCGGCGCCTACCTGCAGCGCCTGACGGCCGAGGGCATCTTCGCCCATGTCGTCCATCGCGGCGACGACACGGCCGGCGCCATCGCCGTCAAGGTCGCTCTGATGAACGGGCGTGCATCGCTGTGGTCGCGGGCCTACGGTCTCGAGGGCAACCTCGGCTGGGACGCCGAGATTGCCGATGCGCCCGAGGCCGAGGTCGATGCGGCTCTGGCGCGCGCGCGCGGCCGCGACCGGGACCTGTGGGTCATCGAGGTCGAGGACCCGCGGGGGCGGCACATGCTCGGGGATCCCGGCCTCGCCGGGTAACCGGCCGGCGCGCATGGCATCCGCCCGGGAGCGGGCAGGGCTGGACGTTCGGAACGGGGCGGGCGGAGCGGGAGATGGACTGGCGCGACGAAGGCCTGCTTCTCGGCATTCGCGATCACGGCGAATCGTCGGCGATCATCGATGTGCTGACCGTGCATCACGGTCGCCACTCTGGGCTGGTGCGCGGCGGCGCGGGGCAGAAGATGTCGGCCGTGCTGCAGCCGGGCACGCAGCTCGCCCTCGAATGGCGCGCCCGGCTCGAGGAGCACCTGGGCCATTTCCGCGTCGAGCCGCTGCAAAGCCGCGCCGCCGGGATCATGGCCGGGCGCGGCACGCTGGCCGCCTTCAACGCCATGGCCGCCCTGATCCAGGCGCTGGTGCCCGAACGCGCGCCGGACCAGGGGCTGCACGACGCCAGCGTGGCGCTTGCCGATGCGCTGGCCGCGCAGGCACCCGACTGGCCCGCGATCTACGCGCGCTGGGAGGTGCAGTTCCTCGAGACGCTGGGCTTCGGTCTCGACCTCGAGCGCTGCGCGGTCAGCGGCGCGCCCGACGGCCTCGCCTTCGTCTCGCCCCGCACCGGCCGCGCGGTGACGCGCGAGGCGGGCAGCCCCTGGGCCGGGAAGCTCCTGCCGCTGCCGGGCTTCCTGATCGGCCGGGGCGAGCCGAGTGCCGCGGCGGTGGTCGAGGCGCTGCAGCTGACCGGCTGGTTCCTCGCCAACCGCGCTGTCGCGGCGATGGAGCGCGACGCGCTGCCCGAGGCGCGCGAGCGCCTGCTGCGCCTGCTCGACCGGGCCGCCGCGGCGCCGGGCGGCGGCTGATGCGCGGCCGGGCCGGCTATGGTCTGGCTCTGGGCCGCGCGATGCGCTAAGGCCTGCCCGAGCCGGACGCACTGCGCGAGGCGTTGAGAGGGAGCAAGGCGAATGGTGCGGATGCTGACCGCACTTCTCGACAGGGTGCTCGGGCCGGGCAGCGCCGCGCTGCTCGCGCGGCTGATCGCCGAGAACGCCTGGGCCCACCGCCGCGGCTATGCCGTGGCGCTGGTGCTGATGGGCGTGACCGGCGCGATGGGGGCTGCCATCGCGCTGCTGATGGAGAACGTCATGCAGGACGTCTTCGTCGAGCGCCGCGCCGATGTCGTCCCCGCGATCGCCCTGGTCGTGCTGGTCGTGTTCCTCGTGCGCGGGGCGGCGACCTTCGGCTCGCAGGTGATCCTCACCCGGATCGGCAACCGCATCGTCGCGACCCTGCAGAACCGGGTCTTCTCGCATGTCATGGCGCAGGGTATGGCCTTCCATGCGGGCGAGAGCACCGGCGACCTGACCACCCGGATCTCGATGAACGCGGCGCAGGCGCGCACGGCGCTACAGCTGATCGCCCAGCGGCTGGGCGCGGATCTCTTCGCGCTGGTGTCGCTGGTCGCGGTGATGCTGTGGCAGGACCTTGCGCTCTCGGCGCTCTCGCTGATCGGCCTGCCGGCGGTGCTGGCCGGGGTCGGCTGGCTGGTCGCGCGCGTGCGCAAGCTTGCCCGGGCCGAGGTCACGCTCCATGGCCGGGTGCTCTCGCTGATGGCCGAGTCGGTGGTCGGCGCCCGCGTGATCCGCGCCTTCGGGCTCGAGGACGTGATGCGCGCGCGGATGGAGCAGGCGGTCGCCGACGTGCGCGCGCGCTCGGACCGGATTGCCGTCTTCCAGGGCCTGGTCGTGCCGCTGATGGAGACGATGGCCGGCATCGCCGGTGCCGCCGTGATCCTCTATGGCGGGCTGCGGGTGATCGACGGCACGATGGAGGCGGGCGCCTTCTTCTCCTTCGTCACCGCGCTCTTCATGGCCGCCGATCCGGCCCGCCGGCTCGCGCAGCTCAACGTCGCTCTGCGCCAGCAGCTCGCCGGGGTCGAGGCGATCTACGCGCTGCTCGACACCCGCACCGAGATCCCCGAGCTGCCGCGCGCGCCCGAGCTGGTGGTGCCGCGCGGCGAGATCGCGTTCCGCGACGTGCGCTTTTCCTATGGTGGCGTCCCGGCGCTCGACGGTCTCGACTTCACCGCCCGCGCCGGCAAGGTCACCGCGCTGGTCGGCCCCTCGGGCGCGGGCAAGTCCACGGTGCTCGCGCTGGTCGAGCGCTTCTTCGACCCCGATACCGGCCGCATCGAGATCGACGGGCAGGAGATCAGGGGCGTGGCGCTGGCCTCGCTGCGCGCGAACATGGCGCTGGTCACGCAGGAAACCTTCCTGTTCGACGCGACCGTCGCCGAGAACATCGCCTATGGCCGCGCCGGCGCCACCCGCGCCGAGATCGAGGCCGCCGCCGCCGAGGCCAATGCCGCGGGCTTCATCGCCGCGCTCGAGCGCGGCTATGACACGCCGGTGGGCGAGGGCGGGACGCGCCTTTCCGGCGGTCAGCGCCAGCGCGTCGCGATCGCCCGCGCCATCCTGCGCGACGCCCCGATCCTGCTGCTTGACGAGGCCACCTCGGCGCTCGACGCCGAGTCCGAGGCGCATGTCTCCGAGGCGCTGTCGCGGCTGATGAAGGGGCGCACAACTATTGTGATCGCGCATCGCCTTGCGACCGTGCGCCGCGCACATCACATCGTGGTGATTGACAAGGGCCGGGTGGTCGAGGAAGGCACCCACGATATACTTGTCGGCAAGGGCGGGCTCTATGCGAGGCTCGCCGAACTCCAGTTCGGACCGGAGAGGGAACGGGCATGACACGGCCGCCGCTTAAGCTTTATCTCGCCGATCCGCGCGGTTTCTGCGCCGGGGTCGTGCGTGCCATCGAGATCGTCGAGCAGGCGATCGAGAAATGGGGCGCGCCGGTCTACGTCCGGCACGAGATCGTCCACAACAAGCACGTGGTCGACGAGCTGCGCGCCAAGGGCGCGGTCTTCGTCGAGGAGCTTGACGAATGTCCCGCCGACCGGCCGGTGGTGTTCTCGGCCCATGGCGTGCCCAAGGCGGTCCCGGCCGAGGCCGAGCGGCGCAACATGCTCTATGTCGACGCGACCTGCCCGCTTGTCTCGAAGGTGCATATCGAGGCCGAGCGTCACCATGACCGCGGCTACCAGATCGTGATGATCGGTCACGAGGGGCACCCCGAGACGATCGGCACCATGGGCCAGCTGCCCGAGGGCGAGGTGATCCTGGTCGAGACCGCCGAGGACGTGGCGCGCATCACGCCGCGCGACCCCTCGCGGCTCGCCTTCATCACCCAGACCACGCTTTCGGTCGACGACACCGCCGACGTGGTCGCGGCCCTGAAGGCGCGGTTCCCGCAGATCGTCGGGCCGCACAAGGAGGACATCTGCTACGCCACCACCAACCGCCAGGCCGCGGTTAAGGAGATGGCGCCGAAGATCGACGCCCTGCTGGTGGTGGGTGCGCCCAACTCCTCGAACTCGCAGCGCCTGGTCGAGGTCGGCCGCGCCGCCGGCTGTGCTTATGCGATGCTGGTACAGAGCGCCGCGGACATCGACTGGCGTGCCATCGAGGGCGTCGGCGCGGTCGGCGTCACCGCCGGGGCGAGCGCGCCCGAGGTGCTGGTCGAGGGTGTGATCGAGTCGTTCCGCCGCCGCTTCGAGCTCGACATCGTGCGCGTGGTGACGGCCGAGGAGAACATCTCCTTCAAGGTGCCCCGCATCCTGCGCATGGCGGTTTGACGCGGTGGCGAAGGCTCTGCGTGCCCGGCGCCCGCTGCGCCATGGTTGAGATCACCGCCTACACCGACGGCGCCTGTTCGGGGAACCCCGGGCCGGGCGGCTGGGGCGTGGTGATGGAGGCCTGGCGCGGCGAGGATCTCGTGAAGACGCGCGAGCTTTCGGGCGCCGAGGCTGACACCACCAACAACCGCATGGAACTGATGGCGGCGATCATGGCGCTCGAGACGCTCGAGCGCGGCGTGGCCGTCACCGTGGTGACCGATTCGAGCTATCTCAAGGACGGCATCACCGGCTGGATCCACGGCTGGAAGCGCAATGGCTGGCGCACGGCGGCGAAGAAGCCCGTGAAGAATGCCGACCTGTGGCAGCGCCTCGACGCCGCCCAGACGCGTCATCGCGTGCGCTGGGAGTGGATCAAGGGCCATGCCGGGCACGAGCAGAACGAGCGCGCCGACGCGCTGGCCCGGGCCGAGATTGCGGCGCTGAAGAAGGCCCGCAAGGAAGCCTCCGCCGGCTGAGCCGGCATCCCCGCAGCCCCCTGTCGCGGGGGTAGGTCTCAGATGCGGCCGAAACGCGCCTTCAGCGCCTTCTCGATCGCGGGCGAGACGAAGCTCGACACGTCTCCGCCCATGCGTGCGATCTCCTTGACCAGCTTCGAGGCGATCGCCTGGTGCGTCGCCTCGGCCATCAGGAACACCATCTCGATCTCGTCGTCGAGCGCGCGGTTCATGCCGACCATCTGGAACTCGTACTCGAAGTCCGAGACGGCGCGCAGCCCGCGGATGATGATGGTCGCGTCCACCTCGCGCGCGAAATGCATCAGCAGGTTCTCGAAGGGTCTCACCTCGATGATCGTGCCGGATTCGCGCGCGATGGGCGCGCATTCGGCCTCGATCATTGCGACCCGGGTCTCGAGGTCGAACAGCGGGCCCTTGTCACGGTTGATGGCGACGCCGATCACCAGCCGGTCGACCAGCTTCGCGGCGCGGCGCACGATGTCGACATGGCCCAGCGTGACCGGGTCGAAGGTGCCCGGATAGAGTCCTGTACGCACGCGATCCTCCCCCTGTGCGTGGGAGCCACACGCAACCGCGCCGGGCGCCGGAAATCAAGCCGGAATCAGGAACGGAAGGTTTTTTTCGGGGAGATCGTCAGCCACTCAGCATCCCGGCCATGGCCTGGTTCTCGGCCTCGACCTCGTCGATCCGGGCCTTGACCACGTCGCCGATCGACAGGATCCCGGTCATCTTGCCGCCTTCCATCACCGGCATGTGGCGGAAGCGCCCGGAGGTCATCCGCTCGAGCACCGAGATCGCCGTATCCGAGGGCGAGCAGGTCTCGACCTTGCTGGTCATCACGTCGCTCACCTTCAGGCTCAGGGCGCGCGCGCCCTCCTCGCCGATGCGGCGCACGATGTCGCGTTCTGACAGGATCCCCGCGATCGAGCCGTCGCGTCCGGTCACGACCAGCGCACCGATGCGCCGTGCTGCGAGCCGCGCGGCCGCGTCGCTCAGCGTGATGTCGGAGGTGATGGTCTCGATCGCGGCTGACCCCTTGCTCCTGAGGATCTGGATCACATTCATGTCGGCACTCCCAGCGAGGTTGGTCACGTCAGCGTGAGACGCCGAGCCCAAGCTGTCAACTTTCGCGCGAGCCGCGAGAGTGATGGAACCGGCGGGGCGGCTGGCGCATTATGTGGGCGAAGCGTCATGGAGAGTGGCATCATGCGTCAGACACTGCTTGCTGCCGTCGCGGCCGCGTTCTTGCTGCCGGCTTTCGCCGGGATTGCCTCGGCCGATCCTGCGCATTGCCCGCCGGGGCATGCGAAGAAGGGCTGGTGCTCGCCGGGACCGAAATACTACTACCGCAGGGGCGATCGCATCCCGCGCGACCGCTACATCGTGATCGAAGACTACGATCGCTATGGCTACCGCCGCCCGCCCTCGGGCTACGGCTATGTGCGCGTTGACAGCGACATCTTCCTGATCGCGCTTGGCACCGGGCTGATCGTCGAGGCCCTGCGCTGACCGGCGCCGATTTCGCGCAAGCGTGATCGGCCCCGCGACGGAGCGCCGCACGCTCCGCGTTCGAAACAGCAAGGATGCCGGTCTCCGGCACGGCGCGCGCCAGGGGGTGGTGCCGGGCGTCGGGCCCGTTGTCCGCAACAGCGAGGAGAGATCGCGATGAGACTGTCACGCCGATTCTTCGTCATGCCACTGGCGCTTGCGGGCGCCCTGTTCCTGCTTCCCTCGGACGGCGTCGCGGCCGGGGTGGGCAAGCCGGTCCAGGCGGCCGCGGGCGGGGCCGACGGCATGGTGATCTTCATCAAGGACAACGAACGCAAGGGCGGCCATGACCGCGGACGCGGCCACCGCCACGACGGCGATGGCAACCGCCACCGCGGCCACACCGACGACCGCCAGGGCAAGCATTACGACAAGCGCCACGGCAAGCGGCACGATGACCGCGCCGACCGTCGCGACGACAGGCGTCACGACTACCGCGGCGACAAGCGGTACGACCACCGCGACGCCAAGCGCCATGACCACCGCGGCGACAAGCGGCACGATTATCGTGACGACAAGCGGCACGCGAAGAAGCACTACCGCGACGAGCGCCGCGCCTATAGCGACGGCTACCGCGACGGGCGCCGCGACTACCGGCACGACCATCGGCACCGCTACTACAACCGCTGGGGCTACCGGCCCGGCCACTACGTGCCGCGCACCCGCTATGTCGTGATCCACGACCACGTGCATTACGGCTATCCGCGCCCGCCCTACGGGCACGGCTATGTCCGGGTCGACGGCGACGTCTTCCTCGTTGCGCTGGGGACCGGCCTGATCGTCAGCGCGCTGTCCAACTGAGGCGGGCGAACCGAGACGAGCGAACCGCGCCCGCCACTGAATGGCCCCGGCGCTGCAACGCCGGGGCCATTTCACGTCCTGCGGTGCGCAGTCACGCGCCGACGCTGATGGCGATCTTGCCCACATGCGACTTGGTCAGGAACGCCTCCTGTGCCGCCCGCAGCTTCCGCAGGGGGTAGGTCGCGGCGACCACCGGGCGGATCTCGCCGGCCTCGATGTAGCGCACCAGGTCGGTGAACACGTTGGCGGGCTGGTGCGTGCAGCCGAAGAACGACAGGTCGCGCAGATAGAGCGTGCGCAGATCCAGCTCGACGATCGGCCCGGCGATCGCCCCGGCGGTGACATAGCGCCCGCCATTGCGCGACGCCTCGATCATGTCTTCCCAGCGCGGCCCGCCCACCAGGTCGAGTACCAGGTCGAAGGCGTGCCTCGGGTATGCGGCGTCGCGCTCCAGCGTCGCATCTGCGCCCAGCGCGCGCAGATCGTCCGCCTTGCCCGCGCTGGTCAGCGCCGTGACATGCGCGCCGCGCCGCTTGGCCAGCTGGATCGCGGCCGAGCCCACCCCGCCCGAAGCCCCCGTGATCAGCACCCGCTCGGCGCCAAGCCCCGCGCGCTGGATCATCCCCTCGGCCGTCGAGAAGGCGCAGGGGAACGAGGCCAGCTCGGCATCCGTCAACTCCGAGCGCACCGCGACCGCGTCCTGCGCTGCGGCGGTCGTGTATTGCGCAAAGCCGCCGTCTCGCTCGGACCCGAAAGTCGCGGTCGGCAGGTCCGAGCCGTCCGTGGCCGGCGACTGGATGGCGCGCACCATCACCCGCTCGCCTATGCGCGCGGCCGGCACGCCCTCGCCCGTCGCGACCAAGACGCCGCAGCAATCCGCGCCCTGGATGCGCGGGAAGGCCAGCGCCGTCCCCGACCAGCTGCCATCCGCGTCGGCCGCCGCGCCGTAGCCCTGGCCCGCGCCCGAGGCCGTGTCGCCGCGCACGCTCTTCGAGTACCAGCCGGTCCGGGTGTTGATGTCGGTGTTGTTGACCGCCGAGGCGCCGACGCGGATCAGCACCTCGCCCGCCGCCGGCCGCGGCACCGGCAGGTCCTCGCGCCATTCCAGCTTGTCGAGGCCGCCATGGCCGGTGAGGACCATGCCGTGCATCGTGTCGGGAAGTGCCATCTCCGTCTCCCTTGGGTAGAACGATTCCTCTACTTGCGTAGGTAGAGGGATCGTTCTACATGCGTCAAGCATGACCGATACGATGACCAGGATCGCCGCCGGGCTCGAGCGCGCCTTTGCCGCCAACGGCTTCGCCGAACCGAGCGTCGAGGATCTGCGCGACGCCGCGGGCGTCAGCCTGCGGACGCTCTACAAATACGCGCCGTCCCGCGATGAAATGGTGCGCGCCGCCCTCGATCACCGCCACCAGCGCTACATGGCACATGTCTTCGCCGACCTGCCGCAGGAGCACGGCGCGGCGCTCGGTGCCATTGTCGATCGCATCGCGGACTGGATGGCGCGCGAGGCGTCGCATGGCTGCCTGTTCCACGCCGCAGTCGCCGCCGCGCCGCGCGACGCGGGGCTGCGTGCGCTGCTCGCGCGGCACAAGGCCGAAGTGGCGGAACGCGCCGCCCGGGCCTCGGGCCTGCCGGGGCGCGAGGTCGATCTCACGCTGGTCATCGAGGGGCTCACGCAAAGCTGGCCGCTGCACGGCGACGCCACCGCCGCCAGTGCCCGGCGCCTGTGCGATGCCCTGAGGGCGATGCCCTGAGGGCGATGGCCTGACCCGGGCGCCATGCCGCCCGCAAAAAGCCGTGAAAGAGATTTCAGTTCTCTTTTACAATCAGATAGTTGAATAGGCTTTCACGCGTGAAAGCCTCCGCCGGGCGGCGCGGCAGCCGCCTATTCGGCGGCCATCCGCCCGGCCCGGACCAGCATCGGGCGCAGGTAGCGCCCGGTATAGCTGGCCTCGACCTCGGCCACGTCCTCGGGCGTGCCCGAGGCGACGATCCGACCCCCGCCATCGCCGCCCTCGGGACCGAGATCGACGATCCAGTCGGCCGTCTTGATGACGTCGAGGTTGTGCTCGATCACCACCACCGTGTTCCCCTGCTCGACTAGCTCCTGCAGCACCTCGAGCAGCTTCTTCACGTCCTCGAAATGCAGCCCCGTGGTCGGCTCGTCGAGGATGTAGAGCGTGCGCCCCGTCGCCCGCCGGCTCAGCTCCTTCGACAGCTTGACCCGCTGTGCCTCGCCGCCCGACAGCGTGGTCGCCTGCTGGCCGATCTTGACATAGCCAAGGCCGACCCGGGCCAGGGTCTCGAGCTTCTCGCGGATCGAGGGGATGGGGTCGAAGAAGGCGACGCCGTCCTCGACCGTCATGTCGAGCACGTCGGCGATCGACTTGCCGCGATACTTGATCTCCAGCGTCTCGCGATTGTAGCGCGCGCCGTGGCAGGTGTCGCAGGTCACGTAGACATCCGGAAGGAAGTGCATCTCAATCTTGATGACGCCGTCGCCCTGGCACGCCTCGCAGCGCCCGCCCTTGACGTTGAAGCTGAAGCGCCCGGGCGCATAGCCACGCGCCTTGGCCTCGGGCAGGCCTGCGAACCAGTCGCGGATCGGCGTGAAGCAGCCCGTATAGGTTGCCGGGTTCGAGCGCGGCGTGCGGCCGATCGGCGACTGGTCGATGTCGATCACCTTGTCGAGATGCTCGAGCCCCCGCACCGTGCGGCAGGGCGCCGGCACCAGCCGCGCGCCGTTCAGGCGGTTGGCGGCGTGCTTGTAGAGGGTCTCGACCGTCAGCGTCGACTTGCCGCCGCCCGACACCCCGGTGATGCAGGTCAGCGTGCCCAGCGGGATCTCGGCGCTCACGTCATGCAGGTTGTTGCCGGTCGCGCCCTCGACCATCAGCGACTTGCCGTTGCCCGGCCGGCGCAGGCGCGGGATCGCGATCTCGCGCCGTCCGGCAAGGTAGTCGCCGGTGATCGAGGCGGGCGCCGCCGCGATCTCGTCCGGTGTGCCGTGGGCGATCACCTGCCCGCCATGCACGCCCGCGCCGGGGCCGATGTCGATCACGTGGTCGGCGTCGCGGATCGCCTCCTCGTCGTGCTCGACGACGACGACGGTGTTGCCCTGATCGCGCAGCCCCTTGAGCGAGGCCAGCAGCCGGCCGTTGTCGCGCTGGTGCAGCCCGATCGAGGGCTCGTCGAGCACGTAGAGCACGCCCGTGAGCCCCGAGCCGATCTGGCTCGCCAGCCGGATGCGCTGGCTCTCGCCGCCAGAGAGCGTGCCAGAGGCGCGCGAGAGCGTGAGATAGTCGAGCCCGACATCGACGAGGAAGCCGAGCCGCTCGCGGATCTCCTTCAGGATCGCCGTCGCGATCTGGTTCCTTTGCGCCGTCAGCGCCTCGGGCACGGTCAACACCCAGTCGCGCGCCTCGCGGATCGACATCTCGGTGACCTGGCCGATATGCAGCGCGCCGATCTTCACTGCCAGCGCCTGGTCGCGCAGCCGATGCCCGCCGCAGGTGGCGCAGGGGCGCGAGCCCTGGAAGCGCTCGAATTCCTCGCGCACCCAGGCCGAGTCGGTCTCGCGGTAGCGCCGCTCCATGTTCGGGATGACGCCCTCGAAGGGCCGGGCGATCTGGTAGACCCGCCCGCCGTCGTCGTAGCGGAACTTGATCTTCTCGCCGCCCGAGCCGTGGAGCATCACGGCCTTGGCAAAGTCGGGAAGGTCGCGCCACGGCACGACGGGGCTGAACTCGTAATGCTCCGAGATCCCCTCGATGGTCTGGCGGAAATAGGGGGTCTTCGACTTCGCCCAGGGCGCAAGCGCGCCCTCCATCAGGCTCACGCTGTCATCGGGCACGATCAGCCGCTCGTCGAAGAACAGCTCCTGCCCCAGGCCGTCGCAGTCGGGACAGGCGCCGAAGGGCGCGTTGAACGAGAAGAGCCTCGGCTCGATCTCGGGGATCGAGAAGCCCGAAACCGGGCAGGCGAACTTCTCGGAGAAGGTGATCCGCTCGGGCTCGGGCGTGCTGCCGTCCTCGGCCGGAGCCGGCGCGGTCTCGATGATGGCGATGCCGTCGGCCAGTTTCAGCGCGGTCGAGAAGCTGTCGGCGAGCCGCGTCTCCAGCCCCTCGCGCACCACGATGCGGTCGACCACCACGTCGATGTTGTGGCGGAACTTCTTGTCGAGTTCGGGCGCGTCCTCGATCTCGTAGAACTGCCCGTTCACCTTGACGCGCTGGAAACCCTGCTTGCGGAGCTCGGCGAATTCCTTCCTGTACTCGCCCTTGCGGTCGCGCACGACGGGCGCGAGCAGGTAGGCGCGCGTGCCCTCGGGCATCGCCATGACGCGGTCGACCATGTCCTGGACCTGCTGCGCTTCGATCGGCAGCCCGGTCGCCGGCGAATAGGGCGTGCCGGCGCGGGCGAACAGAAGCCGCAGGTAGTCGTAGATCTCGGTGACCGTGCCGACGGTCGAGCGGGGATTGCGCGAGGTCGTCTTCTGCTCGATCGAGATGGCGGGGCTCAGCCCCTCGATGTGATCGACCTCGGGTTTCTGCATCATCTGCAGGAACTGCCGGGCATAGGCCGAGAGGCTCTCGACATAGCGCCGCTGCCCCTCGGCATAGATCGTGTCGAAGGCAAGCGACGACTTGCCCGAGCCGGACAGGCCGGTGATCACGGTCAGCGCGTCGCGCGGGATGTCGACGTCGATGCCCTTGAGGTTGTGCTCGCGCGCGCCCCGCACCGAGATGAATTTCTGCTCAGCCATGCGACTCATGCCTTTCGGGATACCCCGCAGACATAAACTTTCGGGCGGGGAATGCGAGTCCTCAGGAATGTAAACAAAACGGGAACAAAACGGAAGCCACTGCTTGGCACGAGTTGTCAGTGCGTGGGTCGGCCCTCGTTGCCGCTGACACCCGGCAGCGGACCAGCCATGAGTTCCTCGATGAACAGGCCCAGAAGCTGGGGCCGCCCGCTGACGCCGGCCTTCGCGTAGATCGCATTGAGCTGGGCCTTCACGGTGCCGTCCCGCGTTCCCCGCAGCGCCGCGATCTCGGAGTTCGAGAGGCCCTTGATCGAGAAGAGCGCCACCTCGCGCTCGGCCGGCGTGAGGCCCCAGTCGTCGAAATGCTCCTCGAGAAGCTCATGCAGCGCGCCCGAGGCGATCCGGACCTGCCGCTGCGCGGCATGCATCCGCGAAATCGTGATGCGCAGCTGGTACCCGATGAGCACGACACCCGACATCAGCGCCAGCACCACCGCCATCTCCAAGACGCTGTGCGGCAGATCCTCGCCGGCCGCACCGCTCACGGCGATATCCATGGTTGCGTCGGCGACAAGGAAGACGAGGCAGCCAAGCTGCAGTGCCATCACCGCGGCAAGACCCAGCGCCCGGCGTTTCCGGCGGGCGCTGGCGAGGTCGATCCGCGCGTTGGGGCTATTGGCTTCGATCTTCGCCTCCGGCGGGTCACGGCTGCGGCGGGTTCTCCCTTACTCCCGTGATCATGGCACGCACCAGCGGAACATGGGAGCGCCACTGCTCGAACAGAACCCCTGCGACATGGAGCCCTACCGAGATGAGTGCCCAGTCGGCCAGCGTCTCGTGCACCTCCTCGACCCATTCGACGCCCCAGAACGCGTTGGTCGTCATGAGCCACCCGCTCACGCCGATCGCGACCATCGTGGCGAGCAGGTTGTAGACCATCAGCGCGCCGAGCGGGTTGTGTGAGGGGTGCCGTTCGGGCCTGCCGCTGAGCATTGCGCTCAGGTGCCGCCGGGCCGCGCCGAGGCTGGGCGGAAAGGCCGAGAAACGGGCAGGGCGCGTCCCGACGAAACCCCACACGACGCGAATCGCGACCAGCCCGAGGACCGCGTATCCGACCCAGCGATGGGCCGCGCCTTCATCGTCGAGGACCAGCACGTTGGCGAAGAACAGGGCAACGAGCGACCAGTGGAAGACGCGCACGAGCGGATCCCAGACCCGCTCGGCGCAGCTCTCCGGCCGCGCGGCAGTCGTGGCCGGTCGTGTGCTCATCAGTCGTCGACCTTCGACTTGACGATCTCGCCGGTGTCGCCGTCGACGTAGAGTTCGTACCGCTTGCCCTCCTTCAGGGCGTAGACCTCGATCAGACCATCCTCGCGTTCGAGCTTGCGCACCTCGTAGCCCTGCGCGGCGACGGCGTCGGTTACGCGGGCGCGCTCGGCATCCGGGATCTTCTCGTCGCTTGACGCGAGTGCCGCCGTCGGCATCCCAAGGACAAGGGCGAGGGCAAGGGGGGAAAGTTTCCGCATCTATCATCTCCGTGCTTGCGGCCGGCTGGCCGGCCCCGGGCGGCGCGGACAGTCCTGCCGCCGTCACGCATCACATGGACGGACTCGCGGGGCCGCGCCATTGCCGCGAGGTTCATCGTTGGCCGCATTGAACCGGAGTTTATGTGGCCTTACCCGGCGCCCCGATCGATCCGCGTCGAAAACAGGCAGCAAGCATTCGCGTGCTTTGCGCAGCGCGGACCTTCGTGGGAGGCTTCAGGGTCGCGGAGGTCACGCGACCGGCGCGCGACGCTGCACGGGAGGTTCGATGATCTTCTATCTCACCCTGATCCTGTCCTGCCAACTCGCCGGCGAGGTCATCGTCAAGGCCGTGGGGCTGCCGCTGCCCGGTCCGGTGCTTGGCATGGTCATCCTGTTCTGCGGCCTGATGCTGCGTGGTCTGCCAGCGGGCTTGTCGCGTGTCGGAGATGCGCTGCTCGGCAATCTCTCGCTGCTTTTCGTTCCGGCGGGGGTGGGCGTGATGCTCCATGCCGGACTGCTCGGCCGCGAATGGTTGCCGCTTGCGGTGGCACTGGTGCTCAGCACGCTGATCACCGTCGCCGTGACGGGTCTGGTCATGGCGCGGCTGAGCCGGGGAGGCGCGGATGACTGAGGGCATGCGCGACGTCTGGGTCTACCTCGCGCGCGAACCGCTG
Source organism: Thermohalobaculum xanthum (assembly GCF_016623495.1). Taxonomy (GTDB): domain Bacteria; phylum Pseudomonadota; class Alphaproteobacteria; order Rhodobacterales; family Rhodobacteraceae; genus Thermohalobaculum; species Thermohalobaculum xanthum. The sequence continues at coordinate 196,669 of NZ_JAEHHL010000007.1, read as the reverse complement.
GTGCACCTGACACTGACGCTCGCGGCGTTCCAACTCGGCTCGTGGATCTACCGCCGCGGCGGGATGAACCCGCTCCTCAACCCGGTGCTGATAGCGGTGGCGCTGACCGTCGGCGGGCTCGTCCTGACCGGGACCAGCTACGACGCCTATTTCGAGGGCGCGCAGTTTGTGCATTTCCTTCTGGGCCCGGCGACCGTGGCGCTGGCGATCCCGCTATACCGGCAGGTCGAGAAGGTCCGCCGCTCGGCGCTGGCGCTGGGGGCGTCGATCGTGGCCGGCGCGCTCGCGGCCTCGGCCAGCGCGGTCGGGATCGCCTGGTCGCTCGGCGCGAGCCGCGACGCCCTGATCTCGGTCGCGCCGAAATCCGTCACGGCGCCGGTGGCAATGGGCATTACCGAGAGCCTTGGCGGGCTGCCTTCGCTTACGGCGGTCCTCGTCATCCTGACGGGGATCGTCGGCGCAATGCTGGGGCCATGGGTCCTGACGTTGGTCGGGGTGCGCGACTGGCGGGCGCGAGGCCTTGCGATCGGCACCGCAAGTCACGGCATCGGCACGGCGCGCGCGCTGCAGGTGAACGAGGTGGCGGGCGCCTTTGCGGGCCTCGCGATGGGTCTCAACGCGTTGGCCACCGCGCTGCTGCTCCCGCTGCTGGCGCGCATCTTTCTCTGACGCCTGATCCAGACCGGCGGCGCGCGACGAGCAGATGTGGCGTCGCGCCGAGGGCCCGGATAAGGTGCCGGCAGAATCAAGCTTCGAGGGCAGGAGGGAGGCCGCGCCATGGCGGGCAGTGTGAACAAGGTGATCCTGATCGGCAATCTGGGCCGCGACCCCGAGACCCGTTCGTTCCCGAATGGCGGGCGCGTCTGCAACCTGCGGATCGCGACCTCCGAGACCTGGCGCGACCGCGAAAGCGGCGAGCGCAAGGAGCGCACCGAATGGCATTCGGTGGCGATCTTCTCGGAGCCGCTGATCAAGATCGCCGAGAGCTACCTGCGCAAGGGCTCGAAGGTCTATCTCGAGGGCCAGCTCGAAACCCGGAAATGGCAGGACCAGTCGGGCCAGGACCGCTATTCGACCGAGGTGGTGCTTCGGCCCTACCGGGGCGAGCTGACCATGCTCGACGGCCGCGGTGAAGGCGGTGGCGGCGGCTTCGGCGGCGGGCGCGACGACTTTGGCGGCGCTGGCGGCGGCGACCAGGGTGGCGGCTATGGCGGCGGCCGCGGTGGTGGCGGCGGCGGCCGAGGCGGGGACCTCGACGACGACATCCCGTTCTGAACGAGGCTGGGGCCGACATGGCGGATGACCACGAGCACGGACCGGACTGCGGGCATCCGCATGACGCGGCGGGAGACGTCGACCGCGCCTTCTTCGATATGGCCGACCAGTTCATCGCCGTCGCGAACCGCCTGACGGACGAGGTTCCCTCCTCGCGGATCTCGGCGGCGATGATGTACGCGACGGCGCGGTTCAACGCCTTTCTGGCCCAGACCCAGGGCGTGGACGCCGGCGAGATCGACGAGCGGACGGTGCTCTATTTCCGCGACCAGTACGAGCGCATGCTGCGCGAGAACATGGGCCAGACGCTGGTCGCCAAGAAGGACTGAGGGACCGCGCCGCCGGCGCCTCAGGCGATCGAGATCAGCTTGTCCGGGCGGCGGTATCGGCGCTCGATCCGCAGGGTCACGAACGCCAGCGCGATCCAAGACAGGTGGAAGACCACGCCCGCGAGCACGACGACCTCGCCCGGGACCGGTCCGATGGTTGCGCGCTCGAAGATCTGCGCGCCATTCTCCAGCGCGCTGGGGTGGATCGCGAGCTTCCCATAATAGGCGATCGCCTGCACCGCGAGGATGTAGGCGTAGTTCTTCCTCAGCCGACGCCCCACGGCGCGGGCATAGCTGATGTGGAATCGCGGCCGGGCGTAGTCGTTGGCCAGAAGCGTGTTCCACTCGCCGTCCATCGTGACGCCCTCGCCGCGCAGCAATGGCGCGTAGATGTCCGTCTCCATCAGCCTGCAGCGGGCGCGCCAGACGTTGAAGTAGCGGTAGCGCCGCGCCTCGAAGGCGAGAAAGACGACGACCAGCAGCCCGACGAGCACGAGCGGCAGTGGCGAGGCCATCGGCTCGGCATAGGCCAGCGACAGGGCGACGCCGGTGGTGACCACGGCCCAGTTCGTCGTGTTGTCGAGCCGCGAGCGCCAGATCGTCGAGCGGTAGACCTCGCCCCGATAAAGATGGGCGATGGCCCCGAGCTCGGGGCCCGAGAAGGTCTTTGCCGGCCCCCCTTCCGGCACGCGCCCGTCAACCATGGTTTCCCCCTTCGGCGCCTGTTTTCCTCCGATCCTAGCGCAGCCTGCCCGGCGGCGACAGATTGCCCGCAACAATCGCGAGATCCGGTGGTTTTTCCCGCCCGCAGCCGCAATATCCTGCGTCCGATGCTTGCCCGGTGGAAAGCCCGCGTCCTATACTCGCCGACGCGAAAACGAGACCCGGAGCAAACAGCCGGGCAAGGGGTGATCCGGTGAGCGACGACACGACGAACGGCGACGACAACGGCGGCGACGAACTGCCCCGCCTCGCCCATGACGGCCCGAGCATCGCCGTCGAAGAGGAGATGAAGCGCAGCTATCTCGATTACGCCATGAGCGTGATCGTGAGCCGCGCGATTCCCGATCTGCGCGACGGCCTCAAGCCGGTGCACCGGCGCATCCTGTTCGCGATGCACGAGGCCGGGAACACCCACGACAAGGCCTATCGCAAGTCCGCGCGCACCGTCGGCGACGTGATCGGCAAGTATCACCCGCATGGCGACTCGGCGGTCTATGACGCGCTGGTGCGCATGGCGCAGGATTTCTCGATGCGCCTTCCCCTGCTGGACGGGCAGGGGAACTTCGGGTCGCTCGACGGCGATGCCCCGGCGGCGATGCGCTACACCGAAGTGCGCATGGCCAAGGTGGCGCAGGCGCTGCTGGAAGACCTCGACAAGGACACCGTCGATTTCCAGGACAACTATGACGGCCAGGACCGCGAGCCGGTCGTGCTGCCGGCACGCTTTCCGAACCTGCTGGTCAATGGCGCCGGCGGGATCGCCGTCGGCATGGCGACCAACATCCCGCCGCACAACCTTGGCGAGGTGGCCGAGGCGACCATCGCGCTGATCGAGGACCCCGAGCTCGATACCGATGCGCTGATGAGCTACGTGCCGGCACCCGATTTCCCGACCGGCGGTGTGATCCTGGGTCGGTCCGGGGCGCGCAAGGCCTACATGACCGGGCGCGGCAGCGTGATCCTGCGCGCCCGCGTCGACGAGCGCGAGATCGAGGCCGCCGGCCGGCCGCGCATCGTCGTCACCGAGATCCCCTACCAGGTCAACAAGTCGACGCTGGTGGAAAAGATCGCCGAGCTTGCGCGCGAGAAGAGGATCGAGGGTCTCGCCCATATCCAGGACGAGAGCGACCGCTTCGGCGTTCGGATCGTGATCGACCTCAAGCGCGACGCGACCCGCGATGTCGTGCTCAACCAGCTCTATCGCTTCACGCAGTTGCAGACCTCGTTCGGCTGCAACCTGCTGGCGCTCAACAACGGGCGGCCCGAGCAGCTCGACCTCAAGACGATGCTCGTGGCCTTCATCGCCTTCCGCGAGGAGGTGGTGGCCCGCCGCACGGCGCATCTGCTGACGAAGGCGCGCGAGCGCGCGCATCTGCTGTGCGGACTGGCGGTCGCGGTCGAGAACGTCGACGAGGTGGTCGCCACGATCCGCTCGTCGCCGGACCCGCAGACGGCGCGCGAGCGGCTCAAGGAGCGCCGCTGGCCGGCGGCCGCGATCGCCGACTACATCCGGCTGGTCGACGACCCCAGCCACACCATGAACGAGGACGGGACCTACAACCTCTCGGACGCCCAGGCGCGGGCGATCCTCGATCTGCGGCTCCAGCGCCTCACCGCGATGGGTGTCAAGGAGATCGGCGACGAGCTCGAAGGGCTGGCCGCCAAGATCACCGACTACCTCGACATCCTGCGCTCGCGCGAGCGCATCCTCGGCATCGTGCGCGAGGAGCTCGAGGCTGTGCGCGCCGAGTTCGCCACGCCGCGCCGCTCTGAGATCGTCGAATACGAGGGCGACCTCGAGGACGAGGACCTGATCGAGCGCGAGGACATGGTGGTCACCGTCACCCATGGCGGCTACATCAAGCGCACGCCGCTGGCCGAGTTCCGCACGCAGGGACGCGGCGGCAAAGGGCTCGCCGGCATGGCGATGAAGGAGGAGGATTTCGTCACCCGTCTCTTCGTCGCCAACACGCACACGCCGCTGCTGTTCTTCACCACCGACGGGATCGTCTACAAGATGAAGACCTGGCGCCTGCCGTCCGGCGGGCGCAACGCGCGCGGCAAGGCGATGGTGAACATCCTGCCCATCAGCCAGGGCGTCTCGATCGCCGCGGTCATGCCCGTCGACGTGCCCGAGGACGAGTGGGAGAAGCTGCAGATCGTCTTTGCCACCTCGGAGGGCGATGTCCGGCGCAACAAGCTCTCGGATTTCACCAACGTGATGCGCAACGGCAAGATCGCGATGAAGTTCGATCCGGATTCGGACACGCGCCTGATCGGCGCGCGGATCTGCGACGAGAACGACGATGTCATGCTGGTGACGGCCCGGGGCCGGGCGATCCGCTTCCGGACGACCGATGTGCGCGTCTTCGCCGGGCGCGAGTCGACGGGCGTTCGCGGCATCCGGCTGGCGGAGAAGGACGAGGTCGTCTCGATGTCGGTGATCCGGCACTTCGAGGCGAGCCCCGAAGAGCGCGCGGCCTATCTGAAGATGCGCCGCGCGGTCGCCGGCGCCGTCGACGAGATCGAGGAGCGCGACAGCGACGAGGCCGAGGTCGATGATATCGCCCTGCCGCAGGAGCGCTATGCCGAGATGTCGGCGGCGGAAGACCTCATCCTCACGATCACCGAGCGGGGAATGGGCAAGCTCTCGTCGAGCCACGACTATCCGGTGCGCGGGCGCGGCGGCCAGGGGGTCGCGGCAATGGACCGGGCGATGCGCGGCGGCTTGCTCGTCGCCTCGTTCCCGGTCGAGCTGGACAACCAGATCATGCTCGTGACCAATGCCGGGCAGTCGATCCGCTGCCCCGTGTCCGACATCTCGTTCCGCTCGCGCAGCGCGGGCGGCGTGCGGGTGTTCAACACCTCGGGCGACGAACGGGTCGTCTCGGTCGCCTGGATCGCCGAGCATGGCGACGACGAGGACGAGGAGGCGTGAGCAGGCAGAACGCCACGCTCTCCGCCGTCAGCGTGGCGGGGCTGGGCTCGGTCTGACGTTGGTGGCGGCGCGCGGCTCGGCCGGGCCCGCCGTCTAGAAGGGCCCAGGCAGCGAGGCGGCGGTGCGCACCCAGCTCTGGCCGTCGAAATGGATCCCGCACTCGACCTTGCCCTGTCCGCGCCACCGGCCGGCGCGGACATCCTCGCCTTCGCGCACCGGCGAGGTGCAGGGTGCGCAGCCGATCGACGGGTATCCCTGGGCGACCAGCGGATGGCGCGGCAGGTCGTGCGCGGCGATGTAGTCCGCGGCGTCGCGCGCGTCCCAGCGGGCGAGCGGGTTGATCTTCATCCGCACGGTCCCGGCCTCGGCCTCGAACGGCTCGAGCGCGGCCCGCGTGTCCGACTGGTAGCGCTTGCGACCCGTGATCCAGGCCGCGAAGGGCTGGAGCGCGCGCTGGAGGGGCAGCGTCTTGCGTAGGTCGCAGCACGCGTCCGTGTCGCGCTGGTGGAGGTCCCCCGCCGGATCGGCCGCCGCGAGGTCGCGGGCGTCGGGGCGGATCACGCGGACCCCGCGCAGCCCGAAACGATCGGCGAGATCGCGCTGATAGGCGAGGGTTTCGGGGAACAGCATTCCGGTTTCGAGGAACAGCACCGGCAGGTCCGGCGCGACGCGCGAGATCATGTGGAGCAGCACGACGGATTCCGCGCCGAACGACGACACCAGCGCGACCTCGCCGACATCGTGGACCGCCAGCGCCTCGGCCAGGATCTCCTCGGCCGGGCTGTCGCGATGGATCCGGTTGAGGGCCGCGGCACTGGCCGCGGCGCTCATCCGCCGGATGGGGTGGCTGAGGCCGTCAGGCATTGCGGGCTCTCCGCGCGTCGAGGATCGAGCTGCGCGCGCCCTGGCGGCCGCGCTGGTAGGCGTGCTCGGCGCGCGCAAGCGCGGCGCGCCAGAGCTCGAGCGGCTGGCGCTCGGCCACGGCGTCGGGGATCTCGACCTCGTCGAAGCCGCATTCCAGCAGATAGGCGAACTGGTCGACGATCACGGGACCGCTTGCCCGCAATCGGCCGGCGAAGCCCAGCGCGCGCAGCTGGCGCCCGATCGAGAAACCGCGCCCGTCGCTGAAGCCGGGGAACCCGACCGAAATCAGGGCGATGCGTCCGAAGTCCCCGACCAAAAGCGCGGGGTCGGTGTTGTTCGGGATATGCACCCCGAGCGGCGCGTGGTCCACCGAGCCGAGCCGCTCGAGATCGACGATCACCGCGCCGTCGGGCAGAGGCGCGTCACCCTCGATCCGGTTCCAGGGATTGGCAAGCTCGCCGTCGCGATCAAAGAGCAGGCTCATAGAGCGCCTCCCTGAAGGGTTCCATGCCGACACGGCGATAGGTCTGCAGGAAGGTCTCGCGCCGCGAGCTGCGCAGCTCGAGATACCGCTCCACCAGGCGCTCGATCACGCCCGGGACCTCCTCGTAGGCGAAGCCCGGACCGGTCCGCTCGCCCAGCGAGGCGTCTGCGCCGGCATGGCCACCCAGGGTGATCTGGTAGCTTTCGACGCCGGCCTTATCGATGCCCAGGATGCCGATGTGGCCGACATGGTGGTGGCCGCAGGCATTGATGCATCCAGAGATCTTGATCGAGAGTGGCCCGATCTCGGCTTGCCGGCGCGGATCGGCGAAGCGCCGCGAGATCGCCTGGGCCACCGGGATCGACCGGGCGGTCGCGAGCGCGCAGTAATCGAGGCCCGGGCAGGCGATGATGTCGGTCACGAGGCCACGGTTCGGTGCGTCGAGCCCGGCCCCCGCGAGCCCGCGGAAGACCTTGTAGAGACCGGCCAGCGCCACGTGCGGCAGGACGATGTTCTGCTCGTGCGTCACGCGCAGCTCGGACGCCGAATGCCGCTCGGCAAGATCGGCGAGGACCCGCATCTGCTCGGCCGTCGCGTCGCCCGGCACGCCGCCGACGGGCTTCAGCGACACCGTGACTGCGCGGTATCCCTGAGCACGATGGTCATGCGTGTTCTGCGCAACCCAGGCGGCAAAGGCAGGATCGGTCTTGAGTGCGCGCTCGAATGCCGCGTCCTCGGCCGGGCGCACCGGCAGGTCGGGTGGCGCGAAATAGGCAGCGATACGGGAGACCTCCTCGGCCGGCGCGGCGATCGCGTCGCGATCGATGCGGGCGAACTCGGCTTCCACCTGCCGCCGGTATTCCTCGATACCCAGCTCGTGCACCAGGATCTTGATGCGCGCCTTGAACTTGTTGTCCCGCCGGCCATGCAGGTTGTAGATGCGCAGCGCCGCTTCGAGATAGGGCAGAAGATCGGCCTTCGGCAGGAAGGCGCGCAGCTCGCGCGCCAGCATCGGCGTCCGGCCCTGGCCGCCACCGACCAGAACCCGGTAGCCCACCTCGCCCGCGTCGTTGCGAACGATGTAGAGGCCGATGTCATGCGTCGCGACCGCCGCTCGATCCTCTTCCGCCGCGCTGACCGCGATCTTGAACTTCCGGCCAAGGAAGGTGAATTCCGGGTGGAGCGAGGACCACTGGCGGATCACCTCGCAGGTTACCCGCGGATCCTCGATCTCGTCCGGGGCGACGCCGGCAAGCGGGTCCGAGGTGGTGTTGCGGATGCAGTTGCCCGAGGTCTGGATCGCGTGCATCTCGACCGAAGCGAGCGCGTCGAGGATGTCGGGGACATCCCGCAGCTTGGGCCAGTTGAACTGGATGTTCTGGCGCGTGGTGAAATGCCCGTAGCCGCGGTCCCAGCGCTCGGCGATCTCGGCCAGCATCCGCATCTGCCGCGATGAGATGGTTCCATATGGAATAGCCACCCGCAGCATGTAGGCATGGAGCTGCAGGTAGAGGCCGTTCATCAGGCGAAGCGGCTTGAATTCGTCCTCGGTCAGGCTGCCGGTCAGCCGGCGCTCGACCTGGTCGCGAAACTCCGCAACCCGCGCCTTCACGAAGCGCGCATCGAATTCGTCGTAGCGATACATGGTGCGTGTCCTCAGGCAGCGACGTCGAGGCGTGCGGCCGGGCCGACGGGGATGGTCGTGCTGCGCGACGCCTTGATCTGTTCGCGCCGCGTGACGGGCCACGGGGTTCCGTCCGCGAGGCTCACATCGACGGCATAGACGCCGACCACGATGTTCGCGCGCTCGCCCAAGGCGGCGCGCGCTGCGAGGGCCTCGGCCTCTGCGGGATCGCCGGCGACCTCGGCCATCGAGATATCGCGCACCCAGGCATCCGCGCCGAGATAGACGCTGTCGCCACCGATCAGGTCGTTGGCCGCGAAAACGGTGGTGGTGAAAGCCTTGGCCATCTCTTCATCTCCCGTGACAGGGCGAGCCGGAATCGCATGCCGGCTGGTGTTCGTCACCAGTTAGCAATCGGAAGTGTGAATTGCAATAAATTACATCCAACAAAATCATCTTTAAATATTTCACAATCAATATATGTTTTATCGAAAAGTCTCTTTGACCGCGGAACCGCGCTTCGGGTATGCGCGCACGATGTCAGGCGCGTCCGATCGACTCTATGCCCGTCCGGTGCCTTGTTTCGAGGCGCGCCCCGGCGCATGGCGCCTTGCCGGGAGCCGCGTGTTCTTTCGCGAGATCGAGGTGCTTCGCCGCAACGCGAGCCCCGAGATCCTTCCCGTCGACGCGGCGGTCGCAATCTCGCCGGTGTTGGCCGAGGCGGTCGGTCGCGCCGGTGCGAGCCGCCCAGACCTTGCCGGCGTGAGCCTCGCGAAGCCCGCGATCATGGGCGTGCTGAACGTGACGCCCGACAGCTTCTCGGACGGGGGCGTCCACGAGGGCGTGGCCGCGGCGATCGGCCACGGCATGGCGATGGCCGAGGCGGGGGCGGGCATTATCGATATCGGCGGCGAGTCCACCCGGCCCGGGGCGCAGCCGGTGCCCGAGGCGCAGGAACTCGACCGGGTACTTCCAGTGATCGAAGGCCTGCGGCGTGCGGGATGCCCGGCGCCGATCTCGATCGACACGCGCAACGCCGCAGTCGCGCATGCGGCGCTGTCGGCGGGCGCGACGCTCTTCAACGACATCTCGGCCCTGACCCATGACCCCGCGAGCCTCGAGGTTGCCCGTGCGGCGCCCGCCCTATGCCTGATGCACGCGCTTGGCGATCCGCAGACCATGCAGCGCGATCCGCGCTACGACGATGTTCTTCTGGACATCTACGACTGGCTCGAGGCGCGCGTTCTGGCTGCCGAGGCCGCAGGGATCCCGCGCGCACGCATCGCGGTCGACCCGGGCATCGGCTTTGGCAAGACCCTCGAGCACAATCTCGCGCTGCTGCGGCGGCTTTCGCTGTTCCACGGATTGGGTTGCGCCGTGCTGCTGGGGGTTTCGCGCAAACGGTTCATCGGAACGCTCTCGGGCGAAGGCGATGCAGCGCGGCGGGCGCCGGGCTCGATCGCCGCGGGGCTTGCTGGACTCGACCAGGGAGCGCATCTCATCCGTGTGCACGACGTGCCCGAAACGGTGCAGGCCGTCGCCGTCTGGAACGCTCTGAGGGAAGAGGGGGCGGGAGAATGAACCGTAAGCTGTTCGGCACCGACGGGATCCGAGGGCGCGCCAATACCGACCCGATGACGGCCGAGGTGGCGATGCGGCTCGGCATGGCGGCGGGCCGGCATTTCAGCTCGGGCACGCGGCGCCACACCGTGGTGATCGGCAAGGACACGCGGCGCTCGGGCTACATGCTCGAATACGCGCTCGCCTCGGGGTTCGTGTCGGTGGGCATGGATGTGCAGATGCTGGGCCCGATCCCGACGCCTGCCGTGGGGATGCTCACGCAGTCGCTGCGGGCGGATGTGGGCGTCATGATCTCGGCCAGCCACAACCCTTTCGAGGATAATGGCATCAAGCTTTTCGGCCCTGACGGCTACAAGCTGTCGGACGAGATCGAAGCCGAGATCGAGCGGCTGATGGAAGCTCCGGTCGAACTCGCGCCACCGCGCAAGATCGGCGTGATGGAGCGTCTCGACGACGGCCATGCGCGCTACATCGAGTTCGCCAAGGCGACCTTCCCGCGCCGGCGCGGTCTCGACGGGCTGAAGGTGGTCATCGACTGTGCCAACGGTGCCGCCTACTCGGTCGCGCCGCGCGTGCTTTGGGAACTGGGGGCCGAGATCATCAAGATCGGCGTCACCCCCAACGGCGAGAACATCAACCGGGAATGCGGCTCGACCGACCCTTCGGCCTGCCAGCGTGCGGTTGTCGAATCGGGTGCCGATATCGGGATCGCTCTCGACGGTGACGCGGACCGCGTCCACCTGATCGACGAGCAGGGCCGCGTGATCGATGGCGACCAGATCATGGCGCTGATCGCGACGAGATGGGCCGAGAGCGGGCGCCTCGAAAAGGGCACGCTGGTCACGACCGTCATGTCGAACCTGGGGCTCGAGCGCCTGCTCGCCAAGCGCGGCATCGCCTTGCTGCGCACCAAGGTGGGCGACCGCTACGTGGTCGAGGCGATGCGCTCGGGCGGCTACAACCTGGGTGGCGAGCAATCGGGGCACATCGTGCTGGCCGATCACGTGACGACGGGCGACGGCCTGCTGGCGGCTCTGCAGGTGCTCGATGCCGTGGTGACCGAGGGCCGCCCGACCTCCGAGGTCTGCGCGATGTTCGAGCCGTTTCCCCAGCTGCTCAAGAATGTCCGGTTCGACGCCGCGTCGAAGCCGCTCGCGGATCCTGCGGTCCGCGCGGCGATCAGCGACGGCGAGGCGGCGCTGGGCGCGTCCGGGCGGCTTGTGATCCGCGCATCGGGGACCGAGCCGGTGATCCGGGTCATGGGCGAGGCCGAGGATGCAGGCCGGCTCGCACAGGTGGTCGACTCGATCTGCTCGGCGGTCGAACGCGCGGCAGGCTGAGGCCTCAGAGCCCCGCGGCCTCGTCGATCCCTAGCATCAGGTTGAGGTTCTGCACCGCGGCACCTGACGCGCCCTTGCCGAGATTGTCGAGCACCGCGATCAGCACGACGCGACCGGACGCGTGGTCGCCATGCACCGACAGCTCGAGCCGGTTGGTGCCGTTGAGCCGCGTGGGGTCGATGCGCGCGCCGTAATGGCCGGGCTCGACGACGCTGACGAAGCGGCTGCCGGCGTAATGCGCGCGCAATGCCTCGGTGAGGTCGGCCGCCTTCGGCGCCGAGGCAAGCGTGCTCAGATGCAGCGGGATCTGCACGATCATGCCCTGCGCGAAGTTCCCGACCGAGGGCACGAAGATCGGCGCGACCTCGAGCTTCGAGTAGAGCCGCATCTCGGGCAGGTGCTTGTGCGCCTGCGACGTCCCGTAGACGAAGAAATCGCCCGCCGTGCCGGCAGCGAATTCCTCGATCAGTGACTTGCCGCCACCTGAATAGCCGCTCACGGCATTGATCGACACCGGCTGATCGGGGCCTATGATCCCCGCCTCGGCAAGCGGGCGCAGGAGCGCGATCGCGCCGGTCGGATAGCATCCCGGGTTCGAGACACGCCGGGCGGCCGCGATCCGCGAGGTTTGGCCGTCCGTCATCTCGGCGAAGCCGTATTCCCAGTCGGGATCGACCCTGTGCGCCGTGCTGGCGTCGATGAACCGGGTGCCGAGATTGCCTGCAAGGGCCACGGCCTCGCGCGCGGCGTCGTCGGGCAGGCACAGGATCGCGACATCGGCGGCGGCAAAAGCCTCGCGCCGCGCCTCGGGGTCTTTCCGGCGCTCGGGATCGATGCGGATCAGCTCGACATCGCCGCGCGGCTGCAGCCGCTCGCGGATCTGCAGACCCGTCGTTCCTGCCTCGCCATCGATGAAGACCGTGTGCGTCATCGTCGACGCCTCCCTTGCGCGCGCCTCTCGAGCCCGTGTCTCCCGATAACGGCTCCGAGCCCTCGCGGCAAGCTTGCGATGCCAGGCCGCGTGATGCCCGGAACGCGGGTTCGCTCAGGCCGCGGTGGCTTTGCGCACGCCCTTGGCGATCCGCGCGCGCGCGACGCGATCGGCCGCGGCGTCGGGCGAGATCTGCTCGGCCTCGGCCTTGGCGAAGATCTCGAGCAGGGTCTCGGGGATCGCCTCGAGCCGCGCCGTCGCCTCGGCATCCGACAGCTTGGTCGAGGGCCGCGCGACCGAGATCAGGCCGCCGGCATTCACGAGGTAGTCGGGCGCATAGAGGATGCCGCGCCGCCTGAGACGTTCGCCGTCGGCCACCGTGGCAAGCTGGTTGTTCGCCGCGCCGCAGACGATCTGGGCGGCGAGCTCGGGGATGGTCGTGGCATTCAGCACCGCGCCCAGGGCGCAGGGCGCAAACACGTCGGCCGCGACCCGGTGCGCAGCGCTCGGCTCGACCGACCGCGCCGCGCCGCGCGCCAGCGCAGCCTCGACGGCTTCGGGGCGGATGTCGGCGACGGACACCTCGACGCCCGCATCCACCAACTGGGCAACAAGGCTCGCGCCGACATTGCCGAGCCCGGTCACCGTTACCCGCAATCCGTCGAGCCCGCGCTGCAGGCGGTGCCGGACCGCGGCCTCGAGCGACAGGAAGACGCCGCGCGCGGTCCAGGGCGAGGGATCGCCGACACTGCCGGACAGGCCCGAGACATGGCGGGTCTGCGTTGCGATCTCGTCCATGTCCGCGACCGTTGCGCCCACGTCCTCGGCGACGATGTAGCGTCCGGCCAGGCGCTCGACCGCGCGGCCCATGGCGCGCATCATCGCCGGCGTCTTCGGCCGGTCGGGCCCGACCATCATCACCGATTTGCCCCCGCCGAGCGGCAGGTCGGCGAGCGCCGCCTTGAAGCTCATCCCGCGCGACAGCCGCAGCACGTCCGTGAGCGCCTCGCCCTCGGAGGCGTAGGACCAGATGCGGCAGCCACCGAGCGCGGGCCCCAGCGTGGTGTCGTGGACCGCAATGATCGCCCTGAGTCCCGTCTCGGCGTCATGCGCGAAGACGACCTGCTCGTGGTCGTCGAAATCGTGATGGGTGAAGGTGTCCATGACCGCGGCCTCCCCAAGGCTGGAGCGTTGTTGGCAGCACGATGCCGCCACGCCGCGCCTTCTGCAAACCCGGGATTCTTTGATCGCCGCGGCGCTTGTGCGGCGGGCGCGGCGCGGGTGGGCGGAACTCGCCGCGCAACATTGTTTCGCGGCCGCGCAAGCCACGTGGCGCGCCCGCAGCCGCCCGCGAATCAGAGGGGCTTCACCAGTAGAACCCATTCCTCGCCGCGCCCTCGCCAGCCGTCATGGACCATGGGCCGCCGCGCGCGCTCGGCATAGCCGGTGCGCTCGTAGAGCCGGCGCGCCCCGGTGTTGGCATCGGCGACGATGATGCTCATTGCCGCGAGGCCCTCGTCGCGGGCGATCTTCTCGGCGACCGCCAGCAGCCGTGCGCCAAGGCCGCGGCCGCGTGCCTCCGGGTAGGCGGCGAGGACGTTCACGTACCAGTTCGAGGGCGCGAGGTTCTCGAGCTCGACCAGGGGAACGACCGGCGGCGGAAGATCGGCGGTAATTTCCTCGGGCGTCGTCCCGATCTCGTAGCCGGTGAGCGCCGCGAGCGTGCCTGCGCCTTCGTCTGCCACGATGATGCGGGCGGTCCCGGTCTTCTCGGCCTGCCGACGGCGGCCGACCTCCCACGGGTCCTCGCCGTCCTTCGCCATCGTCGCCCAGAGATAGAGCGGCAGGCCTTCTCCCGCGAAGTTCACGAGGTCCGCGAGCGCCGCGGCATCCTCGCGCGTGGCGAGCCGGAAGGGGGGCTCGAGCTCGATCATCGTTCTTCTCCGCGGTCGCCTCGGCTGCGCAACTCTGCCACGCATCGCCGCTTGGGTCACGGCTGGGCCGGCGCTTCGCGCGGATGGCGCATTGCGCGCGGGCTTCGAGAAGACGGCTGGGCCGTGGGCGCCGCTTGTTCCATTGCCGACCCGTCTCTCTTCACGCTGGCGCAGTGGCTCGAAGGCGACCGCGCCGATCTGGCGCGCCTGCCAAGGGTCCTTGCCCACCGCGAGCGGATGCGGGCTCGACCCGCGGTCGTCCGCGCCGTCGAGATCGAGCGGCGCTGAGCGGGGTGCGGGCAGGGAGCACGAGCGACGCCTGCGGCGCCGAATGCGACATCGATCCAGTTGACGACGCGATGTGGCGGGCGTATGCGAGCGGTGGGCGCGTCGTCGGCAGGGCGAGTGGCGGCGGGCTCAGGAACCTCGCCCTGACGACGGAGCGCGTCCATGACGTTCCCCCCCATGCCCGAGGTGCGTCCTCGGCGCCCCGAGTTCTCTTCAGGTCCCTGCGCGAAACGCCCCGGCTGGTCGGCCGAATCCGTCGTGTCGCGCGCCTTCCTGGGACGCTCGCACCGTGCCGGCGGCCCCAAGGCGCAGCTCAGATCCGTGATCGACAGGACCGCCGCGCTGCTGGGCGTGCCCGACGGCTATCGCGTCGGCATCGTTCCCGCCTCGGACACCGGCGCGGTCGAGATGGCGATGTGGTCGATGCTGGGCGCGCGCCCGGTCGATATCCTGGCATGGGAAAGCTTCGGCGCGGGCTGGGCGACGGATGCAGTCAAGCAGCTCAAGCTTGCTGATTGCCGCGTGATCGAGGCGCCATACGGCACGCTGCCGGACCTCGGGCAGGTCCGCGCCGACGCGGATGTCGTGTTCACCTGGAACGGCACGACCTCGGGCGCGCGGGTGCCCAATGCCGACTGGATCTTGGCCGATCGCGCCGGGCTCACGATCTGTGACGCGACCTCGGCGGCCTTTGCCCAGCCGCTCGACTGGCCCAAGCTCGATGTCGTCACCTTCTCGTGGCAGAAGGTCATGGGCGGCGAGGGCGCGCACGGGATGCTGATCCTGAGCCCCCGCGCCGTCGAACGGCTCGAGAGCTTCGCGCCGTCGCGGCCGCTGCCCAAGATCTTCCGCCTGACCAAGGGCGGCAAGCTGATCGAGGGCATCTTCAAGGGCGAGACGATCAACACGCCCTCGATGCTGGCCGTCGCGGATTACGAGGACGCCATCGCATGGGCCGAGGAAATCGGCGGCCTGCCGGCGCTCATGGGCCGCGCCGATGCGAACTTCGCGGCGCTTCAGGCTTGGGTCGACCGCACGCCCTGGGTCGAGAACCTGGTCGCCGAACCGGCGCAGCGCTCGAACACCTCGGTCTGCCTCAGCATCGTCGACCCCGAGATCGCGGCGCTCGACGATGCGGGCCAGCGCGCCTTCGTGAAGGCGATGGTGAGCGCGCTGGAAAAGCAGGGCGTCGCCCTCGACATCAATGGGTACCGCGACGCGCCCGCGGGCCTGCGCATCTGGTGCGGCGCGACGGTCGATACCGCCGATGTCGAGGCCTTGCTGCCCTGGCTCGACTGGGCCTTCGCCGCCGCCCGATCGGAACGCGCGGCCGCCTGACACAGGGACGGCGTTTTTCGCCCCTGCGCCGCGGCGGAGGGGCTCACCGACAGGACATATGGAGCCGACCGTCCGCGCGCGCAGCCGCGCCGGCGCTCCGAGACAGGATAGACGAGATGCCAAAGGTTCTGATTTCCGACGCGCTTTCCGACCAGGCCGTCGCCATCTTCCGCGACCGCGGGATCGAGGTCGATTTCCAGCCGGCGCTGGGAAAGGATCCCGCCCGCCTCGCCGAGATCATCGGCGACTATGACGGCCTCGCCGTCCGGTCGGCGACCAAGGCCACCGCCGAGATCATCGCGCGCGCCAGCAATCTCAAGGTGATCGGCCGCGCGGGCATCGGCGTCGACAACATCGACCTCGCGGCGGCGTCCTCGCGCGGCATCGTGGTGATGAACACGCCGTTCGGCAACTCGATCACCACCGCCGAGCACGCGATCGCGATGATGTTCGCGCTGGCCCGGCAGATCCCGGCGGCGAATGCCTCGACCCATGCCGGCAAGTGGGAGAAATCGAGGTTCATGGGGGTCGAGATCACCGGCAAGACGCTGGGCGTGATCGGTTGCGGCAACATCGGATCGGTCGTCGCGAGCCGCGCCTGCGGTCTTCGGATGAAGGTGATCGCCTATGATCCCTTCCTGAGCGAGACCCGGGCGCGCGAACTGGGCGTCGAGAAGATCGAGGAGGTCGACGACCTCCTGACCCGCGCCGATTTCGTGACGCTGCACCTGCCCAAGACCGAAAAGACCGCCAACCTGCTGAGCCGCGAGCGGATCGCGAAGATGAAGAAGGGCGCGCGGCTGATCAATTGCGCCCGCGGTGGGCTGGTGGACGAGGAAGCGGTGGCCGACGCGGTGCGCGAGGGTCACCTCGCGGGCGCGGCCTTCGACGTGTTCTCGGTCGAGCCGGCCAAGGAGAACGTGCTCTTCGGGCTCGACAACGTGGTGGTCACTCCGCACCTGGGCGCGGCCACCAGCGAGGCGCAGGAGAACGTCGCCCTGCAGATCGCCGAGCAGATGTCGGACTACCTGAACTACGGCGCCATCTCGAACGCGATCAACGCGCCCTCGATCACCGCCGAGGAAGCGCCGATCCTCAAGCCCTGGGTGCGCTGCGCCGAGGTGCTGGGAAGCTTCGCCGGCCAGCTGACCGAGGAGCCGATCACCGAGATCGAGATCGAGTTCGTGGGCCGCGTGGGCGAGCTGAACCTCAAGCCGCTGACGGCGGCGCTGACGGCGGCGCTGCTCACCCCCCAGATGGGCGAGGGCGGGGTCAACATGGTCTCGGCGCCGGTGCTGGCGCGCGAGCGGGGCATCAACATTGCCGAGACCCGCAAGGACGCCCAGGGCGCATACGGCACCTATATGCGCCTGCTGGTGACGACGGCGAAGAAGACCCGGTCCGTCGCGGCGACGCTGTTCTCGGACGGCAAGCCGCGCTTCATCCAGATCAAGGGGATCGGGATGGAGGCCGAGCCGCAGCCGAACATGCTCTACACGGTCAACACCGACCAGCCCGGCTTCATCGGCGCGCTGGGCATGACCACCGGCAAGCTGGGCATCAACATCGCGACCTTTGCGCTGGGACGGTCCGAGAAGGGGGGCGACGCGATCACGCTGATGGGCGTGGACGAGGCGCTCTCGCCCGAAACCCTGGACGAGATCCGGGCGCTGCCGCAGGTGCAGGAGGCCAAGGCGCTCGTCTTCTGAGGCGGGCAAGCCAGGCGGACGGCCCCGTTTTCACGCGTGAAAACGGGGTCAAATTATTGAAAATAAATAAAATACACTGACGTGCATCGTTTGGTGCGGGGGCGGCGCATGCGTCCTACCCCACCTCGCTCAGGCCGCTTGCCGAGAGCTCGCGCAGGCGGGTAGCGTCGAGGATGCGGAAGCGGCGCGGGTCGAGCAGCTCGATCACGCCCTCGCTGGCGAGTTTCGAGACCTGCCGGCTTACGGTTTCGAGCGAGAGGCCGAGGAAGCTGCCGATATCGACCCGGGTGAGCGGCAGCTCGTAGACCGGCCGGATGCCCTTGCGGCTGTGCGGGCAGCCAAGCCTGTCAGCGCGGTTGATCACCAGCGCGAGGAAGCTCGCTACGCGCTCGAGGCCGGACTTGCTGCCCAGCACGACCATCCAGTCCCGCGCGGCGTCGAGCTCGGTCAGAACCTCCTTCAGGAAGGCGTGCTCGAGGCTGGGGTGGGCCAGCAAGAGCGCCTCGAAGCCCGCCTTGTCGAAGCTGCACAGCTCGGTCTCGCGCAGCGCCGTCGCGGTGAACTTGCACGACTCGGAGAAGGCGCAACCGAGAAAGTCGCTGGGCTGGAGCAGGCCGACGATCTGCTCGCGCCCGTCCGGCAGCAGCTTGGAAAGCCGCACGATGCCCGATCGCAGCATGTGCACTTCGCGCGGGCGGCTGCCCTCGGCGATGATCTGCGCCTGCGGCGCGAAGATGCGGCGGCGCGCGATCGCGCGGAGCGCGTCGATCGTGCCCTCGTCGAGGGCCTGGCAAAGGCCCAGGTGCTGCAGGTCGCAAACCTCGCATGTCGCGGCGGTCCGGAGGGCGCGTGGCTGCGGCAGCGGGGGTCTCCCTGTCTCGTCGGGCCGCGAAGGCGCGGAATGCTGGCAGCTTGCGAGGCCCTCGCACGGCTGTCAACGCGATCAGCGCACATATCCCGCGCGGCAACAATCGCCGCCCGGACGTTGAGTTTCTGTCGCGCGCCAGTATGATCGCGCCGCCGCAGCAAAGGGGGGCACGATGAGCGAGACGCGCGCGATCAAGGACTACATCCGCACCATCCCGGACTTCCCCATCCCGGGCGTGCAGTTTCGCGACGTGACGACGCTGTTCAGCGATCCCACCGGGTTCCGGCAGGCGGTGGACGCGCTGGCCAATCCCTTCACCGAGGACCGCCTGACCACGGTTGCCGCGATGGATGCGCGCGGCTTCATCCTGGGCGGCGCGGTGGCCTACAAGCTGGGCCTTCCCTTCGTGCCCATCCGCAAGAAGGGCAAGCTCCCGGGCGGCACCATCGCCGAGGCCTATTCGCTGGAATACGGCGAGGCGATCGTCGAGATCCACCATGACGCCTTCGACCCCGGGGCGCGGGTGCTGCTGGTCGACGACCTGCTGGCGACGGGCGGCACCGCCGTGGCCGGCGTCAAGCTGATCGAGCGGCTGGGCGGGCACATCGTCGCCGCCGCCTTCGTGGTGAACCTGCCGGACCTGGGCGGGTCGGCACGGCTGCGCGAGCTGGGCGTCGAGGTGCTCACGCTCTGCGATTTCGACGGCGACTGAGGCCACGGCGGCGGCTGCGCCGGATCCCTGGCGCAAGCTGTCGTGATCCGGGCTGTTCCCTCGCGCGGGCTCTGCTAGACCGGGCGACGTGACCCCGCAGGAGCCCGCGCCCATGAACGCCGCCGACATCATCGCAAGCCGCCTGCACGCCGCCGGCGTGCGCCACGCATTCGGCATCCCCGGCGGCGAGGTGCTGACCCTGATCGACGCGCTGGAACGCGCCGGGATCCGGTTCGAGCTGGCCCGCCACGAGAACGCGGCCGGCTTCATGGCCGAGGGCGCGTGGCACGCGACCGGCGCGCCGGGTGTGTTGGTAGCGACGGTGGGGCCGGGGGTCGCGAACGCCTTCAACGTGGTGGCGAATGCCGAGCAGGACCGTGTCCCGCTGATCGTGATCTCGGGCATGGTCGATCCCGCGGTGGCGATGTCCTACACTCACCAGGTGTTCGACCATGGCGCCGTGTTCCGGCAGGTCTGCAAGGCAAGCTTCACGGCGGCCGACGGCGCCATCGACGTGATGATCGAGAAGGCGATCAGGATCGCGCAGTCCGGCCGCCCCGGACCTGTCCATATCGACCTGCCGATCCGCGTGGCCGGCGCCGCGCAGCCCGCACCGCGCGAGGCGATGCCAGCGGCGGTGGCGCCGAGCGCGCCGGCCGGGGGGCCCGCGCTCGACCGTGCGCGCGCGATGCTGGCGGCGGCGCGCCGGCCGGTGATCCTTGCCGGGCTCGACGTGCTGAACGAGGCGGGCGGTCCCGAAGCGCTGCGCGGTTTCGCCGAGGCGCAGGGCATCCCGGTGGTCACCACCTACAAGGCCAAGGGCGTGCTGCCCGAGGACCACCCGCTCTGCCTCGGCGGTCACGGGCTGAGCCCGAAATCCGACGCGATCCTGCTGCCGCTGTTCGAGGCGGCGGACCTCGTGATCCTGGCCGGCTACGATCCGATCGAGATGCGCGTCGGCTGGCGCGATCCGTGGGAGCCGGGCAAGGCGATCGAGTTCGCCCATGCGCCGAACACCCATGACATGCATCGCGCCGGCCTCTCGTGGCTCTGTTCGGTCGCGGGCGGGCTGGCGGCGCTGGGACCGGCGGGCACGGATCTCTGGGCCTGCGGCACGCCGGGCCGGGTGCGGGCCGAGCTGATCGAGGCGTTCCGCCCGCGCGGGAGCTGGGGGCCCGACCACGCGATGGCCGAGATGCTGGCGGTTCTGCCGGCGGATGCGGTGGCGAGCGTCGACAGCGGCGCGCACCGCATCCTGTTGAGCCAGCACTTCTTCGCTCGCCGGCCGCGCGCGCTGATCCAGTCGACGGGGTTGTGCACCATGGGCTGCGCGCTGCCGCTGGCGCTGGGTCACCGCATCGCCGATCCCGGGCGCCCGGCGGTTGCCTTCATGGGCGATGGCTGCGCCGAGATGGTGCTGGGCGAGCTTGCGACGCTACGCGATTCCGGCGCGCCCGTGGTCGTCGTCGTGTTCGTCGACCGCTCGCTGGCGCTGATCGAGCTCAAGCAGCGCAAGGAAGGTTTGCAGAACGCCGGGGTCGATTTCGGGCGCACCGATTTCGCGGGGCTTGCGCGCCTGTTCGGCGGCATCGGCGTCACCGTGCGCGGCCCCGGCGAGGCTGGGCCTGCGCTGGAGGACGCGCTGGCCGCCGACCGCTTCACCGTGATCGAGGTCGAGATCCCGCGCCGGGCCTATGACGGGCTGATCTGACGGGCTCATCGGGCGGCGCGCGGGCCGCGCCGTCAGGGGATCAGGATCGCGCGGAAGTCGTTGACGTTGGTCAGCGTCGGGCCGGTGACGACCTGGTCGCCCAGCGCCTCGAAGAAGGCATGGGCGTTGTTGTCGGCAAGCTCGGCCCGCGGGTCGAGCCCCGCGGCGCGGGCGCGCGCCAGCGTGTCGGGGGTGGCGATGGCGCCCGCGATCTCCTCGGCGCCGTCGACACCGTCGGTATCGCCTGCCAGCGCATAGACCGGCCGGCCGTCGAGCGCGACGGCAAGCGCCAGCAGGAACTCGACATTGCGCCCGCCGCGTCCCTTGCCGCGCAGCGTCACCGTGGTCTCGCCGCCCGAGAGCAGGACGCAGGGCCGCGGCAGCGGCTGGCCGTGGGTCAGCACCTGCTGCGCGATGCCCGCCATCACCTTGCCGACCTCGCGCGCCTCGCCCTCGAGGCTGTCGCCGAGGATCAGGGGGGCGACGCCGGCCTTGCGCGCGACCTCGGCCGCCGCCTCGAGCGACAGCTGCGGCGCGGCGATGACGTGGTTCTCGGTGCGCGCGAGGCGGGGATCGCCGGGCGCCGGGCAGCCCGCCGTGGCCGCGAGGTGGCGCGTGACGCTGGCGGGCAGCTCGAGCCCGAAGCGGCGGACGATGGCGCGGGCGTCCTCGGGGGTCGAGCGCTCGCCCACGGTCGGGCCCGAGGCGATCACCGCCGGATCGTCGCCGGGCACGTCCGAGATCAGCAAGCCGACGAGCCGCGCGGGATGTGCCGCGGCCGCGAGCCGGCCGCCCTTGATGGCGGAGAGGTGCTTGCGCAGGACGTTCATCTCGCCGATCGCCGCGCCGCAGGCCAGGAGCGCCTTGTTGACGGCCTGCTTCTCGGCCAGCGTGATGTCGCCGGCGGGCAGGGTCATCAGGGCCGAGCCGCCGCCCGAGATCAGGGCGATCACGAGATCGTCCTCGGTCAGGCCCTGCACGGCCTCGAGCACGCGCTCGGCGCCGCGCCGACCGGCCTCGTCCGGCACGGGATGCGAGGCCTCGACGATCTCGATCTGCCGCGTCGGGCAGGCATGGCCGTAGCGCGTGATGACGATGCCCGAAAGCGGGCCGTCCCAGGCCGCCTCGAGCGCCTCGGCCATGCGGGCCGAGGCCTTGCCGGCACCGACGACCACGGTGCGGCCCCGGGGCCTCTCCGGAAGGTGACGCGCCAGCATGGCCATCGGGTCGGCGGCCGCGACGGCCGCGTCGAACATGGCGCGCAGGAGCGCGCGGGGGCTGTCTTTCTCGCTCATGGGGAGCCTATTTGGCGTCATCCTCGGGCGTTGTCCACGGCACATCGGCCCGAGGCACCACGCGCGGCCGTGCCGGGCGCCCCTCGCGCCAGGCCACGAACGCACCCGAACCCGCGATCAGCGCCATGCCGGCCAGCGTCTCGACGCGCGGCTCGACGCCCCAGAAGGCAAGGTCGAAGGCCGGCATGATGGCGAGATAGCTGTATTCGAAGGGCGCGATGCGGCTCGCCTCGTCGCGGCGATAGGCGCTGATGCTCGACATCATGCCGCCGACGTGGGTGAGCGCGGTCGCCAGCATCGCCGCGAGGACCGCGAGGCCGACGGGGTGCCAGCCGGTGGTGACGAAGGCGAGGTTCGCCCGCGTCTCGACCGCAATCGGCAGCAGTGGCACCAGCGCCAGCCCCGCCAAACCGATGCCCGTGTAGAGCAGGTTGTGCGTCATCGTCAGGGAAAGCGAGCTTTCACCGACGCAGCGCCAGCGCGTGGTGATGACGCCGAGCGCATAGCAGACCGCGGCGACGAGCGGCAGGAAGGCGGCGAGCTGGATGTCGGCGGCGCCGGGCCGGACGATCAGGACGACGCCCGCGAAGCCCGCGACGACGGCAACGAGCCGCCGCGGCCCGATCTTCTCGCCGAGGATCAGTGCGGCGAGGAGCGTGATCAGCAGCGGCCCGATGAAGAAGGCCGAGACCGCCTGGGTCAGCGAGAGGAAGGGCAGCGAGGCGTAGAAGAAGAGATACGCCCCCGCCATGAAGCCCGAGCGGATCAGCGGCCAGCGCCAGCGCGACGGCAGAAGCGGCTGGCGGCCGAGCAGCACGCGCCCGGCGAAGGCGAGGATCGCGACCGTCGCCGCCGAGCGGATCGCCTGCAGCTGCCAGAGCGAGACGTCGGCCGCGATCGCCTTCACGGTCGCGTCCTGCACCGCGAAGCAGAGCATCGCGAACAGGATCAGGCCGACCCCGCTGCGCTCGCGCACGACCCCGGCTTCCGCGCTCTCAGACATGCCGATCTCCCCGTCCTGACGCCGCGAGCATGGCGGCGTCGAGGGGCGGCGTCTTGCGCCCCAGCGGCGGATGTCGTCGCGGACGTGCGCCGGGGATCAGGCGTTGCGCGTCAGATGTCGAGGTTCGCGACCGAGAGCGCGTTCTCCTGGATGAAGTTGCGCCGCGGCTCGACCACGTCGCCCATCAGCTTGGAGAAGATCTCGTCGGCATCCGCCATGTGCTCGATGCGCACTTGCAGGAGCGTGCGGGCCTCGGGGTCGAGCGTCGTCTCCCAGAGCTGGTCGGCGTTCATCTCGCCCAGGCCCTTGTAGCGCTGCAGGGTGAGCCCCTTCTCGCCCTCGGCCATGATGACGTCGAGCAGCTCGGACGGCGCGCGGATCGCCACCTCGCGGTCCTTGCGTGCGAGGCGCGCCGGCGTCGCGTAGGATTCGGCCAGCGCCGGACCCAGTTCCGCCAGCCGCCGGGCCTCGGCGGCCCTGAGCGCGAAGGCGTCGACCGAACGCGTCTCGGCCACGCCACGCAGCACGCGGGTGAAGCGCACGCCGCCATCCGCAGTCACGTCGCCCTGCCAGCCGCGCTCGGTCTCGGGCGCCAGCGCGTCGAGGCGCTGGGCGACGGAAGCCGCCGCGTCGGGCGTGACGCCGGGCGCCATCGCCCCCGCGATCGCCATCTGTTCGAGGATGAAGCGCGGATAGCTGGCCGGGAAGGCGTTGAGCACGCCCTTCACCCGGCGCGCCTCCTCCACGAGGCGGATCAGGTCGGCGCCGGCGATCTGCTCGCCCGAGCCGAGGATCAGGGTCGCGCCCTCGATGCCCTCGCGGATCAGGTAGTCCTCGAGCCCGCGCTCGTCCTTGCAGTAGACCGACTGGCCGCGCCGGGTGACCTTGTAGAGCGGCGGCTGGGCGATGAAGAGGTGCCCTGCCTCGATCAGCTCGGGCATCTGGCGATAGAAGAAGGTCAGCAGCAGCGTGCGGATATGGGCGCCGTCGACGTCGGCGTCGGTCATGATGATGATCTTGTGATAGCGCAGCTTGGCGAGGTTGAACTCCTCGCGCCCGATGCCGGTGCCAAGCGCCGTGATCAGCGTCCCGATCTCCTGGCTCGACAGCATCTTGTCGAAGCGTGCGCGCTCGACGTTGAGGATCTTGCCGCGCAGCGGCAGCACCGCCTGGTTGGCACGCGAGCGGCCCTGCTTGGCCGAGCCGCCGGCCGAGTCGCCCTCGACGATGAAGAGCTCGGACTTGGCGGGGTCCTTCTCCTGGCAGTCGGCGAGCTTGCCGGGCAGCGACGCCACGTCCATCGCGGTCTTGCGCCGCGTGAGCTCGCGCGCCTTGCGCGCGGCCTCGCGGGCCAGTGCCGCCTCGACGATCTTGCCGACGATCTCGCGCGCGTCGGCCGGGTGCTCCTCGAACCACTCGGCCAGCTTCTCGGCCATCAGGCTCTCGACCGCGGGGCGGACCTCGGAGGAGACGAGCTTCTCCTTGGTCTGCGAGCTGAACTTGGGATCGGGCACCTTGACCGACAGCACGCAGGTCAGGCCCTCGCGCGCGTCGTCGCCGGTGAAGCTGATCTTCTCCTTCTTCGCCAGCCCCGAGGACGCGGCATAGGCGTTGATCGTGCGGGTGAGCGCGCCGCGGAAGCCGGCGAGGTGGGCGCCGCCGTCCTTCTGGGGGATGTTGTTGGTGAAGCAGAGCATGTTCTCGTGGTAGCCGTCGTTCCACCACAGCGCCGCGTCCACGGTGATGCCGTCGCGCTCGCCCTGCACCACGATGGGCGCGCCGATCAGCGGCTGCTTGGAGCGGTCGAGCCAGCGCACGAAGGCCTCGACGCCGCCCTCGTAGAACAGCTCCTGCTCGACCGCGTCGGCATGGCGCTGGTCGCGCAGGATGATGCGCACGCCGGAATTGAGGAAGGCGAGCTCGCGCAGCCGGTGCTCGAGCGTCTTGAGGCTGTAGTCGATGTTCGAGAACGTGTCGGTCGCGGCGAGGAAGCGCACCCGGGTGCCGCGCTGGTCGCCCGCATCACCGGTCTCGGCCAGGTGCTTGACCGTCTCGCCGCGCTCGAAGCGGGCCTGGTGCTCCTTGCCGCCGCGCCAGATCGTCAGCTCGAGCCAGTCGGAGAGCGCGTTGACCACCGAGACGCCGACGCCGTGCAGGCCGCCCGAGACCTTGTAGCTGTTCTGGTCGAACTTTCCGCCCGCATGCAGCTGGGTCATGATGACCTCGGCGGCCGAGACGCCCTCCTCCGGGTGGATGTCGGTCGGGATGCCGCGGCCGTTGTCGGTGACCGAGACCGAGCCGTCGGCGTGCAGCACCACCTTCACGTGGTCGGCATAGCCCGCCAGCGCCTCGTCGATCGCATTGTCGACGACCTCGTAGACCATGTGGTGCAGGCCCGAGCCGTCATCGGTGTCGCCGATATACATGCCCGGACGCTTGCGCACGGCCTCGAGGCCCTTGAGCACCTTGATCGACTCTGCGCCGTAGTCTTCGCCGTTCTGCCCGTTCTCTGCCATCTGTCAGGTCCTGACCTGCATGTTGTTGTGGTTCGTGGTCCCGCCGCGGTCAGGCCGCGGCGAGGCGTGAGATCCCATCGGTTTCCGAGACCGCGAACTGCCGCGCGCCCTCCAGCCCGTCGAACAGCTCGGGGCCGGTGCCGGTCATCCAGACCTGCGCGCCGAGGGCGCGGATCTCGGCGTAGAGCGCGCGCCGGCGGCCCTCGTCGAGATGGGCCGCCACCTCGTCGAGCAGCAGGATCGGCGCGGCTCCGGTGGTCTCGGCGATCGCCCGGGCATGGCCCAGCACCAGCGAGATCAGGAGCGCCTTCTGCTCGCCCGTCGAGCAGGCCCGCGCCGGCATCGCCTTGCTGGCATAGACTGCCTCGAGATCCGACCGGTGCGGCCCGTCGAGCGTGCGTCCCGCGGCCGCGTCGCGCGTCCGTCCCGCGGCCAGCCTGCGCGCCAGTTCCGCCGCTTCCTCAGCCTCCAGCGTGTCGGTGTCGCCCGCCGTGGCAAGGGCTTGATGAAAGCGGGTTTCCATGGCCCCGAGAATAGACAGTTCGGCCCGCGGAAACAATGTCTGCGCCCTGTCCTGGGCGGCAATCAGGCGGGTCAGCGCGTCCGCCCGGGCGCGGGCGATGCGCGCGCCGTGGCGGGCCATCTGGGCCTCGATCCCGTCGAGCCAGGCGGCGTCCCAGGGCGGCTCGCGCAGCAGGCGGTTTCGCGCGCGCATGGCCTTCTCGTAGCCGCTGGCGGCCTCGGCATGCGAGGGCGTGAATCCCATGGTCAGCCGGTCGAGGAACTGGCGCCTCTCGGTCGCCCCCTCGATCCACAGCCGGTCCATCGCCGGGGTGAGCCAGATCATGCCGAAGAGCTCGGCCAGCCGCGTCTGCGGCGCGGGCTTGCCGTCGATCGCGACGGTGCGGCGGGTGTCTTGGAGATCCTCGACGCCGGTCACGATCTCGACCTCGCCGCCCGGTGTCTCGACCTCGGCGCGGATGCGCCAGCCGGGGCCCCCGCGATGGGCAAGCTCGTCCGCCCCGGCGCGGCGCAGGCCGCGGCCGGGCGAGAGCATCGAGACGGCCTCGAGGATATTCGTCTTGCCCGCGCCATTCGGCCCGTGCAGCGCGACCGAGGTGCCGCCGGTCTCGATCGCAGCCGCGTCGTAGGAGCGAAAACGGCCGAGCCTGAGGGTGAGAATGGCTGATCGGGTCATGGCCGGGTCCCGGGCTGGCCCTCGGCGCGCTCGCCCGCGCCCGGTTCCGCCCGGCGAGCGGGGCGGTCACGGATGCGCGGTGGCCGCGTCAGACCCGCATCGGCATCACGACATAGACGGCCGACAGGTCCTCGCCCTCGCGCACCAGGGTGGGCGCGCCCGCGTCCGCGAACATGAACACCGCGTTCTCGCGGTCGATCTGCCCGGCGATCTCGAGCAGGTAGCGCGCGTTGAAGCCGATCTCGAGGGCCTCGTCGTCATAAGCGACCGTCAGCTCGTCGGCGGCGCTGCCGGCCTCGGGCGAGTTGACCGAGAGCGCGAGCCGGTCGTGGTCGAGCGCGAGCTTGACCGCGCGCGAGCGTTCCTGGCTGACGGTGGCGACGCGGTCGACGGCCTTGGCGAACTCCTTGGCGTCAACCTCCATCTTGCGGTTGTTGGCGGTCGGGATCACGCGGCTGTAGTCGGGGAAAGCGCCGTCGATCACCTTCGAAGTGAGCACGAGCGCATCGACGGAGAAGCGGATCTTGGTCTCCGAGACCGAGATGGTGAGTTCGGCGTCGTCGTTCTCGAGAAGCTTGCGCAGTTCGCCCACGGTCTTGCGCGGCACGATCACGCCGGGCGCGCCCTCGGCGCCGTCGGGCAGGGGCATGTCGATGCGCGCGAGGCGGTGGCCGTCGGTCGCCACCGCGCGCAGCACCTTGCCCTCGGCACCCTCGGCGACATGGAGGTAGACGCCGTTGAGGTAATAGCGAGTCTCCTCGGTCGAGACGGCGAACTGCGACTTGTCGAAGATGCGGCGCAGTGCCGGTACCGGGGCGGCGTAGGACACCTGGTACTCGCTCGAGGCCATCACGGGGAAATCCTCGCGCGGGAGCGTCGCCAACGAAAAGCGCGAGCGGCCCGCGATCACGTCGAGCCGGCCCGAGGCGGTGTCGGAGATCAGCTGGAGCTGCGCGCCCTCGGGCAGCTTGCGCACGATCTCGAATAGCAGATGCGCGGCCACGGTGGTGGCGCCGGCCTGTTCGACCATCGCCGGCAGGCGCTCGATGACCTCGATGTCGAGGTCGGTCGCGCGCAGGCTGACGGTGCTGCCCTCGGCCTCGACCAGAACGTTCGCGAGGATCGGGATGGTGTTCTTGCGCTCGACCACGCCCTGGGCGCGGCTCATCGCCTTGAGAAGCTGGGCGCGTTCGATCGAGACCTTCATCGCGTGATCCATTCCGTCGCAAGTGCGGCCTCTCAAGGCCGCCCGGCCGTCTTTTTCGGGACACCCAGACTAGTCAAATCCGGGGCGGGATCAATGGCAGAATGCCACAAGATGCAGGGGGTAGAGGGGCTCAGGCCTCCAACATACGCCGCAGAAGCTCGACATCCTCGGAAAGCTGGCTGTCGCTCTCGCGCAGCGCCTCGATCTTCTTGACCGCATGAATCACGGTGGTGTGGTCGCGGCCGCCGAAGCCCCTGCCGATCTCGGGCAGGCTCTTCGAGGTGAGGTTCTTGGCGAGGTACATGGCGACCTGTCGCGGCCGGGCGACGGCGCGCGCGCGTCGTGCCGAGACGAGATCCGAGAGCCGCAGGTTGTAATGGTCGGCGACGCGGCGCTTGATTTCCTCGATCGTCACCTTGCGTTCGGCGGCGCGGAGCAGGTCGGCGAGGCATTCCTGCGCCATGTCGAGATCGATGCGCCGGCCAACCAGCGAGGCGAAGGCGACCAGCCGGGTCAGCGCGCCCTCGAGCACGCGGACATTCGAGTTGATCCGGTGCGCCAGCATCTCGAGCACCTTGGGGTCGAGCACGATCTCGGGATGCGTCGCCATGATGCGCTCGGCCTTGGAGTGCAGGATGCCGAGGCGCAGCTCGTAATCCGCCGGGTGGATGTCCACCACCAGCCCCCATTGCAGGCGCGAGCGGATGCGCTCCTCGATCCCCTCGATCCGGTCGGGCGAGCTGTCGCCCGAGATGACGATCTGCTTCTTCTGGTCGATCAGGGCGTTGAAGGTGTGGAAGAACTCTTCCTGGGTCGAGTCCTTGCCGGCGATGAACTGCACGTCGTCGACCATCAGCACGTCGACCGAGCGGAACTGCTCCTTGAAGGTGATGGTGTCGCGGAAGCGCAGCGCCTGGATGAAGCGGTACATGAACTGCTCGGCCGAGAGGTAGAGCACCTTCACGCCGGGCCGGGACGCCTGGAGATGCGCGGCGATGGCGTGCATCAGGTGCGTCTTGCCGAGACCGACCCCGCCATGCAGGAAAACCGGGTTGAAGCTGGCATCGGGGCATTCGGCCACGCGGCGCGCGGCGGCGTGGGCAAGCTCGTTCGGCTTGCCCACCACGAAGCTGTCGAAGGTGAAGCGCGGGTCGAGCGGCGCCGAGTTGAGGCCGCGCTCGGTCTCGGGCGCCGGGGTGAACATCTCGACCGGGGCGGACGGCTCGCGGCGCGGCGCGCGCTCGCGCACGGTGACCTGGACGCGGCGCACCGCGGGATCAGCCTGACCGATCATGCGCACCAACGCCTGGCCGAAGTTGCGCTCGATCCAGTCGGCGAGGAAGCGCGTCGGGGCTTCGAGGGTCGCAAGATCGCGCGTCACGCTGGCGAGGGTCACCTGGTCGAGCCACTGCTCGACCGCCTTCTCGCCGAATTCCCGACGCGCCACGACCAGAACATCGCGCCAGACCTCGTCAAGCCCGCCTCCGGCGCTCGTCATGGCCCCGCTCCTCTGCTGCAACGGCATTTCCCGCCCCCGACTTCCCACGTACTCCTTCGCCTGCTCTCGCCTCGCCATCGGCCCGTCTCTGTCGCGGGCTCTGAGTTGTTCGTTCCTGGCCGGTTTGCCCGGCCTTATCACCGTTCCCCCCCGCCATCCCGCGCCTGAAACGGAATGGCGTGACAACTGACATTCGCACACCGGACGATTCGCCCGGTGCCGGGCTCCTTCCTTTCGGTTCGACGGTGCCGTTGCCGCACCGCCACCCGGGGTTCCACGCCCGCTCTTCCCCAAGGCCCCATCGGGCTTGCCGCCGACACGATTGCCGTGGGGTGGCGGTATCATGTTATCGCGCGTGGTGGCTCCCCGGTTCCATGTTCCCTCCGTGACGGGATCTTCGCGTCCCGATGACCTGTGCCGGGTGTGCGGGCCGGCCCCCGATTCGATCTCAGTTCTGCCGCCAGGGCAGGCCGCGCATCTTCCATCCGTTCACCGCGCCGCGATGCCCGCTGGCATCGAGATCGCCCTCGAATCCCTCGGCGACATTCGTGCAGCGCGCGAGTCCCGTCTTCGCGCCGAAGGCCTCCGCCACTGCCCGCGCGGCCGAAAGCGACCGCGCGCCCGAGCGGCAGATGAAGAACAGGCGCGACGGCATTCCTTCCTCGTTGCGGTCAAGCGCCTCGGCCACCGCGTCGAGGAAGTCCGGATTGGGTGCCATCGCGGGAAAAGTGAGCCACTCGATCGGCCAGACCTGGCGCCCGAGCGTGGAGAGGTCGGGCAGTCCGACGAAGCTCCATTCCGCCCGGGTGCGGACGTCGATCAGCTGTGCAGTGGGGTCACCCTCAAGCAGGCGCCAGGCGTGGTCCGGATCAACCGCATCCACTGTAACGCCTGCCTGCTCTGCCATCGTCCCTGCCCTGTCCGTTTCTGTCTCTGAATGCCAGACCGAACTAAGCGCCGGCCAAGATTCGGAGCAACAGGAATCCGACCCGATCGGGTCAGAAATTCCGTAGTGTAAAAAAGTAATAAACCATCATCGTTAAGAAACGCATAAGAATAGACGCACCAATAGAGCAAAGGCGCGCGCGGCAGATCCAGTATTAAATGTGATTAAGTGCTGGCTGGAATACCAGCACCCGAACCCTAGCGAATGAGTCGGCGTTCCGGCAACTGGTCTGAAACGGGAACATTTCAGATCCGTGACAATGATGCAAAAACGCCGCCCTTGGGGGGCGGCGTTGCGTTACCGAGCGGTCACAGGCGCGCGTCAGGCGGAGAGCTTGCCGATCCGGTGATGCAGGCGCGAGATCTTCCGGCTGGCGGTGTTCTTGTGCAGGACGCCCTTGGTCACGCCGCGCATCACCTCGGGCTGTGCAGCCTGCAGGGCCGCGAGCGCGGTCTGCTGGTTGCCGGTCGCGATCGCCTCCTCGACCTTGCGGAGGAAGGTGCGAATCCGCGAGCGGCGCGCCTTGTTGATTTCGGTGCGCTTGAGCGTCTGACGCGCCCGCTTCTTTGCCTGCGGATTATTGGCCATCGTCGTCGTCCGTATCCTCGATTCCGGGTGAGCGGCGTCTCTAGCTCAAACCCGCCTGCGCGTCAACTGCCCGTCTGCGCCGCTCACTGGCCGCGGAACTGGGCCGTGCGCTTCTCGACGAAGGCATCCATGCCTTCCTTCTGGTCCTCGGTGGCGAAAAGCGCGTGGAACATGCGCCGCTCGAATCGCACGCCCTCGGCCAGCGTGGTCTCGTAGGCGCGGTTCACCGCCTCCTTGGTGGCCATCACGGCATAGGGCGCCTTGTCGGCGATCTTCGAGGCGGTGGCGACGGCTTCCTCGACCAGCTCGTCGGCCGGCACGATCCGGCTGACGAGGCCCTTGCGCTCGGCCTCGGCCGCGTCCATGAAGCGGCCGGTGAGGTTCATCTCCATCGCCGTCGACTTGCCGACGAAGCGGGTCAGACGCTGGGTGCCGCCGGCGCCGGGCATCACGCCCAGGTTGATCTCGGGCTGGCCGAACTTGGCCGTGTCGGCCGCCAGGATGAAGTCGCACATCATCGCAAGCTCGCAGCCGCCGCCCAGCGCGTAGCCCGCGACCGCGGCGATCACCGGCTTGCGCACGCGCGTCACCGCTTCCCACTCGGAGGTGATGAAATCCTCGCGATAGACGTCGACGAAGGATTTGGGCCGCATCTCCTTGATGTCGGCGCCGGCGGCGAAGGCCTTCTCGGACCCGGTGATCACGATCGCGCCGACATCCTCGTCGGCATCGGCCTTGACCAGCGCATCGCCCAGCTCGCGCATCAGCGCGGAGTTCAGCGCGTTGAGCGCCTTCGGGCGGTTCAGTCGGATCAGCGCGACGTGCTCGCGTTTCTCGACGATGATGTTCTCGTAGGCCATCGGGGTTCTCCGGCTTTGTGTCGGTCGGCCTCGCGGCGCCGCGCCGGGGGTTTAGCCCCCGATGGGCGGACGATCAAGCCCGGCGGGCTCAGCGCTGGCATTTGGGGCAGTAGAAGGTCGAGCGTCCGGACTGCACGATCCGGCGGATCGTGCCGCCGCAGCCGGGCTGCCGGCAGGTCGTGCCCTCGCGGTCATAGGCGAGGAAGCTGTGCTGGAAATAGCCGAGCTCGCCGTCGGCCTGGCGGTAGTCGCGCAGGCTGGATCCGCCGGCGGCGATCGCCTCGGCCAGCGTCGCTCGGATCTCGCGCACCAGCCTGTCGATGCGCCGCGCGGAGACCGAGCCGGCGATGCGCCCCGGGTGGATCCCCGCCCGGTGGAGCGCCTCGCAGACATAGATGTTGCCAAGCCCCGCCACCACGCGCTGGTCGAGCAGTGCGGCCTTGATCGGGGTCATCTTGCCTGCGAGCCGCGCCGCCAGCACCGGCGCCGAGAAATCATTGCCGAGGGGCTCGGGGCCCAGGCGGGCGAGCCAGGGATGGGTGGCGAGGTCGCCGGTCGGCCACAGGTCCATCGCCCCGAAGCGGCGCGCGTCGTTGTAGACGATGCGGATGCCCGCGTCGGTGGTCAGGATCACGTGGTCGTGCGGGCCCGGCTCGGGGGTCTGGTGATGGAACTCGCCCAGCATCCGGTCGCCGATCAGCACGCGGCCGGTCATGCCGAGGTGGACGAGCCAGGTCTGGCCGTCGTCGAGGCCGATCAGAATCGTCTTGGCGCGCCGGCCAAGGCCCTCTACGCGGCGGCCGGTCAGGCGCTCGGCGAATCGCTCGGGCAAGGGCCAGCGCAGGTCGGCGCGGCGCTGGACCACCTCGCACAGGCGGTGCCCGGCAAGCACGGGCTCGAGCCCGCGGCGGACCGTCTCGACCTCGGGCAGTTCGGGCATGGGCACCTCGTCGCGTCGGTCTGGAACATTTCTCGCGCCGCCATGCAGCCGGCCGACAGCGCCGCGAGCGATGTTCCGGCCGCCTTCTTTCGCGCGGACGCCACCCTTTATCAAGCGCCGTGCGGGGGAAGGCGCCTTGCGCCCAGAGGAGGAGAGACACGCATGACTGCCGACGTGACGTCTGCAGCCGGGCCGGCGTTGCCCGGCGTGACGACACGCATGCTGACGACCATGGTCTTCGCGGGAGCGGGCGCCTTAGCCGGCCGTCGGCCCGTGGCCCGCGGCGGCGGCGGGCCGACCTTGCGACAAACGCATCCGGCCCGCGCGGGCCTGTGGCTTTGCCGCGCGGGCTGCGCTATCTCTCGCCCCCATGAGCGACAACAGCACCCGCGAGACCCATTTCGGGTTCCAGACGATCCCCGAGGACGAGAAGGCCGGCCGCGTGCATGGCGTCTTCTCCTCGGTCGCCGCGCGCTACGATCTGATGAACGACCTGATGTCGGCGGGCGTCCACCGGCTGTGGAAGGACGCGATGATCGACTGGCTGGCGCCGCGGCCGGGAATGCGGCTGCTGGACGTCGCGGGCGGCACCGGTGACATCTCGTTCCGCTTCCTGCGTCGGCTCAAGGGCGAGGGCGAGGCGGTCGTGTGCGACATGACCGAGGCGATGCTGCGCGAGGGCGCGCGCCGGGCCGAGGCGCA
This sequence comes from Thermohalobaculum xanthum, assembly GCF_016623495.1. Classification (GTDB taxonomy): domain Bacteria; phylum Pseudomonadota; class Alphaproteobacteria; order Rhodobacterales; family Rhodobacteraceae; genus Thermohalobaculum; species Thermohalobaculum xanthum. The sequence continues at coordinate 163,267 of NZ_JAEHHL010000007.1, read as the reverse complement.
GGGCATCCACGGGCTCGACTGGGTCACCGGCGACGCGATGAAGCTGCCCTTTCCCGACCGCAGCTTCGACGCCTACACGATCGCCTTCGGCATCCGGAACGTCACGCGCGTCGAGGACGCGCTGGCCGAGGCATACCGCGTGCTCAAGCCCGGCGGGCGGTTCCTGTGCCTCGAGTTCAGCCAGCTGCCGGTGCCCTTGATGCAGAAGCTCTACGACGCCTATTCCTTCAACCTGATCCCGGCGATGGGGCAGGCGGTCACCGGCGACCGCGAGAGCTACCAGTACCTCGTCGAATCGATCCGCCGCTTCCCCGACCAGGAGAGCTTTGCCGCCATGATCCGCGCCGCGGGCTTCGGCCGCGTCGCCTATCGCAATCTCTCGATGGGGGTCGTCGCGCTCCATTCGGGCTGGCGTCTCTGACCCATGGCAGGGCCCGTCTCGCATCTGTGGCGCCTTTTCCGTACCGGCGCGACCTTCGAGCGGACCGGGGCGATGCGGGTGATCCTCGATGAGCTCGAGATCACCGGCTGGCCGCGGCTGGCGATTCGCGCCATCGCGCTTCCCTTCGGCTGGTTCGGGCGTGACGGCGACCCGGGGCTGCCGCCGGTGGCGCGCGCGCTGCAGGCCATGGGGCCGGCCTATGTGAAGTTCGGCCAGGTGCTGTCGACCCGGCCCGACGTGGTCGGCGAGACCATCGTCGGCCAGCTGCGCTACCTGCAGGATCGCCTGCCGCCCTTTCCGCTGGAGGAGGCGCGCGCGGCGCTGGAGGAGGAGTTCGGCCCCCGCGCCTGGGACATGCTGGGCGAGCTGGGCGAACCGGTCGCCGCCGCGTCGATCGCGCAGGTCCATCCGGCGATCTGGAAGCCGACGGGCGAGAAGGTCGCGGTCAAGGTGCTGCGCCCCTCGATCCGCGCGCAGTTCCGCCGAGACATCGGCGCCTTCTACTTCATCGCGCGCTCGCTCGAGATGGTGGTGCCGCAGACCCGGCGCCTGCGCCCCACCGCGGTCGTTGCTCATTTCGAGGGCGTCGTGATGACCGAGCTCGACCTTCGGCTCGAGGCGGCGGCGGCATCCGAGTTCCGCGAGAACTCGGTCGATGACGACCGTTTCCGGGTGCCGTCGGTCTACTGGCCGGGTACGGGCCGGCGGGTGCTGACGCTCGAATGGGTCGATGCCATGCCGCTCGACCCCGAGCAGATCGAGGCCGCCGGGATCGACCGCCAGGACCTTGGTGAGCGGATCATCCAAAACTTCCTGCGCCACGCGCTGCGCGACGGCTTCTTCCATGCTGACATGCACCAGGGCAACCTGCGGGTGGCCGCCGACGGCACGCTGATCGCGCTGGATTTCGGGATCATGGGGCGGCTCGACGCGATCACCCGGCGCCATTACGCCGAGATCCTCTACGGCTTCATCACCCGCGACTACCGCCGGGTGTCGGAGGTGCATTTCGAGGCGGGCTATGTCCCGGCCGACCGCGATGTCGATGCCTTCGCGCAGGCGCTGCGCTCGATCGGCGAGCCGATCCACGGGCAGGATGTGAGCCAGATCTCGATGGCGAAGCTGCTGGCCTACCTGCTGGAGAACACCGAGCGCTTTGGCATGGAGACGCGGACCGAGCTGATCCTGCTCCAGCGCACCATGGTGGTGGTCGAGGGGGTCGCGCGGTCGCTCGATGCGCGGACCAATATCTGGGAAGCGGCCAAGCCCGTGGTCGAGGGCTGGATCCGCGAGAACCTGGGGCCGCGCCGCGTGGTGGCGGACCTGGCCGAGACGGCCAAGGTCATCTCGCGCCTCGGCCCGCGCCTGCCCGGCGTCGCCGAGGAACTGCTGATGCTGGCCGAGGAGATGCGCACCCGCCGCCTGCGCGGACCGCTGGCGGTGGATGTGCGCGAGATGCCGGCGCAAGGTGGGTTGCGGCCGCGCCTGCTGGCCTTCCTTGCCGGTGCCGCGGTGGCGGGCGCGATCGCCTGGCTGATCTGACAGCCCGCCCCCGTGCCAGCCGTAGGGCAGCGCGGCAGGGCCCCGCAAATCCCCGTTCCTGACGGGCCTTCGGGCGCGGATCTTGACGGTTGAACGCGGTGACGCTTCAAACTACAAGGCTCGTGCGGGGTTTGTATAATAACCCCTGCCGAAGGATAACGGGTTGCGGGATTAACAGGTCGCGACGGATGTCAGTGCAAGGCAAGCGGATCCTGCTGATCATCGGGGGCGGCATCGCCGCCTACAAGTGCCTCGAGCTGATCCGGCTGGTGCGCAAGTGTGGCGGCGCCGTGACCCCGGTGCTGACCCGCGCGGCCGAGCAGTTCGTGACGCCCCTGAGCGTCGCGGCCCTGGCCGAGGAGAAGGCGCACACGGCGCTGTTCGACCTCACCGCCGAGGCGGAGATGGGCCATATCCAGCTGTCGCGCGTGGCCGATCTGGTGGTGGTGGCGCCGGCCACGGCCGACCTGATGGCCAAGATGGCTCATGGCCATGCCGACGACCTGGCCTCGACGCTTCTGATGGCGACCGACACGCCGGTGCTGATCGCGCCCGCGATGAACGTGCGGATGTGGGAGCACGCGGCGACGCGGCGCAACCTGGCGACGCTGGCGGCCGACGGGGTGGGCGTGGTCGGCCCCAACGAGGGCGACATGGCCTGCGGCGAATACGGGTTCGGCCGGATGGCCGAGCCAGCCGAGATCCTCGCCGCGATCGAGGCGCGGCTGGCGCCGGCGGGCCCGCTGGCCGGCCGGCGGGTGCTGGTCACCTCGGGGCCGACGCACGAGCCGATCGATCCGGTGCGCTACATCGCCAACCGCTCGTCCGGGGCGCAGGGCACGGCGATCGCCGAGGCGCTGGCAGCGCTGGGCGCCGAGGTCGTCTTCGTCACGGGCCCTGCCAGCGCGCCGATGCCCGTGGGAGTGCAGGTCGTCCCGGTCGAAAGCGCGCGCGACATGCTGGCCGCGGTCGAGACGGCGCTTCCGGTCGAGGCCGCGGTCTTTGCCGCCGCCGTCGCCGACTGGCGCGTCGAGGGCGCGGGCGCCTCGAAGATCAAGAAGGATGGCTCGGGCAAATGCCTCGAGCTTCGGCTGACCGAGAACCCGGACATCCTCAGGACCATCAGCGGCCTGCCGGCGGGCGCGCGCCCGTCCCTGGTGGTGGGCTTCGCCGCCGAAACCGACGACGTCATCGCCAACGCGACCGCCAAGCGGCTGCGCAAGGGCTGTGACTGGATCGTCGCGAACGACGTGAGCCCGGGCACCGGGATCATGGGCGGCGCCGAGAACGCCGTCACGCTGATCAGCGGCGAGGGGGCCGAGGAATGGCCGCGGGCCAGCAAGGCCGAGGTGGCACGGCGCCTGGCGGCGCGCATCGCCGCGCACCTGGCGGAGGAGGGCGTGGCATGACGCTGATCCTGCGCGTGGCGAGGCTCGAGCATCACGACCCGGCGCTGCCATTGCCGCAATACGAGACCGCGGGGGCGGCCGGCATGGATCTGCGCGCCTCGCTGATGCCGGGCGAGCGGGCGGCGGGGCTGGCGCTGCCGCAGATGGGGCGCGTGCTGGTGCCCACGGGGCTTGCGGTGGCGATCCCCGAGGGGTTCGAGGGCCAGGTGAGGCCGCGCTCGGGGCTGGCCGCGCGCCATGGCGTGACGGTGCTGAACGCGCCCGGGACGATCGACAGCGACTATCGCGGCGAGCTTCGGGTCCTGCTGGTCAACCTGGGGCCCGAGACCTTCCGCATCCGCCATGGCGAGCGCATCGCCCAGCTGGTGATCGCGCCGGTCACGCGCGCGGATGTCGAGGCCGCGGCGGTGCTGGACGAAACGGTGCGGGGCGCGGGCGGCTTTGGCTCGACGGGCCGGGGCTGAGGCGAAATACGCAGGGAACTCTGGAGGCGCAAGGACGATGCTGAGACTGTCGCGCAAGACCATGCTCGCGCTCGAGGCGGTGCTGGACGTGGCCTACAACGCCCGGCCCGACCCCGTGCAGTCGAAGGAGATCACCAGTCGACAGGGCATTCCGCAGCGCTATCTCGAGCACGTGATGCAGAGCTTTGTCCGGCACGGGATCCTCAAGGGCGTGCGCGGCCCCAAGGGCGGCTACACCCTGGCGCGGGAGCGGCGGCGGATCACCGTCGGCGATGTCGTGCGCGTCGTCGACCAGATCGATGCCGAGGCCGACGCCGAGCCGCTGAGCCAGGCCGCACTGGGCGAGAAGGTGATCCAGCCGCTCTGGACCGAGACGCGCGATGCGGTGCTGGAGAAGCTCGACTCGATCACCATGGAGGACCTGTGCCGGCGGGCGCAGGAGCTGGGCGTGCCGCACGGATCGAAGCCGACCGCGGATTTCACGATCTGAGCGAGCGCCAACGAGGGAGGGGACTGCGATGTTCGAGGCTGCGCCGCGCGGGCGGATCTACGATTGCATCACCGAGACGATCGGGTCCACGCCGCTGGTGCGCCTCAAGCGCCTTCCCGTCGAGGCGGGCGTGTCGGCGGACATCCTCGGAAAGCTCGAATTCTTCAACCCGATCGGATCGGTCAAGGACCGGATCGGCGTGAGCATGATCGAGGCGCTGGAGGCCGATGGCCGCATCGGCCCGGGCGCCACGCTGATCGAGCCGACATCGGGCAACACGGGCATCGCGCTCGCCTTCGTGGCCGCCGCCAAGGGCTACCGGCTGATCCTGGTGATGCCCGAATCGATGTCGGTCGAGCGGCGCAAGATGCTGGCGCTGCTGGGGGCCGAGCTCGAGCTCACCGACGCGGCCAAGGGGATGAGCGGCGCTATCGCGCGGGCCGAGGAACTCGCGGCCACGATCCCGGATGCGGTCATCCCGCAGCAGTTCGAGAATCCCGCGAACCCGCAGGTCCATGTCGAGACCACGGCCGAGGAGATCTGGACCGACACCGGCGGCGACATCGACGTCTTCATCTCGGGTGTCGGGACGGGGGGGACGATCACCGGGGTGGGGCGTGTGCTCAAGGCCCGCAAGCCCGACGTGCGCATCGTCGCGGTCGAACCCGAGGACAGCCCGGTCCTCTCCGGCGGCCAGCCCGGGCCGCACAAGATCCAGGGCATCGGCGCGGGCTTCGTGCCCGGCGTCCTCGAGCGCGGGGTGATCGACGAGGTGCTGACGGTCGCGAACGAGACCGCCTTCGAGACGGCCCGGCGCCTGGCCAGGCTGGAGGGCATCCCCGGCGGCATCTCGTCCGGGGCGGCCGTGGCGGCGGCGCTGGAGATCGCCGAGCGCCCCGGGATGGCGGGCAAGCGCATCGTCGCGATCCTGCCGAGCTTTGCCGAGCGCTATCTTTCGACGGCGCTGTTCGACGGTCTGTGAGGCGCTGACGCCGCGGGGCGCGCGCCCGCCCGGGAACCGGCGTTCGTGTCGCGGCAGGGGTCGGGAACGGCGGGCAGGATGCTCTTTCTCGCGCTGAAGGCGGTCATCTTCGTTGCCGGCTGGTGGCTGGGCCGGGTCGCGATCCGCGTGGCACGGCGGGCGGGTGCGCTCGACCGGCCCGGGGCTGGCGTCGCCCTGCATGTCGCGCTGGCGCTGGTGGTCGCGCTCTACTGGTTCCCCGAGCTGCGCTGGGCCGCCGAGCATCCGGGCGCCGTTGCCCGTGCCCTCGGCATTCTCGCCTTGACGGCGCTTCCGGTCGCGGGTTTCGTCCTGTTCCTGCGCTGGGCGCATCGCCGGGCCGCCGCGCAGAGAGGCGAGAGGGATTGATGGGCTTCGACCGCGACGAACTCGAGCGCTATGCACGCCATATCGTCCTGCACGAAATCGGCGGGCCAGGGCAGCAGCGCATCAAGGCCGCGAAGGTGCTGGTGATTGGCGCCGGCGGGCTGGGCTCGCCCGCGATCCTCTATCTCGCCGCCGCCGGCGTGGGACGGATCGGCATCGTCGACGATGACGAGGTGAGCCTGTCGAACCTGCAGCGGCAGGTTCTGCACCACACCGACGAGGTGGGCGAACCCAAGGTCGCGAGCGCGGCACGCGCGGTGGCGCGCCTCAACCCGCATGTCGAGGTTGTTACCCATGACGCGCGTCTGACGCCCGAGAACGCTGACGGGATCGTCGCCGGCTATGACATGGTGCTCGACGGGTCCGACAATTTCGACACGCGCTACCTGGTCAACCGCGCCGCGGCGCGCGCGGCCAAGCCGCTTGTCTTCGCCGCCATCGGCCGGTGGGAAGGCCAGGTCGCGGTCTTCGATCCCGCCGCGGGCGGCCCGTGCTACGAGTGCATCTTCCCCGAGCGGCCGGCGCCCGGCCTTGTTCCCGCCTGCGCCGAGGCCGGCGTTCTGGGCGCGATGGCGGGCGTGGTGGGCGCGATGCAGGCGGTCGAGGCGGTCAAGCTGATCGCGCAGGCGGGCGAGCCGTTGCGCGGACGGCTGATGCTCTACGACGCGCTGGGGGCCGAGGCGCGGGTCATCCGCGTCAAGCCGCGCGCCGATTGCCCGGTCTGCGGGGACGCGTCGCGGGGCTGACACGCGGGGCGGCGCCGGCTCAGGGCGCGACGATGTCGAGCCAGACGAGCCGGTGATCCGACGAGACGGGCTCGCGGCCGCCCCCGACCAGGGCTGCGGCCGGGTCCGTGCTCTCCGGCCAGAAGACGCCCGCGCCGCGCATCTCGAGGTTCCGCGAGGGCAGGAGGTAATCGACGCGCAGGTTGCCGGGCCCGTTGCCGTCGTTCCAGTCGGCGGTGTCGGTGGCAGCGGGGCCCGCGTGCCGGGCGTTGCTGCCGCCCTGCGCCGCGGCGGCCTCGGCCGCGCCCACGCTCTGGGGGCGGGGGTCATGCACGCGCGGATGCCCGAGCAGGCCGCGGATCCCGTCGCGGCGGGCCTCGCCATCCACGGGGTCGGCGTTGAGATCGCCCGCGACGACGAAGGCCGCCCCGGGGTCGAGGCCGCCGGGATCGCCCGCATCGTCGCGCAGCCAGTCCGCCCCGTCGAGTATCGCTGTGATCAGCCGGATCTCGTCGGCGTTGCGCGCGCCGTTCCGATCCTCGGGGCCATCGAACACCGGCGGCGTCGGATGCGCCGTGACCAGGTGAAGGACGCGGCCGTCTGGCAGTTCCAGCGGCGCGGACCAGTGCGCCTTGGAGCTGAGCCGCAGCTGCGCCCAGGTCGCGTCGTCGTGGTAGGGCCGGCCATCGGGGTGATGCGGTCGCTGCGCCCCGGGCAGGGCCGACCAGGGAAAGAGCCGATAGCTGCGCACCTTGCCCAGCGGCAGGCGGCTGAGCAGCGCCATGCCGTAATGGCCAGGGTAGACGCCGTAGCCCCAGGCGTCGCCCGGCGCCATGCGGCTGCCGTCGCCGTCGAGATCGATCCCCGAGGGCTCGCCCGAATTCACGCGGCCCTGGAACCGGAACGGGTAATCGAGGCCAGGAAGATCACCGAGCCCCTCGGCCAGAAGGCGCGCGAAGGCGTCGAGCGCCCGCCCCTCGGGGTCGCGGTCGAACTCCTGGAGCACGAGGACGTCGGGGCGCACGCGCAACACGACCTCGGCGACCGCGCGCACCTGCGTGTCGCGTTTCGCGACGTCACGTTCGAGCAGGCCCGCGCCCGACCGCGAGAGCGCCGTGTTGAAGGTGGCGATGCGAACCGTGCCCGCGTCGCGGTCAAGTGGTGATGCGCCCGCGGCAGGTGCCGCAAGCGCGAGGACGAGGAGTAGCGGGAGGGCGCGGCGCATCGTGATCGCCCCGGGGATCCGGTGCGGTCCGTCGTCCGGCGTGCGATCAGGCCGCCTCAGGCGCCCGCGAGCCAGGGGGTCCGCGCCGCGCGCTCGGCCTCGAAGTCCGCGATCGCGTCGGCCTTCTCCATCGTCAGGCCGATCTCGTCGAGGCCATGGATCAGCGAGTGCTTGCGGAAGGGGTCGACCTCGAAGGCGATCGTGTCTCCGTCCGGGCCGGTGATCACCTGCTCCTCGAGATCCACGGTGATCGTCGCATTGGCGCCGCGCTCGGCGTCGTCCATCAGCTTGTCGACATCCTCCTGCGGCAGGACGATCGGCAGGATGCCGTTCTTGAAGCAGTTGTTGAAGAAGATGTCGGCGAAGCTGGGCGCGATGATGCAGCGGATGCCGAAATCCATCAGCGCCCAGGGCGCGTGCTCGCGGCTCGAGCCGCAGCCGAAATTGGCGCCGGCGATCAGGATCTTCGCTTCGCGATAGGCCGGCGTGTTGAGCAGGAAATGCTCGATCTCCTCGCCCTCGTCGTCATAGCGCATCTCGTGGAACAGGCTCTTGCCAAGGCCGGTGCGCTTGATCGTCTTGAGGAACTGCTTGGGGATGATCATGTCGGTATCGACATTGATCAGCGGCAGCGGCGCGGCGACACCGGTCAGCTTGGTGAACTTTTCCATCAGCGGTCTCCTCTTCGGGCGTGTGGAGGGTAAAGCACGGCGCGCGCGCCGCATCAAGCGTCAGCCTGCCTGGTTCCGGGCGGCACGGGGCGCATTCCGCCGCCCGAGGCAATGAATCGCGCGCCGAAGAGTGCAATCCAGCCGGTGCAAAAGAGGTCGTCGAACTGGCGGCCCTGGGCCGCGCGGTCGCGGATGCGTTGCGTCACCTCGGCCGGTGGCGGGACCGCCTCGATATCGCGGGCAATCTTCTCCATGTCGAGGATCTCGGCCACCTCGGGCAGCCGGCCGAGCCTGCGCGCCAGTCCGGCAAGGCATGTGCGGTTCTCGGCGAGCCAGAGCGCCTCGGTCCCGTCGTCGAGCAGCTTGTCGGGAGCGAGCCGAACCTCGTCGGGCAGGAGCCCCGCCATCGCCGCGCGCATCGGCCAGCGGGCGATTCCATCCCGGCACCAGAAGAGCGCGGGCGCGCGCGTCGTGAAGTCGAGGAGCTCGGGATCCAGCAGGGGGTAGACGTAGCGCAGGCCATGCTCGGCCGCCTTGATGGCACGGGCTTCGAGGCCGGCCTGGTAGTGGTTCGACTCGAGGAACGGGCGCGGCCCGTCGGACCGGAGCAAGCGCGCCGGAACGAAGCCGCGCCCCCCGGGTGCAACGAACTCGGCGCCCGGCGGGACGTAACCGGCGCGGCCGATGCTCCCGAGGGTTGCGCTGAGGAGCCGGCGCGGCACGACGGCGCGCATCACCTCGACAACGAGGCGGCGGATCGCGCGGCTGCCCTCGCGCCGCGCGTCCCGGGCGACGGCGGCCAGGCACGCGCCGATCAGCCCGCGGCCAAGCGCATCGGCATATCTGCCGCTGCCATGACCGCTGGCGCCCTCGTCGCCGCCGAGACCGCAGAGCAGCCGGTCGGCGCCGAGGGCAGCGGCCTGTGCGAGGATCTCGCTGTCGCCCCCGTCGAGGTCGCCCGCGAAGCAGACGCCGGGCACCGGCGGTGCATCGAACACGGCCGCGATGTAATCGGTCGGCACCAGCCGAAGCGGTATCCCCGCCTCGCGCGCGACCGATGTCGCAAGACCGGTCTGATCGGGTGCGCCCAGATGGGCGCGCGTCTGCGCGGTGGCGCGGCAAAACCCCGTGATCGCGCGCCCCGATCCGGCGAGCCGGCGGGCGGCGGTCGCGCCAATCGCGGCGCTGTCGAGCCCGCCGCTGAGCAGCGTCGCGACCGGCCCCTCGTCCGGCAGGCAGCGCGCCACCGCGCGCTCGATCAGAATGCGCAGCTCGGACTGAAGCGCATCCGGGGAGGCGGGCCTGATCGTCGGCTGGCGGGCGAGCCGCCAGTAGCGCACGCACCGCTCGCGCCCATCCGAGACGCGCAGAACATGGCCGGCCGGCACCCGTCGGATCGCGCGCAGATGCGTCTGCTGCACGGCCGGGGCCGGTCCGCACAGCCATCGGATCAGTTCCCGGGGGTCGGTGTCGGCCTCGGCGCAACCCGCCTCGACAAGGGCGCGGGGCAGCGATGCGAATGCGATGCCGCCCGAGTGCATGCGCGCGAGGAACAAGGGTCGGATGCCGATCCGGTCGCGTGCCAGGACGAGTTCGCCGCGCGCCGGGAACCAGGCGGCGATCGCGAAATCGCCCGCAAGGCGGTCGGGGAAACGATCCGGGTTGTCGAGGGCCGTGGCGAGGGCGAGATCGGCCTCGTCGGTCCCAAGCCCGGGCGATGCCGCATGGTCGCCGGCGCCGGTCAGTCTCAGATCGCCTGCAATCAGCGCCCCGCCCTTGCCCCGCGCGATCCTTGGCGCCGGGCCGATGCCGCTTGCGTGCCGGCGGACGACGCCCAGCCGGCACTTCCCGTCATGTGCGATGCTGTATCCGGACCCGCGGGTCGTGAGGCTGTGTCGCAAGCGGTCGAAGACCAATGCCGCGTGCTCTTCGGACGCCGAGAGCACGCCGAAGATCAGGTCGACCATTGGCGGTGGGTCAGCTTCCGCGCGCGGCGCGCGTCACGAGAAACGGCCGTTCTGCTGGGTCTGCTCGCTGTGGTTCGAGGACTTGGCAGCGGTCGAGGAAAGCGGGATGACATGAAGGGTTGGAGGGGTCCATGCCTTGCGGCCGGCCGTCGGCTGTTCTCTGCAAGAGGCGTCCATGTGTCTTCCACCTTCACGTGTCCGCGCGAACCGGTCCCCTGCCCCCAAGGAACTACAGCGGGTCGCGCCGAAACATTGTCATGAACTATAAGTCGGATTGTTTGCCCGGAAAATTGGGCAGATTGAAGGCGAGAGGCGCGTGCCTGCCGGGATGGCAGGCACGCTGCAGGTCAGGCAATCTCGCGCACATCCGTGAGCCGGCCCGTGATCGCCGCCGCCGCCGCCATGGCGGGGCTCATCAGGTGCGTGCGGCCCTTGTAGCCCTGCCGCCCCTCGAAGTTGCGGTTCGAGGTCGAGGCGCAGCGCTCGCCCGGCGCCAGCTGATCGGGGTTCATGCCGAGGCACATCGAGCAGCCGGCCATGCGCCAGTCGAAGCCTGCCTCGATCAGCTTCTGGGCGATGCCCTCTTCCTCGGCCTGGGCGCGGACGAGGCCCGAGCCCGGCACGATCATGGCGCGCAGGCCGTCCTTGACCTTGTGGCCTTCCATCACGCGGGCGACCTCGCGCAGATCCTCGATCCGGCCATTGGTGCAGGACCCGATGAAGACCGTGTCGATCTCGACGTCCTGAAGCCGCATGCCGGGGGTCAGCCCCATGTAATCGAGCGCACGGCGTGCGGCCTCGACCTTGCCGCCCTTGAAGTCCTCGGGGTGCGGGACCGTCGAGGTGATCGGCAGCACGTCCTCGGGGCTGGTGCCCCAGGTCACGACCGGCGCGATCTTCTCGGCCGCGAGCGTCAGGACGCGGTCGTAATGCGCGCCCTCGTCGGTGAAGAGCGTGCGCCAGTAGGCCACGGCCTTCTCCCAGTCCTCGCCCTTCGGCGAGCGCGGGCGCCCCTTGAGATAGGCGAAGGTCTTCTCGTCGGGCGCGATCAGGCCGGCGCGGGCGCCACCCTCGATCGCCATGTTGCAGACCGTCATACGGCCTTCCATCGAGAGCGCCTCGATCGCCTCGCCGCAATACTCGATCACGTGGCCGGTGCCGCCGGCGGTGCCGGTCTCGCCGATGATCGAGAGGGTGACGTCCTTGGCGGTCACGCCGACCGGCAGGGTGCCGGTGACCTCGACCTTCATGTTCTTGGATTTCTTCTGGATCAGCGTCTGGGTCGCGAGGACGTGCTCGACCTCGGACGTGCCGATCCCGTGCGCCAGCGCGCCAAAGGCGCCGTGCGTCGCCGTGTGGCTGTCGCCGCAGACGATGGTCATGCCGGGCTGGGTCAGGCCCTGCTCGGGACCGATGATGTGGACGATCCCCTGGCGGATGTCGGCGACATCGAAGATCTCGACGCCGAAATCCTTGGCGTTCTTGCGCAGCGCCTCGACCTGGATGCGGCTTTGCTCGTCCTCGATGCCGGCGGCGCGGTTCACGTCGGTCGGCACGTTGTGGTCGGGCACGGCAATGGTCGATTCCGGGTGGCGCACGCGGCGCCCGGCCATGCGCAGCCCCTCGAAGGCCTGCGGGCTGGTGACTTCGTGCACGAGGTGACGGTCGATGTAGAGGAGGCACGTGCCGTCCTCGGCCTCGTGAACAACATGCGAGTCCCAGATCTTGTCGTAGAGCGTCTTTGCCATGGGTCTTGGTCCTGAAGCTGCCTGCCGGTCGGGTGGAGTGGCGGGGGATCCCCGTCGCTCAGCCGCCGGCAAGGCCCGTCGCCGCGCACGCGAAGAACCGCCAGGGAAGGCGGGAGCGGTCGCTCGGCGCGAAGTTCATCGAGGCACGGGTCATCATGGCGCGGAACCTAATCCGTCCCGCGCGTTCCGGCAAGCGGCGCCGCGCACCGGGAACGCGGGCGCGGTGCGATCGCGTCAGTCCGACGTGGTCTGCCGTCCGGGACTGGCGAAATCGGCGCGAACGGGCTTCCAGACGCCGACCGCGCTGGAGGCCGAATCTCGCAGCGGCCGCTGAGCTTCGTCGCGACCGGCCGTGCCCGACCCGGCCATCGCCCGGCTGGCCGCCGAGTTGGCGAGCTATCCGGTGCCGCCAGGGGCCCGGCCGCCGGGCGTGTCCGGTCAGGCCGGGGCAGGCATCGCCGTGGCCCTGGAGCTGAAGACCGACGCGGGCGTGCTGCGTTTCATCAGCATGACGACCGTGTTCGGCACGGCGCTCGATCTGGGGCTGGCCGAACTGACGATCGAGACGTTCTTTCCGCTCGACGCCTTCACGCGCGCGGCGCTGTCGGCGTGACACCCGGCCCGAGATCGCGGGCCAGCACCAGCGCGTCCTCGCGCCGCCCGTCGTCGCGGCGGTAGTAGCCGCGCCTGCGTCCGGCCAGGCTGTAGCCCGCGTGGGCGTAGAGCGCGCGCGCCGCCGCATTGCTCTCGGCGACTTCGAGGAACATGCGCGCCGCGCCGGCTGCGCGGGCCTCGGCCTCGGCCACCGCCAGGAGGCGGGCGCCGAGGCCGTGTTTCCGGGCTTCGGGCGTGACGGCGATGCTCAGGAGTTCGGCCTCGTCCAAGGCGACGCGGATCACGGCGCAGCCCGAGGGCGCGGCGACAACCAGGGCGCCGTCGCGGGCGAGATCCGAGACGGCCACGGCATCCCAGGCCTGTTCGGGCGTGTCGAAGCTGGAGCGCAGCAGCGCGGCGATCGCCTCGGCATCCTTCGGATCGAGAGGATGGCGCAGGCGGCGGATGGCCTCGCTCATGCGTCGAGGATCGCCGGAGGGGCCTCGCGCGGCAGGGCCGCATCGGCGTCGCGCAGGTAGAGCGGCGCGGGCGGCTCGCCCGGCGTGCGCGCGGCGCCGAGCGTGGCGATGACGGCGGGATCGGGGAGGCTTGCGGGAAGGATGGACCTCAGTTCCGCGACGTCTCCGATCCGCAGCGCAAGCGGCGGCATCACGGATTCGAGCGCGGCGGTGCTCACCCGCTCGGGCGGGCCAAGCGGTGCGCCGTCGGTCGCGAAGCACTGCACCACTGCCACGTCAGTCCGCAGCGCCAGGGCGACGGCGACGGGGTGGCCATGCGCCTTGTGGCGCGCCTCCGCCGCCAGCGCCTCGAGCCGCGAGACGCCCACGACCTCGCAACCGAGGCCAAGCGCGAGGCCGCGCGCGGCGGCGATGCCCAACCGCAGTCCGGTGAACGAGCCGGGCCCCGTGCAGACCGCGATGCGCGCGATGGCGCCCGGCGCGGCCCTGGCCTCGTCCAGCACGGCATCGATCATCGGGAAGAGTCGCTCGGCGTGGCCCTTGGTCATATCCTCGCGCCGCGACACCACCGACGCGCCCGTGTCGAGCGCCACGGCGCATTGCCCTGCCGATGTGTCGATGGCGAGGAGCAAAGGGGCAGTCGTCGGTTACGGCGAGCCGAGCGCGGCGGGCCGGGCTCAGACCCCGACCGGCCGGACCTCGACCACCTCGGGGATGTAGTGGCGCAGCAGGTTCTCGATGCCGTGCTTGAGCGTCAGCGTCGAGGACGGGCAGCCCGCGCAGGCGCCCTGCATGTGCAGGTAGACGACACCGCGATCGAAGCCGTGGAACGTGATGTCGCCGCCGTCCTGGGCCACCGCCGGGCGCACGCGCGTATCCAGCAACTCCTTGATCTGGCCCACGATCTCGGCGTCCGGCCCGTCATGTGCCGCATGGCCGACGGTCGGTGCCTCGCCCTGCATGACGGGCGCGCCCGAGGCGTAGTGCTCCATGATCGCGCCAAGAATCGCGGGCTTGAGATGCGCCCACTCGGCGTCGCCCTTGGTGACGGTCACGAAATCAGGCCCGAGGAACACGCCGGTGACGCCGTCGACCGAGAAGATCCGCGCCGCCAGCGGCGAGACCTCGGAGCCGTCGCGGCTGGGGAAATCCGCCGAGCCCTGCTGCATCACCGGCTGGCCGGGCAGGAACTTGAGCGTCTGCGGATTGGGCGTCGCTTCGGTCTGGATGAACATAACTGAGGCCTTTCGTCAGGTTGCACTAGAGATGCACCCCGGCGAGACCGAAATCAAGAATGATTCTAAATTACCCGAGCTTTTCCGTCAGTTCGCCGGGCCAGCGCCTGATCCGGTTGCGCAGCGTGATCGCGTAGACGAGCAGGTAGCTATAGAGAAAAAGCTCGTGCATCTCGGCGTCGCGGGGCGAGATATAGGGCAGGTAGCCCGCTTTCCGGCCCGAATCCCAGACCATGTAGAACAGGACGAGATATCCGAGCACATGGCAGCTCCGGCCCGGCAGCACGAAGCTCAGGTGTCCGATGGTCTTGCGCGCGACGCCCCGCGCCAGGGCAAGCGGGATCAGGATGCTGCCGAACAGCACGCCGAGGTTGAGGAGAACGCGCGGCTTGTGATTGAGCCACGAGGTCGTGTTGTGCAGGTTGGTCTCGTCCTGGCGGTTGATCGCGGACCAGCCCTCGGGGGTCTCCCATCCGAAGAAATGCTGTCCCCAGCTGTGCTCCTCGCCCGCGATGTAGAAGCATCCGAGCGCCAGCGCCGCGAGCCACGCCCGCAAGGCCGCGCTGGTTCCGCGCGGCGTCGCCACGAGCGCCTGGACCGCGACGACGCAGGCCGCGAGAGGGATCACGAAATGCGCCAGTTCGATCACGCCCCAGCCCTCGGCGAAGAGACGGCGCCACGTCCAGTCGGGGACGGTGTGATGCAGGACGAGCACCGCAATGGCCGCGGCGAGCGGCAACCACATGCGCCACACGGCCGGGATTTCCTGCCGGTCGTCGGTATAGGTCGAAAGGGTCAGGTGTGGCGCATAGCGCAGCATGGCTGCTCATCCGAAGTTGTGACACTTCAGTGTCGTCCGGATGACGGTTCGATTTCAAGGGAGGTTCACGCGATCGTTCGCGCCCGGACGGGCGCGGATCAGCTGATCTCGTCGATCCGCTGAAGGCTCAGGCCGCCCGGCACCACGGTCACGGGAACGCGCATGCGGCCGCCCAGCTTGGCGACGAGGTGACTGACCAGGGGGCCCGGGCTTTCGCCTTCGCCGGCGCCCAGCACGAGGACGCCGATCTCGGGGTCCTCCTCGATCATCTGCAGCACCTCCTCGGAGCGCTTGCCCTCGCGGATGGCGAACTCGGGCGTGATCCCCGCCAGTTGACGCAGTTCCTCGGCCAGTTCGTTCAGCCGGTCCTCGGCCTGGGCGCGGGCCTCGGCGCGCATCACCTCGGCCACGCCCATCCAGTGCTGGAACTCTTCGGGCTGGATGACGTAGAGCATCAGCACGCCGCCCTCGGTGCGCTGTGCGCGACGCGCGGCGAAGCGCATCGCGTTCTGGCATTCCGGTGTCTCGTCGACGACGACCATGAACTTGCGCACCGGCGGTCTCCCCGGGAGGTTGCCCAAGCGGTCACTCTGTCGGTTCTCTCGGGGCTGCGCAAGCAGCGACGGCCAGCGGCACAGCGGCGTGGCCTGGGGCCGGTCGAGGCCACGAACGCGGCTCGCGGCGCGGACGCATCTCCGCCGGAACGCTCAGTGGGTGCCCGATTTGGGCGTGATTTCGGGCCCCGTGCTCTCGTCGTCGTCGCGATCGGGCATCGCGGGCGGCTCGCCCGGCGTCCCTTCGCGCGCGTCGTCCGCCGAAGCGGCCGCGGGCGGCGTTGCGGGCCGCGTGACGGGGATGGCGCTGGCGCTGGCAAGGCGCGCCTCGGTCCGCGGCGCGTCGATGACACGTCCGCGGAAACCGAGGTCGAGCTGGCGCGCCGCGGCTTCGCGGATCGTTGCCTCGATGTCGGGCTCGCGCCGGACCAGCTTTGCGAAGTCGTCGCGCGAGAGGGTGAGGAGCCGGCCGAAACCCAGCGAGACGACTGCGGTCTGGCGCCGCCTCATCGGGCTGATCAGCGCGATCTCGCCGAAGAATTCGCCGTTCGAGAGCTGCAGCGGCTCGCCTGTGCCGCGCACCTCGACGGCGCCGGACGCGATAAAGAACATCTTGTCGCCGCGGGTTCCCGTCTCGAGGATCACTTCCTCTGGCGCGACCAGATGCGTCCGGAGCCGCCGCGCGATCGCGCGGCGCTGGCGCTTGTCGAGGCCCTGGAAGAGCGGCACCCGCTCGACCAGGTCGCGCGGCTTGAGCGCGAGGTCGAGGCGCGGCGGGCGCGCCAGCGGACGCTCGCGGCGGTCGAGTTCGGCCGCAAGGCTGTCATGCAGCTCCTGCCCGATGATCCCGTCATTCAACAGGCGGGCGAACTGCTGACGCTCGCGCCGGATCGCGGCGCGCAGCAGCAGCAGCCTTTCCATGTCGGCGACATAGGACGGGTATTGCAGGCTGACGGCCTCGATCTCCTCCTCGACCCGCTCGAGGCGGTAGGCGATCAGCGCGCGCAGGTTCCCCGCGGCGTCGTCGCCTATCATCGGGCCGAGGGTGCTCTCGGCGAACCGCACGAGGTCGCGCAGGATCCGTTCGCCCTCGAGCAAGGCGGTCAGCCGGATCTCGATGCGCTGGCGGAGCAGGCCGTCCCACCCGGTGAGCCGGTGAAGGGCCACCGCGACCCGGAACGCGCGGGCCGATCGCAGCTCGCGCTCGAAGGTCTCTTCGTAGCCGTCGCGACCGTCGACGCGCGCGGCGTCGACGAGGCGCTCGGAAAAGAGGCGCATGTAGTTGGTCACGCGCGGGCCGATGGCCCCCTCCTCGAAGGCACGGCGCACCAGGCGCCCCTCCTGCGCACCCAGGATGGCAAGACCGACCCTCAGACGCTCGCCAAAGGGGATCCGCAGCCCTCCGGTCGCGCTCTCGGCCTCGCGCATCTGCGCGGCAAGGGTCTCCTCGACGGCTTCGATCGCCTCGTCCTCGAGCGCGCGCTTGCGGGCAAGGTCGGTGATGACGTTGCGCACGCGCTCGATCGAGCCCGCGACGATGCGCTCGCGGATCGCGAGGTCGGTGGGCGAGAGGCGGTTGAGCCCCAGGTAATGGGTGACGAAGGCCAGGGTCGAGGCGTTGATCACCAGTGTCGTCAACGTGAAGGCCGCGGCGAGCGCGCCGACAATGGGCGCATCGGTGCCGAGGGCGTCGATCTCGGTCAGCGCCAGCGCCAGCACCAAGGTCACCGCCCCGCGCACGCCGCCCCAGAGCACCAGAAGCTTCTGCGGCGTCGTCATGTTCTCGGTCCGGGTGAAGAGTTCGATCACCGGAAGCACCGCGAACAGGATGAGCGCGCGCGCACCGAAGGCGCCGATGTAGACGGCCGGGACCAGCAGCACCATCTCCCAGGTGAGCCCCGAGATCAGTCCGGGCGTCAGGGTGGCCACGAGGAGAAGCACGAAGCCATTGGCCCAGAACCCGATCTGGGTCCACACCGCCCGCACGGTCGCCCAGTTGCCGGGGCCCATCCGCACGAACCCGACCGTGCCCGTGAGCGCGCCCGCGAAGACGACCGCGACGACGCCCGAGACGCCGAGGCCCGCATCTGCGATCAGGTAGGTTCCATAGGCGAGCGCGACGGTCATCGAGGTCTCGGCCACCGCCGAGCGGCCCAGCACCGGGTAGAGACGCGAGGCCACGTAGCCCACGCCGAGCCCGACCACCGCGCCGCCGCCGAAGCTGCGCAGGAACTCGGTCACCGCCATGCCGGGGTCCGGGACGTTGATCTGCGACGCGATCTCCAGCAGCACCGCGAAGATCGCGATGGCAGCCGCATCGTTGAGCAGGCTCTCGCCCTCGAGCAGCACCATCAGGCGGCGTGGCGCGCCGATCTCGCGGAAGGTGGTCACCACCGCGGCGGGATCGGTGGTGGCGACCGCCGCGCCCAGCATCAGGCAGGCGACCAGGCCGAGCGGCGAGACGCCCCAGACCGCGAGGCCGACCCCCGCCGTGGCCACGACCACCGCAAAGACCGCGAGCAGCACCACGGCGGCGAGGTCGTCGATCAGCCGGCGCACATTGATCGCCAGCGCCATCTCGAACAGGAGCGGCGGCAGGAACACGTAGAGCAGCGTGCGGCTGTCGAAGGCGATCGAGCTCAGGAACCACAGATCGAAACTCTCGACGCCGCCTCCCGTGAGCTGGAAGCCGGTCATCAGGGTCACGGTGCCGTAGGTGATGCCGGAGGCCGCGACGATGACCGGAAACGGCAGGCCCAGCGCGCGGGCGATCGGAACGCCCAGCGCGACAAGCGTCATCAGCAGCGCGAACAGCCCAAGGCCGAAGACGATGACATCCATGTGACCAGCCTATCCGGGCTCACCGGTGCGGCGGAAGGGGCCTCGGTACCTGGCGCTGCAATCGCCAGTCGCGGTCACGAGCGGGGAAGGCGCCCGCGAGAGGCGCCCCCGGTCGAGGCGGCGCGCACCCGTCAGTGCGACATGAAGATCGGGACCGGCGCGCCGTGCAGCATGTCGCGCGTCACGCCCCCGAAGATCTGCTCGGTGAGCTTCGAATGGCCATAGCCGCCCATGACGATCATGCCCGCGCCAAAATCCGTGGCGTGGCCCAGGATGCATTCCGCCACCGGCTTGCCCATCGCCGGCAGGCGGTCGACGCTCACCTCGATGCCGTGGCGGGCGATCTGTCGCGCGATGTCGGCGCCGGGCTCGTCCCCGTAACGGCCACCGCCGGCCTTGGGGTCGATCAGGGTCAGGGACACCGCATCGGCCGCCTTGAGGAAGGGCATCGCGTCGTGCACCGCGCGCGCGGCCGTGCGGCCGGCGTCCCAGGCGATTACGATGCGACGGAAGTCGGGCTCGTCCGCGCCGTTGCCGGGCATGATCAGAACCGGGCGTCCCGAGCTGAAGAGGATGCCGTCCAGAATCTCGGAATGAAGTTTCTCGGCATCGCTGTCCGGCATGGGTTGCCCAACGATCCCGAGGTCGCAATAGCGCGCGTTCAGCGCCGCGATCTCCGAGATGCCGCCGACCACGCTGGTATCTCCGCGGCTCGCCGCGCTCAGGCCGGCCGCGGTCACCTTCTCGACCGCCTTTGCGGCGATCTCGTCGGCGAGGCGGCGCATCTCCTGAACCTGCTCCGACCAGACCTCGATCGCGAGTTCCGCGCCCGCGACATAGTTGAAGGGCGGCTCCTCGAGCAGCGCCACCACGTCGAGATGCGCCCCGTGTCTAGATGCAAGCGCAATCGCCCGGGCGAGGCAGTTGTCGGAGCCGGGCATGCCGTCGACGAAGACGGCGGCGGAGCGAAAGGCCATGGGAATTCTCCTCGGATTCTGACCGGACAGCCAAGGCAAGAATGCGCTGCCATCGGGCGCATTCGCGTTGATCCGTGTCAAGCCCGCGTGCTGTCGCCGTCCCGCAGGTCGAGCACGACATGCACCGTTCCCTCGGACGGGCGCGGCATCGCGCGGAAGCCGAGATCGGCGCACATCCGCAGCATGGCCCGATTCTCGGGCAGCACCTCGCCGTAAAGCTCGGCGATGCCGGCGGATCGCGCATATTCGATCAGCCGCGTCATCAGCGCCCAGCCGAGCCCTTTCCCCTTGAGGTCCGAGCGCACGGCGATCGAGTATTCGGCCCTCTCGAAGTCGGCATCGCGCGACAGCCGCGAGACGCCAAGCAGACCGCCATCACCGGGGTCGATCGCAGCGAAGGCCATGGCACGGGCGTAATCGATCTGCGTGAGGGCTGCGATCATGCGCGGGTCGGGGTTCGCGACGCGGCCAAAGAAGCGCAGCCGCAAATCGTCGGGATCCATGCGATCGAAGGCCTCGACATAGAGAGCCGCGTCCTCGGGCCGGATCGGACGGCAGATCACCTGGCTGCCATCGGCGAGGTCGAGCGTGCCTTCCCACTCGGCGGGGTAGGGGTGGATCGCGAGGCGGGAATTGGGAACGCGCTCGTCCAGCCGGTCGGGGTCGATCACCACCTTCGCGTCGAGCGCGATGACGCCCGACGGGCTCGCGATCAGCGGATTGACGTCGAGCTCGCGGATCATCGGCAGGTTGCAGGCGATCTCGCCAAGCCGGATCAGCACGTCGCCGATCGCATCCATGTCGGCTGCCGGGCGGTTGCGATAGCCGCCGAGCAGACGCGCGATCCGCGTGCGCGCGACCAGGTCGGTGGCCAGCAGCGTGTCGAGCGGGGGCAGTGCGACGGCCTTGTCGTTCACCACCTCGACCGAGAGCCCGCCCGCGCCGAACAGCAGCACCGGGCCGAAGCGCGGGTCCTCGGCGATGCCCGCGATCAGCTCGTGCGCGTCCGGGCGGCGCAGCATCTCCTGCACGCTGAGGCCGCTGATGCGGGCCGAGGGTGCGCGCTGTGCTGCCTCGAGCAGAATGCGCGCGGCCGCGACCTCGACCGCGGCGGGGCTGTCGAGGTCGAGGACCACGCCGCCGACATCCGACTTGTGCGCGATATCGTCCGAGAGGATCTTGACGGCGAAGCGCGCGACACCGTCACGGGACAGTGCGCTCGCCGCCTTGCGCGCGCCGGCTGCGTCGGAGGCGGCCAGGGTCCGCACGGTCGGGATGCCCGCCGCACCGATCACCGCCTTGGCCTCGGCCTCGTTGAGCACGCTCGCGCCTCGCCCCGCGGCCTCGCGGATGACCCTGCGCGCGGTATCCCAGTCGGGCTTGCGCCCGTCCGACATCGCGGGCGGCACGCGGCTCAGTCGTTCGAGAAGGCGGTTTCGGCGGGTCAGGTGGCCCCAGGCCCGCACTGCGTCGACCGGCGTCGAGAAGACGGGGATACCGACCTCGTCCAGAGTGGCGCGCGATTCGGCGGCAGCGCGCTCGCCAAGCCAGCTCGCGAGAACCGGCTTGGCCCGTCGCCCCGAGGCACGCTGCGCGCGCGCAGCCTCGGCCACCGCACCCGCGACCTTGCCCGGGCTTGCAAGCGCCGTGGGGGCATGAATCACCAGGACCGCGTCGACCTTCCTGTCGTCGAGGAGTGCCGTCATCGCGGCGCGATACCGCTCGGGGTCGGCGTCGCCGAGGATGTTGACCGGGTTCGCATGCGAGCAGAATGGCGGCAGCAGCGCGCCGATCCGCTCGCATGTCTCGTGCGACAGCGGGGCCAGGCTCTCGCCGAAATCGGCCATCGCGTCGGCGGCGAGCAGGCCCGCGCCGGTGCCGTTGCCGAGAATCGCGAGGCGCTCGCCGCCCGGCGTCACGTGGTGGCCGAGGATCTCGGCCGCGTCGAACATCTCGTCGAGCGATCTGATCCGCAGGATGCCGGCGCGCTCGAGCGCCGCCTCGATCATCTCGTCCGAACCCGCAAGCGCACCGGAATGCAATCTTGCCTGCTGGGCGCGCCGTTGCCGCAGGCCCGCCTTCAGCGCGATCACCGGCTTGATGCGCGCCGCCGCGCGCGCCGCCGACATGAAATGCTGCGCATCGGTGATGCGTTCGAGATAGAGCAGGATCGCGCGGGCATCGATGTCCGCGGCGAGGTGGTCGAGCATGTCGGCGACCGTCACGTCGGTGGTGTCGCCAAGCGAGACGATGTGGCTGAAGCCGATGCCGCGCGCTGCCGCCCAGTCGATCATCGCGCCCACGATGGCGCCCGACTGCGAGACGAAGGCGAGCCGCCCGGCCTGGGGCTCGAGATGCGCGAAGGACGCGTTGAGGCCGAGCCGCGGCCGGATCAGCCCGATGGAGTTGGCGCCGAGGATGCGGACACCGTGGTGGCGCGCGGCCGCGAGCATGTCATCGCGAAGGCCCGACTCGGCGGTCATGCCGGCCGAGATCACGACCGCGGCGCGACCGCCGGCGGCGCCGAACTCCTCGATGATGCCGGGCACGGTCGCGGCGGGGGTGACGATGATTGCAAGCTCGGGGACAGGGTCGAGCTTGCTCACCGAGGCCACGGCCGGCCGCCCCAGCACCGTGCGGTGCTTCAGGTTCACGGGGTGCACGTCACCCTCGAAGCCGCCGCGGAGGATGCTCTCTAAGATGACGCGGCCCGGCGCCAGGTCGCGCTCGGTCGCGCCGATCACCGCGA
Source organism: Thermohalobaculum xanthum (assembly GCF_016623495.1). Classification (GTDB taxonomy): domain Bacteria; phylum Pseudomonadota; class Alphaproteobacteria; order Rhodobacterales; family Rhodobacteraceae; genus Thermohalobaculum; species Thermohalobaculum xanthum. The sequence continues at coordinate 140,948 of NZ_JAEHHL010000007.1, read as the reverse complement.
CGCCCGAGGGCGAGAAGAACGCGTCGAGGCCTCGGACACTCATGAGATCAGCCTGTCCCTCTGCGCCGTCGCGTCGGTTGCCGCCCGCGGCACCGGGCGTGCCGGTCGCCGCGGAGCGGTGAAGGGGCGTGCCCGGCTGTCGTTTCCGGCGCCGGGCAGAACCGCGTGTGCCACGGTCTCGTCGTCAGGCGGGGGGAGTCAATGGGTGGCGATGGTCTTCTCGGCCTTGGCGCGAGGGCGCCGTTCCCGTGCAGCGTCGCGCCCGGACGGCGCCGTCACGGCTGCGGGGGCGCACGGCGTCGATGCCCCTGCCGCCGCGGGATCGCGCCAGGTCTGCCAGTAGTGGCGATGGTTCCGGACACGCTCGACGATCTCGCGCGCCGCGGCGCGCTGGCCCCTGGGGTCGAAGAGCGAGCCGCGCATCTGGATCCAGGCCGCGGCGGCGCGCGACCAGGCGTCGAACAGCTCGGGATCGGGGCGCTGGGGCGCGGTCCAGAACTGGTCGAGCGGGCCGCGATGCGTGAGGCCCTCGATGTCATAGACCGCGTCGCCCATGACCCGGACCGGGCAACCGACCGAGAGCGCCAGCACGCCGCTCGTCGAATTCGTCGTGATGACGCCATGGGCGGCCTGGGTCATCGCCGTCAGGTTGCCGCCCCGGATCGTCGCCACCCGGCCGGCCACGCCGGCCCGGCTGGCGATCCGCGCGGCCACCTTGCCCCAGTTGATGAGCCCGGGGTCGAAGGGATGGACCTTGATCACCAGCCGCATGTCCCCGGGCGCGCTGCGCGCGAAGGAGGTGATCACTTCCTCGAGCATCTCGCGCTGGCTGGTGTAATCGCTCGACGCGCGGATCTGGTAGTCGGTCTCGAGTTGCAGGGCGACGAGCACCGAGGGCGTCTTGCCGGCGACGAAGTCGCGCTCGACCCGCCGTGCGTGCCGGCGCACCTTGCGGCTGTTCCAGATCCGCGGCAGCCAGCCAAGATACTCGACCACGGGCCATACCGCCTTGTCGCTGAAATAGCGCGGGAAGGCGACGCGGCCGAAGACCTGGGCGAGATTGAACGTGACCTCGCAAAATGCCTCGACGGCAAAGGGATGGCCAAAGGCCGGCTTGCGCGACGGCGCCTCGGGGTGTTTTTCCGCCGCCTCGGCGGCAAGGTAGCGCAATGTCTCGGGGTCGCGGGTGAAGCGCGAATGGCGTCCCATCGCGAAGGGCTCGAGCGTGATCCAGTTGGGGCGGAGATAGCCGTTCTCGACCGCCCAGACCCTCAGCCCCTCGCGCCGAAGGGCGATGCGCTGCGCCGCCTGGTGATAGGGCAGGCGATCCCCGAAATAGAGGATGTCGGTGACACCTTCCCTTTCGACGAGAGCCTCGAGCCAGTGCTCCCAGTCCTCGAGCCGCCCGCGATAGTTCAGGCGCTTGCCGCCCGCGCGCCAGAACAGCCAGTCGCCAAGCGCGAGGTTGACGTGGATCAGGCGCATCCCTGCCGCCGTGAAGGTCGAGCCGAGCACCGACCAGAAGCCCGATGCAGGGCCCTGGAGCATCAGCACGGTCTGCTCTCGGGCGGATCCGGGGCCGGCCTGGAGCGAAGGCGTGCCCGCCAGCGCGCCGTCGGGATCGGGCACCTTGCGCACGCGCTGGCTTCGTGAATCCAGGGGATGCAGCTGATTCATCTAGTCTCTATGCTCCTGCCCTGGACGGTCGGCACGGAAGAGGCGGGGATGCCGGAGTTTCGACGAGCATGGGCCACCCGAGCGACCGGACGATGCCCGGTTCAGGGACAGCGCATTGACGGCCACGAATGCGCGCCACCCGGTGCACGGGGCGTGAGATGAGCGGCAAGTGGCGCGCGATCGTGCTGACCGGCGCGTCCGGCGGGATCGGGCGCGAGCTGGCGATTGCCTTTGCCGCGCCCGGTGTCACGATGCTTCTCGTTGGCCGCGACCGTGCACGGCTGGACGGCGCGGCGCTGGCGGCCCGCGAGCGGGGCGCGAAGGTCGAGACGGCCGTGCTCGACGTGACCGACGCCGAGGCGCTGGCGGGCCGCCTGGCCGCCTTCGACGCGGCGCATGCGGTCGATCTTGTCGTGGCGAATGCCGGCGTGTCGGCCGGGCGCGCGCCGGGTGGCGCCATCGAGCCGCCCGGCACGATGCGCAGGCTGGTCGAGATCAACCTGATGGGCGCGGTCAATACCGTCGAGCCGCTGATCCCCGCGATGGTCGCGCGCGGCGCAGGCCGGATCGCGCTGGTATCCTCGCTCGCCGGTTTGCGGCCCCTGCCGGACATGCCCGCATACTCCGCGACCAAGGCTGCGCTGAGGGCGTGGGGCACGAGCCTGCGCGGCGCGCTGGCGCCCAGGGGCGTGGGCGTGAGCGTCATCTCGCCGGGCTTCGTCACGACGCCGATGGCGCAACGCCACCGCGGGCCGAAGCCCTTCGAGATGGATGCGGCCCGCGCGGCGCGGATCATCTCCCGCGGGCTCGAGCGCGGCAGGCCGCTGATCACCTTTCCCCTGCCGCTTGCGGCCATGGTCTGGCTCGGGAACCGCCTGCCGCCGGTCCTCTCGGATCTCGCGATCCGCGCCTTCGGCGCCGAGATCCTTCCGGAGGGTGACGAGGGCGACGACGGCGGCCGGGACGGGCTGTGAGCCAGCACCATCAACTCAGGCCTTCAACGCTTCGAGGCGGCGGTCGGCCTCGGGTATGATGCGCGCGAGGGTTTCGACCGCCCGGTCGATCTGCTCGGGGCGGTGCTCGGACGTCAGGAAGAATCGCAGGCGGGCGAGCTTTTCGGGCACCGCGGGGTAGATGATCGGCAAGGCGCTGATCCCGGCCTCGTGCAGCAGGTGCGAGGCAAGCCCCGCGCGCATCGAGTGGCCAAGGATGACCGGTGTGACGGCGCTGCCCTGGCTGAGCCCGGTATCGAGCCCCGTGGCCTTCGCCGCGGCAAGGAATCGCTGGCCATTGGCCTGCAGGCGCGCGACCCGCTCGGGCTCGCGCAGCATGATCTCGAGCGCCTTGGCCGCCGCCGCGGCAAGTGGGGATGCCAGCCCGACCGAGTAGACGAAGCCGGGTGCGTTGAAGCGCAGGATGTCGATCAGCGACTGGGCCCCGGCAATGTAGCCGCCGCAGGCGCCAAGCGTCTTGGACAGCGTGCCCATCCAGATCTCGACGCCACGCGGGTCGATGCCCTGGGCCTCGGCGATGCCCCGGCCGGTGGGGCCGAGAACGCCGAGCCCATGCGCCTCGTCGACCATCAGCCAGGCTCCGTGGCGGTTCTTGATCTCGATCAGGCGGCCCAGGTCGGGGCTGTCGCCATCCATCGAGTAGAGCCCCTCGACCACGATCAGGACATTGCGGTGATCGGCCCGGGCCTGGCCCAGCCGCTCGTCCAGCCAGTCGTAGTCGTTGTGCGGGAAGGTCAGGCGCTGGGCGCCGGACAGTTTCGCGCCCTCGGTGATCGAGTTGTGCGAGAGCTGATCCATCATGATCAGGTCCTCGCGGCCCAGAAGCGTGGCGATCGTCGTGACGTTGGTCGCGTGGCCCGAGACGAAGGTCAGCGCGCTCTCGACGCCATAGACGCGGGCGAGCGCATCCTCGAGCGCGCGGTGTGCCGGGCGCTCGCCGCCCACCAGCCTGCTGGCGCAGGCCGAGATCCCGTGCCGGTGCATCGCTTCGGTCGCGGCGGCGACGACCTCGGGATGGCCGTTGAGACCGAGGTAGTTGTAGGAGGCGAAGTTGAGCCGAGGCGCGCCGTCGATCCGCAGTTCGGGCTCGGGCGCGCCTTCGTGGATCCGAAAGAAGGGCGAACTCATCCCCAGCACGTCCGCGACCGCGCGATGCAGCGCCATGGCCTGGTGCTGGGGCAACTGGCTGAAGTCGAAGCTTTCCGCCGCCTCGGCCGGCTCGGCCGGGGCGCCGGCAGCGGTCGCGTCGCGTTGCCCCGAACGCGTCCTGTGCGCCGCCCGAAGCTGGCCGATCAGGGCGGCGCGCGCGTCGCTCATTTCGCCCCCGCGATGCGCTCGGCGCGGGCCCGGATCTCCTCGGCGGCGCGATCGGAGACCTCGGTGTCGCCGTGCTGGGCGCGAAGGCGGTCGACCGTTGCCTCGGCGTCGGTGTCGGTATCATCGGAGGCGCCGCCGGCGCGGAGCCGCTCGAGCACGCGTCCCGACAGGTCGGCGAGGCTCATCTGGTCGCCAAGCGTCGTGATCGGCAGGCTGATCCCAAGCTCTTCTTCGGCCGACATCTTGAGATCGACGGCCATCAGGCTGTCAAAGCCGAGGCTGGCCAGCGGACGGTGCGGGTCGATCGAGGCCTCGGGCTGGCGCAGGATGCGGGCGCATTCGGCGGTCAGCGCCTCGACGATCCGGGCGCGTGCGGCCGTGTCGTCGAGGCCCGCGATCTCGGCCACGAAGTCGCGCCGCGCGGTGCCGGCACCCCGGCGCGTGCGATCGACGCGCTCGAAGAGCGGCGTGTCGATCAGCGGAAGATCGCCGGCAAGGCTGGACCAGCGCATCGGCGCGTAGCGCACGACCGGACCGGCCTCGGGGTCCGCGAGCAGCGCGCCGAGACCTTCGAGCGCATCGTTCGCCGCGAGCAGCGCCCCGTCGAGGCGGCGCTCGATGAAGGCGCGCTGCGCTTCGGCCCGCGCGAGATAGCCCTGGTCCGAGATCGGTCCCCAGGCGATGGCGAGCCCCGGAAGGCCCTCGGCGCGGCGGTTCGCGGCGATGGCCTCGATCGCCGCGTTCGCCGCGACATAGGCCGCCTGCCCGGGATTGCCGAACGCGACCGAGATCGAGCTGTAGAGCACGAAATGCCGTGGCGCGAGGGGCCGCACCAGACGGTCGAGCAGGGCCGCCGCCTCGACCTTGGGGCGCATGACCTTGGCGACGCGCTCTGGCGACAGCTCGGCGAAGGGGGCGTCGTCGAGCACCATGGCGGCGTGGATCACGCCTTCGAGCGGGCTGCCCTCGGCGCGGATGCGGGCGATCAGCGTCTCCATCGCCTCGCGGTCGCAGGCATCGACGGCCAGGGGCTCGACACGTGCGCCGAGCGCCGAGATCTTGGCGATCGCGCCTTCGCTGCCGGGTTGCGGCACGCCCTTGCGGCTGGTCAGCCACAGCCGCCGGGCGCCTTGCCGCGCGAGCCAAAGCGCGGTCGCGAGGCCGAAGCCGCCAAGGCCGCCGACGATGAGCCAGCTGCCCTTGCCCGAGACGGCCTCGCGCGGCGGCGGGGCCGTGCGCTGCGGCGGCTTCGCGGGCCGGATCACGATCTTGCCGACATGGTCGGACCGCTGCATGAGCCGGAAGGCATCGGCTGCCTCGCCCGGCTCGAAGACCTGAACGGGTGGCGGCGTAAGCTTGCCCGAAGCGAAGCCGCGCATGAGCTCGGTGAAGATCCGGCTGGTGAGCGCAGGCCGGGCCTGTACGAGCTGGTCCGCATCGACCCCGAAATAGCTGAGATTGCGCCGGAAGGGCCTGAGGCCGAGGCGCGTGTTGGTGACGTAGTCCTGCTTGCCAAGCTCGACGAACCGGCCGAAGGGCGCGAGACAGTCGACCGAGCGCTGCATCGCCTCGCCGGCCAGCGAGTTCAGCACGACATCGACGCCACGACCGCCGGTGGCTGCGCGTACCTGCTCGGCGAACGCGTGGCTGCGGCTGTCGAACACTGCCTCGGCGCCCATCAGGGTGACCAGCTTGCGCTTGGCCGGCCGCCCCGCCGTGGCGAAGACCCGGGCCCCGCGCATTCGCGCGACCTGGATTGCCGCGAGGCCGACGCCGCCGGCGGCACCATGGATCAGCACGCTCTCGCCCTCCGAGAGCCCTGCGAGTTCCACGAGGCCGTAATGCGCGGTCAGGAATATGGCAGGCAGCCCCGCCGCCGCTTCGAGCGAGACACCCTCTGGCAGCGCGGCGGCAAAGGTCGCGTCCAGGGTGACGTGGCTCGCGAAGGCCGCGGGCGCAAAGGCGACGACCCGGGTGCCGGCGTCGAAGCCCGACGCCTTGCCGGCGCGGGTGACGATGCCCGCGCATTCCATGCCGAGGGTCGGGCCGGCAAAACCGTCCTCGAGTGCCTCGGGCGGCAGCAGGCGTTGCGCCCACATCAGGTCGCGGAAGTTCAACCCTGTCGCTGCAACCTCGATCTCGACCTCGTGGTCGGCCGGGGCGCGGCGCATGCCGGAGGCCCAGTGCAGCGTGTCGACGGCCCCCTCGCGCCCCAGCGCGAGGCGGCGACATCCCTCGGCGCCGGCGCGGGCATCCGCAGCGGCTGCTGTCGGGTCACCGAGGGCGCCGAGCCGCGGCGCCGCGACGCCGTCGCCGTCTATCACCAGTTCGCGCTCGGGTCCCGGCGCGGCGATCAGCCGGGCAAGGCGCGGGCCCGCCGTCGCGCTGTCGAGGGCGGGGTCGATGTCGATCTGGCGGACGATGCAGGCTGGAAACTCGTTTGCAATCACGCGACCGAGGCCCCAGAGCGCCGCGTCCGAAGGACGGCGCGGGGCCGCCGGCTGTCCGGTGCGCTCGGCCGGGCGTCCGCCGCGCGTGAGGAGCCAGATCGGCGTCCCATCGCTGCTCTCGACGGCGAGGCGGCGGCAGAGTTCGATGCGCGGGTCGGGCCCGCCCTGGCGCTGGGTTGGCCAGGGTGTGACGATGGCGGTCTCGCCCTCGCACGATAGCCCGATCGCCGCGGCCGCGTCGTCTTCCGCGCTCGGAGGGTGTGCCACCAGCCGCACCTGCCAGCCGAGCTGCGAGAGCTCGCGGGCGTATGCCGCGGCCTCTTCCGGCGCCGATGCCGCGTGATGCAGCGCAGCGCGGGGCGGCGGCGCAACGTCTGTTGGGTGCTGATCCTCGGTGCCGGTCGTGTCCAGGCCGTCGACCTTCGTCGCTGCGGCACCTGTCACCGGACGCCGCGCCACCGCGACCATGGCCGCGGTCTCGCTCCGGTCGAGCGGCCACGGCCCGGAAAGCTTGAGGCCCGCGGCCGTCAGGCTGCGCGCCAGCGACGCCTTCCCGTGGCGCGGCCCGCCGCTCGAGGCGCCGTTCCACCACGCCGCGGCAAGGCCGGCCTCGAGATCGGTGACAAGATCGCCGAGGCCCTCGACGGCGGCCAGGATGCCGCCTGGCGCGAGGACCGCGGAGAGGCGCGCGCGCTGGATTGTCGACCCGCCAAAGGGCGTCGCCCGACAGCACGACGTCGAATGGCCCTTCCAGCGCATCCCAATGGGCGACGCGCGTGGCCGTCTGCGAGGACAGGGCGAGGGCGAGGCGCTCGCTCACCTCCCGCTCGGGGTCGCTCAGCACGAGGCGGGTAAGGCCCGGCAGGCCCGCCAGCCGGGCCGCGACATCCGGCGGGACATCGCCGAGGACGAGCAGCGCGAGCCGATCGCCCATGGGCCATGACCCGCCAAGATCGAGCCCCATCCGCTCGATCGCGGCCCAAAGCGCGCGTCGCGCCGGCGCGTGGCTGGCGAGATGTCCCGGGGCCGCAGCCCTGGCGTCATCGTCGAGCCCGTCGCGAAGTGCGGGTTCGAGACAGGCGGCCAGGCGCGTCAGGCTCGCAAGGTCTGCCGCGCGCTCGGGGGCCTCGGCGATCAGGGCCTCGATCAGCGCATCGAGCGGCGGGTATGGGCAGTCCCGCGCAAGGCCGAGCACGCCCGATGACGGGGTTACCGCAGCTTTCGTCTCTGTCTCGGGTTCGCCCGTCATCGTGTCGCTCGCGACGGCGAGCAGCCCGCCATCGGCTTCGAGGACACCGGCGACGCGCGCGAAGAGCGACCGCGCCGAGGGGTGGACGCTGCTGCCTCCGTTCCGGTCGATCTGCCGGCTGGCTCCCGCAAGGCTTTCGACCGCGTCCCAGGCAATGCGCCGCGCCGCGGCGTCGGCGATAAGCGCGCCCGCGTCGGGTTCCGGAGCCTGATCGGCCTCCGGGATGATGCCAAGGCCATGCAGGCGCTCCCGCGGCGCGCTCCAGCCATCCGGAACGGGCACCGCGGCCCCGGGCTCAGCGAGTGGAACCAGCGTTTCGGCCCACGCGATCGGGGTGTCGCGAAGCCGCCGCCTCGAGCGGACGCGGCGCAGGCGCATGCCCTCGATGCGCGCGATGGGCGTTTGCTGCGCGTTGCCCAGCGTGATCGCGGCTTCCGCCCCATACTCGGTCAGCCGGACGAGTTCGACCTGGGCATGGCGGATGACGGACCCGGCCTCGGCGGGTTCGGGCTGCGCGAAGGTCGTGAGGCGACCGAGCCGGATCGGCAGGAAGCTGCCCTCCTCGGGCAGGCCCTGCTCGCGCAAGGCGCGTCCCACGAGAGGGAAGAGCGCATGGAATGCGGCGTCGAGGCTGGCGGGGTGGAGCACGAAGTTGGCTCCCGGCGCCGCGTCGGCTTCCGCGAGCTCGGAGATCGCGCCGGGGCCATCGGCGCTCAGGCTGGTGACCAGCTGGAACGCCGGTCCGTACTCGAGCCCCGCCTGCGCCAGCATCCGGTAGAGCCGCTCGCCGGTCCATGCGAGCCGTCCGACCGGCGCGGCATCATCCGTGGCGTCGTCCAGGGGCAGGTTCGCGCCGCCGGGCGCGCGGCGGATGGTGCCGCGGGCATGGAGGCGCCAGTCGTCCGTGCTGCCTGAAGGCCGGCTCTCGATCCGTACGATGCCGGTCTCGCGCTCGAGTTCGGTTCGCAGCGTCACGAGGCCCGGTGCCTCGAAGACGAGCGGGCTGACGATGTCGAAATCGCTCAGCTCGAGGGCGCGCGTTCCCAGGCTCTCGGCGCCGGCCGCGAGCGCGATCTCGGCAAAGCCTGCCGCCGGCATCACGGCGCTGCCCTCGATCGCGTGATCGCCAAGCCAGGGCAGCGACGCGACGTCGAGCTGCGCGCGCCACGTGCCTTCGCCGTGCCAGGGACGCCATCCGAGCAGCGGATGATCGATCGCCGAGCCCAGGACGTCGAGCTCCTCGCTGGTCGCGGGCACCCGGTGGGTCGCATGGTCCCAGCTGTAGGCCGGCCGGTCGTGCCGCGCGGGAAGGGGCGGGCCGAAGAACCGCTCGGCGTCCACCCTCGCGCCACAGGCGACGGCGCGCGCCGCCATCATGTCGATGGTCGCGGATTTTCCGGGGCCCTCGATCGTTCCAAGCACGGCGCCGGCGCGGCCAAGTCCGTCCAGGGTATCGCCGACATAGCTGGGGAGGACCGGGCGCGGCCCGATCTCGACGAACACCGTGCAGCCGACCTCGTCGAGCGCGCCGACCGCCCCGCGAAAGCGCACGGCGTCGCGCGCGTTGTGCCACCAATGCGTGGCGCCCAGGCATTCGCCCTCGGCCCGGGCGCCCGTCGTGGTCGACACGAAAGCCAGCTTGGCGGGGCGGGGCGCGAGTTCGGCAAGGCCGCTCAGCAGCTCGTCGCGGATCTCGTCGATCGCGGGACCGTGGTAGGGATAGGCGACCGCGAGGCGTCGGACCGCGATGCGCCGCTTGCGGGCACTGTGCCCAAAGCGGTCGAGCGCGTCCGCGTCGCCGCAGATCGTGACGCTGCGGGGGCTGTTGTCGCCGGCGACCGAGATCTCGGCCTGCATGCCAAGCTCGTCCAGCATGCCCTGGACGGTCTCGGCGCTGGCGAGCACGGCCGCCATGCCGCCGCGCCCGGCCAGGGGCCGCACGGCGCGTGCGCGCACGCGGATCAGCCGCACCGCGTCCTCGAGGCTCAGCGCGCCGGCGGCCCAGGCCGCCGCGACCTCGCCGACCGAATGTCCGGCGACGGCATCGGGCCGCACTCCGCGCCCGGCCAGCGCCTCGACCAGGGCGACCTGGATCGCGAAGATCAGGGGTTGCGCGACCTCGCTTTCCTCGATGCGCGCGCCGAGCTCGGGGTCCTGCAGGAGGTCCGCGAGGTCTGACGTCGGGTCGTCGGTCCCGCTCTGTGCGCGGAATGCGTCGGCGACACGGTCGAAGGCCGCGCGGAAGGCGGCGTCGCCGGCATAGAGATCACACCCCATCCCGGGCCATTGCGCGCCGTTCCCCGAGAACACGAAGGCGGTCTGTCCGGCCCGGTCGGCAGCCGTCGCGACCGCGGTGTTCACGAGCGACGTTCCGGCGCCGAGGCTGTCGAGCTCGGTCACGAGCGCGCTCACGGTGTCGCCCAGCACGACCGCGCGGTGTCGGTGGCGGGCCTGTCGATGCGCGGCGGTCGCGATCAGCGCCGTCGCCTCGGCAGCCGAGGTGCCGGCGACGCGCGCCGACCATGCGGCGGCCTGGCGGGCGAGGCTCTCGCCGCTCGCGGCGGTAAGGATCAGCGGCGGCAACGATGCCTGCGAGGTCAACGGCTCGGGCGGCGAGGCGGGACGCTCGGCGGGCAGCGCCTCGCGCAGGACGGCATGCGCGTTCGCGCCACCGAAGCCGAAATTGTTGATGCCCGCGACCCAGGGCGCGCCGTCGGGATGCGGCGGGACGGGCAGCGCCTCGGTCGCAACCTGCAAGCCCAGGTCGTCGAGCGGGATGTGCGGGTTCACCTGCTCGACATGCAGGCTGCGCGGCACCGTGCCGTTCTCGAGCGCGAGGGCGGCCTTAATCAGCCCCACCAGGCCCGAGGCAGGCTCGAGATGCCCGACATTCGATTTGGCGGAGCCGATCGGCAGCGGCCGCGCGCGGCCCTTGCCCAGAACCTTGCCGATCGCGTGCGCCTCGATCGGGTCGCCGACCGGGGTGCCCGTGCCGTGCGCCTCGATGAAGGCGAGGCGGTCGGGCTCGATGCCAAGCCGCCGGTAGACCGTCTCGAGCAGCGCCGCCTGCCTCTCGCCCGACGGCAGTGCGAGGCCCATCGTGCGGCCATCCGAGTTCACCCCGGTTCCCATCAGAACCGCGCGCACGGGTTCGCCCTCGGCGCGGGCGCTCTCGAGCCGGCGCAGGACGAGCGCGACGGCGCCTTCGGCCCGGACATAGCCGTCCGCGGCGGCATCGAAGGCACGGCAGAGCCCCGTCGGCGAGAGCATCGACGCGCGCGAGAAGCCCACGAAGTTATAGGGCTGGAGGATCGCGTTCACACCGCCCACGATCGCGGTGTCGATCTCGCCATCCGCAAGCGCGCGAACCGCGTGATCCAGCGCGTAGAACGATGACGAGCAGGCGGTGTCGACCGTGTAGCTCGGTCCCTTGAGGTCGAAGGCATGCGAGATGCGGTTCGACAGGATCGAGAGGGTGTTGCCGGTCATGAACTGCGCGCCAATCGCGGCGGGGTCCGCGGCAAAGCGCTGCGAGTGGTCCATCGAGGAGGCGCCGACATAGACGCCGGTTCGCCCCTCGGAAAGGATCTCGGGCTTCAGGCAGGCCGCATCGATCGCCTCATAGGCAACCTCGAGTAGGATGCGCTGCTGGGGGTCCATCTGAGCGGCTTCGCGTGCCGAGATGCCGAAGAAGCCGGGGTCGAATTCCCAGATGCCGTCGATCAGGCCCGCCGACATCGTGTAGCTGCGGCCGGCCATCCGCCGGTCGGGGTGCAGGAAACGGCGGGCGTTCCACCGATCGGGCGGGATCGGCGCGATGCTCACGCGCTCCTCGGACAGCAGGCGCCAGAACTCCGCGGGATCGGAGGCACCAGGCAGGCGGCACGCAAGTCCGCTGATCGCGATTTCGACCAGCTCTCGGTCGTGCCGGCTCGTCATTCGGGCATTTTCCCCCACCACATGAGGTGCTCTGCTCACCTCGTGTCACTGCTCTCCAACGCCGCCAAGGCGTTTGTGCACCAGTCCCTACCACCGAACCAAGGAACGAAAAGCCGTTGGCGCCATACTCTGCAATCGCTGCCTCTGCAATCGCTGCCGTCCGGCCGATCCAACGCGGGGCGTCACACCATTTTGCGCAGCATTCCCCACCGCCCCGAAGGACAATCAAAGGTTAGCCTGCCCGGCCACAGGATCAAACAACTAATCCGAATGCAGCGATCATGCGCTGCGACGGTTGACCACGCTCGCGGCGCACGGCTTTACTTCGCGCCACTGAAGCACCCGCCGTCGCGTGCGAGAGCCGGGTGCGCAAGGAGCCGTTCATGCCTGACGAACGCCATCAGAGCCGCGGGGTTCCGGCCGACCCCGAGGCATCCCCGCAGACGGGCGGCACGACAGCGGGCGCGATCGTGCTCGAGGCGCATGACGTCGTACGCTCCTACGGCCGGAAGAAGGTGCTGGCGGGCATCAGCCTCACGCTGCGGGCGGGCGAGGGCGTCGCCATCCTCGGGCGGCGCAATGCGGGAAAGAGTGTGCTCAGCCGCGTGCTCTCGGGCGTTGCCCCGCCGGATTCGGGCTGGGTGGCGACCTCGGCCCCGGTGGCGCCGATCGTCGGGACGGGAACGGGCTTCGGAATGACGGCGAGCGTCGAGCGTGACCTCGGGCTGCGCGCCGCCGCCTACGGGATCTCGACGCAGGATCATCTCGCGGACGTCGCGAGCCTGCTCGACGACCCGGACGTGCTGGCGCAGCCGTTCAGGCATGTGGACGGCGTGTCGCGCGTGCTGCTGACCTATGGCGCGAGCTACCTGACGCCGTCGGACGTCTATATCGTGGACGGGATGCCGGTGCCGCAGGTGCCGGCCGCACGCGCTAAGCTTGCTGCCCTGTTTCGCGCGGCGCGGAAGCGCGCAGCCGTTCTGTGGCTGCATTCCACGGCCGGGCAGTTGCGCGGCATCGGCCCCGACCGGTGCCTGATGCTCGAGGGCGGGCGTCTGCATCCGCTGAGCGGCATCGACGAGGCCGAGGCCCACTTCCTGCCGCGGCGCGGGCGTGGCGGCCCGGCTCCGGTCCCGGAAGACGACGAGCCCCCGGCCACTGACGACTAGACGGCTCATGGCCGCCTTCAGGGTGTCCGCAGCGAGGCGAGCAGGATGCGCCCGATGAGCCAAACCAGGAACGCCGCGCTGAACACGATGAGCACCTCGAGCCACCGGACGGGCTCGATCGACCAGACCGCGGGCCGCGGCGGCACGAAGACCACGAGCTGCGCCATGCTGAGCGTGGCGTTCGAGCGCGCCTTCTGACGCAACTCGAGCGTCGAGATGTAGATGTCACGTGCGATCAGGTACTCGTTCTGCAGCCGCTCGAACAGGCTGAGCTGACCCGGCAGCGCCGAGTCGGCGCTGCGACCGCCCAAGGCCGCGCGCTCGGCCGCGAGCTGCGCCTCGAGGCTCGCGATGCGGTCCGTGAGGACAGGGATCTGCGGCGAGTTGGGAACATTGACCATGAGCGAGCGCAGGCGGACCCTGAGCTCGGTGACCTCGGAGGTGAGCGTCGCGATCACCGTGGATCCGAGCTCCGCGGTCTCGGTCGGAGACACGAGCTCGTTCTCGCGGCGGAACTCCTCGATCGCGTCGAGGGACTCGCGCAGGCGCTGTTCGGCGACCACGAACTCGCCCTCGACATAGGCGAGCATCTCTTCCCGCGCCTGCTCGGAAAGCTTGTCGACCAGAATCCCGAGCTCCTCGGCCAGCGCCCTGGCAACTGCCGCGGAATCCTCGGGCGTGTAGAGCGCGACGCTCACGCTCGTGATGCCGGTGACCACGTCGAAACGGACGTCGAGCGCGCCGTTCCAGAAATCGATGATCTCCTCGGGCGGGAGGTTGACGTTGTAGCGCCGGATGGGGTCGCCGCCGTCACGCCCCAGCATGTCGCGAAGCGGCAGGGTCCGCTCGACATCGCTGACCGCGGCGTAGGAGCGCAGATAGTCCTCGAGGATGAAGCTGTCGGCGGCTGCCTGCAACGCGGCGCCGGAGCCCATCGATACCGCGACCTGGTCGGTCTCGTTGCCAAGGCTCGCCGCCCCGCCCCGAACGGCGTAGCGGAACTCCGTCACGTAACGGTCGGCCGCGATCAGATAGTAATAGGCGGCGGCGAGCAGCGTGGGCAGCAGGACAAAGGCCGCGAAGCCGACGGCAGGCCAGAACAGGCTTCGCCTGCGCGGGTCCCCACCTTGCGGCCGCAGCACCCGGTGGGGAAGGATCGATCCGGCGCGTTCGGCCTTCATTGATTTTCGCCCCCTTGGACCTTCATCTTGCGGTCACGCCATCGGCCAGGTCAACCGGTGCGATGACGTCACGCATTCCTTGCCCGCTACTGTCGCCCGGTGCTTCTGCACGTCCGGGCGCTTGAACAGCGCATATCCTGCCGATAAGGATCCCCTTGTGACCAAGCGGACAGCCTCCGGGGGCGCCACGACTTGTACGGAACCTCGCCTGCGGGATCAATTGCGGTTCGTCTGAACCTGATCTGGACGTTGATGTGGCACAAGTTCGTGCCGCGCAACAACCGCGAGGGGATGGTCCTTTTCTGGGTGTTCGTCGAGCCGGCAGCGCAGCTCGCGATTCTCCTCATCCTGCTCACGCTGGTGGGGCGCGCGGCAGGCTACGGGACCAGCTTCGCGCTTTTCCTTCTGACCGGGATCTCGACGCTGCATCTGTTCAACAGCACGTCGACCGCGGTCAAGAACGCGGTCGCCACGCTGGAGAGCCCGCGCCGCCTCGCGACGGTCGGCGTGTTCACCCCCGCCATCGCGGCGCTGGGGTTCCGCTTCACGGTCGGCGTGGTCTCGGCAATCGCATTGGGATATGGCGTCGTCGTCTGGCAGCATCTGCACGGCGTGCCATACGATTTCCTGACTTGCCTCGAAGCCTTTGTGCTGACGGCGTTGCTCGCCTTCGGCATGGGGCTCATCCGCGGGTATTCGCGGCTCTTCATGCCCGTGTTCGAGCGGGTCTACGCGATCTTCTCGCGCGTGCTGCTGTTCATCTCGGGCGTCTTCTACGTGCCGTCATTCCTGCCGCCGGCTTTCCGGGAGCTGCTGGCATGGAACCCTGTGCTGCATGCGATCGACTGGGTGCGCACCGGGGTCTACTCCGGATACCCGGAGCTCATCCTTTCGCGTGGCTATTTCGTCGCTTTCGTGCTCGGCAGCGTGGCGCTCGGCTGTGCGCTGATCTGGCATGACCGGCGGCGGATCCTGCAATGAGCGTCGGTTCGCAGGGCTCGAGCGTCTCTCCCCTCGAAGGCACACGATGCGCGTCCGGCCTCCGAGAGGCGATGCCATGCGCCTCGGGCGAGGCTCTGCCTGCCCGAGGGCCAGCAGATCAGCCCGAGCAGGTCGCCGGTCGGCGCAGGATTGGCGACGCGCTCGTGATCGCGGCCTTTCCGCCGGGCGCGGGGATCGCCGGCGCGATAGGGCCCTGCGTCGCGGCGCGCCTCGCGGAGATGGGGTGGCGCGTTCATGGCGTCAGTGTCGCCGGGACGGGCGGAGACGCGCATATGCGGCTCAATTTCTCGACCGCGACCGGGCTGCGTGCCTTCGAGCGCGAGATCGCGGACCAAGGCTTCGATGTCGTATTCCTTGATCCCGCCGTGCTGTTCTTTCGCGAGACTCGCCGGTTCGTTCACCTCGTCGTCACCGCGATCCAGCTTGGGGTTCTGTGGCGGCGGCTCGCGGGCGCACGGCGCGCAGTGGTGCTGCGTCGCGAGCCGCGCGGCTTCTGGCCCTCGCGCGTGCTCGCACGACTTGTCCTGAGACTGCAGCGCGATGTCGCGCTCGAACCGGATGCGTCGGTCGATGCGCTCGACGCCGCGCTTTCGCGCGCCCTGGGAGGCGACCCGACCGATGGCGCGGCTCGGCACGCAGCCTCGGTGCCCGTTCGGCTCGCGCAGCTCGGTCCGGAGGCTTCGCCGCCAGAGATCGCTGGCCTCGTGACCGCCGCCGCGGCCGTGGCGAGGCGGCGGGGGATCAATCTTGTTGGTGAGACGGCCGGTGCGGGCGGGGGATCGGGTGATCCGGCGATGCCCCCTTGTCCGGCGATGCAGGAAGGCACGCGCGATCCCATCGCGGTCAGCGAGGCCCCCGACCCTGTCTGGACGGTCGATGGCGTCACTGTTACGCGGCTGATGGTTCACATGCGCGCGTCGCTCAGAGCCTTGCCCAAACTTCGGCCGGGCACGCAGCGCGCGGCACGGCGCCTGGCAGCCTGGTACGAGGGCGCGATGCGCCGCGTCGCCGGGCGGGGGTTGCCGCATTTTCTCGGCACCGCCTCGGAGCCGGACAGCGCGGTTTCGGTCCACGCGCAGCGGCTCGAGGCCTGGTGGCGCGACCTGTCGCTCACCGGGGGCCTCGGGTCGCCGCTGGTCGCGGCCGGAAGTCCCGATCAGGGCGAGGTCGAGCGCCTTGCGAATGCCCTGTCGCGCATCGGTGCCGCGCTGGCGGCGGGCGCCCCGATGCCGCGGCTTGCGCAAGAGGATGAGGCCATCCTCGCGGCCCCGGTCGCAAACGGTGCGGGCGCGGTTTCAGGCATGGAGCTCGCGCTTGCCCTGATGGCGGGCGGGCACGATGCAGATGCCGCCAGCGGCTTCGGGTGGCGCTCGGATATCGGCCGGCGCCTGCTCGGGCGGGTTGCCTCGCCCCGGAACGGGCTCGGGCGGTTCGCCACGGATCCGGCGTCGACGGACCGGCCTGAACTCACGCTGATCGGGTTGACCAGCGGCGGATCGGGTCTGGCGGAAAATCTCGGGATGACCCGGCGGGTCCTGCGGGCGGCCGGCATCGAGTCTGTCACCCGGAGCATCGATGCCGGGCTTGCGCGCGTCGATGACAGCGGTGGCTCGCGCGCAAGGCCAGATGGCCCCGCGGTGCGTCGGTCGGCGCGGCTCATCCATGTCAACGCCGATCTCGTCCCGCAGGTGTTGCTGGAGCCGGCAATGGCATGCGATCGCTTGGCGCTCAACATCGGCTTTCTTCTGTGGGAGTTCGGCGTGTTGCCGGAGGCGCATCGGCTGGCGCTCGATATGCTCGACGAGGTCTGGTGCCCGACGGCGTTCGTGGCCGATACCTATTGCGCGGCGGGACGCGTTCCGGTGCATCGGATCGGAAAGGCCGTGACGCTCGGCCCCGTCGAGCAGGTGGGGCGCGCCGGCCTCGGAATTCCCGAGGACGTGTTTCTCTTTTTCGTCAGCTTCGACTTTCACTCGTCGGTCGAGCGCAAGAATCCGCTTGCGGCCGTGCGCGCCTTCCGTCGCGCCTTTCCGCCGGCGCGGCGCGATGTGGCTCTGGTCATCAAGACGACCGAGGTGGCGCGCGGCCACTGGGGCGATCCGCGCGGGCAGTGGAAGGCGATCCTCGATCTTGCACGGCACGACGCGCGCATCGTCGTGCTGACCGGCCGGATGCCGCTCGAGCGCTATCTGGCGCTGATTTTCTCGACCGACTGCCTGGTGTCGCCGCACCGGGCCGAGGGCTTTGGCTACGGGCCGGCACAGGCGATGCTGCTCGAACGGCCCGTCATCGTGACCGACTACTCGGGGACGCGCGACTTCTGCACCGACGAGACGAGTTTCCCGGTCCGCGCCGACCTCGTCCCGGTTCGCCCGGGCGAGAGCATGTTCCCGATGGAAGGCGCCGTCTGGGCCGCGGTCGACGAGATCGCGCTCGCCGAGACCATGCGCCGCGTGCTTCAGGACCGCAGCGAGGCGGGACGGCGCGCCCGCGCCGGGCGCGCGTTGATCGAGACCGAGTACTCGGTGGCGGCCCATGCCGCGCGCTGCCTCGATCGCCTCACCGCCTTGGGTGTGATCGAGCGGGGGCGCGAATGAGACCGCCGGCCGAGCGCGAGGCCCATATCGCGTTCATCGACGATCCCTGGGTGCTTCGGATGCTCGAGCTCAGCGGCTGGCGTCCGCGACGCGGGCTCGCGTTCACGCCTTCGACCATCAACGGGGTCTGGGGGCAGCAGCGCTGGTCGCGCCCGGGGCGGTTCCTGTCCCGGCTGACCGGAGCCGGCGTGCTGACCATCGAGGACGGGTTCCTGCGCTCGATCCATACGGGGCGGATGGGCGACCGGCCGTTCTCGATCACGCTGGACGAGGAGGGCGTCTATTTCGACGCCTCGGCGCCGTCGCGCCTCGAGCGGATCATCCAGTCGGGCGAGGGCCTCGGGCCCGAAGTCGTTGCGCGTGCGCGGGCCGGGATCGAGCGGCTGCAGCGTCTTGGCCTCTCGAAATATTCGCCGGTGCCGCGCGGGGCGGGCGAGGTGCCCGAGCCCGGCTATATCCTCGTCATCGACCAGACCGAAGGGGACGCCTCGATATCGGGTGGGGCTGCCTCGGGTGCGAGCTTCGCCGCGATGCTCGATGCCGCGCGGGCGGAGAACCCCGGCGAGCGGATCGTCGTCCGCACCCATCCCGAAGTCCTCGCGGGCCGCCGGCGGGGCCATTTCTACGCCGCCGACCTGCGGCCGGGTGAAATCCTCTCCGGCGCGCCCGCGAACCCCTGGGACCTGATCGACGGGGCAAAGCGCGTCTATGCCGTGACCTCGCAGATGGGGTTCGAGGCGGCTGTCGCCGGGCGCGAGGTCCATGTCTTCGGGCTGCCGTTCTATGCCGGCTGGGGTTTTACGCGCGACCGGTTGTCATGTCCGCGGCGGACGGCGCGGCGCAGCGCCGAGGAGGTCTTTGCCGCGAGCCATCTGCTGTTCCCGGTCTACTACGACCCCTTCGCCGACCAGCTCACCGATTTCGAGGGTGCCGCCGATCTTCTCGCGGCGCAGGCACGCTGGCGCCAGGTCGAGCCGCAGTGGCGCGGCGAGGTGTATGCCGGGTTCAGCCGGTGGAAGCGCCGGCACCTTCTGCGCTACGGTCCGGCGCGCCGCGAGCCGCCGCGCTTCCTCGACGACCTCGCGCAGGCCGCAACACAGGCACGCGATTCCGGAAGCCGCCTGCTCGTGGCCGCGAGCCGCTTCGGTCCCGGCGAGATCGCGCACGCGCGCGAAGCCTGTCCGTCGCTCTGCCTCGTCGAGGACGGTTTCCTGCGCTCGGTCGGCCTGGGCGCGGCCCTGGTTGAGGCCGGCTCCCTCGTTTTCGACGAGGTGGGCATCTACTTCGACCCCGCGAGGCCGAGCCGGCTCGAGCAATTGATCGCCGAGGCTGCGGCGTTCCCGGCCGATGATGTCCGCCTCCGCCGCGCGGCGGCGCTGCGCGAGCGGATCGTCTCGGCGCGGGTGACGAAATACAATGTCGGCGCGGCCGATGTTCCGACGCCGCCCGCGGGGCGGCGGGTCCTCCTCGTGCCCGGGCAGGTCGAGGACGACGCTTCGATCCGTTGCGGCGCGGGCGAGGTCCGAACCAATCTCGCGCTGCTCGAGCGCGCGCGCGCCGCCAATCCCGATGCCTACCTGGTCTTCAAGCCGCATCCGGATGTCGAGGCAGGACTTCGGCTCGGCGGGGTTGACGAGGCCGAGGCCTTGCGTCTCGCGGATCACGTCGCGCATGGCGTGTCGGCGGATGCGCTGATCGCGATTGCGGACGAGATCTGGACGATGACGTCCCTGATGGGTTTCGAGGCGCTGCTTCGCGGCAAGGAGGTGACAACCCTTGGCGTGCCCTTCTACGCGGGCTGGGGGCTCACCCGGGATATCGGGGAGCCGCCGTCGCGGCGGTGCGCCCGGCCTTCGCTCGACGCGCTCGTCTGGGCGGCCCTGATCGCCTATCCGTCCTATGTCGATCCGGTCGCAGGCTTGCCTTGCGAGGTCGAGACCGCCGTGGCGCGGCTTGTCGCGGGTGCGCCGTTGTGATGCGGCGGCGAGCCTGCGAGGAAAGGCCCGAATGTTGCGACGGCGCCGTGGGCGCCGCCTCAGGTCCCGGCACGACTGGCGCGGGGCGCTGCGCCGGGAAGGGCTGACAGGGCCCGCGGCCCGCGTCAGTCGATCTCGACGCCGAACTGGGCCGCGACGTGCGTGATATGCTCGAACAGCGAGAGGGCGAAGCTCTGGGGCGCAAAGAGGTCGAAACCCTCCGCGCGCGCCAGGACCGTGACGCCAACATGGTGCAGCCCGCTCGAAGCCACCGCGCCCTGCGGGAAGACGGCCGGGCGCAGATCCAGCGGCAGAAGGCGTGCCATCAGCTCGACGGCGGCGGGGCCCTCGATGCGGATCGGTGTCCGGGCGTGCGAGAGGTCAAGGACCGTGCCGTCTTGCAGATCAAGGTTGGGGCGCGCGAGTTCCTGGTCCGAGACCAGCCACCACTTGAGCGGCTCGACCCGCATCAGCGTGGCGGCCTTGCCGGCCGAGGACCGGCCCGGTTCCGGTGCCGACTTGCAGTCCGCCGCGCGGGCCGCCGCCGCACCGGCGGCGGCGAGGCGGTCGGGCCAGGCCGAGATCTGCCACAGGCTCGTCACCGCGCGCTCGCTCAGGCGAATGCCGGGGCCGTCCTTGCCCACGGGGCCGACGACGCGGGGCGCGCGCGCGCGCGCGAGGCTCGAGATGCGCTCAGGCATGCATGCGCTCTCCCTTGGGGTCGAACTGATGCGGCGAGGCGACGCGGGCGCGCACCTCGCTGCCGCGGATCGGGTCTGCAATCACCACCGTCTTTCCCTCCCAGGCGGCCGGGCCGCCCGTGACGAAGCCGATGCCGAGCCAGCCGTCACCCAGGGCGGGGGCGACGGTCACGCCGGTGATCCAGCCGATGCCGTGGCCCTTGACCTCGCCCTCGCGGCAGACGACCGCGCCGATCGAGAACTTCTCGCCCTCGGTCACGGGGAGGAAATGCGCGAGCTGCGGCCGGTCGGTCCGGCTCAGTTCCGGGCGGTGGCGAAGGGCGTTGCCGATGAACGGCTTCTTGGTCGAGGCCATGCGGCCCAGCCCGCAATCGTCGAGCGTGGTCCTGCCGTCGAGTTCGGCGCCGGTGACATGGCCCTTCTCGATCCGGAGCGCGCCAAGCGCTTCCATGCCGTAGGCGCAGCCATCCTCGGCCCTGACGCTCGGGACCAGCGCCTTCCACAGTGCGGGGCCGTAGCCCGACGGGGTGTAGACCTCGAAGGCCAGCTCGCCCGAGAAGCTAATGCGGGCGATCATCGCCGGGATCTCGCCATCGGTGACACGAACCCGCGCATGAACGATGCCCATGAACGGCAGCCCGTCCTTCGAGACGTCGCCCGAGGCGACGACGCGTTCGAGCGCTGCGCGGGCGCGCGGGCCCGCAACGGCGACGCCTGCCCACTGGTCCGTGGTCGAGGCGACGTGCACCCGCAGCGCGGGCCAGCGGAAGGCGAGCAGGTTCTCGAACCAGGCCATCATCTTGGCGGCATTGGCAGTGGTGCAGGTCACCAGGAACTCGTCCTCGGCAAGCCGCCAGGTCACGCCGTCGTCCATCACGATGCCGTCGTCGCGCAGGTTGACGCCGTAGCGGCATTTCATCACCGGCAGCTTGGCGAAACCGTTGACGAAGACGCGATCGAGGAACTCCGCGGCGTCGGGGCCCTGGACCGCGATCTTGCCGAGCGTCGAGACGTCCACCATGCCGCAGGTCGAGCGCACGGCGCGGGCCTCGCGCACATAGGCGTTCTCGAGCGGCTCGCCCGGGAAGGCGGGATGCCACCAGGCGCGCTTCCACAGGCCGGCATCCGTGAAGACCGCGCCGTCGTCGGCCTGCGCGTCATGCATCGCCGTCCGGCGCTCGGGCTGCCAGTGGGTGCCGCGCGCACGCCCCGCCAGGGCGCCGATCGGCACCGGCGTGTAGGGCGGGCGGAAGGTCGTGATGCCGGTCTCGGGCACGCTCTGGCCCAGGCTGTCCGCGAGCAGGGCAAGGCCGATGACGTTGCCCAGCTTGCCCTGGTCGGTCGCCATGCCAAGGGTGGTGTAGCGCTTCATGTGCTCGACGCTGGCATACCCCTCGCGGGCCGCCTGGCGCACGTCGTCGGTGGTGACGTCGTGCTGCGGATCGACGAAGCTCTTGAGCTTCACGCCGTCGACCCTGACCTCCCAGAGCGGCTGGATCGGGGTCTCCCATCCACCCGGCTCGGGGCGCTCGGCGGCCTTGCGGCGGCGCTTGCCCCTGAGCCCGGCGACGGCGTCGGCCGCGGCCGTGCGCGCATCGGCCAGAACCGCATCGGTCGCCCAGACGCCGCGCGCCGCTCCCGCCAGCGCGACGCCCTCGGGCGCCGTGGCGGGCAGGAAACAGGCAAGCTCGGGCGACCAGACCGGCTTGTGGCCGCGATGGCTGACCAGATGCACGGCAGGCGACCAGCCGCCGGAGACTCCGACGCAGTCGCACGCGATCTCGCGCTCGGACCGCGCCAGGCTGCCCTCGTCGACAAGGCGTCCGACCTGGAGCCCGCGCACGCCCTTGTGGCCGCGCGCCTCGACGGGGACATAGCCCGGCATCAGCTCGATGCCTGCCGACCTAGCGGCATCCGCAAGGGCCGGCGGCAGAGCCATCCGCGCGTCGAGCAGCGTGGTCGAGATCCCGGCGGCGGCAAGCGCCATCGCCGATGAATAGGCGCCGTCATGGCAGGTGGCGACCACCGCCCGGCTGCCGGGCGCGACGCCGAAGCGGCGCACATAGGTCTCCATCGCGCCGGCGAGCATGACCCTCGGGCGGTCGTTGGCACCGAACGCGACGGGCCGCTCGATCGCGCCCGTCGTCAGCACGATGCGCCGCGGCCGCACGATGCGGATCGCGCCGCGCGGCATCTGGGGGTCGGGCGAGGCGAGATGATCCGTCAGGCGTTCGTAGATGCCGACGATACTCCCGTCGTAAAGGCCGAAAGCCGTTGCCCGCGTCAGCACGCGCACCGACCCCAGGGCCGACTGGGCCGATGCCAGCCACTGGTCCGCCGGCTGTCCCTCGACGGTTTCGGTCGAGCCGATCAGGCGCCCGCCAAGGGCGAAGTCCTGCTCGACCAGCATGACGTCGAGCCCGTCCTCGGCCGCTTGGCGCGCGGCGGCGAGGCCCGCGGGACCCGCGCCCACCACCAGCAGGTCGCAGAAGTCGTGGACGATGTCGTACTGGTCGGGATCGGGCTCGCGCGAGGCCGTTCCCATCCCGGCGGCACGGCGGATCAGCTTCTCGAACTGCATCCATGCCCAGGTGCCGCGGCCGGGGCCCATGAAGGTCTTGTAGTAGAAGCCCGCGGTGAAGAACCGGCCGAAGAGGTCGTTGATCTCGCCGATGTCGAACCGGACGCCGGGCCAGGCATTCTGGCCCGAGGCCTGCAGCCCGTCGAAGAGTTCGACCATGGGCGCTTTCTCGTTCGGCACGCGCTGCGCGCCGCGCCCGGTCGTGACCAGCGCGCCGCCTTCCTCGGGGCCCGCGGTCATCACCCCGCGCGGGCGGTGATACTTGAAGCTGCGTCCAACCACGCGCACGCCGTTCGCGAGCAGGGCCGAGGCCAGCGTGTCGCCCTGCAGGCCGGACATCGTCAGGCCGTCCCAGTCGAAGCGCAGGGGCTGGGAGCGGTCGACGACGCCCCCGGCGTTCAGTCGGAAGCTGGTCATTCCTCGCCCTCCGAAAGCGCGGCGCGGATCGCCGGGTTCGCAAGCCGCGCGCCGGTGATCTCGTGGGTCAGAGTGTCGCGCTCGACGATCACGTGGGCGCGGCAGCCATAGAGGTGATGCCAGAGCTCCTCGGTCGGGCCGCGGCGGTCCTCGCGCAGGAAGACGGCCTCGAACCACGCCTCCTCGGGCGCGTCGAGCGGCGGATAGGTCACGGACGCGTCGCCCTCGTAGGAGAACTCGGAATGGTCACGCGGGCCGCAAAAAGGGCAGGGAATGCGAAGCATGTGAGCCTCTCAGTGCAGCTTCGGCGTCGGACCGGTCGCCTCTTCGTCGATCAGGCGACCCTCGCGATAGCGGGTGAGGGTCAGCTTCTCGTTCGCCCAGTGCGGCCGGTCCTGCGCGATCGTGTGGGCAAAGCAGTAGCCCGATCCGGGCGTCGCCTTGAAGCCGCCATAGCACCAGCCGGCATTCAGGTAGAGACCCGGAATGTCCGTCTTGGTGATGAAGGGCGAGCCGTCCATCGACATGTCCATCACGCCGGCCCACTGCCGGAGCAGCTTGACGCGCCCCAGTGCGGGCAGGACGGCCATGCAGGCCGCGGCGACGTCCTCGTAGATCGGCAGGTTCCCCTTCTGCGCGTAGGAGGGGTACATGTCGAGATGCCCGCCATAGACCATGCCGCCCTTGTCGGATTGGCTGATGTAGAAATGGCCGACGCCGCCATAGACGAGGACGCAGTCGAGGAACGGCTTGATCGGTTCCGAGACATAGGCCTGAAGCTTGTGCGTCTCGAGCGGGAGCTTGCCGAGGCCCGCCTTCTTCGCCAGCACGCTGGTGTGGCCGGCCACCGCGAGCCCGACTTTCTCGGCGCGGATGCTGTATTCCTGCTCGCCTTGGCGGGCCTCCACGCCCACGATCGCGCCGCCCTCGCGGATGAACCCGGTGACCTCGCAGCCCTGGATGATGTCGACGCCCAGCGCGGTCGCGGCGCGCGCGAAGCCCCAGTTCACGGCGTCATGGCGCGCCGTGCCCGCGCGCGGCTGGACATAGGCGCCAAGCGGCGGAAAGCGGCCCGCGAAGTCGAGGTGCGGGATGCGCCGGCGCAGGGTGTCCTGGTCCCAGTATTCGCCGTCGATGCCGTTGAGGCGCATGATGTTGTACTTGCGCGCCAGCATGTCGCGATGGCCGGGCGAGAACACCAGGTTCACATGGGCGCGCTGGCTGAACATGACGTTGTAGTTCAGCTCGTGGCTGAGGTTCTCCCACAGCTTCAGCGAGTGCTCGTAGAACTCGGTGTTGCCCTCGATCCCGTAATTCGAGCGCACGATCGTTGTGTTACGGCCCGCATTGCCGCCGCCCAGCCAGCCCTTCTCGATCACCGCGACGCGGCGGATCTTGTGGACCTTGGCGAGGTAATAGGCGGTGGCCAGGCCATGTCCGCCGCCACCGACGATGATGACATCGTATTCCGGCTTCGGCTGCGGCCGGCCCCAGACCGGCCGCCAGTTCTTCTGCCCCGTCAGTCCTCCCCAGAGGACCGAGAGCGCGGAATAGCGTTGCATCAGCCGCGCATCCTCTCAGTGTTCGCGTCCCAGATTGGCGCGTGCTGCACGCGCGCGGGCAGCTTTTCACCAAGAAGCTCGATTTGCCAAGGGCCTTCGGCGTCCGCATGCTCGCGCGGCACGTAGCCCATCGCCATCGAGACCCCCGAGTTGTGGGCGAAGCCGCCCGAGGTGACCCAGCCGACCACGGCACCGTCGAGCCAGATCGGCTCGTCGCCGATCACGTCGGCGTCCCTGGCCTCGACTACGAAGCTGCGCAGGCGCAGCTTGCCGCCCGACGCACGCTCGTCGGCGGCGCCCTGCCTGCCGATGAAATCGGCGGGCTTGTCATAGGCGACGAAGCGATCGAGCCCGGCCTCGAGCGGGCCGTAGATCGGGCGGTATTCGCGCCCCCAGCCGCCGAAGTTCTTCTCGAGCCGCATGGCGTTGAGCGCCCTGAGGCCGAAGAGACGCAGGCCATGGGCCTTGCCCGCCTCCATCAGCCGGTCGAAGACGTGGCGCTGGTATTCCGGCTTCATCCAGATCTCGTAGCCGAGGTCGCCGGTGAAGCTCACGCGCCCGACGATGCAGGGCGCATGGCCCACATCCATGCGGCGCACCGACATGAAGCGGAAGCCGGCGTTCGAGACGTCCTCATGCGTGACGGCGGCCAGCACCTCGCGCGCCTTCGGGCCCGCGATCGAGAGGCCGCACAGCCCCAGGCCGACCACGTCGAGGCGGACCGAGCCGTCGGTCGGCATGAAGCGGTCGAACCAGCGCGCGTAGAAGACCTCGGCCATGCCCGAGCCGGCGAGGAAGAACTCCTCGTCGCCGAGCGTGGCCAGCGACAGGTCGCCCTGCAGCTTGCCGTTCTCCTTGAGCATAGGCGCCAGCGTCATGCGGCCGGTCGCGGGGATCTTGCAGGCCAGCATCCGGTCGAGGAAGTCCCGTGCGCCCGGACCGCGGACGAAGAACTTCGAGAAGCCCGAGATCTCCATCATGCCCACGCCGTTGCGAACCGCCGCGACCTCGGCCTTCACATGCGGGAAGTCGGTCGAGCGACGCCACTGGAACACGTCCTTGGTGCCGTCGGGCGAGAACCAGAGCGGGCTCTCGAGCCCCCAGCTGTCGCCCATCTGCGCGCCGAGCGCGACCAGCTTGTCATAGATCGGCGTCGTCTTGAGCGGACGCGCGGCGGTGAGTTCCTCGTTCGGGAACTTGATCGAGAAGCGCCGCGAATAGTTCTCCTGCACCTTCGGGTTGGTGTACGCCATGGTCGCCCAGTCACCGTAGCGCGACACGTCCATCGCCCAGACGTCGAAGCCCGGATCGCCGTGGATCATCCAGTTGGCGAGCGCGAGGCCCACGCCACCGCCCTGGCTGAAGCCTGCCATCACGCCGCAAGCCGACCAGAACCCGTCGAGCCCGCGGATCGGCCCGACGAGCGGGTTGCCGTCGGGCGCGAAGGTGAAGGGGCCGTTGATGATCTGCTTGATGCCGGCGTTCTGGAACGCGGGGAAATGCTGGAAGCCGACCTCGAGCGAGGGGGCGATGCGGTCGATGTCCGGCTGCAGGAGCTCGTGGCCGAAATCCCAGGGTGTTGTGCGCTCGGACCAGGGCACGCAGGCCTTCTCGTAGGTGCCCATCAGCATGCCGCCGCGCTCCTGGCGCAGGTAGAGCTCGCCGTCGAAGTCGACCGCGTGGATGACCTCCTTGCCGGTCTTGGCGTTGACCTCGGCCACTTCGGGCATGTCCTCGGTGATGAGGTACATGTGCTCCATGGCCAGGATCGGAATGGTCAGGCCGACCATGCGCCCGACCTCGCGCGCCCATAGGCCGCCGGCGTTGACGACATGCTCGCAGGTCACGTCGCCCTTGTCGGTGTGAACCACCCAGCCGCCGCCCATCTTGCGCGAGATGCCGGTGACCATGGTGTGCGTCTCGATGGTCGCGCCGAGCTTCTTCGCCGACTTGGCATAGGCGTAGGTGACGCCCGACGGGTCGAGATGGCCGTCGACCACCGTCCTCAGCGCGCCCACGAACTGCGCCGGATCGAGGAGCGGCATCAGCTCGTGCGCCTCCTCGGGGGTGATGACTTCAGATTCGATGCTCTGGTAGCGGCCCTTCGCGCGCATCGACTTGAGCCAGTCGAACCGCTCGGGCGTCGAGGCCAGCATGACGCCGCCGGTCATGTGGAAGCCGGTGGCCTGGCCCGAGAGCTCCTCGATCTCCTTGTAGAGCTCGATCGTGTATTTCTGGAGCTTGGCGACGTTCGGATCGCCGTTGATGGTGTGGCAGCCGCCGGCCGCGTGCCAGGTCGAGCCCGAGGTGAGCTCGGAGCGCTCGAGCAGCATCACGTCGGTCCATCCGCCGCGCGCGAGATGATACAGCACCGAGCAGCCGACAACGCCGCCGCCAATCACGACCACGCGCGCATGGGTTTTCATCGAGTCTCTCCCTGATCCGAAGTCGTCGGGCATGAAAGCAGGATTCCGGCGGACTACCCGGCGCGATCTCGTCGATTGCGGCCGGTTTTGCGACAGTAAATGCGACAGTCATGCCCGCCTTCGGCGCCCTTGGCAGCGCGTCGCTATCCACAAGGTTGCAGCCGAGCCTCGGGAGACCGATCTACCATGGGACGCCCGAACCGATTCCCGGCGCCCTGTCGCTGTTGTGAGGTCGCATGTCTGGTTGCCGACGCATCGCCCCCATCGAGGGGAGCCCGCGTGCTCGCGCCTGCCTGTGCGCGGCGGTCTTGATCGTGGCCGCGGCCCTGGCCGGGTGCGAGAACGGTGGCGACGGGTTCGATTACGACCGCGCGCGCGAGGATCCCTACACCTACTTCGCGCCGTCGCGGACTGCGGGCGGGGCAGCGGCGCAAGCTGATACCGCGCAAGCGACGGCACAAGGCGCGCAGGCTTCCACGGCGGGTCCCGCGGCACTCCACCGGGACGCGCTTGGCTCCGAGGCGGACGCGTCGCGGCGCGCGACGGCGGCGGACGTGTCGTCGGCGATGGCGGATGCCGAGGCGCGCCGCGACCGGCAGCGGCGCGAGGCGGCCGAGGGCCGCGCCCACGACCGCGACGTGAAGGCGCTGGAAGCCGCGCAGCGCCGGCGCGAGAAGGCGGCGGGGGCCGGTATCGTTTCCGCCGATGGGAGGCACGGCCGCGAGAGAACTCGCCGCGCCGCGGCGCAGGACGAGAACGCGCTCAGGCGCGCGGTCGAGATCGATGCCCAGCGCCGTGCCGCGGCCGACCGTGCCGCGACGCGTCCGGACCTGCCGGGTGCGTTCGACGTGAACGAGCGGATGCAGGGCGGTGCATTCGGTTTCCCCGGTTCTGCCGCTTCGCCGCGAGGAAGCCGGGCGCCGGGCGGGGCGCTGCCCGATATCGGGCCCGTCGATCTTCCGTGACACCCGCGATGTCGGAATGCGACATTGCTGTCGCCGCGTGATCCCCCGGCGTCGCATCCCGCGCTGGCGCGGTGCTGGCGGATCGGTGAATACTTCGGGAGAAATGAGGGCCCGGCATGACCGGGAAACATGCAACTCACGAGCAAGACGGGGGCGCCATGTTCAGGAAGGTCCTTCTGCCGGTCGATCTTGATGCGGCTGCAAGCTGGAAGAAGTCGGTGGAGATTGCCTCCGATCTCGCGGCCAGCGGCGCCGAGATCCACGTGCTCGCGGTCTTGCCGGAACTGCGCTTCTCGATCCTCGGGAGCTATTTCGACAAGGATTTCGAGGGTGCGGCCCTCAAGGACATGACGGGCGGCCTGAGACGCTGGATGGCCGAGCACATGCCGGCGGGCATCAAGGCCGTGCCGCATGTCGCGCATGGCACGGTCTATGACGAGATCATCCGCACCGCAGATCGTCTGAAATGCGACGTCATCGTCGTGGGAGCGAGCCGCCCGGACGCCCGGCAGTACCTGCTCGGGCCGAACGCGGCGCGCGTCGTGCGTCACGCCAAGCAGACGGTCGTCGTCGCACGGGATTGAGCGGGGGCCAGGAGGTCCCCGCCTGTGATGGTTCGCCCGTCCGTCAGCCGCGCGGTGTCGCCGGCTTGATCTCGGTGATCGGGGCGATGCCGTTCTCGTCGATCTGCGTCGCGAGGGTGACCGGCTCACCGGTCGGTACGGTGGCGAGATCGACCGACTTGTCGATCGCCATGACCGTCTTGTCCGCCAGCGTGACGGTTCTCTTCTGGTAGTCGATCTTCACGATCCGCGAGGTCACGGTATCGGCCAGGGCAGGGGTCGTAATCGCGAATGCGATCGCGGCAAGCACGAGTCTGCGCATCATTGTCTCCGGCGATATGGGTTGGTCCGCCTGGATCCCGTAGATCGCGCGCCCCGAAGCCGTCCGCCGGGGGTGCCGTTTCGGCGTGTCATCGTGCGGATGCGGGTCTGATACATCGGCACGTGCAATCATGCGCGCCTGATAGCGACGAGTATGTCGCAAAACCCATGCGACGCGGCAGCCTCAGCGCGCCACGACGTTCTCGAGCGGCTTGCCGCCCCGATAGCGCTCGACGTTGCCGGCGAAGAATTCCGCGAAGCGTAGCGCCCATCCGTCGATCTGGTCGGCGCAGTGCGGCGTGATCATGAGCCCGGGAAGGTCCCAGAGCGGGCTGTCCGCCGGCAGCGGCTCCTCGGCAAAGACGTCGCACCAAGCGCCGCCCAGATGGCCCGATGCCAGCGCCTTGCTCAGCGCCGGCTCGACCACGCATCCCGCGCGCGCGGAGTTGAGGAAGAGCGCGCCCGGCTTCATCAGTGAAAAGCGCCGCGCGTCGAATACACCGGCGGTCTGCGGTGTCAGCCGCAGGTGGCAGGAGACGATGTCGGCCCATGGCAGGACACGGTCGAGCTCGGCCAGCGGGTGCATCGCCGCGATCCCGCCGGCGGCGTGGCCCGAGCGGTTGACGCCGCGCACGTCGAGGCCAAGCGCGGATGCGCGTCGGGCGACCTCGCGGCCGATTGCGCCCGCGCCGACGACGAGCAGGTTTTGCCCCGCCAGCGGCCGGAAGGTCCCGGGGGACCACCTGCGCGCCTTCTGGTCGTCACGGTAGCGCGGCATCCCGAAGCTCAGCGCAAGCATCGCGCCGATCGTGGTCTCGGCCAGAAACGGCGCAAGCACCCCGACCGCGTTGGTCACCGTCAGCCGGGAGGGGTCCCAATCGCCCAGCCACTCGTAGCCCGAGCCGCCAACCTGCAGCCAGCGCAGTCCCGGATGGGCGAGAGCACGCCGCGCCGCGTCGAGCGGAATCGTCTCGTGGCGGATCGTGAACGCGATCTCGGGCCCCTCGGCCAGGGCGGCGTCGAGCCCATCGGCGCCGGTCACGGCAATCAGCCGCTCGCCGGCGAGTCGGGGGCCGAGGTGGCGGGCGACCTCTTCGGCCTCGGCGGCGAGGATCAGAATCGGTGCGGGCATGGCAATTCCGCGGACGCACCGCCGAGCGCGGCGGTCCCGCACGCGCACCGCGGTGCACGCGCGGGGTCCCGCCGACCGGCTTCGCTTCTGCGCCGGATCACGCGGCCTTGCGCGCGGGCGCGCCGTAGAACCGCCCGCCGGTCTCGGCCAGCTTGCGCAGCATCGCCGGGGCGCTGAAGCGGACGCCGTGGCGTGCGGCGAGGTCGTCGCAGATCGCGACCGCCCTGTTGGCGCCGAGGATGTCGAGCCATCCGAACGGGCCGCCCGACCAGGGCGCGAAGCCCCAGCCGAGGATTGCGCCCACGTCGCCCTCGCGAATGTCCATCAAGACGCCGCTTTCGAGCGCGCGGACGGCCTCCAGCGCCTGCGCCATCATCAGCCGGTTCTGGACCTCGGCCAGAGCCGGCTGGATCTCGCTGACGGGGCAGAGTTCAGACAGCCCGGACCAGAGCCCGCTGCGCTTGCCGCGCTCGTCATAGGCGTAGAAACCCTTGCCGTTCTTGCGGCCCAGGCGGCCTTCGTCCTCGACCATGACGCGCAGAACGTCGTCGGCGGGGCTTTCCGGATAGCCGTCGCCCAGCGCGGCCTTGGTGGCCATCGCGATCTTGAGGCCGAGTTCGAGCGACACCTCGTCCGACAGCTGCAGCGGCCCGATCGGCATCCCCATCTGCTTGGCCGCGTTCTCGATCAGGGCCGGGGCGACGCCCTCGGACAGCATCCGCACGCCCTCGTTGACATAGGGCAGGATGCAGCGATTGGCGTAGAAGAAACGCGCATCGTTGACCACGATCGGCGTCTTGCGGATCTGGCGCACGAAGTCGAGCGCCTTGGCGACCGCCTCGGGCCCCGTCTCGCGGCCCTTGATGATCTCGACGAGCTTCATCTTGTGGACGGGCGAGAAGAAATGGATGCCGATGTAGTGCTCGGGACTGGCCGACGCCTTGGCCAGCTCCGAGATCGGCAGGGTCGAGGTGTTGGTCGCGAAGATCGCGTCCGGGCCCAGCACGTTCTCGGCCATCTTGGTGACCCTGGCCTTCAGCGCCGGGTCCTCGAACACCGCCTCGACCACAAGGTCGCAACGCGCGAGCTTGGCGTAGTCGGGGGTGGCGGTGATCCGGTCGAGCACCGCGTCGCGCGTCGTCTCGTCGATGCGCTTCTTCTTGACCGCGTCGTCGAGAAGGCCCGCGACCGTCGCCCGTCCCTTGTCGGCCGATGCCTGGTCGCGGTCGATCAGGACGACGTCGATGCCGGCGCTCGCCGCGACATGCGCGATGCCCGCTCCCATCATCCCGGCACCGAGCACGCCCAGCCGCGAGACCTTCATGTCGGGCACGTCCGCCGGGCGCGAGGCGCCCTTCTCCAGCGCCTGCTTGGAGATGAAGAGCGTGCGGATCATTGCCTCGGCAGAGGGGTTCATCAGAGCGTTGGTGAACCAGCGCGCCTCGATCCGGACGGCGGTGTCGAAGGGCACCAGCGCCCCCTCGTAGACCGCCGAGAGCATCGCCTTCGCCGCCGGGTAGACGCCTTGCGTGCGGCCATGCGTCATCGCGGCGGCGCCAAGGAACATCTGGAAGCCGTCGGGCGTGTAGGGCGCTCCGCCGGGGATCTTGAACCCCTTGCGGTCCCATGGCTTCACCGCATCGGACTCGGTCGCGTCCCTGAGCCAGGCGCGCGCCGCCTTCATCAGGCCCTCGGGCTCGACCACGTCGTCGATCAGGCCGCCCGCCTTCGCCTTCTTCGGGTTCGGTGTCTTGCCCTGCAGCAGGAACTCCGACGAGCCCATCAGGCCCAGCATCCGCACCAGCCGCGTCGTGCCGCCCGCCCCCGGAAAGATGCCCACCAGGATCTCGGGCAGGCCGATCCTGGCCTTGGGGTTGTCCGCCGCGATGCGCCGGTGGCAGGCGAGGCCGATCTCGGTGCCGATGCCCATCGAGGTGCCGGGGCATGCCCAGACGAAAGGCTTGCCGCCCCGGTTGGTCTTGGGATCCGCACCCGCGCGCTCGATCTTTCGCAGCACGCCGTGCAGATGCATGACGAAGCCGAAGATCGTCTCGGCAGCGTTGCCGCCGCGCGCCTCGGCCTCGGCCTTCATCCTGGCGATGACGTTCAGGTCCATCCCGCCGGCGAAGTCGGGCTTGGCCGAGGTGATGATCACGCCCTTGACGGCGGGATCCGTGATCACCGCGTCGACATGTGCGTCAAGCTCGTGGATCCCCTGCTCGTTCAGCACGTTCATCGACGCGCCGGGAAGGTCCCAGGTGATGGTCGCGATCCCGTCCTCGATGGACAACTTGAAGATCTCTGACATGTCCCTCTCCCTCAGACCCGCTCGATGATCGTCGCCGATCCCATGCCCGAGGCGACGCAGAGCGTCGCGAGCCCGGTCGCCTTGCCCGTCCGCTCCAACTCGTCGAGAAGCGTGCCGAGGATCATCGCCCCGGTGGCGCCAAGCGGGTGGCCCATGGCGATGGCCCCGCCATTGACGTTGAGCTTGTCGTGGTCGACGTCGAAGGCCTGCATGAAACGCAGCACGACCGACGAGAACGCCTCGTTGACCTCGACCAGATCGATGTCGCCGATCTCCATCCCGGCGGCGCGCAGCACCTTCTCGGTCGCGGGAACCGGGCCCGTCAGCATGATGGTCGGATCGGTGCCGATCCGTGCCGTCGCGCGGATCCGCGCGCGGGGTTTCAGGCCCAGCTTCTCGCCGGCCTCTCGCGAGCCGATCAGCACGGCCGCCGCGCCGTCGACGATGCCCGAGGAATTGCCCGCGTGGTGCACGTGCTCGATCCGCTCGAGATGCGGATACTTCAGGATCGCCACGGCGTCGAAGCCGGGCATCGATTCACCCATGTCCATGAATGAAGGCTTGAGCCCGCCCAGCGTCTGCATGTCGGTGCCCGGCCGCATGTATTCGTCCCGGACGAGGATCTCGATCCCGTTGATGTCGCGTACGGGAACGACGGATCTGGCGAAGCGCCCCTCGGCCCAGGCGTCCGCGGCGCGGCGCTGGCTCTCGACCGCATAGGCATCCACGTCGTCGCGCGAGAAGCCGTACTCGGTGGCGATGATGTCGGCCGAAATGCCCTGCGGCACGAAATAGGTCTTCATCGCGATGTAGGGATCGATGCCGATCGCGAAGCCGTCCGAGCCCATCGGCACGCGGCTCATCATCTCGACCCCGCCCGCGACATAGAGCTCGCCCACGCCCGCGCGCACCTGGTTGGCGGCAAGGTTCACGGCCTCGAGCCCGCTGGCGCAGAAGCGATTGATGTGGAGGCCCGGAACCGTCTCGGCCCAGCCGGCATAAAGGACGGCCGAGCGCGCGATCTCGCCGCCCTGCTCGCCCACCGGCGTGACGCAGCCCCAGATCACGTCCTCGACCAGCGCCGTGTCGAGCTCGTTGCGGTCGCGGATCGCGTTCAGCATCTGCGCCGAGAGCGAGAGCGCGGTCACTTCGTGCAGGCTGCCGTCCCTCTTTCCCTTGCCACGCGGCGAGCGCACGGCGTCAAAGATGTAGGCGTCGGTCATCGGTCCTCCTCCGCAGCCTCACCCGGAACCGGGTGCTGCCTGCTCGTGATGGTTCCCGGCCCGGTGCCGGACAGGCCGCCGGGGCGAGTTTCGTATTCTGGCAGCCCGTCGGCGAGGTGGAGCCAGCCAAGGCGGCTCTCGATCCCGTAATGCAGGGCAGGGCGCGCCGCCTCGGGGTCATCGAGGGCGCCGATCATCAACTCGACCGCATCCGAGCCCAGGGGCGCGTAGAACAGCGGTGTGCCGCAGTCCCGGCAATAGCCCCGCTCGGCCACGTTCGAACTCGCGAAGCGGGCGGGCTCGCCCTCGAACACGACGCCGCGGGCCGTGACAAGCGGCGCGAAGGCATTTCCGGTGGCGCGCTGGCACATCCGGCAGTGGCACAGGTTTGCGCGCCCCAGCCCTTCGGTGACACGGAAGCGCACGCGCCCGCACTGGCAGCCGCCGGTCGCATATGTTGGCTCGTCGGGCATCCGGCTCAGCTCCTTGGCAGCGGGTGGCCCGGCATCAGGTCGTAGGGGTGCTTCCAGCCGGGAAGCGCCGCGATGCGCGCGGCCCATGCCGTGACGGCGGGGTACTCGCCTTGCCAGTCGACCGGGTATTCCTCAGGGTAGAACATGTAGCCGGCGCAGGACAGGTCGGCGATCGTGGGCTGGCCTCCGACAATCCAGTCCCGTGACTGCAGGTGCTGGTCGAGCACCTTGAGCGCGACGCGCGCCCGGCCCTCGAGGAAGGCGATCACGTCCGCGTTGCGCTTCTCCTCGGGCAGGAAATTCATGAGAAAGCGCCATGTCGCAAGGCTCGCGGTGAGCTTGTGGTTGTCCCACAGGATCCAGCGCAGCACCTCGCGTGCCTGGGCGGGCGCGGGCCGGAAGGTCCCGAGGACCTCGGCGAGATAGTCGAGGATCGCGCCGGACTGGGTGAGCACCTCGCCGCGATGCTCCAGCACCGGCACCTCGCCCATCGGGTTCATCGCCCTGAAGCCGGGCTCGCGCGTGCCGCCCGCGAAGAAATCGACCAGCACCGGCTCCCAGTCCGCCCCGGAAAGCTCGAGCATGAGGGCGACCTTGTAGGCGTTGCCCGACTGGGCGAAGCAGTGAAGGCGGAACTCGGCCATCTGGATCTCCTCGATGCCTGGCTCGTCCTCGCGATCGGGCTTTGGCGCCCTCCCGCGAACGCGCGCCGGTCCGGAACCGAAATCGGCGCGCGCGCGTGCCGAGCGTGAACGATTCGGCCTGCCCCGCGCCATTCAAAATGCGTCGGCGGGCAGGTCCATGACGGGGTCCGCGCCCGTCTCGATCCGTGCGAGCCTCAGCCCGGTCTCGGGCAGGACACGGCGCATGTAGTACCGGCCGGTGACGATCTTCGCCTCGTAGAAGGCGCGGTCGCCATGCCCTTCCTGGATCGCGCGATGCGCGGCCTTGGCCATCCTCGCCCAGGCCAGACCCATGCAGACATGCCCGAAAAGATGGAGAAAATCGACCGAACCAGCCAGCGCGGCATTCGGGTTCTTCATGCCGGCCTGCATGAAGAACATGGCCGCCTGCTGCAGGTCCTTCGACGCCTGCTTGAGCGGGTTGAGGAAGTCCTTGGCAAGCGCGAGGTCGTCCTCGTTGTCGCGGATGTAGCCCTTCACGTACTCGAAGAAGGTCATGATCGGCTGCCCGCCCCTGAGCGCGAGCTTGCGCCCCACCAGGTCGAGCGCCTGCACCCCGGTGGTGCCCTCGTAGATCATGGCGATGCGGGCATCGCGCACGAACTGCGACATGCCCGTTTCCTCGATATAGCCATGCCCGCCGAAGATCTGCTGCGCGTTCACCGTCAGCCGGAACCCTTCCTCGGTCAGGAAGCCCTTGATGACCGGGGTCAGCAGCGCGACCATGTCGCCCGCCTTCTCGCGCATCTTCGGGTCCGTATGGCGCTTCTCGGCATCGAGCAGCATGGTCACCCAGCACAGGAACCCGATGCCACCCTCGACGAAGGCCTTCTGGTCGAGCAGCAGGCGGCGCACGTCGGCATGCACGATCAGTGGGTCGGCCGGCTTGTCGGGCTCGGCCGCGCCCGTGACCGATCTGCCCTGCAGGCGGTCCTTGGCGTAGGCGGCCGCGGCCCGGTAGGCGGCCGACGCCTGCGACAGCCCCTGCATGCCGACCAGCAGGCGCGCTTCGTTCATCATCGTGAACATCGCGCGCAGGCCCTTGCCCTCCTCGCCGACCATCCAGCCCGACGCGCCGTCATAGTTCATGACGCAGGTCGCGTTGCCGTGGATGCCCATCTTCTCCTCGACCTTGCCGCAGGAGAGGGCGTTGCGCTCGCCAAGGCCGCCATCGGCGCCGACCAGGTATTTCGGCACGATGAAGAGCGAGAGGCCGCGGGTGCCCTCGGCCGCACCCGGCGTGCGCGCGAGCACAAGGTGAATGATGTTCGCCGCCAGGTCATGCTCGCCCGACGAGATGAAGATCTTCTGCCCCGTGACTTTCCAGCTTCCGTCCGCGGCGGGCTCGGCCTTGGTGCGCACGAGGCCCAGATCGGTGCCACATTGCGGCTCGGTCAGGTTCATGGTGCCGGTCCACTCGCCCGAGACGAGCTTCGGCAGGTACATGCGCTTCTGCTCGTCCGTGCCATGCGTATGGATCGCCGAATAGGCGCCATGCGTCAGGCCCGAATACATCATGAAGGCCATGTTGGCCGAGGACTGCGTCAGGCCGACGGTCATGTTCAAGACCGAAGGCACGCCCTGTCCGCCGAACTCCGGGTCGCATTCCATCGACGGCCATCCGCCCTCGACCAGCAGGTTCCAGGCATCCCTGAACCCCGCGGGCGTATGCACCACGCCGTTCTCGAGCCGGCAGCCCTGGTCGTCGCCGGTCGCGTTGAGCGGGGCGAGGACGTCGCGCGCGATCTTGCCTGCTTCCTCGAGGATCTGCCCGGTCATGTCCTCGGTCAGCTCGTCATATCCCTCGATCGCGGTTTCCTCGTGGACCTTCAGCACCTCGTGGAGAATGAAGCGGTAGTCGTCGAGCGGTGGGGTGTATGCGGGCATCGCGAGTCCCTTTGCTTGAGCGGCGGTGCTGGATCGACGCTGCGTCGACGCGGGGCCGGGCGCTGCGCATCTGGAGGCGTCCGGGGTTACTCCGCGGCGCTGCGCGGATTGCTCCTCTCGGCCAGCATTTTGCGGATCATCTGGATCTGCTGCTCAAGCTCGGTGATCGCGGTCGCAAGCTCGTCGCGCTTGGCCGTGAGGTCGGCATGGTGCCGCTCGGCGGCCTCGAGCGTCGCCGAAAGCTGGGTGATCTGGCCGTCGCCCAGGTGATAGAGCTCGAGCAGGTCCCGGATCTCGGCGAGCGAGAAGCCGAAGCGCTTGCCGCGCAGGATCAGCTTGAGGCGCGCCCTGTCGCGCGGGGTGTAGAAACGGTTCTGACCCTCGCGGATCGGGTTCAGCAGTTCCTTCTGCTCGTAGAAGCGCAGCGCGCGGGGGGTGACGTCAAAGGCGCGGCACATCTCGCCAATGGTCATCGTGTCGTCGGTCATCGGGGTTTCCTCGCGCTGCGAAGCTCTCGGGCGAGACCATCGATCAAGTTGACGCGCACGTCAAGTCACGAATCTGACCTTTACGTCAGGCCAGGCCGCGCTTGCTCCGTATCGACACGGCGCTGTCCGATCCGGTAAGGCCCGAGCGCGGGAAGCGGAGCGGAGAGCGCGATGACCGACGACGACGAGCGAGACCGGCTCAGGGCAGCGATGCAGGGAAGCGGCATTTCCGGCCCCGGCGGGGGCGCCGTGATGGAGGGAATTCCGTTCTGTCGGGAAATCGGGATGCGCCTGCACAGCGCGAAAGATTCGGTCGCCCTGCTCTCGGTGCCGTATGACGAGCGGCTGGTCGGGGATCCGCAAACCGGCGTCATGCAGGGCGGCGTGATCACGGCGCTGCTCGACACCGCCTGCGGGTCGGCGGTGATGGCCGCGCCGGCGAGGCTGCGCTCGACCGCGACGCTCGATCTGCGCATCGACTACATGCGCCCCGCGCAGCCCGGCAAGACGGTGATGGCCCGGGCCGAATGCTATCGCATGACCCGGACCATCGGCTTCGCGCGGGCGGTCGCCTATCACGACGCGCCCGAGGACCCGATCGCCTCGGCGGCGGCAACCTTCATCCTCGACCGGGTGGCGGCGGAGGCGGGCGATGACTGAGCTTCCGAGCCAGGCGCGGGCCGAGGCCGAGCGCGACGCCGCGCTGGTCCGTCTCGCCGAGACGGTCGCCTATGTCCGGCTGCTGGGGGTCCGCTTCGACCGGATGGGCGACGAGCTGACCGCGCGGCTGCCCTTCGCGCCGCACCTGGTGGGCAACCCCTTCCTGCCGGCGATCCATGGCGGCGTCACGGGCTCGTTCCTCGAGCTCACCGGGATGATGCAGCTGGCGTGGAGCGTCGTGCTGGCCGATATCGAGCGCGGCGGCGCCGCGGCCGAGGCGGTGGCCCGCGGCGCCTTCGCGCCCATGCCCAAGACCATCGACATCACCATCGACTACCTGCGCTCGGGCCGGCCGCGCGAGAGCTTTGCCCGGGCGCGGATCCAGAAGGCAGGGCGGCGGGTCGCGCATGTGCATGTCGAGGCCTGGCAGGACGAGCGGGCGCGCCCGATCGCGATGATGCGGGGGAACTTCCTGTTGCCCAAGGGGTGAAGGGGGTGGCGCCGCTTTCACGCGTGAAAACGGTATTATCTTATTGAAAAATCACATTTTCCTTAAGTGGTGGGGTGCGCTCGCACGCTGCGTCTTGCAAATCGAGGCGTCATGCGCGGGGCCCGCGTGCCGGCCTCCGGTCAAAGCCGGGCCTGCCCGCATCGCGGCGTGCCGCGCGAGGGTGGCGCGGGTCGGGGCCCGGGGGTAGGCTCGCCGTCCCGGGCGGCCCCGATTCGAGCCCGCCCGCCTGCCGCGCGGCCCAACATCTGACCGGACTTCCCACCGCATGACCGACATGACCGCACCGCCCCCGATCGCGCCGCGCGAGATCACCTATCGCCGCGTCGCCGCCATCGCCCTGCCGGTGGTGCTGTCGAACGCCACGGTTCCCCTGCAGGGGGCGATCGACACCGCGATCATCGGCAATCTGGGCGATGCGGTGTTCCTTGCAGCGGTTACGCTGGGGGCGGTGATCATCTCGCTGCTGTTCACCTCGTTCAACTTCCTGCAGATGGGCGTCTCGGGCCTGACCGCGCAGGCCTTCGGCGCCGACGACCGGCGGCGGGTGATGAACACGCTGATGCGCGCGCTGGTGATCGCCGCCGCCATCGCGACCGTGCTGATCGTGCTGCGCGGGCCGATCTCGCGCGTGGCGCTGATGCTTTTCGAGGGCTCGGCCGAGGCCGAGGCCCTGGCCGGCGAGTATGTCCGCATCCGCGCCTGGGGCGCGCCGGCCGAACTGGCGGGCTACGCCCTGATCGGCTGGTTCACCGGCCAGGAGATGACGCGCCGGCTGTTCGAGATGCAGATCGTCACCTCGGTCTCGAACATCGTCCTCAACCTCGTGCTCGTGCTGGGGCTGGGCATGGACGTGGACGGGGTCGCGCTGGGCACGGTGATCGCGGTCTGGCTGGGGTTGGGCTATGGCCTGTGGCGCGCCCGGGAGCGCGCCCGCGTCGTGGCGCCCGAGGGCTGGAGGCTCGACTGGGGGCGGGTCCTCGAGCCGGGCGAGCTGCGCCAGGTCATGGCGCTCAACCGCGACATCTTCGTTCGGACGGTCTGCCTGACCGGGTCCTTCGCCTGGATGGCGCGGCTCGGTTCGCTGCAGGGCGACGTGGTGCTCGCGGCCAACGGCGTCCTGATGCAGTTCCTCTATGTCTCGGCCTATGCGCTGGACGGTTTCGCCATGGCGGCCGAAACCCTGGTCGGCCAGGCGCTGGGCGCGCGCTCGGCGCAGCGGCTGCGCCGCTCGGTGGTCGTGAGTTCGCTGGCGTCGCTGGCGCTGGCGGCGGGCTTCGCGCTGGCCGCGACCCTGCTGTCCGGGCCGATCATCGACCTCTTCACCAATGTCGAGGCGGTGCGCGCGGCCGCGCGCGATTTCGCCCTGTGGGCGACGCTTCTGCCGGTTGCCGGTGTGCTGGCTTACCAGGCCGACGGCATCTTCATCGGCGCTGCCGAGGGGCCGTCGATGCGCAACTCGATGCTGATCTCGGCAGGGGTCTATTTCCCCACCAGCTGGCTGCTGACCGAGGCCTTCGGCAATCATGGCCTGTGGGCCGGGATGTGGCTGTTCATGCTGGTGCGCGCGGGCACGCTGGCGCTGCGCTACGGGCGCATCGAGGCGCGCTGCACCGGGTAAGCGGCGCGTCGTGCAGCGGGCGCGGCGGACCGCCGCGCGGGGTCAGCCGTTCTCGTCGTGCACCACGATGGTGAAGCCCTCGTCAGGCGTGGGCGCCACGAAGTGCATCGAGAACCGGCGGAACTGCTCGTCGGTCACCGCAAAGGGGTGATCGCCGCGTGCATTGCGCGCGCGCAGCCGCGCCAGGCAGACCTCGTCCGGCACGTCGAGCAGGTGAAGCCGGTGCGAGGCGGTGGTGTTGCCGAGGATGCCGCGCATCCAGTCGCGGGTTTCGACCGTGTTCGCGGGAAAATCGAGCACGACCGAGATCCCCGCGTTCAGCAGCAAGGAGACGTGGGGTCCCATGGCGCGCCGCAGTTTGGCGCTGCAGCGCAGATAGTCGGGCGCGGACGTCATCTCGTCCGAGAAGAGCGCGCCGAGCCAGGCGTCCTCGGAAACCAGCACCGTCCCGTCCCGGCTGCCGAGCCGGGCGGCCAGCGTGGATTTCCCGGCGGCGATCTTTCCGCACAGCAGGTGCAGCGTCGGAGGGGACAGAGGCATCGGATATCAACCTTGTTCGGCGCGTCGAGCACGCATGACGTTCAGAAAGCGACCACCCGGCCCGGCATGTCAGGCCGGGACGCCAATTCGCCCGTGACGCCGGGCGTCGGTCGTTCGAACCAAGGTTTTCATGCTGGGTGGGTGGCACGGAAGCGGGTGGCCTGTCCACCCCGGCGCGGCGGCGCGCGGCCGAGACCTCGGGGCGGCCGGTTTGGCTGGGCGGGCTTGCCGATACCCCAAGAGGCTGACCGCCCAGGGGGCCAGGCCGCACCGCATGCTGGGCGAGCGCGATGGCCGCGACCAGGTATCTCTCGTCATCCGAAATTCACGGGCTTGGGCGCAGTGCGAAGCTACTGTGCGCCCGGCACCGAGAAGTAGAGCAGGGTCATCCCGTTCGCTTCCTTGGCGTGGAAATCCACGGGACCCTCTGCTGCCCGCTCTACGGTGAAGCAAGCTGCGTCTTGCCCGTAAGCCGAGCCCCACCATGTCAGCTTGTAGCATATCTCGGAGCCGTTGCGGCTCCAGCTTCCCTCGTCATCGCAGGACGCTGCGGCCGGATCATGCATGCTTACGCAGAGGCTTCCGTCGTCATTCCAGAGAAAATAGTTGGTCAGGCCACCGGTCTGAATATGCCAAGGCGCTTGAGCCATGAGCTTCTGGGTGCTCTCCGGGGCGAGAGGGTCGGCATGTGCAGCCGAACCGGCGATTGCGAGTGCGAATACCAATAGGTGGGATCGGCCAGGGGCGAGCATGACACGCCTCCTTATCCTGCCCTCGCCGTCATTCGAGAGTACAGGCCAGCGGCAAGGTTTCATAGGCCAGCCATCTGCGACCCTTGCGCAGTGAGCGGCGCTGGCGCCCAGGATCTGAAGTGCCGCTTCGCGCGCAGGTCGTGTCCTGATGGCGACTGGTCTCGCTGTCGCGGCCCCGCACTTCTTCCTCGCTTGATGTCGGACCTGAGCGAGGGCGTTCAGGGACGGCAGTGGCGTCCGCAAGCCAGCCGGAGAAAGGGGGCAGGGTTGAAATGCCGAGTTGAGCCTGAGCCGGCCGGGGCGTATCCGGGCCGCTAGTGATCCGCGCCCACCGCGTCGGCGACCGAGGCGAAGCCGTCGCGCGCGAGCAGGGCGTCCAAGCCGCGGGCGATCCGGCCGGGCAGGCTGATCCCCTCGTAGACCATCGCGGTGTAGAGCTGGACCGCCGAGGCGCCGGCGCGAATCCGGGCATAGGCATCCTCGGCCGTGGCGATGCCGCCCACGCCGATCAGCGGCAGGACGCCCCCCGTCATCCGGTAGAGGCTTTGCATCACCGCCTGGGCGCGGTCCCTGAGCGGCGCGCCCGAGAGGCCGCCGGCCTCGGCCGCCTGCGAGCTCAGGAGCCCTTCGCGCGCAAGGGTGGTGTTGGTCGCGATCAGGCCCGAGAGGCCATGCGCCTGCGCCAGCTCGGCGATGTCGGCCAGTTCGGCCTCGCTGAGGTCGGGCGCGATCTTGAGGAAGAGGGGCCTCGCGCGCCCCAGCCCGGCCCATTCACCCGTCACCCGCTCGAGCAGCCGGTCGAGCGCCGCTCGCCCCTGCAGGTCGCGCAGCTTCTCGGTGTTGGGCGAGGAGATGTTGACGGTGAAGAAATCGGCATGGGCGTAGAGGTGGCGCAGCACCGTCGCGTAGTCCTCGGCCTTGTCGGCGGTGTCCTTGTTGGCGCCGAGATTGACGCCCACCACCCCCGCGCCGCGCGCCGCTGCAAGCCGCGGGGCGATGACGGTCATGCCGTCATTGTTGAAGCCGAAGCGGTTGATCGCCGCGCGGTCCTGAGCCAGGCGGAAGAGGCGCGGGCGGGGGTTGCCCGGCTGCGCCCGCGGCGTGACCGCGCCGACCTCGAGAAACCCCGGCCCCGCGGCGAGGATCGGCCGCACCGCGCGGGCGTTCTTGTCGAAGCCCGCGGCAATGCCCACCGGGTTCGGCAGCTCGAGCCCGGCCAGCCGCGTCGCCAGCCGCGGGCTGCGCACCGGGCCGCCGGCGGGACCGAGCCCGGCCCGCAGCGCGGCGATCGCGAGGCCATGCGCGCGCTCGGGATCGAGCCGGCGCAGCGCGGCCATCGCGGCGGTCTCGAGCGCCTTCATGGGATCTCCTCGGGGAACTGGTGGCGTCCATCGGCGTCGACCGCCAGCGCCTCGGCCGCGACGATGTCGGCCAGACGGAGCGGCGCGTAGAGATGCGGGAAGAGCGCCCCGCCGCGCGACGGCTCCCACCGCAAGGCCGGGCCGAGCGCGTCGGCATCGAGACTAAGGAGCCAGAGGTCCTGCTGGCCCGCGAAATGCCTGGCCGCGGTCTCGCGCAGCTGGGCGGCGGTCGAGAAATGGACGAAGCCGTCGGCGACATCGACCGGCGCGCCATCGGTCTGGCCGAGGCGCCGGAGCTCGTCCCACTGCGGGGCGGTGAGGATCTTGTAGATCAGCATGACGCGCTCCTTCGCGCGCGGGCGGGCCGGCGTCAAGTCAGGGCCAAATCCACGGGCCAGGCCACGGGCCAAATCACGGGCCAGCCTCAGCCCTGCGGGGTCATGACCTTACGCGCCCGAGCCCGCTCGAGGCCCAGCTGCCGCTCGCGCCAGATGATGAAGAGGCCGGCGGCGATGACGATGCTTGCGCCGCCCAGGGTCGCCGCGGTCGGCGCCTCGCTGAAAACGAACCAGCCGATCACCAGGGCAAGCAGCATCGAGGTGTAGTCGAAGGGCGCGATCACCGCGACGTCGGCGTGGCGGTAGCTCGAGGTCAGCAGGATCTGGGCGAGCCCGCCCAGCAGCCCCGCGCCGATCAGCATCAGGGTCTCGGCCGGGCTCGGCACCACCCAGCCGAAGGGAAGGGTCAGCAGCGACAGCACCGTGCAGGTGAGCGAGAAGTAGAAGACGATGGCGGATGTCTGCTCGGTATGCACGAGCTTGCGCACGAAGCAGGCCGCGAGCGCCATGAACACGCAGGCCGAGAGCATGATGACCGCGCCCAGGGTCTCGGCATCGCTCACGCCGTCGGTGGTCAACACCG
The DNA here is from genome assembly GCF_016623495.1 of Thermohalobaculum xanthum. Lineage (GTDB taxonomy): Bacteria > Pseudomonadota > Alphaproteobacteria > Rhodobacterales > Rhodobacteraceae > Thermohalobaculum > Thermohalobaculum xanthum. The sequence continues at coordinate 97,285 of NZ_JAEHHL010000007.1, read as the reverse complement.
TCAGCCGCGGCCCCAGCACGATCAGCACGCCGACAAGGCCGACGCAGACCGCGCCCAGCCGGTAGAGCCGGATCTGCTCGCCCAGGAACATCGCCGCCAGGATGGTCACGATCAGCGGCGTCGCATAGCCGATCGCCGTCACCTCGGGCAGCGGCAGCAGGCCGAGCGCCGTGAAGCTGAGGCCCATCGCGGTCCCGCCCACGAGGCCGCGCCACAGGTGGCCCATCGGGTTTCGCGTGCTGAGCCCGGTGGCCAGATCGCCGCGCCACCACAGCCACGCGAGGATCACCGGGATCGCGAAGAACGAGCGGAAGAACACCGTCTGCCCCGAGGGCACGTGCTCGGCGGTGATCTTGATCAGCGTCGACATCGCCATGAAGATGGCGACGGAGCCGACCTTGAGGGCGATGCCGCGCAGGGGGTTCATGCCCGGCGCGGCCCGTCGATGTCATTCCGGCAATGCGGACAACCCATAGAAAAGCACCTCGTTCGGACCGGGCTTGCCGAAATGCCGCTCGAAGATTTCGAAGATCGCGCCCGAGCGGTAGATGTGGCTGAGCGCGCGGTCGAGCACGAGGCGCAGGTCCTCGTCGCCGCGGGGGATGGCCAGCGCATAGGGCTCGAAGGTGAAGGTGTTGCGCGACAGCGCGAAGCGGTCGCCGTCATCGGCCGCGGCAAGCACGCCCGACAGGATCGCCTTGTCGGCGAAATAGGCATCGACATTGCCTTCGGCCACCGCCGCGAGGCCCTCGGAGTGATCGTCGAAGCTGGTGATCGAGACGCCCTCGATCTTTGCGAGCGAGCCCTCGCGCAGCCAGGCCTCGGCGGTGGTGTTCGACCGCACGCCCAGCCGCTTGCCCGACAGCGCCTCGCGCACCGCGGCGCCCGAGAGCGTGGCCGGGCCGCCGGTGATCAGCACCTCGCGCAGCAGCTCGGGCGCGTCCTTCGAGACCACGGCGCCGACGCCCGTCGCGAAGATCGGGATGGTGAAGGACATGGTCTCGCGCCGCTTCAGCGTGGCGGTCGTGGCGCCGCACAGCACGTCGATCTCGCCCGAGGCCAGCGCCTCGAAGCGCGTGGCGGTGTCGACGGTCTTGAAGGTGCCCGTCATCTCCGAGAGGTGCGAGGTCGCCATGATCGCCCCGGCCATCAGCCCGCACAGGTCGGTGGTGAAGCCGCCCGGTCGCCCGTCGACGCTCGACGAAAACGGCGGCGCGTCGGTCCGGTAGCCGAGCCGGATGAGCTTGCGCTCGACGATGCGGTCAAGCACTTCGCCGGCCTGCGCGGGCATGATCGGGGCGGACAGGAGGGCTGCCGCGGCGAGCGCCGCGAGGAGACGGGACAAGGGCATGAGCTGGGCTCCGGTTCTGAGGCGCGAGGCCAAATTTTTCTCAGGGTTGTGATGGCACAACTCTGACGAAACCCCGCGCGCTCTTCAATCGGCTTGTCTCGTCGCGCCGTGCTGCCTCACGCGTCCATGTGCCCCTCGGCCTTCGCCCACGAGTAGGTGGCGTCGAGGGCGGCTTCCATCGGGGCGAAGATCTCCTCGACGCCGTCCTCGGTGATGATCATCGGCGGGCAGAAGGCGAGGCTGTCGCCGATCGCGCGCAGGATGACGCCATGCTTGAGCAGCTCGGACATCAGCCTCGCGCCGACCTTGCCCGGCGCCTTGAAGGTGGCGGCGGACTTGCGGTCGGGCGAGAGCTCGAGCGCGCCCATCAGGCCGACGCCGCGCGCCTCGCCGACCAGCGGGTGGTCGGCATACTGGCGCAGCCGGGCCTGGAACACCGGAGCGATCTGCCGCACATGTCTGAGGATGTCGCGCTTCTGGTAGATCTCGATCGCCTTGACGCCGACGGCGCAGCCCAGCGGGTGGCCGCCATAGGTGAAACCGTGGCCGAGCGCCGGGTGTCGGGCCGATTCGGCCTCGATCACATCGGCCATCTGCTGGTTGATCGCCACGGCCGAGAGCGGCACGTAGCTGCCGGTGAGCTGCTTGGCCATCGACGCCGAGGTCGGCTGCATGTTCAGCGTCTCGGCGCCGAACCAGTTGCCGGTCCGGCCGAAGCCGCAGATCACCTCGTCGTCGATCCACAGCACGTCGTGCTTCCTCAGCACCGGCGCGATCGCCTCGAAATAGCCCTTGGGCGGCACGATCACCCCGCCCGCGCCCATCACCGGCTCGGAGATGAAGGCCGCGACGGTGTCGGGGCCCTCGGCCTCGATCAGGGTGTCGAGATCGGCGGCGAGCCGGGCCGAGAACTGCTCCTCGGTCTCGCCGTCGCGGGCCTCGCGCCAGTAATGCGGCGTCGTGGTGTGCTTGACGAAGTCGAAGGGCAGGTCGAACGAGCCGTGGTTGAGCGGCAGGCCGGTCATCGATGCCGCGACCAGCGTCACGCCGTGATAGGCCTTGCGCCGCGAGATGATCTTCTTCTTCTGCGGCTTGCCCAGCGCGTTCATCATGTACCAGATCAGCTTGACCTGGGTGTCGTTCGCCTCGGAGCCCGACGAGCAGTAGAACACCCGCGCCATGGGCTGGGGGTAGAGTTCCTTGATCTTCTCGGCCAGCTCGATCGCGGGCTCGTGCGTGCGGCCGCCGAACAGGTGGTAGTAGGGCAGCTTGCCCAGCTGCTCGCGCGCGGCCTCGATCAGTTCCTCGTCGCCAAAGCCCAGGCTCGCGCACCACAGGCCCGCCATGCCCTCGATGTAGCGCTTGCCGCTGTCGTCCCAGACATGGCAGCCGTGGCCGCGCTCGATCAGATGCGCGCCGACCTGCCGGTGCGTGGCTGCGTTGGTGTAGGGGTGCAGCAGCGCCTCGATATCGCGCATCTGGGCGTTGGTGAGCATGTCGTTGGCCATGGGTGGTCACTCCGAGGATGAAACGGGATCGGCCCCGCGTCGCGACGCCGCGGGTTCCGGACGGCGCGACGTTAGCCAATCGCCGTGGCCGCCGCCAGTCACGGCCGGTGATGGCAGCCATGATCATACGGAATGGCTGCGCCCGGACCGGAGCGCGCGCTGCCGCGGAGGCCCACGAATCCGCTATTCCACCGGATCGGCCCGCATTATCGTGCGCGAACTTGCAAGATTTTCAGGAGAGATTTCGAGATGGGATGGCACAACAGGATCGTGAGAGCGGTGCTGGCGATGTCGGTTACGCTCGGCGCGGGGGGCGCCGCATCGGCCGCTGGCGAGGGGGTCGACATTGCCGGGCTCAGGCTTGGCATGTCGATCGACGAGATCGGTGCGGCACTGGCCGAGCATGATCCAGAACTGGTGATTCACCCGCCGTCCCAGATGGCTCTCAAGTACCGCGTGGTCAATCATACGCGGAGCACGGAAGCCTTCCCGCGCATGGTCTTCGCGGCCCGGCCCGACATGAGCGAGTCGTTCTACGTCTATTTCACCGCCCCGCCGGACGGCGGCAAGGCGGTGCTGATCTATTGCCTGCACAAGAACTTCAATCCGCCGATCCAGCGCGAGACCTATCGACAGGCCCTGATCGGCAAGTATGGCGAGCCCGACGCGACCAGGAGCGACGCGACCGGCGGGATGGCCGCGCGCGCCGTCGACTTCCAGTGGCTGATCGGCGAGGGCAAGGTCCAGTGCTTGCCGCTCTCGCATGGGGGCCACGCGGTCGAGGGACCCTTCGCGAGCGTCGGCCAGGGCACCGTCGAGTCCAGCCTCCTGCCCCGCATCATGGATGTGGCGGCGGGCACCATGAAGGTCGGAGGCGCGGCCAGCCCGGCCGACTGCGCCGCCGTCCTGTCCTACGGCCTGCAGCAGGATCCGGTCTTCGCGGCCACCGGCGTGCTGGTTGACGTGGCCGCCGCGGCGAAGGATGAAATGGACATGTCGGCCTGGATCGAGGAACTCGTCCGGCAGGGAGAGGAAGAGGTGCGCGGCTCGACCGCCGCGCCCAAGCTCTGAGTGACGGAGGCGATGCGGCAATCCAATCGGCAAGCAGCGGGGCGCGCGGGCCCGACGTGACCTGGCACCTGCATTTCCTGAACGCGCGCGGGCAGCTTGACCGCTGGCGTCCGGCGGTCGAGGAGGGCGTCGAGAAGGTCCGCCGCCGCTGCGCCCGCGTGGTCGAGGCGCTGCCCGCGGCCGATTTCGTCGTGCGCGCCGAGCCGGGTGGCGCCATCCCCGAGATCGGGCATGTCGGGCAGTCGCCTGCCCCCGGCGTGATCTTCCTGACCCTCGACCCGACCAACCCCGCCCTCGTCACCCACATGGGTGCGGCCTTCGAGCGGATGGTGGCGCACGAGGTGCACCACGCGCTGCGCTGGGAGGGGCCGGGCTATGGCGACAGCCTGGGCGAGGCGCTGGTCAGCGAGGGGCTGGCCGGGCAGTTCGTGCGCCTGCTGTTCCAGAGCCCGCCCGAGCCCTGGGAACGCTCGACCCCGAACGCGGCCCTGCGCGAGGCGGCCGGCCGGGCGCGGACGCAGTGGGACGCCACGGATTACGGGCATGCGCGCTGGTTCTATGGCCGCGGCGAGCTGGGCCGCTGGACCGGCTATGCGCTGGGCTACCGGCTGGTCGGTCTGTGGCTGTCCGAGCGGCCGGGGCGCAGCGCCGCCGATGCGGCCCACGAGCCGGCGGCAAGCTTCAGGCCCCTGCTCGACCGGCTTGCGGCGCTGGGCTGCTGACGGCGGGACCCCGCCGGCCGGCGGCGGCGTCACTCGTCGTCGCAGACATGCGGCTCGTCGCGGGTGACCCCGAGCGCCTGGTCGAAGACCTCGAGGCAGGCGCGCAGCTTGGCGACTTCCGGGTGGCCGACATACTCGGCCAGCAGCGGCGCATAGAGGGCCTCGGCGGCGCTGCGTTGGCCCGCGGCGCAGGCCTCGTCGATCGCGACGGTGATCTCGCTGTTGCGCTCGAGCATCTCCTCCGAGAAGGCGTCGATCGCCTCCTCGTCCACCGTGGCGAGGCAGGCTTCGAGCGCCGCGATCTGCTCGGCGGTCGGCTCGGGCTCGGGCGCCTGTGCGGTGCCGTCCTGCCCGGGGGCGGCGAGAGGGAAAGCAAGCACGAAGAGAAAAGCCGCGGAAAGTCGCACCATCACCGTTCCTGTTGCCGATCCGAAAAGCCGGACGCCCACTCTACCATTATTGCAGAGGGAACTCTGCGATGTCGCACGCCCGGCCAGAGGTCAATGGGCTGCACGGTCAGCGGCGCGGGACGGGCGCGACTTGTGACATCCCGGCGGCACCCTTGTGGCGTGAACGTCGCACCATGGGCGCAATCCGTCGCCTCGCCGGCTTGCATCGGGCCCATGCGGCGTGGAACGGTGCGGCCGGGCCGCCAATGGAAAAGGGATCCGGTCAATGCTGCGAGAGCTTCCCGTGACGGGCACGATCGGCGCCGAGATCGAGGGGGTCGACCTGAAGCAGCCGATCTCGGGCGATCTTGCCCAGAGCCTGCGCGCGGCCCTGGCGCGCCACCAGGTGATCTTCTTCCGCGGCCAGAGCCTCGACATCGCCGCGCAGAAGCGCCTGACCGCGGCGTTCGGGCCGCCGATGACGCTGCCCTACGTCAAGCCGGTCGAGGGCGAGCCCGAGGTGATCCGCGTGCTCAAGGAGGCCGACGAGGGCGGCGGCGTCTTCGGCGGCGACTGGCATGCCGATTTCAGCTTCCTCGAACGCCCGCCCGCCGGCTCGATCCTGTCGGGCGAGGTGATCCCGCCCTTTGGCGGCGATACCGTCTGGGCCGGCCAGGCGGCGGCCTGGGAGGCGCTGCCCGAGGCGCTGAAGACCCTGCTGCGGGGGCGCGACGCGATCCATGTCGGCAAGCCCTACGGCGTGCGCTGGGCACCACCGGCCGAGACCCGCACGGGCCGCTCGATCGAGATGTCGCGCGGCGATCCGAGCGCGGACCAGGAACGCCGCCACCCCGCGGTGATCGTCAACCCGGTCACCGGGCGCGAGGCGCTGTTTCTCAACCCGCTCTATGTCAGCCACCTCGACGGGCTGAGCGAGGAGGAGAGCCGGCCGCTGCTGGCGCAGGTCCAGGCCCATACGATCCGCCCGGAGTTCTGCGTGCGATTCCGCTGGAGCCCCGGGGCGGTGGCGGTGTGGGACAACCTCTTCACCCAGCATTACGCGGTGAACGACTACCACGGCCACCGGCGGCTGATGTGGCGCACGACCTTCGCCGGGCCGGATCCCCGGGACCTGGCGTCATAACCCAGCCGCTCAGGCCGCCGGGGCAGGGCGCCGACTGCCTCCTCAGCTTCCCGCGCCCAGGAACCTGAACGGCTCGGAGACCGTGAATTCCCCAGTCGCGTCGCCTGAATGGACGTTGGTCTGGTCGGGGCCGAGATCGAGCTTCTTCACCGCGCCGGTCTCGGCCGAGAAGTCGATCCTGTTCAGATCCACCCAGAAGGTGTTGGGCGTCAGCACCGATTCGAAGAAGTAGAGCCTGCGCTTGTGATCGACGACCGTCCGCCAGCGGGTCGAGGAGATGTTCGGCTGGTCCGGCGTCGTCAGGCCGAAGGGAACCGAGACGTTGCGGATCACGCTGAACACGCCGGCCAGCGCCCGGTCCGCGTTCTCGTCCTTCGGGATCGCGTTGACGTAGAACGAGGCGCGCACGAAGCGGTCCGCCGCGCGGTTCGTGCCCGGCAGCATGACCGTGCCGCCGATCTGCTGCCAGTAGGCGTCGAGCGCCAGCTGCTGGTCGAAGGCGGGGGAGTTCGTCATCACCTGGTAGTCGCGGCCATGGTGGATCACCTGCCGGCCGCCGATGTATTCGACGATGGCGCTGTCGCCGGAGGCGTCCGACATCGACAGGTGCAGCGTCGCCAGCCGCCGCTCGCCCGGCACGTTGTCGGTCACGATGGTGAAGGGCTCGTGCGACAGCGCCTCGACCGCTTCGGCCACCGTCGCGTAGTTGTCGAGGACGTACTGCGCCCAGGCCGCGATCGTCAGCCTCGGCTTGTCCGACTGATCCGCGGCGGGGTATTCCGATTCCACCAGCCAAAGCAGGTTCGCGTTGAGGCCCGCCTCGTTCACGCCGTCGGTGGTCGAGACGTCGTAGCCCGTGGCAACCACGCTGCCGTATTTCGAAACCCAGGTAATGGAATTGGGCCCGGCCTCGCCGGTCCGCTCGATGCCGCGCGGCAGGATCCAGAGGTTGGTCTGGACGTCGTTCTTCCAGTCCATCGAACGCGCGGTGATCACGGTGTCGTCGGGCCCCAGATAGACCAGCCGCGTGCAGGCGTCGGCTGCCGGGGCGAATTCCAGGATCGAGGCGAGGGTGAAGGAAATCAGCGAATGGGCAAAATGAGTTCGTCCGGCTGTCATGGCCGCTCCAATGATTGACTGTCGGTTCAGAGGGCGTCCCGGATCAGGCGCCCGCGAGCTCATAATGATGGATCGAGCGCTCGCGCACCAGTGCCGCTTCCTCGGGCAGGATATGGGCGCTGCGCCAGTCCTCGCCGACGAAGGCCTTCATGGCGTCGAGGTCCTTCCAGACCATTACCATGCAGAAGTCGTTGGGTGTCTCGGGCCGCGGCAGGCCGGGCGTGACCGAGACGATGCCGGGCTGGCCCTGGACCAGCGGGATGGCGGTCTCGCGGAAGAACTTCTCGAACTCGGCGCGCTTGCCGTCCTGGACCGTGACGCGGAACACCCTGACGATCATGGCTCGGCCCTCCGGTTGGGGAGGGCCAGTCTAGCACGGGGGGGCGGATGCGCCGAATTCTCGCCCTCGGCCCGCTGAGGTCAACGCGGCGTCCCGGCGCGGCCCGGTCGGATCACGCCTTGCCGGACACTCTGTCCCAGAACTCCGCCCGGTCGTTGGTGCGCGGGAAGGGCGCGTCAGGCTCGGGCACGCCGAGAAACGCGCAGAGTGGACCCCAGCCTTCCTTCACCTGGTAGACCAGGAGCTGATCGGCCGGAATTGCCGCCTTGACCGCCTCGGTATGCGCCTCGAACCGTTGCCGCAGCGCGGCCGCGTCGAGGCCGAGGGGGAAGCCGGTCCGGGCGACGACGCTCACGCACATCTCGTGCCAGGGCCTGGCATGTTCCGGGACGAGGTCGGGCAAGGCCAGCAGCTTGTAGATCGTTTCCTCGAAGCTTGCCTGCCAGCTTTCCGGGTTGCGCACCGTGAGGACGAATTTCGCCGTGGGATAGGCTGCATGGAGCTCGCGGAAGAAGCCGGCGGTGGGCCAGTCGACCGCGCTGCCATAGCTCGCATAGATCGCCGGCCAATCCGGCTTGCCACCCGTCGCCGCCGCCCAGAGCGGGACCTGCGTCTGCGGGTTGAGCAGCACCTCTTCCATGTGGTGGCAGGGGCCGAGCCCCAGCTGGTTGATCGCGAGCTTGAGCGAATAGGTGCCGGTTCGCCCCACGCCAGTGCCGATGACCTGCATTCCCCGTGTCCCTTGCTTTGGCGCGAGCGGATAGGGTCGCTTCGGGCCCGTGGTGTCGGGCGCGAAGAGTAGCAGGCGGCGGGATGGGCGCCGCAAGAAAAAGGGCCGCCCCTTGCGGAGCGGCCCCCTGTCTGCCTTACGGCAAGACGGCGTGATTACATCATGCCGCCCATGCCGCCCATGCCGCCCATGTCGGGCATGCCGGCGCCCTGGCCCTTCGGCTCGGGCTTGTCGGCGACCATCGCCTCGGTGGTGATCAGCAGGCCCGCCACCGACGCGGCGTCCTCGAGGGCGCAGCGCACGACCTTGGCCGGGTCGATGATGCCCTTGGCCACCAGGTCGCCGTACTCCTCGGTCTGCGCGTCGAAGCCGAACTTGGGGTCGGCCGACTCGCGGACCTTGCCGGCGACGACCGAGCCGTCGACGCCCGCGTTGTCGGCGATCTGGCGCAGCGGCGACTCGATCGCGCGGCGCACGATCTTGATGCCGGCATCCTGGTCGGCGTTCTCGCCGGTCAGGCTGTCGAGCACGCGGCCGGCATGGACGAGGGCGACGCCGCCGCCCGGCACGATACCTTCCTGGACCGCGGCGCGGGTCGCGTTGAGCGCGTCATCGACGCGGTCCTTGCGCTCCTTCACCTCGACCTCGGTCGCACCGCCGACGCGGATCACCGCGACGCCGCCCGCGAGCTTGGCCAGACGCTCCTGGAGCTTCTCGCGGTCGTAGTCCGAGCTGGTCTCCTCGATCTGCTGACGGATCTGGGCCACGCGGGCGTCGATCTCGCCCTTGTCGCCAGCGCCGTCGACGATCGTGGTGTCGTCCTTCGTGATGCGGATCTTGCGAGCCGTGCCGAGCATGTCGATGGTGACATTCTCGAGCTTCATGCCGAGGTCTTCCGAGATCACCTGGCCGCCGGCCAGGATCGCGATGTCCTGCAGCATGGCCTTGCGGCGGTCACCGAAGCCGGGCGCCTTGACGGCGGCGATCTTCAGGCCACCACGCAGCTTGTTGACGACGAGCGTGGCAAGCGCCTCGCCCTCGACGTCCTCGGCGATGATCAGGAGCGGCTTGCCGGTCTGGATCACCGACTCGAGCAGCGGAACCATCGGCTGCAGCGACGAGAGCTTCTTCTCGTGCAGCAGGATGTAGGCGTCCTCGAGCTCGGCCACCATCTTGTCAGCGTTGGTGATGAAGTAGGGCGAGAGGTAGCCGCGGTCGAACTGCATGCCCTCGACCACCTCGGTCTCGGTCTCGAGGCCCTTGTTCTCCTCGACGGTGATCACGCCCTCGTTGCCGACCTTCTGCATGGCGTCGGCGATCTGCTGACCGATCTCCCGCTCGCCATTGGCCGAGATCGCGCCGACCTGGGCAACCTCGTTCGAGTCGTTGACCGGGCGGGCCATCTTCTTGATCTCGGCGACGACCGCCAGAACCGCCTTGTCGACGCCACGCTTGACGTCCATCGGGTTCATGCCGGCGGCGACCGACTTCATGCCCTCGCGCACGATGGCCTGGGCCAGGACCGTGGCGGTCGTGGTGCCGTCGCCCGCCTCGTCATTGGTGCGCGAAGCCACTTCGCGGACCATCTGGGCGCCCATGTTCTCGAACTTGTCCGAGAGCTCGATCTCCTTGGCGACCGAAACGCCGTCCTTGGTGATGCGGGGCGCGCCGAACGACTTGTCGAGCACGACGTTGCGGCCCTTGGGGCCGAGCGTGACCTTCACCGCATTGGCGAGGATGTCGACACCCTTGAGCATGCGCTCGCGGGCATCGGTGTGGAATTTCACGTCCTTCGCAGCCATGTGGGAAATCTCCGTTGACTGATGTTCTTTGAGGCGGATGCGGGCTGGCTCAGGCGGCCTTGGCGGCCTTGTTGCCCGTCAGGATGCCGAGGATGTCGCTCTCTTTCATGATGAGCAGTTCCTCGCCCTCGAGCTTGATCTCGGTGCCCGACCACTTGCCGAAGAGCACGCGGTCGCCGGGCTTCACCGACATCGGGATGAGCTCGCCCGAGTCCTTGCGAGCACCCTCGCCGACCGAGATGATCTCGCCCTCCTGGGGCTTTTCCTTGGCGCTGTCGGGGATGATCAGGCCGCCCTTGGTCTTGTCTTCCGACTCGATGCGGCGGACGAGAACGCGATCATGCAGCGGTTTGAAGCTCATGGAAGCGCTCCTTACATAGCTGGTTGCGGTTCAAATTCTCTCGGGGGCGGTGCCCTCCCCTCGCGGGTGTTAGCACTCGCCTCCCCTGAGTGCTAACATCCGGGCAGCCGCGATTTAGGAAATGCCCCGAAGCGTGTCAAGGCATGTGGTCGGGGACAGGCAAGAAATCTGCGCCGCGGCGCGGTCCGGAAGACCCGGACCGCACGCCGGAGCGAAGCAGGAGAAACGGGACATGCGGCGCATCATCGGGACATTCATCGCGCTGGCCGGCCTTTCGGGGCCAGCGCTGGCTGACTGCGGCGGCGACGACCTGATGGCGCGCCTCGCCGTCGAGGAGCCCGCGACCCATGCGGCGATCCTGGCGGACGCCGCGGCGATCCCGAACGGCGAGGGCCGGCTTTGGCGGGTCGAGCGCGAGGGCGCCGCGCCGTCCTTCCTGTTCGCGACCTATCACGACACGACCGCGATCGAGACGATGACGCCCGCTGCCAGGGAGGCCTTCGAGGCGGCGCGCATGCTGGTCGTCGAGCTGAGCGCCGAGGAGATGGAGCGGCTGAACGCCCGGGTCTCGACCGACCCGACCTTCGTCTTCGCGCCCGAGGGGCAGGGGGTCGCGGCCCGGCTCGATGCGGGGCTGCGCGCGCGGGCCGAGGCGGTGCTGGCCGAGCGCGGCATGACCGTCGAGATGGCCGAGCGCCTCCGGCCCTGGATGTTCTTCTCGGTCATGGGCATCCCGGCCTGCGAGCTCGAGGCGATGGCCCGCGGCGCGCAGGTGATGGACCAGGTGCTGCTGGAGCGCGCCGCCGCCTCGGGCAAGGCGATCGTCGGGCTCGAGACCTACGAGGAGGCGCTGGGCGCCTTCGGCCAGGTAGATCCCGAGATCGCCGCCGAGGTCGCGGGCGACATGATCCGCCTGGCCGAGCGCGAGGAGGACCTGCGCGCCACCATGCTGGGCCTCTACAGCGAGGGAAAGATCGGCGCGATCGACGCCTTCAGCCAGTGGCTGACGACCCAGGCCTCGGGGCGCCTGTCGGCCGAGGCCGAGCGGCTTGGCGACGCCTTCGAGGCCGAACTGGTCGATGCCCGCAACCTGCGCTGGATGGCCGGCCTGGTGCCCGCGCTCGAGGAAGGCGGCGCCTTCGTCGCCGTCGGCGGCCTGCACCTGCCGGGCGAGGTCGGGGTCGTCGCGCTGCTGCGCGAGCGCGGCTTCACCGTGACGCCGGTCGGGGAGTAAGCGCGCCGCGCCGCGCCGAAGGGCGGTTGACCCGGCCCGCCGTCCCGGTCTAACCGGCAGCGGGGCCCGGACAGCCGGTCCCCGATGCCGCGCCGAGCCTGCCCCGAGCCCGCCCCGGGCCCGCCCCGCACCTGCCCCGCACTTACCTCGACGAGACCATGAACATCAGCGAGCCGATGACCCAGACCCGCCTCATTCCGTCGCTCGACGCGATCGCCGAGAACTATGATGCCGTGCTCTGCGATCTGTGGGGGTGCTACCATGACGGGCTGAAGCCCTATGCCGACGCGGTCGAGGCGCTGCGGCGCTACCGCGCGCGCGGTGGGATCGTCATCCTGCTGACCAACGCGCCGCGCCCGCCCGCTTCGGTCAAGCGCTTCCTCGACGCGATGGGGGCGCCCGAGGACAGCTACGACGCGATCATGTCGTCGGGGGGCGCCTGCCAGCGGGCGGTGGCCTCGGGCGATTACGGACAGCGCTTCCACTATGTCGGCCCCGAGCGCGACCGCCACATGCTGGCCGATATCGGCTTCGAGGACACCCCGGCCGAGGAGGCCGACGCGATCCTGTGCACCGGCTTCGAGGACGACACGCGCCAGGTGCCGGCCGATTACGACCCCCAGATCGCCAACTGGCGGGCGCACGGAGTGCGGCTGCTGTGCGCCAATCCCGACATCGTTGTCGACCGCGGGCACGAACGGCTGTGGTGCGCGGGCGCCATCGCGCAGCGCTATGCCGATGCGGGCGGCGAGGTCGTCTGGTTCGGCAAGCCGCACCGCCCGACCTACGAGCAGAGCTTCTCGCTGCTGGCCGAGGTCGCGGGCCGCGAGGTCGCGCCCGGCAAGGTCCTGGGCATCGGCGACGGGGTGTTCACCGACGTGAAGGGCGCGCTCGATTTCGGCATCGACGCGCTCTTCGTTTCGGGCGGGCTTGCCGCGGCCGAGGTCGGCGACGACCCCGAGCATCCCGACCCAAAGCGCCTTGCCGACTGGCTGGCCTCGACCGGGCAGAGCCCGCAATTCGCGATCGGCCGCCTGCGGTAGGGAGCCGGTGGCGGGCAAAATCGTCGGCAACGATGTTCCCGCTAACCTAAGATTCTGGGAATAATCTTTCGCAAGATAATTGCGCGCCCATTCCGCATGCGCTATGATGCACTGCACAATGGCGGAGGGCGATTCCATGCTGGACAACATCCCGAGGGGCACGATCTGCATCGAGGATCTCGAGATCGGCATGGTGCGCCGCCTGACCAAGCGCATCGAGGATTACGACATCCGGCTGTTCGCCGACATCTCGACCGACTGCAACCCGGTGCATCTCGATGACGACTATGCCCGCGACACCATCTTCGGCGGGCGCATCGCGCATGGCATGCTCACGGCATCGCTCATCTCGGCCGTGATCGGCGAGCAGCTTCCCGGCCATGGCACCGTGTATCTGGGTCAGACCCTCAAGTTCCTGGCGCCGGTGTTCCCGGGCGACGAGGTGACCGCCGAGGTCAGCGTCCGCGAGATCGACCATGGCCGCCGGCGTGTCACACTTGATTGCGTGTGCCTGGTGGGCGAAAAGGCGGTTCTCAAGGGCGAGGCGCTGGTGCTGGCGCCCTCGAAGAAGTTCGACTGACGGGGGCGGCGGGGCCTCCGCCACTCCCGGGGGCAGGATGCGGATCAGCCACGGCTTCGAGAACCTCGGGGCAGGCCTGCGCGGCGGTGCCGCGGCCATCGGCAATTTCGACGGGGTGCATCTGGGGCACCGCGCGCTGTTCGCGGCGGCGCGCGAGGCGGCCCGGCATGCCGGCCCGGACACGCCCGCCTCGGTCGTCACCTTCGAGCCGCATCCGCGCCGCCATTTCCAGCCCGAGGCACCGCCCTTCCGCCTGACGACGCCCGAGGAGCGGGCACATCTCCTGGCGGCGGCCGGCGTCGACCGGCTGCACGTGCTGCGCTTCGACGCGGCGCTGAGCGCGATGTCGCCCGAGGCCTTCGCGCGCGACGTGATCGCGGAGGGGCTTGGCCTGAGCCATGTCGTGGTGGGCGAGGATTTCCGCTTCGGTCACCGCCGCGCCGGCGACGCGACGATGCTGCGCCGGATGGGCCAGCAGATGGGCTTCGGCGTCACCATCCTGCACCTGGTGGGCGACGAGGCGGGGGACTTCTCGTCGACCGCCGCGCGGGTCGCGATCGAGCAGGGCAACATGGCCGACGCCGCCGCGATCCTGGGCCGGTGGCATGCCGTTACGGGCAACGTGCGGCAGGGCGACCGGCGCGGTCGCGAGCTTGGCTATCCGACCGCCAACCTCGATTTCGGCGAGCAGATCCTGCCGCGCTTCGGCATTTACGCCGCCCGGGTCGAGATCCGCGAGGGGCCGCATGCCGGCATCCGCGACGGCGTGGCCTCGATCGGGATCCGCCCGACCTTCGGGGTCAACGCTCCGAATTTCGAGGTGCACCTGTTCGATTTCGACGGCGATCTCTACGGCACGCCGATCGCCGCGAGCCTGGTGGCCTTCCTGCGCGCCGAGGCACGCTTCGACAGCGTCGAGGCGCTGATCGAGCAGATGGACCGCGACAGCCTCGAGGCGCGGGCGGCGCTGGCACGGGCGCGCATTCCCAGCCGCAGCCGCGGCGAGCGCAAGCGCTCGGGCTAGGGGGCGGCGGCGTGCGGACCCTGGCCTTCAACCTGTTCTTCTACGCCTATACCTTCTGGGTGGCGCTGAGGCTGTGGCTCCGCGCCAGCCTGGGACAGCCGAAGGAGCGGCTGTGGCCGCTGATCCGGAACTGGGGCGAGACCGTGCTGCGCGCGCTCGACGTGATCCTCAAGGCGCGCGTCGAGATCCGGGGGCGCGAGAACCTGCCCGCCGAGGGCCCGGTCTTCGTCGTCTCGAAGCACCAGTCCGAGCTCGACATCGTCATGCTCGCGGCGCTGTTTCCGAATGCCGGCGCGGTGGCGATGCAGGAGCTCGAGCGCTACCCCTTCTTCGGCAAGATCCTTCACACGCTCGACCTCGTGCTGGTCGCGGTCGACCAGGGGCCGCAGGGGCGCACCGAGCAGACGGTCGAGGGCGCGCGCCGCATCATCGCCCAGGGGCGGCCGATGGTCATCTATCCCGAGGGCGAACTGATGGCGCTTGGCGCCAAGGAGCGTTATCGCCGCGGCGCCGCGCATATCTACCGCGCGCTCGGCTGCCCGGCCGTGCCGGTGGCGGTGTCGCTGGGCGTGATCTGGCCCAAGCGCGACTGGCGCAAGCGGACCGGCGTGACCGGCGTGATCGAGTTCCTCGAGCCGATCGGGCCCGGTCTCGATCCCGAGACCTTCATGGCCGAGGTCGAGCGGCGGATCGAGGCGCAGACCATGGCGCTGATCCGCGAGACCGCGCCGCCCGATGCGCTGGCGCATGCCGAGGACCGCCACGCCCGCGGCGCGAACAATCACGGCTGAGGCGCATCCTCGGCGTCGGCGTGCCGCCGCTTGAGCTTCTCGCCCACCTCGACGATCGCGGTGATCGCCGGCATCAGCTCGTGCCCGAATGCGGTCAGCGCGTATTCCACCGACGGCGGCGAGGTCGGCACGACGGTGCGCGTCACGATCCCGCGCGCCTCGAGCTCCTTGAGCCGGGTCGTCAGCATCTTCGCCGAGATCCGCGGGATGTCGAGCCGCAGCTCGCTGAACCGCCGCGGCCCGGCGGCGAGATACCACAGGATGTTCGGCGTCCATGCGCCGCCGATGATCGACAGGCATTCGCTCAGAGGGCAGCCCTCGGGCGGCGGCGCGGCGCGGTTCTTGCGGATCTTCAGGGCCATGCTCGCCTCCGGTTACCGGCCGGTAACTCGATAATTCACTCACCAATGGTTTGCAAGTTTACTTGGGTAACTTGACTTCCTAGCTTCCCGGCGAACCCAACCAAGCCGGAGAAACACCGAATGAAGCTCTACACGATCCCGGGATCCTGCTCGCTCGCCCCCCATATCGCGCTCAGCGAGGCCGGGGCGGAATTCGACGCCCTGATCGTCGACGGCGCGAGCAAGCGCGCGGCCGATGGCACGGCCCTCGCGAGCCTCTCGCCCAAGGCGCAGGTGCCGGTGCTCGCGCTCGACACGGGCGAGGTCATCACCGAGAACGCGGCCATCCTCCAGTACATCGCCGACCGCTTCCCCGGTTCGGGTCTCGCGCCCGCGCCCGGCGGCATGGAACGGGTGCGGCTGCAGGAGCATCTGAGCTTCATCGGCTCGGAGCTGCACAAGTCCTTCGGGCCGTTCTTCGCCCCCGAGCCGCCCGAGGGCCGCGCGCGCGACGCGGCGGTGGCCAAGGTCGGGGCCCGGCTCGACCATGCCGAGCGGCTGCTGTCGCATGGCCAGCCCTACCTGACGGGCGAGACCTTCACCGCCGCGGACGCCTATCTCTTCGTCGTCGCGAACTGGTCCGGGCCGACCGGGATCGGCATCGGCGCGCGGCCCAACCTTGCCGCCTTCCTCGCCCGTGTCGGCGAGCGTCCGGCCGTCCGCGCCGCGATGCGCGCCGAAGGCCTGCTGCACTGAGCCAGGCGCGCGCCGGTTGACGCCGGCGCGCGCACGACCGATCCGCATCCGAGGAAAAGATGACCGACGCCAATCACGCGCCACCGGCCGATCCGTCCGCCGATATCGCCGAGATCCTGTCGCTGACCGATGCCTATGCCGCGATGCTGCACCGATGCGACACCGAGGTGCTCGACCGGATCTTCCACCCGCAGGCGGTCTATGCGACCGCGCAGGGCGGCGAACTGCTGCATCGAGACATGCCTGCATACCGCGCCGTCCTGGCGTCGCGGGTCTCGCCCGAGGCGCGTGGCGAGACGGGCGGGTTCACGCTCGAGCGCATCGAGTTCGCCGGTCCCGACGCCGCCATGCTGCGCCTTTCCGGGCGGATGCTGGGCAATGCGTACACCGATCTTCTGTCCCTTCTGCGCATCGATGGCCGCTGGCAGATCATCGCCAAGGTCTTCCACGCCGCGCCGGCCGCCTGAAAGGAGCCCACCATGCCTTATGTGAATATCCGCATCACCCGCGAGGGTGGCACCACGCCCGCGCAGAAGGCCGCGCTGATCGAGGGTGCCACGGCACTTCTGCAGCGCGTTCTCGGCAAGGATCCCGCGACCACATTCGTCGTGATCGACGAGGTGGAGCTCGAAAGCTGGGGCGTCGGCGGCCTTCCGGTCGAGCGCTACCGGGCGCAGCGCCGGGCCGGCTGATCCAAGTGCTGCCCCCGGATTGTTCCGGGGGGCATTCCGCGGCGGTCGCGCGATTCCGGTCTGGCGGGGGCGCGGCGTGACGGCTATCACTGGCGCCCGGGCCGGACGCCTTGCCGCGGGCCCGCAGCGCAGTGGACCGAGGCAGTGGACCGAGCCGCATGACCGAGCCCAGACCGAACCAGTTCGCGCTGCTGCGCAGCCGCAGGTTCCTGCCGCTGTTCCTGGTGCAGTTCCTGGGCGCCTTCAACGACCAGGTCTACCAGAAGGCCTTCGTCGCCCTGATCACCTACCGGCTGGCCGACCAGGTGGGTATTCCGCTGCCGCTGCTGGGGGTGATCGCCTCGGCGCTGTTCATCCTGCCCTTCGCCGTCGTGACGCCGACCGCCGGTCAATATGCCGACCGGGTCGACAAGGCGGTGATGATGCGCTTCGTCAAGGCGTGGGAAATCGTCGTGATGATCCTCGCCGTCATCGGCTACCACACGCAGAATATCTATTTCCTCTATTTCGTCCTGTTCCTGATGGGGGCGCAGTCGGCGGTCTTCGCGCCGCTCAAATACGCCGTGCTGCCGCAGTACCTGCGCCCGCACGAGCTGCTTGGCGGCAACGGGCTGGTGCAGGGCTCGACCTTCCTCGCGATCATCTTCGGCACGATCCTGGGCAACGAGCTGATCCTGACCGAGCAGGGGGTCGCGCTGGTCTCGATCGTCGTCGTGGCCGTCGCCGTTGCCGGCTTCGTGGCCTCGCTGTTCGCGCCCCCCGCGCGCCCGGCGACCCAGGCGGGGCCGGTGGACTGGCTCTTTCCCCGCGCCATCGCGCACCTGATGCGCATGGCGTGGCAGAATCGCCCGGCCTTTCGCGCCATCGTCGCGATCTCGTGGTTCTGGTTCCTCGGGGCGACCTTCCTGTCGCTGTTGCCGGCCTATGCCAAGGAGGAACTGGGCGCCGACGAGAGCGTGCTCACCGTGCTGCTCGCCGCCTTCTCGGTCGGCGTGGCCATCGGCGCGCTCGCCTCGGAGCGCCTGGGCCGGGGCAGGGTTGGCGTCGATCTGCCGCCGGTGGGCGCGCTGGGGCTTGCGGTGATGGCGATCGAGTTGTGGTTCGCGACGCCGTCGCGGGCAAGCGTCGAGCTCCTCGACCGCGCGGCCTTTTTCTCGGACCCGCAGGGCTGGCGGATCGCGATCGACTTCGTGCTGATCGCGGCCTTTGCCGGGATGTATGTGACGCCGCTCAACGCCGTGCTGCAGGCCGAGGCGGCGCCCGACCGGCGGGGCCAGTTCATCGCCGCCTCGAACGTGATGGACGCGACCTTCATGGTCGTCTCGGCCGGGGTCGTCGCCGTCATGGTGGGCCTGGGTCTCGGCACGACCGAGGTGCTGGTGCTGCTGACCATGACGGGGCTGCCGATGTCGGTCCTGGTGGCCCGCTATGCGCCCGGCACGCGTCTGGGGCGCGTTGCGCTTGCGCTCTGGCCGCGGGGGCCGCAATGAGCAAGCGGCCCTTCTGGGAGAAGCCGCTGGGCGCGATGAGCGTGGCCGAGTGGGAATCGCTCTGCGACGGCTGCGGGCGGTGCTGCGTCGTCAAGCTCGAGGACGAGTACACCGGCGAGATCCACTACACCGACGTGGCCTGCCGCCTGTTCGACGACGCGACCTGCCGCTGCGGCAACTACGCGCTGCGCGCCAAGCTGGTCACGGGCTGCGTGGTGCTGACGCCGGCGACCCTGCCCGAGATCGCCTACTGGCTGCCCGAGACCTGCGCCTATCGCCGCCTGCACGAGGGCCGGGGCCTCGCGTCTTGGCACCCGCTGATCTCGGGCGATCCCGACAGCGTGCACCGCGCCGGGATCTCGCTGCGCGGCAAGACGGTCCCGGAATGGGAGGTCGCCGAGGACGAGCTCGAGGATCACGTCGTCGCGCTTCCCTGAGCCGGCGTGGCCTGTCGCGCGGTCTTGCATGGCGGTGGGCCGGGCCCCTTCACAGGCGGAACGCGGCGTTGCATTCTGCGCGCCGGCGCGAGTCCCGCGCCTGCCGCGAGGGATCCGCCAAGCCATGTTCTTTGCTTCCGACAACGCCTCGGGCGTTGCGCCCGAACTGCTGGACGCGCTCGGCACGGCCGCCGCCGGCCACGCCATGCCATATGGCAATGACGACCTGACAAGGGCGGTCGAGGACCGGATCCGCGAGCTGTTCGAGGCGCCCGACGCGCGCGTCTACCTTGTCGGCACCGGGACGGCGGCGAACGCGCTTGCGCTGGGGTGCCTGTCCCCGCCCTGGGGCCGGATCTACTGCCACGACGCGGCGCATATCGAGCAGGACGAGTGCAGCGCTCCCGAATTCTACACGGGCGGCGCCAAGCTGAGCCTGATCGGGGGGCTCGACGCGAAGATCGGCGCCGCGGGGCTGAGCGCGGCGCTTGTCGAGGCCCAGCCGGGCGTCGTCCACTCGGCCCAGCCCGCTGCGCTGTCGATCAGCCAGGCGACCGAGCTTGGCGCGGCCTACACGCCCGACGAGATCGCGGCGCTGTCGCGGCTGGCGCGCGAGGCCGGGCTGCCGGTGCACATGGATGGCACGCGCTTCTCGAACGCGGTCGCGCGGCTCGGCGCCAGCCCGGCCGAGATGAGCTGGCGCGCGGGCGTCGACGTGCTTTGCCTTGGCGCGACCAAATGCGGGGCGATGGCGGCCGAGGCGGTGATCCTGTTCGACCCCTCGCGCGCCTGGGAGTTCGAGCTGCGGCGCAAGCGGGGCGGGCATCTCTTCTCGAAGATGCGCTTCGTGGCGGCGCAGATGCTGGCCTGGCTCGATGACGGCCTGTGGTTGCGCCTCGCGGGTCATGCGAACGCGATGGCGGACCGGCTGGCAGCCGGGATCGCGGCGTCGGGGGCGGCGGTGCTGAACCCGGTGGACGCGAACATGATCTTCGCGCGCATCACCCTGGGCCAGCACCGGCGGCTGCAGGCGGCCGGGGCGCGCTATTATCTGTGGCCCAAGGCCCAACTGCCCGAGGGCGGCGACGAGGCGCCGGTCGAGATCCGGTTGGTCACGTCCTTCGCGACCACGCCGAATGATGTGGACCGCTTCCTCGAGGTGCTGGCAGGATAGGGACGTCATGCGCGAGATCGCCACGCTCCAGCCGTCCTTCGATCCGGGTGCCAGCCGGCGGATCGGGCTCGTCTCGCTCGCCTCGGATGAGGTGTCCTCGGACGAGATCCGCGCCGTGCTCGCGGCCCCGGGCCTCGCGATCCACGAGACGCGGATCGCCAACAGCGACATCATCACACCCGAGAGCCTGCTCGCCATGGCCGAGGGGCTGACCGAGTCGGCAAGCCGGCTGCCCGGCGCCGTTCCCTATGACGCAATCGGCTATCTCTGCACCTCGGCCTCGATGCTGATCGGCGCGGACGGGGTCGCCGCGCGCGTCCGCGCGGCCTGCCCCGGGGCCGCGGTCACGAACCCGATGGAGGCCGGTCTCGCCGCCTGCCGCGCCTTGGGCGCCGCCCGCATCGCGCTCGCGACTCCCTACGTCGCCGAGGTGACCGACGGCATCGCTGCCGCCTTCGAGGCCGGTGGGCTCGAGGTCGTGCGCGCGGCAAGTTTCTTCGTGAACTCGGACACGCGGGTTGCGCGCATCTCGGCCGAAGCGCTGGGGGAGGCGGTGGCCGGGCTCGCAGGCGGCGTCGACGCGGTGTTCCTGTCCTGCACCGCGCTGCGCACCGTGCACCACGTGGCCGCGATCGAGGACCGCGCCGGCGTGCCGCTCGTCACCTCGAACCAGGCGGTGGCATGGCGGCTCGCGCGGCTGGCCGAAGTTACCCCCGCGCCGGGGGCGTGGGGGGTGCTCTGGTCCCGCGGCTGAGGCCGGCGCTCAGCCCGCGCGGCCGAGCGCGATCAGCCGCCGCATCGCCTCGACCCCCAGCGCCGGGCCGATCGCCATGCCCGCCAGCGTCAGCGGCCAGCCGATCGCCCCGGCCACCTGCGGCGTGATCTGCACGGTGACGATGGTCAGTGCGAATCCCAGCGCCGTCTGGAAGGTCATCAGGCTGCCCGCTGCCTCGCGCGGCGCGGCGTCGGCCACGAGCGCCGAGAACTGGGCCGAATCCGGGATCACCGCCACGCCCCACAGCAGCATGATCAGCGCCGTGATCCACACCGGTCCGCCAAAGCTGAGGCCCGCGAGGATCGCCGCCGACCCGCTGGCCATCATCGCCCAGCGCGCGACGCGGGCCTTGCCGACCCGGTCGGCAAGCCGCCCCGCCGGGGCGCAGACCAGCCCGCCGGCCGCGATCGCGCCAAAGGCCACCAGCCGCGCCGCCGAGGTGGGGTCTTCCATGCCAGCAAGCGTGAACGAGGCCGCCGCCGCCGCGCCCGCCCAGGCCCAGAAGGCGTAAAGCTCCCACATGTGGCCGAGATACCCCGCATAGGCGAGCCGCAGGCGCCGGTCGGTCCAGGCGAGGCCGATGACGCCGGGGTCGAAGCGCCCCGCCCGGGCGTGGTATGGCCCGAGCCCGGCGCCAAAGATCGCGAGCCCCCCGACGGCGGCCAGAATCGAGGTGATCGCCACCGTCACCCGCCAGTCCGCGCCGCCGGCAAAGGCGATCAGGTGCGGCGCCGCCGAGCCGATGGTGAGCGCGCCCACCAGAAAGCCCACGAGAAAGCCGCGGTCCCGGGTGCCCCAGCCGACCGCGATCTTCATCCCCACGGGATAGACGCCGGCAAGGCAGGCACCGGTGATGAAACGCATGGCGATCTGGCCCGCGCCGCCCGGCGGCAGGATAGCGAGCGCCGCGTTCGCCGATGCCGCGATCAGGGCCGCGAGCGCGAACACCGCCCGAGGGTCGAACCGGTCGGCAAGCCCCAGCGCCGCCGAGGCGAGCGCGCCGACAACGAAGCCCGCCTGCACGGCGCTGGACAGCGCCGCGGCGGCGTCGGGGCCAAGGGCCGCCTCGGCGACGATCTCGGGCAGGATGGCGGCCGAGACGAACCACAGGCTCATCGCGAAGACCTGGCCGAGCGCGATCAGGGCAATGGCGCGCCGCTTGCCTGACACCGCCACCTCTCCCGCATCCTGCATCGCGTTCCTTCCCGGTGCGCGCCGCGCCGCGCCTGCGCCGTGCCTCAAGTGTCGGGCGTGGCTGTTGCCTCGAAGCCCAGCGACTGGGGCGCGAACTCGTAATGCGCGCCGCAGAACTGGCAGTCGGCGGTGACGCGGCCGTCGTCGGTGGTCATGTGGGCGATGTCCTTGGCCGAGTACTGCGCCAGGGCGCGGACGACGCGCTCGGCCGAGCAGGTGCAGCCGAAGCTCACCGCCTGCGCCGGGTAGACCCGTGGCGTCTCCTCGTGGAAGAGGCGGTAGAGTAACCCCTCCATCGAGACATGGGGGCCGATCAGCTCGTGGGTCTCGACCGTCTCCATCAGGATGGCGGCGCGGCTCCAGTCCTCCTCGCGCGCGCCCATCGCGGCGACGTCGTCGGCGGTCATCAGCCCGTCCTCGCCCGAGGGGGCGTCGGGCGAGCGCCCGCCCGTGCTGGGCAGCTGCTGCAGCATCAGCCCACCGGCGCGCCAGGCGCTGGCGCCGCCCGGCGCGACCTCCTGCGCCGACTCGACATGGAAGCGGGTGGCGAGCTGCTCGGACTGGGCGAAATACGTCTCGGCGCAGGTCGCGAGGCTGCCGCCGGTCAGCGGCGTCATCCCCTGATAGGGCCGCATGTCGGGGCCCTGGTCGATGGTCACGCCGAAGATGCCCTGGCCCAGCAGGTCGAAGGGCGCGCCTTCGGCCGCCCCGACGGCCTCGGGATCGAAGCCCGCGTAGGCGCGCATCCGCGCCGCGCCGCCGGGCTTCTCGGGCGCGAAATAGTCCGTCGCGACCAGCCTGATGGCGCCCTCGCCGCGGATCTGGAGGCTGAACCGCCAGCGCAGCTTGACGGCCTGGCCGATCAGCGCGGTCAGCACGACGGCCTCGGCCACCAGCGCCGCGACCGGCGCAGGATAGCTGTGCCGTCCGAGGATGTGGTCGAGCGTCCCGTCGAGCCGCGCCACCCGGCCGCGGATGGCGGAGCGGTCTAGGCCGAAGGGAAGAATGGTGTCGTCGCCCGGATGGGCGCTCGTGTGGGTCATGGACATGGCGACCACATAATCGCTGTGCGAAGCCCTGAAAAGCCCGTTCCCGCGGCGCCCGCGATCTGGCAGAAGGGCGCCATGAAACGCATCGGCGAACCCTGGGCGCCCGGACGCCCTTACCGCGACCGGCCGGGCGCCTATGTGCTCGCGTTGCGCGGGGGCCGGCTTCTCGCGGTCTGGCAGGACGACGAGCTGCAGCTTCCCGGCGGTGGCATCGACCCCGGCGAGAGCCCGCTCCAGGCGCTGCACCGCGAGGTACGCGAGGAGACCGGCTGGCTGATCGCCGAGCCGCGCCGGATGGCCGCCTTCCAGCGCTACGCCTGGCTGTGGGACTACGGCTACTGGGCCCGCAAGGTGCAGTCGATCTACCTCGCCCGCGCCGTGCGCCGCCTGGGCCCGCCATCCGAGCCGGGCCACGTGCCGGTCTGGCTGAGCCCCGCCGACGCCGCGCGCCACCTGCATGTCGAGGGCGACCGCGAGATGGTGCGCCACGCGATCGCCCGCGACCTGATCTGAGGACCCGCCCGGCGCGCGTGCGCGGGCCACGCCAACCGCTTGAACAGACGCCCGTTCGCTGGCATATTTCACGCGCACTTTCTGCACTGTTGAACTGACCTGTCCGTCCATCGGCCGCAGTCATTCGATAACTTGCTGACTGGGCCACAGCCGCCGCATTCCGCGGGCGGCGAGACTGAACGGGAGAAACTCACATGGCCAATGGCACTGTGAAGTGGTTCAACTCGACGAAGGGTTACGGCTTCATCCAGCCCGCCGACGGCGGCAAGGACGTCTTCGTCCACATCTCGGCCGTCGAGCGCGCCGGCCTCACCGGCCTCAAGGACGGACAGGCGATCACCTACGAACTGATCACCGACCGCCAGGGCCGCAGCTCGGCCGGCGAGCTCAAGCTCGCCTGAACGGGCAGAGCGCCGCGGCGCAGGCCGCTGGCGAAAAGAACAACCCCCGTGGCCCGGCCGCGGGGGTTTTTGCTTGCCCCTCGGGGCAACCCGGTCAGTCCGGCCGCGCCGGCGTGCGACCGGTAATGCACCGGCACCTGATCGCCGGTCGCGGATCCGGGCTCAGTCGAAGATCGACCCCCAGAATTCACGCGCCTTGGCGCCGACCCGGCTGGCATCGCGGCGAGCGTTGTCCATCGCGTGCGAGAAGCTGCGGCTCTCGCGCCGGTCATCGTCCCGGTCGCTGTAGCGGTCGCCGTCGCGATGGCGACCGTAGCGATCGTCGTCGCGGTCGCGGTGCCGGCCATACCGGTCATGGTCGTGGTCGCGATGCCGCCCATAGCGGTCGTGGTCGTGATCGTGGTGCCGGCCATAATTGTCGTCGTGGTGGTGGCCGTAGCCGCGTGCCTTGTCGTGGCCGAGGCCGAGCCCGTTGCCATGCGAGTGGTGCCCGCGCCCGACGGCATGGCCATGGCCGTCATGCCCGTAATCGCCGTGGCCGCGGTGGTCGCGCCCGTAGTCGCCCCGGCTGGCATGGCCGCGCCCATGGTCGCCCCGGTCGGCGTGACCGTGATCGCCGTGGCCGGAATGCCCGCCGCGCCCGCCGCGGCCGCCGCCATGTCCGCCGCCGTGTCCGCCCTTGCCCTTGGCAAAGGCTGCGGTCGCCGTCGCGCTGATGCTTCCGTCCGCGTCGACGACGAGTGAAATGGCCGAGAGGGAGAGGAAGGAACCGATGGCCGCGATGGCTGCACCGCGGAGGATCCGCTGTCGCGTAACGGGAGAGAACGCCATAACCCTGACCTCTTAAAATTACCAAGAGGCGCCGATTACCGCACGAATTTCATCCAGAAAGGGAGAAAAAATCAGAAATGCCCGGAAAGGTTGCGCTTCTTCCGATCTCGCGCGACTTGCAGCGGGCGATTACGGGAACCGCCAGGTGGGCGCGAAGGGGTAAGCCCCCGCAGCCCGGGCCGGGACGCGACCGGCGCTAGGGTCTGAGGCCGGGCGCGGCCGCGACCCCGGCGGCCAGCGCGTTTACAGCACGCCCAGGCACCACCGCACGATTCCCTTTTGCACGTGCAGCCGGTTCTCGGCCTCGTCGAACACCACCGACTGAGGGCCGTCGAACACCTCGGAGGTGACTTCCTCCTCGCGGTGGGCGGGCAGGCAGTGCATGAAGATCGCGTCGGGCTTGGCCCGGGCCATCAGCGCGGCGTTCACCTGGTAGGGCTTGAGCTGGTTGTGGCGCCGGTCGCGCGCGGCCACGTCGTCATGCATCGACAGCCAGGTGTCCGCGATCACGCAGTCGGCGCCCTGCACGGCCTTGGCCGCGTCGCGCTCGAAGGTGATGGTGGCGCCGCCCGCGCGGGCTTCGGCCACGATCGCGGGGTCGGGGTCCAGCGTCTCGGGGCCCGAGATCACCAGCTCGTAGCCGAAGCGCTGGGCGCCATGGATCCAGCTGGCGCAGACATTATTGCCGTCGCCGGTCCAGACCACCTTGGCGCCGCGGATCGGGCCCTTCTTCTCCTCGTAGGTCATCACGTCCGCCATGATCTGGCAGGGATGCGAGCGGTTGGTCAGCCCGTTGATCACGGGCACCGAGGCGGCCGAGGCCATCTCCTCCAGCGTCTCGGGCTGGAAGGTGCGGATCATGATCGCGTCGACATAGCGCGACAGCAC
This sequence comes from Thermohalobaculum xanthum, assembly GCF_016623495.1. Taxonomy (GTDB): domain Bacteria; phylum Pseudomonadota; class Alphaproteobacteria; order Rhodobacterales; family Rhodobacteraceae; genus Thermohalobaculum; species Thermohalobaculum xanthum. The sequence goes on along the minus strand of NZ_JAEHHL010000007.1, from coordinate 71,535 downwards.
GCGGGCGGTATCGGCCACGGTCTCGCCATGGCCGAGCTGCAGCTCCGAGCCCGACAGCACCATGGTGTGCCCGCCCATCTGCCGGATGCCGCAGTCGAACGAGATGCGGGTCCGGGTCGAGGGCTTCTCGAAGATCAGCGCGACCATGCGGTCTGCTAGCGGCTGCTCGGCGTCCGGGGTCAGCCGCGGCAGCCCCGCGCGCGCATCCTTGAGCGCCTGCGAGCGGTCGAGGATGGCGCGCAGGTCGTCGGCGGGCACCTCGTCGAGGTCAAGGAAATGCGTCATGCCGTGCGCTCCCGCACCGCCGCCAGCGCCACGCCCAGCCGGCGAACGCCCTCGGCCAGGTCCTCGTCGGGGGTGTTGAGCGGCGGCAGGATGCGCACCACGTTGTCGCCGCCCGGCACGGTTAGCAGATGCGCCGCGCGTCCGGCCTGCACCACGTCGCCGCAGGCGAAGCCCTCGCGGATGCGGATGCCCAGCATCAGGCCCTCGCCGCGGATCTCGTCGACGATGTCGGCATGCTCGTCGGCCAGCTCGCTCAGGCGCTGGTTGAGGAAGCCCGCCTTGCGCCGCACCTCGGCGAGGAACGGCTCGTTGGCGATCTCGTCCATCACGGCGAGCCCGACCGCACAGGCCAGCGGGTTGCCGCCATAGGTGCTGCCATGGGTGCCCGCGACCATGCCCGAGGCCGCGTCCTCGGTGGCGAGGCAGGCGCCCAGCGGGAAGCCACCGCCGATGCCCTTGGCCACGGCCATGATGTCGGGGGTGATGCCCGCATGCTCGTGCGCGAAGAGGGCGCCGGTGCGGCCCATGCCGCACTGGATCTCGTCGAGGATCAAGAGAATGCCGTGCGCGTCGCACAGTTCTCGCAGGCCGCGCAGGCACTGCTTGGGGACCGGACGGATGCCGCCCTCTCCCTGGATCGGCTCGATCAGGATCGCGGCGGTCTTCGGCCCGATGGCGGCGTGCAGCGCATCGTGGTCGCCGAAGGGCAGGTGCACGAAGCCGGGCAGCAGCGGGCCGAAGCCCTTGGTCAGCTTCTCGGCCCCGGCGGCCGAGATGGTCGCCAGCGTGCGCCCGTGGAACGAGCCCTCGAAGGTGATGATCTCGTGGCGGTCCTCGCCCTTGGCCGAGAAGTGCTTGCGCGCGGTCTTGATCGCGCACTCCATCGCCTCGGCGCCCGAGTTGGTGAAGAACACCGTGTCGGCGAAGGTCGCATCGACCAGCCGTGCCGCCAGCGCCTTCTGCTGCGGGATCTCGTAGAGGTTCGACAGGTGCCACACGCGTCGGGCCTGTGCCTCCAGAGCTGCGACGAGCTTCGGATGGGCATGGCCGAGCGCGTTGACGGCAATGCCGGCGCCGAAGTCGAGATAGGTCTCGCCTCCGGTCGTCGTCAGCCATGCGCCCTCGCCCCGCTCGAATTCGAGCGGTGCCCGTGCATAGGTTGGCATCACGGGCGAGATCACCGGGCGGTCCCCCTCTGGTTCGCGCGTTACGGCGCGGTTGAAAAAGCAAAGGCGCCCCATCTGGCCGATTGGCGGGGGCGCGTGGGCCGGATTTATCGCGCAGCGCCCGCGTCAAGTCAATCGGACGGGAGCGGGCCGCGCGCCTCGCGGCGGCCTTGCGCTGCGGCCTCGCGCGGCCCTGGCCGGAGGTGGTGGACGGCCGCGCCCCAGGGGCTAGACTGGCGCCGCCGGACAAAGCTACCGGCGCTCAGGCCACGGGGGGACAAGGCGATGGAGATCATGCAGGCGGGCGCGCGACCGACGCGGCGGGCCTCGGCCGAGTATTTCACCGGCACGGTCTGGCAGGACCCGGTGATCGACGCGCCCGATCCCGCCCGGGTGATGGCGCTGCGCGTGGCCTTCGAGCCCGGCGCGCGGACGCACTGGCACACCCACCCGCTGGGCCAGACGTTGCACGTGTTGTCGGGGGTGGGGCGCGTCCAGGCCGAGGGCGGTCCGGTCGTCGAGATCCGCCCCGGCGACACGGTGTGGATCCCGCCCGGAAAGCGCCACTGGCACGGCGCGGCGCCCGACTGCGCAATGGTCCACCTCGCGATCCAGGAGCGCGAGGGCGCCCGCGCGGTCGACTGGTTCGAGCCGGTGAGCGAGGCCGACTATGCCCGCGCGCCGGGCGGGATGCCGGGCTGACGCGCGGCCTGCGCGGCGCCGATGTCAGGCGCCCATGCCCGGGCAATGCTGAGAATGTGGAGTGAAGATGCGAGCGCCCGGAGGCCGGCCTGCCTCAACACTTGCGCGCCCCGTGCTTACTCCGGGCGCTCGCTGATCGCCTGCCCGCGCGTCCACCCCGCGCGGCGGGCGATTTACGCGATACTCAGAGCGAGCGGCAACTGCCGCTGCTGATGCGCGCGGCCGGTGCCGTCGCGTTCTTGCTGGCGAGCGTCAGGCTGAAGTCGCCATCCAGCCCGGTCGCGATCTCGCGGTTCCAGCCCGAGCAGCGCATCTGGCCGACCCTGATGCCGTCGGGCCCCTGGCTGAACTCCTCGGCACAGACCAGCGGCAGATCGGGCTCTCCGGTGCCGGGCGTGCGCAGGGTGTAGCAGCGCCCTCCATCCGGATCGTAGCCGGCCTGCTGGGCCATTCCCTCGGTCCGGCAGGTCTCGCGCGGGTCCGAGACGAGGAAGAACTCCTCGAGGAAATCCTTGACCGGCGCGCCCGACGCGACGCGCAGCTCGGCCGACTGCTCCTGGCACAGCAGCGCGTTGGGCGGCGGGTCGATGCGCACCGCGGCGGCGCTCAGGACCATCGGAGCCGGCGCGCTTGCCGGCGCGGCAGACTGGGCGGCCGCGCGTTCGGAGGTCGGTGCATCGAAGGTGACGCGGTCATAGCCGGTTGCGATCACGGCCGCTGCTGCGACGACGATGGCGATCCCGAGTGAATAAGACGTATCCATGTTCCGGCTCCGTGCCCTCGAGAGGATCCAGCGGTCATGCAGGCCGCGAAACGGCCCGCTTGAATCGTTTCCCCAGTCTCGCACGACATCCTGAACAGCGGGTCAACACGCCGGATGACTTCCGGGTTAGCCGGAACGCGGACTGGTCAACGCGGCAATCGAGGCGACCAGTAAGCTACACCCAGACGCTTCACTCAGCCGCCCCTGGCGGCGTCGGCGTCATCGAAATCCTTCCGGGATCAACGGTCACGCACAATGACCTCTTCACCCGTTCCATAACCTGAAGTGTTGCCCTTAATTGAGTGTTAATCAACAGAAAGCCACGAACTGCTCCAGATTCGTGCGTAATGTCCCGATTCAATGCTTGGGGGCATAAGATGATTCCACCCGGCATCAATCACCGGGAGAGCGACCTCTGCGGGGCTCGCCATTTTGGCGATGACGGGCGAATCACTGCGACTCACCCGCGTCGCCGCGCCGGATCGCCACCCACGCGCTGCGGGCCGAACCAAAACCTTTCGCGAACCCTGCATTATTCTGGCACGCCCGCGCGGTATTTGGCGGCAGCGCGTCAACAAAGTTTCAGATCGCGGGGTTACTCTGTTTAAGCTCGCAGATCTTGAAGTGTCGAATTTCAGTGGGGGTGGATAATGGCTCGGGGCGGTAAAGGCGGTGGCGGCGGCAATGGTGGCGGCGGCCAGGGCGGTGGCGCCATCACCGGCAACAAGCGCGACAATTACCTGGCCGGCACGGCCGCGGACGACACCATTCTGGGCGAAGGCGGCAACGACACGCTGCTCGGGCTCGACGGAAACGACACGCTCGACGGCGGCACCGGCCACGACACGCTCGACGGCGGCAGCGGCGACGACATCATCTCGGGTGGCGACGGCGACGACACGGCGCTCTTCGCCGGAAGCTACGACGACTACGTCTTCGAGCAGGTCGACGCCACGACCGTCCGCATCATCGACGCGGCGACCGGCGAGACCGACCTCGTCACCGGCGTCGAGAACTTCGCCTTCGCCGATCAGACCCGCACGCTGGCCGACCTCTACCGCGGGCCGGACCTGGCGGCGGCAAGCCTGGCGGTGAGCAGCGTCACCTGGTCGACCGGGGACGTGATCGACTTCGACTGGCTGGTCGCCAATATCGGCGACCTTGCAGCGGCGAGCACGACCGCGGGCATCTACCTGTCGACCGATGCCGAGGTCACGACCGACGACATCCTGCTGGTGCTCGATCCCGCGAGCGGCACGCTTGGCCCGGGCGCGGACGCCGCGATGAGCGCGAGCTTCGCCGTCGATGCGGGGCTGGCGGCGGGAACCTACTACCTGGCGGCGATCGCCGACCCGGGCGACGCGCTGGCCGAAGGCGACGAGACCAACAATGCGACCCAGCCGGTCCAGATCACCGTGGCCCACACGCCCGCACCCGATCTTGTGGTGACGGCGAGCACGCTGACCGACACCTCCTGGGCCGATGGCGACGGCTACCAGATCCGGTTCACCGTCACGAACCAGGGCGACGCCGCCAGCGGCGTGTTCCTCAACCGGGTCTATGTCTCCGAGGACGAGGTGCTCGACGCGGGCGACCTGGCGCTTTCGGCCTCATCGGGCTCGCTCGCAGCCGGTGACTCGCAGGAGTTCATCGCCAATCGCGGCGTCGTCGGCCTGGTCGCGCCGGGCGACTATTACCTGCTGGTCAGCACCGACGACAACGGCGGGGTCGCGGAAAGCAACGAGGCCAACAACGTCACGACCATCAGCCAGTTCACGGTCCTGCCGCTCGATCCGCCGAACCTGCAGATCGACCAGTCCACCCTGCGTGACACCGAATGGACCGACGGCACCACGCCCTTCATCAACTGGCGGGTCGAGAACACCGGCAACACCGCCGTGCCGGCGACGACCACGGCGCTCTACCTTTCGACCGACGCGACGCTCGACGCCTCTGACCTGCTGCTCGACACGCGGTCGCTCCAGTCGCTGTCGGGCGGGCAGTATTACTACCAGTACGCCGATTTCACGGTACCCTCGGGCCTCGCCTCGGGCAGCTACTACGTCTTTGCGACCGCCGACGCCGGCGGCGTGCTCGCCGAGAGCGACGAGGCCGACAACGTGCGCATGCTGGGGCAGGTGACGATCGCGGACCCCGCGAACCTGTCGGTCAGCGGCGTCGTCGCCGACGATAGCGACTGGGCGGCCGGCGAGACGGTCACGATCTCGTGGAGCCTCGACAATGACGGCGGCGCCACGGCCGGCGCCAGCACCACATCGGTCTACCTGACGGCGGACGGCACGGTCGGCAGCGGCGCGATCCTGCTTGGCCAGGTGGCGGCATCCTCGGTCTCGACCGGCGGCTCGGCCACACAGGTGCTGGTGATCGACACACCCGCCGGCGTCGCGCCCGGAAGCTACCAGATCGCGGTGGTGAGCGACGCGTCCAACGCGGTCGCCGAGGCGGACGAGACCGACAACACCGCGCTTTCGGCCTCGGTCACCATCGCCGACCCCACGATCTACGGCACCGAGGGCGACGATGTCCTGACTGGCACCGCAGGCGCCGACATCATCGAGGCGCTGGGTGGCGACGACGTCCTGGTCTGGACGCCGGGCGGCGATCTGCTGAGCGGCGGGGACGGTTTCGACACGGTCGATTTCTCGGGCCGCACCTCCTTCGTCGAGGTCTATGCCTACAACTTCGTCGACGGTGTCGCCGTCTCTTACACCACCGCCGAGGGCGATATCCTCGCGGATGTCGAGGGGCTGATCGGATCGGCCTTCGACGACTTCTTCGACTTCGCCTATTCCGGCGGCCCGGTCAGCGTCGACGGCGGTGAGGGGGCCGACCAGATCGCGACCGGCGAATTCGCCGACATCGTGCTGGGCGGCGGTGGCGGCGACGTGATCTGGGCCGGCTCGGGCGACGACATGATCGATGCGGGCGAGGGCGACGACCTTGTCGCCGCGGCCCTGGGCGACGACGCGATCTGGCTCGGGGGCGGCGCCGACACCGTCTATTTCGTGCGCCGCGAGGGCGGCGCCACCGGGGAGGGTCATGACACGATCGGCGATTTCGATCCCCTCGCGGACATCATCTACATCGAGTACGAGATCGGCGATCCAGTCCCGGACATCTTCGGCAGCCTGGTCGACACGGCCGAGGGCGTGCGCATCGACTACGCTCTCGACAGTTCGATCCTCGTTCATGGCGTGACGGCGGCCGACCTCGATGCGGCGAACCTGATCGTGGCCGAACAGGGCAGCGGGGGCATCTTCGTCTAGGCACCGGGCGCGCTCCGGCCGGCGCCGCGCGGTCCCCGCGGCGCTCTGCGCTCACCACGGGCTCGGCCGCGGGCCCTGCCGGAAGGTGATGGTGTCGCCGCTGCCGAGGCCGACCGCGGGCACGCCGATGCGGCCAATGCCGCCGCCGCCCGCAAAGGTGAGGCGGGGAAAGCGGAAGGCGGTCTCGGCCGTCCCGTAGCCCGGATCCCAGCGCAGGCCTGTCCGCACGCAGGAGGCGGGTCGCCCGAGCAGGCGTGCGGATTCCTCGTACCGGAGCATGAAGCCGAGATTGCCGACCACGCGCCGCCCGCCGACGAACAGGGCGCCGGCGCGGATGACGTCCTCGTTGCGCAGGATCGAGAGGGCGGATTGCCGGTCGGTGGTCCATGCGCCGCAGGCGACGACCTCGCCCTGGCGGTCGACGACCTTGCCCACCGCCGTGATGCCACCGCCCGAACTCCACTCGCCGCCGCCAACGGCGAAGTCTCGCGTGATCACCTCGTCGAGCGCAGGCGGAAGGGGGGCAGCGCAGCCGCAAAGCGCGAGGGTCAGCACCAAGGCGACACGGCGGGCGAAGGGTTTGCGGTTCATCCTGCCTCCGTAGGGCCCCGGCCGATCCGGCGCCGCCGAGGCCCGCAAGGCCTCGCGGGACCGGCGCCAGGAACGCTTGCAGGCCCGAGCATAGCGGCTGCCCGCGCGCGCTCCAACACCGCCAGAGCCGGGCAGGCCGCCGCACCACGATGGCGCGGGCCCCTCGGCCCGCCTTGCTCACCCCTGCTCGGTGTCGAGCCAGATCGTCACCGGCCCGTCATTGACCAGCGCGACCTTCATGTCGGCGCCGAAGCGTCCGCGCTCGACGGGAATGCCGTGTCCCTGCAGCTGCGTCATGAAGTGCTCGTAGAGGCGCTCGCCGTCCTCGGGTGCCGCGGCGCTGGAAAAGCCCGGCCGGTTTCCACGGGTCTCGGCTGCCAGCGTGAACTGGCTCACGACCAGCGCGGAGCCGCCGATGTCCTGGACCGACCGGTTCATGCGGCCTTCGTCGTCGCGGAAGATGCGCAGCCTGGCGACCTTGCGCGCCAGCTTCTCGCTCTGCGCCTCGGTGTCGTCGCGCATCGCGCAGACGAAGACCACCAGCCCGGGGCCGATTTCGCCGACGATCCGGGCATCCACGGTCACGCTGGCCTGCGAGGTTCTCTGGATCAGCGCGCGCATCGGGCCCCTCGCGGTCTTGGTCGATGGGGCGATGTGTGGGGCGGTGGCGCGGGAGGAGTCAAGCCGCACGGGTGCGGCAAAACTCGTGGCGGCGTGAGGCGTGCCGTGCCAGGGACCTTGCCGTCGCACGGTGCGACCGGTCCCCACGGCGCGAAAGACCGTGGCGCAAAGGGTCTTGCGCCACGGCAGGGGGGCGAGCCCTAGAGTTCGACCTCCCAGGACTTGAAGCTCAGCTTCGCTGTCGTGGGCCCCGCGTCCGCGATCTTGCGGATGTTGGCCCAGGTCTGCTTGTAGTTCGGCAGGATCAGCTCGTTCACGCCGCCGTTGATCACGTTGCCCTGCGCGCCCGACGGCGCGCCGAACAGCATGAACGTCTCGTTCCTGCGGGCGGTCGGCTCCAGATAGACCATCGCCTGGGTGGCGCCGACGTCGTTGTGGACCTCGACCATGTCGCCGTTCTTCACTCCCAGCTCGGCCGCGTCGTCCGGGTTGATCTGGATGAAGGGCAGCGGGAAGCGGTCGATCACGAAGTCGTTGTCCTGGTCGAGGAACCAGTTCTGCCAGTTGAGGTTCGACCGGCCGTTGTTGATCAGGAAGCGGAAGTTCGCCTGCTGCTGTGCCTTGCCCGGCGCCTCGAGCCCGCGCCACGCGCCGAGGCAGAACAGCGCCTTGCCGTCCTCGCGCCCGTGCCGGGTAAAGACCCCGTCGGTGTAGAGACGCGGGGTGCCCACCAGCTTGCCGTCGGCAAAGCCCGTGACCGGCTCCTGCACGCCGTTGTTTCCCATGGCGCGCAGCCGCTCGTAGGTCACCTCGGGGTTGCCCGAGTTGTAGCCGTCCATGAAGGCGTCTTCCTCGGTCTGCCAGTCATAGCCGGCGAACTGCGCGGCATACTCGGCCCGGCCGTCCTCGGTCAGCACACGCTCGAGGTGGTTGGCCAGGCGCGCGGCGATCAGGCAGTCGGGCATCGCCTGACCCGGGCCGTCCATGTACTTCTCGACCAGCCTCAGCCGCCGCTCGCCGTTCATCGAGGTCAGGTTCATCTCGCCCGATTCGACCGCCGGCAGGATGACATGCGCGGCCTGGCCGATCTGGCTGTGGATGATGTCCACGTTCACCGAGAACAGGCCGCCTGCGCGGATCGCGCCCTCGATGGCGTCGACCAGCTGCTCGCGCGTGGCGCCGGCGGATGCGTCCATGGCCTCCTTAACCATGTTGGTGCGCCGGTTGTATTCGCGCTTGAAGACGCTCGCGTTGAGCGTGGTCTTGTAGTGATCGCAGGCCCAGACGTGGTGCACCCGGCCGCCACCCTGGATCAGGATCTGGTCGAAATACGGCGCGGGCCGCCCGACATGGCCGTCGCCCGGGCGGAAGTAGCCCTCCTGGTGCCCGCCCAGGCGGCAGACGCCGCCGCCCTCGCGCCCGATGTTGCCGCAGGCCAGCCCAAGGTTCACCAGCGCGCCGATCGTGCGGTAGTTGTCGTTGCCCCAGATGATGCCCTTCTCGTAGGCGATGATCGCCTTGCGCCGGCTGCCGTCATCATTTGGCTTCGCATACCACTCGGCCGCCTTGATGATGTCGGCCTCGGGCACGCCGCAAATCCCGGCGGCATCGGCCGTCGAGATCCGCACCGCCTGAAGCGCATCCTCGAAGGACCCCAGCGCCGCCGGGTGCGCCGCATCCTCGCCGACCGCGATGCCGTTGCGGAAGGTGGACGCGTCGATGAACGCGCGGTCAACCCAGCCCTGGTCGGCGACATGGGTGAGGATCGCGTTGAAGAGCGCGAGATCCGTGCCCGACTTCGGCTGAAGGTGCAGCACGTTCTCCGCCCCCGCCGCCTCCTCGCAGGCGTTGACGCTCACGGTGCGGCGCGGGTCGACGATGACGACCTTCGCGCCGTTCTGCATCCCCGGCACCATATGGTTCAGGAACAGGTTCGTCTGCGTCTCGAGCGGGTTCGCGCCGACCAGCATGATCGTGTCGGTCAGCGTGTAGTCCGCATAGGCATAGTTCAGTTCGTCCACGCCCATGTCGCGCGAGGAGTGGACCTCCGAGTTGTAGGCGGGCCGGTTGTGGATGCGGCAGTTCCTGACCTTCATCGACCCGAAGTAGAGCTTGCCGGTCCCCCAGGTGTTCTCGTATCCGCCCGCGCTGCCGCCGTGGTCGAACATCGACACGTAGAGGTCGTCCTCGTCGTCCTTGTCGATGAACCGGGCGGTGACCCGCGCCACCAGGTCGAGCGCGTCGTCCCAGGTCGTCGGCTGCCAGGTGCCGTAGCGCCAGACCAGCGGGTCGGTGAGGCGCTGCTGCTGGGTGCCGGTGACGTCGGAGCGGCGGTTCTCGGCCATGCGGGCGCCGCGGATCGACCCGAGCCCCGAATTCACCACGCAGTTCGTGTCGGGCTTGATCACCAGGTGCACGTCGCGGCCGTTCTGCTTGACCACGTTGTACATCGAGGGCGCGTACCACGCCTCGGTGTCCATGGGCTGCTGCTCGCTCAGGTCGACGCCGAACTTGTTCTCGGCCGGTGCGGTGCCGCCCTGCCGGTTGAGCGGCCATGTATAGGCCTTGTAGCCGCAGCCGACGATGCAGTAGTGGCAGGTGACGTTGTGTTCTTTCGCGTCCGCCGGGATGATCGGGAGACGGTCGGTATAGCGCTTGTAGGTCATCGTCCTTGCTCCCTCACGATTCCAGCACGTTCGACAGGCGGCCATAGATCAGCTCGTCCACGCCCTCGGCATGGATGTCGCCCTTGTCGTCGACGCGCAGCAGGAACTGCGGGAGGTTCTGGGTCGCATGCCCCCAGGTCTGCTGGCCCGCCGCCTCGCAGTCGAAGCGCGAGTAGTGGCCGGGGCAGTTCAGCGTCTTGTCGCCGGGGTTGTAGGACAGAAGCCAGCCCTTGTGCGGACACAGCACCGAGAAGGCGACGATGTCTCCGTCAGGCCCGACGCCACCATCGACCGGCGTCCCCAGCTTGAGCAGCACGCCCGGGCTCTCGGCATCGGGATAGGCGATGTCGAGCGGCTCGTTGACCGCCAGGTCGCTCACATTCGCAAGCCGGTTCGACGGGTAGTCGACCCGGGCGAGACCGCGCGCCCTGGCTTGTCCGGCGGGCAGAACGGTTGCGGCCGCCGCCCCGGCGGCGCCGGCAAGGCCGCCGCGCAGGAACTGGCGACGGCCGGCATCGACCATGCGCTTGCACTTCATGACTGGACTCCTCCCCTGGAAATGTTTTGAGCAGGGTAGTCCAAGTCACGGGCCGGGTACGGACGCTCTCGGTGTCCCGCGGCAGCGTCACTACGTTGATTTCATGGAATAAATCGTGACGTTCGGATTTCCGAACGCCAGCGGCGGTCAGAGACCGAGCTTCTGCATCTTCTCCCACAGCGTGGTGCGCGACACCTTCAGCAGCCGCGCCGCCTCGGCGACCTGTCCGCCTGTCCGGTCCAGCGCCTTCATGATCTGCCGCCGCTCGGCCATGGCGCGGACCTCGGACAGCGAGCGCACCTCGCGGTCTTCCTCGTTGAGCTCGGGGAAGATGTCGGTGGGAAAGATCCACTCGCCTGCCGCGACGTCCATCGCGCGCAGGAGACGCGACCTCAGCTCGCGCCCGTTGCCCGGCCAGTCGTGGTCCCGGATCGCCGTCATCGCCAGTTCCGAGATGCCACGCATCGGCGCCGGGCGCCGCGCGTTGAGGGACTGGAACATCTGGCCGGCCAGCCAGGCCGCGTCCTCGGTCCGCTGCGACAGGGGCGGCACGACGATCTCGTTCGCGACCAGCGCATAGAGTGCGTCCGTGCGAAAGCCGCCCGCCTCGGCCTTCTCGTCGATCCGGGTGCCGCAGGAGGCGATCAGCCTGAAGGATGCGTCCCCCAGCGCGTCCATCATCCGGTCCTGGTCGCGGCTGCCAAGCCGGCCGACGCCGTTCACGAAGAGGGTGCCGTCGCCAACGCGCTCGAGCGCGGTCCCAAGCTCGTCGCCCGCCCCGCCTTCGCGGAACGCGTTCACCGTCACGAACGGTGCCGCGCGGCGGTCCGACAGATCATGGATGCGGCGCGCGATGCGCGCCTTGCCAAGGCCGCGTTGCCCGCGGATCAGCACGGGCCGGTCGTGCAGCGCGAACTCCGCGACCAGGGCGTCGACCTGCCGTGCGAGGGGCGAGATGCCGGTCTGCGGCGGCAGGCCCACCGACGGATCCGGGCGCAGGATCAGCGCGAGCCGCCCGAGGAAGGCCGGCATGTCGAAGGGCTTGGTCATGTAGTCGGCGCCGCCCGCCCGCAGCAGGCGCACGGCCTGGTCGATCTCGCCCTGCCCGGTGATGAACAGGAACGGCGGCGGGGCGATCGAGCGCGAGACGGCGTTGAACACCTCCTCGCCCGTGCCGTCGGGCAGGCGGATATCGCAAATGACGGCATCGACCGGTCGACGCGGCGTGCGCACCGCCGCGACCCCCCGCACCGCCTGTTTGACCCAGGTGATATTCGCCCCCTCGAGCTCGAGCCGCTGCAGGATCGAGTTTCCCATCAGGGCATCGTCCTCGATCAGCACGAGATAGCGCCCGGTCAGCATGACCCGGCCCCGCGTCGCGGCAGGCTGACGGTGATCTCGGTGCGGCCCTCGGACCGGTCGTAGGCGATGGTGCCACCCAGCCCGGCGACGAGGTCGCGCACCAGCCGCAGGCCGACGCCCCCACCCGGCGCGACCGGGGCTTCGGACATCAGCCGGGCGCGCGCCGAATCCGACAGGCCAGGCCCGTCATCCGCAACCGCCAGGTCCAGCACGCCGTCCGGCCCGCGGATGCCGAGCGAGACCTCGCCACCCTCGGGCGCCGCCGAGGACGCGTTGAGCAGCAGGTTGAGCGCGATCTGCCGGACCGGCGCCGAGGGCAGGCTCGCCAGCGCCTCGTCGCAGCAGCCGATGTCCCATGCCAGCCGCTGCCGCCGGCGGATCGTCTCGGGCTCGAAAAGCAGGCGCAGATCCTCGAAATCCGCCGCCGACAATCGACGGCCCGAGCGGTCGACGCGGTTCTCCTCGAGGATCGCGCGGCTGACGTCGCGCAGATGGCGAAGCCCGCGATCGAGCAGGTCGGCCGACTCGCGCACGACCTCCGGGCGCTCGGCGTAGGAACGGATCGTGTCGGTCGCGTTCAGGAGGCCGCCGAGCGGATTGTTGATCTCGTGCGCAAGCGACGACGAAAGCCGCCCCAGGCTGACGAAGCGCTCCCGCTCGGCCAGCCGGCGCTCGGCCTCGGATCGCGCGGTGATCGCGCCCGCCATCTCGTTGAAGTTGCGAAGCAGCCTCGCGAGGACGGAATCCGAGCGCGGGATCGCGTCGTCGGGGATGGGATGCGGCGCGCCGCCGGCCTCGCCCATGTGGTGCGCAAGCAGCTCGACCGGCTTGAGCATGCGTGCGACCACGAAGTAGCCCGCCAGGGCAAGGGTCAGCGTGGCCAGCGCGTTGCCGGCAAGCAGGGCGAGGGCCGCGTTCCGGCGCTGGTCGATCAGGTCGCTGACATCGAGCTCGGTGACGACCTGTCCGACGTCCCGGCCCTGCACCGTCAGGGGCGCCATGACCCGCACGACCGAGGCCCCGTTCGCCGCGGTCACCTCGCTCACCGGCACGGCATCCCCGGTGAAATCCGCGATGCTCGAATCGACCGGCGCACGCAGCGGATCCGTCGCGGCCAGGACGCGGCCGCGTTCGTCCGACACGACCGTGAACAGGATGCGCTCGCCCGACGAGTTGGTGCGGGCTCGATCGAGCGTGTCATAGACCTCCCAGACGTCCTTGTGCAGCGCGAACGGGCCAAGCGCGACGGTCAGCCCCTCGACATGCAGCCGCGCATATTCCTGGAGGCGCGCGTCCTGCAGCCGGCCAAGGGTGGAAAGGACCTGTTGCGATGCGACGAGGCCAAGCAGCACCATCAGCGCGGCGCTCGCCAGCGCCAGGCGGATCGTGATCGGCCAGGTTCCGAACCGCCGCAGCACCGTCATCGCGCCGCCGCCTCGGCCATCCGCGCGGCGATGCCGTCGAACAGGGTTGCGTCGCCCGGGGCGATCCGGTCGAGAAACAGCAGATCCAGCGCCGCGCGCCCCGCCGGGGTCGCGTCGAGGCCGAGCAGCACCTTGCCGAAGCGCCGCAGCTCGGCATCCGCCGCCCGGTCCGCGCGCGCGGCGAAGGGCGGAAAGCCCAGCCACTCGGATCGCGCCACGACCCGCGTCCGCCCGGTCAGCGACGGCTCGACCACGGCCAGGGTCTCCCAGACATAGCCGTCGACGCTGCCCGACCGCGTGAGCCCGCCCGCGACCGCGCGCACGACGTTGCGATGCCCATAGGTGAAGATCGAGCGGGCGAAGAAACGTTCGGGCGCCTCGCCCATGCGCGCGAGATCGGAGGCGGTAACGAGGAATCCCGAGTTGCTGTCCGGGTCCGAGAAGGCGTGAACGTCACCCCGCAAGTCGCCGAGCCCGGCCGCGGCGTCGTCCTCGCGCACGATCAGGTAGGACTGGTAGAGCGGCCGTCCGCGCCAAACGGGAACACCCAGGAGCGACAGGCCGTCACGATGCTGCAGGAAGGGGTAGCCGCAGATCCATGCCGCGTCGACCGACCCGTCCAGAATGGATGCCGTGATCTCCTGGTAGGTCCGGCGCTGGATCAGGTCGACCGGCTCGCCCATCGCCTCGGAAAAGGCCGATCTCAGGCGCTCGATCACGACGGCATCGTTGTCGAGAAAGACGGGCGTCAGGCCCAGCCGGAACGTCGCCGCCCCCCGCGCCAGGGCCGGGGAGGCGAGCGCTCCCACCGCGGCGGTGCCGGCGATGAAGCGCCTTCTGTCCATCCGAACGTGCCTCCGTGCCATCAAACAGGCGAGCGCGGCGTCCCGGATCAACTTCGCCGCCGCCCGACCTTACGGCGCAACCTGCACGAAAGCACGGCCAGATCGACGGCGCTATATCGGCAGGAGGGCGGGCGGGCTCGAATCCGAGGGCCTTGGACAAGGGACCGCCGGGGATCGGCGTGGTGCGGCCGGGCCGCTCGCGGCGGTCGCACTTCGGGTCATGCGGCGAGGGAATGCCGGCTCCCGTTCTCGAGGCCCGTCACGGTCCGGCCGGCGCGTTCTCAGGAAGGGCGGCCACGAGCGGAGACGTCTCGGAGGTTCGTCGCTCCAAGGCTCGTGGTGCCGGTGAAGGGACTCGAACCCCCGACCCCATCATTACGAATGACGTGCTCTACCAGCTGAGCTACACCGGCGCCGCGGCCCTAGTATCGCCCTACCCGTCGACGGTCAAGGCCTCGTCGCCACCGGGCGCCGAGGGGTGAGCCCCGCCCGGCGTCCGGTCTGGCGGCGCGTCGCCGGGACCGCGCCGCTACGCGTCCCCGCCGGCGGGATCAGTGGGCGCTCGCGCGTGGCGCCTCGCCCCCATCCGGCGCGGGCTGGGGGGTCTCGTCGGCCCCGTTCGCTGCGCGCGATCCGGTGGCCGGCGCGGGGTCGTCGCCGATGATCAGCGGCAGCATCGCCGCGTTGGCCAGGATCGCATCCGCCCCGTCGTCGCGCGGCGCGCCGACCGCGCGGGCCAGCCAGGCGCGGACCTCGGCCTCGGGCCGGCCCTCGCCGCGCGAGATGGCGGCCATGATCGCGCAGTAGCGCGCGGTCGGCTCGTCCGCCTCGATGCGGTCGATCTGGGCCCGCGCCTCCTTCCAGTCCTGGTTCAGCAGCGCGAGCTCGGCGCGGGTGAAATGCGTCTCGGGATGGTCGCGGTTGCCGTCGAGCAGCCGCTCGAACCGCCGCCGCCGCGCCGCGGGCGCCTCGTCTGGCTCGAGCGCGGCGAAGGCCGCGGCAAGGCCCGGCGACGGCGCGACCTTCCAGCCATCGGTGATCAGCCGGACCGCGGTGCGGCTCTGGCCCGCGGCCGAGAGCAGCCGCGCCGCCGCGCCCACCGCCTCGGGGTTGCCGGGGTCCGCCTTGGCGGCCTCGACCGCCAGGCGCATGGCGCCGGCGGTGTCGCCCGCGGCCTCGGCGTCCTCGGACTGGGCCAGCGCCAGCATCGCGTCGCGGCGCTTGGCCTCGGGCTCGGGCAGGGCCTTGGCCCGGCGCTGGGCGGCGAGCGTGGTGCGCGCGGCGGCCCAGTCGAACTTGCGGCTCTGCAGGGTGTAGAGCGTCTCGAGCACCTCGGGATCCGAGCCGTTGAGCCCCGCCGCGGTGCGCGCCAGCACCAGCGCCTTCTCGCTCTCGCCATCCTCGACCGCGAGGCGCAACAGGCCGCGCACGCCGACGAACTCGGTCCCCGTGCCGTCGGCCAGGGCCTTGTAGTAGTAGCGCGCGCGCTCGCGGTCGCCCGTCATCTCGGCTGCCTGGGCGCTCAGCAGACGGGTGAGCTCGGGCTTGTCGAGCAGCCGCTCGGCCTTCTGCGCCTTGGCCTTGGCCCGGCGCGCATCGCCGCTTTCCAGCGCGATCATCGCCTGGGTGAAGGCCTTGAGGCCGCTGCGCTCGTTGCGGCGGTCGAAGAAGCGGCTGATCGCCGTCTCGTCGCCCATGACGAAGCGCAGCACCGCGACCACGAGCCCGGCGAGCCTGAGCAGAAGCCAGAGCGCCGCGAAGCCCGCGAGCAAGAGCCCCGCGAAGACCAGCGGGGTCAGCGCGAACTCCCAGGCGCCGAAGCGGATGGTGATGCCGCCCGGCGTCTGGATGAGGTGGTTGACGCCGAAGGTGATGGCGGCGACCGCCGCGATGAAGAGGGAGATCCTGATGACCGAACCCAGCATGATGCGTCTCTCCCTGACTTCAGCCCTTGGCGTCTAGCGAGGCCAGCCAGCCCGCCAGCGCCTTGTCCGCGGCCGCGCGTGCGGCCAGCGTGTCGAGCCACTCGCCCATCGCCGCGCGGGCGTGCTCGGGCAGGGCGGCCGCCTCGGCCTCGGCGGCGACGGCGTCGCCGGCCTCGAGCTTGGCCACGACGCGGCTGAGAACCGAGGCCACGTCGTCGCCCTCGCGCGGCACCGTCGGGCGCATCACCACCTGGCTGCGCGCCCAGGCGCCCAGCTGGCCCAGCATGCCGGGATCGGCATTGGCCCGGATGTCGGCGGCCAGCGCCGCGCGCGCAGGCTCGGAAACCTGCCGCGCCAGCGTCGCCGCGGGCGCGATCCCGGTCGCAGCGGCGCCGGACAGCGCCGCCGGCGCGTCCTCGCCCGAAACCGCGGCCACCTCGTCGAGTTCGCTGGTGAAGGGCCGGCCGTTGCGCACCCGGTCCGACAGTGCCGCGATGGCGCGCTCGAGCGCCGAGGACCGGACCGCCTGCTCGAGGCGCGCGATCTCGCCGTCGCGGGCGCTCTCGATCGCGGCCACGCGGGCGGCGAGGCCGTCGACCTGCGTGCGCAGGGCAGCCAGTGCCTCGGCCTTCGCGGCGCTCTCGCCCGCGGCGGCGACGGTGTCGAGCCGGGCCGACAGGGCCGTGATCTCGGCGCTCAGCGCCGCGGTCGCTTCACCGCCGTCGGTGGCGGCCGGAGCGGGTGCCGGAGCCGGGGCCGGCGCGGGCGGCGCGTCGCGCAGCGCGGCGAGTTCGTCGCCAAGGCTGGCGGCGCCCTTCTCCAGCGTGCCGATGCGCTCGTCGAGCGACGAGACGGCATCGGCGACGCCCATCAGCGCGTCCTTCCCGGCGCGCTCGGCAAGCTGGCTCTCGAGCGCATCGATCCGCTGCAGCGTCTGGGCGAGGCTCGCGTCGAGCGCCGAGATGCGCGCCTGGGCGTCCGCCTGGCCGGGGACGAGGTATTTCGCGACCCCGGCAGGAACATGCGGCGCAAGCTTGGGTGCCGCGTAAAGCGCGCCGACCCCGGCGATGATGGCGACGATCAGCAGGACGAGCAGCCGCCCGGCCACGCCCATGCCGTGATCCTCGTCCTCGTCATGCGGCTCGCGCTCGATCTGCGGCTCCTGCACGGCGGGTTCCTCGGTGGCCTCGGCCGCCATCTCCTCGGCGGGGGCGCTCTCGGGCTCGTGCGACGCGACCGCTTCGCTGGGCTCGTCCGCGGCGCGCCAGTCGTCGGTCACGCCCGGGTCGTCATCCGGGCCGCCGGCATCGTCGGCCGTGCCATCGCCGTCCCTCGGGCCGCGCGCGGGATCGTCACCGGCCGCAGCAGCCGGCTCCTCGGTCGGAGATGCGCTGACGTCGTCGTCGCGCGCGGGCTCGGCCGCTGCCTCGTCCGGGCGACGGCCGTCACTGCCTTCGCTTGTCGCGCCGGCTTCCACCGCGGTTTCCTGCGCCGCGGTCTCTTCGGGCTTGTCGGAGGGCCTCTTTCGATCCTTCGGGCGGTTCATTGGTCTTGGCCCCTTCCTGTCGAATCGCGGTTCGATGGCAGGCCGGACCCGATTGGCGAATCCGACCAGTGCTAGACTAGGAACCCCCGGGCCTCGCGGCAACTTGCGAAGAGATGACCGATTGTCACCGTCTAGCCCGGCTCGCGTCGGTGCGCCTCGAGGATGGCATCGATCATCGCAGCGCCATCGGGGCGCCGCGCGATTCGCAGCGCGGCGAAGCCACAGGGCGACAACGGCCCGGACGCCCGCGATGAAATCGCGACAACACAAAGGTTTTCCGGCTTCCAGCCGGGGTTTTCGGCGAATCTGCGGGTCAGGATCGCCGCATTGCGGGGCGACCAGGCGGTAATGACCGCGGTGCGGCCCTCGTCCAGCGCCGCGCGGACCGGGGCGGGGATATCCGCGACCTCCTCGGCGGCGTAGAGAATCGCCTCCTCGACGGCGATGCCCAGCGGCGCGAGGTCGGCCTTGAGATCGCCCGCGCGGTCGCGTCCGTGGGGGTGGAACATCCGCCGTGCGCCATGCGCCGCCGCCAGCCGCGCCAGGGCGGCGGCATCGCCATCGGCCGATTCGACCCGCGCGAATCCGGCCTCGCGCGCCGCCGCGGCGGTGCGCGGCCCGACGCAGAGCGCAGGCAGGTCTCGCCGCGCCGAGCCTGCCGCGAAGGCCGCGACCCCATTGGCCGAGGTGAACAGCAGCGCGTCCGTCCCCGCGGGCGGCTCGGCCGCGGCGCCGGTCATCCGGATCTCGGTCAGCGGCCAGGCAAGGGCCGAGACACCGCGCGCGGCAAGCGCCTCGACGACCCGGCCGGCATCGGCCTCGGGCCGGGTGACAAGGACAAGGCGGTCCTCGCCCATCAGCCGTCGAAGAAGCCGGCGCCGCCACGGGCGCGCAGTTCGGCCGCTGCATCGGTGCCCATCGCGGCAGCGTCCGATAGCGCGCCGCGCCGCTCGGTCCAGTGGCGCTCGGACCCGTCGGGGCGGATGATCTCGCCGCGGAACCACAGGCTCTGGCCCTCGATCACCGCGAGCCCCCCGATCGGCGTGCGGCACGAGCCGTCGAGGGCGGCGAGAAAGGCGCGCTCGGCCGCCAGCCGCGTCGCGGTCGGCCGGTCGTGGATCGGCTCGAGCAGGCCGAGCACGCGGCCATCCCCCGCCCGGCTCTCGATGCCGATCGCGCCCTGCGCCACGGCGGGCAGCATCTCGTCGGGCTCGATGGCGCTGCGGATCTCGTGCTCCATGCCCAGCCGCCTCAGCCCGGCGCAGGCAAGGAAGGTTGCCTCGGCCACCCCTTCGGCAAGCTTGCGCAGCCTGGTCTGCACGTTGCCGCGGAACTCGACGACCCTGAGATCGGGGCGGCGGTGCAGGAGCTGGGCCCGGCGGCGCAGCGAGGACGAGCCGACGGTCGCGCCCTGCGGCAGTTCGGCGATGCCGCCGTGGCGGTGGCTGATGAAGGCATCGCGCACGTCCTCGCGCGGCAGCAGCGCGGTGATCGCGAGGCCGTCGGGCAGGACCGTCGGCATGTCCTTCATCGAATGCACCGCGATGTCGAGCGAGCCGTCGGCAAGGCCGTCCTCGATCTCCTTGGTGAAAAGGCCCTTGCCGCCGATCTCGGACAGCGCGCGGTCCTGCACGCGGTCGCCCATGACCGATACGATGACGATCTCGAAGGCCGCCTCGGGCAGGCCATGCGCCGCCATCAGCCGGTCGCGCGTCTCGTGCGCCTGCGCCAGCGCCAGCGGCGAGCCGCGGGTGCCGATCCTGAGCGGTCGGTCGGGGCTTGGCGGGCCTGCGGTCATCTTGGCTCTTTCTGTCATCGGCTCGGGCCCTTAGTAAGGGGCGCAATCGGGGCGTGCAACGCCCGCGCGGGAAACGGGTCCGGTGGCCAGCGAACTGACGATCCTCGGCATCGAATCGAGCTGCGACGAGACCGCGGCCGCGGTCGTGCGTGCGCGCGCCGAAGGCGGCGTGGCGCGGGGGCCGGGCCAGATCCTGTCGAACGCCGTCTTCGGGCAGGAGGACCTGCACGCGGCCTTTGGCGGCGTGGTCCCCGAAATCGCCGCCCGCGCCCATGCCGAGCGGCTCGACCTCGTGGTCCGGCGCGCGCTGGAGGAGGCCGGCATCGGGCTCGGCGCCGTCGATGCCGTTGCGGTGACGTCGGGGCCGGGCCTGATCGGCGGGGTTCTCTCGGGGGTGATGGCGGCGAAGGGCATCGCGCTTGGCGCGGGCAAGCCGCTGATCGGGGTCAACCATCTCGAGGGCCACGCGCTGACGCCGCGGCTCAGCGACGGGGTCGACTATCCCTATCTCCTGCTGCTCGCCTCGGGCGGGCATTGCCAGCTGATCGCGGTCGAGCGGCTGGGCAGCTATCTGCGCCTGGGCTCGACCATCGACGACGCGCCGGGCGAAGCCTTCGACAAGGTCGCCAAGATGCTGGGGCTGGGCTTTCCCGGTGGCCCCGAGGTCGAGCGCCGCGCCGCCGAGGGCGATGCCGCGCGGTTCGAGTTTCCCCGCCCGCTGATGGACCGGCCGGGCGCCGACATGAGCTTCTCGGGTCTCAAGACCGCGGTGCTGCGCGCGCGCGACCGGCTGGCCGAAGGGCAGGGCGGGCTCTACCGCCGCGACGTGGCCGATCTCTGCGCCGGCTTCCAGGCCGCGGTGGCTGAGGTGCTCGCGAGCAAGGCCGCGCGGGCGATGCGCGCCTTCCGCGACCGGTATCCCGGTCTCGCCCAGCCGGTGATCGCGCTGGCCGGCGGGGTTGCCGCCAACACGAGCCTGCGCGCCGGGCTGGATGCGGCGGCGCGGGCCGAGGGGTTTGCGGCCATCGCCCCGCCGTTGCGGCTCTGCACCGACAACGCCGCGATGATCGCCTGGGCGGGCGCCGAGCACCTGCTGGCCGGCGAGCACCCAGGCGCGGTGAGCGCGCGCCCGCGCTGGCCGCTCGACGCCGGCGCCGCGCCCCTGATCGGGTCGGGCAAGAAGGGCGCCAAGGCCTGAGGCTTGCGGGAGGCTTGCGGGCGCGCGCGCGATCGCGCAATGAGAGGCCCGGCGCGCGAGGGAGGACGACCATGCTCTACGCCATCATCTGCATCGACAAGCCCGGGCATCTCGAGGTCCGCAAGGCCAATCGTGACGCGCATCTTGCGCATATCGCGGGCGCCGACGGGGCGATCCAGCAGGCCGGGCCGTTCCTGGACCCGGCAGGCGAGATGTGCGGCTCGCTGCTGATCTGCGAGGCGCCCGATATGGCAACGGTCGAGGCCTGGTGCGCGGCCGACCCCTGCCCAGGCGGGGCTTTTCCAGTCGGTCGAGATCCGCCCCTGGAAGCGCGTGGTCGGCTGACCCCATGGGCTGGCGGGGCGAGGACGATTTCGCGCGGTTCACCGCCCTGCTCGCCGACCCCGCCACCCATGACGGCGCCTCGGTCGCGCGGATCGATACCCATACCGCCGCTGTCTTCCTGGCCGGGGATCGCGCCTTCAAGCTGCGCCGCCCGGTCGATTACGGGTTTCTCGATTACTCGACCCGCGCCCGGCGCCGCGCCTCGGCCGAGCGCGAAATCGCCGAGAACGCGCGCTCGGCGCCGGGCCTCTATCTTGGCCTCGCCGGGATCGCGGACGGCACGCCGCCGCAGCTGATCGCCCCTCCCGCGCCCGCGGATGCCGAGCCGGTGGTGGTGATGCGCCGCTTCGAGGCGGCCTGCCTCTTCGACCGCATGGCGGCCGAGGGCCGGCTTGACGCGGCGATGATGCGCGCCACCGGTCAGGCCGTGGCCGAGATGCACCGCGGCGCGCAGCCGCGCCCCTGCCTGCGCCCTCTGCCCGACCTCGCGCTGGCCGAGGTCAGCGCCATCGACCGCCTCGCGCCGCTGCTGGGCGCCGAGGCCGCACCCGTCGCGGCGCTGTTGCGCGAGCATGGCCGGCGCCTCGCACCGCTGGCCGCGGCGCGTCCGGCGCGGCGCTGCCATGGTGACCTGCACCTGCGCAACATCGTGCTCTGGCAGGGCCGCCCCGCGCCCTTCGACTGCATCGATTTCAACGACGAGCTGACCGATATCGACCCGCTCTACGACCTCGCCTTCCTGCTGATGGATCTCGACCATCGCGGACTGAGCGCGCTTGCCAGCGTCACCCTCAACGCCTGGGCCGAGCGGATGGCGGCCGATGCCGGGGGCGAGGCGACGGCTTATGACGGGCTCGGCCTCCTGCCGCTCTACCGCGCCTGCCGCGCCGCGATCCGCGCCAAGGTGGCGGGGCTCACCGCCCAGACCTGCGGCGACGCCGGCGCTGCCGAGGAGGCGCGCGGCTACCTCGCGCTGGCGCATGGCTATCTTGACGCCCCGCGGCGGGCGCGGCTGATCGCCGTGGGTGGGCTCTCGGGTTCGGGCAAGTCGACGCTGGCGCGCGCGCTCGCGCCTTCGCTCGACGCCGTGATCCTGCGCACCGACGCGATCCGCAAGGCACTGTGGGGCGCGCCCGAGAGCGAGCGCCTGCCATCCGGGGCCTATACTCCCGAGGCATCGATCGCCGTCTACGAGACCATGGCCCGCCGCGCGCGCATGGCGCTGGCCGGCGGCGCCACGGTGATCCTCGACGCCGCCCACCTGCGCGAGGGCGAGCGCGACGCCGCGGCGGAGCTCGCGGCCCAGGCCGGCGCGGACTTCACCGGGCTCTGGCTCGACGCGCCGCCCGAGACCCTGGCCGCCCGGGTCGAGGCGCGGGCGGGCGATGTCTCGGACGCCGATGCGCGGGTGGTGGCCAAGCAGGCGGGCTACGACCTCGGCACCATCCGCTGGACGCGCCTTCGCGCCGATGCCGGTGCCGCGCGGGTTGCCGAGGCGGCGCTTTCCGCCATATCCGGGATCTGACCACAACAGGGAGTGACGCATGGCCTACTGGCTCTTCAAATCCGAACCCGGCACCTGGGGCTGGGATGACCAGGTCGCGAAAGGCGAGGCCGGCGAGCAGTGGGACGGCGTGCGCAACTACCAGGCGCGCAACAACATGAAGGCGATGAAGATCGGCGACCGGGGCTTCTTCTACCACTCGGTCGACGAGAAGCGGATCGTCGGTATCGTCGAGGTCTGCGCCGAGGCCCATCCCGACACCACCACCGACGACCCGCGCTGGGAATGCGTGGATATCAAGGCGGTGGCGCCGATGCCCCGGCCGGTGACGCTGGCCGAGATCAAGGCCGAGCCGCGCCTTGAAGACTTCGCGCTGGTGCGCCAGTCGCGCCTCTCGGTCGTGCCGGTCTCGGACGAGGAATGGCGGCTTCTGTGCGCCATGGGCGGCTACGTGGGCTGAGGCCTGCGACATCGCCGGGCTTGCGCCGGCGCCGCGAGACGCAGATGCTAACTTAGAACGTTTCTAAAGTTAGTGATCGGTCACCCATGATTCTCGGCCAGTTCAGGAACCGCCGCCGCTTCAAGGACCTTGGCGAGCGCGAGATCCTCGCCCTCGCGATCTCGGCCGAGGAGGACGACGCGCGCATCTACCGCACCTATGCCGCCCGCCTCAGCGACGAGTTCCCCGGCAGCGCGGCCATGTTCGACGAGATGGCGAAGGAGGAGGACGGCCATCGCCGCCGCCTGATCGAGGTCTACCGCAAGCGTTTCGGCGAGGTGATCCCGCCGCTGCGGCGCGAGCATATCTCGGGCTTCTACACGCGCCGCCCCGTCTGGCTGGTCGAGAACCTTGGCGTCGAGCGGATGCGCGAGGAAGCCGCGGCCATGGAGCGCGAGGCCCACGACTTCTACCTCGCCGCGGCCAAGCAGGCGACCGACGCCGAGACGCGCAAGCTCCTGGGCGACCTCGCCGCCGCCGAGGCGGCCCACCAGAAGACTGCGGCCCGCCTCGAGGAGCGCCACGTCCCCGAGGACGTCGCCGAGGAGGAAAGCCGCGCGGCGCATCGCCAGTTCGTTCTCACCTATGTCCAGCCGGGCCTTGCCGGGCTGATGGACGGCTCGGTCTCGACGCTCGCACCGATCTTTGCGGCAGCCTTCGCGACGATGGACACGCATGCGACTTTCCTCGTGGGCCTCGCGGCCTCGGTCGGTGCCGGCATCTCGATGGGCTTCACCGAGGCGATCTCGGACGACGGCCAGATCTCGGGCCGCGGCTCGCCGATCAAGCGCGGCCTCGCCTGCGGGATCATGACGACGGTGGGCGGGCTCGGTCACGCGCTGCCCTACCTGATCCCCGACTTCTGGACGGCCACGATCATCGCCATGATCATCGTGGTCTTCGAGCTCTGGGCCATCGTCTGGATCCAGAACCGCTACATGGAGACGCCGTTCCTGCGCGCGACATTCCAGGTCGTGCTCGGTGGTGCGCTGGTCTTCGCCGCGGGCATACTGATCGGCAGCGCCTAGCGGGCATGGGCAAAGGCACGGGCGAGGACGGGGATGCGGTCACCATTTTCCAGCTTCCGGGGCGAGCAGCTTGCCGGCATCGGCCACAACCAGGGCCCGCCGATCGAGCCGGGGCGCTCGTTCCGCCGTCACGCCTGGACGGTGGCGCGCCGCGAGTTGCTGCCCAAGCTGCCGCTCGAGATCATCCGCCGGCGGGTCGCGCGGGCGAAGGAGCTGGGACTGGCCTATCCCGCCTATGCTTCGGTCCTCCTGGGCTCGGGCCGCGACATCGTGGGCTTTTTGTTCACCTGCGACGCGCTGGGGCTTCGGCTCGCGCAGACGCTCGAGCTGCCCGGGCCAACGGTCGACAAGCTGCGCGGCCTCGCGCGCTGCGACCGGCTCCTGCTGGCCGAGCCCGGTGACGATCCCGAGGTGCTGCGCCGGGCGCTGAGCGCCGGGCCGCGGATCGATTTCGCTGCGGCGGGGCGCGCGCCGCTGCCGCCTGCGCCGCTGCCCGCGGGGCGGGCCGCGATCCGCGCGGTGCTCGATCCGCTCAGCCTGCCTTCGGACGCGGTGGTGATGATCGGCACCCGCGGCTCGGAGCGGGCCTGGGCCGATGCCGCGCGGCTGGCGAAGTTCCTGCCGGCCGAGAGCTATTTCGGCGGCGAGGCGGCGTCGCGCTGAGCACCGACGCTGCGGCGTGGGTCGGCGCGTCCGCTCACGTGTGATTTTTAAGATTACTTAGTGAAATCAATTGGTTGATTTCGCTTTCACGCGTGAAAGTCCCTCTGGGATACACGGCTGCCGCGCCGATGCGCGGCCCCAAGCCCTTGGCCGGGGCCCCGCTATGCCGGGTGCGGGCCGGGTCAGGCGATCTCGAACACGGCCTCGATCTCGACCATCACGCCCATCGGCAGCGAGGACGAGCCCACCGCCGCGCGGGCATGCTCGCCCGCCGCGCCGAAGACCTGCTGCATCAGGTCCGAGGCGCCGTTCACGACCACCGGCTGCTGGGTGAAGCTGGCGTCGCTGTTGACGAAGCCGCCCAGCTTGACCACGCGCGTGATCCGGTCGAGATCGCCGGTCGCGGCCTTGGCCTGGGCGATAAGGTTGAGCGCGCACTGCCGCGCTGCCGCCTGGGCCGCCGCGAGGCGCGAGCCCGCCGCCGGCGCGCCGTCGGCATGGTCGGCCGCGGTCAGCGTGCCGGTCGGCAGCGGATCGAGCCCGAAGGGCAGCTGGCCCGAGACGAAGAGCAGGTTCCCCGACTGCACGAAGGGCACGTAGGAGGCCACCGGCTTGGCCGGCGTGGGAAGGCTCAGGCCCATCTCGGCCAGCCGCGATTCGATCTTGCCCGTCATGTCCTCGGTCTCCCTTGCTGTGGATGCGGGCCCTGATTGCCCCGACCGGCCGCGCGGCGCAATCACAATTCCGACAGCCCGCCGCGGGGGCGGCTAGAGCCCCCAGATCCGCGGCTCGGCGAACTCGACCGAGTTGCCCGCGGGATCGCGGAAATAGATCGAGCGCCCGCCCTGCGGCCACTCGAAATCGCTCTCGATCGCGACGCCGGCCGCGTCCAGCCGCGCGCGCCAGCGCTCGATCTCGGCCGCGCTCGCCGCGAAGCAGACATGACCCTGCCCCTCGGGCCCGTGCGGCGGGACGGGCAGCGCCCCGGCGGTGGGGGGCACGCGCGTCGCGGCGGGGCGGAAGATCAGGAAGACGCCGCCCTCGACCCGGAAGAAGACATGCCGGCCCTCGACGCCGGCGAAGCGCTCGAGGCCAAGGACCTCCTCGTAGAAGGCCGCCGTCTCGGCCAGGTTGTCGGCGTAGATCGCGGTCTCGAGGATGCGTGCGGGCATGGGCGAACCCTCCCTGCGGAATGGCGCTCAGGCGGCCTCGGGATAGGCCACGGCGCGCGCGCCCCCGATCGGCCCATCCAGCGGCAGGCGCCAGACCGCGCCGGGCCAGTGCAGTTCCATCATGCGCTCGGCGACGCGGTAGACCGCTGTGTAGAGCGTGCCGAACCCCGCGCCATAGGCGATCGAGTAGAGCGGCGGCTTGAGGAAGGCGCCGATGAACTTGTCGTCGGGCTCGACATGCAGGGTGAGGCGGTGAAGCAGGAAGCGCTCGCGCTCGACCGTCGCGGTGAAGCGGGCGTGGCTCGACCACTCGACCCGTTCCTGGTGATTGGTCGCCACCGCGGCGTGGGTGATGGTGGTGCTTCGGTCGGGCGCGAGGAAGGCGGTGACGTAGCGCCGGGCGGCATCGACCACGGTGACGTTGTAGCTCATATGCGTGGGCAGCCGCGACAGCGCCGCCGCCGCCTCCTCGGTCGTCTCGCAGGTCTGCAGCAGGTAGCGCAGGATCAGCGGCACGCCGAAGCCCTCGCCGACCACGCGCCGCCCGCCGAAGGTGAGCGAGACCGCAAGGCCCGCGTCGTTCATCCCGTCCACCAGCCCGAACATCCCGTCCGAGGTGCCGATCACGCCCCGCCCCTGCCACTCGGTGCGCAACACCACGGCGTCGAAGGCGCGCGGGCTGTAATCGTAGTTGCGCACCAGGATCGGCTCGGGCCCCGGCCAGATCGCCTGGCTGCAGCCCGAGAGATAGGGCGGCGGGCACCAGAAGCTGAGAAAGCGCGCCTCGCTGTCGCCGCCGCCGGCACGCTCGGCCATCTCGTCATAGAGGCCGAGGATCTCGGGCATGTGGGTCGCGATCGCGCGGCGGCTGGAAAGATAGGTCGGCCGGGCCTTCAGCCCCTCGCGCACCCACCAGTCGCGATAGGCCGGCCAGAGCGCGCCAAACTGCGTGGCCCAGGCGTCGCCGGGGCCACCGTCGCGTGTCCTCCCGTCGTCGATGGCTCGGAAGAGGAGTTCCATCGCCTCAGAGGATCTTGAAGGCCGGGTCCGTGAGCGCCGCGGCCGAGGGAAGCGGACGAGCCGAGAAGCTTTGCTTGATTCCATGGATCCACTTCTTTGCCCGGTCGGTCAGCTTGAAGCTGTTGGTCATCGACCGCCCTCGGGTTACCAGGATGCCCAGATCCGCGCCCTCGTAGCGGTAGTCGCCGGGCTTGAGGATGCGCAGGAAGAACGCCTCGCTCTCCGACTCGACGGCACGGCGGTGGTAGTCGAACCGGTCGAACACCACCCGCCCGTCATCCAGCATGCGGTAGATGCCGCTCTCGGGCGCGCCGGTCAAGATGTCGACGCTGTCGTCGGTATGCTTGATGACCATCTGCGACCACGAGTCGATCATGTCGGGGTCGGCCCAGCGGGCGTTGAGCTCCTCGACGTCGAGCTCGAAGTCCTTGCCCGAGAACTCGAGCAGGTGGAAGAGGAAAAGCGGCGCGTCGGCATGGGCGAAGGCCGCGTGGTTGGTCATCGAGCTCGCGCCCGTGATGCGCGGGTTGAGCTCGCCCAGCCACAGATCGCCGGTCTTCTTGTCGATCAGGAAGTCGAGCTCGAAATAGCCGCGATAGCCTTCCTTCTTGAGCTGTTCGCCGAACTTGAAGGTCAGTTCGCGCGCCTGCTGGCGGACTTTTGGCGCGAAGGCGGTCGGGAAGATCTCGTTTCCGCACCAGCCGCCGCGATAGGGGGTCAGTTCCTTGAAGCCGACGAGCTCGGTCATCAGCGGGCCCACGATGGTGCCCTGCTTGGTCGCGCAGGCCTCGATCGCCGAGCCGCGGCAGTCGATGCGCTTCATGATCTTGATCTCGCCCTGGCCCACGATCTCGTGCTCGTGGCGGCGGAAATCGGCCTCGGACTTGATGAAGAAGGTGGTGTGGCCGGAATCGCCGAAGGCGGATTGCAGCACGAGGTCGTCGCCCAGGCCCGATTTCTCGCAGACCTTCTGCAGGTGCGCGTAGTCCTTGACCTCGGAGAGGGTGTTCGGCACCGAGGGCACGCCCGCCTTGTTGCCGATGCGCACGGTCTCGATCTTGTTGTCGCATTTCTCGCGCAGCTTGGCCTTGGGGAACCAGACCTGCGCGCCAAGCTCCTTGGCGAGCTTCTCGGTCTCCTTGTCGAACATCAGGAAGACGAATTTCGGCTTGCCGCCGCGGCGCTTGATGTAGTCGATCACCTGCTTGTGGCACAGCAGGTAGTTGTTGATGTCCTCGATCGACTGGAACTCGTCATGCGGCATCTCGGGCGGCACGAAGACGTTGGGGTGCCGGCCGTCATAGCAGTCCAGGTAGTTGATATACTTGAAGTTCTTGACCCACTCGTCGAGCCCGAGAAGGTTGAAGTTGGTTGCCGAGACGAAATAGATCGGCTCCTCGTTGCGGTGGAAGTAGCGGCGGATCTCGGAGATGTTCTTGAGTGTCTTCTTGGACATGTTGTTCTCCCTGTCGTTCATTCCGCCGCACGCGGCAGAGCCTTGGCGGCATGATGGGCCAGCGCTTCTTCGGTGAAGACGCGCAGTCCCAGATCCGGGCGGTAGCCGTGGATCTCGTTCACGTCGAGCGCACGCATGAAGGCGAGAATCTCCTCGCTGATGACCTGTCCCGGAACCAGGATCGGAAAGCCGGGCGGGTAGGGGATGATAAAGCTTGCCGAGACGACCTCGCGCCGCTTCACCTCGTCCATGAGAGAGCCCTGCAGGTCGAGATAGTCGCAATTGGCCTCGTCATAGGCGAGGAAGAAGGCCGATCGCATGTCGCCCTCGGGGGTTCCCGTGCCGTCGCCGGCGCGGAAAGCGTCATGGAAGCGGCTGAAGTCGGGCAGGGGCGGAAGCTCGACCGTGAGGCTGTTGACGCGGTTCTCGAAGCTTCGCCGCTCCATGCGCGAGGCGTCGTCAAGCCGGTCGTCAAGCTCGCGCGCGATCTCGACCAGGACCTCGATCAGGTAGGCGACCGACGAGCGGGTGGTGCCGATGTTCGTCATGAACAGCACCGTGTTGCGCGAGGTCTTGTTGATCTGGATGCCGAAGCGGTCCATCAGGATCTGGGTCTTGAAGGTGTCGCCGTCCCAGCCGGTGCCGCCGACCGCGAGGGTCACGCGCGTGGCGTCGAGGACGAACTCGTCGCGCCCCCAGCATTCCCAGATGTCGTGCCAGCCCTGGTCGGGGTCGTAATAGGAGGTGATCCCGCTCTCGCGGTAGCGGTCGGGGATCATGTCGCCTGCGGTGAGCACCTTGAAGTATTTCTGCAGCAGCGGATGGGTGGCGATCGCGCGCCGCATCGACATCGCCGCCTCGACCTGGCGCTGGACGAACTCGAAGCCTTCCAGTTCGACCTGCCTGCGGCCCACGTCGAGCGAGGCGATGATCTGGTAGTTCGGCGAGGTCGAGGTGTGGGTCATGTAGGCTTCGTGGAACGACTGCTCGACCTCGCCTTTGAAGTCCTGGTCGTTGACGTGGATCATCGACCCCTGCCTGAGCGACGTCAGGGTCTTGTGCGTCGACTGCGTGGTGTAGACGCGCACGCGCGCATCCGGCGAGGGGATCAGGCGGGTCTTGAGCAGGGTCGCCTCGTCGGCGTTCTCGAGCTTGGCCTGCTGCTTCTCCCATGCCGCCCGGTGCTCGGGGCTGCGCAGGCGCTCGCGCAGCACGTTCGCGGCATTCATCCCGGTGCGCTGGCGATAGGTCGGGCCGAAGCGGGCGAAGGCGAACCAGGCCTCGTCCCAGAGGAAGACGAGGTCGGGCTTGATGGCGAGGCATTCCTCCATCACCCGCTCGACATTGTAGACGATGCCGTCGAAGGTGCAGTTC
Organism: Thermohalobaculum xanthum; assembly: GCF_016623495.1. Classification (GTDB taxonomy): domain Bacteria; phylum Pseudomonadota; class Alphaproteobacteria; order Rhodobacterales; family Rhodobacteraceae; genus Thermohalobaculum; species Thermohalobaculum xanthum. The sequence continues at coordinate 41,757 of NZ_JAEHHL010000007.1, read as the reverse complement.
GTGAGCAGCAGCATCCGCACCCGGTCGAGCTTGCCGGCCGCCTTGAGCGTGAGCAGCATGTGCTTGATCTCGCGCAGCGGCACCGCCCCGTACATCGAGTATTCATTGAGCGGATAGCTGTCGAGATAGACCACCTCGGCCCCCGCCAGCACCATGCCGTAATGGTGCGACTTGTGGCAGTCGCGGTCGACCAGCACGATGTCGCCCGGCCTGACCAGCGCCTGCACCACGATCTTGTTGCAGGTCGAGGTGCCGTTGGTCGCAAAGAAGGTCTGCTTCGAGCCGAAGGCGCGCGCGGCCTTCTCCTGCGCCTCCTTGATCGGCCCGTGCGGCTCGAGCAGGCTGTCGAGGCCGCCCGACGTGGCCGAGGTTTCCGCGAGGAAGATGTTTGCGCCATAGAAGGCGCCCATGTCCTGGATCCAGTGCGACCGGCTGATCGACTTGCCGCGGCTGATCGGCATGGCGTGGAACACGCCGGTCGGCTGCTTCGAGTACTCCTTTAGCGCGGTGAAGAACGGCGTCTTGTAGCGCGCGTTGATGCCGCGAAGGATGTTGAGGTGGAGTTCGAGGAAGTCCTCCTGATTGTAGAAGACCCGCCGGCAGCCGCCCAGATCGCGCCCAGCGATCTCTTCAACCGAGCGGTCGGTCACGAGGTAGGCATCGAGCTCGGGGCGCACCTTGGCGATGAGGCGGCACAGTTCCGGGCCGTAATCCTCGGGCGTGAGACCCTCGACGTCCTCCTCGCCCACGCGGCTGAGATAACGGGTAAGGATCTGCAGCGTGTTCTCGGACTTGAGCGTGAGACCCGGGCGCACCACCACGGCCTGGATGTTGTGGTTGAACAGGATCGCGATCAGCGCGTCCTCGAGGCTCGGAACCACCACGGATTCGTAGATGAAGGCGTCCTCGACCCGGCGCATCCGTTCGAGGCTGTGGCGCAGGAAGCGCTCCTGCGCCTCGGTCAGGTCGTCGACCAGCAGGACCTCGAAATAGGGGCGCGAAAGCGCGCGGGCCTCGATCGGCTGCGTCTGCTCGTCATCGACCTCCTCGACGTCGGCATCCTCGCGCGCCAGCGTGATCCGGCGCCTGCGATATGCCCCCGAGGTCAGTGCGCGCGCCACCCGCCGCACCGAGAAGGCGAGGTCGTCGTCGTTGCCATGCTCGAACTGGCGCCGCATGAAGTCGAAGGCGGCGGAGCCCGGAAAGGCCCAGTAGGTCTCGATCGGCGCGAGCTGGTCGAAGACGGTGGCGATCTTCTTGATCAGGCCGGCCGATCCCCGGGCGTTGCGGCCGTTGCGGGCGAGCTCGCCGGTGAGCTGCCTGAGCGCGCTCCAGCGATCGACGCGAAGCTGCACCGCGCTGTAATAGTCACTTATCGCGGTCATGGGTCGGCCCTCCCGTGCCGGCCGGGCGCGGTATGTTCCGCGCCTACGGCGTTTGCGCCCGGGAGGAGCCTGCGCCGGGCCGCGCGGTGTGCGCGGCCCGGGAAGTCTCGGCTCAGCCCGAGGCGATGCGTCCAACCGGTATCGGCTGCGAAGCCGAGCCGGCAGTGTCGAAGTCGGTCCGCGAGACGCTCGGCGCAGGGCGGGGATCGGCGCGGTGAAGTCCCGCGCGCGTGCCCTTGCCCGGCATCTCGAGCGGCCCGAGACCCTGCAGATAGGCGTCCGTGCCGCTTGCGCGGTCGTAGACGGTGAAATCGGCCTCGCGGTCGCGGAAGCTCTTGAGCACCTGCCCCAGGCCGCGCATCCCGGTTTCGCGCTGGCGGCGAACCAGGTCGAGGTCGATCTCGATCGGGAACATGTCCTCCTGGCCAGCCGACTGGTGCAGGACGGTGGCCGAGGGGTCGACGACCAGCGAGCGGCCGACGCCGCCCGCACCCAGGCCGTTCACATCGAAGACGTAGACCTGGAATTGCGCCGCAGTGGCGCGCGCGATCGCGAGTTCGGCGTCGCGGTCCGTGGTGCCCGTGAGCACCGGGTGGAGCAACACCTCGACACCCTGGCTGGTGAGCTGGCGCGTCGTTTCCGGGAACCAGATGTCGTAGCAGATCGACAGACCGAATCGGCCGACCTCGGGGACATCGAAGATGCAGAACTCGGTGCCCGCCTCGACCTCGGTCTCGTAGGGCCGGAACGGAAACATCTTGCGGTACTTGGCGACCACTTCGCCCTCGGGGTTGATCACGACCGAGGTGTTGTAGATGCGCCCGTCCGAGGTCTTCTCGAACATCGAGCCGGGGATCAGCCACACGCCGTGACGGCGCGCATCGGCACAGAACTGGTCGATCACCTGGTTCGGGAAAGGCTGGGAAAAGCGCGGCAGCGGTCCGAAGGGCGCGAGCTCGGAGAAGAGCACCATTTGCGTCCAGGGGAAGCGCGCCATCAGGATGTCGAGGCGGTGGCGCATGCCTTCCACGTTGTCGTGAGCGGCTGCGACATGCATCTGCACGCCGGCGATGGCGAAGGGGGTCATGGGGCGGGTGCCTCCGAAGCTGTACTTTCTCGGGCCACCATCTACTCCACCTTGCCGCGCTGCAACAAGCCACCTCCCTATAATTCAGCCTCGCACCACGAGGACGGAAACCGGCGCGCGGTGCACGATCCGGTCGGCATGGCTGCCGACCAGGAAAGATCTGAGCTCGGAGGGCGGGTGCGAGGCCATCACGATCAGCGAGGCCCCGATTTCCTCGGTCAGGCGCAGGATCTCGCGATCGATGTCGCCATGGCCGACATGCGCCTTCCATTTCACGTCGTCGGGGACGTGGGTCGTCGCGAACTCGGATACCGCGGCAAAGGCGCGGGTGAGGGCCTCCTTCTCGAAGCCGGCGGGGAAGTAGTCCTGGATCATCGTCATGCCGAAATCGGGGACGATCGCCGCGAGATGCAGGGTCGCGCCCTTGGAGCGGGCCTGCGCGACCGCCTCGGGCAACGCGTGCTGCCACGAGGCGTCGTGGTTGAGATCGATGGCGATCAGGATGTCGGGCATCGGTCGGCCTCCCCTCAGACGGTCGCGGCGCGTGCGGCGGCGCCGTTCGCGGCCCGCCGGCGCTGCAGCATCACCAGCCCGCCGAGCACCAGCAGCGCCGGGATGTACATCAGGTACTTGCTGGGCTGGTCGGCCGGCCGCAGCACGCGCAGGATCTCCTGATCCCAGTCGAGTCCCGCCTCGGCGGCGGCGCTGCCGAACGCCACGTCATCGATCACGGTCTTGCCGTCGCGCTCGGCCAGCACGATCCCCGCGGCTTCGAGCCGCTCGGCGCCCGTGGGCTCGTTGCCGATGGGCAGCAGGGCCACGAACTCGATGGGGTCGCCGAGATCGTTGAGACCTGCCACGCGCAGCCTCAGCTTCTCGTTCGGTGGTGTGTTCTCGGCCGCGGCCACGATCTCGGACGGCGCCCTTTCGATGTAGGGCGGCGAGACCATGTCCATCCAGAAGCCCGGCCTGAACAGGGTGAAAGCGATGAGCAGGAGCAGCACGGACTCCCAGATCTTGTTGCGCGTGATGAACCAGCCTTGCGTCGCGGCCGCGAACAGAAGCATCGCCACCGTCGCGACCACGAAGACGAAGATGCCGTGCGCAAGGTCCACGTTGATCAGCAGAAGCTCTGTGTTGAAGATGAACAGGAAGGGCAGCGCCGCCGTCCGCAGCGAATAGAAGAAGGCGACCACGCCCGTCTTGATCGGATCGCCACCCGACACCGCCGCCGCGGCGAACGAGGCGAGGCCGACCGGCGGAGTCACATCCGCCATGATACCGAAATAGAAGACGAAGAGGTGGACGGCGATCAGCGGCACGATCAGCCCGTTCTGCTGGCCGAGCGTCACGATCACGGGCGCCAGCAGCGCCGAGACCACGATGTAGTTCGCCGTCGTCGGCAGGCCCATGCCGAGGATCAGGCTGAGGATGGCGGTCAGGAACAGGATCGCCATGATGTTTCCGCCCGACAGCACCTCGACCACGTCGGCCAACGCCGAGCCCACGCCCGTCTGGCTGACCGAGCCCACGATGATGCCGGCGGTCGCCGTGGCGATGCCGATGCCGATCATGTTGCGCGCGCCGGCCACGAGGCCGTCGACCAGGTCCTTGACGCCGCCCGCGATCTCGCCCGCGAGGGCACTGCCCCGGCCCATCATGAGCGCCGCGATCGGCCGCTGGGTGACCAGAATGAAGATCATGAACGCCGAGGCCCAGAACGCCGAGAGGCCGGGCGAGAGCCGGTCGACCATCAGCGCCCAGACCAGCACGACGACGGGAAGGATGAAATGAAGGCCCGACTTCACCGTCGGTCCGGGCAGCGGCAGCTTGGCGCCCGGCTTGTCGAGGTCCGACATCTCGGGCGTCGGGTGCCGGGTCGAGAGCCACAGCAGGCCGAGATAGACCGCCGTCAGGAAGCCAAACACCACGTAGCCCGCCGAGGCGCCGAAGGTGGGACGGATCCAGCCCATGGCGTAGTACACCCCGAAGGACAGCGCGCAGATCACGGCGACGCCGAAGGCCGTTCCGATCAGCCTCTGCACGATGGGCTTGGGCGTGTAGGCGCGCTCCATGCCCTGCATTCCTGCCTTCATGGCCTCGAGATGCACGATGTAGACCAGCGCGATGTAGGAAATCACGGCCGGCAGGAAGGCGTGCTTGACGACCTCGAAATAGGGGATGCCGACATATTCGACCATCAGGAAGGCGGCGGCGCCCATGACGGGCGGCATGATCTGGCCGTTGACCGACGAGGCGACCTCGACGGCGCCGGCCTTCTCGGACGAGAAGCCGACCTTCTTCATCAGCGGGATGGTGAAGGTCCCGGTCGTCACCACGTTGGCGATCGAGGAGCCCGAGATGAGCCCGGTCATCGCCGAGGAGACGACCGCCGCCTTTGCCGGGCCGCCGCGCAGGTGGCCCATCAGCGAGAAGGCGACCTGGATGAAGTAGTTGCCCGCGCCGGCCTTGTCGAGCAGCGAGCCGAACAGGACGAACAGGAACACGAAGGAGGTCGACACGCCCAGCGCGATGCCGAACACGCCCTCGGTCGTGATCCACTGGTGGTTGATGACCTCGGAGAGCGAGTTGCCCTTGTGCGCTATGATCGAGGGCATGTGCGGCCCGAGGAATGTGTAGGCGAGGAACAGCGTCGCCACGATCATCAGCGCGGGGCCCAGTGACCGGCGCGTCGCCTCGAGCAGGATGATCAGCCCCACGACGCCGGCAACGAAGTCCTGGGTGATCGGCGCGCCGACGCGGTCCGAGATCTCGCGGTAGAAGATGAACAGATAAAGCGCGGTGAAGGCGCCGACGATGGCCAGCGCCCATTCCCATGGCGCCACGTGGTCGCGCGGCGAGCCGAGCAGGATCGCCACGACGACCGCGGCCACGATGCCGCCGATCACGAAAGGCGAGAGATCGCCCTCGGCGCCGAAGATGAAGAGAAACCCGAGCAGCACGGGCACGCCGACGCCCAGCACCAGCTGCACGGGCGTGCGTGCGGCGGGATAGGCGACGAAGGCGAGGAAGATGGCGAAGGCGAGGTGGATCGACCGCGCCTCGGTATCGTTGAAGACGCCCCAGTTGACCATGAAGGGGATGGGCGAGGCGAACCACAGCTGGAACAGCGACCAGGCCAGCGCGGTAAGCAGGATCAGCGTCCCGACCGCACCACCGGGCGTGCGCGCGCCGGTGTCGGCAGCGGCGACCAGCTCGTCGAGTTCGGCCTGGCTGAGACCGTCGAGTCCGGATTCGGGGTTCGGCTGGTTGGTCATGACTGAGGCCCTTCGGGAGGGCCCGCGGGGGCGGGGGGCGTCACGCCACGAGCGGGCCGGACGGATCGAAACGGGAACGCCCGCCCGGCCTGTGCCGGGCGGGCGATTGGGCGCGGATTACTGGATCCAGCCGCGTTCCTTGTAGTACTTCTCGGCGCCCGGATGGAGCGGAGCCGAGAGGCCGGCCGAGATCATCTCTTCCTCCTTCAGGTTCTCGAAGGCCGGGTGCAGCTTCTTGAACCGGTCGAAGTTGTCGAAGACGGCCTTGACGACCTGATAGACCGTGTCGTCATCCGAGTTGGTCGACGACACGAAGGTCGCGCGCACACCGAAGGTCGTGGTGTCGGTGTCGGTGCCCGTGTACATGCCGCCCGGAACGGTCGCGAAGGAGTAGAACGGGTTGTCGGCCACGAGCGCCTCGATCGCGGGCCCCTCGACGCTGACGAGGTTCGACTCGCAAGACGTCGTGGCTTCCTGGATCGAGCCGTTGGGGTGGCCCACCGTGTAGATGATGGCGTCGACCTTGTTGTCGCAAAGCGCCTGCGCCTGCTCGGCCGGCTTGAGTTCCGAGGCGAGCGAGAAGTCATCCATCGTCCAGCCCTTCGCCGCGAGCACGACTTCCATGGTCGCGAGCTGGCCCGAGCCGGGGTTGCCGACATTGACGCGCTTGCCCTTGAGGTCGTCGAAGGTCTTGATGTTGGCGTCCTTGCGCGCGATCACCGTGAAGGGCTCGGGATGGACCGAGAACACGGCGCGCAGTTCCGGGAACGCCCCGGTCTCTTCGAACTTCGAGCTGCCGTTATAGGCATGGAACTGCCAGTCGGACTGGGCGACACCCATGTCCATGTCGCCCGCCTTGATCGAGTTGATGTTCGCGATCGAGCCGCCGGTCGAGGGCGCGGTGCACTTGAGGTTGTGCTCGGCGCTGCCGCGATTGACGAGTCGGCAGATCGACTGACCGACCACGAAATAGACGCCGGTCTGGCCGCCCGTTCCGATCGTGATGAACTTCTCTTCGGCCTTCGCAGCCGCGGCTCCAAGGCTCAGCGCGACGGCTCCTGCGAGCAAGCTGAAGTGTTTCATTAACGGTCTCCCTGATTTTTACCGTTCGTGCGGAGTGCTTGTGAAAAAACGTTTTTTTAATCACAGCACGAGTCTCCATGCAGAGTCCAGCCGTGAATGGCGGGCCGTGTGGGCGGGTGTCATCGTTTCGTCAACGTCTTGGCGGGACGAGCATAATCAGTTTCGAAGCGGGACTTTCCCTAGCGTCATGCGGGGCTGTGGTGTCCGCATTCCGCGCCGTTCGGGCAGGGTTCGGGCACGCTCATCGCCGATTCCATCGCCGGTATCGCCTGCACCGCCGCGGCGGCTGAGGGGGCGAAACGGAAGGGAGGTCCTGATTGACCGCCCTCATCGATCTGGCATGATGCTTGCTCCCTTCGTCCAAGGTGCCCGCCCCGGGGCGCGCCAACCCCAAGAATGATCTGGATGTGAGCAAAATCATGATCAGGAAAGCAGCACGCTTCACCCGCCGCTTCGTGCTCGCGGCCGCGGCCGTCGCGCTGGCAGCCCCCCTTGCCACGGGGCCTGCCGAGGCGCAGAAGGCCAAGCCCATCAAGGTGGCCGCGATCTACACCGTTCCCGTCGAGCAGCAGTGGGTGAGCCGCATCCACAAGGCGCTCAAGGCGGCCGAGAGCCGCGGCGACGTCACCTATGTCTGGTCCGAGAACACGGCCAACACCGACTACGAGCGCGTCATGCGCGAATACGCCGAGCAAGGCATGGATCTGATCGTTGGCGAGGTGTTCGGTGTCGAGCGCGCCGCCCGCAACGTCGCCGCCGAGTATCCGGACACGGCCTTCCTGATGGGATCGTCCTTTGGCCCGGCACAGCCCAATTTCTCGGTCTTCGACAACTGGATCCACGAGCCCAGCTACCTGACCGGCATGATCGCGGGCAAGACGACCGGCTCGAACGTGATCGGCATGGTGGGCGGCTACGCGATCCCCGAGGTCAACCGCTTGATGCACGCCTTCATGGAGGGGGCGCTGTCGGTCAATCCCGACGTGAAGTTCCTCGTGACCTTCATCAACTCCTGGTACGACCCGCCGAAGGCGAAAGAGGCCGCCTTCGCCATGATCGACAAGGGCGCGGACATCCTCTACGCCGAGCGCTTCGGGGTCTCGGACGCGGCCAAGGAGCGCGGCATCAAGGCGATCGGCAATGTCATCGACACCTCGGCCGACTACGAGGGGACGATCCTCGCCTCGGCGCTGTGGCACATGGAGCCGACCATCGACCGTGCCATCAAGGCGGTCACGGAAGGGAGCTTCGAGCCGGCCGACTACGGGCAGTATTCCTACATGGCCTATGGCGGCGGGAGCTTCGTTGCCGACGCCGTGCTGGTCCCGGCGGATGCGCTGGAGGCGGCGAAGATGAAGGAGAAGGAGATCCTCGACGGCTTCTTCCGCGTCAACGTCAACGATGCCGAGCCGAAGTCGACGATGTGAACCGGGCAATATCTATCGCGAAGCGCCCGGCTCGCCGGCCGGGCGCTTCGTCCCATGCCCGCATCGGGACCTGGCTGCGTCGCGCCCCGCATCGTGTTTCGCGCGACCTTCGTTTTCGAGAATGACACCATGACCACGTCCGCTCCTGTTCTCGTCCTCGAGGGCATCACCAAGCGTTTCGGCCCGCTGCTCGCGAACGACGAGATCGACCTGGCGCTGGCGCCGGGCGAAGTGGTCGCGTTGCTGGGCGAGAACGGCGCGGGCAAGACCACGCTGATGAACATCCTGTTCGGCCACTATACCGCGGACGAGGGGCGGGTGCGGGTCGCGGCCAAGGGTGCGGGGTTGCGCGATCTCGAGCCCGGATCGCCGCATGCCGCCCTGGCCGCGGGCATCGGCATGGTCCACCAGCATTTCACACTGGCCGAGAATCTCACGGGTCTCGAGAACATCGTTCTGGGCACCGAGCCCGTCCTGCGCGTATTTGGCGGCCGGCGCGTGGCGCGCGAGAAGGCCGAGCGGCTGATGCGCGACTCGGGCCTCCATGTCGACCTCGACGTGCGGGTGAGCGCCCTGACGGTGGGCGAGCGCCAGCGGGTCGAGATCCTCAAGGCGCTGTATCGCAATGTGCGCGTGCTGGTCCTCGACGAGCCCACGGCCGTGCTGACCCCGCAGGAGGCCGAGGGGCTGTTCGCGGTGCTGCGGCGTCTCGCGGCCCAGGGGCTCGCAGTGGTCTTCATCTCGCACAAGCTGGGCGAGGTGCTCGCGGTCTCGAACCGCATCGTGGTGCTGCGCGGCGGCCGCAACGTGGGCGAGCTCGAGACCGTCGCCGCCGACCGGCGCGCCATCGCGGAGCTGATGGTGGGACGCGAGGTGCCCCGCTCGCGCCGGGCGCCGTTGTCCCCCGGGGCGCCGGTGCTGGAACTCGAGGCGGTTGACGTGGCCGGGGCCGATGCCCGCCGCTCGCTGCACCAGGCAGATCTGGCCGTTCGGGCGCGCGAGATCGTTGGCGTCGCCGGGGTCTCGGGCAACGGCCAGGCGGCGCTCGCCGCGTTGATTGCGGGACTCACGGCGCCCGACGCCGGCGAGATGCGCCTGAACGGGCGCGCGCTCGACCGGCACGATCCGCGTGACTTCGTGCATGCCGGAGTGGCGCGCGTGCCGGAGGACCGGCATCACGACGGCGTGGTCGGGGCGATGACGATCGCCGAGAACGTCGCGATCGAGGATATCCGCGCCCCCGGCTTCCAGCGCTGGGGCCTGCTTGACTTCGCCGCGATCCGCGCCCGCGCCGAGGCGGCGATCCGCGACTACGACGTGCGCTGTCCGGGCCCGGACGCGCCCGCGCGGCTGCTCTCGGGCGGGAACATCCAGAAGCTGATCCTCGCGCGGGTGCTCGAGCGCGACCCGCGGCTGATCCTTGCCAACCAGCCCACGCGCGGCCTCGATGTCGGCGCGCAGGCCGAGGTGCACCGCCGACTGCTGGCCGCGCGCGAGCGGGGGGCGGGGATCGTCCTGATCTCGGAGGATCTCGACGAGCTTTTCACCCTGTCGGACCGGATCGTCGTGATCCATGCCGGGCGGCTGCGCGAGGCCGGCCGGCCCGAGGCGCTGGACCGCGGCACGGTCGGGCTGATGATGGCCGGCCATGGGCGCGAGGACGCGGCATGATCCGGCTGGAAGCGCGCCAGTCCGTTCCCGGCTGGCTCAGGCTGGCGTCCGCGGCGGGCGCGGGTCTCGCCGCGCTTGCACTGGTCGCGATCCCGATCGCTGCGGCCGGCGTCGATGTTCTCGAGGCATATGCGCTGATGGCGAAGGGGGCCTTCGGATCGGTCTTCGCGGCAAGCGAGACTTTGACCCGGGCGACGCCGCTGATCCTGACGGGCCTTGCGGCTGCCGTCGCGTTCCGCGCGAAGCTGTGGAACATCGGGGCCGAGGGCCAGCTCTACGCCGGCGCGCTGGCAGCGGTCGCGGTCGGCTCGGGCGCAATATCCGCGCCGCCCGCCGTGATGGTGCCCATGGTGCTGGCGGCAGGTGCCCTGGCGGGCGCGCTGCTGATGCTCGGGCCGGCGCTGCTGAAGCTGCGGTTCGGCGCCGACGAGGTGGTCACGACCCTCTTGCTGAACTTCGTCGTGCTGCTGTTCGTGCAGATGATGCTGGAAGGGCCGATGAAGGACCCGATGGGTCTGGGCTGGCCACAGTCGATGCCCGTGACCGACGAGGCGAGCCTGCCCAAGCTGATGGCGCGCACGCGGTTGCATGCAGGGCTGGTCATCGGGCTGGTGCTGGCGGTCGCGGTCGCGGTGCTGCTGCGCCGCACCGTCTGGGGCTTCGAGATCAGGGCGGTGGGCGAGAACGAGGCTGCCGCGCGCTATGCCGGAATCCCGGTGACCGCCACCATGGTCCGCGTCGCGCTGATCTCGGGCGGGCTTGCGGGGCTTGCAGGGGTCGGCGAGGTCGCGGGGCTCAAGGGCTACCTGACCTCGGATCTCTCGCCCGGCTTTGGCTATGCGGGGATCGTGGTGGCGATGCTGGCGGGTCTTTCGCCGCTTGGGGTGATTGCCGCCGCGCTCTTCATCGCGGGGGTCTTCGTGGGCGCGGATTCGATGAGCCGCGCGACCGGCGTGTCGAACTATCTTGCCGACCTCGTGGTCGCCATGTCGCTCTTGTGCGTCCTGGTGGGGGGCTTTCTCACGCGCTTCCGCATCCGGCTGAAAAGGGGCCGGTGATGGAGATCCTCGACATCCTCCTGACCGCGAATTTCTGGGCCGCCGCGATCCGCATCGCCACGCCGCTGATCTTCGGTGTCCTCGGCGCGCTGGTCTGCGAGCGGGCGGGGGTGCTCAATCTCGGCATCGAGGGCATCTTCACCGCTGGCGCGATGGCGGGCTGGATGGCGGTCTGGGCCGGGGCTGACCTCTGGACCGGGGTCGCCATCGCGGCGGGCGCGGGGGCGCTCTTCGGTCTGCTGCATGCAATCCTGACGGTGCCGCTGGGGCTCTCGCAGCATGTCTCGGGCATCGGGGTGACGCTGCTCGCCTCGAGCCTCAGCTACTTCATCTACCGCACGGCCCTGCCGGACGTCACTTCGCCGCCGCGGATCGAGCCGTTTCGACCTGTCGAGATCCCCGTGCTCTCGGAGCTTCCGTTCATCGGGCCGGTCCTGTTCCAGCAGACCCCGCTCACGCTGCTGGCCTTTGCCATGGTGGGCGTGGTCGCCTTCGTGCTCTACCGCACGCCGCTGGGGCTCGCGATCCGCGCGGTCGGCGACAACCCGGCGTCCGTCGAGGCGCAAGGCCTGTCGGTTTACGGCCTCAGGATCGGTGCGGTGATGGCGGGCTCGGCGCTGATGGCGATGGGCGGCGCCTTCCTGACCATGTCGGCCTTCGACGCCTTCTTCTTCGGCATGGTGAATGGCCGCGGCTGGATCTGCATCGCGCTGACCGTGTTCGCGTCATGGCGGCCCGGCAAGGCACTTCTTGGCGCGCTGCTGTTCGGCGCCTTCGACGCCTTCCAGGTCAGGCTTCAGACCGAGGTCGGCGCCTTCCTGCCCAGCCAGGTGTTCCTAATGCTGCCATATCTTCTGTCGATCGCGGCACTCGTGGCGGTGGCGCGCAAGGCCGACTATCCGCGCGCGATGCTCACGCCCTGGTTCAAGGGACAGCGTTGAGGCCTGCCTGCCCCGGTGCCTTCGCGCACGGCGGGATGCGCCATCCCGTGCCGAGGCGCTTGCCCCACCGGCGGATTTTCCCCAGTCTGCCGCCGACCCACCGGCAGCATGCGGAGCCTGCGCGATGACCTTCGACCTGATCGTTCGCAACGCCACGCTGCCCGACGGCCGGACCGGGCAGGACATCGCCTGCGCCGATGGCCGGATCGCGGCCGTCGCACCCCGGATGGATGCCGCCGGCGCGCGCGAGATCGACGCGGACGGGCAGCTTGTCTCGCCGCCTTTCGTGGACTGCCATTTCCACATGGACGCGACGCTGTCCCTCGGCTTGCCGCGGATGAACGTCTCGGGCACGCTGCTCGAGGGCATCGCGCTCTGGGGTGAGCTCAAGCCGCTGCTGACCCACGAGGCGGTGATCGAGCGCGCGTTGCGCTACTGCGACCTCGCGGTGTCCCAAGGGCTTCTCGCCGTGCGCAGCCATGTCGACATCTGCGACGACCGGCTGCTGGCGGTGGAGGCGCTGAAGGAGGTGCAGGCGCGCGTCCGGCCCTATCTCGACCTGCAGCTCGTGGCCTTTCCGCAGGACGGCTACTACCGCTCGGCCAATGCCGAGGCGAACCTTGCCCGAGCGCTCGATCTCGGCGTCGAGGTGGTGGGCGGGATCCCGCATTTCGAGCGCAGCATGGCCGATGGCGCGGCCAGCGTCCGCGCGCTGTGCGAGATCGCGGCCGATCGCGGGTTGCTGGTCGACATGCATTGCGACGAGAGCGACGATCCCCTGTCCCGCCATATCGAGACCCTGGCCTTCGAGACGCAGCGTCTGGGGCTGCAGGGGCGGGTTGCCGGCTCGCATCTCACCTCGATGCATTCCATGGACAACTACTACGTCTCGAAGCTTCTGCCGCTGATGGCCGAGGCGGGGGTGTCGGCGATCGCCAACCCGCTGATCAACATCTGCCTGCAGGGCCGGCATGACGGCTATCCCAAGCGCCGCGGGATGACGCGGGTGCCCGAGATGCAGGCAATGGGCATTCCGGTCGGCTTCGGCCACGACTGCGTGATGGACCCCTGGTACTCGCTGGGCCAGGCGGACATGCTCGAAGTCGCGGCCATGGCGGTCCATGTCGGGCAGCTGACCTCGCGCGACGCAATGCGCGCGGCCTTCGAGGCTGTGACCACCGTCCCCGCCGCGATCATGCACCTGCAGGATTACGGGCTTGCGCCGGGGTGCCATGCGGACATGGTGCTCCTGCAGGCGACCGATACCATCGAGGCGATCCGCATGAAGCCGGTCCGCCTGGCCGTCATCCGCCGGGGCCGCGTCATCGCCGAGACGATGCCAAGGGTGATCGCGCTCAGGATCGATGGGCGGCCCGACATGGTCGATCCCGCGAGCTACGCGCCGCGCGAGGGCGGCGATCCGCGGTTGTGACGAGGGTCGCCTTGTCCAATCGCGTCACCGCGGCGCCGGTTTTGGCGCGTCGGCGGGCAGACCGCGCGCTAGTCTCGGCGCGAGATTCCAGTCGCAGGAGCCGCGCCGAATGACCGCCGACCACCCGCTGAGGCCGCTGTTCAATCCCCGCTCGATCGCTTTCGTCGGCGGCTCGAACCTCCGGCCGGCGCTGCGCTACCATCGCGATCAGGGTTTCGCGGGGCCGACCTACGTGGTCAATGCCAAGCACGAGAGCCTGGGCGGCTATCCCTGCACGCCGTCGATCGAGGACCTGCCCGAGGCACCGGATCTCGCCTTCATCGCCATCCGGCGCGAGGCGGCGATCGAGGCCATCGCGGCACTCAGGACGCGCGGCTGCCGGGCGGTGGTGTGCAACGCCGCAGGGTTCGCCGAGCTGGGCGATGCGGGGACGGGGCTGCAGGCGGACTATCTTGCCGCCGTGGGCGACATGGCAGCTCTCGGTCCGAACTCGATCGGTCTGGCCAATTTCGCCGATCCCATGGCCGCCATGATGGACCATTTCGGCGTGGCCAAGGCCGAGCGTGGCGTCGCCATCGTGAGCCAGGGTGGCGGGCTCCTGTGCGACGTGGTGTTCGCGGACCGGGGTCTTAGGGTCACGCATCTGGTCGGATGCGGGAACCAGGCGAAGACCACCGTCGCCGACTGCCTCGACTACATGCTCGACGATCCGCGCGTCAGTGCCGTGGGCCTGACCTTCGAGGGTCTGCCCGACACCGCGACGCTGCGCCGCGCGGCGGTCAAGGCGCTGAGGCTGGGCAAGCCGATCGTCGCCTTCAAGCTGGGACGCAGCGCGGCGGGCTCGCGCGCCTCGGCCTCGCACACCGCCTCGATGACCGGGGCGGGGGCGGCATGGGACGCGCTGTTCGACCGGCTGGGGATCGTCACGGCGGATTCGGAATCGACCTTCATCGAGACGCTCAAGCTCTTCGACTCGGGCCAGGTGCCGAAGGGGCGGCGCGTGCTGGTGACCGCCGCCTCGGGGATGATGGGCATCATGCTGGCCGATCACCTCTCGGCCGCCGGTTTCGAGATGCCCCAGCCCGGCCCGTCGGTCGTGGCCAGGCTGCGCGAGCTGCTCCCGGGGATCGCCACGCCCGGCAATCCGCAGGACATCACCATGGCGGCATGGAACGATCTCGACCGGCAGAGGGCGATCTACTCGACCCTGCTGGAGGAGGATTACGACATCGCGATGATGCTTCAGAACTACCCGCGCGAGGGGATGTGGGACATCACCGAATACGCCGCCCAGGTCGATGCGATCGGTGCCGCCTGCCAGGGGCGCCCGGTGGTCGGCATGCAGGTTGCGCCGCTCGCCGATTGTTTCCCGGCCCATGCGCGCCTTCACACCGAAAGCCACGGGCTGGCCGCGATGCAGGGGCTCGAGGAATGCATGGCGGCGCTGAAGGCGGCCGTGACGTGGCGCGAGCGCCGCACGGAGCTGCTGGCCGGGTCGCTCGAAGATCTAGAGCGCGGCGCGCCCGCTGCGCCCGCCAATGCAGCGCGCCTCGACGAGGCAGAGGCGAAGGCCCTGATCGCGGCCGCCGGCGTGCCGGTCCCCGCATCGCGCGTCGCGGCGCCCGAAGGTGCCGCGCGCGCGGCGTCGGGCCTGGGCTTCCCGGTCGCGCTCAAGGCGCTGGATGCGCGCCTTCTGCACAAGACCGAAGCCGGTGCCGTCCGTCTCGGCCTACGGGACGAGGCCGAGGTCGAGGCCGCGATCGCAGGCATGCGCGCCGACATGGCGCGGCTTGCGCCCGAGATCCCGCTCAGCCGCGTCCTCGTCGAGCGGATGGCGCCCGACGTGGTCGCCGAGGTGATGGCCTCGGTCAGCCTCGATCCGGTGGTTGGCCCCTTGATGATGATCGCGGGCGGGGGCGTCGAGGCCGAGCTCTGGGGCGACTCGACCCTTCTGGCTTTCCCGGCCACGCGCACCGAGATCGAACGCGCGCTGGATCGGCTCAAGGTCTCGCAGCGGATCGCCGGCTGGCGCGGGCGCCCGCCGGGGGACCGCGCGGCGCTGGTCGACGCGTTGCTTGCCCTTGCCCGCCTGGCCGAGGACCGGGGCGGCATGTTCGGCGAGATCGAGATCAACCCCATCCTCGTCGGGCGCGAGGGGGTTCTGGCGGTTGACGCGGTGATGACGCTGGCCCGGGCCGAGGCGCAGGTCGCCTGAGCGCGGTTGCGCCGTACCGGGTTTGCCGGGCAGAACGAACAAAGCGACAGGGAGGGAGTGGATGACCGGACCAGTGACATGCTGTCGTCGAGGCCGGGTGCTCGAGATCACGCTCGACCGCCCGAAGGCGAATGCGATCGACGCCGCCACGAGCCGCGCGCTGGGCGAGGCGTTCCGTGAGCTGGCTGAGGATGACGGCCTTTCGGTCGGGATCGTCACCGGCGCCGGCGAGAGGTTCTTCTCGGCCGGGTGGGATCTCAAGGCCGCAGCCGCGGGCGAGGCACCTGACGAAGACCAGGGGGTGGGCGGGTTTGCCGGCCTCACCGAGTACTGGAGCCTCAAGAAACCCGTTATCGCGGCGGTCAACGGCATGGCGCTGGGCGGCGGCTTCGAGCTCGCCCTGGCCGCGGATCTGGTTGTCGCCGCCGATCACGCCGAGTTCGGCCTGCCCGAGGCGGGTCTGGGCATCGTGGCCGATTCCGGCGGCATGATCCGCCTGCCCAAGCGCCTTCCCCGCGCCATCGCGATGGAGATGATGTTCACGGGCCGGCGGGTGGGCAGCGCCGAACTCGCAAGCTGGGGCCTGATCAACCAGGTCGTCCCGGGCCCGCAGCTGATGGAAGCGGCACACGAGCTCGCCGACCGCGTGGCGGCCTCGGCGCCGCTCTCGCTGCAGGCGATCAAGGAAGTTGTCTGCGCGACCGAGGGGGCGACCGTCGAGGAGGGGTATCGCCTGATGCGCTCGGGCGCGTTGCCCGTCTACGCAGGGGTCTACGCCTCGGAAGACGCAGCCGAGGGCATGGCCGCCTTCGGCGAGCGCCGGGCGCCGGTCTGGAAGGGGCGCTGACCATGGCCGAGCCGCTGCGCCTTTACGAGACCCGGGTAAAGCCCGAATGGATCGACGAGTTCGAGCACGTCAATGTCGCCCACTACATCACGATTTGCGACCAGGGGACCTGGGCCTTCTGGAACCTGATCAATGACGGCCGGACGATGGAGGCGCGCGACGGCCACGAGTACGTCGTTCTCGAGACCCATGTGCACTACATCTCGGAACTGCCACTCGGTGCGCCGATCCACGTCACGACGCAACTGCTGGCACATGACGACAAGCGTATCGTCCTCTTCCACAGGGTGTGGCGCGATGATCCGTCTGGTGCCGTGCTTTCGGCCACCAACGAGGTGAAGATGATCGCGTTCGACCTTGGCGCGCGCCGGATCGAGCGCTTCGCGCCCGACGTCAAGGCGCGGCTCGACGCGCTTGCCCTCGAACAGGCGGGGATACCGATGCCCGAGCAAGCCGGCGAGGGGATCGCACTCACGCGCCGCTGACACCGCGCCGCATGGCCGTGGGCGGCAGCCAAGCCCAGCCAGGGCGGACGCACTCTTAACCGATCTTTCAGCTTACCTGCTTAGGCCGGAGGCATCGCGCGGGAACGCGCGGCGTCCGTGAGCAGGAGTGGCCAGAGATGGCGACGATCCCGACAGATCCGCTGTTCGGCCAGCAATGGTATCTGCTGAATGGCTCGGGCGGGTTGGACCTCAACATTGTCGATGTCTGGGATGAATACACCGGCGCCGGCATTCAGGTCGCGCTGATCGATGACGGGTTCGATCTGGGCCATGCCGACCTGGCCGCAAACTTCCGCACCGACATCGATTTCGACTACACCGCCTTCGACACCGTTCCCCTTCCCGGCGCCGGCGAACATCACGGCACATCGGTCGCCGGAATCATCGGCGCGGCCGAGGGCAACGGGATCGGCGGCGTCGGGGTGGCGTGGGACGCGACCCTCGTGGGGTATCGCAACGCCTCGGACCTCATGCTCGACAGGGCACTACTGGATGCCGCCGGGCTTGGCGATGGCATCGGCAATGTCGCCGGCACCGGAAACGGCTCGGACGTCGTCAACATGAGCTTCGGTTTCCACCCGCTCTTCCTGAGCGATGCGTCGTTCGACCGGATCCTCGACGCGATGGAGCGAGCCGCCGCCGACGGCCGCGGGGGGCTTGGCACGATCCTTGTGAAGTCCGCCGGCAACGGCCGCGCAGTACCCGGCAGCGTGTATCGCGAGGAAGGCACGACCGAACTCCTCGACACCTCGGCCTTCACCATCAATGTCGGGGCCGTGCGCTCGGATGGCTGGGTCACCGGGTTCTCGACGCCGGGCGCCAACCTGCTGGTCACCGCATTCTCCGATGACGCGCTGAACGGGTCGGCGATCGTGACGACCGACCGCACCGGAAGCGCCGGATACGTGAATGGTGACTATCTCGCGAGCTTCGGGGGGACGTCGGCCACGGCGCCGCAGGTCAGCGGCATCGTTGCCCTGATGCTCGAGGCCAATCCCGAGCTCGGCTGGCGCGATGTCCAGCAGATCCTCGCGCTCTCGGCGCGCCATGTCGGTTCGGCGGTCGGAGGGCCGGCGAATGGCGGTGCGCCCGCGGATGGCGCGTTTGAGCAGGCCACCCAGGCAAACGGCGCGAGCTGGTTCTGGAACGGCGCGACCAGCTGGAACGGGGGCGGGCTGCATTTCTCGAACGATTACGGCTTCGGCCTGGTGGATGCCAAGGCGGCGGTCCGCCTGGCCGAAAGCTGGACGCGGCAGTCAACCTCTGCCAATCGCGTCGAGATCGCCCACGATCTTCTGAATGCGACCCAGGTGATCCCCGACGGCAGCGCCACGGGAGCAAGTTTCTCGGCGACGCTTGCCCCGGGGGTCGATGTCGAGCACGTCTCGGTCGAGGTCGCGATGAGCGTCGCGTTTCTCGGTGACCTCGAAGTATATCTGACCTCGCCCTCGGGAACGCGCGTCCAGCTCGTTGCGAGCACGGGCGGAAGCGCCAGCTTCTCGGGGCGCTGGAGCTTTGGCACCACGGCGCTGCTTGGCGAGAGCTCCGGCGGAACCTGGACCGTGACGGTCGTCGACAACTCGCGGGCCGACGCAATCACGGTGAGCGACATCGTGCTGCGGGTCTTCGGCAGTGCGGCAAGCGATGACGACGCCTGGATCTTCACCGAGGAGTTCTCCGAGCTGGCAGGCGATGGGCGCGTCGTCAACTTCGCTGGAGGCGCGGGCCACGACACGCTGAACGCCGCGGCCGTCGATGCGGCCGCGGTCATCGATCTCGAGGCAGGTACCGGCGAGATCGACGGCATTGCCATAAGCTTCTCCTCGATCGAGCAGGTGTTCACGGGCGACGGTGACGATCATGTCGTCGGCAGCGGCGGGGCGGATCGCTTCAGCACCGGGCGCGGGAATGACACCCTCAACGGCCGTGGCGGCGCCGACATCCTGATTGCAGGCAGTGGCGACGATGCCTTCATCGTCGACGCGGGCGCGACACCCGGCCCCGGCGCCCTGATCGACGGCGGCGAAGGGCACGACGCTCTCATCCTGGGCGTGGCCGCCGCCGGGGGCGAGGCGGTTTACGACTTCACCGGAATCGACTTCCTTTCGATCGAGGAGCTTCGCTTCGCGCCCGGCGGCGGCGCGCAGTTGCGCTCGGCGATCTTCGAGGACCAGGAGTTCGACACCCAGGGCGAGTTCTCGCCCGACCTGCTTGTCCGGGGCGATGACGCCGATGGCGCGACCGAGCGCATCGTGATCCGGATGGGGGTCAACCAGACGCTCGATCTTTCGGGCTGGCGCTTCGCCGACTGGGGCGGGCAGGGCGAGGTGGTCGAGATCATCGGCGACATCTCGGACGAGACGGTCGTCTCGACGTCCGAGGCCGATGTGATCGCAACGGCTGGCGGCAACGACAGCGTCCTTGCGGGCGCCGGCGATGACTGGATCGATCCCGGCGCGGGGCGTGACACCGTTGATGCCGGAGCCGGCGATGACGTCGTGATCGATGCCGATGGGCTCGCGGCGCTGAGCGCCGCCGACAGCCTCGATGGTGGCGCCGGCGTCGACACGCTGGTCGCCATTGGCCCGTGGGATCAAAGCGTGATCTTCGACCTCGGCCTCGGCCTGCACAGCGCAGGTGGGCTGACGCAGCAGATCATGAACTTCGAGAACCTCACCTTGTCGGGTTCGGCGCAGGTCATCGGGAACGACGCCGCCAACGAGATCATCGTCACGGCGGACTTCGCGTCTGCTGGCAACCGAATTGTGGCCGGGGGCGGCGACGATCTCGTTCGCACGGGCTCGGGCGACGACTCCATCGACGGTGGAGAGGGGCGCGACCTGCTCGAATCCGGCTTGGGCAACGACGTGATCCTGGGTGGTGGCTCCGACGACACCATCTTTGCGGGCGCCGGGCACGATCGTGCCGAGGGTGGGGCGGGAGCCGACACCATCTGGGGTGAATCGGGGGACGACACGCTCGATGGCGGTGCCGGCAACGATGTCGTGATGGGGGGCATCGGGAGCGACACCATCTCGGGCGGCGGTGACGATGACCGGCTCGATGGCGGGACGGGGGACGACAGGATCACGGGCGGTGCGGGGAACGATCGGATCTTCGGACGCTTCGGCGATGACGAGTTGCTCGGCGACGAGGGCGATGACTGGATCGAGGGTGGCGTCGGCCACGACCGGCTGCTCGGCGGCGCGGGGCGGGATGTCCTCAGCGGCGGGCATGGCGACGATACGCTCGTGGGCGGGGCCGGGGATGACCTGCTCGACGGCGGCGCCGGAGCCGACATCTTCCTCTTCGCCTCGGACGCCGATGGCAACGACCGGATCGGCGGGTTCGAGGATGGGCTCGATCGCATCCAGTTCTCAGGCCTTTCCGGTGTCGACGGCTTTGCTGACCTGGTGGTCATGGCGCAAGGGGAAGACAGCCTGGTGAAGGCGGGGACGGTGACCGTCCTTCTGGTCGGCATTGCCGTGGACCTGGTGGATGTGGACGACTTCATCTTTGCCTGAATGGCAGCCGCAGCGTTGCCCCGAACGGCTTGAAGTCATGACCGATGTCGATGCAGGGTCGCTCACGTGGCGCCGATTGGCGAGCGACGCGCGGAGGCAGGCATGGCGACCGGGACACCGATCTGCGATTTTGGCTGGAAGGCGCCTGATTTCAGCCTGCCCGGCATCGACGGAAAGAATTACTCCCGCGCCTCGCTGACCGGGCCGCGCGGATTGCTGGTCATGTTCCTGTGCAACCACTGTCCCTATGTCCGCGCCGTCGAGACCCGGATCGCCCGCGACGCGCGCGACCTTGCGCCCCTGGGGATCGGTGTCGCCGCGATCTGTTCCAATGATGCAGCCGCCTATCCCGATGACGGGCCCGATGGTCTGCGCGAGCAGGCCGCCCGGGCCGGCTTCGGCTTTGCTTACCTGATCGATGCGGAACAAGCCGTGGCGCGGGCCTATGGCGCGGTCTGCACCCCGGAATTCTTCGGGTTCGATGCCGGGCTCGGACTGCAGTACCGCGGCCGGCTCGACGCCTCGCGGCGCGAGGCCGGGCCCGATGACTTGCGCCGCGACCTGTTCCTCGCGATGAAGCAGGTCGCCGAAACGGGCCAAGGTCCGCGCGAGCAGATCGCCTCGGTCGGCTGTTCGATCAAATGGAAATGAGTTGCATGTCGTTGCCGCTTGCCAAGATGCCCCGCGCAGTGATCTTCGATCTCGACGGCACGCTTGTCGACAGCGCGCGTGACCTCCACGCGGCCGCGAACGTGATGCTCGCCAGGCTCGGCCGCGATCGGCTGGAACTCGGCCAGATCACCAAGTTCGTCGGCAACGGCATCCCGAAGCTCGTGGAGCGATGTCTTACCGCGACCGGGGGCAGCGATGGCGCGGTGCTCGACCACGCGCTTGCGCGCTTCTTCGACGCTTACAATGCCGCGCCGTCGGCGCACACGGTGCCCTATCCCGGCGTGCTGGCGTCGCTCGACGCGCTGGCCGAGGCAGGATGTGTTCTTGGCGTCTGCACCAACAAGGCGGAGGGTCCGACGGTCCAGATCCTCGAGGCGCTGGGAATGGCGTCGAAATTTTCCGCAGTCGTGGGGGGCGATACGCTGGACGCGATGAAGCCCGACCCGGCGCCGCTCCTGCTCTGTCTTGACCGTCTGAACACGCCTGCCGCGGATGCGCTTTTCGTCGGCGACAGCGAGATCGACGCAGCGACCGCGCGGGCGGCGGGCCTGCCCTTCGCGCTCTTCACGCGCGGCTACCGCAAGAGCCCGGTCGAGAGCTTCGAGACGGCGTTCGCCTTCGACGAGTTCTCTCGCCTCGCTCCGTTTGTGCTCGGGACCACCCGCGCCGCCTGATCCCAATCCACACGTGTGCAAGCGGGTGGTTTGCACAGGATGCAATTGTATTATGCTTTCCGGATCCCCATCTCGCCTTGGGGATGGATCGAACGGAGGGCGCAATGAATCCGGATGTGACAGCCTATTTCGACGAAGCGACCAACACCGTGTCCTACGTCGTCCGCGACCCGGGTTCCGCAAAAGCCGCGATCATCGACTCGGTGCTCGATTTCGACCAGGCCGCGGGCCGCACGATGACCGCCTCGGCCGACCGGATCATTGCCGATGTGCAGGCCGAGAAGCTCGAGGTCGAGTGGCTGCTCGAGACCCATGTGCATGCCGACCACCTCTCGGCTGCGCCCTATCTCCAGCAGAAGCTCGGCGGACGCATCGGCATCGGCGAGAACATCACCGTCGTACAGGACACGTTCGGCAAGATCTTCAATGCGGGCACCGAGTTCGAGCGCGACGGATCGCAGTTCGACCGCCTGTTCCGCGAGCAGGATCGGTTCGAGATCGGAGCATTGTCGGGTTTCGTGCTGCACACGCCCGGCCACACGCCGGCTTGCCTGACCTACGTGATCGGCGATGCGGCCTTTGTCGGCGACACGCTGTTCATGCCCGACTACGGCACGGCGCGCTGTGACTTCCCCGGCGGATCGGCGGCCGACCTTTGGGAATCGATCCAGAAGGTTCTGAGCCTTCCCGACCACACGCGCCTATTCATGTGCCACGACTACAAGGCGCCGGGCCGCGACTGCTTTGCCTGGGAAACCACCGTGGCCGAGGAGCGCGCGACCAATGTGCACATCGCCGGGCGCAGCAAGGAAGAGTTCGTGGAAATGCGCGAGGCGCGCGATGCGACGCTGGGCATGCCCCGTCTGATCATCCCCTCGATCCAGGTAAACATGCGCGCGGGCAACATGCCGCCCGCCGAGGACAACGGGACAGTCTATCTCAAGGTGCCCCTCAACCGGCTTTGACGGAGACTGACATGGCGGACTGGGGCTTCGGCCTGCTGGGCGGGCTGATGATCGGGACGGCCGCAGCGATCTTGCTGCTCGGGACCGGCAGGATCGCGGGGATCAGCGGCATCGTGGGCGAGGCGCTCGCCGGGCGTCGGCTTGACGACGGGTTGCCATTTCTGGCCGGCCTGATCGGCGCGCCCGCGGTTGCGGCGATCATGACCGGCGCACCTGTCGTCGCGCCCTCGGCGCCCACCGGTGTGCTGGTGGTCGCGGGATTTCTCGTCGGGATCGGCACCCGCATCGGCAATGGCTGCACGTCGGGTCACGGGGTCTGTGGCCTGTCCAGACTTTCGCCGCGCTCGATCGCAGCGACGGCAGCCTTCATGTCGGCAGCCGTCGTGACCGTGTTCGTGACGCGCCACCTGCTTGGAGGGGCCTAGGATGCGGCAGTTGACGGCGGGACTTGCCGGCGCGCTTTTCGGCCTCGGCCTTCTGGTTTCGGACATGGTGAATCCGGCACGAGTGCTTGCCTTTCTCGACGTGGCGGGAACCTGGGACCCGACGCTCGCCTTCGTGATGGGCGGCGCGCTGATCCCCATGGCGATCGCGTGGCGCGTGGCCGCCCGGCGAGGGCGGGCATTGAGCGGCGCCGCGATGCCGGGCCCGGCCCGGGGCGCGATCGACCCTTCGTTGATCGGTGGTGCAGTGCTGTTCGGCATCGGCTGGGGGCTGGTCGGCCTGTGCCCGGGGCCGGCGCTCGCCATCATCGGGATGACGGACGCATCGGGCATGATCTTCATCAGTTCGATGCTGGCCGGGATGCTCGGCTGGGCGTTCCTCTCGGCCATGCGCGCACGCACCGCCTGACGGACGCGGCGGATCGGCAACCTCGCTGCCTCGATCCTGCATCGTTTGACCGTGGATGGCGTTCAGGGCGACACTCGGACGTCGGCGCAGGCGATGGACGGGCCGCGGAATGGCAAGGGGTGACGTGAACGGTGAGGCGCCGGCATGACGACGCGGCGTCGCGCGAGGGTAGGGCTACGGCTGCGGCTCCTCGCGGGCAGCGGCATGCTGGCCGTGCTGGCGGCCCTTGCCGCGTTGCTCGCCGCCTATGGTGCCGCGCAGTCGGCGCGCCAGATCGATGCGGCATCGAGCGCCGAGGCCCGGATCGAGCTTTTCGGCGCCTTGTCCGGCCGTGTCGGGGATTATGCCATCGTCGCGGTCGAGCAGGCCGGTGCGCCAAGCCTCGACGCGGACGAGCGGGCGGCACGCATCGGATCGCGTGCGGCGCAGGTGCGCGCAGCCTTCGACCGGCTCGAGAGCGCGCTTGCCGGCGCGGTTGCCGATGCCCGTGCCCTCGGGGTGGACGAACAGGCCGAGCGCGCCACCCGCGGTCTCGGTCTCGCCCGCATGCGCGCCCTTTTCGAAGCCCTCGACAGGGCGGTTGCTGCTGTTGTTGCCGAGGGTCGTGGCAATGCCGGGGGCGACGCAGAGGTCGGTGCAGCGACGCTGCGCGCCGAACTCAACAGCTTCGCCACGCGCTTTTCGCCGCTGCTCAGCCAGGCGATCGACGAGGAGCGCCGCACCCGCGATGCGGCCTTTGCGGCAGCCGAGCGTCTGCGTCTGGGTCTCGCGCTCGCCTCCGCGGGCGTGATTGCTTTCGCGGTGCTCGCGGTGGTGCTTTTTCACGTCGGAATCACCCGGCCGCTCGTCATGCGCCTTGGCGCCGCCTCCGAGGCCGCGGCTGCGATAGGTCGAGGCGGCTTCGCGACGCGTTTGGCGGGCCGCGGCCATGATGAGTTGGGTCTGCTGTTTGCGCAGCTCAACCGGGCGGCGGCGCGGCTTGGTCGTGACCGCGCCGCGATCGACGCGGATCGCGCGAGGCTCGAGGAGATCGTGGCCGAGCGCACGCATGAACTGAGCGAGGCGAATGCGCGCCTCGAGGCCGCCGACGCGGAACGTCGGCGCTTCGTCGCCGATATCGGGCACGAATTGCGCACCCCTTTGACCGTGATCCTGGCTGAAACCGAGCTCAACCTCGCCTCGGAGGCGGAGGACGCGTCCGAGGCACGCGCATCCTTTGCGACGATCCGGGCGCGGGCGCGTCGCCTGAACCGACGCATCGACGACATCCTGCGCATTGCCCGGTCCGAGAGCGGCCAGATCGATCTCGAGTCGGAAAGCTTCGATCTCGCCGCCGCCGCGTCCGAGGCGGTCGATGACGTCGAGGGGCTCGCGCGGCGTGCCGGCGTCCGGATCGAGGTCAACGCCCAGCCAGCGGTTGTCGCGCGGGGTGACCGCGACTGGACCCGGCAGGTCGTGGCCGGGTTGCTCGACAATGCGATCCGCCACTCGCCGCGATCGGGGCGGGTCCGGGTCACGGTCGCACCCGCCGGCGAAGCAAGCGTCGCCGTCGCAGTGATTGATGAGGGCCCAGGTATCACCGCGCAGGACAAGGAGTTGATCTTCGGGCGTTTTGCGCGCGGCGGCGCGGGGCGAGGCGAGAACGGGAGCGGCACCGGTTTCGGCGTCGGTCTCGCCCTTGCAAGATGGATCGCCGAGCGCCAGTCTGGAACCATCGAGGCGATGAGCCCCGCGCCCGAACCCGTCGGGCCGGGTGCGCGCGGGCCCGGCGCCGCGTTCCGCCTGGTCTTGCCGGTTCCCGGGACATCGGGCGGCGCCGTAGGTGGCGATGCAGGAGAGAACGGCGCATGACGGTCCCCAGACGCGTCCTGATTGCCGAGGACGACGTGGATATCGCCTCGACGCTGTCGCGCGGCATGGAGCGCGCCGGCTACGAGCCGGTCGTCGCCCACGACGCCGCCAGCGCCATGGCGGCCGCGCGTGCCGCGCCTCTGGCCGCTGCGGTGGTGGACATGATGCTGGGCACCGATCGGGGTGAAGAGCTGGTGCAATGCCTGCGCGTCGCGGGGATGGACGGGCCGATCCTGGTGCTGTCGGCGCTCTCGGCGGTTGAGGACCGCGCTGCGGGAATCTCGGCCGGCGCCGATGATTACATCGCCAAGCCCTTCGATCTTGCCGAGCTGATGACGCGCCTGTCGCTGCATGCGCATCTGCGCGCGCGCGAACCCGGCGTGTCGGGCGCGCGTCCGGACGGCTCGATCCGCGTTGCTGGCCTGACCTACGACCCGCAGCTGCGCGAGGCGATCGGCGCCGGCCATCGCGCATTGCTAACCCAGCGCGAGGGCGAGCTCTTGAGCTTTCTCGCGCAGAACCTGAACCGGCTGGTGAGCCGCGGCGAGATCTTCGATACCCTGTGGGCGACGGAGGGTGGCTCGTCCGAGAATGTCGTCGATGTCTATATCGGCTACCTGCGCCGGAAGCTTTCGCCGCGCGAGGCGTTTGGTGTTCAGATCCGGACAGTGCGCGGAAGAGGTTTCATGCTGACGGACCGGCTGGATGACTGACCCGAGAACCATTTGGCGCGGGTTCCGCCTCGCGATCACTGCGCTGTCCCTGAGCGCCGCCGTCGTCGCGGGGTGTTCCGCCTCGGCATCGGCCGAGAGCGCGACCGGATCGGCGGCGCCCGGGGTTGGGCTGCTTTTCGATGCGCACCAGCTTGACGGGCTCGCCGACGGTACCGCGCTTCATTATGCCCATGCGCGCGAGGTAGCGCCGGGATCGCCAGCGCCTGCGGTCGAAGATGGCGCACTGCGCCTTGCCCTCGGCGCCTCCGAGTCCGAGGTGACCCTCGTCGAGGGCACACGCACGCGTCGCCTCGACCCGTTCCCTCGGGCTTCGGGAAACCCGGTCTTCATCGTCTTTCTCGAGTCGATGCTCAGGGCCGTGGCGGCCCAGACCGGGGGCAGCCCGTTCTACCTGCGCAACCGGATCAAGGAGGCGTTGTGGAAAGGCGCTGTCGCCACCCCCGTCTCGGTGCGGCTGGGCGATGCCGAGGTCGCGGCCGAGCGTCTGAGCTACCAGCCCTTCGCGGCGGACAGTCACAAGGCCGAGCTCGGGGAGCTCGCGGGCCTGACGATCGAGTTCGTTCTGGCGGAGGGCGCGCCCGGGCGGTTTGTCAGCCTCACCGCCGCGACGCCGGACGGCGGCGCCACACCGTTCCGGGAGGAGATCCGATTGATCGGGGAGACTTTGGAATGACGCGAACGCTGTGCACGGCCGCGCTTGCCGCTGCGATGTTCTGCGCATCGGTGGCGCATGGCCAACCGGTGCTGAACGATTATCCGACCGAGGCAAGGGCGGACTATGTCTTTGCCTGCATGGCCGCGAACGGACAGACGCGCGAAGTGCTGTCGCGCTGTTCCTGTTCGATCGACGTGATCGCGTCGATCCTGCCCTATGATCGCTATGTCGAGGCGGAAACCGTGCTGTCGATGCGCCAGGTGGGCGGCGAGAAGACGGCCATCTTCCGCAACGCCGCGATGATGCGCGAGGTGGTTGCCGACCTGCGCCGCGCGCAGGCCGAGGGCGAGATCCGCTGCTTCTGAGCCGGGGTTCGGCGCGTCCTTTGTTCAGGTGGCGCCGCCCGTGATGGGCAGGCTCCGGTCGAAGACGCTGCCTTCCGTGTCCGTCGCGTGAACGTGGAAGACGCCCGAGCCGTTGTCGGTATACGTGAAGCGGAACGCGGGATCCTCGCTGATCGAGATCCCGGCAGTCATGCGGAACACCAATTCCTCGCCCTGCTTCACCTCGAGCGTGTCGATGAAGTGCGCCGGAATGTAGAGGCGCGTCACCTGGTTCATCTGGAGGCCGGAGTAGTTCGGGTGCCGGACCATTACCTGAGCCTCGTGCCGCGCGCCTGACATGGGCGCAGCGGACGCCGCTTCTGCAGCGATCTGATCGAACAGCCTGAGCTTCATCTGCCCCAGCGCCGCGATCGCCGCGTCGGCGTCCTTCAGCGCCGGCGCCGAGCAGCCGCCCGAGGCCTTCACATAGCGGCCAACCATGTAGAGCGCGCCATCCTCGGTCTCGGCGATGGCGCGAATGTTCGAGTAGGCGTTCACGCGGACGCGGGTCGAGAGATCGAGGGCGCCCATGGCAGGGCCGATCTCGAACTCGGCGGCGACGGGGGCGGGGTTCTCGTCAACGACCAGCGTGAGGCGCACGACACGCGCATCCGTGCCGGGCAGGGCCCGGATGTCGACCGGCACGATCGCTGCGTCGTGCGCGCGATATGGCGCGTCGAGCGTGAACAGCGCCGAGCCGTCGCGGATCTCGCGCTCGCCCACGATGTCGTGGCGCAACGCCTCCCAGGTCTCGCTCGGCTGCATCGGGTTCTCCACCTCGCTCGCGGCGGCGCCGACCGGGGTCAGCATCGCCATTGCGGCGAGCGCGAGCAGAGTACGGCGGGTGCGGTCGATTGTGAGAGCCATGGTCCTTCCCACTGCATGCGCACGAGACCGGCTGCCGCCACATCCCTGTTCCGGGGTAAGGGGACGGCACGCCGGATGAAGGGCGTAGTCTACACGATTCCTTTGAGGGCAAGGATCACAATCATGCGCGCGACCCGAGCGGTGCGCGCCGCAGCTTGACCCCCGCGATGCCTCCCGCCAGCCTCGACGCTGGTTCCGCAACTTTTCGGGGACCCGGAGGAGCAGATGTTCGAGCTCGTGCTGAGCCTTTGCCTTGCTGCCGATCCGTCGGTTTGTGCCGAGCGACGGATCGCGCCGGCGGTGGCGGACGAAGAGGCGTGCCACGAGACCGCCGACATGCGCGCGGCGGCGTGGCTTGCGGCGCATCCCGGCCTGGCGCTCGCTGGCTGGACCTGCGGGCCGGGCGCGCCCGATCCCCGCTTCGCAATCGCAGAGGTCGCGGAAGGCATCCACGTCCATCGCGGTCGGCACGACATCGCGCGTCCCGAGAACGCGGGCGATCTGGCGAATATCGGTTTCATCGTTGGAAACGAGGCCGTCGCCGTCATCGATGCGGGCGGAACGCGCGCGGTGGGCGAGGCGCTTCTGGCGTCGATCAGCGCCACGACCGATCTGCCGGTGCGCTGGGTGATCCTCACGCACATGCATCCCGACCACGTGCTGGGGGCAGAGGTCTTCGCCGAGGCGGGTGCGCGCATCATCGGCCATGCGAAGCTGGCGCGCGCGCTGGCGGCGCGGGCCGAGACCTACGAGGCCAACATGCTCAGGCTCGCCGGGCCGCAGGCCATGCTTGGCACCCGGGTCGTGCTGCCGGAGGAAGGCGTCGAGGGCGTGCGGGAAATCGATCTCGGGGGCCGGGTGCTCGAACTGGCGGCGCATCCGACCGCGCATACCGACAACGACCTGAGCGTTTTCGACCGGCAGACCGGGACGTGGTGGGTCGCGGACCTGGTCTTCGCCGAACATACGCCGGCGATCGACGGATCGATCAGGGGGTGGATTGCCGAGCTCGAGGCGATGCGCGCCCGGCCGGCCGCGCGCATCGTGCCCGGCCATGGGCCCGCGGCGCTGCCATGGCCCGGGGGAAGCGACGCGACCCTTGGCTACCTGCAGGCACTGGCCGGCGAGACGCGCGCCGCGATCCGGCGTGGCGAGACGATGAACGAGGCGATCCGGCATCTTGGCGAGAGCCAGCGCGGAAACTGGGAATTGTTCGACGAGTTCAACCCGCGCAATGCCTCGGCGGCGTTCCAGGAGCTGGAGTGGGAATGACACCCGCGGCGCATGTTGGTCGGGGCTTTCACGCGTGAAATCTTTGTAGGCACCTGATTCTATTGGTCAAAATAGTTGATACTCAGAATGGCGCCAGCGTGAGCGGGGGCTCGGAGCAGACATGCGCCTTGCCCGCGGCTCAGGGTAGCTGCGCCATGATCGTGCGGGCGAGCCAGAAGGCGCGCTGCTCGAGGATCACGGGGGACTCGCAGACATAGGTCAGCGACTGCTGGCGCTCCTTGAAGATGCGCGTGTCCCACAGGATCTGGTCCTGTAGCGCCTCGAGCTTGTCGGCTTCGTCGAAGCTGAGGCTGGGGCGCGCCTCGAGGGCGCTCGCGGCCTCGCGGGTCGCGTCAAGCCGATCGGCCAGCGCCGTCTGCTTGCGGGCATAGCGCCCGATGCCGCCGATGATCTGCGTGCGCTCGGCGTCGATCAGTGCGAAGGCGCCTGCGAACAGCAGGGTCAGGCGTTGGGCCCGGTCTTCGCCGAGGCCCGCGGCAAAATCGGCGATCAGCGCCTCGGCCTCCGCGTCCGAGGTGCGCCGCGCCGCCAGCAGGTGCGCCAGCTCCGCGACGTCGGCGTCGGCGCGCCAGTCGGGCAGGGGATCGGGGATCGGCGGGCCGGCCCACATCTGGCCAGGCCACAGATGCGGCACCTTGCGCTGGATGCACGGCCACTCGGGATCCGAGAAATCGGCCGCCCGGACAGGCGACGCCGTCACCGCCAGCGACAACGCCAGAGCCGCGAGGAAGGCGGGCGGGAAAATGCGGTTCATGCTGTCATCCTCTCCCTCGTCGGGCTGGCCGGGCGTGGGCGGCGCGCCACATCCTCGCAAATGCTGACCTCGCATGACCAGACCCGCCCCCATTTTTGCTTGCATTACCCGCATGGCGCCGTCACGCTGCAATGCAACATGATGCATGTTTGTGCGATCCGGATGGATCGCCCAGTAATACATCAACAAACGCACGATGGGGAGGCAGACCCGCGGGATTGAGGCCCGCGGCGCAACAGGTGTGCATGGGAAACCAAGATGATCGAGCTAGTATTCGTCGCCTGCCTGCTCTCCGCTCCGGATCGGTGCGAGGAGAAGGCGCTTCAGTTCGTGGATGTGAGCCACATGGCCTGCCTGATGGGCGCGCAGCCGCAGCTTGCCGAGTGGACCGAGTCCCATCCGAAATGGCGCATAGCGCGCTGGTCCTGCCGCATTCCGGGCGCCAAGCAACGGATCTGAGCAGGGTGGGTCTCAACGGCCCGGACCACCGCGCCGGGCGATGAGGCCCTTTGACGGGTCGTATGCGATGATCGCCGCGCCGAGAAAGGCGGCGGCGACGCCCGTGACGACACCCGCCGAGAACCAGTCGATCCGCATGTAGAGCGCGAAGCGGATCAGTTCGACCGCGTAGGTGAAGGGGTTGATCGAACAGATCTGCCACAGCAGCAGTGAGCTCTCCTTCATCCGCCAGAGCGGGTAGAGCGCCGAGGACGCGAAGAACATCGGGAAGATGACGAAGTTCATCACCCCGGCGAAGTTCTCGAGCTGTCGGATCGCCGACGACAGGAACAGCCCGATCGCGCCCAGCATGAGCCCCGCCGCCACCAGGGCCGGGAAGGCCGCGAGATAGCCGCCAAGCGGCGGGCGCACGTCCCAGAACCACGCGACCGCGAGGAAGGCGTAGCATTGCAGCACGCCCACGGCGGTGCCGGCGATGAGCTTCGCACCGAGCAGAAACCAGCGCGGGAAGGGGCTGACCAGCAGAGTGCGCATCGCCCCGGTCTCGCGGTCGTAGACCATGCTGAGCGAGGACTGCATCCCCTGGAACAGCAGGATCATCGCGCAGAGCCCGGGGGTCACGTAGACCTCGTAGAGCACATAGGTCTGGTAGGGCGGCTGGATCGAGAGCCCGAGCACCGCGCGAAACCCTGCGGCGAAGATGAAGAGCCAGACGAGCGGGCGAACCAGCGCCGCGAGAAAGCGCTCGCGCTGGCGGGCGAAGCGCAGCGCCTCGCGCCAGACGATGCCGCGGAAGGCCGTCATCCGGCCGGCCCAGCCGAGGCGCGTCGCGGGATCGTCGGGGCCGGTCATGCGGCTGCCTCGGGCGCCGTGCCGGTCATTGCCACGAAGGCGTCGGCGAGCGCCGCGCCGCCCGAGAACTCGGCGGCCGTGCCCCGCGCCAGCACCTTGCCGAGGTGGAGGACGACCAGCCGGTCGGTCGCCTCGATCTCGTCGAAGAGATGGGTGGCCCAGAGCACGGCGACCCCGTCCTCGGCGACAAGTGCGCGCACCAGCCGGACCACGTCGCGCCGCGCCGCCACGTCGAGCCCCACCGTCGGCTCGTCGAGCAGCAGCAGCTGCGGGCCGTGCAGAAGCGCGCGCGCGACCTCGACGCGGCGCACCTGGCCGCCGGACAGGGCCGCGACCGGCGTGTCGGCGCGCTCGATCAGCCCGACGCGTGCGAGCAACGCATCACCGCGTTCGCGCGCCTCGGCCCGGCCGATGCCGTGCAGGGCGGCGTGATAGGCCATGTTCTGGCGCAGCGTCAGCCCGGGGTCGAGCGCGCGCGACTGGAAGACGACGCCGATGCGCGCGAGCGCAGGCCCAGGCGCACGGCGCACGTCGTGTCCCGCGACCCGGATGCTGCCGGTGACATTGTCGTAGAGCCTGGTGATGAGCGAGAACAGCGTCGTCTTGCCCGCGCCGTTCACCCCCAGGAGCGCGGTGAAGCTTCCGCGCGGCACGTCGAGCGAGACCTGGTCGAGCGCGGTAACCTTGCCGAAGGCATGGGTCACGTTCTCGACCGCAAGGGCTGGTGGTGCACTCACAGGTGCGGATTTCCTTGCATCGCCCGGCCGGAGATGGCCGGGCCGTCACTGGATGGTGATCTGAACACGCTGGCTCTCGCCCGTCGAGCCCGGGATACGCAGTTCGTAGCGGCCCGGCTTGATCGCGATGAAGCTGAACTCGGCCGTGCCCTCGTCGTCGAACTCGAGGCTGTCGATCGCCATCGGCCGGACCTCGATGTCGTTGATCACGATCTCGTCCATCCAGATCGCGCGGAAGAACTCGGGCCCGGTGATGGCCAGTTCCTGCGTGCCGTCGGCGATGATCTCGATCTCGTAATAGGCGCCCGACTGCAACGCGAGCGGCGCCTCGGCAAGCGGCTTGCCGGCGCTGAGCGTGATCGGCGGGAGCTCGGCCTTGTTGCACTTGGCAAGCAGCCCGGCGAAGCCGAAGTCGGTGCAAAGCGGCGCCGCCATCGCGGCCGACGCGCCAAGCGTGATCCCGAGCGCTGCGGCCGCGAGTGCCGTGGTGATCCTTCCCTTGGTCATCGTTCCTGTTCTCCGATCTCAGTTGGGGGCAACGACCACGCCCCAGGGCTGCTGGCCGACATGAACCGATTTCACGACCTCGAGCGACTCGACATCGATGAACGAGACGTCGTTGGAATTGCCGTTCGTGGTCAGGAGCAGCTTCTCGTCCGGGGTGAAGGCGAGCTGCCACACGCGCTGGCCGACCAGAAGATACCTGTCGACCTCGAGCGTCCCGCCGTCGATCACGGCGACCCGGTTGGCGGGGCCCAGCGCCACGAAGATCTTGCTGCCGTCCGAGGTTACGCGCACGCCGACGGGCTGAAGCGCTTCGGGCGGCACGCCGGGCACGCTGAAGGAAATCACCTTCTCGACCGCCTGCGTCGCCGGGTCGATGACGGTTACCGTGCCGCCGATCTCGGCCGAGACGAAGAGGCGCGAGCCGTCGGCGGTGAACTGCGCGAAGCGCGGGCGCTGGTCGACCAGCACGTTGGCGAAGATCTCGAAGCTCTCGCTGTCGATGAAATGCGCCATGTTCGTCGTCTCGGAGGTGTTCACGACGACGCGCCCGTCGGGGCTCACGCCCATGCCCTCGGGCTCGACGCCGACGGGCACCTCGGCCAGTACGGTGTGGCTCTCGACATCGACGACGGTGACGATGTTGTCGTCCTCGTTGGCGATGTAGAGCGGGTTGCCCGAGGGGTGGAGGACGAAGAGTTCGGGGTCCGGTCCCGAGGGCAGCGTGTGGAGCTGCTGGTAGGTCTTCGCGTCGAACACCCGCACGGTGTCGTCGTCCGAGGCGCAGACATAGAGGTGGCGTCCGTCCGGGCTGATGGTGATGCCGCGCGGTCGCTGGCCCGCGTCGAAGGTGGCGATGACCTCCATGCTATCGGTGTCGAGGACGGTGATGTCGTTCCCCTTCTCGTTCGACACGAAGGCGGTGAAGGCGGCGGCCGATGCCGGAACGAGAAGCGTGGCGGCGAGGGCGGCGATGGCTGCACGCATGCGCGAGACCTCCGTCAGTTGAGCTTGCATGTCGACTCGGGCTCGTCCCAGCCCAGCGTGTCGAGGCGGCTGACCTGGTGCAGGAACTCCTGCTGCGGGCTGACCGAGACCATCACTCGGTCGTGGATCAGGAGGATGGGCTGGCGCAGCTGGTGGTTCCAGGGCCGGAAGGTGAGTTTCTGGCCCTTGAAGGCCGCGAGCTCGAATTCCGGGCCGAGGATGTAGTCGCGCAGCACGGCGTAGTCCGTCGAGCGCGTGCGCGTCGCCGCCTCGCCCAGCACGCGCAGGGCGGCCCAGACCTGGAAGTCCACGGGCCGCATGTAGCGGCCCGAGAGCCGCTCGAAACGGCGCTGGAACTGCGTCGCGCCCCAGGCCTCCTGCGTCGGGTGCCAGGTCACGGGCCGCAATCCGGCCGACCCGGCGACGGGTCGCGGCTCCCAGGTCTGGTAGGGCAGGTAGGCGGCGAAGATGTCGCTCTCGTCCGCGGTGATCACGACGTCGTGGTCCTCGGTGTCCTGGGTGAACACGGGCATCTGTTTCTGCACCTGGACATGGCCGGTGTCGGTGCGCCGGGCGCCGCCGGTGTCGGCGAAGACGCGTTCTTCGACGACCTTGGCGCCGAACTTGCGCGCGGCGCGCCGGTAGGCCTCGGCCATGGCGCGGTCATTGGGGTGAGAGCCCTCGATCAGGAACCACTCGTCCCATTTCTTCCATGTCAGGAACTGCGCGAGCGCGTCGGCCAGCATCGCGCGCGACGGCGCCACATGCAGGGTGTTGGCGCGGCACAGCTCGTTGCGCAGCCGGTCGTCAGGCGAGGTCGCGTTCAGGACCAGCGCGCGCTCGCCGGCGGCATCGGCCAGGGCGACGGTCGTCTCGGCATCGGCCATGGTGACGATGAAGCTCGCGCCCTGCGCGATCAGCTGTTCGAGCGTCGCGGCGGCGGTCTCCGGCGTGGCGTCGGCCTCGATCACCTCAAAGGTCTGGCCCATGAAGCGCCCGGTGGTCTGGTTGTCGTCATTGGCCAGCCTTGCGCCGGCGAAGCCGAGGTCGGCGGGCGGCAGGTCGAGCCGCGAGATCGGCAAAGGGTTTCCCTGCTCGACGCGCAGGACGGCGGCGCGCACGACCTGCGGCTCGGCCGGGTGGGCCGGTTGCGCGCCGATCGCGAGGCTTGCAAGACAGACCGCGATCAGGCCGCGGATCCCGCGCATTCAGCTTCCTCCCCTTTTGATGCCCGATTAGGTCGCGAAAGGCGCGGGTGGTCAATCCGGGGTGCACGCGCTTTTTGCTGATAAGAGTTTAATAAGACGCTGGCTTTCGCCGCATGCGCGATGCCATTGCCTGCACCGCCAAGCGGACCTAGGCTCGGGCCATGAGGCATCTTGCGCGTCCCATGCTGTGCGCCATCCTCGCGCTCGGCCTTCACCTGCCGGCGGCCGCGCGTCCGGCCGAGAGCGGCGCGGTGATGGCGGTGGTATTTCTCGACACCTCGACCGAGGGCGAGCTCACCGGCATGCGCGAGGACGAGGCCGCACGGCTTGCCGCGTTCGAGGCGCGGCTGGCCGAGGCCTTTGCTGCGCAGGGGCTTCAGATGGTCGACCGCGCGCCGGTGCAGGCCGAGCTCGACCGGGTGCAGAACCCCGCCAACTGCAATGGCTGCGACGCCAAGGCGGCGGCGCATCTGGGCGTCGACCTCGCCGTCTCGGCCGAGGTGCAGAAGGTCTCGAACCTGATCCTGACGTTCAACGTCTTCGTGCGCGAGGCCGGCACGGGGCGGATGCTGCGCGCGGGCAATGCCGACATACGCGGCAACACGGACGAGAGTTGGCGCCGAGGCCTCGACTGGATTCTTCGCAACCGGATCTTCGCGGCGGGGCCAATCGACGTCGACTGACGCGGCGCGACCCGCGGCGGCGCGCGTCGAGAATCGTGCACCAAGGCCTGCCCTTCGCTAATCTTGGCCAACGGGCGAGGCGCAAGGACCGGTTGCATTGGGAGGGTAACGATGGATTTCGACAAAAAGACGCTTCTTACCGCGGGCGCCGCGCTGGTGGTCGGCCTGCTGGTGGGCAGCGTCGCCTCGGACGATGGCGAGGAGATACACGAGCGCATCGCCGCGGCGATCGATGAAGCCTCGGCCCCGGTGGCAGGGCTTGCCGGTGGCGTCGACGCGGTGAAGGCCGACGTGGCGTCATTGGTCGAACGGCTCGAGGCGATCGAGTCCTCGATCGCCGATGCGGGCACGGCGGCGATGTCGGCCGGCGAGCACGCGGTCGCGGCCGGTGCCGAGGCCCATGCGGTCGGCCGGGCATTCTCGGCCGAAAGCTCGGCCATTCGGTCCGACATCGCGGCGCTGTCGAGCGTGGTGACCAGCATGGCGAGCGAGATGCAGGCCCGCCACGCCGAGATGGACAAGCGGCGCGCCGAGCATCACGCGGCGATGCAGAAATACCTCGCGGAGAACCCCGGCGCGGCGATGCCGGGGATGGGAATGATGACGGGGGCCGGGGCGGCGGCCGCGACCGCTGGCGCATCGGGCGCGGCGTCGGCCGCGCCCGTGGGCGCCCGACCCGGCGAGACCGTGATGCTGGAGGATGGCGCGATCCGTGCCTTCGTGAGCGCCGTCGACGGCGAGGCCGGCACCGCGCGGGTCGCAGTCAACGGTGTCGAGGCGACCGAGCTTGGTCTCTATGGCAGAGACGCGGAAGTGACGGTCGACGGCAAGACCTGCCGCGTGACGCTCGACGGGATCGATCGCGGGCATGTGCAGCTGTCCGCCGACTGCGGCGGCTGAGCCGCAGCGCGATCATGCCGGGCTGGTGCGGTAGACCAGCTCGGCGCCCTCTGCCGCGGCATCGGCCTCGGCAGCTTCCTGCAAGCGCGCATGCAGGGGCGACTTGATGCAGACCGGGTCGGTCGCGCGCGCGTCCCCCGCGAAGGCCATGGCCTGGCAGCGGCAGCCGCCGAAGTCACGTGTCTTGCGGTCGCAGGAACGGCAGGGCTCCTGCATCCAGTCGAAACCGCGGAACGCGTTGAACGCCGCCGAGTGGCGCCAGATGTCGCCCAGATGCGTGCCCGGCGCCTGTTCGAAGACCAGGCCCGGGATGGTGTGCGCCGCATGACAGGGCATCACTCGCCCGTCCGGCGTGACATTGAAGCCGGTCGAGCCCCACCCCCCCATGCAGGGCTTGGGATACTCGGCGTGGTGGTCGGCGGTGACATAGTCGATCACCAGCACACCCCTCAGTCGCTCGCGTGCCTCGGCCACGATCCGGCTGGCCTCGCGCGCCTGGGCGCGGGTGGGCATCAGCGCCGCGCGGTTGCGCGTCGCCCATCCGTGGAACTGGACCGTCGCGACCTCGAGCCGGCGCGCGCCCAGTTCGACGGCAAGCTCGATGGTGTCGGGCAGACGGTCGAGGTTCTGCTTGTGCATCACGGCGTTGAGCGTGAGCGGGATCTCGCGCCGGGCGATCCAGTCGGCAACCTGCATCTTGCGCGCAAACCCCCCGCGATAGCCGCCGATCCGGTCGGCCATCTCGGCGTCCACGCCCTGGAGCGAGAGCTGGATATGCTCGAGGCCGTTGTCCACGAGCGCGTCGAGCCGCCGCTCGGTGAGCCCGACGCCCGAGGTGATGAGGTTGGTGTAGAGGTCGACGGCATGGGCGGCGCCGACGATCTCCTCGAGGTCGCGCCGCGAGGCGGGTTCGCCGCCAGAGAGATGGACCTGGAGCACGCCGATCTCGGCGGCCTGCGCGAAGATCGTGGCCCAGTCCGCGGCACCGAGTTCGCTGGCTTTCGCCGCGAGCTCGAGCGGGTTCGAGCAATAGGGACAGGACAGCGGGCAGCGATGCGTAAGCTCGGCCAGCATCGCCATCGGCGGGCGGGCCTGCACCGCGGCGGCGGGTTCGGGTTGCGCCTGAGTGTTCATCGCGCCTCCGCCATGCGCCGGTCGATCAGCGACGCGAGGAACCTTCCGGCATCCTCGGCGATCCGGTCGCGCGGCGCGTTGTAGGTGGCGGCCAGCCGGTCGACGATCTCGCCGAAGCTGCGCTCGCCATTCGTTTCCGACAGGATCGCGTGACCGATCTGGTCGAGCTTAAGCGTCCGCTCGGGCGCCAGCAGGACCCAGGTGTCGCGCACGCGGTCGAACTTGGTGCGCACGCCGCGCAGCAGGCGCGGCCGCGCGGTCTCGGGCAGTGTGGCGGCGGGGGCGGTCATGCCGCCTGGGCCCGCAGCCCCTCGCCCGGCCGCCAGGCGCCGGGAGGGATGCGGGCGGGTGCGACATAGCCATGCCAGAGCGCGTCGAGTTGGGCCCAGAGCACGTCCGTCTTGAATTCGAGTGCCGCGGCCGCCGCGTCCTGCTTCTCGGCCGTGTCGGCATGGTCCAGCACCCAGGCGAGGCCGAAGGCGACGTCCTTCGGCGCCTCGTCGAGGCGCTTGCGGAAATAGCTCATCGAGATGTCGTCGGCGAAGGCGTAGTGCCTGAGCAGCCCCTCGATCCGCTCGGCATGGATCCTGGGGGCAAAAAGCTCGGTCAGCGAGGAGGCAACGGCTTCGAGCAGCGTCTTCTCGCGCACGAAGCGGACATAGGCATCGACCGCGAAGCGCGTGGCCGGCATCACGCCGCGGGCCGAGGCCACGTAGGCCGGATCGAGCCCGACGGCCTCGGCCAGCTTGAGCCAGCGCGCGATGCCGCCCTCGCGGCCATCCGCGCCGTCGTGATCCTCGATCCGGCTGCGCCATGCTCGGCGAAGCGCTGGGTCCTCGACGCGCGACATGAAGGCCGCGTCCTTCATCGGAATGCGCGACTGGTAATAGTAGCGGTTGACCACCCAGGCGCGCACCTCGTCGGGCGTGCAGTCGCCGCCGTGAAGGCGATGATGAAAGGGGTGCCGGTCGTGGTAGCGCTCGGCGCCGATCTGCCGGAGCCGGGCCTCGAAGGCCTCGCGCGACAGGGGCAGTGCGGTCATATCGCGATCTCCATGCCGTCATGGCCCACGGTCCAGCCCGCCGCTTCGGCCATGCGCCGCTCGGCCGAGCGCGGATCGAGCACCGGGTTCGAATTGTTCATGTGCACGAACACCTTGCGTCCCACGCGAAGGTCCCGGAAGGCGGCGATCGAGCCGTTCTCGCCATCCATCGACAGGTGCCCCATGCGCGCGCCCGTCTTCTTGCCAAGCCCGAGGCGGATCATCTCGTCGTCGCGCCAGAGCGTGCCGTCGAAGAACACGAGGTCGGCGCCCTCGAGCCGGGCGCGAAGCCCCAGCGTCATCCGTGCGCAGCCGGGGATGTAGCAGGCCCGCCGGCCTCCGGCCGCGATCTCGACGCCCACGGTCTGCTCGCCTTCGAGGTCGGTCACCAGGGTTTCCTCGCTCCCCTCGAGATAGAGCGGCACCTTGCCCGGCACGGCGAAAAGCCGCGCGGCGAGGCCGGGGGCGGGCTCGAATGCCTCGCCGAGCGCGATCGCGCGGCGGACGACCAGTTCGCGGTCGAGGGCGTCGAAGATTGGGTTCGCGGCGATCACATCAGCGATCCCGTGCGTCATCCACAGGGTGAAGGCCTGCTTCTCGCGGAGCGTCAGCAGGCCCGCAACGTGGTCGATATCGCCGTTCGTGAGCACGACCGCGCGGAGCGGGACATTGCGCGGTCCGGTGGGGTGGAGCACAGGTGCCATGACAAGCTGACGCCCGATGTCGGGCGACGCGTTCAGGACGACCCAGTCGGCACCGTTCGCCGATACCGCCACAGACGATTGCGTCTGCGCCGGGATCTCGCCCCGGCGCGCCGCCATGCAGTTGGTACATCCGCAGTTCCACTGCGGAAGGCCGCCGCCCGCCGCGGCGCCCAAAACGACCGCGCGAAGGCTGGTCATGGTGCCTCCGCGCCGGGTCGGCGTCGCCTCAGAAGAGGGTGCCGTCCTCGTCGGCCGGGAAATACATGTTGATTTCCATGCCGCAGGTCACTTCTTCGATGATCGGCGCAGTCCAGGCCATATCGGTTTCCTCCGGTTATCGTTTCGCTTGTTCTGGCGGTTCCATCCCGCAAGCTTGTCGCCGCACGAGTTGGTATCGCGGCACGGTCGACAGGATGACGCAGCCGGGCGCAGCGTCAACCTCTTTCTCCTAAGAGTTTCTTGAGAACGGCGCCGCAGACGGGCCGGAAGGGGCCGCCCGCGGCTATGCGCAGGCCGCGCCCGCCGCCGTCCCGCGCGCCGAAAAATCGGCGCGTGGCTCGGCATTCACAACTTTGCGGTTGAAATCGCCGGCCCCGCCCGTCCAACTACACCGCGGCGCCGAGGTGCATGCGTCGCGCGGCGCAACAATGTTGTGCCGCTCGGCCCCGTGGCCCGCGACCGATCAGGAGGGGAGGAGAGAAGGATGAAAACCCGTGCAGCCGTGGCCTTCGAGGCCGGCAAGCCGCTCGAGGTCACCGAGGTCAATCTCGAAGGCCCCAAGGCCGGGGAGGTGATGGTCGAGATCAAGGCGACCGGCATTTGTCACACCGACGAGTTCACCCGTTCCGGTGCCGACCCCGAGGGGATCTTCCCGGCGATCCTGGGCCACGAGGGCGCGGGCGTCGTCGTCGAGGTCGGCCCGGGCGTGAAGTCGCTGAAGAAGGGTGATCACGTCATTCCGCTCTACACGCCCGAATGCCGTGAATGCGATTACTGCCTCAATCCCAAGACGAACCTGTGCCAGGCGATCCGCTCCACCCAGGGCCAGGGGCTGATGCCGGACGGCACCTCGCGCTTCACCACGCTCGATGGCGACCCGATCAAGCATTACATGGGCTGCTCGACCTTCTCGAACTACACGGTGCTGCCCGAGATCGCGGTCGCCAAGGTCCGCGAGGACGCGCCCTTCGACAAGATCTGCTACATCGGCTGCGGCGTGACCACGGGCATCGGCGCGGTGATCAACACCGCGAAGGTCGAGATCGGCTCGCGCTGCGTGGTCTTCGGTCTCGGCGGCATCGGGCTCAACGTGATCCAGGGGCTGCGGCTTGCCGGCGCCGACCAGATCGTGGGCGTCGACCTCAACCCGGGCAAGAAGGCGATGGCCGAGAAGTTCGGCATGACCGACTTCGTCAACCCGAGCGAGATCGACGGCGATCTGGTGGCCTATCTCGTCAACCTCACGAAGGGCGGTGCCGACTACTCCTTCGACGCGACCGGCAACGTGAAGGTGATGCGCACGGCGCTGGAATGCGCGCACAAGGGCTGGGGCGAGTCGGTGATCATCGGCGTCGCGCCGGCGGGCGCCGAGATCGCGACCCGGCCGTTCCAGCTGGTGACCGGCCGCGTCTGGCGCGGCACGGCCTTCGGCGGCGCGCGTGGCCGGACCGACGTGCCGAAGATCGTCGACTGGTACATGGAGGGCAAGATCGAGATCGACCCGATGATCACCCACACCATGCCGCTCGAGCAGATCAATCACGGCTTCGACCTGATGCACGAGGGCAAGTCGATCCGCGCGGTCGTGACCTACTGATCTCGCACAGGCAGTTCCGCACATACCGGGAGAGCGGCGTGGCCCGCTCTCCAGCACATGGAGGTCCCCCATGGGCCAGGACAAGATTTCTGTCTCCCGCTCGGTCACGCTGAAGGCTCCGATCCTCGAGGTCTGGGCCGTCGTCGGCGACTTTCACGGCCTGCACAAGTGGCACCCTGCGGTTGTCGACTCGACGCGCGAGCATGTGGGCGACGAGGAATTCCGCGCGCTCACCTTGGCCGATGGCGGCCGCATCATCGAGCATCTCGAGTCCTCGGGATCGCATTCGTACCGCTACTCGATCCTGCGTGGGCCGCTTCCGGTCGCGCATTACCATGCCCTGATCGAGGCCACCGCCCTGGCCGGCGGCACGCGGGTCACCTGGTCCTCGACCTTCGATCCCACGGCGCCGGACGCGGACAAGGTCATCGCGGGCGTCTATGACGCGGGCCTCGCGGCACTGGCGGAGCGCTTCGGCAGCTGAGCGGGCGCCGGGCGCGATCCGCGCCCGGAACGCGGCGTGACGCGCGGCGCAGATCAATGGAGTTTTCCGGATGTCGATCCCGCAGGAGGGTGG
>NZ_JAEHHL010000006.1 GCF_016623495.1 Thermohalobaculum xanthum | reverse complement strand
TCCGTCGATGGACAAACCAAACCGCCCGCATATCCCTTCATACGTTCGATTTTCAAAGAGCGAGGCGAAAAAACCCGACCGCACTGGTTTACCCCAGTCCAATCGCTGCTCGTTTCGCCTGGTTGCCTACGGTCGTTCCCGTCGGCCCGCTGGATATAGGGGAATCGCCGGATCGAAGTCAACACCCCGATTTCATCCTATTGTCATTTTTCTCCGGCGGCCTCGGTTCGGGCCAGCATCTTGATCACGCGCAGGGTCCTCCCGAAAGCCGCAACTATCGAGAATGCCAAGCCTTTCCAGCCTCCGGTAATATGCCGGCGCAGCAGGTAGAACTTCAGAAAGACCAGCGGAAACTCGAACGGAAGGCGCAGGATCAGGCCGGACCGGCTGCGCGGCTTCGCGGTCTCGGCCGAG
Organism: Thermohalobaculum xanthum; assembly: GCF_016623495.1. Taxonomy (GTDB): domain Bacteria; phylum Pseudomonadota; class Alphaproteobacteria; order Rhodobacterales; family Rhodobacteraceae; genus Thermohalobaculum; species Thermohalobaculum xanthum. The sequence continues at coordinate 420,499 of NZ_JAEHHL010000006.1, read as the reverse complement.
TAGCTGGAATAGCGGTTCTCCTTGTCCACGAGGTGCGCCCAGGAGATCAGGGGAAAGTGATGCACCGGCGCGGCCAGCCGCCCCGGCGTCACGCCCTTCTCGATCTCGACCCGGTCGAACAGGGGATGTGCGCGGTACCGCCCCGCGTCGCGATGATAGAGCCGCACGACCTCGTAATCGGCGGCCAGCGGCCGTGGCGCCACGTCACCGGGATAGACATTCAGGATGCGCACGCGCCAAGCGCCGGGCGATGGGGCCCCGGTCGCGAACAGCGTCGCAATCTCGGCGGCGAGCACGGGCGTCACCACCTCGTCGGCATCGACATTCAGCAGCCAGTCATTGCGGCACAGCGACTCGGCGTACACCTTCTGCGGGCCGTATCCTTCCCACGCGTGGAAATGGACCTCTGCCCCCATGCGCCGCGCGATGTCGCAGGTGTCGTCGGTGCTGCCCGAATCGACCACCACGATCTGGTCGGCCCATTGCAGCGCCGCCAGCGTCGCGGGTAGCCTCGCCGCCTCGTTGCAAGCGATCACGAATGCCGAGATCGGAAGCCGCCGCGTGCCGGCGCAACCCGTCCCCTCCCCCGCCTCGGCCATTCCGCTCGCCTCTCGCCGCTCCGCCCGTTGCCGCGCCGCATCATGCGGGGCAAAACACCGCGCCGGCAAGTGCGCCCCGGCGCGTGCTGGGGGTTGAATTTGCCGCGCCGCGCGGCCACAAGGCGCGCAAGCCGGCCATGGCCTGCCATAGGTGCCGGCGCTCCCGCCAGCGAAGTCCGGACATATTTAACATGATGAACACGACGCCGATCCCCGAACTCTACGTTTCGCCCGAGAGCGCCGCCAAGCTCAAGACCGAGGCCGCGCGCCTCCTGAGCCACGACCTGACGCACCGCCAGATCTGCGACCTCGAGCTGCTGATGAATGGCGGCTTCTCGCCGCTCAAGGGCTTCCTGGGCGAGGCCGACTACAACAGCGTCGTCGAGCACATGCGCCTCGCCGACGGGTCGCTCTGGCCGATGCCTGTCACCCTCGATGTCACCGAGGGTTTCGCGGCAAAGGTCGAGCCCGGCCAGGACATCGCGCTGCGCGACGCCGAGGGCGTGATCCTCGCCATCATGTCCGTGACCGACAAGTGGACGCCCGACAAGGCACGCGAGGCGAAGAACGTGTTCGGCGCCGACGATCTTGCCCATCCGGCGGTGAACTACCTCCACCACACCGCGGGCAAGGTCTATCTCGGCGGCCCCGTCACTGGGCTCCAGCAGCCGGTACATTATGACTTCAAGGGGCGGCGCGACACGCCGAATGAACTGCGCGCCTATTTCCGCAAGATGGGCTGGCGCAAGGTCGTGGCTTTCCAGACGCGCAACCCGCTGCACCGCGCGCATCAGGAGCTGACCTTCCGTGCCGCGAAGGAAGCGCAGGCGAACCTGCTGATCCACCCGGTCGTCGGCATGACCAAGCCCGGAGACGTCGACCACTTCACCCGCGTGCGCTGCTACGAGGCGGTGCTGGACAAGTATCCGCCGGCGACCACGCATATGAGCCTCCTGAATCTCGCGATGCGCATGGCCGGCCCGCGCGAGGCGGTCTGGCACGGCCTGATCCGCAAGAACCACGGCTGCACCCACTTCATCGTCGGCCGCGACCATGCCGGCCCCGGCAAGAACAGCCAGGGCAAGGACTTCTACGGGCCCTACGACGCCCAGGAGATGTTCCAGAAGCACCAGGACGAGATCGGGATCGAGATGGTCCCCTTCAAGCAGATGGTCTACGTGCAGGAGCGCGCGCAGTACTTCCCCGCCGACGAGATCGAGGAGGGCATGACCGTCCTCGACATCTCGGGCACGGAACTCCGTCGCCGCCTGCGCGAGGGGCTCGAGATCCCGGACTGGTTCTCGTTCCCCGAGGTGGTGACCGAGTTGCGCCGTACCTCGCCGCCGCGCTCGCGCCAGGGCTTCACCGTGTTCTTCACCGGGCTTTCGGGCTCGGGCAAGTCGACCATCGCCAACGCGCTGATGGTCAAGCTGATGGAGATGGGCGGGCGCCCGGTGACGCTGCTCGACGGCGACGTGGTGCGCAAGCACCTCTCGTCCGAACTCGGCTTCTCCAAGGAGCACCGCGACATCAACATCAAGCGCATTGGCTATGTGGCTAGCGAGATCACCAAGAATGGCGGTATCGCCATCTGCGCGCCGATCGCGCCCTACACCGCGACACGGCGTGCCGTGCGCGAGATGATCGAGCAGTACGGCGCCTTCGTCGAGGTGCATGTCGCGACCTCGGTCGAGGAATGCGAGCGACGTGACCGCAAGGGCCTCTACAAGCTCGCGCGCGAGGGCAAGATCAAGGAGTTCACCGGCATCTCCGACCCCTACGAGGCGCCCGAGAAACCCGAGGTCCGCGTCGAGACCGTCAGCGTGACCCCGGACGACTGCGCCCACCAGGTCATGCTCAAGCTCGAGAGCCTCGGCCTCTTCGGCTGAGCTCCGCAAGCAGCGCGGGGCCCACGGGACCCGACCACAACAAGATCAGGCCTGCCGCGGACATCCCTCGGCAGGCCCTTTTCGTCTTGTCGAGGCGTTGGCCTATCGGCTCGCCATGCCCACGACCATCGACCCAAAAGCGACGACATGGATCAGCATGATCGCGCGATCGTTCCAGAGCACGCCGACCGCGAACCAACCCAGGACGCCCGCAAGGAACAAGTAGAGGTTCCAGGGCGCCAACCCGAAGCCGGTCGCGGCATAACCCAGGATCTGGATGACCGATGCGACCCATTTGACTGCGAACGCAAGCCGGTCGCCGCGGTCGATGGCGGCGAGGTCAGACGGCACGGGTCAACCCGCCGTCGATCCGCCAGTTCTGGCCGGTCACGTAGCTGCCCTCCTCCGAGGCGAGCCAGGCGATCAGCGACGAGACCTCCACCTGCCGGCCATAGCGCCCAAGTGGAATGCGCGCGCGCCGGTCGTCGGTTTCCGGCAGGCTGTCGATGAAGCCGGGCAGGATATTGTTCATGCGGATATTGTCGGCGGCATAGCGATCGGCAAAGAGCTTGGTGAAGCTCGCGAGGCCGGCGCGGAAGACGCCCGAGGTCGGGAACAGCGGATCGGGCTCGAAGGCCGCGAAGGTCGAGATGTTGATGATCGCGCCGCTCCCATGCTTGGCCATGATCGGCGCGACCAGCCGGGACGGGCGGATGACGTTCAGCAGGTAGACCTCGAGGCCCATGTGCCAGTCCTCGTCGCTGATCCCGAGGATCTCGCCCTTGGGGCCATGTCCTGCCGAATTGACCAGAACATCGATACGCCCCCAGCGGGTGACCGCGCCGTCGACCAACCGGGCGATGTCGTCCACCGATCGGTTCGAGCCGGTGACGCCGAAGCCGCCGAGCTCCCCGCCCAGTTCCTCGCCCCTGCCCGACGACGACAAGATCCCCACCCGGAAGCCATCGGCCGCAAGCCGCCGCGCGGCGTCTGCGCCCATACCGCTTCCACCCGCCGTGACCAATGCCACTTTTTCTACAGACATGATGTGCTCCATATCCCGAGCTGGGTTGCCGCCTCTGCTTCCTGGCGCCAAAATATGTCACACTGGTCCTGTCCACCAATCAGAACCGCTTCTTTATGGATGTAGAAAAACTATCGTGCCTGACGAATGCGCCCTGCCACCCCTGAACGGGCTTCGCGCCTTCGCGGCCGCCGGCCGGCACCTGAGCTTTCGCGCCGCCGCCGACGAGCTTGGCGTGACCCAGGGTGCCGTCGCCCAGCAGGTCCGCGGCCTCGAGGATCATCTGGGCCTGCGCCTCTTCCTTCGCGAAGCGCGAGGCCTCGCCTTCACCGAAGCGGGGCGCAGCTATCACGCGGCGATCTCGCGCGCGCTCGCCCAGATCTCCGAGGCGACCGCCCGCCTTCGCCCGGCGCCGGCGCGCGTCACGATCAGCGTGACGCCGACCTTCGCCTCGAAGTGGCTCATCCCCCGCCTGCCCGAGTTCACCGAAGTTCATCCAGAGATCGACCTGCGGATCACCGCCACGGAGCGGCTGTCCAGCTTCCACGCGGATGGCGTTGACCTCGCCGTTCGCCAGGGGCGACCGCCCTTCGGCGCAACCCTGCGCGCTGACCTGCTCTTCAGACAGGAGATTATCGCCGTCTGCGCACCGCACCTGGTCGAAGGCCATGAGTTGCCGCTCGACGCCAAGGGCCTCGCGCGCATGACGCTTCTGCACGACACGCATGACCTTTGGCCCGGCTTCGTCAGCCAGGCGTTCGGTCTCGACGAGCTGCTGGCAAAGGGGCACCGCTTCAGCCAGACGAGCCTGACCCTCGACGCGGCCTTGGCCGGCCAGGGCATCGCGCTGGCCAGCCGCTTTCTCGTGCAGCGGGACCTTGACGCCGGTCGGCTGATCCAGCCGATCCAGGCCATGCACGAAGGGGCTCAGAGCTTCTTTCTGCTGACCTTGCGGCAGGAAACATCTCACGCGGTCCTCGCGGCCCGGGACTGGCTTCTCTCGGTTGCGGCAGCCGAGGGGAGCGCGGACAGCGGAAAGCGCGTGCGCCAATAGCGCTGGGATCGATTCCGCGATGGGCGGGTCGGGCAATACCAGAACCACTCAGGAACGTCCGACGTCACCGCCGCCACCGCGGGCCGTCGCCGCGCGGGATGCTGCGCGCCCGGGCCTACCCGGCTGAGCTCGCAGAACGCCACCAATTGGCTGTCCGGCTCGACGGATCGGCCCTCAAGGCGGAGGACGCACCTTCCTCGACCACGCGGCCGGCCTCGAGCCAGACGACGTGGTCGGCGATGGCCAGTGCAGCCGGGCGATGCGAGACGATTACGATGGTGGCGTCCGGCAACTCGCGGCGCAGCCCGGACAGTACGTCTGACTCCGCCGCCGCATCGAGGGCGTTCGTGGCCTCGTCCAGCACCATCAGGCGCGGCGCGCGAAGGATCGCGCGTGCCAACCGAAGGCGCTGGCGCTCGCCCCCCGAGAAACGCGTTGCCTCGACGCCGACGGGCATATCGAGGCCACCGGCATCCCACGCCACCAGTCCACCCGCACCGACCGCCGCCAGCGCGGCACGCATGGCCGCGTCATCCGCTCCGCGGGCACCCCAGCCAAGGTTCTCGCGCAGCGTTGGCTCGACCAGGAACGGTTCCTGCCCGACATAGGCAAGCGCCTCGGCCAGACCTGCGCGCAGCGCGGCGTCGGCACGCTGGCCGTCAATCTCAAAATCACCATCCTCGGGCACCAGCAGCCCGGCCAAGAGGTCGCACAGCGTCGTCTTTCCTGCACCCGAGAACCCGGCGATGAGCGTGACGCGCCCTGCGGGGACCTGGCAGCTCACGCCGTCGAGGATCCTCACCCCGCCGGCCGAGGCGGAGGCGTTTACCAGGCGCAGCCCGGGCGCGCGATCGACGGCGCGCGGAGAGACCGCGGGCTCGGACGGCGCCGAGGCGACGGCTGCACGCAGCCGGTCATCGGCCGCTTGATAGGACGCGGCCGAACTCGCGATGTTCTGCAGGGCGTGCTGAAGCGTCTGGAAGGGCCGCATGATGCGCACAAGCACGAGCAGCATCGCGATCAGCGTCTCGGCGCCCGCATCCGCCAGCATGACCCCTGACAGCACGATCACCACCGCCGTTACCGCCACGGCGGTCTGCACCACGATCCCGCTGCGCGCGAGGTCCATCTGCAGCGCCCCTGCCCGATCCGCCACCCGCCTCGCGCTGGCAAGCGACCGCGCCACGTGCTCGCGCGAGAGCCGATGCGCTCGCGCGGGCTTGAGGCCTGCGAGGAACCGGCCGGTCTGACCGTAAAAACCTGCGTCCTCGCCGCTCATCTGGGTGCCGAGGCGTGCGGCCCGGCGGCGCAGTGGACGAAGCGCGAGGAACAGCGCGCCCCCCACGGCCAGCGCGACCGCCGTCATCGCCGGAGAAACGGCCATCGCGATCACGCCATAGACTGCAAGCGACCCTGCAGCCAGGAGCGCCGTCCAGAACGCCCAGACGAAGCCCTCGGCCCGGCTGAGGTCGACGCTCAGCGAATGCCCGGCCGCCTCGCGATCGAGACCCGCGACCGCGCCCCAGGGCGCCTCGGCAATCGCTCCGAAGAAATGCGCTCGCAGCGCCACCACGAAGCCAAGCGCCAGCGAGGTCATCGATCGCGCGCGCGCCAGATCGACGATCGCGCGCAGCCCGACAACCGCGAGGAAAACCCCGAGGCCAAGCGCAAGCTGGCCTTCCTTGCTCTGCACGCCGAGTGCCGAGAAGATCCCGGCCGCAATCTCGCCCGCCCGGCCTGCCGCGACCGCGCCCGCCGCGTCACCGAGGACCAGCGAGATAAGCGGCACGAGCAGGAGCACGCCGACCCCTTCAAGGATGGCCGCCGCGAAAACCAGCGCCGCAGTGCCCCAAAGCCGGGAGCCCGCATAGTCGCGAAAGACGCGCAGCAACGCGCGCCGTGCGTCGCGGTCCCGGCCCTGCCCGTCCGCCGGCTCAGCGCGCGCCACTGTCACGCGATGCCCCGCCTGGCCGGCATTCCCTTCTCAGCCATTCCGCCGCCCGTTCCCCGTCCCGCAATCTCGAGATGCGCGCGCAGCAGGTCGACGACGCTCTCGGTTGCCGCATGATCCCAGGGCCTGATCAGCCGCGCGACCGGGATATCCGACGCAAGCGCCGCCGCGCGGCGGAACTGCTCGGCCTGCATTCCATAGACTTCCGCGAATTGCGGTCGGTAGACGTTCTCCGTCACCGCCCGGACAGCCTCGAGCAACGGAAGCGGCTCGATCCTTGGCGGCTCGCCAGACGCACCGCGTTTGAGAACCAGGACCTCGCTCAGCTCATACGCGCGGTCCTCTGCCTGATGCGGGTTGTCGAGGTAGAACTTGTCGACGCGCCGGGCGACCGCGCCGCGCGCGGCGGTTGCGAGCCCCGCGGCTTCGAGCGCGTCACCCCACAGCTTGAAGCTCGTCCCCGCCGGATGGATCAGGAAGCGCCCGCCCCCCTCGGCAGGCCAGAGCGCGATGGTATCATCGCCCAGGATCGGGCAACCCGCGAGCCCCAGGCGCGCCGCGAGCGTGGACTTGCCCGCCCCGCTCTGCCCGACAATCAGCGTGGCCTGTCCGCGATGCGCGACCGAGGCGCCGTGCATCACGAAGGCACCGCGCTGAAACAGGGCAAGCCCGACGGCCGTGCCCAGGGTGTAGAGCGTGATCATCCCGGCATCGGCGCCGGGCTCGGGCGCGACGCGGATCATCGTGCCGTCGGTCACCCAGAAACCTGCCACCTCGGGCACGAAGAACCCGGCGCCGCTCTCGCCCGGTGGCGCCGCCAGCACGACCGGCACCTCGGGCGCGACCGCCGCATGCCGCGCCGCGCGCTCGACCGCCTCGCGCACCGTGCGGTCGATAACGATCTCGATATCCGGCGCCGTTTCCTTGCCGCAGGACCGCATCTCCGGGATCTCGAATTCCGACCGGAACACCAGACCGTGCGCGCGGTACCGACAGCTCTTCCGCCGCCGGATCACGGCGCGTCCCCGCCGGTATCGCGATCGCGCGCGCTGCCCGTCATTCCGCTCGCCAACCTGTTCCCTGCATCACCTCGACGCATTGGCCCGGCTCGACACCGGACGCGGGTCCGAGCCGCGACCGCGCCGCGCTCTCATCGCCGGAGCACGCGTCCCCACCATGCACGACTTTGTCCCGCGTTCGGCACGCGTTGTCGAGCGCGTTGTCCCGATCGTCGGCATCAGCCGCCACGAGCGAGCCTCGTACGCACCCATGATGCAAGCATCGGTCCCAAGGGACCCTCAAGGACCGGCGCCCCGGACAAGATCTGTTGCGGCGACAGGCTGATCATCACGTTGGCCTCGATCACCACCGGCCCCGCGCCGCCCAGTGCGACGTCCCAGCCGATCGCGGGAATCCCAAACGGTAGCGCGTCATGCGCCGAACAGACCATGCCGACCGCGGCGTGCCAGCCGGGAACCGTCATCCCCATGATGCCCGGTGGCCTCAAGGCCGTCACGCGCCGGAACGCGGGGCGGCCGAGCACCCCGCCACTCTCGACCACCTGCCCGTCCCGAACCTCCAGCAGATGCACGGGACCGCTGCCGAGAACGTCCTCGGCGTCGATCTTGAGGATCGCACCTGCCAGCACCGCTGATCCGCCGTCGGGCCCCTGCGCGGTCGTCAGTCGAAGGACCGGCACCGCTTTCGCCAGATACGGGGAGAACTCGACACCGGGCGGAATGCGTGACTCGACGATCAGATCTCCGTCCCGCTGCGCCCGATCGCAAAGCAGCCGGGCCATTGCCTCAGGCTCAATTTCCGCGCCGGCCGCGTCGGCCTCGCGCAAGAACCCTCGCGTCCCGGGCAACCATGCCTCGACGCCGCGCGACGCCGAGCCCGTGCGCGGCTTCACGACGATTGCGGCGCCCTCTTCCAGTTCGTGGCCGAGCGCCGCCGCTAGATCCCGCCCGGCGTAGGTTGCCCGGGACACCACCGCGACACTGCGGGGAACGGGAATGTCGCGAGCCGCGAGCCATTGCTTGAAACCCTGCTTGTCGGCCAGCATGCGGACGGCCTCACGAGGCACCAGGGACCGGGCAAGGGCAACGTATTCATGCTCGGGCAGCCAATTGCCCGGCGTCGGATTGGCGCCATCCGCCCGTCTGAACGCGATCGCCTCCCATGGCCAGAGATTGTGACGCAGCGCCAGGTGTGTCGCCTGCGCGAAGAGCCGCCATCTCCCGTCCCCGCAGGTTGGATCCGCCCAGCGCCGCGACTCGACCCACGCCATGCGAAGGGTCGTGATGGGCCAGGTGAGACACATCATCGCCGCCGCTGCTGGCCGCAAGACGGTCGGCCATGCCGCCAGCACCTGCCGCCGCGCCGCCCTGCGCACCAGCAGCGCATCGGCCGAGGCATGCGCGTCGGGAATGAACCAGGGGAAGCCGGAGCTTCGCAGCCGCCAGACTGCGCGCCCAACCTTGCCAGCATGGCTTTTGACCCGCGCGAGCAGACCCCGCGCTTCCATCGAGCCAGTCACGCCGAGAGCCCGGTCACCGGAACCGCCCGACCACGGCATAGCGCGGCAGGCCCGACAGCGCGCCGCAAATCACCTCGTCGCCCAGCAGCACCCAGGCATGTGCCGCACCATCGCCGGTCTTGCACGCCGCCGCCGCAGTTCCCGGCGATCGTGCCATCGCCGCGACACGCACTGGATCGACCCCGAGGCGCACCTCGGCCGTGATCCCGCGCCGCCGCAGCATTCGCCGCACCGCGATCGCCTGCTGCAGGCAGAGCGCGCGGAACGGCAGATGCCGTGCGACCGACGACACGGTCCGCCCGATCTCGGCGGCATCACGCAAATGCGCCGGATCCGGTTCGCCCGGGGCACTGTCAGCCACCTCGCGCTGAAGATCGCCCAGCTGGCTCGCGTATCTGCGAGCGGGCAGCCTGGTCACGAGCGCGGCGAAAACGAGATCGGCGAATGCCTCGGCGGCAAGGCTCTTGCGGCGCCACGGGACCGCCATGAAGCCGCGCAACGCCGCGCGCAGGGTCATCCCGTGATCTCGATCATTCCGTTGTCGGAAAGCGTGGCAAGAAAGGCCAGAACGTCGGCCCCGCAAGCCTGTGCATCGATGTCGTAGATTTCCGTGAGGCGTGCGACGATCTCGCCGACCTTTCGCTGGCCATCGATCAGGTCCCAGATGTCCCTGGCCGAACCTTCGAGCATGAAATAGCTGTCCGAGGCGACGCTCATGAAGACCGTCGCCTCGTCAAGGGACGCGCTCACCAGTTCTGGCGAGCGACGCACAATCTGATCGACCGTGATTCCCACGTTGCCAGTGGTCCCGCTGCCTCAGCCGTTGCAGCGCCCAGCGGCCGTCACGAGCAAGGAACGTTGTTGCCGCTGTTCCCGCAACCGCTGTTGTCCTGTCCCGACGGGTTGGACTGGGTCGCGCTGATCGGCAACCGAGCAACCACAGGAGTAGTCCAAATTTTCTTCGAGTTCATTTCACCCACACCCTCTACACGCAACTCTCGCTTGCAAGGCGATATAACGAATCGGCGTTTCCGTCAATTATTCGGCATACAACACCTATGCAAAAGGATGCATCTTTCGGTCGAAAATCGCAACATGTCCTGCCGCGCCCATGCGACCCGGTGAAGCGTGGACGCGATTGAGCAACACCCCATGGCAACGAGATGAAACCGTGATCCGTGGCATACTCTTCGACAAGGACGGCACGCTCTTCGATTTCCAGGCGACCTGGGCGGGCGTGATCGACCTGCTTCTGGACGAACTCGCGCCCGAGCCGCACATCCGCGCGCGGATGGCTGCCGATGCCGGGTTCGATCCGGCCACCCGCCGCTTCATGCCGGGATCGCCGATCGTCGCCGGCGCGACGGCGGAGACGGCAGCGATCTGGGCACGCCACAGACCCGATCTCGGCGCGCAGCATATCGAGCGCATGGCGAACGCCGCGGGGCTCGCGGTTGCCCGGCGGCCCGGCGGCCTCGTGCCGGCCGTGCCCGATCTTCCCGGCCTGCTCGATTCCCTGCTCGCGCGCGGCCTCGCGCTGGGTGTCGCCACCCACGACGCCGAGGAAGGCGCGCGCGTTCAGCTGACCACCGCCGGCGCGCTCGACCGGTTCGGATTCATCTCGGGATACGACAGCGGCCACGCGTTGAAACCCGACCCGGCGATGCTCCTTGCCTTCGCGCGCCAGGCCGGGATCCCTCCCGCCGGCGTGATCATGGTGGGCGACAGCAGGCACGACCTAGAGATGGTCGCCCCTGCCGGCGCCGCGCTGGCCGTCGGCGTCCTCACGGGCCCCGCGACAGCCGCCGATCTCGCTCCTCACGCCGATCACATCCTTCCCTCGATCGGCGACCTCCCCAACCTGCTCGACAGCCTTGGCTGAGCGCCACCGGCGCACTGCGGTTCGACCGCGCGGCACAACATAAACGCGACAGTCGATGACGCATCCGTGCGCGCCAAGGCGTCGCGCGCCGCCGCATTGTCGGCGTGACAGGGAGGCCGGATCATGGTTCAGGACGACAATACCGAAGTGGACTCAGGCGCGCGCGCACGACGTGGGGGTGGCCGCGCAGGGCAGCGCCGCCGGGGCGGTGGCGGCGGCCTGCGCCAGCTCGACTGGACCATTCCGCACCTTACCGATGCACCGGTCGAGCCGCTGAGCGCCGAGGGCGTCGCCGCGGTCGACAACGCCGCGATGCGCATCCTCGAGGAGATCGGTATCGACTTCCTCCACCCCGAGGCGCGGCAGCATCTCAAGCGGGCAGGCGCCGAGGTCACCGAGGGCTCGGAGCGCGTGCGCATGGGCCGCGACATGGTCCGCGAGCTGGTGGCGAAGGCCCCGTCGCGCTTCACCATCACGCCCCGCAATCCCGAGCGCCGGATCGAGATCGGCGGACGGTCGCAGGTCTTCGTCAACGTCTCGTCGCCGCCCAACTGCTCGGACCTCGACCGAGGGCGGCGCGCGGGAAATACCGAGGATTTCCATAACCTCATCCGCCTCAGCCAGCATTTCAACTGCATCCACATGCTGGGCGGCTACCCGGTCGAGCCGGTCGACATCCACCCCGCTGTGCGCCATCTCGACTGCATTCGCGACAAGCTGGTGCTGGGCGACAAGGTGGTGCACGCCTACTCGCTGGGCACCGAGCGCGTCGAGGACGCGATGGAGATGATCCGCATCGCCGGCGGCCTCAGCCACGAGGAGTTCGAGGCGTCGCCGCGGATGTACACCAACATCAACTCGACCTCGCCGCTCAAGCACGATTGGCCCATGCTCGACGGCGCGATGCGGCTGGCCGCGCGCAATCAGCCGGTGTTCGTGACCCCCTTCACGCTGGCGGGCGCCATGGCGCCGGTTACGCTGGCGGGCGCGATCGCCCAGCAGACCGCCGAGGCGCTGGCGGCAATCGTGCTTCTCCAGCACATCCGCCCGGGCTGCCCCGTGGTCATGGGCTCGTTCACCTCGAACGTCGATATGCGCTCGGGCGCGCCCGCTTTCGGCACGCCCGAATACATGCGCGCGACCCAGATGTCGGGGCAGATGGCGCGTTTCTACAACCTGCCGATGCGCGCCTCGAATGCTTGCGCCGCGAACTGCCCCGACGCCCAGGCCGCGTGGGAGAGCGCCTTCTCTCTCTGGGCCTGCGTGACCGGCCACGCCAATGTCGTCTACCACGCGGCGGGCTGGCTCGAGGGCGGGCTCTGCGCAAGCTTCGAGAAGTTCGTGATGGATTGCGAGACGCTTCAGCAGGTCATCGCCTACAACACGCCCATCGGCGTGACCGAGGAGGACCTCGCCGTCGACGCGATCCGCGCGGTCGACGCGATGCCGCCGAGCCAGCGCCACTTCTTCGGCGCCGAGCATACCCAGAGCCGCTACGAGACCGCCTTCTATGCGCCCTTCCTGTCGGACTGGCGCAACTTCGAGACCTGGGAGGAGAGCGGCTCGGTCCAGACGCCCGAGCGCGCCAACCGGATGTGGAAGCAGATCCTGGCCGAGTTCGAGCCGCCCGCCATGGACCCCGCCATCCGCGAGGAGCTTGATGCCTTCGTCGACCGGCGCAAGGCCGAGGGCGGCGCGCCGACCGACTTCTGACCCGGCGCCGTCCGGCCCGCCGACGGGCCGGAGCCGCCCGAACCATCCAGACACACACAAAGCGCGCAGAACGGCGCAGCAGGACAGGGGACAACCATGAAGACCGGTTTCATCGGCCTCGGCAATGTCGGGGGAAAGCTTGCCGCCTCGCTGCTCAGGGGCGGGATCGACCTCACCGTTCGGGACCTCGACCGCAAGGCGGGGGATTCCCTGGTCGGGAAGGGCGCGACCTGGGGCGACAGCCCCGCCGCGATGGCCGCAAGCTGCGACCTGATCGTCACCTGCCTGCCCTCGCCCGCAGCCTCGGCCGCGGTGATGGAGGGCGAGGACGGCGTCCTCTCGGCGATGTGGCCCGGCACCATCTGGGTCGAGATGTCGACCACCGACGCCGACGAGGTCCGCCGCATCGGGGCCAAGGTGGCCGAGCGCGGCGGCCATGCCGCCGACTGCCCGGTGACCGGGGGCGTGCACCGCGCCGCGTCGGGCAACATCGCGATCCTTGCCGGCTGCGAGCGCGAGGTGTTCGAGCGCCTGCTGCCCGTCCTGGGCCTGATGGGCCACGAGATCCTGCATTGCGGGGCGCTCGGCACCGCCTCGACGCTGAAGGTGATGACCAACGTGCTGGCGACGGCGAATCTCGTCTCGCTGTGCGAGGCGCTCGCGGTGATGCAGGCGGCGGGCATGGACCTCGCCACCACCTACGAGGCAATCCGCATCTCGTCGGGCAACTCCTTCACCCACGAGACCGAGAGCAAGCTGATCCTCTCGGGCTCGCGCAAGATCGACTTCACGATGCAGCTCGTGCTCAAGGACATCGGCCTGTTCCAGGCCATCGCCGACCGAACGGGCGTGCCGCTCGATCTCAACCCGCTGCTGATCCGCCTGTTCGAGGACGGTGCCCGGCGCTACGGCCCGAATGCGCAGTCGGACGACATCATCCGCCGCATCGAGGAGGTCACGGGCACCATGGTCACCGCGCCGGGCTTCCCGGACGAACTGGTCGACGACCTGCCAAAGGCACCGGGGCACGAGGTCGTCCCGCCCTCCGAGATCCGCTGAGGCGCGGCGCGGCACACGGTTTCCGCGGCGGACTTCCGGCGCGAGGGCTGCGTCATCTCTCCCGCAGCCCCGCACCGGCCAGTGCCGCCGACAGGGCGCGCGCGGCGCGCTCGGGCGTCCAGACCGGTCCCGGCGGCGGCAGGTGCATGAAGGCGACGCGGCGCGGACCCTCACCCAGCGCCGCCCAGTAGGTCGTGTCGCAGACATAGCCGCCCGCATCGCGCGACACCCGAACGGGCAGCCCCGCCGACCTGAGGGCGCCCAGCGCTTCCGGCCAACCCCAGCGCCCACGCCGCACCCCGCCGGCCCAGGGCGCGAGCGGGCCGGGGCGGGCAACCGTCTCGAGCCGCAGCACCGGGTCGGGCGCGAGGCCGGCGAGCAGCACCACCTCGGGCCCCTCGCGGGCGATCAGCTCGCGCACTGCTTGCGCCGCCGCGTGATGCTCGACGGGCAGACAGGCCGCCGCGACGTCGCGCAGCCGACCGCCCAGCAGGCGCACCGCCTCCCAGCTCGAATTGACCTGCCAGTGCCGGAAGGGCTCGAAGCCCGTCATCAGAACGCGCGCCATGGCGCCAGCATGGCGCGCGGTGCGGTGGCGCGCCAGCCTCGTGTATCGGCGTGCGGCACGGTCGAGGCGTCTTGCATCGCCCTGCCCCTGCGGCTAACCCCTGACGCGCGCGTTCGCCCCTGCGCTGGAGCCTTTGCCATGCCCGTGACCCTCGCCCATCTGGACTATCCCGCCGCCGGCGCCGAGACCGAGCCGCCGCTCCTGATCGCCCATGGGCTGTTCGGCCAGGGTCGCAACTTCCACACCCTGGCGCGGCGCCTTGCCGGGACACGGCAGGTGGTGGCGCTCGACATGCGTAACCATGGCGCCAGCCCATGGGACCCGGTGATGAGCTACGAGGCGATGGCCGAGGATCTCGCCGACGCGATCGAGCGGCACTGCGGCGGACGGGCCTCGGTGCTGGGGCACTCGATGGGCGGCAAGGCTGCGATGACCCTCGCGCTGAGCGAACCCGGGCTGGTGGCGGCGCTGGTGGTCGCGGACATCGCGCCCGTCGCCTATGCCCACTCGCATCTGGGCTATGTCCGGGCGATGCGCGCGCTCGACCTGGGAAGGGTCACGCGCCGCTCGGACGCCGACCCGCTGCTGGCCGACGCGGTCCCGGATGCGGGCCTGCGCGCCTTCATCCTCCAGGGCCTCGAGCTGAAGCAGGGCGTCGCGAAATGGCGCCTCAACCTCGCCGCGCTCGAGGCGAACATGGAGACGATCCTGAGCTTCCCCGCCGACCTGCCCGAGAGCGCCTATGAGGGCCCCGCCTTCTTCCTGCATGGCGCGGCCTCGGACTACGTCGCCCCCGAGACCCAGCCGCGCATCCGCGCGCTCTTCCCCGAGGCCGAAATCGAGGCAATCGACGGCGCGGGCCACTGGCTGCATGCCGAGAAGCCCGAGGAATTCGTGAGCCGGGTGGATGAGTGGTTGCGGTCGGTGTGAGGCCAAGCGGCCCTCTGCCGGTAGAGCTTTCACGCGTGAAAGTGAATTCATCACATTGAATTAAAACGATTTTCAAATCGGATCGGCGTGTGAAAGCCGGCGATTTCGCCAAGCAAAGACATGGTACACTGACGCGCCCCCATTGCGTCGCGCCGCGGCCGCCTGAGTCTGGGCGCGGATCTCTGGAGGGGGGATCGAAGAGTCGCCGCGAATCGAGCCCCGGGTCAGGCTCGCGGCTGCGATCCTTGCCTCAGACGAAACGGATCGCGGTGATCTCGAGCTCGATGCGCCCCGCCGGGCGCTCCCACACCGCCAGGTCGCCCACCTGCAGCCCGATCAGCGCGCGCCCCAGCGGCGAGAAGGCGGTGATCAACCCCTCGGCGGGATCTGCCTCGTCCTCGCCGACGATGCGGAAGACGCGGGAGGCACCCGCCTCGTCCTCGACCGTGACCTCGGCCCCGAAGGCGACGATGCCGGGCGGCTGGGCGGCGGGATCCACCGGGATCGCGCGGCGCAGGCGCTCCTCGATGAACCGCAGATCGCGCTCGGCGACCGCGATGGGCGAGCGCACCGCGAGGTCATCGCCCCGCGCCTTCAGCGCCGCAAGCTCGGCACGCGTTGCCGCGAGGCGCTGCTGGAGCGCCGCGAGCCCCTGGGGCGTCACGTAGTTGGGATGCGGGCTCTGCGGCAGGTCCGGCAGAACCTCGGGGGCGGAGCCGTCATCCTCCTTTGTGAAGGCCCGGCTCACGCTGCCTCCATCGCTCCCTCGCCCACCAGCTTGACGATATCGGCCATGATCCGGTTGAGCTCGAAATCCTTGGGCGTGTAGACCCGCGCGACACCAGCCGCCATCAGGGCGCGGGCGTCCTCCTCGGGGATGATGCCGCCCGCGACCACCGGCACATCGTCGAGGCCGGCGGCGCGCATGCGCTCGACCACCTCGGTGACCAGTTCCATGTGGCTGCCCGAGAGGATCGACAGGCCGACCACATGTGCGCCTTCCTCAAGCGCCGCGTTGACGATCTGGGCGGGCGTGAGGCGGATGCCCTCGTAGACCACCTCCATCCCGCAGTCGCGCGCGCGGACGGCGATCTGCTCGGCGCCGTTCGAATGGCCGTCGAGACCCGGCTTGCCGACGAGGAACTTGATCCGCCGTCCGAGCCTGCGCGACACCGCATCGACGTCGGCGCGGATCGCGTCGAGCCCCTCGGACGAGGCCGAGACGGCCTTGCCCACACCGGTCGGCGCGCGATACTCGCCGAACGCCTCGCGCATGACGCGGCCCCATTCGCCGGTCGTGACGCCCGCCTTCGCGGCGGCGATCGACGGGGGCATGATGTTCTCGCCCTCGCGCGCGGCGCGCGCCAGCGCGTCGATGGCCGCACGGGCCGCCGCCTCGTCGCGGCCCGCGCGCCAATCCTTCAGCCGCTCGACCTGCTCGGCCTCGACGGCCGGATCGACGACGAGGATGCCGCCCTCGCCCGCGGTCAGCGGCGACGGCTCGGTGCCGGTGAAGCGGTTGACGCCGACCACGGTGATCTCGCCCGCCTCGATGGCGGCGAGACGGCGGGTGTTCGACTCGACCAGCGCGCCCTTCATGTGGTCGATGGCCGCAACCGCGCCGCCCATCTCGTCGATCTTGGCAAGCTCGTCGCGGGCCCCGGCCTTCAGCGCCTCGACCCTGGCGTCCACCGCGGGGTTGCCGTCGAAGAGGTCGCCGAACTCCAGGAGGTCGGTCTCGTAGGCCAGGATCTGCTGCATCCGCAGCGACCACTGCTGGTCCCAGGGACGCGGCAGGCCCAGCGCCTCGTTCCAGGCGGGCAGCTGCACCGCGCGGGCGCGCGCCTTCTTCGACAGCGTCACGGCCAGCATCTCGATCAGGATGCGGTAGACGTTGTTCTCGGGCTGCTGCTCGGTGAGCCCGAGGCTGTTCACCTGAACGCCATAGCGGAAGCGGCGCAGTTTCGGGTCGCTCACCCCGTATCGGGTCTCGCAGATCTCGTCCCACAGGTCGACGAAGGCGCGCATCTTGCACATCTCGGTGACGAAGCGGATGCCGGCGTTCACAAAGAACGAGATGCGCCCGACGATGCCGGGGAAGTCCTCGGCGCTGACGCGGGGGCGCACCTCGTCCAGCACCGCGCAGGCGGTGGCGAGCGCGAAGGCCAGTTCCTGCTCGGGCGTCGCGCCCGCCTCCTGCAGGTGATAGCTGCACACGTTCATCGGGTTCCATTTCGGAACCTCGGCATAGCAGTAGGCCGCGACGTCGCCGATCAGGCGCAGGCTGGGCTCGGGCGGGAAGACATAGGTGCCGCGGCTGAGATATTCCTTGATGATGTCGTTCTGCACCGTGCCCTGGAGGCGAGAGATGTCGGCGCCCTGCTCCTCGGCGACCGCGACATAGAGCGCCAGCAGCCAGGCCGCCGTCGCGTTGATCGTCATCGAGGTGTTCATTTCCTCGAGCGGAATCTGGTCGAACAGCGTGCGCATGTCGCCGATATGGCTGACCGGCACGCCAACCTTGCCCACCTCGCCCCGCGCCAGCGGATCGTCACTGTCATAGCCGGTCTGGGTCGGCAGGTCGAAGGCGACCGAAAGCCCGGTCTGCCCCTTGGCGAGGTTCGCGCGGTAAAGCTCGTTCGACCTGGCCGCGGTCGAATGGCCGGCATAGGTGCGGAAGAGCCAGGGGCGGTCGCGCTCGGTCATGGTGTGCCTCTCCGAAGGGTCATGGTCGATTCGTGGAGAATCGGCTCCTGCCGCTCTAGCTTATTTCGCAGCGCAGCGCAAAATGGATTGAAATTTTATGTCTCGGTTGGCGCTATGACAGCAAGTTTTCGTCGGATTTTGTCGGAAACTGCGCGTTTCTCGCGGTGATACGCGCCCGAATGCAGGGCATCAAGCTTTCTCCTGTCGCGCTGCACAAAAGCCCTTGCGCAGATGCAACGGCAATGTCATTAACGCGGAAAGATCGATTTTGAACGATTGTTGCGCGGCGTGGCCGGGCAACGCCACCGCAGGAGACGAGACATGGACGGCGCCTCGGCCACCCAAGCCCCGCTGAAGGATCTCTACGAAGTTGGCGAGATCCCGCCCCTGGGCCATGTGCCCGCGCAGATGTACGCCTGGTGCATCCGCAAGGAACGCCATGGTGAGCCGGACACCGCGATGCAGGTCGAAGTCGTCGACACCCCCGAGGTCGACAGCAACGAGGTGCTGGTTCTCGTGATGGCGGCTGGCGTCAACTACAACGGCGTCTGGGCCGCGCTGGGCAAGCCGATCAGCCCCTTCGACGGGCATGGCGCACCCTATCACATCGCAGGTTCGGATGCCTCGGGCATCGTCTGGAAGGTCGGCGACAAGGTGAAGCGCTGGAAGGTGGGTGACGAGGTCGTCATCCACTGCAACCAGGACGATGGCGACGACGAGGAGTGCAACGGCGGCGACCCGATGTACTCGCCCAGCCAGCGCATCTGGGGCTACGAGACGCCCGACGGCTCGTTCGCGCAGTTCACCCGGGTGCAGGCGCAGCAGTTGATGGCGCGCCCCAAGCACCTGACCTGGGAGGAGGCGGCCTGCTACACGCTGACGCTGGCCACCGCCTACCGCATGCTGTTCGGCCACGAGCCGCATGACCTCAAGCCCGGCGACAACGTGCTGGTCTGGGGGGCCTCGGGCGGGCTCGGCTCCTACGCGATCCAGCTGATCAACACCGCGGGAGCGAACGCGATCGGCATCATCTCGGACGAGGACAAGCGCGACTTCGTGCTGGGCCTCGGCGCCAAGGGCGTGATCAACCGCAAGGACTTCAAGTGCTGGGGCCAGCTGCCGAAGGTGAACACCCCCGAATACAAGGAGTGGTTCACCGAGGCGCGCAAGTTCGGCAAGGCCATCTGGGACATCACCGGCAAGGGCAACAATGTCGACATGGTGTTCGAGCACCCGGGCGAGGCGACCTTCCCGGTCTCGGTCTTCGTCGTGAAGCGCGGCGGCATGGTGGTGATCTGCGCGGGCACCACGGGCTACAACCTGACCTTCGACGTGCGGTACCTGTGGATGCACCAGAAGCGCGTGCAGGGCAGCCACTTCGCCAATCTCAAGCAGGCCTCGGCCGCGAACAAGCTGATGCTCGAACGCCGGCTGGATCCCTGCATGTCCGAGGTCTTCGACTGGGCGGGCATTCCGGAAGCCCACATGAAGATGATGAGAAACGAGCACAAGCCGGGGAACATGGCGGTGCTGGTCTCGGCACCCACGACGGGCCTGCGCACCATCGAGGATGCGCG
The DNA here is from genome assembly GCF_016623495.1 of Thermohalobaculum xanthum. GTDB lineage: Bacteria > Pseudomonadota > Alphaproteobacteria > Rhodobacterales > Rhodobacteraceae > Thermohalobaculum > Thermohalobaculum xanthum. The sequence goes on along the minus strand of NZ_JAEHHL010000006.1, from coordinate 401,008 downwards.
CGAGGCCGCGTCGCAATAACCAAGAACCGGCCCAGGTCCGGGAGGGAGACGCCAACGCCGCGCCGGGGTGCACCCGGCGCGGCATGCTTTTTTGGCACCGTGATGTTGCAGCCACCCGTCGGAGCGACAGGAAATGCCATGCGGCGGCGGCGGGCGTGAAACGCACTGGCCGCGCGGCGGATGCCGCCTTAGACAGGAGCAATGCTCGAGACCCGGCCCGAACCCATCCCGCTTTCGTCCGACCAGGCCGCCGCCTGGGAGGTCCTGTCGGCGCGCCTCGCCGCGCATGGCGTCGACCTTGCGGAGGGCGGCACGACCCCGCGCACGGCCGAGGGCACCGATGGCGAAGTGCTGGCGGTCACCGGCAAGGCGGGCTCGGGCAAGACGGTGCTGCTGGCCCAGCTGGCGCATGAGCTCGCCGCCGCGGGCCTGCGCACCGTGCGACCAGATTACGAGCCGAAGCGGCGCGAGGCGCGGTCCTTCGCGGTGCTGGCGCCGACCAACAAGGCGGCCTCCGTCCTGCAGGCGCGCGCCGTGCCCGCCACCACGATCCACCGCATCGTCTACACGCCGGTCTACGATCCGGACTTCGAGGAGATCGCCGAGTGGATCGCCGGCGAGCGGCGCGAGAAGCCCTCGACCGAAGTGATGACCCCCGACGCGCTGGACCGCGCCAAGGCGTCGTTCGAGAGCCACGGCTCGGTCGCCAGCGCGCTCGCCGCCGCGGGTGTCCGGGGATCGGACTTCATCACCGGCTGGAAACGGCGAGACGAGCCGCTCGACATCGCGCTGGTCGACGAGGCCTCGATGCTCGAGCCACGCCAGCTCGAGGACCTCAGGGAGATCTTCGGGCTCGTCATCCTGTTCGGCGATCCCGCGCAGCTGGCCCCGGTGGGCGAGCGCGGCGCGATGGTGTTCGACGGCCTTCCCGACGATCGGCGCCTCCGGCTCGAGCGCATTCACCGCCAGGCGGGGGACAGCCCGATCCTCGATCTCGCACATCTGCTGGGCCGCGAGGGCCTCGATTTCGAGGCCTTCGAGGAGGCAGTGCGCGAGCGCGCGGCGAAGGACGAGCGCGTCGTGATCGCGCCCCGCGCCGATGCCGACCTGATGTGCGAAAGCCCGATGCTGGTCTGGCGCAACAAGACGCGGCTGAGGCTGATCGCGGCCTTCCGCGCCGCGCACGGCATTCCGCCCGAGAGCCTGGTGCCGGGCGAGCCGCTGATCTGCGACGGGCTCGAGCTGCCGCTCAAGCGCCGCAAGGAGCGCATCGCGCTGGAAGCGCGCGGGCTGATCAAGGGGGCGCAGGCGATCTATCTCGGCCCCGGCTCGAAGCCCGCCTACCAGAAGGTGCGCATCCTCGGGACCGGCGAGCCGGGCGTGAACGTGGGCTCGATCATCCAGATCGAGCAGCCCGACGGCGCCGAGCCGGTGCTGGTGTCGGCCGCGCGGATGGGCGCCCTGTTCCTGCATGGCGCCGCGGTCACGATCCACAAGGCGCAGGGCTCGCAATGGCCGCGCGTGCAGGTGTTTGCGCCCGATCTGTGGGCCGCCTCGCGCGCCGGACAGATCGAGGCTGGTCTTCCGCTGTGGAAGCGCCTGGCCTATGTCGCTATCACGCGTGCCGAGCGCGAGTTGATCTGGGTGACGCGCGCGATGATCGGCCGGGCGACGACGCCGCTGGGCGGATCCGGAACGGAATGACGGCGGACTGACATCGGAATGACCCTGCGCACGGCGGGGCGGCAAGAGGCGGGAGAGACGCGGATGCGCCGAGCGGCAATCTACGGGGGCTCGACCCTCGTTCTCGCAGCGGCGGGCTGGAGCGCCCTGTGGTTCACGGGGCGCGGCGAGCTTGCCGAGCGGCTCGACCTCGAGCGCGAGCGGCTGCTGGCCCAGGGGATCGAGGTCGAGCACCAGCCGCCGCTCATCGGCGGCTTTCCCTTCGGCTATGAGGTCGAGCTGCGCGAGATCGCGCTCAGCGACCGCGCGAGCGGCCTGACGGCGCAGCTTCCGGTGGTGACCGCCACAACGGATCTGGGCGACGTGGAGCGCGTGCTCTACCGCCTTCCGCCCACATTCTTCGTCGAACTGCCCGGCGCGGACGCCGCCGAAGGTGCCGACCCGGTCAGGGTCGAGTTCGAGACCGAGGAGATGGTGGTCGAGCAGCGCTTCGCCGAGGCGCGGCCGGCGGCGATGGCGGTCCGGGCAAAGTCCGCGCTGGCGGTGCATGCAGCCGAGGGCCAAGCGCTGAACGCGGCCATCGAGCTTGGGCAGATCGACGCGACGCTGGACCTGCCCATGGCCGCACAGGGCGCGGAGACCGCCCTTCGTCTTGCCGTGGGATCGGTCGACTACCTCGTGACCGGCGAGACCGAGACCGGCGCCCCCACCCGGCTCGAGGGAGGTGCCCAGCGGCTCGGCCTGACGGCGACGACGGACCAGCGCACCCCCGCCGCCGTGCTGGCGGTTCTGGCGGGCGCCCCGGGCGGGGGCCGGCTGGCGGCAACGCTGCAGGCCGAGGGGACGCGGATCGAGGGCGCGGTCGGCGCGGCCGACATCCCGCAGAGCGGCCGGCTCAGCTTGTCGAGCGGGGCAACCGGCGGCGTGTTCCGCATCGAGGGCGGGCAGCTCTCGCTGTCGTCGTCGAGCGAGAACAACCGTCTCGAGCTCGTGCCGGGCGACCCGTCGATCCGGCTGCAGGGCGCGGCGGTGATCGACCGGATCGAGACGGTCTACCGCTCGCCGCTGATGCCGGCCGAGGCGATGGACGAACTTGCCCTGCGCATTGCTATGGGAAAGATCACGCCCGATGCCGGGCTGTGGCGCGCCATCGACCCCGAGGAAGCGCTGGTGCGGGCGCCCGGCGAGGTCATCCTCGACCTGCTCGGCACCGCGCGGATGCTGGCGGACGAGGAGACAGGCCTGCCGATGGGCGCGGAGCTGGGCAACCTGACGCTGCGCAGCGCGGACCTGTCGCTGCTGGGGGCCTCGGCCGAACTGCGCGGCGATCTCGAGTTCCTGCAGCCGGCGAACCGGCCCGTCGGCCGGCTGACGCTGACGCTGACGCGCAGCATGGAACTGGTGGGCGAACTGGTCCGCGCGGGGTTGCTGGACATCTCGGCCGCGCAGCTGGCGACGGCGATCGCGGCGAACTACACCCAGCCGGGCGCGACGCCGCAGACGCTGGTCAGCGACCTCGAGTTCAGGGACGGAACGATCTGGGTCAACGGCGAGGAGGGATGGTCCTTCGGCCCACCCGCACCATGAGTGTTCCCGGTGGTGGGCACCGGGACGCGTGGTCCGTCAACACGGGTCGAGGGGCACCTGAATCGGGCAGCGCTGCGGCTCAGCCCGGGGTGTAGCCCTGTCGCGCGGCATTCGCCTCGGCATCCGCCTTGGCGTTATAGCCCTCGGAAGCCGCGCCGATGATCTTGCCGTTCGAGGCCATCCGGCGCCAGCGCCACTGGCCGCGCTTGTCCTTGTAGATTTCCCACTTATCCTTGGGGTTGGGTCCGCGGTTCATGTTGGCTTCGCAGTCCGACTTGGACTTGTAGCCCTCGCATGCCGCTCCCACGATCCGGCCGTTCGCCGACGAGATGCGGCGCCAGCGCCACTCTCCCCGTTTGTCTTGATAGACCTCGAACTTGTCGCCCTCTCCGACCATGATACCTCCATATGGCTGACCTATGGGACCCCCCATGCCGGCGGTCTTGCGCCGCCGTGGTCGCTCACATTGGAGAATGAGGTGGGGTGCGGCAAGCCCAAAAACCCCTTGCGCAGACGACATGGCGCCCCATTGCCCGAGATTGGCACAGAAACGCGCGTGCCGCGCCGGAGCCTGCCGGCGGTGCGGCGGGGTCGTCAGCCAACGGCCTCGTAGCGCGCGATGCGCTCGGGATCGTCCCGCCCGTCGGCGATCCAGCGCGCGACGGCGGGGTGCGCGAGCAGGCGGCGCGCATAGGGCTCGGTCGCGGAGGTCAGCAGCGCGTAGCTCTCGAGCCGCGTCGCCACCGGCGCGAAAAAGACATCGGCCGCCGAGAAGGCCGCGCCGCCAAGCCACGGCCCGCCGGTCACTGCCAGCGCATGCGTCCAGAGCTCCGCAAGCCGCGCGAGATCGGCGTCGAGGCCATCGGGCGGCGCCGCCAGCGCCCGCCCCCGGCGGTGCAGGTTCATCGGGCAGGCGCCCCGCAGCATCTGGAACCCGGCATGCATCTCGGCCGCGAGGCTGCGCGCCAGCGCGCGATGGTCGGGATCGGCGGGCCAGATGCCCGCATCCGGGTGCCGCTCGGCCAGCGTCTCGGCGATCGCGAGGCTGTCCCACAGACGCACCGTGCGCGCGCCTTCGGTGATCTCGAGGATCGGGACCGTGCGTGCCGGCGCGAGATCGCGCTGCATCGCCTCGAACTCGGGCGTGTAGAGGCGAACGAGACGCTCCTCGAAGCCCAGACCGAAGGCGGCCAGCAAGAGCCATCCGCGCATCGACCAGCTGGAATAGGCCTTCTGCGCGATCACGATGCGATAGCTGGCGGTCATGGTATCCCCCCTGCGTTGCGCGACCGGCGCCCGACCGGCCGGAGGGGAAAACAGTGGCCGGGCACGGCCGGCCACTGCAATCGACATTTCGTGATGGCTCAGGGTGCGATCAGTGATGGCAGCCAGAGCACGATACCCGGGAACGCGATCAGCACCGCCACGGTGACCACGTCGGCGATGAAGAACGGCGAAGCGCCCCGGAACACGTCCTGCACCGAGATGTCGTGCCGCTCGCCCGCGACGCCGGCCACGACGAAGCAGTTGAGCCCGATCGGTGGCGTGATCAGGCACAACTCGGCCATCTTGACCACGATGATCCCGAACCAGACCGCGCACTGATCGGCCGACATGCCGAGCGCCGAGGTCTCGGCCGTGACGTTGAGGCCGCCATTGAGCGCGATCACCGCCGGGAAGGTGATCGGCAGCGTCAGGATCAGCATGCCGATCGCATCCATGAACATGCCCAGCACGACATAGGCGCCAAGGATGATCATCAGCGTCAGCATCGGGGACTGCTCGAGCCCCCCGATCCAGGCGGCGAACTGCCCGGGAAGGTCGGCGAAGCCCAGATAGCGCACATAGATCAGCACGCCCCAGATCATCGTGAAGATCATCGCCGAGAGCTTTGCGGACTCGAACAGCGCGCCCTTGAGCTGCCCCCAGCGCATGCCGCGCTGGATCGCCATCACCAGCACCACGAAGGCGCCGAGCGCGCCCGCCTCGGTCGGCGTGCCCCAGCCGCCATAGATGCAGAAGATGATGATGAAGACGACGAACATGATCGGCAGCGCGCCGGGCAGGCTCTCGAACCGCTCGCGCCAGGTGAACCCGCGTACCGGCGGCCCGAGGTCGCCGCGCCAGCGCGCCAGCCCGATGATCAGCCCCGCATAGATCACCGCCGACACGAGCCCGGGCAGGAAGCCCGCCATCAGGAGCTGCCCGACCGAGCTTTCGGTGATGATCGCGTAGATCACCAGGATCGCCGAAGGCGGGATCAGCGAGGCGAGCGTGCCGCCTGCCGCCACCACGCCCGCGGCGAAGCGCTTGTCGTAGCCGAGCTTGAGCATCTCGGGGATCGCGACGCGCGCGAACACCGCCGAGGTCGCGACCGAGGCGCCCGACACGGCGGCAAAGCCCGCGGTGGCGAAGACGGTGGAGACGCCGAGCCCCCCCGGCATCCACCCGGCCCAGCGTTTCGCGGCTTCGAACAGCGCGCGCGTGAAGCCCGCGTAGTAGGCGAGGAAGCCGATCAGGATGAAGGTCGGGATCAGGCCGAGCACATGGCTCGACATCTTCGAATGCGGCACCTGCCCCGCGATCTGCAGCGCCGTGAAGAAGCCTCGGTCGAAGCCCTGCCCGCGGTCGACCGCGAAGATCGACCACAGGCCGATGAAGCCGACCAGCGCGGTCGCGAAGGCGACGCGGACGCCGACAAGCACGAAGGCGATCAGGACGCCGGCAAGGAGGATCGAGATCTCGGTTGCGTGGGTCATCGCGAACCCTCCGCGCTGGCCGCGTCGTCATCGAGGCCCGAGACGGTCTCGGCCTCGTGCTGGGCCTGCTCGGCCGCGGTCTCGATCAGCGGCACGGCAACCGGCCGGTCGCCGCCGTCGCGGATGGCGACGGCATAGGCCCAAAGCTGCAGGATGCAGCGCAGGCAGAGGAAGCCGAGCATGACCGGCACCACCAGCTTGATGGGCCAGATCGGCAGGCCGATGTCGATGGTCGAGTCGCGGCTCCACATCGGCGCGTTCCAGTCGAACGAGCGCTCGAAATGCAGCCAGCTGCCCCACATGATGACGATGCTGATGGCCAGGATCACGAGGATGCCGATGAACTCGAAGATCCAGACCGACCGGCCCTTGAGATTGCCCAGGACGAGGTCCATGCGGATGTGCCCGCCGAGGCGCTGACAGAAGGCGATGCCGAAGAAGGCGATCAGCGGCACCGCCTGCTCCATCCAGTCGACGAAGCCCGGCACCGGCATGTTCAAGAGCTTGCGCCCGAGGATGTTGGCGACCGAGACGAACATCACGCCGAGGATGGTCATCCCGGCGAGCAACGCCATCGCCCGCTCGACGACGAAGAGCGCGCGGTCTGCGCGGCTGACGGCTGAGCCGTCCTCAAGAACGGATTGTGCCGTCATGGCTCCGCCCTCCCTGAGTGTTCCGATTTTATGGAAGCGGTGCGGGCGGCGCTCCCGCTCGGGGCGCCGCCCGGATGCGCCGGCTCAGCTGCCGCCGCGGGACTCCTTGAGAGCGTCCTTGACGGTCTGCAGCAGCTCTTCCGCCGGCAGACCCTGCGCCGTCATCTCCTCGAGCCACTGCTTGCGGATGGCGCCTGCCGCCTGCTCCTCGAAAACGGCGATCTGATCGTCAGTGTAGGTGACGCGCTGCACGCCCTTCTCGTTGAGCGCGGCCTCCCACTTCTTGAACACCTCGCCATAGTTCTCGATGTAGTAGGCGATCGCCTCGTCGATCGACTCGTCGAGCGCCTGGCGCTCGGCATCGGACAGCGCCTCGTACGCGTCGATGTTGACCACCACCGGGCAGTTCACGGTGCCGGGGTTAAGGTTGGTCGTCCACCACTTGGCGAGGTCGATCGTGCGGAAGCTGAAATGCGCGTGCTGCGCGAAAGCGACCGAGTCGACGACGCCCGATTCCATCGCGTTGTAGGCCTCGGCCGAGGTGACCGAGGTCGGCGTCGCGCCGATGGTGCGGAATGCCTCGCCGATGCCTCCGGTCGCACGGATGCGCATGCCCTGGTAGTCCTCGAGCTTCTCGGGCGCCTTGCCGACGCCGGCCACGTTGTACTGCGGCATGGGCGAGGTCATGAGGAGCCGGGCATTCCAGCGCGCGAGATCCTTCTGCGTCGCCGGATGACCGTAGACGGCGTTCGAGACCGCGACCTCTTCCTCGAGCGTGTTGACGCCGAGGAACGGCAGTTCGAGCACCGTCAGGGTCGGGTTCTTGTCGGGGTGATACCCGGCGCAGAACTGCGCCATCTCGAACGCGCCGATCGAGATGCCGTCGAGGTTCTCCTTCTCGTTGGAGAGACCACCGTAGGAGATGTTGAAGGTGAACTCTCCGTTGGTCTTTTCCGCCACGAGGTCGCCGAGCTTGTGGATGTGCTCGGTGAAGGCGCGCCGCTTGCCCCAGACCGAGACGTTCCAGGTCGTTGCCATTGCCTCGGTTGCGCCGAATGCGGCGGCTACGGCGACCAGCGCGGTCAGCTTGAGCTTGCCGATCGTCATGGTGTGTCCACTCCCTTGTCGTGTTGTTGATGTCTTGCCAGGTATGTTCCTGTCGCAAACGCAGGCGTGAGAGTAGCAGGGAGTGGACCGGAATCCAGACCAACTATGCGCCGATTCGAAAGAATCGGGCGCCTGCGCCTCTTCGCTGCCCGGCACCATCATTTTCCGCAGATCCGTCGCCCGCCGCGGCGATGGATGCGGCCATGCTGTCGCGAAGTTGTCGCAAGGCCGGACATTTCGTGCAGCGCGGCCACCCGCCGACGTGGGAGTCTCGTGCAACCATGAGGGGAGGACGCGCCATGGCAACCCAGTTCATCCACGAGCTTCGCTTCGCCGACCTGCCGCAGGACGTGCGCCATGCCGCGCGGATCGCGCTGCTCGACACGCTGGGCGTTGCGGCCGCGGCGACGCGGACCGAAAGCTCGCGCATCGCACGGGACCATGCCGCCGCGCTGTTCGGCGCCGGGACAGCGGCGGCGTCGCTGCTGTTCGACGGACGCAGGGTCAGCCCGGCGGGCGCGGCCTTCGCCGCCGCCTCGACCATCGACGCGGTCGACGGCCATGATGGCTGGCGGCCGTCGAAGGGGCATGCCGGTTGCCATGTGATCCCCGCGGCGCTGGCCATGTGCGAGGCCGAGGCGATCGAGGCCGGAGAGGAGCTGCTGCTCCAGACCGTGATCGGCTACGAGATCGGCTGCCGGGTTGCGGCGGTCCAGCACGCCACGGTGCCCGAATACCATGCCTCGGGCTCGTGGGGCGCGGTCGGGACCGCGGCCGTGGGTGCGCGTGCGCTGGGTCTGAACGCGGCACAGACCCGCGAGGCGCTGGGCATCGGCGAATATCACGGCCCGCGAAGCCAGATGCTGCGCGTCACCACCACCCCGACGATGGTCAAGGACAGCTCGGGCTGGGGCGCGATGGTCGGCGTCGCCTCGGCCTACCTCGCGCGCGACGGCTTCACCGGCGCGCCGGCGGTCACGGTCGAGGCGCCCGAGGCGGCCGAGTGGTTCTCGAGCCTGGGATCGCGCTGGATCATGACCGAGCAGTACATCAAGCCCTACCCCACCTGCCGATGGTCGCATGCCCCGATCCGCGCGGCGCTGGAACTGGCGGCCGAGCACGGGCTCACGCATCGCGACATCGCCCGCGTCGAGGTTCGCAGCTTCCGCGAGGTGCTGACCCTTGCAACCGCACGCCCGCGCACGACGGACGAGGCGCAGTACTCGGTTCCCTTCCCGGTCGCGGCGGCGCTGGTGCGCGGCAAGGTCGGCCCCGACGAGATCGACGGCGACATCCTGCGCGATCCCGAGGTGCTGCGCCTGTCCAAGGGCATGCGGCTGGTCGAGGACCCCGACTGCAGCGCCGCCTACCCCGCCCGGCGCGTCGCCCAGGTGGCCTTCGAGCTGACCGACGGCCGCCGGGTCGAAAGCCCGATGACCGAGCCGCTCGGCGACCCCGAGCGTGCGCTGACCGAGGCCCAGATCCGCGAGAAGTTCCGCAGCTACGCCGCGCCCGTCGCCGGCGCGCGGCGGACCGGCGCCCTCGAGCAGGCGCTGATGGCGGTCGAGAGCGAGAGCGTCCCGGGCCTTCTGGCCCTGCTCACGCCGCCGCCGGCGATGGCCGCGGCCGCCGAGTAGGCCTTGCGCAGGCGGGTTGGGGCGCGCGATGCTCGTGTGCCCCACCTCACCCGCCGGAGCGCTTCATGACCGATCTCATCTTCGTCACCACAGACGGCCCCGGGGCGCCTGCACCCGAGCGCGACACCCCCGATCCGGCGAAGCTGATCGAGGGCAGCCACGCCACGACGACGTGGAACGCCTTCGAGGGCGAGGATGGCCGGCTCTTCTGCGGGATCTGGGCGGCAGAGCCCGGCACGGTGGCGATCGACTACACCGAGTGGGAGTTCTGCCACATCATCGCGGGCGCCGCCGTGCTGACCAACGAGGCGGGCGAAAGCTGGACGGTGCGGGCGGGCGACGCCTTCGTCATCCCCCCGGGGTTCCGGGGGACGTGGCAGACGCTCGAGCCCGTGCAGAAGCACTACGTGATCCTGCTTCCACCGAGTTGATCGCACCCTCTAGCCCCGGCGCGAAGTCCGGGGGCACCGGCGACCACAGGTCGCCCGCCTTGCCGCGCTCGTAGCCGAGATCATAGAGCGCCCGCATGTAGACGGGGTCGAAGGCCTCCTCGGGCTCGAGATCGAAATCCCGCGGGATCCAGGTCACCTTGAGCTTGATCCCGTCGCGCTGTGCGACCGCATAGATCTTGTAGATGTCACCGGTCCCCGCCCCGCCCAGCAGGCTGGAGGCAGCCGTCCCCGCGATCGACAAAACGCGCGGGCGCACGATCTCGTAGGGCTTCTTGAGCTTGTTGTTCATCACGACATAGACTGTGCGGTCGACGCGCGCGCCAAGCGCCCGGTCGACCTCGCGCAGCGAAAGCTCGGGCGGCAGCAGCATCACCTGCTGCGTCGCCCCGCCATCGACATGCATCTCGTCGTAGCGCGTGCCGTCGGGTGTCACGACGGGGATCAGCACCGGCGGAAAGGCGGCCGGGATCGCGGATGACGCCTGGATCACGTCCTGGATCAGCCGCTTGGCGTCGGGCGATCCGCTGGCGGCGATCCCGGTGATGTTCCAGACCACCGGGCGCGACGCGTCGAGATTGGTCGTGCCGATCAGGAGCGTGCGCCCGCGCGCGGATTGCTCGGCAAGCTGCGCCACGACCGCATCATCGACGTAAGACTCGATCAGGCGCCGGTAGCCCGAGGTGTCGGTCACGGCCGTGCCGCCCAGCAGGGCCGCAAAGATCGCGGGGGTCAGCAGCTGGTCGGTCGTGTAGCTGGTGTAGATCGCCTCGAGCTCGTCGTCGTAATCGGGCCCGAGGAAGGCGAAGAGGCCGACGATTGCGCCGGTGCTGATCCCGGTGACGGTGGAGAATTCGGGCCGGTCTCCCTTGTCGGTCCAGCCCCTCAGAAGGCCCGCGCCGAACGCGCCATCCGGCCCACCGCCCGAGAAGGCGATGCTTACATCGGCGATCGGGCGCCCTTCGGCGATGTCGGTGGCGCGCGCCAAGCGGGCACGCGCGATCGCCGCTTTCACGATCGCCTCGCGCCGGTCTTCACCCACGTTGTCGCCCCAGGCGCGGATCGTCACGCCTTCGATGCCGTAGGGCGCGGCCTCGTCGATCTTGTCCTCGGGCACACCCTTGCGGACCAGGACCGTGGTGCATGCCGAGAGGACGAGCGCCATGAGAAGCAGGGAGGCAAACGCGGTGGCGCGTCTCGCGCCTGATCCCTCGGCCATCATGCGCTCCCTGGTTTGCTGCATCGCTTTCGCGGGGACGGAATCGCGGCGTCACGCGAGCCGCCGCGGCCGCATTCTAGGGAAACCGGGGCGCTGCGGCCAGCCGGCCGGGCGCCCAACGCCGTTCACACCACCCGGTTCGGCAGGTCGCGTCCCTCGAAATACGCCGTGAGGTTGGCGAGAACGGTCATGCCCATCGCCTCGCGCGTCTCGATGGTGGCGCTGCCCAGATGCGGCAGCAGGCAGACATTGCGCATCGAGGTGAGCGCCTCGGCGACCTTCGGCTCGCGCTCGAAGACGTCGAGCCCCGCGCCACCGAGATGGCCGGAGCGGAGCGACGCGACCAGCGCCGCCTCGTCGATGATGTCGCCGCGCGCCGAGTTCACGAGGATGGCGCCCTTCTTCATCGCGGCAAGGCGCTCGGCATTGATGAGATGCACGTTCTCGCCCCCGCCCGGGCAGTGCAGCGAGACGAAGTCGGAGACGGCTAGAACCTCCTCGACCGTGCCAAGCTGCTCGGCCGGCACGCCGGCGTCGGAGACCGGGAAGGCATCGTAGAACACGATCCTCATATCGAGCGCATGGTAGCAGCGCTTGGCCATCGCCTTGCCGATCCGCCCCATGCCGATGATACCCAGGGTCTTGCCCTGCGGGCTGGTCCCCATCAGCTGGGTGGGACGCCAGCCGGTCCATTCGCCGGCGCGCAGCATCGTCTCGCCCTCGTAGGTGCGACGCGCGACGTTGAGCAGAAGCGTGAGCGCGATGTCGGCGGTCGCGTCGGTCAGCACGCCCGGCGTGTTGGTCACGGCCAGCGAGGCCTTGCGCGCCGCCTCGGTGTCGATGTTGTTGAAGCCCACGCCAAACTGGGCGATCAGCCTGGCGCGCTTGGGCGCGGCCATCACCGCGGCATCGACGCGGTCGGTGACGGTCGTGCAGACTGCGTCGTAGTCGTCGAAGGCGGCGCGCAGTTCGTCCTGCGTCAACGCGACATCGGCTTCGTTCAGCGTCACGTCAAAGCGGGCCTTGAGCTCGGCCTCGACCCGATCGGGCCATTTCCGGGTGCAGATCACGCGCGGCTTCGCCATTCCTTCGACTCCTCCCTGTGGTCCTGCGGCACCGTTCACTCGCGGGTCGCGCGGCGCCTTTCGTCACTGGGTCGGATACCATAATGTTTCTGGTATGCCATGGCGAAATGCGAACTCGACGAGAATCCTGTGAGCACACCGATCTCGAGCGTCGAGAGATTCGTGTGGACCAGCAGCTCGCGCGCCTTCTCGAGCCGGATGCCGCGATAGAACTGCGCGGGGCTGACGTCGAGATGTGCCTGGAACATCCGCTCCATGCGCCGCAGGTTCAGGCCCGAGAGATCGGCGATCTCGTCCATTCTGAGCGGCGTCTCGATGTTGCCTAGCATCAGGTTCACGGCGTTTTGCAACGTGCCGGGCAGCGTTTCGAGCCGGTCGAGCGCGCCCGGGCGCTGGTGGATCGCCGAGTTGCGGATGCGGTCGACCTGGAACTGGTTGCCGACCGAGCGTGCAAGCCCGGGGCCGTAATCCTGCTCGATCATCTGCAGCATCATGTCCATGCCGGTGATCCCGCCCGAGCCCGTCCACCGGCCGCGGTCGATGACGAAGAGACCGGGTCCGCAATCGATCTCGGGGAAGGCCTCCTCGAAGGCGGGCTGGAACTCCCAGTGCACGGTGCAGCGATAGCCGTCGAGCAGCCCTGCCCGCGCCAGAACGAAGGTGCCGGCCGAGAGCGAGCCCAGCACGACCCCCGCCCGTGCGGCGCGCACCAGCGTCGTGTTGATGCGCGCGCGGTTCGGCGGATCGGTGTCGAGCCCCGCGCACACGAAGATCGCGAAGAGCCCGTCGAGCGCGCCGCCAAGCTGGGCGAGGCTCATTTCCGGCGCGATGGTAATCCCGTTCGACGCCCGCACCGGCCCGCCATCATCGGTCACCAGCTTCCAGGCATAGGCTTCCTTGCCGAGGAGCCGGTTCGCCCCGCGAAGCGGCTCGATCGCCGAGACCAGCGACAGACTCGAAAAATCACGCACCACCAGGAAAGCGATGGTCTTTGGGCCCGGCTGCATACATCCCTCCGCCTCGTCGGCCGCAGCCCGCAGTGAGTCGCGACCGGCCGATGGTCGCGATTGTCGCGTTTCTGGCGCACTTCGCGACACCGTTTGCGGCATTCTCCGTCGGAATCCGCCGAGGAGAGTCCGATGACGATCAGCACCACCATCCGCCGCGGGGGACGGCGACGGGGACGCGGCGACGCCGCTGCAAGCAGCCTCGCCCAGCCGGCATGGCAGCACGTGACCAACCCGTACCAGCCGATGGCGCTGTTCTCGCGCGAGGAGCTCGACCAGATCGACGCGACCTCGATGCGGATTCTCGAGGAGCTGGGCATCGAGCTGATGAGCCCGCGCGCCTGCGACGTGCTCGAGCGCGCCGGGGCCGAGGTCGACCGCTCGACGCAGACGGTGCGCATGGATCGCGGCCTGGTCGCCGAGCTGGTCGCCAAGGCGCCAACCGAGTTCACCCTGACCCCGCGCGACCCGGGCCGCGCGGTGCGGATCGGCGGCAACTCGGTCGTCACCACGCTGGTGGCTGGGCCTCCGGCGGTGCATGACCGGATCAATGGCCGCCGGGCCTCGAACCTCGCGGACTACCGCAACTTCATCCGGCTGACGCAGAGCTTCAACGCGATCCACATGATCGGCAACCAGGTCGCGGCCCCGATCGAGCTGGCCGCGAACAACCGGCATCTGGACTGCTACCTGGCGAACCTCACCCTCTCGGACCGCAGTTATCACTGCACCTCGATCGGACGAGGCCGCGCGCTCGACGGGATCGAGATGATGGCGATCTCGCGCGGCATGACGGCCGAGGAGATGATCGGCGACCCGGCGGTGACGACGATCATCTCGGTCAACTCGCCGCGGCGCTTCGACGACGCGATGGCGGACGGGCTGATGGCCATGGCCGAGTACGGCCAGTCGGTCTGCGTCACCCCGTTCACGCTGATGGGCGCCATGACCCCGGTCACGCTGCCCGCGGCACTGGCGCAGCAGAACGCCGAAGCGCTATTCGGCATCGCGCTGGTGCAGGCCGTGCGGCCCGGCTGCCCGGTGATCTACGGCGCCTTCACCTCGAATGTCGACATGAAGTCGGGCGCCCCCGCCTTCGGGACACCCGAGAACGCCAAGGCCAACATCGCCAGCGGGCAGCTGGCGCGGCGCTACGGGCTGCCCTACCGGGCGACGCCGTCCAACGCCTCGAACGCGGCCGATGCGCAGGCCGTGTGGGAGACGATGATGTCGCTCTGGGGCTGCGTGCTGGGCGGGTGCAACCTGCTCTACCACTCGGCAGGCTGGCTCGAAGGGGGCCTGTGCGCGAGCTACGAGAAGCTCGTGATGGATGTCGAGATGCTGGAGATGATGTTCGCCTTTCTCGAGCCGACCAAGGTCGACGAGGCATCGCTGGGCTTCGACGCCATTGCGCGCGTGCCCACGGGCGGCCACTTCTTCGGCGACCCGCATACGATGGCGCGCTACCAGACCGCCTTCCACGCGCCCATGCTCTCGAACTGGCAGAACCACGAGGCCTGGGTCGCGGCAGGTGCCGAGGATGCGACCACACGTGCCACCGGGCTGTGGCAGAAGGCGCTGGCGGAGTACGAGGAGCCCGCGATGGATCCCGCGATCCGCGAGGCGCTCGACGCCTATGTCGCCCGGCGCAAGGAGGAGATCGGCGCGGGCGAGCCCTGAGCGCGCCCGCCCGAACGCCGGCCCTTTCACACGTGAAATACGGCCTAAGCTTCTGAAATAAAGATATTTACAGGCTCGCTCCGGGACGCGCGGGTGCATGCGTGACGCCTACATGCGGGGACCGCCCTTTGCCATCTCGCGCAGGAGGTCGCGCACCGTGCGCCAGAACTCCACGGCATCCGGCTCGTCGTGGCGCAGCAGCTCGGCGATCCGCAACTCGACCTCGTGCACCGCCGCGGCACCGAACCGCTCGGACATGCGGGTTGCAGCGGCGAGGATATTTGGATCCGTCTTTTCCAAGGTCGGCGGCCCGGCTCAGCGTTGGCTCCGAATCGAGTTTCCCGTTACGGTTGGAGGCTGTCGTTGACCAATGTTAAGCGCGAGAGACAGGGCTTTTTGAGGCCCACACACGCGTCCCGCCGACGAGGATTGAACAACTGCGATGAGCCGATCTGACCACGCCCCGCGGATTGCCGGCTGTCCGCTTTGCCCGCTCACGGCCGACCGCGAGAAGCGCGAGCTCAGCGCCGACGGGGTGAGATACGTCCTGAGCTTCCGGCGCGAACGCGAGATCGATGCCGGCGACCTGCTCTACCGCCAGGGCGATCCGTGCGAGGGGATCTACTGCATCCTCGACGGGTTGCTGGGCGAGCGGCGCGTGGATGCCGAGGGCCATTCGACCCTGATCCGTCTTGACCATCCCGGGGCAACCCTTGGCTACGACGAGCTGGTGACGGAAGCGAGCCACCGCAACTCGGCCGAGGCCCTGAGAAAAAGCCATGTCTGCTTCCTGCCGAAATCGGTTGTCCGCGAACTGCTGGACCGCAACCCGACGCTGGGCGAGCGCCTCGTGCGGCAACTCATGCGCAACCTCGCGGAGACCGAGGACAACTACGTCATCGCCATGAACCAGGGGGTTC
Source organism: Thermohalobaculum xanthum (assembly GCF_016623495.1). GTDB lineage: Bacteria > Pseudomonadota > Alphaproteobacteria > Rhodobacterales > Rhodobacteraceae > Thermohalobaculum > Thermohalobaculum xanthum. Next base: position 385,222 of record NZ_JAEHHL010000006.1, on the reverse strand, counting down.
GCGCGCGCCTGCTGCATGTGCTGCTGGCCCTTTACGAACGGTATGGCAGCTACGGGGAGGCCGAGGGCCACGCCGTGGACCTGCCGCTGGCGCGGCAGGACCTGGCATCGCTGATCGGCACGGCGCCCGAGTCCATCTCGAGAACGATCCGCGATCTCCAGCGGGACCGGCTGGTCCGTTTTGACGGCAGGAAGGCGTATCTTTCCAACCTCGACGCCATCTACAGCGAGGTGAACGACCTCGGGTAGGGCCGTGCCGCGGGCCGGCCTTGGCAGGCGATGCGCGCCAGCTGATCGCCCCGTCCGGATGTCGGGCGCCCGCAGATCAGATCCGATCGATTGCCCTGCCGGAGGTGATTTCGATGCCGCTCGTGATTTTTCCGCTTCTGCTCGTGGCGCTGTTCTGGACGCAGCCCGCCGCGGCGCAATCCTGCACCGAAATCCGTTTCGCGCGCGGCGCAAGCTCGGCCGACATCACCGGCGCGGCGCCCGCCGACGGGGTGCTCTGCTACAGCTTCGCGACCGGCGCGGGACAGCAGGCACAGGTCCGGGTGCTGGAGGGGCGCAACACCGCCTTCTCGATCGAGGGGCTCGCGGACGCGCGGGACGACCTCGCCTTCCGCACCGAGGCGAAGACCTATCGGATGCGCGTGTTCCAGCTGATGCGCGCGGCGCGCGACGAGCCCTTCCGCATCCGGGTGAGTGTCACCGGCGACGCGGCGGGCGGCGGCGCAGCATGGCGCAGCCTGGGAGGCGGCGGCACCGCGACCGCGCAGGGCCAGGCGCGGGACGGCAGGACGGAGGCGACGTTCCAGTGCCGCGCGGGCGGGCTTGCGCGCGTGACGATGCAGATCCATGGCGAACCGCCCGCGGGCCTGCCGAAGCGCGACGGCGAGAGCGCCGGCGTCGTCATCGAGATCGAGGGCCGCGCCGGCCCGCGCCGCTTCGAGACGGTGCTGACCCGGCATGACGGCAACGACCAGTGGTGGGATGCGGTCGACGCCTTCGGCAGCGATTTCCTCGATGCCTTCGCCGCCGGGCGCACGATGCTGCTGCGGGGCGCGGGCGGGGCGGAAGTGGCCCGGTTCGACCTGAGCGGCAGCGCGAAGGCGCGCCGCGCGATGCAGGCGACATGCAGGTTCTGACGGTGGCTCAGCGGTCGTGATCAGGCGCCCCGGCCGCGACGGCCTGCCAGGGGCGGGTAAGGTCCTCGAGGCTCGCGTCGAGGCATTCGACCTCGGCCGCCAGTTCGGCCCCGCCGGCGAGGCGCGCGACGATGCGGCCCGAGCAATCCTCGCCCGGCTCGAAATCGAGCGCGAGCAGCGCGTAGACGGCCTCGCGGTCGGCAGGGCTGATACCCCGCGCCTTCACCGCCATCACGCCGTCGAGCGTGAGCGCGGTGCGCACGCGCTCGAAGGGCCGCCGGGCACCGCGAGCCCTCGCCGCATCCTCCCAGCGAAAACGGTTCATCAGCACGACGAGGCGGCGCTTCTTCGGCAGCCAGGCAACATCGCCGACCTTGCCGACGGCATCCTGCACCAGCGCCGAGACGATCTGGAGGTCGTCGGCGGTCTCGGCCCTCAGCCGCAGCGGCCGGTCGGAAAGGGGCGCATCCTCGAAACGGGCGTCATCGGTCATCAGTCGGACTCCGTCACACGTTCGATCAGCGCCCCGCAGGCGCCGAGCTTCTCCTCGACCCGCTCGTAGCCCCGGTCGAGATGGTAGACGCGGCTCACCACGGTCTCGCCCTCGGCGGCGAGGCCGGCCAGGATCAGGCTGACCGAGGCGCGCAGGTCGGTCGCCATCACCGGCGCGCCGCGCAGCCCCTCGACCCCGTGGATATGGGCGGTGCCGCCATGGACCTCGATCCGTGCGCCCATGCGGCCGAGTTCGGGGACGTGCATGAAGCGGTTCTCGAAGATGTGCTCCTCGATCACGCTCTCGCCGGTGGCAAGCGTCAGCATCGCCATCATCTGTGCCTGCAGGTCGGTGGGGAAGCCCGGGAACGGCTCGGTCACCACGCGCAGCGGCCGGATCACGCCGTTGCGGCGGGCCACGCGCAGGCCGCCCTCTACCTCGTCGACGGCGATGTCGGCCTCCTCGAGCTTGTCCGCGAGCGCCGAGACGAGCCCGCGCTCGCCGCCCTTGAGCGTGACGGCGCCTCCCGCGATCACGGGGGCGATCATGTAGGTGCCAAGCTCGACCCGGTCGGGCAGCACGCGGTGGGTGGCACCGCCCAGCGCCTCGACGCCCTCGATCCGGATCTCGGAACTGCCCTCGCCCTCGATCGCCGCACCCATGGCCCGAAGGCAGCGGGCGAGATCCACGATCTCGGGCTCGCGCGCGGCGTTCCTGAGCACGGTGGTGCCCTTGGCCAGCGTGGCCGCCATCAGCAGGTTCTCGGTCGCCCCGACCGAGACGAGGGGGAACTCGACCACCGCGCCGCGCAGGCCGCCCGGCGCCGCGGCGGTGACGTAGCCGTCGGCGAGCTCGAGTTGCGCGCCCATCTTCTCGAGGCCCGAGAGGTGCAGGTCGACCGGCCGCGCACCGATGGCGCAGCCGCCCGGCAGCGAGACCCGCGCCCTGCCAAGGCGCGCGAGAAGCGGCCCCAGCACCAGGATCGAGGCGCGCATCTTGCGCACGATGTCGTAATGGGCGGTGTCGGAATCGAGCGTCGCGCCCGAGAGCGCCAGCACCCGGCCCGCCTGCAGGCCCGCGACCTCGCAGCCCAGCGAGGCGAGCAGCTCGGACATGGTGCGGATGTCCGCGAGCCGCGGCGCGTTGGTCAGCGTCAGCGGCTGATCGGTCAGCAGCGCCGCCGGCATCAGCGCGAGGCAGGCGTTCTTCGCCCCCGAGATCGCGATCTCGCCCGACAACGGGCGCCCGCCCTGAACCCGGATCCTGTCCATGCCTGCCCCTCTTCCGCCGCCCTTGCGCAGGCGGCCATTGATGATGTCAGCTCCCGGCGCCGCCCGCGCCGTCGTCCCCGGCCTCGCCGTCCGTCGTGGCTCGCGCCGGCGCGCCGTCGTCGTCAGCCGCCTTGCGGGCACGGGCCTGCGCCTTTCGCAGGCGGAGATTGCGGCGCAGCGCGCCCGCAAGCCGCGCCGCCTTGTCGGAGGCGCCCGCCTTGCCCGTCTGCGGCCCGCGGCCGCCGGTGTCGTCTCCACGTCGCGTCATGGCAGAGCGCGATGTAATCGTCTTTCGCCGGCAGGTCCAGATTGGGCTTGCATTCAGGGGCCATGCTGGTATCAGTCGCCCCGCACCGGGGCGGGCCCGTCCCGCCGGCACGGCGCACATGACCGGCGCTGCTGTAGCTCAGTGGTAGAGCACTCCCTTGGTAAGGGAGAGGTCGTCAGTTCAATCCTGACCAGCAGCACCATTTTTCCAAACCATAACAAGACACTACGGCGGACGCCCTGCCGTCGATTTCTCCCTTGGGTCACACCGGGGTCACACGCCGCGGAAGGTGAACGCGTTCGAGGGGCCAAGCTGTGGCTCTCCATTTCACGCAACCTCCCGCCTCTTCACCGCTCTCGCGACCTCCGCCAGTGTCTCCACCAACAGCTTCGTGCTTCGCACCATCTTGCCTTCCGCCTCGCGAGATGCCCAATTGTGGCCTCAGATTTTTGGTGAAGATCTCATGCAGTCCGATCCAGTCATCACCCAGCGGCGCCGCCGGCTCACCAATGCTTTTTAGTTCGAGAACCAATGTCGAAGAACGAGGCCTTCTCCCGAGCGAAGATCGACGCGCTCTTGTCGGACGTGGGTTGGAACACGACAGACGGGCGATCCGTCCTTTTCGAGTATCATCTCCCCGATGGCACGCGGGCCGACTACGTGCTCTTTGATCGGCGCGGACTTCCGGTCGCTGTGATCGAAGCCAAGAAGATGTCGACGGCCGCTATCACCGCACAGGATCAAGGGCGGCATTACGCGAAACAGCTCGGCATCCCTTTCGTTTTTCTCTCGAACGGAGAAGAGATCCGCTTTCTCGATGCCGACGTCGACGCGCATTCGCGCGAGATCGCCAGCTTCTTCTCCCAAGAGGACCTTGAGAGGCGGATGGCGACCCGGACTGTCCGGCGAGATCTGACGTCGGTGGACACGGATAGATCTATCGTCGAGCGCGACTACCAAGTCGAGTGTATCGATACGCTCTGCCGCGAGATCACCCACGGCAGGCGCAAGCTGCTGGTCGAGATGGCAACCGGCACGGGCAAGACGCGGACCGCCGCCGCATTGATAAAACGGCTGTTTGAGGCCGGGCATGTCACCAGGGTGCTCTTCCTCGTCGATCGCATCACGCTGGCCTCGCAGACCCTCGATGCCTTCACCGATCACCTTCGCGGCTATCCCTCCTACATCCTGCGAGGCGGCCGCCAGTTCGACCACGCAAAGCGTGTCACCATCTCGACGCTGCAGACGATGGTGAACGAATATGACCAGCTCTCGTCAGGCTATTTCGATCTCGTGATCACCGACGAATGCCACCGCTCAATCTACGGTCAGTGGAGTGGCGTTCTGCGCCACTTCGACGGCATCCAGATTGGCCTGACAGCCACGCCCTGCACCGTCGATGCCAAGGACCTGCCCGATCCCGAGGACGGCCTGTTCGTCCGCGACACGCTGCGCTTCTTCGAGGTCGACAAACCCACCTTCAGCTACAACCTGCACCAGGCGATCACCGACGGGCACCTCGTCCCCTACCGGATCTACAAGGCGAAGACCGTGAAGACGGCGGCCGAGGGTGGCTTCGAGGTCAAGCGTGGCGAGCTTGACTGGACGGCGATGGATGCCCAGACCAAGGCTGAGTTCGAGGAGCTCTTTGACGGTGGCGACACGATCGTCGTCGACCCCAATTCGCTGGAGCGCCGCTTCACTATCCCCGAGCGCAATCGCGCGATGGTGCGTGAGTTTCGCGACGTTATCGACAATGGCTATTGCGGCTCGGACGGGGTGAAGCGCCTCCCCCAGAAGGGCAAGACCATCGTCTTCGCGGTCAACAAGCGGCATGCCGAGACGCTGGCGACGATGTTTGACCAGCACTTCGCCGATCTAAAGCCGCACTCGACGACCAGATACGCGGATTTCGTCGTCAGTGATCTCGGCGGCGGGCCGACACCCGACGCACAGACCATCATCAAGCGCTTCAAGGACGACGAGTTCCCCAAGATCCTCGTCAGCGTCAACATGCTCGACACGGGCTTCGATTGCCCCGAGGTCGTCAACCTCGTCATGGCGCGCTTCACCAAGAGCGCAATCCTCTACCAGCAGATGCGTGGACGCGGCACGAGAAAGGCCGAGCACATCGGCAAGGCCGGCTTCACGATGTTCGACTTCGTGGGCGTGAGCGACTTCCACGGCGACGACGACGAGACGATCCCCGGCGGCTTCGTCATCACCACGAAGCCCGCCTCCGGCACCCCGACATCGCGGTCGCTTCTCACGCTCGACGTCCACGACCACATCGACCCGGCTTCGCGCGATTGGGTCACGCTCGATGCCGACGGCCGCATCGTGCGCACGACCGAACATGACGCGCGAGCCGCACAGCTTGGACTGCGCTTCGAGGCTTGGTTTGAAACCCGAGCCCTGAGTGCCGAGCAGGAGCGCTGGGTGCGCATGATCAAAAACCGCATCGAGGCCGACGCAACCGAGATCGACGGCTTTTGGGATTACGACCTGGACGAGCACCCCTTCGACCGAATGGGTGGCTGCGACCAAGCGCTGCGGGTCTTCGGCGGGCAATCGGCCCTTGATGACCTACTCGGCAGCCTGAATGTTGCCGTCTTCGGCCCCGATGGAGACAGCGGAAAGGCCGACAAGAAAGACCAACCTCGCACATAAGAAACGAGACCCGAGCAGATGCCCCTGACACCAGATCTCCGCCGCAGTATCGACCAGATCCGCGATTACCTCTACGCGGGAGGCTATCCGAACCCGGCTCAGAACGCCGAGCAGCTCAGCTTCCTGATCTTCTTCTACATGTTCGAGGCGACGGACGCGGCCCGAGTGCGCGGCGCGAAACGGCCGGGGGCCGCGCCCTACGCCAGCGCCTTCGAGGGCGACTGGCAATTGAGGAACCCGCTCAATGCCCGTGACCGAGGCGCCGAGACGGTGCCGAAGGACCTGCTGCGCTGGTCGTCATGGGCAAACGCACTTAACGGCGAACGACTAGTGTCCTGGGTCCGGGAGGAGGTGTTCCCCTTCTATGCCGAGATCGCGGCGCAGGGTGTCACCAACTTCATGGAGGGCGCGCGGCTAGTGCTCGATGAGCCGACGGTGCTCTCTCAGACGCTAACGCGCGTGAGCGAGTTGCACCTCGAGCAGATGGACGCCGACACAAAGGGCGATCTGTTCGAGCACGTGCTGCGCCAGATCAAGCAGGCGGGCGAGTTGGGCCAGTTCCGCACGCCGCGCCATGTCATCCGTACCATTGTGCATCTGGTCGATCCCCGGCTCGGCGAAACGGTTTATGACCCCGCCGCCGGCACGGCGGGCTTCCTGGTCGCCGCCTACGACCACATCCGACTGGTGAACTCGTCGCCCGATGCGATCGAGGAGGCAGTAGTCGACGGCAAGCCGATGCAGCGCGGCGCAGGCGACCGGCTGAGCCGCGAGGCTGCCCGCCAGCTCCACGAGGCAACCTTTTACGGCAACGACGTGGACCCGCAGATGGTGCGCCTTGCCACCATGAACCTGAGCCTGCGTGGCCTCGACCGCGTGCGCATCCTGCGCCGCGACGCGCTGACCCGAACGCTCGACCGCCAGCAGAAGATCGAGATGGGCCTGCCGCCCGAGGGGTTCGACGTTGTCCTGGCGAACCCGCCCTTCTCCGGGCGGCTCGACAAAGACCGGATCGTCGACGACGTGAAGGTCGGCACGACGACCCAGACCGAGCTTCTGTTCCTGCAATACATGCTGAACCAACTGAAGCCAGGCGGGCGCTGCGGCGTGGTGGTGCCCGAAGGCGTTCTGTTCGGCTCGACCGGCGCGCACAAGGAACTGCGGCGCAAGCTGATCGAGAACAACACCGTCGAGGCCGTGCTGTCGCTGCCGGGCGGCGTGTTCCAGCCCTATTCGGGGGTAAAGACCTCGATCCTCGTCTTCCGCAAGGGCGGCGAGACCGGGCGGGTCATGTTCCTCCATGCCGACAATGACGGCTACAAGCTCGACGCAAACCACGACCAGCCGATCGAGGCTGACGACCTGCCGGGCCTGGTCGCCGCGTTCAATAGCCGCGAGGAGCTGTGGGAGGACTGGCAGGCCCGCGACCAAGAGGCCGAGTGGACCGAGAACTGGTGGTTCGCCGATGCCGAGACAATCCGCGCCGCCGACTTCAACCTCAGCGCCGGGCGGCATCGCCCACAGAGCCGCGCACAAGTCCAGCACCGCGATCCGCAGGAGATCCTCGACGAACTGCGCGCGATCGAGCGCGAGCTGATGGAGGAACTGGACGAGTTGGCGGATGCCGTGCGGGAGACGGTGGCATGAGGGAGCAAGTCGCGCTCGGAGATGTCGCCACTGTTATCGCAGGACAATCGCCTCCAGGAGACACCTACAACGAGGCTGGCGAAGGTCTGCCTTTCTTTCAGGGCAAGGCGGAATTTGGCGACGTCCACCCCGTCGTGCGCAAATGGTGCTCTCGGCCGAACAAGGTCGCCGAAGCCGGCGACATTTTGATTTCAGTTCGTGCGCCTGTGGGACCCACGAATGTTGCCCAAGAGCGATGCTGCATCGGACGAGGGCTTGCCGCTATTCGCGTCAACGAAGCGAATGCCCTGCGCGATTATGTGCATTGGGGTATTCGCTTCAAGGAACCCGAATTGGTTGCCAAAGGACAGGGCAGCACGTTCGCCGCAATATCGCAGCGGGATCTCAGGTCGATCCAACTACCACTCCCTTCGCTCGACGAGCAGCGGAGGATTGTCGACATCCTGAACCGGGCGGCGAGTATCGAGCGGCTGCGCGCCGAGGCCCGCGAGAAACTCCGCGGCTTCATCCCCGCCCTCTTCATCAGGATGTTCGGCGACCCCGTCGAGAACCCAATGGGCTGGGAGGTGCGGCCGTTGGGGGAACTCTGCAGCATTGAGCGAAATTTCTCTATCCCAGATGTCGACACAGAAGGGGATGAGTTGTGCATAGGACCGGACAGCATTGAAAAAGAGAGCGGTAGGTGGCTCCAACGATCTACAGTTGAGGAAGTCAGACCTATAAGCGGAAAATACCACTTCGAGAGCGGCGATGTTCTTTATTCAAAAATTCGACCCGCCTTAAGAAAGTGCGTCATCGCTGACTTCTCCGGCTACTGCAGCGCCGATATGTATCCTCTGACTTGCACTCGGGATGCGATCCCGGAGTTTCTCTACGCCCTCCTACTTAGCGACGGTTTCTCGGATTATGCCGTAAAGAGTTCGACTAGAGCTCAGATGCCAAAAGTTAACCGTCGGAGCCTTTTTTCGTATCCGGCTATCTGTCCGCCCCTCGCCCTCCAAACTTGCTTCGCCGAGATCGTCACGACGGCGCGCGCTATCGCCGCCACGGCCGAAACGGCCTCGACCACCGCCTCGGCCCTCAGCGCGTCGCTGATGGCGCGGCTGTTCAGGGAGGCCGCATGAGTGCTCTTACAGACTGGATCTCGGCGGCGGCATCGATAGCTTCTGCCGGAGCCGTGATCTGGGGGCTCCGCTTCGCCAAGGATCAGCTAAGCATCTGGAAGACCGAGGCTAGGGATCGCCGGCAAGCGGAAGTTGCCGAAGAACTTTGGGCCGCTGCAATGATTGCCAAGGATGTATTGGATAGCTTGCGGTCACCCCTTGAAAAGGTTCCCCAAGAAGAGGCGAACAACCCATCTTACATTTATCATCGACGTTGGTCTCGTATGGTTGAGAGGAACGACGCGTTCCAGAATTTGCGCCATGCTCAGATCAGGGCAAAGGCTGTCTTACGGAACGACGCAGTGGAGAGCGCCGTCGACATCTTATTTTCATCACGCAGCGCTCTTTTGCACTCGTTTGAGACGCTTGCCGAACTCACCAGTCTAGACCGCAAAATGGACGCCGACGAACGTGATCTAGCAGTAAAGCATCGAAGAAGGATCTACGGACGCGGGGACGAAGGAGAGCAACTAGATCAGGAGCTTGCTGAGGCCGTCACCACGCTCGAAAAGGAGCTCGGTCCGATTGTCCGCCTTGAAGTGATAAAGACGAAACGCTGATGTTTGCATTTTCGCTGGCCAAGTTAATTATGCCGACCGAGCCTGGTCATTTGCGGGATCATCGTTCTGGATGAGCACTTTTAAACGGGAGCAGAGATGAAGATCTCCACCATCCTCGACCATATCGACAATGGCCACATGGCGCTGCCCGAGTTCCAACGCGGGTATGTCTGGGGCCGCGAGCAGGTCAGAGGTCTGTTCACGTCGCTCTACAAGCGGCACCCAGTCGGCGGTCTTCTGGTCTGGGCCACCGAGGCGAAGTCTGCGAAATATCGTGGTGACGGCACGCTCGCCCCTGGCGTCGTCAAGCTTCTGCTCGATGGCCAGCAGCGCATGACCTCGCTCTATGGCGTAGCCCGCGGAAAGCCGCCCACATTCTTCGATGGCAACGCACAAGCGTTCACGGGCCTGCGCTTCCACCTCGAGGATAAGAGCTTCGAGTTCTGGCAGCCGGTGAAAATGCGCGACGATCCGCTCTGGATCGACGTATCAGAACTGATCGTCTCCGGCCAGGCAGGCAGCGAGAAGCTGATCGAGGAGTTAAGCCAGCGACCGGAGATCGGCATGAAGGCGGTGAAATATTCGAGCCGCATCTCGCGCCTGCTCGGCATTCTCGACATCGACCTCCATGTTGAGGAGGTGACCGGCGAGGACAAGACGCTCGATGTTGTCGTCGACATATTCAACAAAGTGAACAGCGGCGGCACGAAGCTCTCCAAGGGTGACTTGGCGCTGGCGAAGATTTGCGCTGAGTGGCCGGAAGCTCGGAACCAGATGAAGACCCGCTTGGCGGCATGGCAAAAGGCGGGCTACGATTTTAATCTCGACTGGCTCCTGCGCAGTGTGAACACGGTTCTGACCGGCGAGGCGAAGTTCTCATACCTCGAAGACCAGCCGCCGGAGGCTGTGCAAGAGGCGCTCTTCAAGGCCACCAAGCACATCGATAAATGCCTCAACCTGATCGACGGCCGTCTTGGCCTCGACCATGCGCGCGTGTTCTTTGGCCGTTTCGCGGTGCCGGTCATGGTGCGGTTCCTTGAATTGCAGGGCGGATCGCTCGATGAGACGGAACGCGACAAGCTTCTTTTCTGGTTCGCGCAAGCAGGCATGTGGGGGCGCTACTCCGGTTCAACGGAAAGCTTCATTGATCGCGATCTTGAGTGTCTTGAGGGGGCGAACGGCAGTCTCGACGCGCTCCTCGAGGAGCTTCGCCTCTGGCATGGCGGGCTCAGGATCGAGCCGGGCCACTTCCGCGGCTGGAGCCTTGGCGCACGCTTCTATCCGGTGCTCTACATGCTCACTCGGATGGGCGAGGCGCGCGACTGGGGCACGGGCATTCCGCTACGGCAGGGGATGCTTGGCAAGATGAGCAACCTGGAGGTCCACCACATCTTCCCGAAGGCCCAGCTTTACAAGCGCGACCACAGCAGGGCAGCGGTCAACGCCATCGCCAATTTCTGCCTCCTCACCAAAGACACGAACCTCTCGATCAGTGATCGGCTGCCCGAAACCTACTTCCCAGAGGTAGAGAAGAAGCATCCCGGCGCGCTTGCGTCGCAGTGGATACCGATGGACGAGGACCTCTGGCGGGCTGATCGCTACGAGGATTTCCTCGAGGCACGGCGCGAACTGCTGGCGGAGGAGGCGAACCGGCGCTTTTCTGCCCTCCTGCATGGAGAGGACCACTGGCTGGCCGAGAATGCACGCCACGCTTCTGAGGAGACCCCGGTGGTTGTCGGCGGCATATCGGGGATCGAGGAGGAAGAGGAGCTTCTCGCCGTGAATACGTGGATCGAGGAGCTGGGCCTTAAAGGCGGAGAGCTCTCTTATGATCATGCGGACGAAACGACCGGCGAGCAGGTCGCCGTGTTCGACCTAGTTTGGCCAAAAGGTATTCGCGAGGGCCTGACCGAGCCCGTGGCGCTGCTCCTCAACGAAGGGGAGCGAACGCTGGAGATCGCGAATGCTGCCGGCTTGAGGTGCTTTACCAGCTCGGACGCATTCAAGTCCTACGTCATGCAAGAGGTGATTGCAGACGGTGCCTTGGCTGGGGCTTTCGGCAGCGCCGCAACCGAACACGCCTAACTTTGACGAGCTCTCATGCCCCGGCTAGTAGGGGCTTTACTTGTAAGACGGTTGACGACATCGAAGCGTTTGTAGTCAGGAACAGTGCTGGGAGATGGGGGGAGGGGAAAAATCCGAGCTTGTCTTGGCGAGCCCCCCTCTGCCCCGCGGATTTTTTACGGAAACCTGAGAGGCCGTCGCTCGTCATTCAGCCCATCACGAGCGGGATGGCAACATCATCTTGGAGTGACCGCCACTTGCTGCCCTTCGCCACGTCAGTCCTTCTGCTTTCCAGCCCCAATCGGCTACCTGCTCGAAAACGTATCGTCTACAGCCGCCAAACCGAATGACCGCCGGTGCACAGATTGCTCAAGTGCTCAAGCGCATCGCCGATGCTTTAAAAACAACTAAGATGATGAATATCAAATGTTTATGCATATCTCCGTCTCGTGGCAGCCTCGCGATATTCGGGCGAGCGCTCGCGGTATTATAATACCCCACCCTCACTCGATCCGGATGGATGCTTTCAGCGCTCAACTCCACGAAGAGAAGTGCCCATCAGGCAGTTGTTCACGTGCGCATTTCACGCTCACCGAGAATGACGCGGGCTATCGCCAGAGCGGTCGGCCGTAGCGCTCGTCAAGCATCGCGATAAAGTTCTCCTCGACCTTTTGCCAGCATTGCGAAGCCCGCCCTCGGGCCGCGGCATCCGTGCAGGACATCTCGACAATGTACCGCACAGCAGGGCGCGCGACGCTCAACTGCTTCGCATCATGGTGCTCCCAGGGGACTTCAACTGAGAGAGCATCCATAGCTTCATCGATGACAGGCTTTAGCCTGAAGTCGTCCGCGTCGTTAAGGCATCGGAGGAGGTCGATGAACGCCCTCGCGGCGCGCACCCTGTGGCCGACCTGACCGGACGCGATCGCCCGCATGAATGCCCGGACAAGCAAGGCAAGGGCGTCGGCGACATCCCCCTCACCAGCCGGCTCCATGACACGCCCACCGAAATCATCATTGCTGGTCATTTTCCCTCCCGACGCACTCTTGGCGAAAGCTGATTACAGAACCACGGATCATCCGCAGGGCGCTGATTGACGACGACCCCATGAACTCAGCACTCTGCGCCAACAGCAGCGCTCGTCGCGCGGACGCATCCAGAAGCTGCACGCTCCCCACACCCCTCTGGTAGATAAGGATGTCTGCGTTCTGCAGTTGCGACGTTGTCGATATTCGGCGTGTTCATCTGCGAATTGCGGTCAGGCCATCCCGCATTCTGCAGTTCGGAGGCACGAGATTGATCTGCATCTTGCGGTCGGGTTTCTGAATTTCCGAAGCCGCCCTTTCCCTTCGGGTTGTTCGCCTTCGCTCTTTGGACCGGAAAATCTCGACCCGGGCGCCATGAGCGATAGAGCTTCCTTCCCTCGATGGCGCCGGGCAGGGCCAGTTCGGTGATTTCATACTCGTTGCCCCGCGCCTCGCCCTCCGACCCAAGCGAGGAGACCTTCGTCACATGCAAGAAACCCTTCGCCTGTAGATCGCAGAACGCTCTCCTTGCTGTTCCGGGATCGCACCCCACTGCCTGAGCGGCCTGGCGAACACTGAAGCGGATCTTGCCGTTGTTGTTGCTACTCGGTCCATGCCACTCGAGCTTGATCCACGGATAAAGAGACTGCGCGGCGGTTGAGAGTGCCCGCCAAGCAGGCTCCTCCATGGTGGAGCGCAGCATCTTTGCAAAATGCTCGTTGAACTCCGTCCTGCCCTTCCGATTTTTCCGTGCCATCAAGCGCCTCCACCTCAGGCTGCGTGTGACGAGGCCTCAAGCGCCTCCAAGAGATGCTTTCCCCGATACAGTGGGCGACCGCCGTCCCAGAGCCTCGTGACCCGAGGGCCCTTCCCTTCCCGGCGCCACCGCTCGAGGGTGCGCCGCGTCACGCGAAGAAGAGCGGCCACTTCGTCGGTCGTGTAGAGGCAGTCATCGGCAATGCGGTGACGCGGATCGATGCGCGGCGGAGCAAACTGTGAAGGCTTGGTGATCATGGTAGAACATCTCCTCATCAGGTGATGTCCCCATCAACCATGCAGACCGGCTTACGAAACAGGAGGGTTTAGGAACTATCCCGAGTTCGAAAGCGCGATGCTGACGATCATGGCCCGGCATTTACCGATCGCATCCGACAGATCCGTGTGGCCTTCCGCCAAGCGCTCGAGCGTGTCGTGGTACCGCTGCTTCCTCGAAACAGAACCATCTGCGCTCTCGTCGCCTTCCTCTAGCCACTTGTGGCGCCAGTTCTTCAGGCTTGTTTTCGAGGTGGTGATGCCTCCTTCGTTCAACGCATCCACAACCATCGTTGCCGCATCTCGCCGTGCCATTCCCAGCTCGGCGAGCAAAGTCTCCCACGCCAAGGCCAAGGTGCGGATCTGCAACGCGTTACCATCGTATCGCGGGCGGCCAACGCCAGCACGGCGAGACCGGTCGCGAACGACTTCGTTGCTCAGCTTCGCCATGAGCTGATGCAGCGGATCGGCCAAATTGGGAAAATCACGAAACACTGCCGAGTTGGTCAGCAAATGCTGGCAGACGACGCCAAGCGCATTGGCCCAATTCGCGAGCATTTGAGGCGTGGCTTTGATAGTAAAATCACGCGGAACGTCCGCGTCTTCATCTGGCAATGGGAAGCCGTTCAGAGCGTATAGTTTCTCGGCGAGTTCGCGATAGGGATCGTTCATATATTCCTCTGGGAGCCGCGGGGCTTCGTCCTGACGATCTGCCATTCAGGCCCCCACCACGGATCTGATGTGATCTTCCCATCGGACCTGCGCCTCACATCTCTTTTCCCAAAGGTTGGAGAAGTCATAGAGGCGCACGAGGTCCTGACGCTTGTGACCGATCATGAGTTCCGCGACAGCCTCCTCGACGCCGAGCGTAGAGAGCCCGGTGCGGTAGGTTCTGCGGAGACCATGCAAGCAGAGCTGCTCGTCGCCAAAGGCTTTGCGCGCCGGCGTGAGCAGCTTCGACCAGCCTGAGATCGGCCGCAAGTTCCGGCCGGGGAAAACCAGTGACGCTCCGGCAAGCCGCGGCTGCGCCTCCATGAGCGCGAGAGAGAGCGGGCCTAGTGGCACAGAATGGTCCGCGCCGGTCTTTGTGATCCTCGCCGGAATATCCCATCTGTCGTCATGGATTTGATCCCATTCGACAAGGCTCGTCTCCGTCCGCCTCTGCCCGGTCAAGAGCATGAAACGCACCAGATCGCGGCGAACGGGATCAGAGATGGCTCCCAGAGCATCCCAAAGCCGCCTGATCTCATCCGCCCCGGTCGCAACCCAGCGCCGCCGGGCGAGCCTCTCCGCTCGCGTGGAGCGCGGTCTGCGATACCCGGCCATCGGAGAGGCTGTGATCGCGCCCCGGCTGACCAACCAGCTGAGGAAGGTCGCTGCGGTCTTCCGAAAATATTCCGCAGCCCCCACCCTGCCGGTCGCCTCGAGCCGCTCGATCTCAGCCACGATCATCGTCCGTGTGAGATCGCTGGGCGCAAGCCGACCATCAAGGCCACGCCGCAGGGTTGTCATCATGTCCGACCGCTTCACCACTTCCCGGCGTCGAAGCTCTTTCTCGTAGTCATCCAGGTGATCGCTGAGGTTCTTCCCAGCGCTGGCGTCGGTTGGATCAACACCCGCCCTCGCCTCGGCGATGATCCGGCGCGCTTCCTCGCGTGCGTCAGCGAGCCTCCAGAGCTGTGCGCCGCCGATCTGGACCCGCACACTTCTGGCACCTCGCCCGCGTCCTACCCGTGTCCGGACATAGTAGGTCTTTGCGCCGCCGGGCGAGACCCTGAGCACGAAGCCGGGAAGGCTCGCATCAGGGATCTCGTAACGCTCAGTTCCTGGTTTCGCCGTCTCGACCGCCCGCTGTGTCAGCGTCCTCCCCCGATCCTTTGCCTTGGGGGCGTCGACCTCCCCGGCCTTTCCAAGAGGGATGATATCCGCGGTTCTGTTCAACTTCCCGCCTCACGCCTGGGGTCACACTGGGGTCACACATCAGCACGATAGCGCCGCCGTGTCATGTCGGCGAGTGTCGCATAAATTCTATTGTTTGCAACGCCATGTGTCGCTGCAAAGGCGGGATATGTCGCACGAAGCGGTCCATGAGCACTCTCTTGGTAAGGGAGAGGTCGTCAGTTCAATCCTGACCAGCAGCACCATTTTTCCCGACCGAATGCCAGTTCGCAGCCTCCGGGTCTGCCCTGCATGCGTTCTGCGCGGCTTGCGACGCCGGCCCGGACGAGAACGGGCGGCCACTGGCCGCCCGCCCTGTTGTCGCGCGGAGAGGCCGGTCAGTCGCTGACCGCGCCTTCCTCGTCCTTGCGGCGGCCCATCCGGGCGCGCAGCACCTTGCCGAAGATGATCGGCAGCACGAAGCCCACGATCGAGACGGTCCACAGCCCGATCGACAGCGGCGAGGCGAAGAGCGTGGTCCAGTCGCCGTCCGAGATGGTCATGGCGCGGCGCAGGTTGGCCTCCATCAGGTTGCCCAGCAGCACGCCGAGGATCACCGGCACCAGCGGCACGTCGAGCTTGCGCAGCAGCCAGCCGAGCACGCCGAACACCACCATCACCAGCAGGTCGAAGGTCGAGCCCGAGATGCCATAGATGCCGACGAAGGAGACCATCGCCACGATCGGCATCAGGATCCGCGGCGGCACCAGCAGGACGCGCACGAATAGGCCGACCATGGGGATGTTCATCGCCAGCAGCATGAGGTTGCCGATGAACAGCGCCGCGATCAGGCCCCAGACGACGTCGGGGTTCTGGGTGAACAGGAGCGGCCCCGGCGTGATGTTGAGCGCGAGCAGCATGGCGAGCAGCACGGCCGTCGTGCCCGAGCCCGGCACGCCCAGCGCCAGCATCGGCACCAGCGCGCCGCCCGCGGCCGCGTTGTTGCCGGCCTCGGGCGCGGCCACGCCGCGCGGGTCGCCGGTGCCGAAGGTGCCCTCGCGGTCGACCAGCTTCTTCTCCATCGAGTAGGCCAGGAACGAGCCGAGCGAGGCGCCCGCCCCCGGCAGGACGCCGGCGATGAAGCCGAGCAGCGAGGTGCGCAGCATGGTCGGCGTGCAGCGCGCGATCAGCCGGCCCGAGGGGACGATGCGGCCGATGCCTGCCCCGGTGTCCTTGCCCTCGACCGAGGCCTCGCCCCGATGCTCGAGGAAGATGAAGACCTCGGAGAGCGCAAAGAGCCCGACGATGGCGACGAGGAAGTCGATCCCGTCATAGAGATGCACCTCGCCGAAGGAGAAGCGCGGCACTCCGGTCTGCCCGTCGACACCGACCATGGCGATGCCGAGGCCGAGCGCCGCGGCGAAGGCCGCCTTTGCCTGGTTGCGCGAGGCGATGCCGCCAAGCGTGGCGAACGCCAGCACGAAAAGGGCGAAATACTCGGCCGGGCCGAACAGCAGTGCGACCTTCACCAGCTGAGGCGCGAGGAATACGAGACCCCAGGTGGCGAGGAAGGCGCCGACGAAGGACGCGACGCCCGAAAGCGCCAGCGCCTCGCCGCCCCGGCCCTGCTGCGCCATGGGATAGCCGTCGAGGGTCGTCATCAGCGCCGGCTCGTCGCCGGGGATGTTGAGCAGGATCGACGAGATCCGCCCCCCATACATCGCCCCGTAATAGACCGAGGTGAGCAGGATCATCGCCTCGGTCGGGCCGAGGCCGAGGGTGAAGGCGAGCGGGATCAGGATGGCCACGCCGTTCGAGGGTCCGAGCCCCGGCAGCGCGCCCATCACGGTGCCGAGGAAGCAGCCGACCAGCGCGAGGAAGAGGTTCTGCCAGGTCAGCGCGACGGCAAACCCGTCGGCGAGCGATGCGAGTGCGTCCATGGCCGCCTCCTCAGAAACCGAGCGGGCCCTTGGCCAGCGACAGGCCAAGGATCAGGTGAAACACGGTGTAGATGCCAAGCGAGGTCAGGACGCCCGTCACCACCGCCCAGAGCGGCCTTGTGCCGAGCCGCCAGGTCAGGACCGCCGAGGCCGCGGCCGTGGCGATTACGAAGCCGAGATCGGGCAAGAGGAGCGCGTAGGCGACCATCACCGCGACGGCGCCCGCGATCTCGGCAAGGCGCCCGAGCGGCGGCCAGTGCGGCTCGGCGTCGGGCCGGATCAGCACGACGAGGCTGGCGAGCCCCAGCACCGCCCCGATGATCATCGGGAACTTGCGCGGCCCCACCGGGTCCGAGATGAAGCTGAGCTCGATCTGCGTCGCGCCCCAGATGAAGAAGGCGGCGAGCAGGAGCCCTATGCCGCCAAAGATGCGGTCGCTCATTGGTCCGTTTCCTCCTGCGGTCGCGCGCTCTCCGGCGCCGTGCCGCTCGTGGTCGTTGATCTTGCGGCGGCCGCGGTGGCGGCCGCCGGCTTTCCGGGCCCGTCGCGGACCCGGGTTACTTGATCAGGCCGATCTCGCGCGACAGCTGCTCGATCGAGGCGATCGAGTCGGCCACGAAGGCCTCGAACTCGGCGCCGCGCAGGTCGAGCGGCGCGAGACCGTTCTGCGCCATGACCTGCTTCCACTCGGCCGAATCGTAGACCTTGCCGATCTGCTCGACCCAGAAGCCATAGGCGTCGTCCGACATGCCGCCCGGCCCGTAGAAGCCGCGCCAGTTGGCGCCGATCGCGTCGATGCCCTGCTCGCGCGCAGTCGGGAAACTGGCGAAATCGCCCTCGAGCCGCTCGGGCGCGAGCACCGCGATCACCTTGATGTCACCCGAGTCGACGAAGCCCTTGGCCTCGGAGGCGTCGCCGGTAAAGGCCTGCACCGAGCCGGCAAGAAGCTGCGTCACCGCCTCGCCGCCGCCATCGAAGGCGACGTACTTGATGGTCCGCAGGTCCTCGATCCCGGCCTTGTCGGCGGCGATCAGCACCTTGAGGTGGTCCCAGCCGCCGACCGCCGAGCCGCCGGCGATCGAGACCGAGCGCGGATCCGTCTTGATCTTCTCCATGAGCTCGGGAAGCGTGTTGACCTCGCTGTCCTTGGCGACAGCGATGATGCCGTAATCGGCACCGACCGAGCCGAGCCAGCGCACCTGGTCGCGTGTATTGCCGGGATAGGCGCCCTGCGCGAGGCGGGTCGCGGTCGCGGTCGAGGCGGCGACGATCAGGTTGTTCTCGTCGTTGCGCTTGTTGACCACCTCGGCGAAGGCCACGCCGCCGCCGCCGCCCGCGAGGTTGCTGACCTGCATCGTGCCGGGAATGAGCCCGAGATCCTGCAGCGTCTTGCCGACCTGGCGGCAGGTGAAGTCCCAGCCGCCGCCGGGGTTCGCGGGGGCGATGCATTCGGTCGCGGTCGGCTCGAAGGCGAGCGCGGGCGCGGCGAGGCCGGAGAGCGCCAGGACCGCCGCCGTCGCGAGACGCCGGACCGGGGTTGATACGAGCATGTCTTTTCCTCCCGAAAGAATGTCATTGCGGCCGCCGGACGACTCGCGCGAGCCGGGCGGCCGGTGTCGCATCCTAGCACCGGCGCCTGTCACGAAGCTGTCGCATCGGCGCGCGCCGGGGGGGACGGGTCGTCGGCGCAGGGCGCTTCACCCCCGACGGCGCAGCGGCTAGGCTTCATCGCGAACGGAGCGGGCCGCCAAGCGCCCGTCCGGTGGGGAAACGCACGGCATGCGCATTCTGCTGGTCGAGGACATTGCCGATGTCGCTGACGCGATCGTCGAGCATTTCCGCCGGCGCGGCGATGCCGTCGACCGCGCCGCGACCTGCGCCGAGGCGGACGACGCGCTGGCGGTGCAGGCCTATGACCTGATGATCCTCGACATCAATCTGCCCGACGGGTCGGGGGTCGAGTTGCTGCGCGGCCTGCGCGAGGCGCGCGACACGACCCCGGTGCTGATGCTGACCGCGCGGCTGGCCGTCGAGGACCGGGTCGAGGCGCTGGACCTGGGCGCGGACGACTACCTCATGAAGCCCTTCGATCTGCGCGAGCTCGAGGCGCGAGCGAGGGCACTGGCCCGGCGCCGCACGGGCGAGGCGGCGGGCGTGATCGACTATGGCGACCTGCGTTTCGACCCGGGCGGGCGCACCGCCGCGATCGCGGGCCGGCCCCTGACGCTGACCAAGCGCGAGTTCACCCTGCTCGCGACGCTGATCGCCAATCGTGGCCGGGTGATGCCGAAGGAGGCGATCTTCGAGAAGATGTTCGCCTTCGACGCCGAGGAGGTCGGGATCAACGCGGTCGAACTTTATGTCGGGCGCCTAAGGCGCAAGCTCGAGCCCTCGCGGGTGGGCATCCGCACCCTGCGAGGCCTGGGCTACCAGCTGATCGCGGATGACTGAACGCGCGCCCTCGATCGCGGTCCGGCTGGGGCTGGCGGTGGCGCTGGTGCTGGCGGTGGGCGGGCTTGGCGCGGCGCTGGCGGCGCTGGCCTATGGGCGCGAGGCGGCGCGTGAGGCCTATGACCGGCTGCTGGCGGGCGCGGCCTTCGACATCGCGCGCTCGGTCAGCGTCTCGGCGGGGGCGGTGGCCGTGGACATCCCCGTCTCGGCCTTCGAGTTGCTGGCGCTCGCGCCCGAGGACCGGGTCGTCTACCGCGTGATCGATCGCGAGGGCGCGACGGTGACCGGCTATGACCTGGTGCCGCCGCCGCCACGGGCGTCGCAGGGCGCCGAGGTCGCGTTCTACGGCGCCGAGTTCGGCGGCGAGCCGGTGCGGCTGGCGGCGGTGCGCCGCCGCTTCGCCGAGCGCGCCTACAGCGGCGAGGTTGCGGTGGTGGTGGGCCACACCCTGCGGGCGCGCAGCACCCTGGCCTGGGACATTGCGCGCAAGGCGATGTGGCTGGCGGCCGCGGGGGGCCTGTGCCTGGTCGTGCTGACGGCGGCGGCGGTGCGCTCGGCGCTGGGGCCGCTGAGGCGGGTCGAGGCGGCGCTGGCCGGGCGCCGGCCCGAGGACCTTTCGCCGCTCGATGTCGAGACACCGCGCGAGATCCGCGCGACGGTGGGGGCGATCAACGGCTTCATGGCACGGCTGGCGCGGCGCATGGACGCGATGCAGGCCTATATCGCCGACGCCGCCCACCAGCTGCGCACGCCCGTGGCGGCGTTGAGCGCGCAGGCCGAACTGGCGGCCGAGGAAGCCGACCCCGAGCGCCTGCGCGCACTGGCCGCGCGGATCCGCGGCTGCGCCGCCGGACTGGGGCGGCTGACCGACCAGCTGCTGAACCAGGCGCTGGTGATGCACCGGGCCGACGCCGTGCCGCGCGAGGAACTGGACCTGCGCATGGTCGCGATCCGCGTGGCCGAGGCGAGCGATCACGACCTGGCCTCGACGCCCGAGGACCTGCGGCTCGACCTGCCCGAGGACCGCGTGAGCGTCGAGGGCGACGCGCTGAGCCTGATCGAGGCGACCAAGAACCTGGTCAACAACGCGCTGCGCTACGGCGTGCCGCCCGTCACCATCACGGTGCGCGCGCCGGGCGCGATCGACGTGACCGACCGGGGGGCCGGCCTGCCCGAGGCGACGTGGGAGCAGGCGGGCCAGCGCTTCGCCCGCAGCGAGGCGAACGCCCAGGGCGGCGCCGGCATCGGACTTGCGATCGTGCGCGCCGTGGCCGAGGCGCATGGCGGGCGGATGGTCTTCTCGCGGCCCGCGCGGGGCGGCTTTCGGGCGACGCTGGACCTTGGCGCGGCGGCGCTCGGGGACGGCGCGAAGGGCGGGCCGCAATGAGGCGGCTCATCGCCCTGATCTTGGCGCTCGGGCTAGGCGCGCCCGCCGCGGCGCAGGAGGCGGTAGCGACCTTCGGCTCGGGACCCGAGGTCCTGCGGGTCGAGGGCTCGACCGACCTCGCGGTCTTCGGGCCAGTGCTGGAGGCCTTCGCATCGGCCCGGCCCGGGATTTCCATCGTCTACGAGCAGCGCGGCACCAACGACCTGTTCAGCCGCGCCGCCGATGCCTGCGCGAACGCCGCGCAGGGCGCAGACGTGGTGATCAGTTCGGCCATCGACCTGCAGGTCAAGCTGGTGAACGACGGCTGCGCCCAGCCGCATCGCACGGCGGCGGCCGAGCTCCTGCCGGGCTGGGCACGCTGGCGCGACGAGTTGTTCGGCCTGACCTTCGAGCCCGCCGTGATCGTCTACAATCGTGCGCTGGTGCCCGCCGCGGACGTGCCGGCCACGCGTTTCGACCTGATCGACCTGCTGCGCGCGAAGCCCGCCCGCTATGCCGGCAAGGTCGCGACCTACGACATCGAGCAATCGGGCTTGGGCTACCTGTTCGCCTTTGCCGACTCGCAGGAGGCGACGACTTTCGGCCGGCTGATGGAGGCCTTCGAGCGCGCCGATGCGGTCGCGACCTGCTGCTCGGCCGAACTGATCGACGCGGTGGCCGAGGGGCGTTTCCTGATCGCCTACAACCTGCTGGGCTCCTACGCGCTGGCACGGGCGGCGGAGGATGCGCGCATCGGCGTCGTCGCCCCGTCGGACTACACGCTGGCGCTGTCGCGCGCGGCGATGGTGCCGCGGCATGCCACCAATCCGCGGGCGGCGAAGGCACTGATCGACTACCTGCTGTCGCCCGAGGGGCGCTTCGGCCTCGCGCAGGCGTCGCTGATCGTGAGCTTCGGCGAAACCGACGACCCGGCGACGGCGACGCTGTCGGGGACCCCCTCGACGCTGAGGCCGATCGCGCTGAGCCCCGCGCTGCTGGTCGGGCTGGACCGGCAGAAGCGCGCGCTCTTCACCGCGCAGTGGCGCTCGATCATGGGATCGCGCGACGCGCTGCCCTGAGCGCGCGATCGCGGGTGATCGGGGCCCGGCAATGCGCTAGGGTCCGCCCGCCGGGATGCGAGAGGGGAGAGCGATGCAGACGACCTTGCTGGGCCGCACGGGGACGCGGGTATCGCGTCTGTGCATGGGGACGATGTCGTTCGGACGCGAGGCGGACGAGGCGGAATCGGCCCGCATCTATGCCGCCTGCCGCGAGGCCGGGGTCGATTTCTTCGACTGCGCCAACATCTATGCCGGCGGCCGGGCCGAGGAGATCCTGGGTCGGCTGATCGCGCCCGAGCGCGACCGGATCGTGCTGACCTCGAAGGTCGGCATGAGCCGGCCGGGAGTGCCCGGCGGCCTGGGGCGGCGGCATGTCCGCGAGTCGGTCGAGCAAAGCCTCAGGCGCCTCGGGACTGACCGGCTCGACGTGCTCTTCGTCCACCGCTTCGACCCCGACACGCCGGTCGAGGAAACGCTGCGCACGCTCGACGACCTGGTGAGCGCGGGCAAGGTGCACCACCTGGGTGCATCGAACTGGGCGGCATGGCAGGTGGCCGGCGCGCTTGGGGTCTCGGCGCGGCGCGGCTGGGCGCGGTTCGAGGTGCTCCAGCCGATGTACAGCTTGGTCAAGCGCCAGGCCGAGGTCGAGATCCTGCCTCTGGCGGCGGCCGAGGGGTTGGGCGTGATGCCCTACAGCCCGGTGGGCGGCGGCCTCCTGAGCGGCAAGTACCGCAGCCGCGACGCGCAGGGCCGGATCCGCGAGAACGACTCGTATGTCCGCCGCTATGGCGAGGAGTGGATGTTCGAAACGGCCGCGCGCTTTGCCGATCTCGCCGAGGCGCATGGCTGGCACCCGGTGAGCCTGGCGCTGGCCTGGGTGGCATCGCACCCGGCGGTCACCGCACCGATCATCGGCGCGCGCGACGTCGCGCAGCTGCGCCCCGCGCTGGCCGCGCTCGACATCCCGATGACGCCCGAGCTGCGGGCCGAGATCGCGGAGCTGGCGCGCCGGCCCGCGCCCGCGACCGACCGGCTGGAGGAGCTGGGCTGAACGCTGCCGCCCGCGCATGGGCATCCTCTCAAACCAAAGCGTGATCGCGCGTTGACTTGACATTCCGTCCCATCCTGCCGGACGGTCGGCGCAGGAAACGGGATATCACCATGGACGTGCTGGACGACATCCTCGCGACGCTCAACCTGCGCGGGGCGCTTTATTTCCGGACGCAGTTCAACGGCCCCTGGGGCGTGACCGTGCCCGAGCTGGGCCAGGCCGCACGCTTTCACCTGGTGGTCAAGGGCAACGTCCATGTCACCGTCGCGGGCGAGGCGAGCGCCTGGCTCGAGCCCGGGGACCTGGTCCTGATCCCGCGCGGCCGGTCGCATGTCCTGGCCGACGCGCCCGGCCGCTCGGCTCCGCCGCTGGAGACGGTGCTGAACGCGGCCGGTTACGACGGCGAAGGCGTTCTGGCACTGGGCGGCAGCGACGAGGCCGCGTCGACGCAGATGATCTGCGGCCACCTGACCTTCCGCGCGGGCGCGGATCACCCGCTGCTGCGCGCCCTGCCGGACCACCTGGTGATCACCAATGCGCTGCGCGCGCGCGAGCCCTGGCTCGACGAGATGCTGCGCCTGATCGCGAGGCGGATGTTCTCGGACGCGCCGGGGTCGGCGGCGGCGGTGACGCGCCTCTCCGAGATCGTGCTGATCGAGGTGCTCCGCGTCGGCGTGGCCCAGAGCGGCCCGCTCAAGGGCGTGCTGGCCGCCTTCGCCGATCCCCAGATCGGGCGCGCCCTGACGCTGATGCACCAGCGGCCCGAGGAGGTCTGGACGGTCGAACGGCTGGCTGCCGAGGTCGGCATGTCGCGCAGCCGCTTTGCCGAGCGCTTCGCCGAGACGCTCGGCACCGGGCCGATGGCCTACCTGTCGGACTGGCGGCTGCAAAAGGCGCTGGCAATGCTCGAGGACGGCCGGCGCAGCGTGCAGCAGATCGCGCAGGATTCGGGCTACCGCTCGCCCGCCGCGTTCAGCCGCGCTTTCGGCGCCAAGTTCGGCGTGGCGCCCAGCGAGTGGCGACGCTCGGGCTGATTTCTGTGCAGATCGTCCTGAATGATTTGCGGATGATCCGCGTTTTTACCTGCTTGCTTGATTGATCGTCCCGCGGAGCGCAGATCGGCGGTGTCGGCCGCGGAGGCCGATCCGATCCACGCTTCGACCGACAGGACACAACCATGAAACCGACCCTTTCCGCGCTTGCCCTGGCCGGCCTGCTCGCCCTTCCGGCGGCCGCGGCCGACAAGATGAACGATCTCGAGATCGCCCACACCGCCTACACCGCCGGGCAGATCGACATCCGCTACGCGCACCTCGCGCTGGCGATCTCGGAGAACGCGGCGGTGCGCGAGTTCGCCGAGACGATGATCCGCGACCACTCGGCGGTGAACGCCGCGGCGGGCGCGCTGATCGCCGAGCTCAACGTGACGCCGCAGGACAACGCGCTGAGCCAGGCGCTGGCCACGGGCGCCGCCGACAAGCGGGCCGAGCTGGTCGCCCTGTCGGGCCACGCCTTCGACTGCGCCTACGCGACGAACGAGCTGGGCTATCACCAGGTGGTCAACGAGACCGTCGCCGAGAAGTTCATCCCCTGGACCACCGTGGAGCCGCTGACCGAGCTGCTGCGAGAGGCGCTGGTGACCTTCCGCGTGCACGAGGGCCATGCCGAGCACATGGTCGCCGGGCTGAAATGCGGCTCGTGAGCACGACCACGCGGCGCCGGTTCCTGTCCCTTGCGGGAGCCGGCATCGCGGCCGCGCTGGCGCCCGGCGCAGGCCGGGCCCATGACGGGCCGCACCGGGTCGAGGTCGGGATCTCGGCCTTCGCCTTCACGCCCCGGCGCGTCACGATCCGTGCCGGCGACACCGTGGTCTGGACCAACCGGGACCTCGCGCCGCACACCGCGACCGCGGACGAGGCCGGATGGGAGACCGACCGGCTGGACCGGGGCCAGAGCGCAGCGATCACCTTCGCGACGCCCGGACGCCACGCCTATTTCTGCAGCTTCCACCCGATGATGACCGGCGAGGTCGTCGTCGAGCCGACCTGAGGAACACCACCATGTCCATTCGCTTCCTGACACCGACGCTGCACGGCGTCGTCGACTATTCCGCGGCCGCCGCGCTGATCGTGATGCCGTTCGTGCTGGGGCTGGGCGCCTCGGACCCGCTGGCCAAGTGGCTGGCGGTGGCGACGGGCGTCGCCGTGATCGTGGTGAGCCTGCTCACCGATTACCGGCTGGGCGCGCTGCGGGTGCTGCCGTTCCGCGGACACCTGGCGATCGACGCCGCGGTGGCCTCCGCCTTCCTGGTCGCGCCTTCGGTCTTCGGCTTCTCGGGGCTCGACGCGATCTATTACTGGGTCAACGCCGTCGCCGTCTTCGCGGTGGTGGCGCTGAGCCGCCCGCACGGCGCCGGAGCCGAGGCCGCTGCCTGACCACCTCTCTTCCCGTTCCCCTGCCCGGCCGCATGTGCGGCCGGGCATCGACGCACCCCCCCAGACGGAGACAATGACCATGATCACCATCGACCACCTGAGCGTCGGCGTGCCCGACATCGCCGCCGGGCGCGCGTTCTACGACCAGCTGCTGGCCCCGCTCGAGGTCAACTGCCTCGCCGCCGGCGACGGCTTCGCCGCCTATGGCCGCGACACCATCCAGTTCCTGCTGCTGCTGCCCTTCGACGGCGGCCCGGCCACCGGCGGCAACGGCACCCATATCGGCTTCGCCGCGCCATCGCGCGAGGCGGTCGAGGCCGGCCATGCCGCGGGGCTCAAGGCCGGCGGCAAGGACGAGGGCGCACCGGGCGAGCGCGCGGCCTACCCGATGCCCGGGGTCTTCGCGGCCTATGTCCGCGACCCCTGGGGCAACAAGATCGAGCTGATCCATGGCGGATTCTCGGTGACGCGCTGAGCGCGCGCCTGCCCGCCGGTGGCCTGCGCGCCGCCGGCGGGTCCCGGCCCGACGTGGCGCGCGCCTCAGTGGCTGGCCGTGCCGGGCGGAGCCGCGCCGTCCCCGGGCGCCTGCAGGGGCGAGATCGCGGCCCCGACGATGGCCTCGAGCATCGCGGCGGGCCGGCCCGCGCGGGCAATGACGCGCAGCCCGACATAGGCGCTGGTCAGAAGCCGCGCCGCCTCGCGCCGGCGTTCGGGCGTCCAACCGGCGGTCTGCGCGCCTTCGGCGAGGGCCGCGTCGATGGCGTCCTCGATCCGCTGCAGCATCCGGTCGACGCGGGCACGCACCTCGGGATCGGCCGGGGCGCGGTCCACGGCGGCATTGCACATGAAGCATCCGGGCGGGGCATCGGCGCAAGCCGCCGCCGCGCAGGCGCCCTGCATCATGCGCTGAATGCGCGCGACACCGTCGGGCTCGGCCGGATCGCTCAGTGAATCGAGCGCGGGCGCGACGACCCTTGCCTCGTAGCGGTCGAGCGTGGCGAGGTAGAGCGTGCGCTTGTCGTCGAACGCCTTGTACAGGCTGCCGCGCGCGATCCCCATCGCGTCGAGCAGGTCCGGCAGCGCCGCGTTCTCGTATCCCTTGCGCCAGAACACCATCATGGCGGCGTCGAGGGCGGCGTCGATGTCGAATTCACGGGGTCTGGCCATGTTGTCCTCCGCCTTTCACATTGCGGTTCGGAACCGTTCAGTCAAGATTTCACGGTCACGTGATCGATGTGTTATTGACTGATCGGTTCCTAATTCCCAAATGGCGGTCACGGGCACGGAGGGCCGCGCCCAGCCAACGAGGAGTGACAGACATGTCCCGCATCAATGCCGTCGATCCCGCCACCGCCCAGGGCCGCGCCCGTGACCTTCTGGACGGCGTCCAGAAGAAGCTGGGCATCACCCCCAACCTGATGCGCGTGATGGCCAACCAGCCGGCCGTGCTCGACGCCTATCTCAAGCTGAACGAGGCGCTGGGCCAGGGCGGCTTTGACGCCAAGGCGCGCGAGGCGGTCGCCCTTGCCGTCGCCGGCGCCAATGCCTGTGACTACTGCGCCTCGGCCCACAGCGCGATCTCGAAGGGGCTGAAGGTCGAGCCCGCCGAGATCGAGGCCCGTCTGGCGGGCCGGTCGTCCGACCCCGCCCTGTCGGCGGCGCTGGGCTTCGCCCGCCGCGTCGTCGAGACCCGCGGCTTCGTGTCGGACGTCGACCTAAAGGCGGTGCGCGATGCCGGTCACGGCGATGCCGAGATCGTCGAGGTCGTCGCACTGGTCGCGGCGAACATCCTGACGAACTACATAAACCATGTCGCACAGACCGCGATCGACTTCCCCGCGGTTGACGCCTCGGCGCACCGCGTCGCGGCCTGAGCCACCCCGGCGGGCGCCCCCGTGGCGCCCGCCTGCCGCCACACGGACCCGCCAAGCGGCGAGGAGGACACCCGATGACGCCGAGTTCCGACATTGCCTTCACCCCCAGTGTGAAAGCCATCCAGACCGCCCGCGGCTCGCGCGATGCCTATGCCCGGGTCGAGGAGCGCGGCGGCTGGCGGGTCGAGATCGACGACGGGCTGGCGGCCTACCTGGCCGAGGCGCGCAGCGCCTTCCTGGCCACCGCCACCGCCGAGGGGCAGCCCTATGCCCAGCACAGGGGCGGTCCCGCGGGCTTCATCAAGGTCCTCGACGCGCGCACCATCGGCTTCGCCGACTTCAGCGGCAACCGGCAGTACATCACCACCGGAAACCTGTCCGAGAACCCGCGCGCCTACATCATCGTGATGGATTATGCGAACCGCCGCCGGGTCAAGCTGTGGGGCACCGCCGAGGTCGTGGCCGCCGAAGGCGATCTGGCCGAGAAGCTTGCCCTGCCCGGCTACAAGGCACGGGTCGAGCAGGCGATCCTGTTCCACGTCGAGGCCTGGGACACGAACTGCCCGCAGCACATCCCCCAGCTTTTCCCGGCCGAGGTTCTGGCCGAGCCGCTGGCGCGGGCCGAGGCCCGCATCGCCGAACTCGAGGCCGAGTTGGCCCGCCTGCGCAACGCCCACCGTTTCGAGCGCTGAAGGAGAGCCGACCATGCCGTCGATCCACCGCCGCCATTTCATGACCGCGCTGGGAGGCGCCATCGCGCTGGGCGCCGGAGGTGTCACCCTGGCGCGCGCGCTGATGGGGCCCGCGCCGGTCCCGCCTGCCGCCGTCTTCGCCGAGAACGGCGTCGCGATCCGGGGCGCGGACCCGGTCGCCTATTTCACCGAAGGGCGTGCCGTCATCGGCTCGGCCGAGTACGCGCTCGACTGGCAGGGGGCCGAATGGCACTTCGCCAGCGCCGCGAACCGCGACGCCTTTCGCGCCGACCCGCTGGCCTATGCCCCGCAATATGGCGGCTTCTGCGCCTGGGCGGTTGCGGCAAAGGCCGAACTCTACTCGACCCAGCCAACCAACTGGGCGATCGTCGACGGCAAGCTCTATCTGAACTTCAACGACGACATCCAGGCGCGCTGGAGCACCGATATCCCCGGCTTCATCGCCGCGGCCGACCGCAACTGGGCGGACATAGGCGCGGGCGGACGCGGCTGACGCGCCACCACCATACACCTTAGAGCGAAACCCGCGGTGCGGCCTCAGCCGCGCCGGGGCAGCCCGCTGTCAGGTCCCAGCCGCTGGTCGGCCTCGCCAGTCTCCTGCTCGGGGAAGCCCGAGATCGGGCCCAGTTCCTGTGCGTCGCGCTGGATGTCGACCGGGCTGGTTGCATAGGCGGTCAGGAGCTCGGCCAGCGAGCGCAGCGCGTGCATGTGGATGCGCTCGTAGCCATGGCTCGCGTCGATCCCGAAGGTCGCAAGCGCCGTGCGCACATCGGCCCCCGCCTCGATCGCCGAGGCGCTGTCCGAGCGGTAGAAGCGGAAGACGTCGCGCTGGAAGCGGATCTCGTTCTCGCGGCACAGCTCGATCAGCTTGCGCGTGGTGTGATAGTCGAACGGCCCGTTCATGTCGGCCATGCCGATGGTGACGCCGAACTCGGCGCTGTTCTGCACCGCGGCGCTGGCGCCGTTGTCGACCACGATCAGCGAGGCGATGTCCTGCGTGAGAATGTGGCTGGCACCATGGCCAACCTCCTCGGACACCGAGAACAGCCAGCTCGTGTCGACCGTCGGCACCACGCCCGCGTCGAGCATGGCCTTGAGCGCCGCAAGCATCACCGCCACCCCCGCCTTGTCGTCGAGATGGCGCGAGACGATGAAGCCGTTGTCGAGGAATTCCGGCTGCGGGTCGATGCCGACGAAATCGCCGATCTCGATGCCCAGCCGGGTGACCTCGGGGCGGCTGCGGGCCAGCGCGTCGACCCGTAGTTCGACCTCGTCCCAGCCGATCGGCGCGGTATCGACGGCGTCGCCATAGGCATGACCCGACGCCAGTCGCGGCAGGATCGTGCCGCGATAGGTCCCGTTCTCGGAAAAGACGGTGGCGCGCGCGCCCTCGGCGAAACGCGCCGACCAGTGACCGATCGGCACGAGTTCGAGCCGTCCGCTGTCCTTGATGGCGCGGATCTGGGCGCCGAGCGTGTCGAGATGCGAGATCATCGCCCGGGCGGGCTGGGCGCTGCGCCCCGCGAGGCGCACCCGGATCGCGCCGCGCCGGGTGATTTCGAAGGGCGCCCCCAGCCGGTCGAGCTCCTCGCTCACCGCATGGGTGACCGCGTCGGTGAAGCCCGTGGGGCTGGGGATCTCGAGAAGCCGCTTGAGCTGCTCGGCAATGTAGTCGGTGTCGATGGCCAGTCGGCCCATGTCGTCGGTCCCTTCGGTTCAGGCGTCCTGCTTGTCATGCGCGCTGGCGGCTGGCGCGGGGGCGATGGCGGCCGGCCGCGACAGCGGGAACAGGAAGTCGAGAAACCGCTCGGCGGTCGGCTGCGGCTCGTGATTGGCGAGGCCCGGCCGCTCGTTCGCCTCGATGAAGGCGTAGTCGGGCTCGCGCGGGCTGCGCACCATCAGGTCGATGCCGGTGACAGGAATCTCGATCGCGCGCGCGGCGGCGATGGCGGCGTCGATCAGCGCGGGATGGGTCTCGCCGGTCACGTCGTGGATGGTGCCGCCGGTATGAAGGTTGGCGGTGCGCCGCACCGCGGTCTCGACCCCCTCGGGCAGGACGTCGTCGAGGCCGAAGCCCGCGGCCCTGAGGGTGCGCTCGGTCTCTGCATCGAGGGGGATCGCGCTCTCGCCGCCGGTCGCGGCCGAGCGCCTGCGGCTTTGCGCCGCGATCAGCGCCCGTGCCGTCGACTGGCCGTCGCCGATGATCCGCGCGGGACGCCGGACGGCGGCGGCAACGACCTTGTAGTCAATAACGATCAGGCGAAGATCCTGGCCGCTCACCCATTCCTCGACCAGCACGCGGTCGCAGACGCCGCGCGCGGCCTCGATGGCGAGGGAGACCTCGTCGGCGTCCTCGAGCCCCACGGAGATGCCGCGCCCCTGCTCGCCCCGGGCGGGCTTGACCACGACCTTGCCGTGGCGGTGCAAGAACGCGGCGAGATCCGCGCCATCGTCGGCCGCGATCTGTTCGGGCACGCGCACGCCGGCGGCGCCGACGATGCGCCGCGTCACCGCCTTGTCGTCGCAGATCGAGACCGCGACGCCCGAGGTGAACTCGCTCAGCGCCTCGCGGCAGCGGACCTTGCGCCCGCCATAGGAGAGCGCGAAGAAGCCGCCCTCGGCGTCGGTCACTTCGACATGGATGCCGCGCCGGCGCGCCTCGTCGACGATGATCCCGGCATAGGGGTTGAGACCGTCATCGGTTTCCGGGCCGGTGAACAGGCGCTCGTTGATGCGGTTCTTGCACTTGACCGCGAAGGCCGGCAGGCGGCGGAAGCCGAGCTTCTCGTAGAGCCCGATCGCGCTCTCGTTGTCATGCATCACCGACAGGTCGAGGAACGCGGCGCCGCGCGCCTTGAAGTGGTTGGCGAGGCGCCGCACCAGGAGTTCGCCGACCCGCGGCCGGGTGGCCTGCGGATGGACCGCGAGGCACCAGAGCGAGGCGCCCTTCTCGGGGTCTTCGAACGCGCGCGCATGGTCGATGCCGGTGACCGCGCCGACGATCTCGCCACTGGCCTCGTCCTCGGCCACGAAGACGGTGATGGTGCGGCTGTCGCGGCGCGACCAGAAGAAGTCGGGCTGCACCGGCACCATGCCGCGCGCAGCGTAGATCGCGTTCACCGCCTCGGCGTCGGCGAGCGAGCAGAGCCGGCGGATGAAGAAGCCGCGCGGCCGCGGCGCCACCGGGCGCCAGGTGGCAAGATCGAGCCGGTAGGCGTGCGACGGGTCGAGGAACAGCTCCTGCGGCGCCTTCGAGAGCAGCACGTGCGGATCCCGGACATAGAAGGCGATGTCGCGCCGGTCGGGCGTCTCCTCGCGCATCGCATCGACGATCGCGGCGGGGTCCGCGAAGGTCTGCGCGAAGATCAGCCGGCCCCAGCCCACGTCGACCGTGGCGTTGCTGTGCGGCGCGGTCCCGGCCCGATGGCTTGGGACCGGTCCCACCGGCGAGGTGTCGCGCATGCGGCGCAGTCGGTGCTCCTGCGCCTGCAGCGGGCGGGGGGAAGTTGCGGTCTTGCGGGTCATCGTCTCAGCCTCAGATGCCATGATCCTGGAGCCACAGTTCGAGCAGGGCGCATTGCCAGAGCTCGGAGCCGCGAAGTGGCGTGATGTGCTCGGCCGGCGCGCCAAACAGCGCGTCGAGATAGTCCTCGCGGAAGAGGCCGCGCTCGCGCGCCGCCTGCGAGGTCAGCGCGTCGCGCGCCATCTCGAGGAAGGGGCCGTCGAGATACTTGAGCGCCGGCACCGGGAAATAGCCCTTGGGCCGGTCGATCACCTCGCGCGGCACGACGCGCCGGGCGACCGATTTCAGCACGCCCTTGCCGCCGTCGGCCAGCTTGATGCGCGACGGCATGCGGGCGGCCAACTCGACCAGTTCGTGATCGAGGAAGGGCACCCGCGCCTCGAGCCCCCAGGCCATGGTCATGTTGTCGACCCGCTTCACGGGGTCGTCGGCCAGCATGATCTCGGTGTCGAGGCGCAGCGCCTTGTCGACCGGATCGGGCGCGCCCGTTCGGGCAAAATGCGCGGCCACGATCTCGCGACTGACATCGCCGTTCATCCAGCGCGCACCGAGATGGCGGCCCATCGTCTGGTGGTCCCGATCGAAGAAGGCGCGGGAATAATCCCCTAGCGGATCGTTCGAGCCGTCGAGCTTGGGGTACCAGTGATAGCCGGCGAAGACCTCGTCGGCGCCCTGCCCGCTCTGGACGACCTTCACATGGCGCGAGACCTCGCGCGAGAGCAGGAAGAAGCCGATGTTGTCATAGGAGACCATCGGCTCGGACATCGCCGAGATGGCGGCCGGCAGGGCTGCCTGCAACTCGGACGACGGCACGAAGCGCTGGATGTGGTCGGTCGCGAAATGCCGGGCAACCAGGTCGGAATAGGCGAACTCGTCGCCCTTCTCGCCATTCGCCGCCTCGAAGCCGATCGAGAAGGTGCGCAGGCCCTCCTGCCCCGCCTCGGCGAGCAGGCCCACGATCAGGCTCGAATCGACCCCGCCAGAAAGCAGGACGCCCACCGGGACATCGGCCACCATGCGCCGAGAGACGGCTCGGCGCATGGCGTCGAGCAGCATGTCCTCCCACTCGGGCGTTCCGCGCTCCTCGTCCTCGCGGCTTCGCTCGAAGCTCACGTCCCAGTAGCGGCGGTCCTCGATCGTGCCATCGGGCTCGATCCGGCGGATGGTGGCGACCGGCAGCTTGCGCACACCCTCGAGGATGGTGCGCGGCGGCGGGACGACGGCGTGGAAGCTCATGTAGCTGTGGAGCGCCTCGGGGTCGATCGCTGTGTCGACCCCGCCCGCCGCGAGCAGCGCGGGCAGCGTCGAGGCAAAGCGCAGCCGACCGGGCTCGACCGTGTGATACAGCGGCTTGATGCCGAAGCGGTCGCGCGCCATCCAGATGCAGCCACCGTCGCGCTCGTGCACGACATAGGCGAACATGCCGTGGAAGCGGGTCGGCGCCTCGGGGCCCCAGGCGTGGTGCGCCTTGAGCACAACCTCGGTGTCGCTGGTCGAGAAGAAGCGATAGCCCTTGGCCTCGAGCTCGGCGCGCAGTTCGGCATGGTTGTAGATGCAGCCGTTGAAGACCAGGTCGAGACCGAGCGCCGGGTCGGTCATCGGCTGCTGGCCCGCATCCGATAGGTCGATGATGCTGAGCCGGCGGTGGCCGAGAGCAACCCGCCCGCGATGAACTGTCCCCACGCCGTCAGGCCCGCGCGGCGCCAGCGCATCGAGCATCCGTTCGATGCCCGAAAGCGAGGCCGTGCTGCCGTCGAAGGTGATCTCGCCACCAAATCCGCACATGCTTGGAAAACCCTTTCGTCGGAGTCGCGACGGCGCGCGCGGCTGAACCGCCGCGGCCGTCGGAAAAAATCTTGTGTTCTGCGTCCCCGGCGCGCGGCCTGCGCGCTGCCGGGGAATGGAGCCTGGGCGCGTTAGTCCGACGCGGTCGCGCGCAGCATCCAGGCTGCCTGCTCGTGGAAGGCGAGGCGCGCATTCGCGAGATCCTCGGTCGCGCCGTCCCCGTGATCGCCGGCCAGCGCCGCGAGTTCGCGCAGGCGCCGCGCGAGCGTCTCGTGATCGTCGATCAGCTGCGCCAGCATCCCGGATGCGGGGCGAAGACGCTCCTCCTCGGACAGTTCCGCATGGGTCAGCATGTCGGTGAAGGAGACGGGCGCGAACTCGCCAAGAGCGCGGATCCGCTCGGCCAGCGTGTCGATTGCCTCGAAGAGATCGCGATACTGGGCCTCGGTGAGTTCGTGGATCGGCTGGAACAGCGGACCCACCACATTCCAGTGACAGGATTGCGTCTTGAGCATCAGCAGCACGCTGTCGGCGAGGACGCCGTTGAGCGCCGTCGCGATCCCGCTGTTGGCGGAAAGCCCGGTCTGCGGCTGGTCGATCTTCGGTTCGGCTTTCAGGACCGCACTGGTCACGAAACTCCTCCTGCTCTGCTATCGGATGGCGGACAGATAGGAGCTGATCCATAAAAAATCAAATTTTTTCATATAGTTAACATACGTCTGTTACCCGGCCTGCATAGCTTGCACAGCCTGCTCAGGCTCGGCAAGCGAGGGCAGAGACGCAGGTGGCGGGGTTTACCCCGCCGACATTAGTGGAGTAAGTGATCCGACCCGAAGCGGAGGCCGACGATGTCCGACACCACCCGCCCGCCAAAGCGGACCGAGAAGCTGCAGCTGATGCTGAGCCGCGAGGAACTGCAGGTGATCGACGACTGGCGCTTCGAGAACCGGCTGCCCTCGCGCGCCGCCGCCATCCGCGAACTGCTGCGCCGCGGTCTTGCCGCCAAGGGCTTCGACGAGCCCCCGACCGACGCGCCGTCCGGCGACTTCAGGGTGGTGGAGGAGTGAGTCGACGGTTCAGCTGTCGGGCTCCCACTGCTCCTCGTCGCGCCGCAGCAACTCGTAGATCCTGAGCGCGCGGCCCGTCAGCGGGCGGCCAAGTTTGCCCATGACGTCGGTCTGGGCCGCAAGATGCGCGGCCACCTCCTCAAGTTCGGCCATGCTCGCGCCCCCGGCGATGATCTCGGCCATCTTGTGCTCGTCGATCTCGCCGAAGAGCCGTTTGATGTCGTCATGGGTCGCTGTCATGTCACCTGGCTCCCTTGGTCTGGATCGGCCCCGGGCGCGGGTTCACCGGTTTGGGCTCAGCGGAGCGCGTCGACGAAGCGCTGCGTGCCGATCCGCCTGACGGTGCTGGCATGGGGCCCCTTCGGGCTATCGCCCTGGTCGAGGGCGAGTTCGACCGGATCGCCGATCTCGAGCTCGGCGATATCGCCGTTCAGGACGCTGTTGCGGTGGAAATAGACGAGCCGCCCGTCGGTCAGCGCGATCTGCCCGAAGTCACGCGCGGGATCGAGCTCGGCGATGCGCCCCTGGAGGGGCGTGGCATGGGCGGCGGGCCGGCCGGTATGGGTGTCCTGCCAGGTCTTCACGCGACGCTCCATCGCGTCGAAGGCATCACGGATCGCGACGAATACATCCTCGTGCGCGTTCACGTCGCCTGGCGCGCGATCGATGGCGAAGACCATCGCGGGCGCCCGCGCCTCGAGCCGCACGGCGTAGTGCCGGCCCTTGCGGTGATGGTGATGGGGCGCGTCGATCACCGCCCGGAAACTGACGAGCCGCCCGAGATAGCGCTCGAGCCGCGCGATCCGGTCGCGCACGCGCGCCTCGATCGCGGGGGAGTGATCAATGCCGTGGAAGACGATCTCGGGCTCGGTTTCCATCTGCGCTGTCCTTTCCCCGTCACCGGAAGCGATGCAGCCGCAGCGCGCCGGCGAACGGGGATGAAGGGGGCCGCTGCCCGTCGCAAGCGCGCACCAATGCCTGTAAGCGTCCCAGAACGGGACGCATCATTCAATGATCGATATCAAATTGCGGTGTCGCCGGGCGGATCAACCGGCAAGTCGGCGCCCATTGCCGGCGTCGAACACATGGGCAAGTCCTGGCGGGACCGAGAAGCGCTGGATCGCGGGCAGGCCGGATTCGCGATGGACGCCCGGCAGGCTCGCGACGCAGTCGAGGGTGCTGCCTTCGAGCCGGCCATGCACCAGGGTAAGGGCGCCGATGGGCTCGCTGGTTCCCGTCTCGAGCGCGATGGCGCCCTCGGGGTCCAGCACGAGGTGCTCGGGCCGAACGCCCAGCAGCACCTTGCCCTCGGCCCTCTGCGCCACCGGGACGCGAGCACCATTTCCCAGCACAACGGCATCACCCGCCCCCTCGCCCGGCAGGATATTCATCGAGGGGCTGCCGATGAACTGCGCGGCGAAGACGGTCGCGGGGCGCTCGTAGACGTCGAGGGGCGCGCCAATCTGCTCGGCATGCCCCTCGTTCATCACGATCATCCGGTCGGCCAGGGTCATCGCCTCGACCTGGTCGTGGGTGACATAGAGCGAGGTCACGCCCAGCTTGCGCTGGAGCGCCTTGATCTCGAGGCGCATCTGCACGCGCAGCTTGGCGTCGAGGTTCGACAGCGGCTCGTCGAACAGGAAGACGTCGGGCTGGCGCACGATCGCCCGGCCCATGGCGACGCGCTGGCGCTGGCCGCCCGACAACTCGCGCGGCTTGCGCTTCAGAAAGGGCTCGAGCTGCAGGAGCCGGGCCGCCTCGGTCACGCGCTCGGCGATCTCGGCTTTCGGCCGGCGCGCGATCTTGAGGCCGTAGGCCATGTTGTCGAAGACGCTCATATGCGGGTAGAGCGCGTAGTTCTGGAAGACCATGGCGATGTTGCGGTCCATCGGCTCGCGCTCGTTCACGCGCGCGCCATTGATCGCGATCTCGCCCGAGCTCACGGTCTCGAGCCCCGCGACCATGCGAAGAAGGGTCGACTTCCCGCAGCCCGAGGGGCCCACGATCACGATGAACTCGCCCTCGGCGACGTCGATGTCGACGCCGTGGATCACCTCGGTCGCACCGAAGCTCTTGCGCACACCCGTGAGGCTCAGCGTCGCCATGGCTTACTTCTCGCTTTCGACCAAGCCCCGGATGAAGAGCTTCTGCATGAAGATCACGACCAGGACCGGCGGCAGCATCGCCAGGATCGAGGTCGCCATGATCACCGGCCAGTCGGCCCAGTCGTCACCCGACGGGAACATCTGCTTGATGCCCATGACGATGGTGTTCATCTGCGGATCGGTGGTGATCAGGAGCGGCCAGAGATACTGGTTCCAGCCGTAGATGAAGAGGATGACGAACAGCGCCGCGATGTTCGTGCGGCTCATCGGCAGCAGGATGTCGAGGAAGAAGCGCATCGGGCGGGCGCCGTCGACGCGGGCGGCCTCGACCAGCTCGTCCGGCACGGTCATGAAGAACTGGCGGAACAGGAAGGTGGCCGTGGCCGAGGCGATCAGCGGCAGGATCAGCCCGGCATGGCTGTTGAGCATGCCGAAGCGCGCCACGACCTCATAGGTCGGAACGATGCGGACCTCGACCGGCAGCATCAGCGTGAGAAAGATCAGCCAGAAGAAGACCCGCCGCCCGGGAAAGCGGAAATAGACGATCGCGAAGGCCGACAGCAGCGAGATGGCGATCTTGCCGAACGCGATGCCAAGCGCCATCACCGCCGAGTTCAGCAGCATCGTCGCGACCGGCGCGTTGATGCCGGACACCAGCGCCTTGCGGTAGTTCTCGAGGAACTGGTCGCCGGGCAGCAACGGCATCGGCGGGCGCACGATCTCGGCCTGGGTCACCGTCGAGGCGACGAAGGCGAGCCAGATCGGGAAGACGATCACCAAGACCCCGAGGATCAGCCCCGCATGGGTCAGCCAAAGCGAGGCGCCGCGCCGCTCGACCATGCCCGAATGCCCGCCCGCGGCCATCAGTAATGCACCCGGCGCTCGATGAACTTGAACTGGGCGATGGTGAGCAGTCCGACGACCACCAGAAGGATCACAGACTGCGCCGCCGACGAGCCCAGGTCCTGCCCGACGAAGCCGTCAGCGAAGACCTTGTAGACAAGGATCGTCGTCGCCTGCTGCGGCCCGCCCGCGGTGATCGTGTGGATCACGCCGAAGGTCTCGAAGAACGCGTAGACGATGTTGACCACCAGCAGGAAGAAGGTGGTGGGCGACAGCAGCGGGAAGACGATGGTCCGGAACCGCGTCCAGAACCGCGCGCCGTCAATCGCCGCCGCCTCGATCACCGAGCGTGGGATCGCCTGGAGCCCGGCGAGGAAGAACAGGAAGTTGTAGCTGATCCGCCCCCAGCTGGAGGCGACCACCACGAGGCCCATCGCCTCGGTCGGGTTGAGCACGTGGTTCCAGTCATAGCCGAGCTGGCCCAGATACCAGGATACGACGCCGACGCGGGTGTTGAACATGAAGAGCCACAGCACGCCCGCCACCGCCGGCGCGACCGCGTAGGGCCAGATCAGCAGGGTCCGGTAGGTGCCCGAGCCCCGGATCAGCCGGTCGGCCATTACCGCGAGGACGAGCGCCACCCCCATCGAGACGATGGTGACGAGACCCGAAAATACGCCCGTGGTGACGAAGCTCGCGCGGTAATAGGGGTCGGTCAGCAGAAACTCGAAATTCCCCAGCCCCACGAACTGCGCGCTGAGACCGAAGGGGTCGGGAATGAACAGCGACTGCCAGACCGCCTGCCCCGCCGGGTAAAAGAAGAACACGGCCGTCACCACCACCTGGGGTGCGACCAGCAGGAGCGGCAGAAGCCAGCCCTTGAAGGTGACGCGCTTTTGCATGACGGCAGCCGGGCCGGGGACGCGGGCGCCCCCGGCCGAGCCTCGCTCAGCGGTTCGCCTGCTCGAACCGGCGCAGCAGCGCGTCGCCGCGTTCGACGGCGGTGTCGAGTGCTTCCTGCGCGGTCTTGGTGCCCGCCCAGACGGCCTCGAGTTCCTCGTCGATGATGCCGCGGATCTGGTCGAACGAGCCCAGCCGAAGGCCCTTCGAGTTCGCCGTCGGGGCCTTGCCGGTCATCTGCTCGCCCGCGATCTGGGTGCCAGGGTTGGCATCGTAGAAGCCCTCGGCCCTGGTCTGCTCGGCCGCGGCCAGGGTGATC
The DNA here is from genome assembly GCF_016623495.1 of Thermohalobaculum xanthum. Taxonomy (GTDB): domain Bacteria; phylum Pseudomonadota; class Alphaproteobacteria; order Rhodobacterales; family Rhodobacteraceae; genus Thermohalobaculum; species Thermohalobaculum xanthum. The sequence goes on along the minus strand of NZ_JAEHHL010000006.1, from coordinate 346,573 downwards.
GGCAGGTAGCCGGTGTTCTGGTGCCACTTGGCCTGAACATCCGTTGACGACAGGAAGCTGAGGAACGCCGCGACGGCCTTGTACTCCTCGGCGTCGTGCCCGGCGAGGACCCAGAGCGAGGCGCCGCCGATGATGGTGTTCTGGGGCGCACCCTCGACGTCCGACCAGTAGGGCAGCGGGCGGATATCGAAGTCGAACTTCGCCTCGGCCTTGACGCCGGCATAGCCGGCCGAGGACTCGGTGAAGAGCGCGCATTCACCGGCGCGGAAGTTCGCGCCGCCCTCGTTGCGGCGGCCTGCATAGATGAACTTGCCGTCCCTGGCCCAGTCGCCCATCGTCTGGATGTGCTTGACCTGCACGGGGCCGTTGAAGGCCAGCGCGGTGTCGAGCCCGGCAAAGCCGTTCTCCTGCGTCGCGAAGGGCACGTTGTGCCAGGCCGAGAGGTTCTCGAGATGGACCCAGCTCTGCCAGGCGGTGGTCAGCGGGCAGGCATGGCCGGCGGCCTTGAGCGCGTCGAGCACCTCGCCCACCTGCTCCCACGTCGCAAGCTCGGTGTCCGGGTCGAGGCCGGCGCCCGCCAGCGCGTCGCGGTTCACGTAGAGCACCGGGGTCGAGGAGTTGTAGGGCAGCGACAGCATCTTGCCGTCGGTGGTGGTGTAGTAGCCCTTCACGGGGCCCAGATAGGCGTCGGGATCAAAGGGAGCGTCACCCTCGGCCATCACCTCGAAGACCGGCTTGATGGCACCCTGCGCGGCCATCATGGTCGCGGTGCCCACCTCGAAGACCTGGAGGATGTGCGGCTGTTCGCCCGCGCGGAACGCGGCGATCCCGGCGTTCAGCGTCTCGGAGTAATTGCCCTTGTGGGTGGCGACGACGACATAGTCGCTCTGGCTGCCATTGAACTCGGCGACCTGCTCGGCTAGGAGCTCGCCCAGCCGGCCGGTGAAGGCATGCCACCACTGGATTTCCGTCGCCGCGTTTGCCGGGGTTGCGAATGCCGCCACCGATGCGAGCATCGCCGAGCCCAGAAACAGACCTTTCATACCTTCTCTCCCCGAATCCTTGTTGGAGCACGAATGCCAGAGCCGCCGCCGGGACCGGCCGCGACTCTGTGTGCACGGAAGTTATCGAAGCATGATGACAATCATAATACAAACCGATTTTCCGCTTCCGTGTAATAATGCTGTATTATAAATTTGATCGCGGGACGCGCCTGCCTGACGACCGCGGGCGCCCCTTTCGTCCCGGCATGACGGACCCGCCACGCGAGGACGACCATGACCATCCGACTGCGCCAGCTCGAGGCCTTCCGCGCGGTCGCGCAGGCCGGCAGCATGACCCGCGCCGCCCAGCAGCTCGATATCTCGCAGCCCGCCGTCAGCCGCCTGCTCGCGAGCTTTTCCGAGACCGTCGGCTTCCCGCTCTTCGAGCGCCAGGGCGGCCGGCTGGTGCCGACACAGGAGGCACGCTATCTGCTGCGCGAGGTCGCGCGCCTGCTGGACGGGATCGACCACATCCACCAGCTGACGCAGGAGCTTTCGGCGCGCAAGACGGGGCATCTGCGGATCGCCTGCCTGCCCGGCTTCGCCACGAGCCATCTGCCCGCGGTGCTGGCGCGCTTCCTGAGCGACCGGCCCGGCGTGAGCGTCACGCTCGAGCCGGACCGGCCCGAACGCATCCTCGAATGGATCATCGGGGAGCAGTACGACTGCGGCATCACCGACGGCTTCGAGGGACACCCGGCGGTCGAGTGCAAGACCGTGGCGATGCGCACCGTCTGCATCCTGCCGCGCGGGCACGAGCTCGAGGCCCGCAGCGAAGTTTGGCCCGAGGATCTGGCCGGCGAGAGGATGATCCACACCCGGCGCGACAGCGTCTTCTTCCGCGAACTGAGCGAGGCCTTCGCCGCCCGAAGGGTTCAGATCCCCGGCGTGATCGAGACGCGCCAGTTCACCGCCGCCTGCATGCTGGTGGCCGAGGGCGCGGGCGTGTCGGTCGTGAGCGAGATGGACGCGCGCGGCTACGAGGATCGCGGGCTGACGATCCGCCCCTTCCGCCCGGCGGTGCCGCACCGGCTGGCGCTGCTGCGGCCGACGCATTCACGCGCCTCGATGATCACGCTGGAGTTCCTCGAGACCTTCCTCGACAGCCTTGCGCCTTTCCGCGCGGACGGCGCTGCTGCCGCTTGAGCCTCAATCGGCCTCGTCGACCCGAACGGCGCGATCCCCGATCTGGCTGCGCGCAATGCGGCGCGCGATCTTGAACACGCCGTCGAGGATTTCCAGCAGTTCGACCTCGCGCACATAGCCGCCCATGCTGGCACCCGCGCCATGCGGCATCGTCCTGAAACGCTCGCGGCTGATCTGGTGAGCGACGTCGCTTACCTCGCGCTTCATCTGCCGGACCTTGGTCGCGGCCTCGGCGTCCTCGTCCACGACCGCCTGCACGGCCTCGCGCAGCGCGCGCGCGACCTGAGCATGGTATTGCGCGATGCGCTTGATGGCGTCGGGCGCGATATTCGAGCGCTCGTCGATGCGTTTCCGGGCCGAGGTCACGATGTCGGTGGCGACATGATCGGCGACGTGCTCGAGGTCGTTGGCGACTTCGACCAGCTGCATCAGTTCCTCGGCCTGCTCGGCGGTCAGGGCGCTGAGCGAGACGCACCCCAGGTAGTCGAGCAAGGCACGATGCAGCCGGTCCACCGGCGCGTCGAGAGCGGCAAGGTCACTCAGCGCCACGCGCGAGTTGGCGACCGCCGCGGGCAGCGCGCGCTCGAGCATCTCAGCCACGTATTCGCCCATCCGCCCGATCTCGAAGCGCGCGTTGTGCAGCGCCATCGCCGGGGTCGAGAGCAGGCTCTCGTCGAGGAACTTTGGCGCGAGCGGCTGTTCGGCCGAGACCGGGCGGTCCGGCACCAGCCATTCGACGAACCGCGCGATCTGGCGGGTGAAGCCGATCAGGATCAGGGTATTGGCGACGTTGAAGATGGTATGCGCGTTCGCCACCTGGCGCGGCACGGCCTCGGCCGCCGCGTATGCGCCGCCGCCCGAGCCCCCATCGGGCGAGATCGAGCGCACGAATCCGGCAAGCTCGGGGATGAGGGCGATCCAGATCAGCACCCCCACCACGTTGAAGAGCACGTGCACCACCGCGGCGCGCACCGCCTCGCGCGGCTTGCCGATCGAGGCGAGCCCCGCCGTCGCGCAGGTGCCGATATTGGCCCCCAGCGCGACGGCGATCGCGGCCTCGAGCGACATCAGCCCCTGCCCGGCAAGCACGATGACGATACCGGTCGTCGCCGCCGAGGATTGCACGATTGCGGTGAAGAGCGCGCCCACCAGCACCGCCGGAAGCGGATCCTCGATGCTGCCGATGAAATCGACGAAGGCGGGCATCTCGCGCAGCGGCGCCATCGCCGCGCTCATCACCCCCATGCCGTAGAAGACGAGCCCTGCCCCGAGCAGCATGGAGCCGAGATCCTGCCAGGTCTCGTCACGCGACAGGAAGCTTGTCAGGAAGCCCAGCGTGATCATCGGCAGGGCGAAGCGGCTGACGTCGAAGGCGAGGATCTGGGCGGTGAAGGTGCTGCCGATGTTCGCGCCCATGATGATGCTGACGCTCTGGGCCATCGACATGATGCCCGCCGAGATGAAACCAACCAGGATGACGGTGGTCACCGAGGACGAGTTCACGATCCCCGTCACCACCGCCCCCATCGCCGCGCCGGCGAAACGGTTGCGCATGACCTTGCCCAGCAGATCCCGCATCTGGTCGCCGGCGGCGCGCTTGAGGGCGCGCGTCAGCAGGTCGAGCCCGAACAGGAAGAAGGCGAGCCCGCCGAAGAGGCCGGTCCAGAGATCGAAACGGTCGAATCCCTCGGTCATCGGACGCAGCCCGCGCAATGCCAGCCCATGCGACGGCCACTACGGCACGGGTTTCGCTGCTTCCGGGGATCCGGGTCGTCGTCCCTCATTCTTCCACCCTTGCGCAAGCATCGATGACGGCCGGCCGCCGGGGATGAACGCATTGCTCTCGCGCCTTCCCGGCCTCGTCGCATGTCCGTCCATGACAATCCGGTCGGGGCGCGGCGCGCAAGACGCGTTGACTCGCGATCGGCATCGGCGTATTGAATTCTGAATTCAGAGTTCATGGACATGAAACCCATACCGCCCACACCCAGCCGAACCGAGCAGACCTATCAGGCGATCCTCGACCAGATCTGCACCGGCGCCCTCACGCCCGGCACGCACCTGGTGCAGGAGCAACTGGCGGCCAGGCTCGGCGTCTCGCGCCAGCCGATCCAGCAGGCGATGGCGCTCCTCAAGAGCGATGGGCTGGTGCAGGAGATCGGCGGGCGCGGGCTTTGCGTCGCGCCGCTCGACCTCGACGCGATGCGCGAGCGCTACGAGGTCCGCGCCGCGCTCGACGCGCTTGCCGCGCGGCTCGCGGCCAGTCGCGCCGCGGCGGCACAGGAAGTCGCGCGCGAGATCGGCCGCGGGGGCAGCGAGATCATCGCGGCGGGTGAGACTGCGACGGCCGCAGGCGACATCCCGCGAATGGTCGAGCGCGATGTCGCCTTCCACCGGTATCTCTACGAGGTCTCGGGCAATGGCCTCGTCGCCGCGACAGCCGAGCCGCACTGGCGCTACCTTCGCCGCGTGATGGGCGACGTGCTGCGGCACGCAGAGGATGGCGGCTCGATCTGGGAGCAGCATGCCGAGATTCTCGACGCGGTGGTGGCGGGCAACGCCGACGAGGCCGCTGCCCGCGCCACGGCCCATGTCGAGCGTGCCGCGAGGCGGCTGAGCGCCGCGCTTTCGGGTCAGGCGGACGGGCGCGAGGCCGGCGTGGCCGGCAACGCGCAACCGGTGTCGGGAAAGGACGCCGACCGATGAAGGATTTGCTGACCCTCGGACAGAGCCTCAGCGTGCATGCCCGCCTTCAGCCGGACAGGCTGGGGGCGCGGGACCTCGAGCGCTCGCTGACGTTCCGCGACTGGAACCGGCGCGCCTGCCGCCTTGCCAACGCGCTTCTCGGGCTTGGGCTGGCCAAGGGCGAGCGCGTGGCCGTGCTGGCCTACAACTGCCTGGAATGGGCCGAGATCTATGCCGCCGTCGCCAAGGCGGGTCTGATCGCGGTGCCGATCAACTTCCGCCTGACCGCGGCGGAGTGCGCCTTCTGCATCACGGACGCCGAGGCCTCGGCACTCATCGCGCAGGCCGACCTCCAGGACGTGATCGAGGAGTCGCGGGACCTTCTGTCCGTGCCCGCGCGCAACATGATCCTTTTCGGCGGCCCCTGCCCCGCAGGCTGGCTCGACTACGAGGACCTGCTGAGCCGCGCCAGCGATGCCGAGCCCGATCAGCATATCTCGGCCTTCGACCCGTGGACGCTGATGTACACCTCGGGCACCACCGGCAACCCCAAGGGCGTGGTTCGCAACCATCGCAATGGGGCGCTTCTGTCGCTGGTGACCGAGATCGAGCTCGGCCTCGGCCGGCGCGACGACGCGCTGCTGGTCATGCCGATGTGCCATGCGAACTCGCTCTACTTCTTCTCGTCCTTCGCCTATTGCGGGGCTGCGGTCAGCATCTATTCGCGGCGCAGCTTCGACCCCGAGCACTGCCTGCGTGCGCTGGGCGAAACCTGCGCAACCTTCACCTCGCTGGTGCCGACCCATTACATCATGATGCTGGGCCTGTCGGCGGCCGAGCGCGGGACGGTGCCGCTCGAGCGGGTGTCGAAGCTGATGATCTCGTCCGCCCCGGCGCGTGCCGACACCAAGCGGCAGGTTATGGAGATGTTTCCGGCATCCGGCCTCTTCGAGCTCTATGGCTCGAGCGAGGCGGGCTGGGTGACCATGCTCCATCCCGACGAGCAGTTCACCCATCTGGGCACGGTCGGGCGCGAATGCGTCGGCTCGGCCCCTATCCGGCTTCTGGACGAGCATGGCGCAGAGGTGCCGGACGGCGAGCCGGGCGAGCTCTTCTCAAGCAACCCCTACACCTTCGAGGGCTACTGGAAGCGCCCCGAGAAGACGGCCGAGGCGTTCCGCGGTGACTACTGCTCGGTCGGCGACATGGCCCTGCGCACGCCGGATGGCTTCATCAAGCTGATCGACCGCAAGAAGAACATGATCATCTCGGGCGGCGAGAACGTCTATCCGTCCGAGGTCGAGGAGGTGCTCGGTGCCTGCCCGAAGGTGATGGACGTGGCCGTTATCGGCCTGCCGGACGAAAAATGGGGCGAACGCGTGCATGGCGTCGTCGTGCTGCACGCGGGAGCCGAGGCGACCGAGGCCGAACTGATCGACTGGTGCCGCGCGCGCATCGCGGGCTTCAAGCGCCCGCGGTCGATCTCGATCATCGCCGCCGCCGAGATGCCGCGCACCGCGACCGGCAAGGTGCTTCATCGCGAGCTGCGCGCCCGCTTCGGCGCGGAAGCCCCGCGCGCCTGACACAAGACCACGGACACACGAGACACCATAGGGAGAGATGCCATGGCGGCGCCGGTCAACGATCTGAACAGTAACGAGCAGGCCTGCGCGGCATGGATCGCGCGTTTCCTCAAGGCCCGCGGCGTCGACCGCATCTTCGGCTTGCAGGGCGGGCATATCCAGCCGATCTGGGATCACGTCGCGCGCCTGGGCATCCGCATCATCGACGTGCGCGACGAGGGCGCGGCGGTGCACATGGCGCACGCCCACGCCGAGCTGACGGGCGCCCTGGGCGTGTGCATGGTGACCGCGGGACCCGGCGTGACCAATACCGTGACCGGGATGGCGAACGCGTCGCTTGCGCGCATGCCGGTGCTGCTGATCGGCGGCTGCACCTCGCGGCCGCAGGCGAACATGGGACCGCTGCAGGACATCCCCCATGTCGACATCCTGCGCCCCGTCTGCCGCTATTCCCGCACGGCCCGGGTGCCCGAGCAGGTGATCCGCGAGATGGACGAGGCGGTTGCGCGCGCCATGGGCGACCTGGGCGAGCCGGGACCCGCCTACATCGAGATCCCGACCGACGTGCTGCGCAGCCATGTACCCCCACAACTGGTGCTCGATGACTGGATGCGCCCCAAGCCGGCACGTCGGATCACGCCCGACCCCGAGGCGATGGCCGAAGCGGTCGACGTGATGTGGAACGCGAAGCGCCCGCTGGTGATCACCGGACGGGGCGCGCGCAACGCCAGCGCGGAACTGGTCCGCTTCCTCGACGCGAGCGGCGCCGTCTATCTCGACACGCAGGAAAGCCGGGGCCTCGTCCCCGCCGAGCATCCCTCCGTGGTGGGCGCGATGCGCGCGGCGGCGATGACCGAGGCGGACGCGGTGCTGGTGATCGGTCGCAAGCTCGACTACCAGCTTGGCTACGGCTCGCCGGCGGTGTTCCCCGACGCGCGTTTCGTGCGGATCGCCGACACGGCGGGCGAGCTGGTCGACAACCGGCGCGGCGCGCCTGAACTGCTGGCCGATCCGGCCCTCGCGCTTGCCGCGATGGTCGAGGCGAGCGGCAACCGCAAGCCCGCGGCCGACACGGACTGGACCGGGGGGCTGCGGCAACGGCACCTCGAGCGCACCTCGGCGGGCAGCCGGGCCGCCACGCCCCGGACAGGCGACGACGGCAAGATCCATCCGCTCGCGATCTTCGAGGCAATCCGCGAGGCGGCCGACCCCGACCACATCGGGATCGCGGATGGCGGCGACCTGCTGAGCTTCGCGCGCGTCGGTCTGGAGTCGCGCACCTACATGGATGCCGGCGCCTTCGGATGCCTGGGCGTGGGCGTACCCTACGCGGTCGCGGCGGCGCTTGCCCTTCCGGGGCGGCAGGTGATCTCGATCAATGGCGACGGCGCCTTTGGCATCAACGCGATGGAAATCGACACCGCGGTCCGCCATGGCGCGAAGGCGGTCTTCATCGTCTCGAACAATGCCGCCTGGAACATCGAGCGCTATGACCAGGAGGCGAATTACGGCGGCCGCGTCGTCGGCACCACGCTGCGGCACTCCGATTATGCCGGCATGGCCCGCGCGCTGGGCGCCCATGGCGAGCGGGTCGAGCGGGCCGAGGACCTTGCCGGCGCCCTCGAGCGCGCGATCGCCAACGCACCCGCGCTGATCGACGTGGTGACGTCGCAAAGCGTGGTGTCCTCGGACGCGAAGAAGGGCCTCGGCTTCGTGCCGGACTACCAGCCCCTGACCGCCTGGGACGATGCCGAGCGCAGGCGGCGAGGCGAATAGCGCCGCGCCGTTCAATCGACCGCTTACCGAGCCGAGGGGCCTGCACGGCCCCGCAGCGGCGCCTGAAAGCACTGTAAAATCCGTCACAGTCGCCGCGCGGCGTTGACTGCAGGATGGTGGTGCGAATCGACGCAAGGCGGCAGGGGCCGCGGTCGGGAAGGAACACGGAAATGGCCTACATCTTTTATCCGTTCGTCGTCGGCTTTGTCGCGATGATGGGTCTGCTGCCCATGGTCTGATGGCCCGCGCCCGCGGCCGCGGCCGGGAGACCCGGCATCGCCGCCGCGTGACTCGCCCGCTGCCGCCCATGCGCCAAATCGTGCGCAAGATCGGGCATCGCGGCATTGCTGAACGTCGCCCCCCCTAAGCCGCCGCTTCAGCCGCTTCCCCCGGAATTCCTTCGATTCTCGTCGTGATCATGCAACCCTTGGGGCCAAAGCATGAGGCCGCCCCCGGGGGAAAATGATGAACCAGCTTCAATCCTTGGGAAGGTACTTCGTCTTCGCGGCGGTCATCGTCCTGGCGCTCGTGTGCCTCGTCGGCGCGGCATGGAACGGCTGGCTCCTTCTTCCCGCGGTGGCATTCGCAGCACTTGCAGCGCTGGGCGTGGCCGACCTTCTGCAGACGTCGCACTCGATCCTGCGAAACTACCCGATCGTCGGTCACATGCGCTTCCTGTTCGAGGGGATCCGCCCCGAGATTCGGCAGTACCTGATCGAAAGCGACCAGGACGAGGAGCCCTTCTCACGCGACGAGCGCTCGATCGTCTACCAACGCGCCAAGGGCGTCGAGGACAAACGACCCTTCGGCACACGGCACCGTGTCTACGACGCGGGCTATGAATGGCTCACGCATTCGGTCGTTCCGGTTCATATCGAGAACTGCGACTTTCGCGTCACCATCGGCGGGCCCGACTGCCTGCAGCCTTACGACGCCTCGATCTACAACATCTCGGCGATGAGCTTCGGCGCCTTGTCGGCGAACGCGATCCTCGCGCTGAGCAAGGGCGCGAAGGCGGGCGGCTTCGCGCATGACACCGGCGAGGGCGGCATCAGCCGGTATCACCGCCTGGGCGGCGCGGACCTGATCTACGAGATCGGCTCGGGCTATTTCGGCTGCCGCGACGCGCAGGGCCGCTTCGACCCCGACCGGTTCGCCGAACAGGCCGCGGACCCGCAGGTCAAGATGATCGAGCTCAAGCTGAGCCAGGGCGCCAAGCCGGGCCATGGCGGGATGCTTCCGGCCTCCAAGATCACGCCCGAGATCGCCGAGGCGCGCGGCGTGCCGATGGGCGTCGACTGCATCTCGCCCGCGAACCACAGCGCCTTCTCGAACCCGGTCGAGATGATGGCGTTCGTCGGGCGATTGCGCGAGCTGTCGTCTGGCAAGCCCGTGGGCTTCAAGCTGTGCATCGGACACCGGCGCGAGTTCATGTGCATCGTCAAGTCGATGCTCGAGACCGGCATCGCACCGGATTTCATCGTGGTGGACGGAAAGGAAGGCGGGACCGGCGCGGCGCCGCTGGAGTTCGCAAACCACATGGGAATGCCGCTGATCGAGGGGCTGACATTCGCGCACAACACGCTGCGCGGCGCGGGCTTGCGCGACCGGGTGCAGCTGGGCGCGTCGGGCAAGCTGGTGACGTCGTTCGACATCGCCAAGGCGCTCGCGCTGGGGGCGGACTGGGCGAACTCGGCGCGCGGCTTCATGTTCGCGATCGGCTGCATCCAGGGACAGGCCTGCCACACCAACTGCTGTCCGGTGGGCGTCGCCACCCAGGATCCGCTGCGCCAGCGCGCCCTCGACGTGGAAAGCAAGTCCGTGCGCGTGACGCGCTTCCACCACAACACCCTCAAGGCGCTGGGCGATATGACCGGCGCCGCAGGCCTGAGCCACCCGTCCGAGTTCATGCCCCACCACCTGATCATGCGCGAGCAGGACCGCAACATGGTCACGGGCCAGGAGGTATACCCCTACCTGCCCGAGGGCTTCCTGCTGCGCGAGGAGGACGACCAGTTCGGCTACCTCGACCGCTGGCACCGATCCCGCGCCGAAAGCTTCGCCCCGTTCTGAGGCCACGCCGCTTCCCTCGGCGGGCCTGGAATCGCCCCGGGGGATCGCTTGGGCAACCGTGGGCCATCCGCCGGGCTTTCCGTGCCTGACGATTGCTGGCCGCGCCGATGCACCGTCGCGCGAGGCCGACTGGGCGAAGATCAGAACAATGACGCGCCACGTGATGGAAACATCACGCTTTTCGCGTTATGGTCGTGCGCGAGCTACCCGACCAGCGACGCTGCTACCGGGCCGCGTGATGAAGACGGGGGGCGGGGCACGCATCCAGCAACGTCCTCCATCCATATTCGGTCGAAACCAGGGAATGCCGCCATGCCCCCGCTAGAGGCGCTGCTCGCCCGCGACCGTCAGATCATTGTCGTTGCCTTGGCAAGCGTCACGCTTCTGTCCTGGGGCTACCTTCTGGCTGGTGCCGGCATGAGCATGCCGTCGGGCGGCAGCATGATGATGATGCCGATGCAGTCCTGGACACCGGGCTTCGCGGCGCTGGTCTTCCTGATGTGGTGGATCATGATGATTGCCATGATGCTGCCAAGCGCGGCACCGGCGATCCTGCTCTTCGCGAGGGTCAACGCCCAGATGCGCGACGCGGGCAAGGCTTTCGTGCCGGCGGCGTATTTCGCGCTGGGTTATCTTGCGGTCTGGGGCGTCTTCAGTGCCCTCGCGACTTTCGCACAATGGTGGCTCGAACGCGCGGGGCTGCTCTCGGGCATGATGGCGAGCACGAGCACCGCGCTGAATGCCGCACTGCTGATTGCCGCGGGGCTTTGGCAGCTCACGCCGATCAAGCATGCCTGCCTGCGCCACTGCCGGGGCCCGATGCATTTCTTCACAGGAGGGTTCCGTCGCGGAACGGGCGGCGCGCTGCGCATGGGGGCCGAGCACGGCCTGTTCTGCCTCGGCTGCTGCTGGTTCCTGATGGCGCTGCTCTTCTTTGGAGGGGTGATGAGCTTCGTCTGGATCGGGGGGATCGCGCTTTACGTGCTGATCGAGAAGCTGGCCCCGGCGGGTGACCGGGTCGGCAATATTGCGGGGGTCGCACTGATCGGCTGGGGGGGCTGGCTGATCATCGCACCCGCCTGACAGGGGAAAAGGAGGTGTCATGGCCTACAAGGACTGGATGATCCGCACCAGGCAGATCGGGGCCTGCAGTTGCGACTACGGGTGCCCGTGCGAGTTCAACGCACCACCGACGCGCCTCCCCTGCGAGGGCGTGATGGCGATGGAGATCACCGAGGGCCATTTCGAGGATATCCGCCTCGACGGCCTGCGCGTCGCGGGCGCCTATCGCTGGCCGGGCCCGGTTCACGAGGGCAATGGCACGTGGTGGTCGGTGGTCGACCGGCGCGCCAGCGAAGAGCAGGTGCAGGCGCTCTTCACCATCCTTGGCGGCCAGGAACAGGAGCCGACGACGGGCTTTGCGATATACGCCTCGACGATCGCGAACGAGCCCGATCCCGTCTTCGCCGACATCGAGTTCGAGCTCGATCTCGACAACCGGCGGGGACGGTTCCGGGTCGAGAACGTGCTCGAGGCGAATGTCGTGCCGATCCGTAACCCGGTGACGGGCGAGGAGCACCACATCTCGATCCGACCGCATCGCGGCTTCGAGTTCCGCGAGGCCGAGATGGCCAGTGCAACCTTCTGGAGCAAGGGTGCCCTCGACCAGCAGCACGACGGCCGCTTCGCAGCCCTCAGCTTCGTGAGCTACGGGCCGCACGGGCTCATTGCCGAGGAAAGCTTCCCGGTCAGGGCGTCCTGACGCTCGCGTCGGAACGCCGCGGCGCCCGTGACCCGCAAATGGGCGCCCCGCCTCAGACGTTCGCGACCACCAACGCGGCCGGCGCGGGCACCTTGTAGCCCGCGCCATCGGCATACCCCTCTCGCACCGCCTGGGTGACGGCATCGCGGATCGCGGCGCGGTTCCCGGGGGTCTGCGCGTCGAGGATCATTGCCGCCCGGACGGTCGCGCGCGAGAATATCTCCCAAAGTCCGCCCGGCTCGTCGAACTCGAAGCAGCACTCGACCCGCTCCGATCGGACCGCGCTGAAGCCGGCCGCCAGCATGTGCTGCTCGGCAAAGGACGGATCGGCGAAGGCAAAGAAATCGGGGGCGGGCGGCGCCGCGTCCATGTCGCCATGCGCCTTCATCGCGCCAAAGGCGATGCGGAAGGCCGGCGACGTAGCGGGCCCGTGCCATGCCGCCATCGCGAACCGGGCCCCGGGCCTGAGGACACGGCGCACCTCGGCTAGCGCACGATCCTGATCGGGGACATGCATCAAACCGAAGCCGCAGATTGCGCCGTCGAAGCTCGAACTCTCGAAGGGGAGGTCCTGGGCATCCCCCTCGACGAAGCGCGCCGCCGGCGCGGCCTCGCGGGCGCGCTCGATCATCACCGAAGAGAAGTCGAGCCCGGTGACGTCGGCGCCCGTGGCCGCGAGCGCCGCGCTGCCCGTCCCCTGGCCGCAGCACAGGTCAAGGACCGATCGCCCTCGCCCCGCGCCCACCGCCTCGACCATCGGCCCGACGGCCATGCGGGTCGCCCGCGCGAATTTCGAGACATATTGTTCGACGAGGCCAGTCGCGGCCCAGCCCTGCGCCTCGCGTGCGCCGAATTCCTCGTAAGCCATTATCCCCCCGGATGCCGGACACGATCCCCCTCGGACGGTCGCGACGTTTCGCACCGGTCCGCACCCTCGATGTGATCCTAACCGAACCCCGGTCGCGACCAAACCCGCCAGATTGGCGCGGCTGGGCTCCTGCCCGCCACGCATGGTTCGTGACGCGCCATGGGTGGACAGGGCGCGAATCACACCAAATTCTCCGGTCACGGGCCGATGAAGAACGCGGTCGTGTGGCTGGAACGCGCAGAAAACCGGCAGCGGAGGAGCAATCAACTTTCTGTTATGGAAAGATTTTTTCAAGTTTTCGGCCCGGAGCACGTGACTTCGCGGGAAATCGACATAAATGCACCGCATGTGACCAACGTCACATCGCGTAACCGCAAATGACGGCATTTTCAGTGAAAAGGCGGGCACTGCCCCCGGAGACGTCACTTTGGAGACCAAGATGGCCTACATCGCATACCCATTCGCAATCGGCATCGTCGCCTTCGTCGGGATGCTTCCGCTGGTCTGAGCCGATCCGCGGGGCCGCCGCGCGGCCCCGGGAAACACCTCACCGCGCGCCGGACGCATCCGCCCGAACGGCCGCGCTTCCCCCGATCACCATCCAACTCGCCAGCAACGCCCGCGGCACAACGGCCGAGGGGCGTGAACCTGGTCGGATCTTGTCGTCGGCCGGACCGGGCATGACGGGGTCCGCCCGGCAGCCCTCGATGATCAGGGATCTGCCCCAAACGAAAAACGGCGCGGCTCCGGCTCCCGGATCACCGCGCCGTCCCATCCGTTTGGGTCGACCTATTCCCTGACGCTCAGCCCCCTCGCTCGGCGATGAGCGCCACTGCCGCCTCACTCGGACCATGGCAAGGCAAAGTCATGCGGCTATGACGAAGCGACCAGCATCCCGCTCCAAGCAAAAGAACAGTATCGCCGATAGGCGGACAACCTCGGGCGGTGAGCTCGTCGCCCTTCACCGAGCCGCAAAGTGCCGATTTCCAGGGCACGATGCCGCCGTGGACACGGATGCGAGGCCCGGGGCCGGAATCCGATCGTCCGGAATGGTTAGCGTCCGATATCAGATCGTTGCCGGCTCGTAAGGGCCCGGAGCCAGCGTCCGTTCGTAAAGCTCATACTGGCACCGAGCGGTTTCCCGCCAGTTGAAGCGCTCGTTCGCAAGGCGCGTGGCGTTGCGACCCATTCTCTCGCGAAGATCACGATCCTCGAAGATCTCGACGATTTGCGCGGCCAGTTCGACCTCGCTCTGGCAATTGCAAAGGACCCTTCCGGCCCTCGCGCTGGCAATCTCGGTCGAAATGTTCACGCCCTGCCCGACGACCACCGGCAACCCCGCGTGGAGAGCCTCGGCGATGGAGATGCCGAAATTCTCTTGCAGCGACGGAAGAACGAAAACGTCCGCGGCCGACATCGCGGCCCATTTCTCCTCGTCGCGCAGAAAGCCCGCGAAGGTCACGTTCGAAGCGATGCCGAGCCGGCGAGCAAGGTCGCCAAGGGACTTCTCGTAACTGCGCTCTCCGGACCCCACGATGAAGAGATGCGCATCGGCGTGACTGTCGACGACCAGCCTCATGGACCTGAACAGGGTTTCGAGGTTCTTCTTGGGATGGAGCCGGGAAAGGAAGAGGACCCGCCTCCCATCGGCGCCACCACTGAAGCGTCGGCGCACGGTGGCGTCGGGCACGCTGCCGCTCCCATCCGCTGGGTTGTCCGCGCCGAGCAACACGACCGCGGAATTGAGGAAACGCCCAAGCGTCCGACCCGCCAGTTGGCGCTCCTCGTTCGTCGCGAAGACGATCAACTGGGCATCCAGGAGATTTCGACGCTCGATCAAGCGCAGATAAACGGATTTCTTGAGCGCGTGGATGCTCATCGCGAAGGGATCGAGCATACCGTGTGGCGACAGGACATAAGGCACGTTGTGCCGCTGGCACGCACGGCGCGCCATCGTGTTGAGCGGATGCCAAAGGGTATGAATGTGGACGAGATCCGCGGCACGGATTGCTTCGTCCAGCGCCTCCCTTGCTTTCGAGGCATGGCCAAACAGGCGTGGGCGGTCGATCGGGAGGACCTTGATTTCGAACTGGCGACTCAACTCGGCGCAAAGCTCGGTGCCGTCGTCGGGACACATCAGAGAGGTCGTGAGGATCGAGGCATCCCAGCCAAACCTGCTGGCATTTTCCGCGAGACGCTTGACGACAACGGGCGGCCCACCGGCAGAGGGGTGCATATAGGGACAGACCTGAAGGACCCGGCGCACCCGGGCCTTCGGGAGATGGGAGACACTGGCCACCAAGTCATTCGACATTCAAGCGATCCACCGAAACCCAAACTTGTTAATGACTGGCCCGTACTGATCCTGCCCCACAAGAAGCATGACACTCGCGGCATGGTTGAACAAAGCATTTTCTGGAAATTTTCCCATCAACCTATGCGAGAGCGCCCGACTCGACTCAAATCAGAAAATCACGCAGCGCTGCAGATCGAGGCCGAAGACGGTTCAAAGGAAGTCGATGTCACCACGGATGACCGGCTATGCCACGGATCAGCCGTCAGAACGCGGCGCGAGCAAACGCACGCGCGCACTCCTGGCAGAAAGTTGATCGAGAGGCCCCGCAACCGAGGCGCAGTTCGAAATCCATTCGTCTGGATTATTTCAACCAATCGAATGGCGACGCCTGCAACGACCGAACAGGGCTGAGCGGTACAGCCAAGACCGCGAGCCATTACTTTTGTGGGCGCCCCCTCTGGCAACTGCCGCACCTGAGTCCCGAGCATCGCCGACGCTCCCGAGAGGCGCCTGGAGAGCGTATGGATGAATGATCAGACGCGAGCAGTATCGGACAGTCATGCAGCGCGGAGCACTGTCTAAGTGGTTTTTGCCCTTACGGAAGCGCCCCTTTGGGTTTGACAAACCTGAGCTTGATCTTGGCGCCGGCGGGCCTCAAACTACACGCGGGGGTGTGAATGGGGTTTTCCGAGTGTGTGAGTTCTTGGAAGCAAACAATGAGCACCAGACCCAGTGACGTTGGTGTGGTTCCGCTGGACGGGACAAAAATCAACGAGTGCATCGGTCCGCTTCCAATCAATGGCGTGCGGGTCCCGGTACCCGCCATTGTCTTCAGCAAACGCGCGGTAGATCTTGCAGCCTCGCTTCTCGCGCTGCCGGCGATTGCGTTGGCAGGGCTCACGCTTATGGCTCTGAACCCCATCTGGAACCCCGGACCGCTTTTCTATCGCCAAGTTCGAATGGGGCGCGACTGCAAACCATTCACGGCGATCAAATTCCGGACGATGCGGTGTACGCCAGCCATCATGCGAGGCCCGAACGATCCCGTGGAGGACGACCGGATCACTCGTCTCGGGGCATTTCTTCGCAAGTCGCGCATCGACGAGTGGCCGCAGTTCCTCAACGTGCTTGCCGGCGACATGAGCCTCATCGGCCCGCGCCCGGACTACTGGGACCACGCGGTGCATTACCTCCAGACCGTGCCGGGATATCGGGAGCGACATGCCATGCGCCCGGGGATTACCGGGCTGGCGCAGGTCGATGACGGATATGCGGAAGGGATCGAATCGACGTTCCGCAAAGTGCGATACGATCTCTTTTACATCGAGCGCACGGGCTTCCGCATGGAAGCCTATATCATCATGCGTACCCTGTCGGTGCTGTTCACGGGCGCAGGGGCGCGCTGAGCGAGCCCGCAGCCAGGCACGGTTCCCCGGTCCGGTGAGCACCTGGCGGCGCGTTACATCGGACAACGTTCGATCCTACGGGCGCGCGGTCCGTAGCAACTCTTTCAATAAGTTTGGGTCACGGATCGCGATGGCGGCGCGATGCCTCCACCAATCCAGGGTCTGCGTCTTGAAGATTCCGTTCGCGTCAGCTCACGCAGCGATCCTTCGAACCTGCTCTCTCTCGAGTCTGACCTGGCGCCGATCAGGGTAGGATGAAATGCGGGCTTGGTGCCCTTGCGATCTATGCAGACCGGCAGGCCGGGAAAAATCCAATGGTGGCTTGTGATATGCGGGGCGTTATCGCGCATGGTTGTTGGGGGGAGGGTAGACACGAAAACTCTTAAAACAACCCCATGCAACGTAGAAATCCGCCATTCATGGCGGGCGAGCTCTCGCGTATGGTGAGGCCCCCTGAAGGTGTCATGGCGGAGCGGGCTGATGGCGAGCAAGAAGAAAGGATCGGGATCCGACGACCCGCATCGTCCCGATGACGCGTCTCCTGACTCCCAGGAGAAAGCGGCTCGGTTGAAGAGACTGCAAGCCGACCTCGGCGAGGCCAATCGGCTTGCACAGATTCTCTGGTTGGGGCCTGATCCCCCCAAGGACGAGATGCATCGCCTGGTCGACGAGGCACTCCAAATCCTGCGTGATATAGCCCCCGAAGGTGAGATCGAGGCCATGCTTGCGAGACAAATGATCGCGACCCATTCCGCGGCGATGGAGTGCTTCCGGCGCGCAATGAACCCAGAGCAGACTTTCGTGGGGCGCGATCAGAATCTCAAGCACGCGGCGAAGCTGGTCTCGATCTACACGAAGCAGCTCGAGGCGCTCGACAAGCATCGCGGCAAGGGCCAGCAGAAAGTCACGGTCGAATACGTGCATGTCGCGCCGGGCGGCCAGGCCGTGGTCGGCAATATCGAGACGGGTGGGGGCAAGCGCCGGCAAGGAGCCCCCTCCCCTGCCCCATCGCAGCCGCGACTCGGTCACAGGGACGATGCCCCGATCGAGATGCCGATCCCGCGAGAGGCTGTCGACGTCGAGCCAAGCGAGGAGTGAGGGGAGGACGCATGCGTGATTCGCATCCCAGGAACACTGGCCCGATGCTCGAGAGCCCGCGCTGCGGTGCGCGCACGCGCAAGGGCACGCCCTGCCAGGCGCCTGCGGTCGCGGGACGGAACCGCTGTCGCATGCATGGCGGCGCGAAGGGCTCCGGCGCGCCCAAGGGCAACAAGAATGCGCTGAAGCATGGCATGTACACCGCCGAGGCGATCGCGGCTCAGAAGAAGTTGCGCGCCCTCATGAAAGAGGTGGAGGACACGCTCAAGGAATTGTCCGACTAGCCAGCCAATCCCTGGTGGGATCTCAGGCACCTTGCATCGTCGCAGAAATCGATCGTTAGCAACTCGAGATCCTGGCCCGCACCTGCCTCTCTGCCACGTTCCCAGCCGTGGGCCTGATTCTCTCTTGGCTCGTGTCACGGAACTGTCATCACCCCGCCACGACTCTCTCTTAGGATCGGACGATCGATAATCAGCATGAAGGCTGGCGTGATGTCGGACGAACCGAAAATGCCAGAGGATCCACCACCAGCAGTGCTGGCCGCGATCGAGGTGCTGAGAGGCCATGACGGATGGGCGTCGGCTGATCTGTACCGTGCGATCCGCCGTGCGCTCCGAGACCCCGCGTCGCGCCCCGGGCCAGCAAGAAAAGCCAATCCGCTGGAAGATCCGCGGCCCCTTCCCAGCGACCCGGACACGCTCCTGAGCTGGTTCTAAGCCGCTGTCCGTGCGAGAGCGGCTTCTGTCGGGCCGGGCTCTCCCCGGGACAGTTCCTCGTGCAATGAGTTCCGCGCTGTGCTCCGCGACGATCCGTGGGGCGTGGCGGTCTCGCATCCGCTCAGTCAAACAGATCAGATCTCCAGATTTTTTAGGCTCGGGGCATCTCCTGAAAGGACCTGCCTTCATGAAATCAATCCAGACACAAGAAGGGCGCCGCACTGCTGCGACGCCCTCATTGTCATCCCCGACGCTTTGTTATGCGTCGCCGATCCGCCTAAGATAATTGGATGCCATATGGGATGGTGGTGTCTATCCCCCGCAGGGCAAGGAAGCTCGCGCTCGGCGCGCCGATTGTCGCCGGGAGTTCAGAGACATCCCGCGAGATCAGCAAGCGGTCGCCGCCTGTCATGCTCATAGCTCATGGGTCGCTGCAGCACTCGGGACGTCTCGATTGTGACCTGTCCGTCATGCTCCGAGATGCTCTGGCCACATACGCGGCGCAACCGTGGTGGCGCAATGTCAGGCCGCGCAGGACTTAAAAAGGCAACGATAGCCCAGCGCGGTTGGCCCCCTTCAGCCCAGCAGCAGATCGGGCGCAGGGCAGCGGTATCTGCTGGCAACGCCAGCGGGCGATGCCCCGCGTTCATTCGTTTCGAACCGGCTTCAGCCGGACCCCAGGCGATTCGACTGGGTCACCGAGGAATTCGATGCCTTGGGCTTCGAGGGCCACCTGGATGCGATCAGCGGTGTCGCGTGACCTGATCTGCGCTGCGCCGCCTGCCTCATATCGCTGGACGGTGGACCAAGCTACATCTGAAATCGAGGCGAGTTCTTTGGCTGAGATTCCGAGCAATGCGCGAGCTGCCCTGATTTGCGCACCAGAGATCATTGACCAACTCTATTAAAATAATATATTCTATTAATATCCTTCATGCACCACCCCAGACGGACCCCCATGCCATCGAGGCGATCGACTATAGAGGGAATCCTTGCGCTTGCAGAGGGCGCTTATGCGCCTCACACGCTCTCAGCGTATCGGGCAGACATGAACATCTTCAAGCGGTGGTGCGACAAACTGGGTAAGCATTGGCTCCCAGCTTCTGCCGAGACGCTCGCAATGTTCGTGGACGAGCAAACCGCAGAGCACAGAGCCTCGACGATCAAACGCCGCATCGCTGCAATCGTCTTTGCCCACCGCATCTGTGATCTTCCGGACCCCACGACAAACAGCCTGGTGCGCCTCGCAGTCCGGCGCGCGACACGCCTCAAGGGCGAGCGGCCCGAGCAGGCACAAGGGCTCACTTATGCAATTCTTGAACAGATGCTCTCTAGGTTGCCAGAAACCCTTGCCGGGCTGCGCGACGCTGCCCTTTTGAGCGTTGGCTACGATACACTTTGCCGAAGCTCGGAGATTGCGCGGATTGAAGTCCGTCACGCCACGTGGAACAGGGACGGCACGGGGCGTCTTCTGGTGCCGCATTCCAAATCAGACGGGTTTGGGCGCGGCCGCATCGCGCATCTCTCTCCGGCATGTTCAGACCGCGTATCCAGATGGCTGAGCGCGGCCTGCATCGCAGATGGGCCAATGTTTCAAGGATTGCATTTGGGCCGGCCCTCGGGGCTGCCGCTGCGAACCTGCTCGATCCGACGTCTGGTCAAGCGCGCGGCGCTGGGCGCTGGCATCCAAGAAGCAATTTCTGAGCGGCTCTCCGGGCATTCTATGCGCGTCGGCGCCGCTCAAGATATGATGGTGAGCGGTTTTGACACTCTCGCGATCATGCAGGCTGGCGGTTGGAAAAAACCTGATGTCGTCTTGCGCTACGTCGAAAACTCCGAGACCAAGAAGCTCCATCAGCGGCGCTGGGCGATGCTAACAAATGAGCCATCGCCATCGCGCAGCGGAGTGCGGGCCGGGTAAGAAAAACTCCGCATATTGCATCCGACAATACTAACAGATGCGACAGCAGAGTGCGTAGCTACACCAATGACACCGTACAAAGATCAAATTGAGTAGATGATCTTGGGAATCCTGATCTGACTGGTCCAGTGTGATTGTTAGTGCGTGATCGGCCTAGTTTCCATCTGGACGACGGTTTCTGGAGCGGGTTGCCAGCACCTCAAGGCACTGTAGGGCCGCAACCGTGTCGAGAAGGCACACCTACCCTTACGACGACGCAAAAGAGCGATGCTCCGGTTCCGGCGAATGCGAAATTTGCAGACCATCGCCGCCGTTCATTCCTCCGTCCACAATCACTTCGATCAGGTACGCAGCCTCTCCAGCAGGGACATCTTCGGGCGCCATCGAACCGCCGCTGTTACCGAATGGCGTCAACTCGGAACGGCCAGAAATGCCACTGCGCCAAACAAACTGAGACTGATTCCAATCCGTCTGACAGCGCCCTCCCGTTCGTTGATCTGATGGAGTGCGAGTTCCTTCGGCGGGGACCACGAAGCCCTCAGGTACTTCCCTCGAAAAGCTCACGGTAGAGTGCCTCAGCCCGGTCGCGCAGGGGTCCGCGGTGCGCCAGCGCTTCCGGAGAGACAGGGGGCGCCGGGCGGAGGTCTTTCGTCAGACGGGCGGCGTGGGACGGGTCCGTCTCGACCAACTCGCAAAGGCAGAGGATTGTGGCGGGATCGCCCGAGACAAAAGACTCGAACCGCACGAGTGACACCGCGTCGCGTCTTTTCAGGACATGCTCGAACGCCGCGATCCAGTAGGCGAGCCAGTAGTCAAGCGCATCGGGCGAAAGCCCAAAGCTCATGTCCCGAAACCCCGGGAACAGAAGCGGACGATGAAGCGCTCCGAATTCGAAATGCCCGATGTCGCTCATATAGCATCGCACGAAAGGATTGTGCCGGTGCAATTCGGTGAAGTTGCGGTGCTGCCTGAGAAGTGACGCCGCCTGAGACAGCGGGTGCCGGACGGGGACGATCACCGTCGCGCCGGGGAAGATCTTCTGTAGAAGGTCGATCCGACCCATGTTCGCGTTGTTTTTCGACAAATATCGACCCGGAGCGCCCCCTGCCGTCCCGCGAAGCGCCACGACCTTGCGAAAGTGCCTCCAAAAGAAGCCCACCGCATCCGGATCGGCATCATTGACTGTCCAAAGCTGGATGCCCGCCGGTTCGTAATGTCCCGGCCAGTAGGCGTGCCAGATCACCTCCTCGAACCCCTCGGGGCTGTCAAAGCCAACCTGGATCCCGTCGCCGTGGGCGCGCTCAGCCAATTCGGACCGTTTTCGAAACGCGCCCGACAGACGGTCCCACAGCAGAGGAGCCATGACGAAAGGCATGTCTCGATAGGTGTGCGTGGCGAACCCGGGCAGATGAGCCAGGAACTTAAGAAGTGCCGTCGTCCCGGCCCTCGGAAGCGAAGTGACGAAGACGGGCGGCGTGTCGGGGACGGCGCCCGTCTTCTGACGGAACAGGCCGTCTTCCACGTCCGACAGCGCGATCTGAAGAACTGGCGCCGCGAAGGCTACCCGATGTACGAGCTTATCGAGCCACGAGTATCTGACGAGATCGTTCAATGGACCTTGGGTGCCTGTCTGTGCGATGCGGGGGGCCTTAGCACCTAAGGTCTCCGCATGGAAATCGGGAAGGCGGGCGTTCGGCCGCCACGAGTCTCCGCGGCGGTTGAACCGATCTAGACCCGGGGTTAATTGTCGTCGCCAATCGAGCTAGCGCAAAAGAGGAACGGCGGGTTTCATGAAGATCATCGGCCCACGCACGATCCCAACCCTTTCGGGCATCCTTTTGTCCTTCATCGCCGGGATGATAGTCGTGCACATCGGCGTCTTTCCCTATCCCCAGGTGAGAAATGCCCTCAAGACGCTCGAAGCCATCGTCGACCACTACGCATCCCGCTCGAAACCCTATGCCGGAAAATGGATTGGATCGGCGGACATCCCAGCGTCTCAGGCGTCCGACCGGCGCTGGACAGTTGTCGATCCGAGCTTTGACCGCCTGCCGGTCTACGTATTCGGCGGAATGAACCATTTCCGCGACCTCTGCCCGGACCTCGGCTGCCTCGCCGTGGAATACGGTTCCGACGGCGCCGTGACGCGCACATGGCCCTACCGCCCCGCCGAGATCTTTGCCGCGGACATGACTGCGGGTGAGTTTCCGAGGGAATACATCGGGTTCGACCCCGTCCGGAATGTCCATCCGATGGGCATCGAAGCCCTTGGAGACGGCAGCCTGATCACGACGTTCCAGTCCGAGGGTGAAGGCATCTTTCCTTTCGGGATGGGCGTGAGCCGCGTCAGCGAAGACGGTGCGCCGGTCTGGACGCGGTTCGACTACACCCACCACTGGCCACGCCTCGATTCCGAGGGTCGGCCGATGGTAGCTGGCATGGCGATCGGGGAGGGTGACATCCGACTGTCGATCGGCGAAGAGCCTGACGAACACAGGACGACGATCCGCTGCGGCAACGGACAGCATCACGTCGACCTCGTCAACACGCTCGGCCCCAATGGCGAGATTGTCGAGTCAATCGACCTTCTCGAACTCTTCCGGTCCTCGAACTGGGCCATGCTTCTGCGCGAAACCACGAATGGATGCGATCCGCTGCATCTCAACTTCATCGACGAGATCGGTCCGGACGCCGGCCCCGGGATCGCGCCGGGCGATCTCATCGTCTCTTTCCGCAACATCTCGCGTTTTGCGGTGCTCGACCGGGACACGAGGACGATCAAGCGCGTGGTGGCGGGGGGCTTCGTGCAGCAGCACTCGGTCCACCATCTGGCAGGAACGCGGTTCCTCGTCTTCGACAACCACGGCGGCGATGAGTTCGGCCCCCCCTCGCGCATCCTAGAGATCGACATAGCCGCCGGTACGGAGCGCAGGGTCTTTCCCATTGACACGACGCCTGAGCCTTGGCGTTTCGTGTTCACAAACAAGGCCGGCCACATCGACATCTCTCCCGACCGACGCCGGGTGATCGCAAGCTTCACCCACGAAGGGCTCGCCTTCGAGGTCGAC
The DNA here is from genome assembly GCF_016623495.1 of Thermohalobaculum xanthum. Lineage (GTDB taxonomy): Bacteria > Pseudomonadota > Alphaproteobacteria > Rhodobacterales > Rhodobacteraceae > Thermohalobaculum > Thermohalobaculum xanthum. Next base: position 323,129 of record NZ_JAEHHL010000006.1, on the reverse strand, counting down.
ATCGCCACCGGTCGCCTTATTACGGTCTACGACCACCTTCACGACCTGACCGGCATCGGGGGGCGGCCAGATCCGGACGCCGACAAGGCGACGCGGTTTAGCCTTTACGGGATTAACTACGCCCGGCCCGACCGCCGCTAGCGCCTTTGGATCCAGACGAGCACGAAGAAGAAGAGCGCGGCGCCCGTGATCAAACGGGGTTCGAACAACGTTTTCCATACGGCGCCCATTGTCGCGAAACCCACAAGATCGGCCAGCCACACCGCCGCCGCCGGAATCGCGAAGACCGCCACCGAAACCGCCGTGATTATCCCAAATTGGGCTAAGAGGATCAGCGCGCTCCGCCGTGCAGTGCGCTCCTTCGTGTCGTCATCGAGCGCGGGGTCGCGAAGCACCCTAGCCGCGTTAGACATGAGCGCAATACAAAGTCTGAACCGCTGAACTAGCCCAGAGACCGAAAATGCTGCCGCTAAAAGGAAGATCGCGGCGATCGCGACCGCATAGGGAGCTAGGCCTGCAGTCATTCTCCGGAGCCAGAGTCCTTGGAAAGCTCCGCCGGGGCTGCCTTGCGCCGACGGATTAGGCGCTTCACCGGATACCAGACCAGCCCAAACACGGCGAGCACGATCGCCCCCAGAAGCGCGAGGAGCGACCCAATCGCCGAGATGCCCGCGCCTGGGCCGATGTAGGCCATCGCCGGCACGGGCAATAGGATCGCGACGATAACGAGTGGCAAGCGGTGCACGGCTAATCTCCGTTCGATGATGGCGCGCAAGAACGTTGCTCCGGTCGAGATCGAGGGCGCCGCATGCGCCAACGCTGATCCCAAGTAGACGTCAGTGAGCAGACCCCACTAAGTGGTCCAGTCTCATTGTTAGTGCATGGCCGATCTCTGGTCCATTGCGACGGCAGTTTCCGGGGCGGGCGGGCGCGATCCCAGAGAAATGTGAGGCTGACACCATGAAGAAAAAGAAGACCGAGACCGAGACCATTCGCATCGACCCGGGTGATCTGGCGCTAGGTCACGGCCGCCTTAAGAGTTTTGGCGGGTCCGTTTGCGATCATTGGAACGAGATTCTAGTCAAGCAAGTCGGCGAGGCGCTCTGGCTCCACCCTCCCGACCCGAAGACGCAGGAGCAAGTTCAGGCCGCAGTCCAAAGCGGTCGCTCGACTCCTATTGGTTCGCGGACCGCAGTAGTCGAGACGGGAACCGGTCGCCAAGCTTTCGCAGCCACGCGTGGCAGGGTCGTTCGATCAACCGGTTGGCCAATTCGGCAAGGACAAGGGTCACCGCAATCTTGGGGGCAAGTGTTGCCCATCTCGACGCATCGCCCAGCATTTCGTCCACGATCCACTGGGCATGCCGGTGGAGTAGATAGACCCCGAAGGAAATTTCGCCGAGCCAAACGAATACCGGCCGGCTGAGGATGCGATTGCCAAAGCAGTCCCGGCCCAAAATCGTTGATGCCAAGAGCGCGGTGCAGATCCCGATCGAAATGAGGTCCAGATAGACCCAACGGGGGGTGTAGAGGAAAGGCATGACCACATAGGCCGCGAGGTAGGCTGCGGCGCACAGCGACGGCGAGGGCCGCCACCGGCTGCCAGGCGTGATCCAACCGCGCGGTGAGGCTGGCGGTCAGAACCCCGAGCAGGAAGATGTGAAGGTAGCCGAAAATGCTGATCCGGGTGGCGTCGGTGCCGATCCAAAGCGCGATCGCCGTCGCCAGCACGAGCAGCGGCAAAACGGCGATTAGCGCGGAGGGTAGGCGCGACCGAAGTGCCCAGACGAGAATGAACAGGATGTAGAACTGGAATTCTGTCGAGATGGTCCAGACCGTGGCGGCAGAGCCCACGAGGGCTAGGTGCTTCGGTACCTCGTCGGGGTCGAGACCGAAGACATGAGCCGAGGTAAAGGCGTTGAGCACGCTGGTGCAGATGATCACGACCGCGAACAGCGGATAGACCCGCGCGAACCGGGCCACTACGTAGCGCCAGACATTCGCGCCGGTGAACGCCTGCTCAGTATAAAGCTTGCCGATCAGGAAACCGCTCAGCACGAAGAACAGCACGACGCCGAGGGCCGGCGCTCCTCCAGGCGCGAAATGGCCGAATACCACCGTGAGCGCAGCAACCCCCCGCATCCCGTGCAGCGGCTTGATCATCTTGCCTGAATACATGCCCCGCAGGCTGCACAGTCGGGCATTTTGCGTCAATCAAGACCATCCGTCGCATGCCTGCGAGCAGGAATTGCTCTGCAGCTTGCCCTATGGGCTGGCCGTTTGTGCCAGTCCGGTCTCCTCGACCTAGAGAACCGCGACCGATTTCTCCGCGGCCGCTTTGGGCTCAACGCGGTCATCTGACAAGAGCACTCAGATGACTGCTTTTTCCCGCATTGCGGTCGTTTGCGCCCTTTGATGTGAGGTTTGCGTCCGGCTCCGCTCACATTTTGCCGCGCTTGCATACTTCGGGGCGTGTCGCGTCCATGGACTACCGACCAGCAAATGAACCACTAGAATTTGTGCCCGAACGGAGCGTGAGTGTCCGCAGGCGAGGCGTCGGTTCTCTCTCTGCCCGGAAGCTCCGGGCTCGCGGCAGTAGCGGCGGCCGCCACAGGCCTAGAAAGGAGAGCAAGGATGACGAGGACCACAATCTAAATCCTCAAGGCTGCTCGGCTTCACGGCCTTCTGATCCAGCCACTCCTTCCGGCAAGACCTCACGCGAAATCTGGCCGCAGAGCACTCTGGCGGTATGGCCGCAAAAGGGCGGGAGGTGGTGCCACCAGGGCCCGCGAATCAGCGGCATTGTACGGCGCTTTCGAGCACGACGTGCGCGCCGACGTTGTGGCATATATTCCCAGATCGCAGATGTGCACGAGAATTATCCCGATTTAGAAAAAGCAAAAATTAAATTCCGGCGACAACTTGATCTGGCCAACGAACGTTCGCGAGTAAGCTAGCCGCCTAGAAGATTTGGGCGTGTGGGTGACTGGGTCCATGACTCATTACCTATGAAGTTCTTACACGGAAATCGCTGCAAAAAAGGAATGACAAACCGACGACCTCACGCCCGCGTCACCAACCATACTGAGCCGCCAACCGAGGCATCCATTCATAAAACGATCTAAGGCTTTTCGTTTCCGTTCATCCCTTTAAAAACTGGGAGTCGTTGGGCTGGAGACTCTGCATACACAAAACTCTAGCAGTCCTTTCAACAAGTGATACTTCGTTGGTAAAGGTTGAGGGTCTCCCGAGCCATCCTGCTGACACTATAGCTTTCTGATGCTTTTTCGCGAGCGGCCTCTCCCAGTGAGCGGCGCAATGCCTCATTACGCGCCAGACTGCAAAAGGCGTTAGACCAAACACTTTTCGCCGAAGTGGAAAGAATCAGACCATCGCGTCCATGTGCGATTGCCTCGACGATGCCGTCTGCATCGCTTGCACAGATCGCGAGTCCAGCATGCATTGCTTCGAGCAGTGCGAGAGGCAATCCCTCAAAGCGGGACGGCATGGCGAAGATGTCAAGACCGGCCATGCGAAAACGCGCGTCATCCCGCCAGCCTTCCACAATGACACGGTCAACCAACCCCTTCTTTCTCGCACGCATCTCGATGGTCGACCGAAAAGATCCATCGCCGATCCAGACAAATTTCAGGTTTGGCAGCGCTTCCGCCGCGCCAGAGAAAGCATCGAAAAGTAATGTAGGGTTTTTCTGAGGCTCTATTCGACCGACTGCTCCAACGACCACGTCCTCGTCTAGCACTCCCCAATCTTGTCGGGCATTTTTTCGCGCGGTGCGAAGGGCATGAGCGTCAACGCTGGGGACTGCCGGATGAATGGCCGAGATGTCGAGAGTGCTCAACTTCGAGCGCTCGCGCATGGTCGAGGCCGCCGCGTCAGAGACACAGATGATCCGCGGCTGTAGCGCTGAAAGGACAAATCCGGCAAGAGAGTCTCGCAACCACCCCAGCCGAGCACCCAAACCCGCAGCAGAATGGGTGATGTGGATGGTCGAAACGATAGGTTTCCCGCTATCATGTGCGGCCAACAAGAGGTCGAGGCCATCTTCAGCGACTTGTTGGTTTACATGCACGAGGTCTGCATCCGATTGATCGATGAACTTCCGGACACGGCGTCGTTGCCGAACGTCGAGCACAGCGCCGAACGGGCGAGAGAGCCGTCGGTAGGTGTTGGTCAATGGAAGCCGCAGGACCGACGCCGTACAAGAGATCTCTCTGGCGAGTTGATCCATGGTGGGGTCATCGCTGAGAAGGAGTTTGACGTTGCATCCCGCTTGGCCGAGCCCCGCGGCCAGATAGCGCAGATAAATCTCGCCTCCGCCCTGCGAACCGGAACTGGAGGAAATAAGAAGAACTTTCAGCGCGCAAACCTCCACTAGCCGGATTAATGTTCGTCGCACCCGGCGCAAATCGTGTCAGTCAGAATCTTCCAACGTCTTGCCGCCTTGTCCAAACTCCATTGTGCTCTTCGTCCACGTGATGCTGCCGCCAACTCTTCGCGCAAATCAGCATCCTCGGCCATAACGAGGAGCGCCTTGCAAAGGGAGGTTCGATCGCCTGCCTGTGCGATCAGTCCATTCACTCCATCCGTGACCAGATCATGCGCTGCGCCGACCGCATCGCTGGCAATTATCGGCAAACCAGCTCCAAGAGCCTCATTGAGGACGACGCCCCACCCATCGTAGCGGCTGGGCAGAACAAAAACATCGGCCGCAGCGAACTCTTCGGGTAGCTTTGCGGGTTCGACATGCCCGGCGAAGACGATCCGATCGCCGAAATTAGCTGTCCGTTCCGCGAGGACGGTCCGCATCGGGCCATCGCCAAGGATCCTGAGCTCGACGTCTTTCTCATCGCTAGCCGCATCCATGAATGCCTCTATCAAGACATCGACACCTTTTCTCGGGATCAACTGGCCGCTGAAAAGAAATCGGACACGTCCGCGCGCTCGCGGCGGCGCCCGGTCGGATGCAATACGAAATCTCTCGAGATCGCAGAAATACGGCATGTTAAAGACGGGTACGCGTGGGAAGAGTCGCTCGTATTCGCTCGCCGCGCGCGAGCCGATGGCAAGAATGGCGCTCGCTCGCAAGATCGGTTCCTGAAGTCGTGAGCGAAGCCATCTCCCGAGTGTTCCACGCTCGACTGCATTCGGTCTCTCACCCCAGTAGACCCAGGGACGGCCCTCTCCACTCAGTCGCCGCATGGCGATTTGCGCCGTTGGAGATGAGTAATCGCTGATGACGACGAGATCGGCGCAGACATCTCGCAGGCGGCGGAAGATGGCAGGATTGAACCTGCCGGCTGCCCCATGTCTCGAGAGCTGAATTCCCGGGAGGATCGTCTCGTAAGGCTTCAGCCGCACCGGTCTCCACTGGCGGTCCGTCGCCGAGCCAGCGAAGTAGTCGACCATGATATCGCAGCACCCCGATGCGTCCAGCGCCTCGAACGTCTCTCGCTGATAGGGCGACGGCATTACGGTGAGGAAGTGGAGCTTCATTACGTTAGGAAGCGCGCCCTGTTGGAAACCCGGTCTGGCGCTGGCATCGAGCACTTCAAAGGTGGTCACGTCCGGATCCGGATCCACGCACGATCTCCCTTCGCGGCCGCAGAGCGCGGCTGTTTTTTACTCTTCTGAGCCAGACCCGGCCGACGAGCCAGAGCGCCAGCGTCGGCAGCAGCGCGGGCGCCACCTGAAGAACACTGCGCATGGAAAGTGCGGCGGCGAAGAAGCCGGAACAATATAGGATGAGCCCGTAGTTTGAGCTCACTTGTTTCCCGAGGCGGTCCCAGTTGCCCGCGGTCGCGCCAAGGAGCAGCCCACTCACAATGACCGCGAAGAGGCCGCCAGCCATGTAGGCTTCACCGACGAATGTCGCGGACAGTGTGAGCCCGTCAACTCCAAGCGCCTCTTCGATACCGATGCTCAATCCCTCAGGCTTGCCGGGCCATAACGCGCGAGGGATCGGCAGTATCATCATCCAGTACGGAATTTCGAGACCGAGATAGTCGAAGCGGGAGGGAAATACTTCGGTCAGCTTGCAGATATTGATCAGGTTGAGATCGACGAAAAGCGTCTCGCTCTCGAACTCCTCAAAATCGAAACGGGACAGACCAATGCCCCGGAAGGCGAGCATGTAATTCATCCCGAGCCCACCGATCATTGCAACGACCGCGCCGAACGATAGGAGATGCAGCGTCTTGAGATCCGGTCGGGCCAGGATGAAAGCGCCGGCAAATGTGAGCAAATGGATCAGAAACACGCTTCTGGTTCCGCTCGCAAACCCCTTAAACAAGGTAACGGCGAAGATCAAAATCACGAACAAATGCGTAAAAGTACCGAATGAGCGAAATCGGGCGAAAATCAAGCCTGCGAGGGGTGGGATGAGGAAGATGAGGAGGCCAACCTCGGTGAGAAGGGTGTTCCACCCGCCCAAGCGACTGCGGGACCATGCTTGCCGGAACCTCGGTAAGGCCATCTGACGAATAGCCTCCGGAACGTCGAAATTGACGGCGAGCAGTATGTGCAGGTAGCCGAATAAGGCGATCACGAAAAACAACTGGGCGAACAGTCGTGGGGAGACATCATACTGCGGCCCGAAGACGGAGCTCGGCGCCACTTTTACAAGCATATGACGTCCCAAGGCCAGCGCGAAAAAACCCCAGAGACTTGCGATCGTGCCGTTTCGGGCGGCCTCCGTTGACAGTCCAAGCGCGAACGACTGCTGCGGGAAGAGGAACTCCAAAAAGATGAGCCCGTAGAGTGCAACGAGCATCAGGTTGTCGGCGCGGACCATTTGTCTGAGTCCGGCTCGTCCCTCCTGCAACAGTGCAAGTGCAAGAGCGCCCCCGAAGATCTGTGCCGTTTCGGTAAAGATTAGGTCAGCGCTCGACTGGGCTCCGACATACAGGATTAGGAATGACGCCGTGGAGCAAATGATGCCGGTTGAGAGCGCCATCAGCTGGCGGGCTTGACGGGCACTTCGTTCTGGCCACGGACGGGCTTGCGACCGGTTCACGTTCATCCAATCAGGCTTAGCGCTACAGCAACGTCTTCGAGCGACTGGCGCTCACCCGGCGCCACGGCAGCTGAAGCGTGCGGGAGCCAGCTGGGATTATCGATGCACCACTCGATAGCGCTCACGATCGCGCGAGCACTACCCGGCTCCATCACAATGCCGGAGACACCATCATCGATCACAGCACCGCACCGCGGTGTAACAAGGAGAGGCAGCCGCCATGCGCGCGCCTCAAGTTGCGTGATGCCGAAACCATCGGACAATGTCGGGAAGAGCATCACGTCGGCGTCACGGTAGAAGCAGTCTACCGCTTTCCGAGGAACGCTGCCATGCCAGACGATGTTCCCACAATTGGTCGCGCCAGGCGACCAAGAGAGCTGGTTTGGTCCGACGACATGGAACTCGACCGGGGCCTCCGACAGGGCGCGCGCGGCGTCAAGGAGCGGGCCAAGGCCCTTTCTGAGATTCACCAGCCCTAGAAACAGAACACGGAGCGGCCGGTTCTTGTCAAAGCGTTCCGGATAGAATCGTCGGAAGCCAGAGGAGTTGGCCGGTGGATCATAGGCGAGGGGAATAACCTTGAGACGGTCCGCCGATACGCCCGTAGCTCGCAACGCGGATGCCGACCAGAGGGAGTTCACCACGATGGTGTCGGCCAGTTCGAGCTCCCTACGCCACCCCGCCCAATAGGCTTCCGGAGCCCGTCTCCAATCGGCAGCAAGCTCCGGGTAACGCCGCGCTTCCTCTTCGACGAGGTCTTCCTCGAAGATGCCGGGATCGATCTGGCCAAGGATCGTGCGCCAGCCGCGAGCCCGGGCGAATTCGAAGATCTGTTCTGCAGCGTAGCTGTAGGCAAAGATCGCGACTTGTTCTCTGCGGAAATCGAGGCCCTCGAGAGAACTGATCGCGCGCGCCTGAAACCACGCGTTACGCGCCATGATTTCCCTCCAGCCGCTGAGCCCGGTTATAAGTGAGCGTGCCTCACGGAGCGTCGCAAGAAAGCCGTGTGAAATTACAGCGGCCTCCGAGAGGTCACCATGGAACCGCGCAGCTAGGCCCGCCCGCAGGAGACTAAGAGGTCCAAGATGGGGCGCCCAAACATCTGTCACTAGCGCACGAAGCAGACCGCGCTGCTCCAGAGACCGGGCGATACAATAGTCTTCTCGGGATCCGATTTGGCAGACGATGAAGCCTCCCTTGCGCAAAGGGCCGCCTGTTTCTCTTTGACGCAATAGACGCGGCTCCTAACGATCCTGCCTATCCGGGGCTCGTCCGCGTGGCATCGAGTCTGCAAGGCGGGGCGCCACCTCAGAGAACGTGAGCGCGCCGGACGTACGCAACTGCCTAAAGAGCTGGTAGGTTTCCCGACGCACAGGGCAACGGCCACCGAGGGCGCGAAGAGCATGCCACCAGCCATCCCCGATGCCGCGAAGCATTGCCCCCCGCTCGGTTGCGCTCATGGCTGCCCGCAACCCGTTCACGGTAGTGGCCAGCATGTGGAGAACGGCTAGCTCCGCCGGCACATTGTTGGCCGCGAAGAGAAGGTCATTACGACGGCCAAAGTAATGCATCCTGTCGAGGTCGCGGAACGGTGACTCGTGGTGGATAATCGGATCGGCATTGCTCAACCGGACGACAAAACCCGAGTCCAGCAGGCGAATGCAAAAGTCCGTTTCTTCACCCTGATGTATGAGATCGCCCCGGAACCCGCCTACCTTCAGGAAGCACTGCCTCCTGACGGCATATGCCGTGCCAATGAACGTGTCGGAAACCCAGATGTCTCTGTCGTCGGGTGGTCTATTCTGTACCTCCCCGCCTTTCCGCGGCTCGATAAGAGGAATGGAGAGCGCACCAATGCGGCTTTCGCTGAAATCAGCTAGAGCCTGTTCAACAACATGGGGGGTCGAGAACTCGGCATCATCATCAATTGAGAATATCACATCGAAGCTCGCCAGCGCAGCCGCTTCGTTCCTGCGTAACACACAACCCCGCGATTCTTCGTGTCGGATGAAACCAACCTCAGGAAACTCCCGGAGAACCATCGATGCCGTTTGATCTGTCGATGCGTCGTCTACGACGATGATCTGAGGCTTTGCCGTCTGACTGAGACATGATGCGATAGCCTTGCGAAGGTCATTGCACCTGTTCTTCGAGACGATTACGACAGTTGCGGTCATCAGCCCGTGATGAGTTTAAGAAACGCCGGAGAATGCTTGGCACCTTCCTCGCAGTGCGTGCCTGTGACGGGAACAGACATCAACGCCTTGACCCAGTCTGGCTCGCAGGCACGCCCATTACTTTCTGTTTAGGCTCCACGTTTTTTTGTCACGACGCTTCTCGCACCGATAACCGCCCCGACGCCAATCGTAACGCCCTTCAGGATGGTTACGCCCGCACCAATCCAGACATCCGAGCCAATTTGCACTGGCTGCGACACCAGTGCCTAGTCGGCAATCAGTTTCGCTGCACTCATGCCGTGGTAGTGATCAGCTATGGAGCTGGCTGGACCGATCATGCAGTTCGCGCCTCCCTCCATCAACTCCGAGGCGTCAATAAAAACTCGGCGATTGACGTAACAACTCCGTCCGATCCTGATTCGCGGTCTTTTTTTTCGAGCCCGGTTGAGAGGAGTGTGACGCTGGCTTCCATCGCGACGCCCTCCCCTATCTCGACATCCAAAGAATTTCTCGGGATGTGGATCGCAAAGAGACGGGTGTCCTTTCCGATTCTCGCGCCACGGAGACTTAGCCATGCGATCCGACTCCTCGCCCCCCAAAGACGCGGGATACCGCAGGACGCGTTTGGCGATTTCATTCGGCATGGGTCGGCGTCACCTGTGCGGGTGGTACGTCGGCCGGCCACCTGGCTCCGGCTGCCCCGCGCACGCTCAGCCGTGCGCGATTCTTCGGACGGCCGCAGCCCCGATGATCAATGCTGCACCGGCCAAGAACTTGAACCTCATTTCACGCGCCTGCCAGCCTGCCGTAGCCTTGTAGAGAGCCCAGGCCTCCAGAAACTGCCCCGACCGGGCCGCACTGAGGACGACAGGGCGAACGTGCCGACCGATGATCGAGCGCCGCTGAGCTGCACGTTCCCTGCCGCCCGGATAACCTCCCTGGAGTTCGGTACCCACCAAGTGGCGCATACCGGCGTAAGACTGAGCTAGAGAGGCCGTCTCGTTCGAGCCGTGTATGCGATGGAACACCGTGATCGGGGATAGCACCTGGACGAAACCACGTGCGTCTCCCAACCGCAGGGCGAGGTCGTGATCCTCAGCGTTCATACGTTTCTCGCGAAATCCCGTGATATCTTCGAAAACCGCGCGTTCCACGACCATCATGCCGGCGCCCGCAAAATAACCTTCCTGACATGCGTCGAGAAAGCACGCACGATGATCGATAGCGAATGCAGCCCTTTCGCCCCACGCAAGCTGCTCGACGTTCTCAAAGTCTGCAAAGTTCCCGAAAATTACGGAACAGGCATCACATCTGGCAAGTGCCCGTGCATAGGTCTCGAGCGCCCACGGCGTCCATAGGTCGTCACTATCGAGGAAGGCGAGGTAGCGGCCGCACGCGACGGACGCCCCTTTGTTTCTCGCTGCACCGGGACCAGCATTGGCTTGCCGGACCGGGTGTACGCCCGGGACCTCCGACGCGAGGTAATCCGATGTGCCGTCTGTTGAGCCGTCATCGACAACGATCAGTTCAAAGTCCTGAAACGTTTGCGCACGTACTGACGCAATACACTCCTGTAGGAAAGAAAGCCTGTTAAATGAGGGGATAATTACTGAGAAGAACGGCGCGCTCATCTTGGATCAATCGACATAAAGCTTCTCTTCATCCAAGCAGCGCGCTCGGCCACCTCGAAACCGAAGGTTCGGTAGAAGAACTGGTAGGTGGGCGGTGCGGCCGGCCCATCTGGTCGAAAAGCGTTACCGCCGCCTCTGATCGTTGCCGCAATAGATCGCGCCTCCGCCCGGTCTGCGGGCCATGCGCTACGCGCCAATTCGAAGCGCGCCTGATTGATCGCCCATTGCCGTTCCGGAGTCAGTCCACCGGTAGCCTCAAGATGGGCCTCGAGCCGTGCCGCGATCTTGAGGCGCTCGCGGCGGACAAGAGGCATATCCTGGGTCGAGAGGGTTCCCGTCTCGAACCGCCGGTACACAGCTCCAACGAAATTCGTGAAGGTGAACTTCTTCCCGGCCATGAGGAGTCGCAGATATAGTTCGTGTTCCTGACAGCACGGCTGGTCTTTCCGCCAGCCACCAACATCAAGCAGCGCGCTCCTCCGCCAGAGTGGCCCTCCGGTTTGAGGGAGCTCCCAAAGCGCCAACATGCGCCAAGAGTCCACACTGCCCTGAAACCTATGAGCCGGCATGATTTCTCGCGTGCGAACCGCCCCGCGCCTCAAATGTTCAACCTCAACAGGCCCAACCAATACATCAACGTTTGGCTCGGACTGAACCACTTCGAGGTTTGACCGCAATTTATCAGGCGCCAGTTTGTCGTCGGCATCAAGATACTGAAGCCACTCACCTCGCGCTAGCTCGAGCAGCCGGTTGCGAGCCATGGCCGCACCTTGGTTCAAGCTACTCTCGAAGCGAATGCGATCGCCGAAGCTACGAATGATCTCTGGGCTAGAGTCAACCGAGCCGTCGTCGAATACGATGATCTCGCTATCAGACCATGTCTGCGCCAGCGCGCTCTCAATGGAATCTCCCACGCAGTGCTCAGCATTGAAACATGGGATGAGAATGGAGACCGCCGGCTTCAAATCAGCCCCCAAATGCTCACATCAAAGCCATAAGCATCGTGCAGCCGCCGCACATCCGCACGCAAAGCCTCTACAACATCGGAACGCTGTGCTTCTGTGAGGCGAAAGGCCGTTTCGGCATCCTCTTTTGGACGGGCGTTAAGAGGAGGCAATTCTCTTAAATTGACATTAGGATCGATCTCAAGGCGCATGAAGATCTCTCTTATAATCGTCGTCGGGTCAGACTTTAGACGCTCGAATGCAACAGTGATTACTGGTATCTCAGGAAAAGCCGAGCGGTAAGCGTCGAGCTGTTCGGCATAACGCGAAACGGCAAGCTGATGGGTGAGCTCTGGCAATGCGCCATCCGGCAACGGCATTATCTCTCCGGCTGCAATGTTATGAGAAATATGGCTTTCAAGTCGCTCAACAGGATGGCGCAAAATATATACGAAATGTTTGCGACCCGGCAATTCAGTCAAGCGGCGCGCAACGTCTGGAAAGGCTGGCTGTTTACTGTAACCAGTTGAAGCTTCAAGCGCGATTTGCCGGCGAAATGGCCGAGGAAACCATTGCCGAAAATACGGATCCAGGCTGGACGGTGGCTTACTTTTTGAAAAAAACTCTGGCTCCTTGCCAAAATGATTCCTTGCGATTGCCGGATGCTGTGACAAATATTCATATAATGTTGTCGTTCCACTCTTCATTGCGCCTATAATAAAGCAAAATTCAGTAATTCTAGGCGTCCAGAAACCAAGTTTCATGTTAGCTTTTGCCAACTTTTCGATACCATGACCGGCGATCAAGTTAAGCCACTCCCAGCGTCAATTGCAGCAATGAAATACCCATGAACGCCCGCACCACAGATAAGCGGCAGGTGTCCTGTACCAGAGGAGCATGACCCGACGAGCACAAGGCGCCTAAGGACCTCCGGATCGAGGCATGAGTGAAGGACTCTTCGCTTCTGTTCAGCCATCAAAAGAACTCGTAGCGCGATTGCATGCAGCCACCATTGCGACTAAGTGGCGGCGGCCGCTACTCACCCAGTCCGACAGAACAACATTTTTCTCCAACGCGTCCGCCTTGGTCGCGTCGACAAGCCTGCTGGCGAGTGCCACAGTGCACGTCTGCGCTCCCCCCGTGGCCCCCCACTCCGGCTCATGTGTCCCATCTTCGGATAGCGTGGTCACCACCGCACAGCCATAAGTCTGTGCGAGTACCAAGCTCCCAGACGTAAGTGACCGCTCGAAAGGCAGCACAACCGTATCGGCCGCAGAGAAGAAGGTCGGCACTTGGTCATCAGGAACCCGCTTAAGCCAAAGATGTACGCCAGGCAGCCCCTCTGCCGCTTTTCTGATTTCTTCCTCATGGAGAGCATCCAGCGGACGGCCCGCGATCATGAGGGTGTTTCGCTGCAGTTCGGGCGAACCGTCCCAGGCCGACAGAAGAGCCATCACACCCTTGTATGGACGCACCATCCCGAAGAAGAGAAACACATGGCCTTCTGCCAAAAGACCAAGTTCTTGGCGCGCTTCCTTCATCGGGATTCGGGGGCCGTAGGCATCTCGATAATGCCCGTGCGGGATAACGTGAATGCCCTCTTCGGAGAAGCGGTACTTGTCGGCCACCAAGTGACGCGCGCGCTCGCTGTGAACAATGATGACATCTGCGAGCCGCGCGAGACGCTTCCGGGTCCAGATTTCGATCTTGGGATGCGTCTGCTCATGGCCCACAAGGTTGTGAACCGTCCACACGACCTTGACACCAGCACTCCGAACGAGCAGCAGATCGAGAAGCAGCTTTGCCGCATAGATGGCTTTTGTCGCCGCATACTTGCCCTTGAGGTAGGGCTCGAGCCAATGCAGGTGGAGGACATCAGGTAGCGGGCCTAGCCGGGGAAGCATCCTGCGCAACGGAAACACGCGGCGATAACCACTTGGGAACTGGACACTGGCACCGAGTTTCACGAGCGCCTCGACCAGAAGATTCTGATAAGGGTTGTCGGCGCGGTAATCCGGCGTCATCAGAACTCTGAGCCCCGTCCGCCCGTTCGATGAGGTGTCGTGTTGCGCGTCGTCCGCGTCGAATTCACAACTCACTTCAAGAGCCTTGGTACAAGAGCGCGCATACCTTCAGAATACATGAGATGGCGCACGGCACCCACATAGTGTCGGAAAGGGCGGCCAGCCAAACCCGGTTCGAGATAGACCCGATAGTCATCCGGAAGGAGTTCCACACCGAACCGAGTGCTACAGAGCGCGAAGAGCGTTTGCTCGATCCGCCAAAAATGCCCGTCGAGCATCCCCGGGATGGACAGGAACTCCTCCAGCCAGTCTAAGCGCAGGCTGTCTGGGTAAACTACGCCGAAGCCGCTGTTCAAATTCGTGATTACCTCACCACAGTGCTCTTGAATTTCACGCAGAGGTACAGCATAGGCGGTCCCCACATCTTCATTGAAGACATTTCTCTCGTCATCTCCACTCTCAATATGAGCAATCCACGCCGTCGGCGGATCGAAAAACAACAAGTCACTATCAAAGAGCGCAATCCTTTGCCCGCGTAGAAAGTGCCGGAAGTCGAAGATCTTTCGCGCCAGCGTATTGCGAGACCGGAACGTGTAGCACTTCGGGTGCTCTCGAAGGGTTGGGAGCACCGCATCATCCGCCTCTACTGCCGTGATGATTCGCGCGTCTGGAAAGATATATTGAAGGTCTTGAACTGCATCGCAGGAAAGTGTCGAATCTCCGTGGATTGAAAGCAAAAAGCGGCGCGGACTCACCGCATAAAAGCTCTTAAGCGTCCAAACAAGATTCATCCAGTCCGTCGCAGAGGTGAGGACATGGATCTCCGCTTCACTCTCATGAAGGCCTATCACAGGAGGCGTATTTAAAATCTTTGGCCTCACTATATCTCGATAAAAAAATACCGTTAGCCCATCTCCAAACTTTCTACGCCCTCTCAAAATTAAGGATCCGAGTGTCATATTCATGATCTTTTCATAAACGATTTTTGGGTCTTAATTCGGATCTTTTCTTTCAAAATCACTTCGACGCGCAAAATACCTCAACACCTCTACCTAATCCACCTGCGAATTTTCAGAAGACCGGAAACCCCTGGTATTCCCCTTAGACTTCGGAAACTCCGAGAACGAAGACGCTTAGCCGCTCTCGACTCGATCTCATGTTTCATGAACGACGCCACCCTTAGCGCAGAGAGTCTCTGCTCTTCCCTTACCTCGAGCAATTGCTCACGAGCGGGCCATTGATCGACGGTGTGCAGTCGCTCCAGCAAGTTATTCACCGAGTCTGATGGGACCAGCGCACTCCGAAGATCAATTTGAGAAAGCAGATTCTGTAACTTCTTTGTATTATCGAGTGCTAGAAAAGGGACCCCTGCTTGCACCGCAAAAACAACAGCATGAAACCGCATCGCAATAATAAGCTCAACTCGACTCGGAATCGTTGGATCAAATGAAGCGCCAATGTCGCGAAATCCCGCCCTCTCAAGGGCATGGACATCTGACGATCGCCTAAAGCATAGTGGCCAAGCCACGGGCGCTAAACCAGCCCCCTCAGTCAACCTGACCCACTCCAGCTTATCCCATGCAGTTTTCTCCCAAGGTCTAAGGTTAACCGCAACCGAGCCAGGTTTCTTCTCCAAATCAAACACAGCCGGATAGAGCCACGAAATATCCGGCCCAACAACTATTTCATCGTGCTCTCCCAACCAAAGTTCACTCTCCTTATCCCTAACCCAGATCAGCCCCCCGGACTCAATAACCGCATTAAACTCCTCCCGAAATTCCGGATGGTAGCTGACATTTATGCCGCAACAAAAAACTGGAACGCCCGCACGTCTAATCCACCTCCGCATATCGCTAAACACGCCGTTGACTTCATTCGCAATACTCCCCCCGCCCAAAATTACATAATCCGCCCATTCTAGAAGATCATTTGGAGGCGCGCCATAGTGGTGTGGAAAGAAGACTAACTCGTGATCGAAGAGCCACCGCTCAATACATTGCATCAGCCGATCATCACCAGCATTGTGCTGATGATACCACCCAAACACCGCCCCGCGAAAAGTCAACAAAGCACCCCTTAATAATTTCTCATGAGAATCTTAAGCAGTTTCGCTCTCGCCGTCTCAGCACGTAAATGACCAACGGCTTGCGCAAACAGAGCAAATTCGTGCCTTGGGTGTGGTGATCCCCAAAAGGACAAGCGATCAGCACAAGCGAAGCCGAGACGGGCTTCTTCAATAAAACCATATCTAAACGCGCCAACGCTCGCAGCCCTCACGCGTTCGGCTAAATATCGACGACGCTTCCTACAAATCCTGTAAACATCCGAAGAAAAAAGTGTCGAAACCAGTTGTAAAAAAAAATCCACCATAAACTTTGGATCTACCGGTTTATTCGAAATTCTATCTCCATCGTGATTGCGGTGCATATATAGTCTCTCATCTAAGAGTAAAATTCTAGCGTCCGCCGCTCCTAAGCGAATGTGGAAATCACGCTCTTGCGCTCTATTGAGCCCCGGAGTAAACCCCCCGACCCTCTCAACGAAGCTACGTTTTATGAGCGGCCCTTCAGTAGAAAGGCCTTGATGTAAGCAATAATAAAACGGGTCTGAATTTCCCGGCTCCATAATCGCGCGTTTCTTTGGACGAACTCCATCTTTATCCCCAAATAAGTATCCCTTACAAAACACTAAATCTGCCCTTCCGCTCGCAAGCGCTGGAATCTGACGCTCAAATTTATTCGCAATTAATATGTCATCAGCGTCTAGAAATTGGATTATGTCGCCCTTGCAGCGCTTCAACGCGACGTTTCTCGCGACATTTGCTCCAGATGCCGGTATCCTGAAAGACTTAATTGCGCTACCATAACTCGAAATAACATCTTGCGTATTATCGGACGAACCATCGTTCACAACCACAACTTCGATATTTTGATAAGTTTGACCCAACGCACTATCAATCGCGTCACCGAGAAAATTACCTGAATTTCTCGCTGGTATAAGCACGCTGACGACAGGCCCTTCCTTCATCTCAATAACAGTGCCACCCTGCGCCGCTTCGAAAATGCCACTCAGAAAACGTATACAAAATTAGAATATACATTACGCGAGAAATTGAAATTAAGACTATTTTTTAGACGTTCTTCCGATCTCTTCATTTATCTCGCTCTGTTTCTCATTTTTGACGCCGCCACAGCGCGCTGGTAAAATTCCAAATGTCCGGTAACCGCTGATTCTGGCGCGAAACGACGCATCGCGCTCTTCGCACGACCACCAATTAATTTCAATGTGTCGTCCGAAAATCTCCACACAGAATGAATTTTTTCTTCCAACTTCTTCTCACTACCTGCCTCCACAAGGAAGCCAGACTGTGTATCTTCAATTAACTCTTCAAAACACGTTCCTTGGGTCGCAATCACTACGCGTCCCAACGCCATCGATTCTAAGCATGTGTTTGGCAAATTATCACAGATCGACGGTAAAATCACTAATCGCGCATTCGCAACGATCTCAAAGAGTTCATCACGTTTCTTTGCTGGAGACACGTAAAGACGATCACTATACTCAGACAGCAAATCTTTTATGTATTCCATCATACTACCGCCATTTGGCGAAATTCCATCATTTCCGACAAATGCGATGCGGAAGTCAGGGTAGTTTTCGAAAATTCTCTTCACAGAGCGGCCTAGAACATCAACTCCCTTCATTTGAGTTTGCCTGCCAAAGAAAAGCGCGAATGGTTCGCAGAAGAATGGTTCCAACGCGCGCTCACATGGCGAAACTTCTCCATCGATTGAGAAAGGAGAGCCAATGACACTAACTTTCTGCAAGCCGTATTCTCTTTCGGCCAAGTGGGCCACATAATTTGATGGAGCAAAGACATGAGACGTTCCCTTGATCGCAATTCTTTCCATCCACCAGCGGACACGCACTCCAGGTGTAATTGGTATTCCCGAAGCAGTATCCCACAGAGGGCGAAAACTAGAAAGGCGCGTTACAACGGGTAACGTTCTTTCATATCTGAAAAACAAACCTACTGACATGACATTAGTAACCTGCACGATATCAAAATTCTCCAGGCGCTTTAAACGTAACCAGTAGCGCCAGATACACCAAGCTGCTTTAAAATCTTGGTATGGGATATAATACATGCGCGGGATTATCGGATCGATGTGATCTAGACGCATTTTTTGGTCCCACCTCGGGACCACGCGGTGAATTCGAACACCCGATTTCTCAATCACGCCATCTGCGCTTGATCTTGTAATGATGTGGACCTGATGGCCGCGCTTCGTTAGAGACTGAGTTATTTTGTCTAAATAATTTGCCAGTCCACCGTGAAAGTTCTCTTCTGTTGTGAATTCCATTGTGATGAAACAAATCTTCATTGCTGTTTTTTAATTTTTATTTTTTGACGCGTTGCCGCACGGGGCAAGAATAAAATGCGACCGATGCCGAATAGATAAATTCCGCGAGGCGAGACGTTTAAGCGCTCATCGGAGCTCCACTGCGAAAGAATTGCTGCCTCTCCGGGATTGCAAACGTCGGCGGCGGGAACACTGCGATCGTTTCGCACGAGTTTTAAGTAGTTCGACAGTCCCTGATCTCGCCCAAGATACCCACAGTCGGTCGATCGCCATAGGTTAAATCGGCTAATCGATCGAGTTGTGAAGTTTCTTAAAGTTGTACTTTTGGAGCGCCAGATGTAATTTTTTGTTTACGGTTAGGGTGTATTTTTATAATGACGCGATTTATTATTTTATTTTGGTCACTCTCCAATTTTGCTGAAAATGCAATAGTCCTGCTCCTTGTATTTTTGGAAACGGCTCTATTGAAGGCGTTGATACAGAAAAACTTAGCGCATTTTCAATTACATCGATCGGCATCTTTTGCGTCACTTCATCCAGTGACAGTTTTATATAATATTGTCCGGCAGCGAGTGAGGCGCCTCCAATTCCACATGTAAATGCCAATTCATCTCCTTGAGCAAAATAGCCAAGCGTATTTTCATCGTTATTCGAGAAGAGTGTCGTTATACGGAGTCCGTCTCTGCTCGTTATCGCAATTCCGAGTCTCAAACTTCCCTCACCTCTACCAACGCGAACCTTTATCTTGAAGGTTATCGATGCGCCGATTGGAAAGTGATTTCTGCTCAGCTCTTCTTTCGACGAAACCTCGGCGAATACTATTCTGGATTTAGTTTGGAGATGAACGGCATGGGGTTCATACACATCTCCGCCTCCTGGACGCTCGCCACTCGAAATATAAGCCTTTATGCAGTTGTTGATGTTATCTTTCGCAACGATCTGTCCATTTTGAATTAAAATTCCGTTTGTACAAAGCTGCGACACAGTGTTTAGGTTGTGACTCACGAAAATTACTGTGCGCCCAGAATCGGCGATATCGCTCATTCGTCCAAGGCATCTCTTTTGAAATTCCGCATCGCCGACTGCAAGTACTTCATCTACAATTAGTATTTCTGGCTCGACAAAAGAAGCGACTGCAAAAGCGAGCCTCGCGTGCATGCCACTCGAATAACGCTTTACTGGCGTATCGAGGAATTTTTCTACGTCAGCAAAAGAAACAATGTCATCGAACTTACGTCGAATTTCTGTCCGCGACATTCCGAGAATCGCTCCGTTTAGGAAGATGTTCTCGCGGCCGGTGAGTTCCGGATGAAACCCGGTGCCGACCTCCAGAAGCGAGGCCACGCGACCGCGGATCTCGGCTCGCCCCTCCGTGGGCTCGGTTATGCGGGAGAGGATCTTTAAAAGTGTCGACTTCCCCGCACCGTTGCGCCCGATGATGCCGACGACCTCTCCCTCGCGGATGTCGAAGGAGACACCGCGAAGTGCCCAAAATTTTTCGACCGTCGGATCGGTGTTCTTGCTTGCACCGAAGAGACGACGGGCTCGGTCCGTGATCATCTCACTGAATCTGTCGTGGCTTGGCGCGACTTCGTGGCTAATCCTATAGGCCTTGCCGAGCCCTTCGGCGCGAATGATTGTGTCGCTCATCAGATTACGTCCGCGAACGTCTTTTCTGTGCGTCGGAATCTGGTGATGCCGAGCCAGAGGAAGAGACTGATCGCGGCCAGCGAAATCGCCAGCCCAGGCCAGTAGACAGTGGCTTCGGCTCCGAGGATTGCCCAGCGGAAGCCGTCGATCACGCCGACCATGGGGTTGAGTGCGTAGATCATAAAGAGCGCTTCGCCGAGCTTCTCGCGCACGATCGACGTTGAGAATCCGACAGGGGATATGTAGAGCCCGAACTGAACGATGAACGGGATTACGTAGCGGAAATCGCGATATTTGACGTTGAGGGATGCGAGCAGAAGACCTGGTCCTATCGCCGCGAGGAAGGCGATGCACGTAAATACAGGCAGCGTCAGCAGGCGCCAGCTCGGCCAGAAATTGTAGATTCCCATAAGTGCTAAAAGGATTACGAAAGCGATCAAAAAGTCGATGAAAGCCGTGATTACCGATGCCGTCGGAATCACGAGGCGTGGGAAGTAGATCTTTGAAATTAGACGTGCGTTGCCGACGAGTGAGTTCCCTGACGCCGAGAGCGAATTGGCGAAGAACTGCCACGGCAACATCGCCGCATAAACCATTATCGCATAGGGTGCGGCTCCCTCTGACGGGAGCCCTGCCAGCTTGCTGAACACAAGCGTCATAACGATCATAGTGAGGACGGGTTGCAGGACCGCCCAGAGGACGCCGACCACGGTCTGTTTGTAACGCGCCGAGATGTCCCGCCAGGCGAGGACGAAGAACAGCTCTCGATAGCGCCAGAGGTCACGCCAGTACTCCTTGTCGGCGCGGCCTGGTTCGAGAATCAGGGTCTTCTCCTTCAAGGCCTAGGGCAGCTCTCTGAATTCAAAGGCTCAGGTTGTGAGCCCTCGTGAGAGCCCGCAATGCTGGTCGCGGAGAGCTGCGTCACCAGCCGCACCGAGACAGATGGCTTTTCAGCCATTCGAGCGCTTGTGTGGATCGAGTTCCTTCGACAGCTCTTCGATCTCCGCTTTCAGTTCATCATATTCGGCTTGTTTTCGGCGCAGAAACCCCGCCGTGAGGCTGGCTTTTGCGGCTAATCCGGCGGGCGTGAGGAGGTAGGCATACTGAAGCTTGTTTGGCGACACCCTGAAGTTCTTGATCTTGACCTCGCCCTTCTCGACGAGCGCCTGGATGCAATAGTTGAGCTTGCCCAGACTGACCCCCACTTCTCTTGAGAGCTGTCGCTGCGAGATCTCCGGATTCTGCTCGATCAGGCGCAAGATCCGGAATCTGATGTCGTCGTGATTGTTGGGCAATGGGTGAGCGAGCGACGCCATAGTGCGGAGACAAAGCTACCGCACGCTGGGTGACTCGGCGCCCCTCGGCAGTTTTCGCAACAGTACGCTCGCAGGAGCGTTCATATTTGAACGCTAGCGGCGCGCGAGACCGCGAACAAGTAACAAAAAGGGAAAGATTTCGAGTGGTCAGGGTTTCCCGGCTCCCATCAATCTGATCTGCCCGCGTCTCAACTCCGTGGTTCACTTAAACTCAAGTGAAGCGGGAGGGCGCCGCAACTGCAGACCCTACCGGCGACCCGAGAAGCGTGAACGCGGTCCGGCTCTCACAGCTTTCCGCGCGGAGAAATACGCTTTACCAAGCCCGAAGACGGCGATCGGTATGCGCCAAAAATGCACGAGATTCCATTTTAGAAACACGGTGCGGCGCAAGACCCAGTTCCAGAGTAGATAAAGCCGCCACCCACGCTGCCCGTGCCGCAGAAGAAAGATCCACCCGCTTAACGCTTTATCATGCTCTGAAAACCTTGAGCTTTGTACGGAAAGGCGTAGCCCTCCCGCTTTGGCCTGCAGATGAATTAATTCAGGTGATGGGTCGAAGATAATTTTTTTTCCACTATCGTGCAATCGGATAACAAAATCATAATCATCTCCGTAACTTGCGCCCTGAAAATTTTCATCAAATCCACCAATTTCCATAAAGTTTTCGCGCCGAACTGAGGAGTTGCACGTGCAAAACGTGCAAACTTCTTGCCGAACTTTAGAATTACGGGGAAAAGTAAGCGGCTGTACAGCCGGTGGTATTCCATCTACTTCAATTGGATACTCCGGCCCTTGAGCGAGCGCATGAATATCGGCGCTCCTGGACACCACCTCACGACCACAGACTGCCGCTATGTTTTCATCTTTATAGTTGCGCATATGTTTTGCAACAAACCCATCATCTTTAATTATAACATCATCGTCAATAAAAATTAATACCTTTCCAGATGAAATGGCAGAGGCTTGCTGTCTTGCGCCCACGACTCCCAATGTGGGTATATTAATCCACAAAACTCTAGAGTCATCCAGGATTTTTTTTCTCAAATACTCAAACTCATTGGGCCAATTTTTGTTTTGGTCAGCGACAATAACCTCAAAATCTTCGTAGTCCTGATCCAATATATACATAACAGTTTCAATAATAAGCTCAAAACGATTGATAGTTGGGATAATTATGCTGGCCTTCATTTTGATTTAATCTATATATATTGCTGTGTGTATTTCATTTAACATATTGACCCCCGAATTCGCGGGATAAATTATAACCCTCATGGACCAATTGTGCCGTCGAGTCCAGAATTTTCATGCCCTCGCGATCAGATGGAGGTGACTGCCGCTTCACGCCAAACATACTTCCCTACACCATCTCCGAGCGGCCCAGATTAGTCGGTCGAGTATAATTACTAATGCATGGCGGTCGTGCGGTCCATTGAGGTGATCATCTCCGGCGCAGGCGGGCGCTATCCGAGAGCACTGCGCGACCGGACGGTGTTGTATCGGCGGCACCGCTGCTCGATCAGGATCTGTGCTTCTCGCAGCGAGTACAAGACCTCGGCGTTGAGGGACTCGTCGCGGAGCCTCCCATAGAAGCTCTCCCGGCACTCGTTCCCCCGGGGTGATCTGGGGTCGATTTAGGCGGTCTTAGCGCACACGGCAGTTATCCAGACCTGCCCCTCTCAGCGAAGAACTCAGGCCGCTATCTGAACAAATGAGGCCGGGCACGCCGCGCAGGATGAACAGATCCGCCAGAAGATCGATCACATCAGTCGATGTTCAGCTTGCGTCTGCCCCGGATCGCAAGAGATTGTCTGCCCTGGATCGCAAGAGATTCACGGATGAATTCATCCAGGATGCTTGGGCTAGCAGGCAAACGGGCTGCCCCGACCGGAAGTCGCGCGGCTCGCTACGGAAGCCTATTTCACGGAACGGGACGTTTACGCCCAACGGGTTTAGGACTGCTGCACGGCAGATCGAAAGGCATCTCTGACAGTATGCCCCGAGCGTCCGCCTGCAGCTCTCGCGCGGCAACGGGAGTTGTCGAAACGACCGATTTACTGCATGATGAGAACTGAATGATAACTCTTCGTGATTAGCGCCCAAATGGCGTGACACCTTCGCTAGGGTTGACGCGACGCCGGTGTACGCAAGACGTTCGGCGGTTTTCGAAGGATCGTTCAACGTCTCTGATCTGAGTGACGGAACAACTTGGCATGCGTAGCGTAACGGCGGAAGTTGCCGCGAAGGTCCAGAAGGCAGTGTACCGTTGAACTTCAAGCCCAATGATCCTTGGCGAGAGCCGAAGCGCTCACCACCGGCTTGGAGCGCGGGTGACAGAGTGCAATCTTCCGGGCCGCCGCTCGAGGGCGAAACAGACGGCCTCGACATTCGTGCGATCCTTCATCTCGTTTGGATGAATAAGTGGTTTATCCTGCTTTGCGGGCTGATCTGGATGGCACTCACCGCTTGGGAGGCGTCAAAGCAGGTGCCCCGTTACACTGCTTCGGCGCAAGTCATCCTGAACGTAGGTAACGATCAGGACCCTCTCGGGATGCCGAACCGCGCTCGATATTACATCTCCAGCGCCGCGAGCATCAACACCGAATTGCGCAGGCTGCAATCCGAAGAACTAGTGCGACGCGTGGTCCGAGCCCTCGAACTTCAGAACCACTGGGAATTCAATCCTTCGATCGCTCCTCCGCCGCAGGCACCGTCGGCCTCGTTGCTGGATAAGCTATTTTCTGCGGTGACCGAACCATTCCGCGATGCGACTCCGCGCCGCTCCTTCACCCTAGCTCCCAACTCACCAGAAGCAGAGGAGTCTGCGGCCGTGAGGGCGCTGCGCGATGTGGTCTCAACGCGCCATGTCGAAGGCTCGTACGTCTTCCTCATCTCAGCCCAAACACTTTCACCAGAGCTGGCGCCTGCGATTGTTAACGCCGTGGCGCAGGAATATGTGGCCTCCCAGCGCGAAAGAAGTTTCAACGAGATCGAAGAATCGATCGTCTGGCTTGGTGAACGTGTCACCGAACTGAAAGCTGAACTGGAAACTGCGGAAGCGAAGGTTGCCGACTTTGCGGCGGATGCATCACTCCTCGGGGAGGAAGCTCTCGTTGCGGGGAGATTGCAACTGAAGGCAATGCGCGACCAGCAGGCGGAGCTCGAAGAGAGCTCCAAGCGTTTGCGACAGCAGATCTCCAGCTTGGAAGAATTCAGGAGAAATGACGATTTCGAAGGTATCGCACGCATCGCAGCCGACCCGCAGCTTCAGCGTCTGGCAAAGGACCTAAGCCGCGATGGTCCGGACGAGAGCACACTTAACGAGTTCGATGCACTCTTCGTTCAATTGATCGTCTCGCTTGGCTCCCAGGCAGAACGCACTGAGGGCCGTGCGCGCGACCTCGCCGCCGCGGTTTCCGAACTCGATGCACAGGTCGGCGCGCAGTCCTCCGATCTCATCACCATGCAGCAGTTGAAACGCGAAGCGGACGCGGCCCGAGTGATCTATGAATCGTTTCTCAGTCGACTGAAGGAGATGTCTGTTCGACAGGGCACAGAGCGATCGGACGTTAGTGTTTTAACGCTGGCGCACGGACTGGGGACGCCAATCTTCACGAACAAGACGCGAGACTCCCTCAAGGGGGGGCTGAAGGGAATAGGCCTCGCCATTATTGTCGTTCTCGCCTTCAACGCCGTGCGGACGAGCATCCGCACGCCTGAGGAACTCGAGGCGGCGAGCGGGCATTCGGTGATCAGCGTCATTCCGAACGGGCCAACACGTCATGCGAAGGCAGTGCTCGAGGAGGTCGTGGAGAAACCAGGCTCGAGGCTTGCCGAAGCAGTACGTAGTTTACGCACGGCAATCCAGCTCTCGAATGTCGATGTCGCGCCGAAAGTGGTGCTCGTGACTTCGTCAGTTCCGGAAGAGGGCAAAAGCGTTCTGGCCGCAGCCCTTGCCCAGACGACGGCACTCGCAGGCAAGCGAGTTCTGCTCGTGGACGCGGATCTGCGCCGGCGCGTTCTGAGCAAATTCTTCGACTCGTCCGGCAAAGATGGGCTCGTGAGCATCCTGAGCGGCGCCACAAGTTTCGAGGACGCTCGCATCATCGACGAGCGAACAGGTCTGCACGTTGTGCTTGCCGAGGGGGGTAAGGTCACGCCCGTGGACCTCTTCGAGTCGGATCAGTTCCAGCGATTGATTTCGGAAGCGCGCGAGCAATATGATCTAGTCGTGTTAGATTCACCACCTGTTCTCGCTGTGCCCGACGCGCGCGTTCTCGCGCAGCATGCAGATGCTACCGTCTACGCGGTCCGCTGGAACCGGACGTCCAAGCGCATGGTGAAAACTGGACTTGGTTCACTTAGCCAGGCGAGCGTGCATGTCTCGGTTCTCGCGCTGACGCGCGTCGATCCAAAGCGGATGGATATCTATGGCTACTACGGTTACGGTACGCGTGGTTACGGCTTGGGGAAGTATTATTCGGCATGACGCGCCGAATGGCAGCGCATCACCGGGCCACGAGAACTGGCTCTGTCCAACGGGGGGAGAGGAAGGCGCCCCGAAAGAGCCGATTGACTATGACATGCCACATGCCTAGTCAGCTCAAGATTCACATTCAGCACGACACGCCGGCGCCAGCGCTCTCAGAGCGATGGCATACGCCATGTTATGACAACCTGAACAAGCTCGAATGGCAGCATCATTTCTCTTTTGAGTGTTACGGTTCGCGGATTTCTGTCCGATCGAAAGACTTTGAACTCCTCGAGCAGTTGCGCAATCGCGTGCCGGAAGCCGCCAAGCCGTATCACGGTGAGGTTGCGGATCAGATCTTCTCTGCTGTCCCGGGTGGCCGGATTCAGCATTCTCGTGTCCGCACCTTTCACATGCTCTACCAGAACCACACGCGACTCGTGAGATCGCGCAAGCAGACCGACGTGATCTCAGGGTTCGAGACGTGGGTTCCGATCGCCGTGGCCGCATGTTCGCCGGATAAGATCTTCGTACATGCCGGTGTCGTTGCACTGGACGGCAAGGCAATCGTCATTCCCGGACGTTCGCACAGCGGCAAGACGACCCTGGTCCGCGAGCTCGTTCGGGCGGGCGCCGAATACTACTCGGACGAGTTCGCTGTCATCGATGACAAGGGCTGCGTGCATCCCTATCCAAAGCCACTCTCGGTGAGGGCGGCGAGCTCGATGGACATCGCGAATATACCTGTCACTGAGATTGGCGGCCGTCAGGCCGAAGCGGCTACCCGAATTAGCCTTGTAATTCTTGCAAACTACAAACAAGGAGCATACTGGCGGCCACGGACGCTCTCATCCGGCGAAGGCGTGCTCGGGTTGATTTCGAACACTGTGGCGGTAAGATTGGAACCTGCCCGATCGTTGCGAACGCTGGCGACCGTCTCGGAGCATGCGCGGATCGTACGATCGGCGCGCGGAGACGCTTCCGAGGTGGCCGAGAGAATACTCAAGATGACTGAACGACTTGCCTGCGTCGCGTAGACATATGTTCGGAGGCGGCTTGGATGACACAGTCTGACTACCCGCGAGCTCGGCGCGAAGGCGTGATTGTCCACGCAGCAGGGGACGATACCGTTGTCTATGAGATCGCGACAGATCGCGCAAATTCTTTGAACGGCGCCGCGTCGGCAGTTTTCAACCTCTGCGACGGCACTCATAGCTTATCGGCGATTGCAGCGGAGCTGGGGCAAGATGAGACAGTCACACGCCTCGCGCTCGACCGGCTCGCGCGTGCGAACCTGCTAGAGAATGCATCGGCTTTCCGCTCTCCGCGCGGTTCTCATCCCTCCCGCCGTGAGATTCTGCGCGGCGCGGGCCTCGGCGCGGCGGCATCGATACCGATCGTGACGTCAATCCTCGCGCCAACGCCGGCTCAGGCGGCGACGCTAGTGGGACAAATTTGCAAGTCTCAGACCTTTTGCGATCCCAATGGAACGACCGGCTTAGTATGTGGCAAGCCGAGGCTCGGCCCCGAGCCCGGCAACTGCGGGTCGGATTACCAGTGCCTTCCAATGAGCGAGGTTGGGGATTGCCCGGTGTGGCCCTTCTAGGACCCGGCATTAGTTTGCGATGGGTCGGCGAACAATCACAGGTCGAGCCGGCCGAAAACAGGCAGGGCGATCTCTTCGCACTCGCAAGGCGCGAGGCCGCCTTATCCTACATCAGCGAGCATTTGGAGGCGACGGGCCTAAGACCGCTCTTACTGAAAGGTTGGGCCGTCGCTCAGTACTATTCCTCTCCCGAGGCACGCGGGATGGGAGACATCGATCTTTGTGCTGAGCCAGGGCTCTTTGAAGCGACGCTGACAACCCTCGAAAAGCTCTCTGGGAGCCCCTCTCCACCCCGATGGGAGATCGAAGACCGAACCAACATCGTGTTGATTTCCGCGGGAGCTCGGCATCTCAAGGTTGTGATCGATCTGCACAGGGATCTTGGAAAGTTTCGACTGGATATTGATGAGGCCTTCTCGCGAGCGAGACCGGCTCTGATCGACGGAAAGAGAGCAATTCTGGTCCCGTGCCCCGAACACCACCTCCGGATCTGCGCATTGCATTTCCTGGGCGACGGCGGGGCGCGCCGACGGTCTCTCGAGGACGTGGCCGCGATCGCGAAAGCGAAGGAAGGCGACCTCGACTGGGAGCTCGCGCTCGGTGAGAACCCGCTGGTTCGCGGCTGGGTTCTCTGTACGGTGCGGCTGGCAGAACGGATGGTCGCACCAGAACTGCGGGATATTGTCCCGAACGCACTGCGTAACATCGTCATCCCAGACTGGTTTATCGACACCGCAGAAACCGAGTGCAGAAAGCCGTGGTCCGCGAGCATGCCACGCCCTAGGCTGTCGCAAACCTTCCGCTCCAATCCGCTTCGCCTACCCGACGAAATCGCCGCGCGCTGGCCAAACCCGATCAGGGCAAGCGTCGACCTAAATCGCGCCTTTGACAATGCGCCGCGCTTCCCGATCCAGGTGACGCATTTTCTGCGCGGTGCGGCACATTATGTATCACGGCGGTTGCGGCGATGAACAACTTCGCGCGGCAAATGCATCCGCGCATCTTGAGTTGTCGTAGCAAACATCCTGACGCCAGACAGGGCTGAAGCAGATTGAATTTCTTGCGGCGCCGACAACTTGAGGATCGGGCTACGGTCTCACCTCTACGACGTACTGACGTTAATGGCCCGTGAGCACGAGTCGATCATTTAATGGGCTTGCACATGCGCGGACACAGATTGCTGGCGCTCTCCTCTCGGCGACCCCGACCCAGGCTTAAGGGCTTAGCGGGCCGACTCTATTACTGTTCCATTTACTTTAATATACGAACACACGAAGACCAAGCAGGCACATATCTTCATTATGTGCTGATTGAGATAATGAAACCATACCCAACCGAATAAGGTGCTCTAGGCGTCAACACTGGCCGCGCGGTTCAAGCGGGCGACAATATCGAACTTTCTTGGTTTATGATGCTTGAACTATCAGATGCAAAGCTGTTCTACTTGTTTCGGCGGTGGCCGCTTTGATTGTTTGCCTTAGAGGTAGCGATGCTGAGCCAGAACCTAAGGAACGCAATAAAGACCAGTCTTCCGTTTCTCGTTCCGATTGTCCGCTCGGGTCGCGAGCGAATTCTTGTTCCTGCCGCCCAAGCGCGCATTGGCATGAAAGAGCGAAAGCTCAGGAAGGCACTTCTCTCCCGCATCTTACAACCCAGCTACCCGTTCTCTGCGCTTCGTCTCCATGGAGATAGCGAAGGATCGGATGCCGCTCGAGGGCTCTACGCCGCGTTCGTTGCCTCGCTGGCTCGACCATCTCAGCTGACCGAGGGTGTGGCGCAGATCAAGGGGATGTCGGGGCTCGCCTACCGAAGTTTCCTCAACTCGCTTGTTGGCAGACTAAATGTTGCACGGTATCTAGAGATCGGCTCCTGGCACGGCAGTACCGTGATCTCTGCGCTCACGAACAACGAATGCGAAGCTGTCTGCGTGGACAACTGGTCCGAGTTCGGCGGCTCAGCCAATGAGTTTCGGGAGAACTTGCGTGCGTTCAAACTGACGGGTCGCGTTCGACTGATCGAGAGCGACTTCAGGCAGGTCAACTTTGCGGACCTCGGCACGTTCGACCTGTTTCTCTTCGACGGCCCTCACTCTGAATCTGATCACTATGATGGGATCGTGCTACCGCAACCGGCTTTGAGCCGTGACCACATCCTGTTGGTGGATGACTGGAACTGGGCAAGTGTCAGGCTTGGCACGCTGCGGGCTCTTTCCACACTTGGCGCTGAGGTTGAGTTTGCGATCGAGCTCCGGACGACGGATGACAACACCCATGCGCATCGCTCGGCTTCGGAAAGCGCTTGGCACAATGGTTTGTTCGCTGCCGTTATCCGGAAAGCCAGTTAAACTCTTCCGCGGACATCGATGGGAGCGGCTCTCGCACTGCCGACTCAACTACCAGTTGTCCGCACCACCCTTGCGCGATAACACCAGCTGTCGCACAAGGCCCGCGTATCTACTCCTGTGGTCGCGCCCCTCACGCTCTGCCGCCAGTTGGCGCCAACTCGGAGGACGGCAGAGAAATCTCCCGCTCGGCGCCGAGAAGTTCGAGGAGGACCCGTGCTCGACCCGCGCCGTCGAGGGCCACGAGGCGTCCGACCTGTCCCGCCAGAGGGCCACTCAGGAGTTCGACCGCTTGTCCCGGTCGGAGTTCTCGCGTGAGGTCAACGACGCCCGCCGGATCGGCGGCCGCAATCAGGCTCTCCACAAGGCCGCGGGGAGCGGCAATCGGGAGCGAGCCATCGGTCACCAGCTGGGACACGCCATAGGTCCCCATCACCGCGCGCCAGGGGCCGCTGGCGAGATCCAGCCTCACGAACAGGTAGCGGGGGAAGAGAGCGGCACGGACCTCGCGTGTTCGGCGCGCGTGACGCACGGTCTTGAGTAGCTTCGGCAGAAAGACCTGGAATCCCTGGTTCTCGAGGTTCGCCCCAGCAAAGCTCTCCTTATGCGGCTTGCTGCGGACCACGTACCAGCGCGGGTCCAACTCGTCCGGTTCCTCGACACTGCCGCGCGTCATCCCCCTCCGCCCCCGGCTCCTTGCGCGGCGCCGCAAGCAGGGCGCTGACACCGCGAATTAAGCAGACGAACCCGCAGGTCCGGCGTCCTCGCAAGCGCTTTCTCCCGGCCCGCGTCAGCTGTCATGCCACCTTCCTTCTGGCCCACCATGACATGCCCGCTCGGGCCGCGGCAGAAATTTTCGAGAGGTCGACCTTCGCCCAGGCGGCTCCGCTTCGATATGGTAGATGCGTTCTCGGCCTAGACGCCTCGACCAAAGGCTGATCTCCCGGATACTCCCCGTCAATTCAGACCCCGGAAATCTCCGGTGTGTCTTCGGCCAGCCGTTTCGTCCAGGGCGCGATGCAGTATGCGCCTGATCAAGCCGCAACCATTGCGGCGATCGCGACCACGTCGCCAGACGTCCGAAACAGCGTTCCGCCCTCGATGTCGCCAAGTTCCGCGGTGCGCCCAGCTACGCCCGACCGCGCTCATGCAGGTTCTTGCAGCCATGGGCCAAGCTTCGGATATGTCTATTGAGCGTCAGCCAGTGTGCAGCGCCCGTTGACGCCACACACGCTCGCACCGCCCTCGAGCAAGAGCAGGTTGGTCTCGCCCGGCGTCACGGAGAAATCAAAGATGGTGCCGCGGACGCCGATCGTCGCGGCGGGCGTCTGGATCAGGTAGGCGTCCTTCTGGCCGCCGCCGGTGATGAAGCGGAAGGCGCCACTGAAAGCCCGAACGACGAACTGGTTGTCGGCAGCCCTGCCCCGGAAGACGAACGAGTCCAGTACCAGGCTGGAATTGGGTCCCACCACCATCCTCGTTCCGTCGTTAAACCGGAACGCGACCTCGCCGTTCCCGTCGGTCGTCACGCGGTCGCCAAGAGAGACTTGCATGCCCGTCTTGAGCGGCTGCTGGCCCACAGTGCCCTCGGTGGTGGCGTTATCCACGACAGCCACCGCCTCGCCGATGCGCTCGGCGTCAGCAACCTCGACCCCGGTCACGGTGACCAAGGCAGCGAGGAAGATTGTGAGGATGCGCTTCATACTCAAAAACTCTCACTCATTTGCTACTTGAGGCGTGGCCTTCTGCAATTCTCGCGCGTGGAGGATATCAAGGCCCATGCGCGCCGGGGCGCCTCATTTCTGTCAAACTCATTAATGCCCTTATACCACCAGCCGTCGCGCCATTCTAGAACGATGACACCCCGATGCACGTGAGGGTTGCTTTGCCGCATCCGCGCGCTGGAAGCGCCGGAGCCCGCCCGACCTGCCATCTCCCTCAGCGATATCTGCCGTGGATCAACTGGCTGGTATGAGTTCCAGTTCGACGGTCTCGGGTGCCGCAAAATCCTCCAGCCGCGTCGGCATCTTGTTGATGAACTCGACAAGCTTGGGGCCAAAACGTCGCGCGAGAGGCCGGCAGGCCTCGAGAGCCTCCTCGATCGAGGACGGATCTCTTCGACCGAGGGCCTCGAGCAGGCGTGCATGCTTCTCCCGCAACGCCGCGAAGTCCGGCGAGCCGCTGACCGTCTCGTCGCCGACCAGCACCATCAGGCTGACGCGGCTGGTCTTCCCCTTCAGCGCAACGCCTCCGGCATCGAGGAAAGCGAAGTCGGGCACCTGTTCGGCGGTCGAGCGGCAGACAACGAGGTCATATCCGACCTCCTTGCATGCCGATTCGGCCCGCGCCGCGACATTGACGGCGTCACCGATGGCCGAATAGTTGAAGCGCTCGGCCGAGCCGACGTTGCCGACGCAAGCTGGGCCGGTATTGATGCCGACGCCGATTTCGATCGGCCCGTCCCGGGCCACGTGCTCCGGCAACCCGAAGGACTGTTCGGCATTCATCTCTTCAACGGCCGCGCGCATCTTCAACGCTGCGGCGCATGCGCGCCTGCAATGATCTGGCTGGCGCAGCGGCGCATTCCAGAACGCCATGACCGAGTCGCCGATGAACTTGTCGATCACGCCGGCCTCTTGAGTGATCTCGCTTCCGAGCCTGCCAAGCAGGCGGTTCAGAAAGCTCACGACCTCTTCAGGCGCAAGACGCTCGCTCAACGGCGTGAAGTTCCGCACGTCCGTAAACATCACGGTCAGATCGCAGTTTTCACCCCCGAGCTGCACGTGACTGTAATTTCGTTCGATATCCTTGAGGACCTCGGGATGAACATAGCGGCTGAACGCCGTGCGAATTCCGCGTTTCTCCCGATCGGTCACGACATAGCGGAAGATCGTCACGACGAACCAGACCGCGAGACCGCTCCCGAGCGGGAAACTGAAATCCACCAGCACGCCAAGATCGCGAAAGCTGTACCACACCCCCAAGGAGATGACGGCCGAAATCGCCGCGCCGACGAGAAGTGCGGTCTGCGCCGTGCCGAAGATCGTCACAAGACTCACCGAAAGGCAGGCGATGATCATCGCGAGGACCTCGGCGGTGCGCGTCCAGTCCTTCCTGACGAGGAACTGCTGGTGGATGATCTGTTCCATCGCCTGGGCGTGCATCTCTACGCCGGGCACGGTTTGTCCAAGGGCAGTCCGGTGAAGATCGAACAGCCCTGTCGCCGAGGTGCCGATAAGGATGATCTTGCCCGTCAGATCGGGTACCAGCGCGGTCAGGCGTTCGTTGTCGAAGATGTCCGCGGCGCTCACATACCTCTCGGGCAGGTACTTGGTGTAGTAAAGAAACAACTCTCCGCGCGGACCGGTCGGGACATCAAACCCGCCGAGCCTCAGTGACTGCACCCGCCCGGCCCCTTCATCGGCGTGGACGACATAGGTCTGGGCGCCCTGCGCGATCCGCAGGGATTCAGTGATCAGACTGGGATAGAGATCTTCGCCGTCGGACCAGAGAAGCTGGACGACCCGGACAGCTCTTGCGGAGTTGTCCGCCCTAAGATTGACGGACCCCACCCCGGCCGCGGCGTCCGCCAGAACCGGCAACAGTCGCGCGCCGCCAGGCAGTTTCGTGATATAGGGTGCGGGATCGTCGCCCGTGAATGCGAAGCCGGCCTTCACTGGCGGCAACTCGGAGACCTGGGAGGACGAGCCGAACCCCAGGACCACATTCCCGCGCCGCAAGGCATCCGCGAAAATCTCGTCGTTGCTGATCTTGCTGATGGTGACAAGGCCACCTTCGGTTGCGCGGGGCACCGGCGCCGGCACCTCCGGACGCAAGTCGCTGGACGTCATGCGGTCCTGCTCGACGAACAGGAAGTCGAAAGCGACAGCGGCCGCACCCGCGGCGTGCAGGCGGTCGACCAGTTCCGCCAACTGGTCACGCGGCCAGGGCCACTGACCGAGCTTTTCGAGCGATCGCTCGTCGATATCGACGATCTTGATCGGTGCGTCGATGTAGGTGCGCGGTTCGGCCCGCTGCAGAAGATCGAAAGCCGTCTGCCGGGCTTCTCGCAGAACGAAGGGATCCAGCACCCGAAGGGTGATCAGGCACGCGATGGCGACAAGGCTTATGAGGATGACGCCGAGGTGATAGCTGAGGAATCTGTGCCATCGGGCGTCGCGCGGTTTCTGCTCGGCGTCCTGCGTCGACCTGATCTTCCTGCTCCGCAGCACCAATAAGCCGTCCTCCAGGTGAGCTCTCGCGTTAGATGTGCTCGCAAATCATGGGCACGCCAGGTGGAGAACACCACACCAGCGTCCCGGTCACTGGTTGGGAGGATTACCCGTTGTCTGTGTGGCGGAAGAGCCGTTGCCGGATGTCGCCACGATAGCGCCGACCACGGCGGCCGGAATGATGACCGCGGCCGCGACGACCGGCAGGGAAATCGCCCCGATCGCTCCGGCTGCCGCGAAACCGGAACCCGCCGCAGCCCCGCCCGCCGCGCCACTCGCGGCAGAGGCGGCGCTGCCAGGATCGATCAAGACGCCAAATCCGGACAGGCAGCGCGCGCGCCTGTTGGGCGGGGCCTGGAACTCCGCGGGCAAGTGCGTGTCGTTGCGGGTCAGATAAAAGGGGTCGACGTCCGAGGACTGGTACTCATCCTCCTCGAGGAGGAAAGGCGTGTCCCCCTTGACGGCGCGGACATACTTGCAGCGCTCGGCTTCACCTGCACCGGCCTGAGGGCCCGGCGTGAGCTGATCACCCGGGGTCACGGCAGCAAGCGTTTCTTGCGCCAATGCGGTGGCCGGCGCCAGCGCCGACAGGACAAGCGAGACCGCGGTAACGGCACCGACTGCGGCTCGAGAGCGGCGTCGCGAGCAAGTGGGGAAAACGCAGGCGCGCCGAGCAGGAGACCTGCCGCATGCGGTATTTGGTTTTACACAGCTCGGACGCTCAGAAGGCATTCCGGCTCCTATGGCTACGCGCCTTTCAGCAGCCTAAGGTATCGTCACGGCGCATCGTTTTCCAGCAGCATCTCCGATTGCGCCGAATTCGGACTGTGCAGAGCCATGCCAGAAAACGGCGCTCACGCGGCGCGGACGGGTGCTAGAAGGCCGCCACCTGGCTCGGGAACTGCAGGAAGAACGACGGGGTGAGCTGGCTCAGGGCCCGGTTCCAGTCGGTCACAAGCTGGGACGAAACAAAGACGAGATCGTTCGGACGCATTCGGAAATCGGCCGCGACCGTCAAGTTGGCCGCGTTCTCCGCATCGAGATGATAGGCCGTCACCCCGCCAACACGCTCGGGATCGGAGGACCGGCGCAACACGTAGATCTCGGCGTAATCGGCCGTCGCGAGGTTCATACGCCCTCCCTCGCCCAGAAGGACGTTGGATAGGCTCATGTATCCCTCGAAGGGCAGCTCGACCTGCGAGTTACCTACCTCACCAGCTATGAAGGCGTAGGGGCGCTGCACTGCCCCAAGCTCGAGGCGCTCCTTGAAGAGGGAACGATCGCGCTCGAGCTTCGCCTCGATCTCGTCCTCGACCGCCTTACGACGGTCGATCTCCGCCAGTTCCTGACCGCGCAGAAGCAGCTGCTCCTGAAAATAGCGCTCTGCCTCGCCCGCGAGATCAGGCGGGAAGCCGACATAGATGCTGTCGCCGTCCAGCAGGACCAACTTACCGAGGCCGGGGTTGCTGAGATAGGTCTGAAGACCGATCTGGTAGATCTCGCCGCCTCGGAAGATCTGGATCTTCGTGATTTCGGGATCCTGCGCAGCGATACCGCCAGCAACGTTCAAAGCCACCTCGAGGCTGAGCGGCTGCAAGGTGATCGGAACGAGGGACGGCGAGCCCACCATGCCGCCGATCGAGACGCGGCGCGAGTTGAACTCGGCGACCTCGAGAGTGAAGGCGGGCCGAACACCGGCTGCGACGAGCGCCTTGAAGATCGCCTCTTCGGCATCTTTCAGCGTCATGCCGTCGACGCGAATGCGCCCGACATCGGGCACGGCGATCGCGCCGTCGTCCTGGACCGTGTAGCCTTCACGCTTGGATTGCGAGGCGATCAGCGCCGGCAGGCCGGCAATGGTCGTGCCCTCCGAACTCACGCTCAGCAAGAGCACGTCCCCCAAGCCAATCCGGTAGGGGCCCGGGTCGACCGCCGGCGGGATCCGGTCAACGACGGGAGCGGGACGGGTCGCCCTGCGCGCGGTCGGCGCCGGCAACGGGCGGGCAGTTCCGTAGGACGCCAGACGGACCGTCTCCGCGGCATTCGGCTGGAAGGCTACCGGCAGGCGCGGCGGGATATACGGCTCGAGGTTTGCGGCAGCCGCCGTTTCGTAGTTGAGCGGCACGACCTGCACATCGAGGTCAGTCTTGTAGAATGGAGCGTTCTTCCCCTCGCTGACCGCCGGAACCGTGTAGATCACGCCACAGCCCGTCAGGCCAAATACCAGTGCGCAGAGAAGTCCCGCCCGCAGCGGCATGAGAAGCCCCCCATCAACCGACCTTGGTCACCAAGGGTTTTCATACCATCCCATGGGGTTGCGGTTAAGCGAGACTTCCTCGGCCACCAGACTCGACGGGGCCCTGCCGTCATTCTGTCACATCCGCGCCGGGTCCATGGGGTGGCCACGCAAGGCATGGGGCTCCTTGAGCGCGGTGCTCCTTCGGCGGAGCGGCGGAACCGCCAGGGCACCAAGGCTCGCCCTGTGCCATTCTGGCACAACGCCGATCCGCCGTCCGCTCGACTATGGCTCAGGCGCTTGCTGGCCCACATCACAAAATGTAGTGTTGCCACGTGTTGGGGAGGGAGCCCTTGGGCAGGGGTCGTCTGCATCCGCTCGGAGCGTTCCATAGCGCGTCGGTGACGTGCCTCGCCACGGTTCTCGCTCTCGTGATGTTTGCTGACCGAGAGGCACGCGGCGAGGAACCCGAGCCGCCACCGCGCCCGACGCACAACATCAACGGCATGACAGGCCTCATCGACCTGCCGAGTGCCGACATGCAGCCCGATGCCCAACTGTCGTTCACATCGGGATATTTCGGAGGCTTTCTGCGCAACACGCTCTCTGCGCAGATCTTCCCCGGCGTGGAGGCCGCCTTTCGCTACTCGATCCTCAACGATTTCTTTGGACCGGGCGAAACGCTCTACGATCGCAGCTTCGACGTGAAGTTCCGGTTCATCAGAGAGGGCCCGGAATGGCCCTCGGTGGTCCTCGGGTTCCAGGACTTCCTCGGCACAGGCATCTACTCGGGCGAATACTTCGCGGGAACGAAACACTTTTTTGATGGCGACCTGGCGATCACCGGTGGCATCGGCTGGGGACGCTTCGCGGGCACCAATTCCGTCGGAAACCCGCTCTGCTTCAACGACAACACGTTCTGCACCCGCGCCGGGCCGGCCGACACTGGTGGCACCGTCAACTTCGGCGATTTCTTCTCGGGCAAAGACATGGGGTTCTTCGGCGGCCTCTCCTGGCGAACGCCGATCGATGGGCTGGTGCTCAAGGCCGAGTACAGCGACGATGAGTACACCCGCGAAGGCGGCCCGGCGGGGTTCGAGCCCAACATTCCTCTGAACTTCGGGGCCGAATACCGACCTCTGGAAAACATCGGCGTCGGCGCATACTACATGTACGGCTCGGAGTTCGGCGTGCGCGTAACCATCAGCGTGAACCCGTTCGAGCCGCTTCTGGACTTCGACGACGAGCCGGCGGGAAGACCGATCCAGCCGCGCCCAGCCCCGGACCCGGCCGTGGCGGCACCTCAGCTTGGCGACCTGCGCAATGTCATGACGGGCTCCCCGGCAATGGTGCGCTACGAGGACAGCGGGATCGAGAGCGTCGAAGTCGATACCGGGCCCAACGGGCTGCGCTGGGCGACAGCGACACTTCCCAGTGCTGCGGATTACGTTTGTCCGGACCAGGCCGCGAAGGCGATAGACGCCGAATATGGCCTCATCGATGCCGTCACGTTTCGCCACGCCGACGGCACACCGATCTGCACCGTCGCGCTGCGCCAGGCGGGGCAGGAAGCGGTGCGTGCTGAGGTACGGAAAGGGGCGGATTACCCGACCGACTGGTACGACGACGAGGCTGGCCGGCAAGAGATTGTCGAGCAGCTTGTGGTCGCGCTGGACGCCGACCAGATCGGCCTCTTCGGCATCGATCTCAAGGCGCGCGAGGTCTCGGTCTACATCGAGAACCAGAAGTTCCGCGCCACGCCACGCGCCGTCGGTCGCACCGCTCGCGCACTTGCAGCCGTCATGCCACCGTCGGTCGAGTTGTTCGAAATCATCCCGGTCGAGAACAGCCTGCCCGTCGTCAGCGTGATGATCAAACGCTCGTCGCTGGAGGACTATGTCGGACGCCCCGATGCGGCGCGCTCCGTCTGGCTGTCGGCCAGCGTCCAGGACGCCGAGCCGAGGCACTGGCGCGATGTTGGGCGAACCATGGACCTGTTCCCGCGCCCCTACTGGTCACTCGAGCCCGCCGTGCGGGTCAACTACTTCGATCCGGACTCGCCGGTGCGTGCGGACCTCGACGGTGTCGTGAGCGGCGGTATCGAGTTCCTCCCCGGGCTCAGCGTCAATGGGAGTGTGGCCAAACGGATCGTCGGGAACCTCGACCAGATCGAACTCGTGAGCGACTCGGTCCTGCCCCGCGTCCGCTCGGACAATGCTCTTTACCTGCGCGAAGGAGATCCGGGGATCCAGAGATTCACCGGCGACTACCTGAGAAAGCTCGACGACGACATTTACGGGCGCCTGTCCGTCGGCCTGCTCGAGGGCATGTTCGGCGGGGTGAGCGGCGAAGTGCTTTGGCAGCCGGTCGAGCAGAGCTGGGGGCTCGGCCTCGAAATGAACTGGGTCAAGCAGCGGGATTTCAACCAGCTCTTCGGCTTTCG
Source organism: Thermohalobaculum xanthum (assembly GCF_016623495.1). Taxonomy (GTDB): domain Bacteria; phylum Pseudomonadota; class Alphaproteobacteria; order Rhodobacterales; family Rhodobacteraceae; genus Thermohalobaculum; species Thermohalobaculum xanthum. Next base: position 284,665 of record NZ_JAEHHL010000006.1, on the reverse strand, counting down.
CGATTACGACGTGTTCACCGGTCACGCCAGCCTTTACTGGGACACCGGATGGTACGGGGTGAGCACGCAAGTCGACGTCGGACGGTACCTGGCCGGGGACTGGGGCGGCACACTGACGGTGAAGAGGCGCTTCCCCAACGGATGGGAACTTGGCGCCTTCGCGACGTTCACCGATGTCCCCTTCTCCGAGTTCGGCGAAGGCAGCTTCGACAAGGGGCTCATTCTCACCATCCCGCTCAACTGGACGCTGCCCTTCGAGACGCGGTCGACCATCTCAACGATCGTGCGCCCGGTGACCCGCGATGGCGGACAGCGCCTGATCGTCTCGAACCGCCTCTACCCGATCGTGCAGGATATGGGGCGCGCGGAGCTGCGCGACGGCTGGCAAGGGTTCTGGAAATGAATGGGTGGCTCCACGCTCTTCGACGCTCCCTTCGCCAGGCACCGATGGCACTGGTTCTGGCCGCGCTGGCGGGCTGTTCAAACGGCGGCGCAGGGACATTCACACGCATCGGGGAGTCGCTCGTGGCGACATTGGCCACCGCCGACCCCGATGCCCCGGCGCCAACGGTCACTCGGGCCCGGCTCAACGAGATTCCGTACGCGACGATTTCCGTGGCGACCGACGCTACCGCGCCCGCCTATCTCGTTCCGCTCGCCGACAACGGCGGATATCTCGACTATCGAGACCAGGCGGGCAACTCGGTGAGGATGTTCGGTGGTGCGCTCGCCGGCTTCCAGGCGGTCGGTTTTGACCTCGAGGGAGTTCGCCACGACGAGCGCGACCCGATCGCTCACGCGACCCCTCTCGCTTTGTGGCCCACGGAGGTCTGGCGGGAGTATCAGTTCTCGCAGCGCGACCTGGGGCCCTACTCGATCGTGCTCAAATGCGTGATGCAGCCCCAGGGATTCGAGACGATCGAGATCGTCGAGGTCACCTACCAACTCGTTCGTGTGGTGGAAACGTGCAGGAACGTGCGCCGCGAGGTCACGAACACCTACTGGATGGTCGCGGGAACGGGCTTCATCTGGAAGTCACGACAGTGGGCCGGCCCGAAGCTCGGCCATCTCACGATCGAGATCATTCGACCCTATTCCAGTTCGTAGCGCCCGCAGGGCGCACCCCTCGGCACAGGCGGGCGCGAGCGCATCGCCGACCGTCAGTGCCCGGGCGTGGTTTCGGGAGGCGCGCCTAGCGCGACTCGCACTCACGATCGATGATGTCCTTGATGACGCCTTCGACCGAATTGTCCGCGGAGCCATCGAACGCGGAACTGCCGAGATCCCGCAGGATGACGGAAAGCAGATATGGGTCGCCGTCTGCCGCGGTTTCCCGATCAAGATCGGTCATGCAGTCCGCCGTCGGCGCCATGGCCGGATCTTCCAGGTAGTTGTAGTAATAATAATGCAAGACAGTCGAGATGAAGTTCTCCCGCTGCCAATTCGGAAGGCCGTCGAACTCCTCAAAGCTCAGGCTCGCAGCATCCTCGGCAGTTCCGAGGAAACCGGAACAGAACGCCACGACCAATACAAACTTGCGCCGCATGGTCTCCCTTCACACCCCTACATCTCACCCAGAACATTTTTTGACACATCGAGAGGCGTGCGAGCATCCCCGAAATGCAAAATCCCAACACTTTTTGTGTCATTGCGGGACAATCTGCGGCGATTTGGCCTCAGCGACGCGAAAAAGCCCGCGCTTCTTGCGTCCCTCCATGTGTCGCAACGGTTGCCGAAGCGCGGTCGATATTGCGGAACGCCACCGTGGAGCGCCCCTCCCGGCCCTTGGGCAATGGATATCCGACCACGGCGCCATCCCTGTGATGACGGCCATACCCGTTCGCTCGGGCGCTGACGCGGAACAATGCGCTGATCAAGGCTTGGGGAGGAGTGCCAGGTTCTCCCGGCTCTTGTCAGCGACGGTGGTAACCGTCGTCGTCACACTGCCTTGCTCGACGACACGTGTGACCTCGGCATTCTTGCCATGCACGATCGCCGCCTCGTAGTTCTGCCGCGCGAGGTCATACTCGCCGAGGTTATGATAGGCGACACCCAGGTTCAGAAGAGCGAAAGGCTCGTTGGGATACTCCGCAAGGATCTCGATGTACTTGTCGCGCGCTGCCAGGTAGTTCTGGGCCTGCATCAGCTCCCAGCCCACTTCGAGATCCCGGCTCCGCTGCGACGTACACCCCGGCAAGGCGAGGCCGAACGTCAGAAACGCGATTGCGGCGAAGCGGAGCATAATAACCTCCCAACCCACCCGACCCGTCGAGCGCAGCAGCAAGCTTAAGGCAACCGAGCAATCAAACGCTACATCAAGTCTCTGACAAATTGACCCTCGATAGCCCGAATGGATGTCCAGACGGAGCCGGCTTCGTCCGATGCCCTGAGACGGGTGGGATCCAGGCCGCGTTACCGCGTGACCGTGCCGAAGGCAAACTCGTGCGCACGCTGGCTGCCTCGAAATGAATTGGGCGCCGCACCAACAGGCACGACGCCATCGCTTCGACGTGGCTCGGGTTCAGTCGTTGAGGGCGAAACGCGAGTGCGAACCCTCGGCGTCCGACAGCCGGATTTCGGGCGAACCTGCGGCCGCCATCGAAGGAGAGAAAGCGGCGAAGCGGTTATCGGCGCCAAGGGCTGCATGCGCGGCAGCCGACGACTTCGAAGCCTCGGACGCCGGCACGAAGTAGAGCACCGCGAAGAGCACCAGGACCGTCACGATCACGACCTTAGAGGCGATCTCCGTCGTGCGGACCGTGATCAGACGTCCGCGTTGTCGGGGCACTTTCCCGTTCTTCATCACTCACTCCCACTCCGCTTCCACCCAAGCGTGGCGACTGTCGCGCCGCCTTCGCGCCCGACAACTTGCCGAGTCCAACAAGCTGACATCGGCTGTGCTGAGGGCACGCTTACAATCATGCAGGAGAGTGAGGCCTTAAGATCGCGTGAATCTGGCGGAAAATAGGAAATCCGAACTTCGATTGTGGCGCATTTTGGTATGCCTCCGAACAGAGTTCATGCGACATGGAGACCCGTCGCGAGAGCTTCGGTTCAGACTTCCAGCACGATCAAGACGCCCGCCAACACATGGCGGCAAGATACTGATTTTCCATGACTTATCGCACCCCTCTCTCGCTCGATCGACGTCCTAAGCCAGCACCCGCGCTCCGGACGCGCATGCCCGAGCCCTGGCAGGCCGCCAATTTTCTCGAGAGCGTCGAATTTGGGCTTTCACGAAACGACCCAAGATTTGGGCATCGTGACGTTGGCGAGAGTCACTCTTGCGTGACGGTCGGTGACGGATGAGGATGCCGTCAACCACCCTCCGCGTCCGTCCCGTCCGACTGGCGCCTGACAAGACGAGAGAGTGACATGCCGCGTCTCGCTGATAGCCGCAAGCGGATACTTGTGACCGGTGGCGCAGGCTTCCTCGGCTCCCATCTCGTCGACCGGCTGCTGGAGCGGGGCCATGAAGTGCTCTGCGCCGACAACCTCTTCACGGGGACGAAGCGAAATATCGAGCATCTGCACGGCAATCCGCGCTTCGAGTTCCTGCGCCACGACGTGACGTTCCCGCTCTATGTGGAAGTCGACGAAATCTACAATCTCGCCTGCCCCGCCTCGCCAGTGCACTATCAGCATGATCCGGTGCAGACGACCAAGACGTCAGTGCATGGCGCGATCAACTTGCTGGGGCTCGCGAAACGCCTTCGGTGCAAGATCTTCCAGGCATCGACCAGCGAGGTCTACGGCGACCCTGAAATTCACCCGCAACCCGAAACATACTGGGGGAGGGTGAACCCAGTGGGCCGGCGCGCCTGCTACGACGAGGGCAAGCGCTGCGCCGAGACGCTTTTCTTCGACTACCATCGGCAGCACGCGCTCGAGATCAGGGTTGCCCGGATCTTCAACACCTACGGGCCGCGCATGCATCATGCCGATGGCAGGGTGGTGTCGAACTTCATCATGCAGGCCCTGAGGAACGAGCCGATCACCATCTACGGCGACGGAAAGCAAACCCGTTCGTTTTGCTATGTCGACGACATGATCGACGGCTTCCTCAAGTTGATGGAGAACGAAGACGGTCTGTCGGGCCCCGTGAACCTCGGCAACCCGGACGAATTCACGATCCGCGAACTCGCGGAAAGGATCATCGCGCTGACGGGCTCACGCTCGGACATCGTGATGCGAGAACTCCCGGAGGACGACCCGAAGCAGCGCCAGCCGGATATCTCGCTCGCGCGAAAGCGCCTGCGATGGGAGCCATCGACGCGGCTCGAGGACGGCCTCAAGCCCACCATAAGGTTCTTCGAGGACTGGATCTCTGAAATGACGGGCGCTGCGCACTGACCCGTGCGACCAGCGACATCGGGGCCGTCAGGATCGGATGAGGCGCCCGGCCACTGACCTAGACGCGCCGACGTCACATCCGCCGCCAAGATGCGATGCACTGGCGCGCAGAGAATGATCGGGCTTTCGGGCTGTTGAACCTGCTTGATGGTTCCACCCGAGAGTGGCTGGCAACCCGGGGTCAACGCAAGCTCGGTATGACCGATGATATCATTTGTCCGACGCAACCGTTCGTCTGTTGCGGCGTGCCGTGCCTCAGTCGCTCCGACAACGAGCCTGCGTTCGACGCCGAGCCGGCCCGGAACCGGATCACCGCCGTCGGCAATCCTGATCGAACCATGGCGCCACGACCACACTGCCGACAGGGCAGACAGCCGTCCCGGATACGGGGCGCCAGCGCAGGGCGTCATCACTACAATGGACCAAGCGCCCGCCATGCACTAACAATCAGTATGGACGGACCAATCTTGGCTGCTCACGATGCGGCCATAGACGAAGGGGCCGCGCATGTTTGATCCGACGACGATTCTGACCTCCTCCTTCGGGGACTATCTCAGCGACCTCTACCTGCAGCACTTCTCGACGCGGAAGCCGCAATACGCGACCTTCATCGGCGGCGCGGCGCGGCTGGTGATCGAGCGGCTGGCGAACTCGGACGCGCTCTATCACAACGCCGAGCACACGATGATGGTCACGCTGGCCGGTCAGCAGATCATTCGCGGTCGCTTGCTGGCTCAGGCGCTCCAGCCCGAGGATTGGCTGCACTACACGGTCGCCCTGCTGATCCACGACATCGGCTATGTCCGCGGCACTTGTGGCGGCGATACGCGCGATGCCTTCGTCATCAACGAGGATGGCGAAACCGTCACCCCACCTCGTGGCGCGTCGGACGCGTTCCTCGGGCCCTACCATGTCGACCGCGCGAAGATCTATGCGCGCGAGCGCTTTGCCGCCTCCGAGTATATCGACGAGGAGCGGATCGCCCGCGCGATCGAGTACACGCGCTTTCCGGTGCCCGAGGGCCCCGAACACGCCGAGACCGACACCGAGCGCGCGCTGGTGCGCGCGGCCGACCTGATAGGCCAGATGGGCGACCCCTTCTACCGCCGCAAGACGAACGCGCTCTATCAGGAATTCGTCGAGACGGGCGTCGCGCGGCAGCTTGGCTACACCTCCGCGATGGACATGGTCGAGCAGTATCCCGAGTTCTTCTGGTCGCACGTCCAACCCTATATCGGGCCGGCGCTGCGTTATCTGGAACTGACGATCGAGGGAAAGATCTGGGTCGCGCAACTCTACAACCACATCTTCCAGGTCGAATACAACGCCAGCCATCTCGGCCCGTTCCCCGGCCCGATCAGCGGCAAGCAAGGCACCAATTCAGACCAGAGGGACCGCCCCCGCGCGGGGTAAGAACAGGCGGCGGAGGGCACGCCGCCCGGGACCGTCACCGGTCATAGCCCCACCCGATGGCCACTTGTGGACCGGGTCAGAGCCGGGTCCGCGCCGAAACCGTCAAGTCGATGAGAAGGTGGTGGAGGGGGCTGGATTCGAACCAGCGTAGGGTTTCCCCGACGGATTTACAGTCCGTTGCATTTGACCGCTCTGCCACCCCTCCACTGGAAACGCTTCGAGCGCCCGGCGTCACCTGGTGACCGGCGCGGGTGTAGGATGCGCAGCGGCGGGCTGTCAACCGGGGATTTCCGGCCCGGTCAGCACTTTGCGAAAGAACACGCGACGGAAGCCATCCTCGGTCCGCTCGCCCGTCACCCTGTAGCCCAGGCGCGGGTAGAGCGCACGGTTTTCCGTCATTGCGGCATGCGTGTAGAGCTCGATGGCCGAAGCGCCGCTTTCGCGCGCCATGGCCTCGACCGCGGCGATCAGGCTCCGACCGATCCCGCGCCCCGCGACCTCGGGATCGACCGCCACCGCCGAGAGGTGCCACCCACCGCCCGCCGCCCAGGAGATGGCGTACCCCAGCGCGGGCCGTCCCGCGACGAGAACCTTTCTCGCCGCTACATCAGCGACGAAGTCGTCGTCCATGGGCGCGGGCCGACGGCCGATGCGCGCGATGTAGGGCGCGAACGCCGCCTCGGCGATGACGGCGATGCGCGCGACGTCGTCGGGCTCGGCCGGGCGGATCGTGACGTCCTGCCCGCCGGTTGGCGAGGTCTGGCCCGCTCCGCGGCAAAGGGGCATGCGATCCTCCCTTAGAGGCCTGTTGCGGTGTACCCGCAGATCACGCATAGGATGCGGCGAAACTTCCGAGAGGGCCAGATCATGCCGCCCGAGCGCCCAAAAGCACCCAAGTCCCGCACCGGGACAGGCCCGCGCCGCCCCGGCGACAGGCGCGGTGCTGGCATCGCGGGCGGTCGCGGTCGACCGCCGCACCGCGGCGCCGACAACGAGACCGTCTGGCTGTTCGGCATCCACGCGGTGCGCGATGCACTGGTGAACCCTCTGCGGACGCGCCGGCGCCTCATTCTCACGCCAAACGCGCGCGAGCGGCTGGGCGATGCCGTGGACGGGTCGGGGATGACCCCCGAGATCGCGGACCCGCGCCGGTTTCATGCGCCTCTCGATCCGCAATCGGTCCACCAGGGGGCCGCGCTCGAGGCCGAGCCGCTCGACTGGGGCAAGCTTGGCGACCTCTGTCGGCCGACGCCACGTGACCCGTCTCCGCTCGTCGTGCTGCTCGACCGGGTGACGGATCCGCACAATGTCGGTGCCATCCTGCGTTCGGCCGAGGTCTTCGGCGCACGCGCCGTGATCGCGCCGCGCCATCATTCCGCCCCCGAGACCGGCGCGCTGGCAAAATCGGCATCCGGAGCGCTCGAGCGGCAACCCTATCTTCGTGTCCGCAACCTGGGCGATGCGATGGAAGAGCTCCGCGCCCTTGGATATGTGCTGATCGGCCTCGACGGTGCGGGGGATGCATCCATCGATGACGCCGTTCCCGGGACGAGCGGCAAGCCGCTCGGGCTCGCTCTCGGGGCCGAGGGCCCGGGCCTGCGACCGCGCACGCGCGAGCTTTGCGATCAGCTCGCACGAATCAGGGCGGCTCGGGATTTCGCCTCTCTCAATGTCTCGAATGCAGCCGCGGTCGCGCTGCACATCGCGTCGATGCGCAAATGACGGGCAAGTGCGCCCGGGGAATGCAGCGCTAATCCGGCTGGCGGGAAATTTTTCCTCACGAGAATGCTACAGAGGGTTACGAAAACTTCGCGCTCGTCCCATATTAAGGACGGGAGCGGGTTTGAACGCCCCGCTCCGACACTCACTGTCCCTCGTTCCGACTTGATGTCCGCCGGTCTTCTCCCCAAAAGAAAAGCCGGCGGACTTTTTTGTCGCGGCGCCGGCGCGCTGCGAAGGATCTGACGATGCAAGAGCCGAACTACTCGCACGAGCATCTTCGCTCGGTGCTCGAGCGCACCAAGACCATCGCCACGGTCGGCGTCTCGCTCAACGAGGTCCGGCCATCCTTCTACGTGGCGCGCTATCTCAAGCTCAAGGGATACAAGGTCATCCCGGTCAATCCGCGCTACGCGGGCGAGAAGGCCTTTGGCGAGACAGTGATCGAGAGCCTCGCGGCGATCCCGAGCGAGCATGACCCCATCGACATGGTCGACATCTTCCGGCGGTCCTCGGAAGCCGGCGCAGTGGTCGACGAAGCGATCGAAGTTCTGCTTCCGCGCGGCCTCAAGACGATCTGGATGCAGATTGGCGTCATAGACCACGACGCCGCGGCGCGGGCCGAGGCTGCGGGGCTGACGGTGATCATGAACCGCTGCCCGAAGATCGAGTATCAGCGCCTCTGGGGCGAGCTGAGCTGGGGCGGGTTCAATTCCGGCGTCCTGTCCTCGCGCCTGCGGTGACCTGTTCGGAGGATCCATGTTCATCGCCATGAACCGTTTCCGCATCGCGCCGGGACGTGAAGCCGAGTTCGAGGCAATCTGGACGGGTCGGAAATCACATCTCGAAGACGTGCCGGGCTTTCGCTCGTTCCATCTCCTGCGCGGACCCAGGACCGACGCGCATTCCCTCTACTGTTCCCATTCGGTGTGGGAGAGCCGCGGGGCCTTCGAGGCCTGGACCCGGTCCGAGGCCTTCCGCAAGGCGCATGCGCACGCTGGGTCGAGCCGCGACATCTATCTCGGGCCGCCTGAATTCGAGGGCTACGAACCGGTTGATGGCGCCTGAAGCACCTGTTCCAAGCAGGCGCCGTCACGAGAGTGCCCACCATTCCAGGCCGCGTCGGCGCCGCTCGAACCCACCTGGCACCCAACAGACGACCATGCCACTTCATTTTTCGCTCAGGCACGTTAATGAGTGGCGGGCAAAAGAGATTGAGGAGACACCATGACCGACCGCAGCTTCGGCTTCGACACGCTCCAGATTCACGCAGGCGCGCGTCCCGACCCCGCGACGGGCGCGCGGCAGACGCCGATTTACCAGACCACCGCCTATGTCTTCCGTGATGCCGATCATGCGGCGGCGTTGTTCAACCTGCAGGAAGTGGGCTTCATCTACTCGCGCCTGACGAACCCAACCGTCGCGGTGCTGCAGGAGCGGATCGCGGCCCTCGAGGGAGGTGTCGGCGCGGTCGCGACCTCGTCGGGCCACGCGGCCCAGATCATGGCGCTGTTTCCGCTGATGGGGCCCGGTGACAACATCGTCGTCTCGAGCCGGCTCTATGGCGGAACGGTCACCCAGTTCAGCCAGACGATCCGTCGCTTCGGATGGGAGGCGAAGTTCGTCGATATCGACAAGCCGGGCGAGATTTCGCGGGCCTGCACCAAGCGGACCAAGGCGATCTTCTGCGAGTCGATCGCGAACCCCGGCGGCCATGTCGCGGATCTCGACAAGATCGCCGCGGTGGCCGAGAAGAAGGGCATCCCCCTGATCGTCGACAACACCACGGCCACCCCCTACCTGTGCCGCCCGATCGACCATGGCGCGACGATCGTGGTGCACTCGACCACCAAGTACCTGTCGGGCAACGGCACCGTCATGGGCGGCGTGGTCGTCGACTCGGGCAAGTTCGACTGGACCGCCGCGGGCAAGTTCCCCTCGCTGTCCGAGCCCGAGCCTGCCTATCACGGCCTGAGGTTCCACGAGACTTTCGGGCCGCTGGCCTACACGCTGCATGGTCACGCCGTGGGCCTGCGCGACCTGGGCATGTGCCAGAGCCCGCAGAACGCCTTCATCACGCTGCTGGGCATCGAGACCCTCAGCCTGCGGATGGAGCGCCATGTCGCCAACGCCCGCAAGGTGGCCGAATGGCTCGAGGCCGATCCGCGGATCGAGGCGGTGACCTATGCGGGGCTCAAGTCGTCGCCCTATTACCGCCGGGCGCGCAAGCAGTACCCGAAGGGTGCTGGCGCTCTGTTCACCATCCGCCTCAAGGGTGGTTATGACGCCTGCGTGAAGATGGTCGACGCGGTCGAGATCTTCAGCCATGTCGCCAATCTGGGCGACGCGCGCTCGCTGATCATCCATTCGGCCTCGACGACGCATCGCCAGCTCTCGCCCGAACAGCGCGATGCGGCGGGGGCGGGCGACGACGTGGTGCGGCTTTCGATCGGCATCGAGGATGCCGAGGACCTGATGGCCGATCTCGATCAGGCCCTCGAAAAGGCCACGGGCGTCGCGCGGAACGGCTGAAAACGTCACCGGCCGGCGCCTCACGGCGCCGGCCGGTTGATCTTCATGGCTGACTGCGGATCATCGCCAGACGGCTTCTTGCGGCGATCTACGCACCGCCGCCCCGCCACCATCCATGGCGCGCGCTCGGATCAGACAGCCTGCGCGCGCGCGGTCTCGATATAGATCTCGCGCAGGCGCCGGGCGACCGGCCCGGGGCTGCCGTCGCCGATCGCCACGCCGTCGATCTCGACGACGGGCATGACGAAGCTCGAAGCGGCGGTCGAGAACGCCTCCGTCGCAGCCTGCGCCTCGGCAATGCTGAAGGGCCGCTCCTCGATCTTCATCTGGGCATCCGATGCGAGGCGCAGGACCGACGCACGGGTGATCCCGTGGAGGATGTCATTCGACAGGTTGCGGGTAACGATCGTGCCATCGCGCGTCACGATATAGGCGTTGTTCGACGTGCCTTCCGTGACCTTCCCATCCATCACCATCCAGGCGTCATCCGCGCCGCGGCGCTTCGCCTCCATCTTCGCGAGGCTCGGATAGAGCAGCTGCACGGTCTTGATGTCGCGCCGACCCCAGCGCAAATCGTCGATCGAGATGACGCGGAGCCCCTTGGCCGCCGTGGGGGAGGTCACGATCTGCCTGGCCTGCGTGAACAACACCAGCGACGGCTTGAGCCCTTCTGGCCAGGCAAAATCCCGATCATGTGCCCCGCGCGTGACCTGGAGGTAGACCACGCCCTCCTCGATGCCGTTGCGCGCCACCAGTTCGCGGTGGATCGCCAGCAACTCGTCGTCATTCACCGGGCTCGGCATCCCAAGCTCGCCGAGCGAGCGATGCAGCCGTGCGACGTGGCCCGCGAAGTCGCACAGCTTGCCGTCAAGCACCGAGGTGACCTCGTAGACCGCATCGGCCATGAGGAAGCCCCGGTCGAAGATCGAGATCTTCGCCTCATCCTCGGGGACGAAGGCGCCATTGACGAAGACGATCCTGCTCATGTTCCGCTCTCCCGGCGATTACGGCGCGTCAGCCCCAGAGTGTGGCCTCGGGCGGATGCACGAGGCTGCCTTCATAGACAAGCCCGCCCGGCCAGTCGCGCGCAAGCAGAAGCGGGCCGTCGAGATCGACAATGGCAGCCCCTTGCGCGACGAGATGAGCGGGCGCCATTGCCAGCGACGTGGCCAGCATGCACCCGACCATCACCTCGAAGCCTTGCGCTTCGGCGGCGGCCTTGAGGGCCAGCGCCTCGGTCAGCCCGCCGGTCTTGTCGAGCTTGATGTTGATCATGTCGTACTTGCCCACCAGCCCTGCTAGCGAGGCGCGATCGTGGCAGCTTTCGTCGGCACAAACCGGCAGCGGCCGCTCGATTTCGGCAAGTGCCGCGTCATTGTCGGCCGGCAAGGGCTGCTCGACCATGGCGACGCCCAGCTCGACCAGGCGCGGCGCGAGCTCGGAATAGGTCGCGGCGTCCCAGCCCTCGTTCGCGTCGATGATGATGCGCGAATTCGGCGCCCCCTCACGGATCGCCGCGAGGCGCTCGAGATCGCCCTCACCCCCGAGCTTGACCTTCAGCAGGGGCCGGTCGGCATTGCGGCGCGCGGCCGCCTGCATCGCGTCGGGCGTGTCGAGCGACAGCGAGAACGCCGTGACGACGGGCTCGGGCCGGGGAAGGCCCGCGAGGTCCCAGACCCGGCGCCCCGTCATCTTCGCCCTCAGGTCCCACAGCGCACAATCGACCGCGTTGCGCGCGGCATTGGCAGGCATCAGATGCGCGAGATCCCATGCCTCGGGGTCCGAGAGCCGGGCGAGCTTCGGCGCGACGGACGAGATCTCCTCGACCACGCCCTCGGCCGTCCAGCCATAACGCGGATACGGGCGGCACTCCCCCAGACCGACGAACCCGTCCAGCGTCGCCTCGGCAATCACCACGTCGAGCTCGGTGATCGACCCGCGCGAGATCGTCCATTTGCCCGCGATGGGAAACCGCTCGATCCGCGCGCTGATGCTTGGCCCCGTGGCGGCCATGCTCAGAGGGCCTCGACCAGGCGATCCGCACCCTGGCGGAACGGATCGACGCAGGGCAGCCCCAGCCGCCTCTCCGTCTCCTCGAGGTAGGCGAGTGCCTCCGGCTCGGGAAGCGCGGCGGTATTGATCGAGCAGCCGATGATCCGCACATCCGGGTTCACGATCCGCGCGAGCGGGAGCACCAGCGGCCCCAGATCGTCCAGGGCGGGCGACGGATAGTGCGGCAACCCGCGCATATGGGTGCGGGTGGGCTCGTGGCACAGCACCAGCGCATCGGCTTGACCGCCATGGATCAGGGCCATCGTGACGCCGGAGTAGGACGGATGGAACAGCGACCCCTGCCCCTCGATAAGGTCCCAATGGTCGGGGTCGTTGTCGGGCGTCAATACCTCGACCGCACCAGCCATGAAATCGGCCACGACGGCATCGAGCGGCACACCGTCGCCCGTGATCAGGATCCCTGTCTGCCCGGTCGCCCTGAAATCGGCACTCATGCCCCGCGCCTGCATCGACTTTTCCATCGCGAGAGCGGTGTACATCTTGCCGCAAGAACAATCGGTGCCGACCGCGAGCAGGCGCTTGCCGTTGCGCCGCTTGCCATCGCCGATGGGATACTTGCGCGCGGGAAGTCGAACGTCGTGGAGCCTGCAGCCGGTGCGGGCGGCGGCCTCGACGAGCGCAGGCTGATCGCGCAGCAAGGTGTGAAGCCCGGCGGCGATGTCCATCCCCGCCTCCATGGCCTCGATCAGCACGCTCTGCCAGGCGTCCGAGATGACGCCACCGCGGTTCGCGACCCCGATCACCAGGGTCTTCGCGCCAGCGGCCGCCGCCTCGGCGATCGTCATGTCGGGCAGCCGCATGTCGGCGTTGCAGCCGGGCATCCTGAACTGCCCCACGCTCGCCTCGGGCCGCCAGTCGCGGACGCCCTGCGCCACCTTTGCTGCCAGCGCATCGGGCGCGTCACCAAGGAAAAGCAGATACGGATGCGCGAGCGACATGGCAAAACCTCTGACCGGATCAGGACTTACTGCACTCGCTAACGCGCATGGCGCGCATGCCGCAAGGAGCCAGCGAACACATTCGATAGGTCCAGAGCTGCCGGGTCAAGCGTCGTGGCGGGCGGAGGGTCGCCCGCTCCCTGCCCGCGCGTCGCGGCCTCAGGCTGCCCGCGGCAACTCGGCTGCGTGCACTCCCTGCTCGGCCGCATCGAAATACCCGGTGCGGACCAGCGGCGCGGGCCTCGCGATCTCGTCGGGGATGGCGCACAGACCGACGCGGGTCGCCAGCCGCCCGAGCGCGGGGCTCGCCGTCGCCACGGCGAACGGGATCGCGAAGGATAACCCCGCCAGCATCGGCGCGGCCCAGACCGTGCCTCCCCAGCCAAGCGCGCCGACGATGACCGCACTGAGCCCGAGCCCGAACAGCGTCTGCGGCCAGAGCCCGCGCGCGGCATCGGCCCAGCCAAGGCGATAGGCATCGCGGTTCTGCGCGCCCCAGATGATCGATTTGCCAAACGCCAGGCCGACCAGGAAGATGCTCACGCGGAAGGCAACGACCGGCGCCATCAACACCGACATCAGCGTCTCGACCAGCCCGCTCGCGAGAAAACGGATTGGGCCACCGTAACGCGCGACGGCGCCGGGGGTCAGCACGGTGTCGAGCATCCCCAGAAGCTTGGGAACCAAGCTCACGGCGAACATGATGAAGAACATCGTGATACCCAGAACAACATCGATATCCGCAACCTCGCCCTCGACGATGCGCGCGGCGGCTGCGATCGTCATGATCATCCACGCGGGTGCGGCCACGTACATCATGATGGCGGCGAAGATCTGGAACCGCGACACCGGCTCGAGCCCGCGCAACCCCAGCAGACGCCAGTACTGCATGTTGCCCTGGCACCAGCGCAGGTCGCGCTTGGTGAAGTCCATCAACGTCGGGGGGTTCTCCTCCCAGCTTTCGGTCTCGACCGGAAGCACCCGCACCTCGTAGCCCGCGCGGCGCATCAGCACGGCTTCTAGCTGGTCGTGGCTCAGGATGTGACCGCCCAGCGGGGGCTTTCCGGGAAGGACCGGGAGGCGGCAGTGACGCCGGAATGGCGCAACCCGGATCAGCGCGTTGTGTCCCCAGTAGGGACCGCAGTCGCCCTGCCACCAGGCCGCACCCATCGTGTAGCTTCGCATGCCGTGGCGCATGCCGAACTGGAAGACGCGCGCGAAAAAGCTCGTGGCGGGTGCCCCGACCACCAGGCTCTGCAGGATGCCGATGCGGGGGAATGCCTCCATGATCCGCTGCATCCGCAGGATCGTCGGCCCCGCCATCAGGCTGTCGCTGTCGAGCGGCAGGTAGAAATCGTGCTTGCGTCCCAGCGTCTGCAGGAAGTCGCGCACATTGCCCGCCTTGAAGCCGGTATTGCGCGTGCGGCGCCGGTAGGCTGCGTTCGGGCCAAGCAAGGAACGGTTCCGCTCGAACAACCGCTCCTCAAGCGACGCGATCTCGGGATCGGTCGTGTCCGAGAGCACGAAGATATCGAACCGGCCGCCCTGCCCCGTCTCGTCCAGGCTGCGGCGCATCTCGACCAGCTTCGAGAAGGAGCGGGTCGGGTCCTCGTTGCACAATGTCATGGCGATCGCGGTGCGCAGCGCAAGCGGCGCATCGCCGTCCCCGGCCGCCAGATGCGGCGCCGCAAGCGCCATGCCATCGCGGCGGCCATGGAGCAGGAACACGCCGATCAGCGCGTTCCACACGCCCAACACCGTCCAGGGCGCGCCGAGCAGGAAACAGGCGGTCATCACGACGTCGCTGATCGACCAGCCACCCGCGCCAAACACGTTGGCAACACCCCAGCCGAGCGCGGCGACCGTCAGCAGGTTGAGCGCAAGGAAGCCCCATCTGCGCGCAGCCAGCGCGCGCCGACCCTGCAGCGCTGCAGGGGTCATCCAGCCGCTCTCGCTTCGGATTGCGTCCGAGCGCGCTGTCCGCGCCGGATCGAGGGGAGGAGTGATGTCAGTCGGCATGATCGTCGATCGTCCTTTCCCGACCCTGCGGCGGTGCATATGTTGACGCGCGCCTACGCAGCTGCAAGCACGGATGATAGCCATGGCCGACACCGCACGCGCGCTTTGGTACGTTGGCCCGCGCAACGCGGAACTTCGGCCGACCCCGCTGCCGGATCTGCATGACGGCTGGGTCGAGGTCGAGGCGCTGTTCTCGGCACTCAGCCGCGGGACCGAGCGCCTCGTCTGGGAGGGCCGGATCCCTGCCAGCGAGCACGAACGAATGCGCGCGCCGCACCAGGAGGGCGATCTCCCCTTCCCGGTAAAATATGGCTATGCGGCCGTCGGTCGAGTCGTGGGCGGCGAGAAAGGCCTTCTGGGCCGCAGCGTTTTCGCGCTCTACCCGCATCAGGAGCGGTTCCGCGTGCCTGCCGCGTCGGTCCTGCCGCTGCCTGACAGCATCCCGCCGGGGCGCGCGGTGCTGGGCGCGAACATGGAGACGGCGCTCAACGCATTGTGGGATGCGGAGCTGCGGCCGGGCGCTCGCATCGCCGTCGTGGGGCTTGGGCTCCTGGGACTGCTCATCCTGTCACTGCTTTCCCGGCGTACCGACCTGACAATCACGGCGAGCGACATCGTACCCGAGCGCGAGAGGCTCGCCGCTGAATTTGGCGTGACATTCTGTAATCCAGAAGCGCTCGAGGCGGATCACGACCTCGTCTTTCACACCTCGGCGTCGGCCGCCGGGCTCGCCGCGGCGCTCTCGGCACTGCGCTTCGAGGGGACGGTGATCGAGCTCAGCTGGTATGGTGACAGCACCGTCGCCGTCCCGCTGGGGGCCGCATTCCATTCCCGGCGGCTGACCATCCGGTCGAGCCAGGTCGGGCACGTTGCGCCCCGGCGACGCGCAGCCGTCAGCCATCGCGAACGCATTGGCCATGCACTTTCCCTGCTTGACGATGCGCGGATTGACGCATTTTTGACTGGAGACGTGCCGCTCGACGCCTTGCCAGACGCCCTGCCCGGGTTGTTGGCACCGGGTGCGCCGGGTATCGCTACACGCGTCACCTACCGCGAGGAGAACTCCTGAGAATGTACGCCGTCGAAGTCCGCGACCACATCATGATCGCCCACTCCCTGCCCGGCGACGTCTTTGGCCCCGCGCAGAAGCTGCACGGCGCGACCTATGTCGTCGATGTGGCCTTCTTCCGCGAGACGCTTTCCGAGGACGGCATCGTCGTCGACATCGGCCGCGCTCACGATGCGCTCAAGGCAACGCTGGCACCGCTCAATTACGCCAATCTCGACATGCTCCCCCAGTTCACCGGGAAGGTGACGACGACCGAGTTCCTGTGCCGGCACATCTTCGACGCCATCGCTGGCGCGGCGCGCGACGGATCACTCGGCCCAGGCTCCGAGGGGTTGAGCCTGATCCGCGTCACCCTGAATGAAAGCCATGTGGCCCGCGCGTGGTACGAGGGGCGGCCGTGATCGCTCGCGCCATACTCGCCGTTCCCGGCGATTTGGCGACACCCACGGGCGGATATGCCTATGCCCGACAACTCCTGGCCGGCGCGAAGGCGGCGGGTCTGGATCTCGTGCACTGGCCGCTCCCGGGGGAATGGCCGAGCCCCGGCGCGGGGGACGTGGCGCAGACTGCTCGCTGCCTGGCGTCGATGCCCACTGGCTGGCCGGTGATCATCGATGGCCTCGCCCTTGGCGCGATGCCCGAGCATGTGCTCCAGCAACTGCAGGGCCCGCTCGTCGCGCTCTGTCATCATCCACTCGCCCTCGAGACCGGGATCGATCCCGAACTGGCAATCCGCCTCGAAGCGTCGGAACGCCTGGCCCTGAGCCATGCAGCGCGCGTCCTGACCACAAGCCGGACGACGGCGGCAACCCTGGTTGCCGACTACGGCGTTGCGCCGGATCGCATCACCGTCGCGCCGCCGGGGACGCCTGAGTTCCCGCGCGCGACGGGATCGTCAGGCCTTGAGGCTCAACTGCTCTCCGTCGGCACGCTGGTCCCGCGGAAGGGCCATGACCGGCTGATCTCGGCGCTTGGCCGTCTCGCGCACCTCGGCTGGCATCTGACCATCGTGGGGGCCGAGGACCGGGACCCCGCACATGCACGGGAACTGAAGGCCCTGACCGCGCAGCACGGGCTCGTGGATCGCATTCGCTTCCACGGGCCGGCCGATGCCGATGGGCTGGCCGAACTCTGGTCGGGGGCCGACATCTTTGCCCTCGCATCGCGCTACGAAGGCTTCGGAATGGTCTATGCCGAGGCGCTGGCCCATGGGCTGCCGGTGATCGGCACCCGCGCCGGGGCAATCCCCGAGGCGACGATGGGCGCCGCGCTGCTGGTCGACCCCGACGACGAGGAAGCGCTGACCGAGGCGCTGCGGACGATGATCACGGACTTGGCCGCGCGAAGATCCCTTGCCGACCGAGCATGGTCCGCTGCGCAAGACCTTCCCCGCTGGCCCGATACAGTCAGGGCCGTCGCGGCGATGCTCGTGGAACTTGCAGACGAGGCCACGCACGGGCTCGCCGCGACGGGCGCGACGTGAGCGGTTTCTCGGCCGACTGGCTCGACCTTCGCGCACCTGCCGATCTGCGCGCGCGCAACACGAGCCTCGCCCAGCACCTGGCCGCGCATTTCGCGCGCCATTCACATCTCAGGGTCCTCGACCTCGGGGCGGGAAGCGGCAACAACATGCGCGCGACCGCACCTCTCCTGCCCGCGCCACAGCACTGGGTGTTGGCGGACGCCGACGACGTGCTTCTTTCACGCGCAGCCCGCTCGCTTCCCGGGCGTGTGACGGCGCAATGCGAAATCACCGACCTGTCCGTCGATGCAACGCACCTCGTCCGTCGGGTCCGACCCCAGCTTGTCACCGCTTCCGCCTTCTTCGACCTCTGCGGCAAGGATTTTATCGATCGCCTGGCCGACGCCCTTACCGAAGCGCGCACCGTGCTCTACGCCGTTCTCAGCTATGACGGGCGGGAGGAGTGGGAGCCACCATCGGCGCTCGACGAGGCCGCGCTGGCGGCTTTCCACGCCGACCAGAGGCGGGATAAGGGCCTTGGGCGGGCACTCGGACCCGACGCGCACGGATATCTGGCGCAGTGTCTCGCTGATCGGGGATTCGCCGTCGAAGAAGGGCGCAGCGATTGGGACCTCGCCGCGCCCGCCGACGCCGGCCTGATCGAGGCTCTGGCCGAGGGAAGCGCCGGCGCGATCTCGGACCATCTGGGCCCGGCGACGGCCGCCGCGTGGCTCGACGCGCATCGCCACGCGCGGCGCGTTGTCATCGGGCACCGCGACCTACTCGCGTTCCCACCTAAGTGAACGGCTCGGGCGGGGCCGGCATGCTCGCGCGTGGCCACGTCAGGGCAGGCTGATGCGCCGCATGACCCCGTCGCGCTTGACCCGCCAGTGATGAAGCGCAGCCGCGATGTGCAGTGCCACGACCGCGAGGATGGCAACCCCCAGGGCACCGTGCACCTCGTAGAGCCACTTCGACAGTTCCGGATCTTTCGCCATGAAACCCGGAAGTACATAACCGAAGAACTCGATCGGGAAGCCCCCGGACGCCGTGGCCATCCAGCCGACGACAGGCATGGCGATCAGCAGCGCGTAGAGCGCCCCATGCGTCGCGATCGCGGCGACACGCTGCCACCCCGGCATCGACTGGGGCAAAGCTGGCCGCCCGAGCACCACCCACAAGCCCAGGCGGACGAGCATCAGCCCGAGGATCAGCACGCCGAAGCTCTTGTGGTACTTGTAGATGGCGTTGGTCGTATCGAGACCGAAGCTGTTCTTGGCGCCCTCGAACCCCAGGGTCCCGAGGACGAACCCGGCAGAGAGGGCTCCAAGGACGCAGAGCGCCACGATCCAGTGAAGCAGACGCTGGAGAAGGCTGTAGCGGACGCGTTGCATTGACCGTCACCTCCCGTTTCGGAGCCCTCCGGCCTTCAGACGGCCACCGGGCGGCGCATGTCACACATGCACAGCATGTCTCCATCCTTGAACCGCATCGTGCGCACCAATGGGCGCAGGGCCTCGTCGAGGCCGGCGATCGGATTCAGGTTCAGCCCCGTCTTGCCGGACCCAAGGACGATGGGCGCGACCATCAGGTGCAGTTCGTCAAGCTCACCCGCATCGATGAAACGTGCAAGGGTCGCGGCGCCCCCTTCAACGAGAAGGCGATGCAGGCCGCGCTCGCGCAAGGCCGCGGCTATCGTTCCGGGTCGGATATGCCCGCCGCCATCGCAGTGAAGGTGGACCGGCTCCGCCCCTCGCGGAACGTCGCTGCCAGGCAGCGTGACGACCAGCACCGGCGCGGCCCCGTCACGCAGCATCGCGAGGCCCTCGGGCATCCGCCCCTGCGGATCCACGATCACCCTGACCGGATTTGCCCCATCGACATGCCGGGTCGTCAGCTGGGGATTGTCGGCGATGGCGGTTCCAACGCCCACCAGAACCGCGTCGACGCATGCGCGGATGCGGTGGAGGTGGCGCAGCGCCTCGTGGCCGTTGATGTATTTCGACGCGCCGGTGGGCGTCGCGATGCGTCCATCGAGCGACTGACCCAGTTGGCCGATCACGTAAGCCGCGCCGCGATCCGACCGGGCCAGCCGGTCGAGCGCGGTTTCAGGGTCATAATCCGAGGAACGGCGCCTGCCGTTGTCCTTGCCCGCATCCACGAACAATGCGTCTCTCCCTCGTCAGACCTCTGCGGTCGAGGCCGCTCCTGTCATGCCCGCGCCGCCTTGCCGCCCGAGGCGCCGGCCTTCCGGCCGTGGCCTTCGATGGCACCGGCTGACGCAACCTGGGCGCCGCGCCACGGCTGCGACTTGAACCAAGACACCATATAGGCCGTTGCTATCAGTATGGCGAACCCGCTCAGGTTGATCGCGGCGCGGGTCCAGACATCCGGCCCCATGATGCCGAGCAACCAACCGTTGATCTGCGCGAGCGGAATCGAGGTCATGAACACCGCAAGGCTTTGCGTGCCGACCTTGCGGATCACGGGCACCGACGCGGGAAGCCAGCGTCGCGCGACCGCCTCGCGCCCGCTGGCGCCGATCGCGGCCCAGACGACGACGATCAGCGCAACAAGATGGGCAAGCTGCACCAGCCCCATCCGGTCGCCGGGTATCAGCGGAACCGTCTTGACGAGGAAGGCGTCGAGCGTCGGCGATATCGTGCGGATCTCGTCGACATAGGCATAAGGGATCGTCAACACCACGACGACGGCGGCGAGCGCAAGCCAGACGCCCCCCAGGGCCCGCGGCGGGCTGAAGCCCTCGGTCAGCCTGCGTCCCCCCGGCCCCACGGCCACCCAGGCGAGGTAAGCCACGGCCAGAAAATGCGCGTAACGAAAGATGCCGAGCCACGACTTCCACCACATCGGCTCGGCCCAGTCACGCGTGGCGGCGATCCACTCGCGCAGGGCCCAGTCGGCCGGCACGTAAAGGCCGTCATGGATCTTGAACCAGGCGAAGGGAATGGTCAGGACAACGATCGCCAGGGCGAGGCGCACCAGGCCTCGCGTGACCGGCGGCGCGGGGATCCAGCCCATGCCGAAGGCGAAGCCCGTGAAAAAGACGAGCTGCCAGCCAAAGGGATTGAAGAACCACGTGCCGTTGCCGAAAGGGTTCGAGGGCAGGTTCATCCAGCCGAGCGCGGTGCCCAGCGGCGCCAGTGCGGTCGTGAGCGCGCCCGGATCAGCGCTCTCCTCGGCCAGACGGCCAAGACCCGCAAGGTTCGAGGCCAGCCATACCGTCACGACGAACGCCGCAACCGCGGCACGCCCGCCAACGGCGTAAAGGGCCATCACCACCGGCACCATGGCCAGGATCACCAGATACATCGGCAGGATGTCGAAGAGCCCGGGAACATAGGTCAGCGTGAGCAGCCCGATCAGGGCCTCTCCGGTCCGCGAAAACAGCGGCACGACATATGGCTCGGTTACATGGCGGTGCCCCTCGATGCCGACTCCGAAATAGTCGATCGAGAACACCAGCGTGGCGGTGACGAGAAAGATCCCGATATGCGCCCAGTAGACCTGCCAGACGCGGTAGGCGATCCGCGCCGCGCCGAGCAGCCAGCTCCTCTTGACGAATGTCGCCCCAAAGGCCAGCGCCGAAGCGAAGCCCGAGCAGAAGACGAAGATCTCGGTGGCATCCGAGAAGCCGAAACGGGCCGGGATCCACAGCGTCCAGGCATTGCCGGGCGTATGCGCCAGTAGGATGATGAACATGGCGAGCCCGCGAAAGAAGTCGAGCCGCAGGTCGCGTTGCCGCTTGCCTCCGGGCGCAGGGGTCTCCGAAGGGCCCGTCTGACGCATGCCTCCCTCGATCATTCGGCGGCAACTCCTCTCGCTTCCCGCGCCCGCGCGATCGACGCACGCCGGCGCGCCGAGAACCCGTCCTCGGCGCCGCGCCTCGCCGCGCGCGCCGCGAGCTCGACGTCGGCCTCGGCATAACGTCCCGAACGGATCGCGGCTTCAATCATGATCCGCGAGAAAACGTCGCGCTGCGCGTGGCTTCCGCCAATCCGCTGAAGCGCCGGCCGCACACCGCGCAGGCTTTCGAAGGCGAGCGCGTACTTTCCGGCGCGGAATGCCGCAAGGCCCACGGCCGCCGGATGTCCCGCCACCCCCGCGATTTCGTGCATGTCATGGTCTCGCGCCTGCGCGTCACGCGCAAGCCGCTCGACCAGCCGGTCGGTTTCCGCCTTGCGCCCGGCCCCGCCCAGCGCCAGCAAGTAGTGCAGATCCGCGAAAACCACGCAGCCCGGGTCGACGCGGTTGACAGCGAGATCCGCAAGCTCGTCCCAGCGATCGCCGACATCGAGCCCCTCGAGCTGAAGCCGCATCAGCATCGAGGCGCCGTTCGCGATGTCGCGGTAGTCATCGGTCTTCTCGGCGCGCACATGCCGGTCATAGAGATCGAAGACGCGGTCGTAGTCGCCAAGATCGAGGTAGAAGAGCGCGAGATGCCACCAGACGTGACCGCCAAAATTGTTGCAGTGCTCCCATGCCGAAGTCCGGTTCTCGAGCCAGCGAATGCCGGTCTCTGCCCGTCCGGTCATGTCGTAGACATGCGCGACCGCATGAAGACCCCAGGCGTCGTCCGGAGCGATCTCGACCGCGTGGCGGCCCGTGGCTTCGGCCTCGCCGAACGATCCGTTCTCCTCGAGCGCAAACGACCTGCACCCGAGCACGTAGCCCAGATGAGGGTGATCAGCGCCGATCGCGTCGACGATGTGCTCGCTTTGCTCGAGCATGCCCCGGCGATCGCCAAGCACGAAGCGCACGGCGTGATCGAGCTTGAAGGCGAGCGTGTCCTCGGGATGCCGCTCGAGGATGCGCGCAAGATGCGACGTGGCCACGGAAGGCCGCCCCGCGGCATACGCCGCAAGCGCGTCGAGATAGTGCCGCTCGTGGGTGTTCGCCCCTCGGCTCGCAGCGATGGCCTCGGCCCGCTCAAGTGCCTCACGAGCCACGGAAACGAGCTCCGAGCGGCCAAGCAGCAGGTAGAAGAACCCCTTGGCGATCCAGGCGAGCATGTGGTCCGGCCGCGCCGCAAGCGTCTCGCCCAAATAAACGGGCGTCTCGGACGAATGCGCGAGAAACGCCGTGACCGTGCGTCCCCAGCTTTCCGGACCGGCCTCGATTGACTCATCAGGGCAGGACGTGGTCGAACGGGCCGTCATCGCAAGTCCTCTCTCAAGACGCCGCGCGATTTTGCGCGGTCTTTGAAAGAATGCCCCCCGAAAGGACTTGAAACGACTCCCACTCACCGACATGTGACCGCATCTGAACAGGATTACCGCACCGGATCTCGGCTTGCGGATGCTAAGACAAGCTACCAGAACTGCGTTCGCGCCGTTTTCCGGAGCGTCCGAGGATCGAAGATGCAACGAAACGTGCTGGTCATCTCCGTCGCTGGATTGATTGCGCTGGCGGTCGCCGCATTCCTCGCACGCGGCGGATGGCAAGGCAGCGGCACGACCTATGCAGCCGGCGCCCTGCTCGGAGGCGCGGCCGGCTTCGCGCTCTACCATGCCTCGTTCGGTTTCACGGCGGCGTGGCGACGCATGGTGCGTGAGCGGCGCGGCGCCGGCCTTCGGGCGCAGACGCTGCTCCTCGCGCTGGCCTGCACCGGCACCTTCCTTCTGATCGGCTACGAGGACATCACCGGCATCGACATGCGCCCGGTCATCATGCCGATGGGTGTGGCCTCGGCGATCGGCGCGGTCATGTTTGGCATCGGAATGCAGATCGGCGGCGGATGCGCATCGGGCACGCTCTTTACCGTGGGTGGGGGCTCGACACGCATGACGATCGTTCTCGCCTTCTTCATCGCGGGCAGCGTCTGGGCGACCGCGGACATCCCCGGCTTCTGGGGCCAGCTCGACCGCATCACGGGGGTCCCGAACATTCCCGGCACGTCGCTGATCACGCTCTTCGGACCATGGGGCGGGCTGGCCGTGCTGGGGGCGATGCTCGCGGCGATCTGGGGCGCCTCGGCCGCCATCGAGCGGCGTGCCCACGGTGCGCTCGAGCCCGATCGCGCGAGCGGGAGCGTCCTGCGTGGACCCTGGTCGATGACCCGCGGCGCGGTCGCGCTGGCGATCGTCTCGATCGGCTGCTTCCTGGTCTTCCAGCAGCCATGGGGCATCACCTCGGGTTTCGCGCTGTGGGGCGCGAAGATCCTGCATGCGGCGGGTGGCGACGTGGCATCCTGGCCCTACTGGCAGGGCTGGCGCGCTGATCAGCTTGCGGCGAGCGTCTTTGCGGATGCGGTCTCGATCATGAATTTCGGCATCGTCCTGGGCGCACTTGCCGCCGCCGCCCTCGCGGGCCGTTTCGCACCGGTCTGGCATCTCTCCGCGCGCGACCTGCTGACTGCCATCGCGGGCGGGCTGCTGATGGGCTATGGCGCCCGGCTCGCCTATGGCTGCAACATCGGCGCCTATCTGGGCGGCCTGGTGTCCGGCTCGATGCACGGGTTCTGGTGGCTCCTCTGGGGTTTCGCGGGATCGGTGATCGGCACACGGCTGCGCGCCGCACTCGCAATGGATCCGCCCCTCGCCGCGCGCGGCGCCGCAGCCTGAAGCGGGGAGATCATGCGAGCATCGGCACACCGCCGCCTCCTGCCCGCAATCCTGGCCGCAGTGCTTTCGCTCGCCCCGGCAATGGCCCCCGCAGCGGGCTGGGACGCGCCGCTTGCCGCGCGCGACGGATGGTCGGTGGTCGCGACCCCGCATCCCTTCGAGACCCTGCTCGAACGGCTGAGGCGGGTCGTCGAGGCCGAGGGCCTCTTTGTCGTCACCGAGGCGGGGCCGACCGGAGCGGCTCGCGCGCGGGGCATCACGATTCCCGGCAACCGGGTCGTCGGGGTCTTCAACAATGTCTTCGCCGTGCGCCTCCTCGAGATCAGCGTGGCGGCGATGATCGAGGCGCCGCTCCGTTTCTACGTGACCGAGAACCCCGACGGCACGGCGACGCTCGCCTACAAGCTGCCATCCACGGTCTTTGCGCCCTATGCGGACGAGGGCGGTGCGCCCCTGGCCGAGGTGGCCGCCGAACTCGACGGCATCTTCTCCGCGATTTCGGCCCAGGCCACGGCTCCCTGAGCCGACCGGTGCCGTGACCGTGCCGCGTTCCGCACCCATCCGGCGGGACCGAGCGAGGCCCGCCGCACGGACGCGAGGACCCATGGAATTTGGCGCTGGACACCCCCGCCCCAATCGCCTAAGTAGCGCGTCACACACGCCATACGGCGTTTCCGATCGATCCGTCGATCAGGGCCCAGGTAGCTCAGTTGGTAGAGCAGCGGACTGAAAATCCGCGTGTCGGTGGTTCGAATCCGCCCCTGGGCACCACTCCTCCCTCTGACAAGCTGATTTCCTTGAGCGTTTCGCGAGAGTGGCGAGCAATTCGGCTACCTTCGCTTACGCCAGCAGGCCTCCTGACCAAGACGCTGACTGCGTGGGGCAGCCTCCTGCCTGCTTCGTGAGCGTAAAGTCTTGATCGCGGGCCGTGGCACCTAAAGGCTCCTTCGCAGCACGCGGGAGGCCAGATCCCAGCTGGATGGCTCCCGCGCTCCGGTTTCGCGTTTGGAGGCTCTCTGCCGAAGACCGGGACGCGGCAAGCCGGGCGCGGGTCAGCAAGGCACCCGCGTCGGCTCGTCTGAACCAAGCCCGAGGGTCCAGCCGACGCGAGCCGAGCGACTTCGATCAGGAATGCTGCTCTTCCCCCCCTGCTACGACGACGGGAGCGGCGGTGTTCGAATTATTGCCCATTCGGCAACAGTTACTGCCACTCACCGCGGGTTACGGATTGGTGCAAGTGGTTTCTATATGCTGCGATCCAGTGACCGCGACATCATCACCGAGAGGAGGGCGCACAGATGCTTCGGAAGATCCAGGGACTGCACCATATCACCTCGCTCGCGGCCGATGCGCGGCGTAACAACCGGTTCTTCACGGAAACCCTTGGCCTGCGTCGCGTGAAGACGACGGTCAATTTCGACGTGCCCCATGTCTACCACCTCTATTACGGCAACGAGGCGGGAACACCGGGCACCGTGATGACCTACTTCCCCTTCCCCGGCATCGCGCGCGGCATTCCCGGAACCGGCGAGGCAGCGGTTACCGAGTTCTCGGTGCCGGCTGGCACGATTGCGGCCTGGGAGGAGCGGCTGAACGCGAGGGGCGTTCGCGGTCTCGCCGCCGAGGCCGCCTTCGGCGAGGCACGGCTTCGCTTCGAGGGGCCCGACGGCGACGCTTTCGCGCTGGTCGAGACCGCGGATGACGCGCGCACGCCGTGGACCGGCGGGGACGTGTCTTCGGACATCGCGATCCGCGGCTTCCGCGGCGTCCGGCTCAGGCTGCGGGAAGGCGGCGCGATGGGCGATCTGCTCAGCTTCATGGGATATCGCGAGGTCGGGCAGGAAGGCGCGCTGACCTGCTACGCGCTCGATGGCGGCAATGGCGCCGATCGCGTGGACCTCGAAATCGCGCCGGACCTGCCCGAGGCCACGCAGGGCGCGGGCTCGGTCCACCATGTCGCGTTCTCGGTCGCAGACCGGGCCGCGCAGCGCGAGACGCGCGATGCCCTCGTGTCGGCCGGCCACCGCGTGACCGAGGTGATCGACCGCGACTACTTCTGGGCGATCTATTTCCGCACGCCCGGCGGCGTGCTCTTCGAGGTTGCGACCGACGAGCCGGGCTTCGACCGCGACGAGGAGATGGCGCACCTGGGCGAGGCGCTCAAGCTGCCCTCGCAGCATGCCCATCTGCGCGCGTGGCTGGAAGAACGCCTGCCGCCCATCGAGGACTGAGCGGCAGGAGATCCGCCGGCGGCCAGCCGCCGGCCTGCCTCAGACGTCGAGTTCGACCCGGCCAAGAGGACGCGAGCAACAGGCAAGCACGTATCCATCGGCGACATCGTCCTCGCTGATCCCGCCGTTGTGGACCATGTGCACGTCGCCCGACACCTTGCGCACCTTGCAGGTCCCGCAGACGCCGAAGTTGCAGCCCGAGGGGATGTTGAGCCCCGAGGCCTTGGCGACGGCCAGCAGCGTGTCCGTCTCGGTGCAGGTAGCGGTGACGCCCGAGCCCGCGAAGACAATCTCGGCGGGGGCCATCTCCTGCGGCACCACGTCCTCGGGCGCGATGATGTCCTCGACCCGCTCGGCGGGCGCGTCGAAGCTCTCCTGCCGGTAGCGCGCCATGTCGTAGCCGAGCGAGTGAAGCATGTCGCGCACCGACTGCATGAAGCCCTCGGGCCCGCAGCAATAAACGTCGCGCTCGAGGTAATCGGGCGTCATCAGGCCCAGCATCAGCTGGTTGAAGCGGCCGCGATAGCCGGTCCAGACCTCGTAGGGCTCGTCCCGGCCGACGACGAAATGGAGCTTCAGCCCCTGCACCCGGCTCGCCATGTATTCGAGCCGCTTGCGGAAGATCAGGTCCGAAGGCCGGCGCGCGCAGTGGACGAAGGAGATGTCGGGATCCTCGCCGCGCTCGAACAGGAAGGTCGCCATCGACATCATCGGCGTGACGCCGGAACCCGCCGAGATGAAGAGGTACTTCCCGTCGGGCTGGCGCGGCAGGTGGAAGACACCCGCCGGGCCGAAGACCTTGAGCCGCATCCCGGGCACCAGGTTCTCGAGCATCCAGCGCGAGCCGCCGCGCCCGTCGGGCTGGGCCTTCACGGTGACCGCGAGATAGACGTTGCTCGTCGGGCTCGACGAGATCGTGTAGGTCCGATGCTCGGGCCCGCCCGGAACCGGCAGTTCGAGCGTGATGAACTGACCCGCGCGGAACAGGAAGGTCGCCCCCGAGGGCGGGCGGAAGACGAATGTCTTCACGCCCGGGGCCTCGGGCACCACCGCCACGCATTCCAGCACCTCGGTGTCGGACCAGAGCGGGGTATTCTCGCGCGGCATCGGGATCATCGGACTACTCCGCTGCGATGGCGATGCGGCCGGTGAGGGCTTTCTGCATGGTGCGAGCATACCAGTCGATGAACTGGATCACGCCGCTTTCCTGCCGAACCGAGTAGGGGCCGGGCTCGTAGGCCGGCGAGTTGATGCCGAGTTGGTTCTCCTCGACCACGCGGCGGTCCTCGTCATTGGTCGCCGTCCAGACCTCGGTGAGGCGCTTCAGGTCGTAGTCGACGCCCTCGACCGCATCCTTGTGCACGAGCCAGGTGGTGGTCACCTGGGTCTCGGTCGGGCTGACCGGCAGCACGCGGAAGTTCAGCACATGGTCCGAGAGGAAGTGGTTCCAGGTGTTGGGATAGTGGAAGAACAGCAGGCTGCCCGCGTTGGCGAAGGGCATGCCCGGGATCGTGTTTCGCACGGCCGCCTTGCCGTCCATCGTGTAGCTGACCGCGTCACCGAGGAAGGGAATGCGCACCAGCCGCCACTGCTCGGACGGGTCGATGAGATAGCGCGACGGCAGGCCCGCCGCCTCGCAGCGTTCGACATGGGCCGCGCCGACGGGCGAGCCGATGCTGTCGTCGCCACCGACCAGGTCGGGATCGTCGTTGAAGGTGCGGCACAGCGCCGGATGCGCGCCCGAGCAATGGTAGCACTCGCGGTTGTTCTCCATCACGAGCTTCCAGTTGCCGTTCTCGGTGATGGTGGACTGGTAAGCGACCTTCATCTCGGTCATGCGGTGCGGCGCGGCGTAGCGGTCGGCCGCCTGCTTGACCGGGCCGAAGTCGGGCGCCTGGGGCGCGAGGCAGATGAAGACCATGCCGGCCGCGACCTCGGCATGCACGGTCTTGAGGCCATGCTTTGAGGCATCGAAATCCGGACCCATGTCGCGCGTCCAGAGCAGGCGGCCATCGAGCTCGTAGGTCCACTGGTGATAGGGGCAGACCAGCTTGGGCGCCGAGCCCTTCACCATCGAGCACAGGCGCGAGCCGCGGTGGCGGCAGCTGTTGTGGAAGGCACGCACGGCCCCGTCATTGCCGCGCACGATGATCACCGGGTAGTTGCCGATCTGCAGGGTCACGTAGTTGCCGGCCTTGGGGATCTCGGCCGCGGGCAGGGCGAAGATCCATTCGCGCGCCCAGATGTGCCGGATCTCGGCGTCATAGACGCCCTGATCGGTGTAGAAGGGCCGCTCAAGCGAGTACGCAGGCTTGCGGGCGAGCAGCAGGGAGAGCAGGTTGGGGTCGTTCAGCATGGCGCCACTCCTCGTCGGGCCCCCATCGGCCTCGATTAGCCGCGACAAATG
This sequence comes from Thermohalobaculum xanthum, assembly GCF_016623495.1. Classification (GTDB taxonomy): domain Bacteria; phylum Pseudomonadota; class Alphaproteobacteria; order Rhodobacterales; family Rhodobacteraceae; genus Thermohalobaculum; species Thermohalobaculum xanthum. Next base: position 255,868 of record NZ_JAEHHL010000006.1, on the reverse strand, counting down.
CGCTTTGAGCGCGCGCGCGTCGTGCTCAAAAGCGGCATTTCCAATACCAAGCAGGACGCGCGTTGACTTGGCAGGCTACCGGACCAGCCCTCGGGCTGCAGCCTTCGCGGGACCGGCGCGGCTCGCGCGGCACGGCTCGCGCCGGTCCCGCGAGGGACTTTCACGCGTGAAAATCGCGCAACTCATTGATATTAAAAATACATTCAAAATTTAGAATGTTTTCACCGCGCTGATCGGCCGAAGTGATATCCGGCTCGCCGGGCCGGAACCGGCCCCAAAGCCGGCAGTCCCGGGCATGCGCCTGCCCGGGGCCGCGAATCAGCCCCCGGCTGGCTCGGCGCCGCGCTCAGGTGCGAACGTCGGGCGCGTCGCGGCCGAGGCGCTCGCGGATGCCCGCCAGCCGGTCGGCGGCGCGGATGACCTGCGCGAGCGCGCGCTGCGGATCCTCGCCATGCCTTTCCGGATCGGGCTCGAAGCGCTCGAGATAGACGCGCAGCGTCGCCCCTTCGGTCCCGGTGCCAGAGAGGCGAAAGACCGCCCGCGCCGTCTCGCCGAAGATGACGCGCACACCCTGCCCCGTCGCGGTCGAGCCATCGACCGGGTCGGTATAGGCGAAGTCGTCCGCGGCGGTCACGGTGAGGCCCTCGACCTCGGTTCCGGGCAGCGAGCCGAGGCGGGCGCGCAGCGCCTCGATCAGTCCCTCGGCAGCTGCCTTGTCGAGGCCCTCGTAGTCGTGGCGCGAGTAGTAGTCGCGCCCGTGCCGCGCCCAGTGGTCGCCCAGGATCTCGGCCACCGACTTGCCGGTGACCGCGAGGATGTTGAGCCAGAGCAGCACGGCCCAGAGCCCGTCCTTCTCACGCACGTGGTTCGAGCCGGTACCGGCGCTTTCCTCGCCGCAGATCGTGGCCTTGCCAGCGTCGAGCAATGTGCCGAAGAACTTCCAGCCGGTCGGCGTCTCGAAGGCCGGCACGCCCAGATGCGCCGCGACCCGGTCGGCGGCGCGCGAGGTCGGCATCGAGCGCGCGACGCCGGCGATCCCGCCCGCATAACCGGGCGCGAGGTGGATGTTCGCGGCCAGCACCGCGAGGCTGTCGGACGGCGTGACGTAGACGCCGCGCCCGACGATCATGTTCCGGTCGCCGTCGCCATCCGAGGCCGCGCCGAAATCGGGCGCGTCGGCGGCGAACATCTCGCACATCAGCGCGGCCGCGTAGACCGGGTTCGGGTCGGGATGGCCGCCCGCGAAATCCGGCAGCGGCACGGCGTTGAGCACGGTGCCGCCCGGTGCGCCCAACTCGCCCTCGAGGATCGCCGTCGCGTAGGGGCCGGTCACCGCGTGCATCGCGTCGAAGCGCATCCGGAAGCCCGAGGCGAAGAGGCCGCGGATCTTGTCGAAGTCGAAGAGCCTGCGCATCAGGTCGGCATAGATGGCCACGGGGTCGATCACCTCGACCACCGTCTCGCCAAGCCGCGTCTCGCCCTCGGCCGAGAGATTGATATCGGGGGCCTCGAGAATGCGGTATTCGGTGATCTCGCGGGTGCGCGCATGGATCGCGCCGGTGATGCTCTCGGGCGCAGGGCCGCCGGCGGGGATGTTGTATTTCAGGCCGAAATCGCCGTCCTCGCCGCCCGGGTTGTGGCTGGCGGAAAGGATTAGGCCGCCATCCGTCTTCAGGTGCCGGATCACCGCCGAAGCGGCCGGCGTCGACAGGAGGCCGTCACGCCCGACCACCATGCGCGCGGCGCCATTGGCCGCCGCCATCTTCAGGATCGTCTGGATCGCGCGCGCGTTGAAGAAGCGCCCGTCGCCGCCCAGCACCAGCGCCTTGCCCGCGATCGGGCCGACCGCGTCGAAGATCGACTGCACGAAGTTCTCGAGGTAGCCGGGCTGCATGAAGACGCGCGTCCTGGCGCGCAGGCCCGAGGTGCCGGGTTTCTGCCCCTCGATCGGCGTCGTCGTGACGGTCTTCACCTGCATCGTCGTCTCCGTGCTGCCGGCAGCACGGGGGCTGCCAATGGCGGAAAGGCTCAGCGTCCCAGTTCCCTCACGCGGGCCAGCAGGCCACGGGTCGAGGCGTCGGCCTCGGCCGGCGTGCCGTCGCGCAGCGCCGCGATCAACGGGCCGGCCAGCGCCTTGCCAAGCTCGACGCCCCACTGGTCGTAGGAGTTCACGCCCCAGACCGCGCCCTGCACGAAGACCTTGTGCTCGAAGAGCGCGATCAGGCGGCCCAGCGCAAAGGGGTCGAGTTCGCGGAAAAGGATAGTGGTCGAAGGCCGGTCGCCCGGAAAGGTGCGATGCGGCGCGAGGCGCGCGATCTCGTCCTCGGGCTTGCCGTCGGCACGCATCTCGGCCTCGACCTCGGCGGCCGTCCGCCCGAAGGCCAGCGCCTGCCCCTGCGCCAGGCAGTTCGCCAGCAGGAGCGCATGGTGCCCCGCGTCGGCGGCGCGCGGCCGCGCCGCGGCGATGAAATCGACCGGCACGATGTCGGTGCCCTGGTGCAGAAGCTGGAAGAAGGAATGCTGCGCGTTCGTCCCCGGCTCGCCCCAGATCACCGGACCCGTGGCGGTCGCGACCGGCGTGCCGTCGCGCCGCACCCGCTTGCCGTTCGATTCCATGTCGAGCTGCTGGACATAGGCCGGAAAGCGCTCGAGCCGCTGGTCATAGGGGATCAGCGCGACCGTCGGCCAACCCATGGCGTTGCGTCGCCAGATGCCGACCAGCGCCAGCAGGACCGGGAGGTTGCGCTCGAGCGGCGCCTCGCGGAAATGGCGGTCCATCGCCTGGGCGCCGGCAAGCAGCGCGCGAAAGCCCTCGGCGCCGATGCCGATCGCGAGGCTGAGCCCGATGGCCGACCACAGCGAGTAGCGCCCGCCGACCCAGTCCCAGAAGCTGAAGACGCGCGCCTGGGGGATGCCGAACGCGGCGCAGCCGGCGATGTTGGTCGAGACCGCCGCCATCTGCGCGGCCGCGTGCCGGCCCAGCCAGTCCCGCGCGAGGCGCGCATTTGCCATGGTCTCGAGCGTCGTGAAGGTCTTGGAGGAGACGATCACCAGCGTCCGCGCGGGATCGAGCGCCGCCACCGTGTCCGCAAAATGCGCGCCGTCGACATTCGAGACGAAGTGCAGCCGCGGGCCGTCGCGGTCGGGCGACAGGGCCCGCGCCGCCATCACCGGACCGAGGTCCGAGCCGCCGATCCCGATGTTGACGACGTCCGTGAACGGCCCGCCCGACCCCGCGACCTTCCCCGCCCGCACGGCCTCGGCAAAGCCGAGAAAGCGATCGAGCGTGCCGGCCACGTCGTCCCCGGCAGGCGCGTCGGCGCCTCCGCGCAGCGCCATGTGCAGGACGGCGCGCCGCTCGGTAAGGTTCACCGGCTCGCCCGCCACCATCCGGTCGCGCAGGGCCTCGACCCCGGCGGCCCGCGCAAGCGCGACGAGCGACTCGATCGCTGCCGCGTCGAGCTTTTCCTTCGAGAAGTCGATCGTCAGATCGTCAAGCTGCCACGAGAGCCGCCCGAACCGCCCCGGATCGCCGGCGAAGAGGTCGCGCAGATGCACCGCCCGAAGCCGCGCCGCCGCGGCGTCGACCGCGGCCCAGGCATCCGTCATGCTCATCACCCTCTCCCCGTCCCTTTGGCCATCCGCTCGGCCATCCAGGTTCCCGCGACCATCGCCCGCGCCGGGGAAGACGACGGCCAGGGCCGCAAACGCGAAAGAGACGGCGCCGAGATCCCGACGCGACCCCGCGCCGAGCCCGGCCTGCGCAGCCATCAGACCCGCCAGGAACGCGTCGCCTGCACCGACGGTATCTCGCGCGGCCACCGGGCGTCCAGCCACCACGCGGAGATCCGCCTGCCGCGAAGACAACGATCAGCTGAGGAAGGTCGCGCAGCACGGGGTTCGGCGGAGCCGGTGATCACTGGGCCGGCGTCATCTGCCTGCAGAGAGCGACGCGCCGGTGCGGACTTCAATGGGGTGTCATGATCAAGCTCCGGAGCCCCCCGTCCCGATGCGCCCGAAAACCCGTCCTTGCTACTCCTTTCCCTGCCTGGCGGCGACATGGAACCGGGCAAGCGCCGCCTCGTAGTCGGAGAGACACTTCAGCACGGTTCTGTGCCGGCGCTGGAACGCCGTTGTGCGGAGCTCTTTCTGATGCCTCGCCAGGAATTCGGCAGCTCGTCGATAGAGCGAGGGCTCCCGGCCCGGGAGAGCGGCGTCGAGCGCCGCGAGGACCCGACGCATCTCGGCAATCTGCTCACGTGCCCAGGCATTGTCCCGACGGCCGGCCTGCACGGTCTGGAGGACGCGGCAGTCGAAGCTTCGGCATGCAGCGGGGCGATCTGCATAGATGGTGCACGCCCCGTTGAAGCAGGCACACGGCTGCCGGAGCCGGCCGTCCGAGTCCAGAGGCACCGGGACGTCCTCGCCCTCGGCGACCGGCACGGCCCAAAACAGCGACCCGTTGCAGCAGAGGCCGCAGGATAGGCAGAGATCCTCCGCTGGTGTGGTCATTTCTGCCCGGATTCCGATCTAGGAGGACAGTTGCATTCGCCCTCGATCATGCTCGAGGGAGCACCATGTCGCTGCGGAAGCCTCGATTCCACAATCAGCCCGCATTGTCACATATGCCCAGACGGCAGGGAAGAACGGTGTCCTGGGTTCGGGAACGCGTGCCCCCGACGTCATCGTCGCGGCCGACCTGTTTCACGAGGCGGCTTTGGAGGAGGGCTTGCGGTCAGACTGGCTGCACTTGCCGAACCTGATCCTCAGAGGTCGGAACGAAACGTATGAGGCCTTTGCTTTGCGCCGATTGCCCGGCTGACCGCCGCGATCTTCAACGCGGAGCTTCCGTCTCGACCCCGCGCATCAGGCACCGATCCCAGAAGGGCACTCCGCCCAGTCGCTCGACGAGGATGTCGATCAGCAGACGAACCTTGCCCGGGACATAGGTTCCTGGCGGCCGGACGACGTGGATTGCCGATTCCGGCACGGGGTAGTTGGCGAGGAGTGGCACGAGCTTGCCCGCCTCGATTGCCTCGCCGGCAAGGAAACTTGGCAAGTGTGCGATGCCAAGGCCCTCGATCGCCCATTGCAGGAGCGCCTCGCCGCTGTCGGACCGCAACCGGCCCGCGGCTCGTACCGTATGCGACCGCTTGCCTTCCAGGAACCGCCAGTCGGATATGAGGCGGCCCGTATATTCCAGGCATTGATGCGCCAGCAGGTCATCGGGCACCAGGGGCAGGCCGTGGCGGTCCAGATAGGCGGGACTTGCCACCACGACACTGTGCACCGGCGCGATGCGGCGCGCGACAAGGCTTGCATCCTGCAGGATACCGATCCTGATCGCCGCGTCGAAGCGCTCGCCGATGAGGTCGACGGTTCGGTCGCTGAACGAGACGTCGAGTTCCAGCCCCGGATGGCGGGCGGACATTTCCGCAAGGATCGGCGCGACATGACGCACGCCGAAGGCCAGCGGCGCCGCAAGGCGCAGGCGCCCCACGATCTCGCCGCCTCGCTGGGCCACGACCTCGCGGGCCTCGTCATAGTCGGAAAGGATCCGCTCGGCCCGCGTCCAGAACTCGGACCCGGCATCGGTCGGGCTGACGCCGCGCGTCGTGCGGCTGAGGAGACGGGCGCCCAGCCCCGCCTCGAGCCGCGCGATCCGGCGGCTGATCATCGACTTCGATATGCCGAGCCTGCCCGCCGCGCGATTGAAGCCGCCACTTCTCAGCACTTCGACAAAGCAGCGCAGGTCGTCGATCTCGCTCATCCCGGCGTTCCTTGATCCGCAACAGTCTGGCGCATTCTATGGGGATACCGTTCCCGTATCAGCATCACCAACTCTGGCACTCGATAAGGAACCGAGCCAGAGGAGATCCAACCATGTCCACCGTTCTTGTCGTCAACAGCAGCGCCCTGGGCGATGCCTCCGTTTCCAACCGCCTGATCCGCGAGGCCGTCGACGATCTGCGCCTGCTCGCGCCGGAGCTGGACGTGATCACGCGCGATGTCGGCGCAAACCCCGTGCCCCATCTGACGCTCGACGGTGCGACGGCGCTGCGGTCGGAACCCGCGAATGCCGCGCAGGCTGCCGCACGGGCGCTCTCGGACGAGCTCATCGGCGAGGTCGAGGCCGCGGACACGCTGGTGATCGGTGCGCCGATGTACAATTTCGGCATTCCCTCGACGCTCAAGGCCTGGTTCGACCATATCCTGCGCGCCGGGGTCACGTTCCGCTATACCGAAGCGGGCCCCGAGGGTCTGCTGCGGGGCAAACGCGCCATCGTCGTCCTGACGCGCGGCGGTCTATACAGCGAGGGTCCGGCGCAGGCGATGGACGCGCAGGAGCCGCATCTGCGCACCCTGCTCGGCTTCGTAGGGATCACCGATGTCACCTTCGTTCGGGCCGAGAAGCTCGCCATGGGGGACGAGGCGAACGCACAGGCGATCGAAAAGGCCGGCGCCACACTTGGCGACGTGCTCAAGGACCAGCGCGCCCGCGCCGCGTGAGGCCTCGACTTGGGCGGAAGCACCAGCAACTCCGATGACTGTTTCTGGTGCTGCCCCCCTCGCGTTGCCACTCCAGCATTTCTCGCTCGAAATGCGCGATCGTCCCAGGAATTGTGAGCACCGATCGACCGCTGGGGCCAATGGTGTTCACGGCTACCCCGCCGAAGCTCCTGCCATCGCCGGCAGGGCCAACCGAGAACCATCTGATCGCTTTCGGCGCAGTGGATCTTTGGTGGCTCGGGCGATCCCGCGTCGCCTGATGCAGCGAACGCTCCTTCGGAAGCCTCGAGCACAACGGCCCGTCTCGCATCTCAAAGTCGGCATGTCAGCGCGTTTTCCGCTGATCGGCCATGCACGGGCTCTTGGTCAGCTTCTTGCAGCCGACCCTGCATGTGAGATGCTCGGGGACCCGCCTTCGCACGTTCACCGTGCAACGCCCTTTTCAAGGAGATCGTTTCCGAGGCACGATTCCCAAAGCCGGGCAGTTGTGCGACACCGCCGTGCGACAGGCCGACCACGAAGAGCCATGCGGGTCAGCACAATGCTGATACTCAAGGCGAACGATGGGGAATGGTAGGCCCGGCAGGACTCGAACCTGCAACCAAACCGTTATGAGCGGTCCGCTCTGACCATTGAGCTACGGGCCCCCGCCGGGTCGGGCATACTTCGGGCTGGCCCGCGGGGTCAACGGGCGCGGTTTGCAAGCGGTTCACCTTGCGCTAAAGGGGGGCGGCCAGCGCCCACCCCGGAGCGCGGCCCGAGCCTTGCGGAGTGCCCCGATGACCGACCGCCCCGACCGCCTGACCTATGCCGACGCCGGCGTCGACATCGATGCCGGCAATACGCTGGTGGACCGCATCAAGCCGGCCGCGAAATCGACCGACCGCGCGGGGGTGATGGCAGGGTTGGGGGGCTTCGGCGGGCTCTTTGACCTGAAGGGCGCTGGCTTCGACGACCCGGTGCTGGTGGCGGCGACCGACGGCGTCGGCACGAAGCTGCGGATCGCCATCGACACCGGACTGCTCGACACGGTGGGCATCGACCTCGTGGCGATGTGCGTGAACGATCTGGTCTGCCAGGGGGCCGAGCCGCTGTTCTTCCTCGACTATTTCGCGACCGGCAAGCTGGGCGTCGACGAGGCCGCGCGCGTGATCGAGGGCATCGCCGCCGGCTGCCGCGAGGCGGGCGCCGCCCTGATCGGCGGCGAGACCGCCGAGATGCCGGGCATGTATGCAAAGGGCGATTTCGACCTCGCGGGCTTCGCCGTCGGCGCCGCCGAGCGCGGGACGCTGCTGCCGGCACCGACCGCGCCGGGCGACGTGCTGCTGGGCCTCGGGTCGTCGGGCGTGCATTCGAACGGCTACTCGCTGGTGCGCAAGGCGGTCGAGCGCGCGGGCCTGGGCTGGGACGCCCCCTGCCCCTTCGCCGAGGGCGACCTGGGCGCCGCGCTGCTCGCGCCCACGCGCATCTATGTGCGCCCGCTGCTCGCCGCGATCCGCGCGGGCGGGGTGAAGGCGCTCGCACATATCACCGGCGGCGGGCTGACCGAGAACCTGCCGCGCGTGCTGTCGGACGGCGTGGCCGCACGGATCGACCTGCGCGCCTGGACGTTGCCGCCGGTGTTCCGCTGGCTGGCCGACACGGCCGGTCTGGAGCAGGCCGAGTTGCTGCGCACCTTCAATGCCGGCATCGGCATGGTCGTGGTGGTCGAAGCCGCGCGCGCCGAGGCGATCGCAGCCCTGCTGGCTGAGGCGGGCGAGACTGTCCACCGCATCGGCCACCTGGTCGCAGGAGAGCGCCCGGAGGTGCATTACGAGGGGGGTCTGGCGTGAGCCTCGCGCGCGCCCTGCCGCGCGTCGGAATCCTGATCTCGGGCTCGGGCTCCAACATGGTCGCGCTGCTCGAAGCGATGCGTGACGGGCGCGTCGCGGGAACCCCCGCCATCGTCGTCTCGAACAATCCCGACGCTGCGGGCCTCGCCAAGGCGCACGCGCTTGGCGTGGCGACGGCCGCGATCGATCACCGCCCCTTCAAGGGCGACCGCGCGGCCTTCGACGCCGAGGTCGACCGGGCACTGCGCGAGGCGGGGACCGATGTCGTCGCCTGCGCGGGCTTCATGCGGATCATGACCGACGACATGATCGGGCGCTGGACCGGGCGGATGGTCAACATCCACCCCTCGGTCCTGCCGCTGTTCAAGGGGCTGCACACGCACCAGCGCGCGCTGGACGAGGGGATGGCGGTGCATGGCTGCACCGTGCACGAGGTTACGCCCGAGCTCGACACCGGAACGATCTTGGGCCAGGCGGTGGTGCCGGTCCGGCCCGGCGACACCGCCGGGACGCTGGCCGCGCGCGTGTTGAGGCAGGAGCACCGGCTCTATCCCCGCTGCCTCGACGCCTTCCTGCGAGACCCCGAGGCGGCGCGGCGCGAGAAGATTGCGATCCTCGCGGACGAGGAATGAGATGACCGAGCCGGTCTCGGCAATCCGCAACCTTGGCCCGGCATCCGTGGACCAGTTCGCGCGCGCCGGCATCCACAGCGCCGAGGAGGTTCGCGCCCTGGGCGCCGAGGCAGCCTACCGGCGGCTGATCCTCGCCGGGACGCGGCCGCATTTCATCGGCTTCTACGCGCTGGTGATGGGGCTGCAGGGGCGCCGCTGGAACGATCTTGGCCCCGATGAGAAGGCCGAGCTGCGCGTCGTCTTCGACCGCCTCGTCGCGGGCATCGCGGAAAAAGCAAAGGGCCGCTCGGATTTCGAAGCGGCCCTCGACATGCTTGGCGTGCGCGACCCGGACGTGCCGGGCCGGCGCTGAGGCGCGTTCAGCCGACGATCTCGATGCCGGCGAAGAAGAACGCGATCTCGATGGCGGCGTTCTCGTCCGAATCCGAGCCATGGACCGAGTTCTCGCCGATCGAGAGGGCGAACTCCTTGCGGACGGTTCCCTCGGCGGCCTCGGCCGGGTTGGTCGCGCCCATCACTTCGCGGTTCTTGGCGACGGCGTTCTCACCCTCGAGCACCTGCACGACGACCGGCTCGGAGGCCATGAACTCGCACAGTTCGTCATAGAACGGGCGGGCCTTGTGGACCTCGTAGAACTTGCCGGCCTGGGCCTTGGTCAGGTGAATGCGCTTCTGCGCGACGATGCGCAGGCCGGCGGCCTCGAACTTGGCGTTGATCGCGCCGGTGAGATTGCGCTTGGTCGCGTCCGGCTTGATGATCGACAGGGTACGGGTGATGGCCATCAGAGAGCTCCTCGTGATACGAGCGGCCCCGCAGGACGGGGGGCCACGGAATTTCGCGGGCGCAATAACACGGGGAACGGGGGGATGAAAGCGCATTTCGAGATGTTCGCGGGCTACAACGCCTGGGCCAATGAGCGGCTCTATGACGCGGCCGCGACGTTGTCCGAGGAGGAGGCGCGGGCCGAGCTGGGCGCCTTCTTCGGCTCGGTGCATCGCACCCTCAACCACATCATGGTGGGCGACCTGATCTGGCTCGCGCGTTTCCGGGGACAGCGCAATCCGCCCTTCGCGCTCGACCATGTCCTGCATGACGATCGCGCCGAGCTGCGGGCCGCGCGGCGGGTGCTGGACGCCGACATCCTGCGTCATGTCGACGAGCTGAGCGAGGCCGACCTGGTGGGCGATTTCACCTATCGCACCATCGTGAACCCCGCGACGATCACGCAGAACCGCGCCGCCGCGCTGGCGCATTTCTTCAACCACCAGACGCATCACCGCGGACAGGTGCATGCGCTGCTGACACGGCTGCGGGGCGATGCGCCCTCGCTCGACATGATCGTTTTCCACAGAGAGAGTGCCTGATGTACTTCGACGACCTGCCGGTGGGCTACAGCTTCGAGACGGCCGAGCGCGAGCTGGCCGAGGCCGAGATCATCGCCTTCGCCAGCCAATGGGATCCGCAGTTCTTTCATACCGACCCCGAGGCGGCGAAGTCCTCGCCCTATGGCGGGCTGATCGCGAGCGGCTATCACACGCTTCTGACCGCCTTCACGCTGGAACTGGCCTCCAACGTCTGGACCGAGGCGAGCATGGGCTCGCCTGGGATGGACGCGCTGCGTTGGCTCAGGCCGGTGCGCCCGGGCGACCGGCTGCGCGTGCGCGTCGAGGTCACCGAGACGCGCCCGTCGCGCTCGAAGCCCGACCGCGGCATCACCCGCTTCGCCCATACCGTGCTGAACCAGCACGGCGAGGCGGTGATGACCTACGAGACCATGGTGATCCTCGCCCGCCGCCCCGACGCGTCGGCGGCGAGCTGAGGGCAGCGCCCCGAGCCGGGGCGGAGAGCCGGGGCGGAGAGCCGCGGCCTATTCGGCCGCCTGCGCCATCGGGTCGGGGCTGCCGGCGCGCAGCCGCGCGAGCAGCGCCGCCTGCTCCTCGGCCGCGCGGGCGGCGGCCGCCTGCTTCACGTGGCCAAAGCCACGGATCTTGAGCGGCAGGCAGGCGAGGGCGATGGCGGTCTCGGCCGTCGCCGGCGTCAGCCCCGCCATGACCTCGTCCATCAGCTTGGCATAGTCGCGGATCGCGCGGCGCTCGGCCCGGCGCTCGGCCGAGTAGCCGAAGGGGTCGAGCGGCGTGCCGCGCAGCACCTTGCCGCGGCGCAGCAGGCGCAGCGCCTTGAGCATCCAGGGCCCGAACTCGGACTTCACGGGGCGGCCGTCCTTGTCCTTGCGGCCCAGGATCGGCGGCGCCATGTGGAAGGTGATGCGCTTCACGCCATCGAAGGCCTCGGCCAGCTCGCCCTCGAGCGTCTCGGCGTGCAGGCGCGCGACCTCGTATTCGTCCTTGTAGGCGAGCAGCTTGAAATACCCCTCGGCCACGGCCTCGGCGAAGCCGGTGACGCCCGCCTTCTGCTCGGCGGCCTTCGCCGCGTCGACGAGGCGCAGGTAGCGCCGGCGCAGCCGGTCGCCCTGGTAGCCGACGAGGAAATCGGCGCGGCGGGCGATCTTGTCCTCGGGCGTCTCGGGGCTCTCGAGCGTTTCGGCCGTCCCGGCGACCGCGGTGCGCGCCTGGTCGGGGAAGGCCACCGCCCAGCGGCCGATCTCGAAGGCGCGCAGGTTGCCCTCGACGCCCGCGGCGTTGAGCTCGATGGCGCGCACGATGGCCTCGCGCGAGAGCGGCACCATGCCCGCCTGCCAGGCGGCGCCCATCAGCAGGACATTGGCGAAGATCGCGTCACCCAGCATGACCTCGGCCAGACGCTGGGCGTCGACCATGGTCAGCGCCTCGACGCCGACGCGCCGCTCGAGCTGGAGCCTCAGGCCGGTCGCGGGGATGCGGAACTCGGTATCGTGGGTGAACTCGCCGGTCACGATCTCGGCGGTGTTGCACAGCACGCGGGTGCGGCCGCGCTCCATCACCTGGATGGTCTTTGGCGCCGCGGTCACCACCAGGTCGCCGCCGATCACGGCGTCGGCCTCGCCCGCCGCCACGCGCACCGAGGTGATGTCCTCGGGCCTGGGCGCGATCCGGGTGTGGATCGAGACCGCACCACCCTTCTGGGCGAGGCCGGCCATCTGCATCTCGGACGCGCCCTTGCCCTCGAGATGCGCGGCCATGGTCAGGAGCGCACCCACGGTCACGACGCCAGTGCCGCCGACGCCGGTGATCAGCATGTTCCAAGGGCCGGTCAGGGCCGGGAGCACGGGCTCGGGCAGTTCGGGCAGCGCGAGATCCGAGGCGGCGCGCGCCTTGGGCTTGGCGCCCTCGACCGTCACGAAGCTGGGGCAGAAACCCTTGAGGCAGGAGAAGTCCTTGTTGCAGGCCGACTGGTCGATCTGGCGCTTGCGGCCAAGCGGCGTCTCCTTCGGCAGGATCGCGACGCAGTTCGACTGCACGCCGCAATCGCCGCAGCCCTCGCAGACCGAGGGGTTGATGAACACGCGGCGGTCGGGATCGGGGAACTTGCCGCGCTTGCGCCGGCGGCGCTTCTCGGCCGCGCAGGTCTGCACGTAGAGGATGGCGGTGACGCCCGGCACCTCGGCCAGCTCGCGCTGCACGGCCATCAGGTTCTCGCGCGGGTGGACCTGCACGCGCGGCGGCAGGTCGGGCGTGCCCTCCTTTTCGTCGACCACCGCGACCAGGCGCTTGACGCCCGCGGCCATCACCTCCTCGGCGATCTGGCGGGGCGTGAGGCCGCCCTCGTGGCGCTGGCCGCCGGTCATGGCGACGGCGTCGTTGTAGAGGATCTTGTAGGTCATGGTGACGCCGGCATCGACCGCCGCGCGGAGCGCCATCAGCCCCGAGTGGTTGTAGGTGCCGTCGCCAAGGTTCTGGAACACGTGCCGGCGGGTCGAGAACGGCGCCTCGCCAACCCAGTTCACGCCCTCGCCGCCCATATGGGTGAAGCCCGTCGTCTCGCGGTCCATCCACTGCACCATGTAGTGGCAGCCGATGCCGGCATAGGCGCGCGACCCGTCCGGGATCAGGGTCGAGGAGTTGTGCGGGCAGCCAGCGCAGAACCACGGCTTGCGCTCGACCAGTTGGGGCGCGTTGCCCTCCTCGGCCAGCCGGGCGATGCGGGCGAGGCCCTCCTCCATCGGCGCGTACTGGACGCCCTCGGCCGCCAGAACGCGGCCGATGCTGCGGGCGATGCCGGCGGGGTTGAGATCCATCTTGACCGAGAACAGCACCTCGCCCTTCTCATCCTTCCAGCCCACGACGCGCGGCCGCGAGGCGGCGTTGTAGAGCACCTCCTTGAGCTGGGTCTCGATGACGGCGCGCTTTTCCTCGACCACGACGATGAGATCGAGCCCCTGCGCCCAGTCCTTCAGGGCCGTCATCTCCAGCGGCCAGACCATGCCGACCTTGTAGGTCGTGAGCCCGAGCGCGCGGCAGGCGTCGTCGTCGAGGCCCAGCATCTCCATCGCGTGGCGCAGGTCGAGCCAGGTCTTGCCCGAGGCGACGATGCCGATGCGCGCGCCGCGCTCGCCGTGAACGCGGCGGTCGAGCCGGTTGGCGCGGGCGAAGGCCTGCGCGGCAAAGCGCTTGTAGTCGTGGAGCCGGGCCTCCTGCTCCTGCGGCGTGTCGCCGAGGCGGATGTTGAGCCCGCCCTCGGGCATCGCGAAATCGGTGGGAGTGGCGATCTGGAGCCGGTGCGGGTCGCCATCGATCACCGCGGTGGCCTCGACCGTGTCCTTCATCGACTTGATGCCGACCCAGAGGCCTGAATAGCGGCTCATCGCCCAGCCATAGAGCATGTAGTCGATCAGTTCGGGCACGCCCGCGGGGCTGAGGATCGGCATCATCACGTCCATCAGCGCAAGCTCGGTCTGATGGCAGGTGGTCGAGCTCTCGCAGGTGTGGTCGTCGCCCATTGCCACCAGGACACCGCCATGGCGCGAGCTGCCGGCGAAATTGGCATGGCGGAACACGTCGCCCGAGCGGTCGATGCCCGGGCCCTTGGCGTAGAACAGGCCGAACACGCCGTCATGCTTGCCCTCGCCGCGCAGTTCGGCCTGCTGCGAGCCCCACAGCGCGGTGGCCGCGAGGTCCTCGTTCAGCCCGGGCTGGAACTTGACCTGCGCCGGTTCGAGATATTTCGCCGTCTGGGTAAAGGTGGTGTCGACCGCGCCGAGCGGCGAGCCGCGATAGCCGGTGACGTAGCCCGCGGTGTCGAGCCCGGCCGCCTTGTCGCGTTCACGCTGCATCAGCGTCGCGCGCACGAGCGCCTGGATGCCCGAGACCAGCACGGGCGATTTCGTCAGGTCGTAGCGGTCGGTCAGGCGAACGTCGCGCAGATCCATGGGTGTCTCCCTGCGGTTTCGTGGCGCGGTCGGGTGCCTTCTGAAATTTGTGCATCCCTTTCCGTCAAAATAAAAGGTAAATGTTTATGACCTATCTTGCAAGCCCCGATGATCGCGCGCGGCACGCTATAGTGCTTGGCGAAATCGCCAGTCCATCCTACTATAAAGTAAGGGCTTCTGCGTAAGGGAGGCGCCCTTGTCGATGCGTTTGTGGACTCGTCTGACTGCGTATACGCGTGAGGCCGAAAGCCGCTATCCGCCACTCGGCGGCTTTATCCCGGTGCGTGGCGCGGCGGTGCATTATCTTTCGGACGGCCCCGACCGGGGGCTGCCATTGGTGCTGCTTCACGGGGCGAGCGGGAACCTCAGGGACTGGACGCTTTCACTGATGCCGCGCCTTGCGCGCCGGCACAGGGTGATCGCGCTCGACCGGCCCGGCATGGGCCATTCCGGCCCGGTCGCCGGCGGCACCCGCCTCGATGTCCAGGCAGACGTGCTGGCCGAAGCGCTGGAGGGCATGGGCCTGCAGCGTTACTGCCTGGTGGGGCACAGTTATTCCGGATCTCTGGCATTGACCTGGGCGCTTGCGCGACCCCAGTCGGTGGCGGGGGTCGCGCTGATCGCGGGCGCCGCGATGGACTGGGGCGGCGCGCTCGGCGCCACGTACCGCGTCGCGGGCACACCCGTCATCGGTCACGCCTTCAGCCGGATCGTTCCGCTGACCGTCGATGCCGCGAGAATCGACACGGCGCTCGCCGAGATCTTCGCGCCGCAGCCCGTGCCACTTCGCTACCGGCACGAGATCGGCGCCGAGCTGGCTTTGCGGCCGCACAGCTTCCGCACCAACTATCGCGCGGTGAACACCCTGCGCCGCCAGATCGTGGCGCTGGCCGCGCGCTACCCCGAGCTGCGCTGCCCGATCGAGATCGTGCACGGCGATGTCGACGCCATCGTGCCCGCCGATATCCACGCGATTCCGCTGGCCGAACTGCTGGATCGCGCCGACCTGACGCTGCTGCCAGGGATCGGCCACATGCCGCACCACGCAGCCCCCGAAACGGTGATGGCCGCAATCGAGCGCCTGGTCTCGCGCGCGACCGCCCGCCCGCGGCAAAGGGCGGCTCAGGCGCCCCAGCGCCAGAGCCCGGGCCCCTCGGTCATGTAGGCGCCGGCAAGCACCATCTTGTGCACCTCGTCGGCGCCGTCGACCAGGCGCGCCTGGCGGGCGTAGCGATAGATCCACTCTAGCACGGTATCGGTCGAGTAGCCGCGCGCGCCGCAAATCTGGATGCAGTCGTCGGCGGAACGGTGCAGGGTCTCGGCCATGTGGATCTTGGCCATCGAGACCGCCGTCTTGGCCCGGTCACCCTGGTCGAGCAGCCAGGCCGCCTTCATCACCAGGAGGCGCCCGATCTCGATCTGGTGGGCGAGGTTGCCCAGCTTGACCTGCACGGTCTCGCGGTTCGCGAGGCGCATGCCGAAGCCCTCGCGCTCGCGCGCATAGGTCGTGGCGATCTCCATGCAGCGCTTGGCGAGGCCAAGCCAGCGCATGCAGTGCGTGAGCCGCGCCGGGCCCAGCCGGATCTGCGTCACCTTGAAGCCGTCGCCGGGCTGCATCAGCACGTTCTCGTCCGGGATCTCGAGCCCGTCGAACACCAGCTCGCAATGGCCGCCATGCTCCTCGGGCCCCATGATCCCGATGCGCCGGTCGATGTGCCAGCCGGGCTGTTCGGCATCGAACAGAAAGGCGGTGATGCCCTTGCGCGGGTCGTCAGAGGTGCGGGCCATCAGGATGAAGCGCCCTGCCCCCTCGGCGCCGGTGATGAACCACTTGCGCCCGAAGATGCGGTAGCCGCGGTTGGTGCGCTCGGCGCGGGTGATCATCATGGTGGGGTCCGAGCCCGCGCCGGGATGCGGCTCGGTCATGGCGAAGGCCGAGCGCATCTCGCCCGCGATGACCGGCTTGAGCCACCAGTCCTGCTGCTGGGGCGTGCCGACCTGCGCCAGCAGGCGCATGTTGCCGTCATCGGGCGCGGCGGCGTTGAAGCAGGCCGGGCCGAACACCGAGCGGTTCATCTCCTCGTAGGCGGCGGCGAGCCCGATGAAAGGCAGGCCGAGCCCGCCGAGCGCTTTCGGCACGTTCGGCGCCCAGAGCCCCTCGGCCTTCACCCGATCGCGGATCTCGCGCAGTCGCGCTGGGGGAAGGTTGCCGTGATCGGCGAAATTGGCAGGGTCGGCCTCGAGCGGCAGGATGTGGTCGTTGACGAAGCGGGCGACGCGGGCGCGGTAGTCCTCGCAGTCGGTCGGAAGGGTGAAGTCCATTCGGGGTCTCCCTCTCAGAGCGGACGGACGAGGTGCCCGCCATCGACGGGCAGGGTCACGCCGGTGATGTAGCCCCCGGCATCGGACAGCAGCAGCTCGAGCGGGCCGTCGAGGTCCTGCGGCGTGCCGAAGCGACGCAGCGGGATGGTCTGCTTCATCTCCTCGCCCGCCTCGCTCTCGAGATAGTTGCGGTTGATCTCGGTCGGGATGTAGCCGGGCGCCAGCGCGTTCACGCGGATGCCATGGCGCGCCCATTCGAGCGCGAGGCAGCGCGTGAGATGCACCACCGCCGCCTTCGAGGCCGCGTAGGCGGCGACACCGGCACCGGTGCCGAAGCCAAGGATCGAGGCGGTCGAGACGATCGCCCCGCCGCCGCCCGGCACCATCGCCCGCGCCGCCTCGCGCGCCACGGTGAAGGCGCCGGTCAGGTTGGTGTCGATCACCCGGTGCCATTCGTCGTCGGGCATGTCGAGGGCGCGGCCGCCCCAGGCGATGCCGGCGTTGTTCACCAGCCCGTCGAGGCCGCCCTCGGCCTCGGTCACGTGCCCGACGGCGGCCGAGACCGAGGCGGGATCAGCGACATCCATGCTGACGGCCTGCATGCTGCCATCGGCCGACGCGCAGAGCGCCTCGAGCGCCTCGACCCGCCGCGCCGCCGCCCAGACCCGCGCGCCGCGCGCTGCAAGGAAGGTCGCCATGTGCGCGCCCAGCCCGCTCGACGCGCCGGTCACCAGGATCACCTTGCCCGCGAGGCTCATCGCATCTCCCTCCCCTGCGCCCTGCGATTTCCGGCGGGCATGTGCCATGCCGAGCGGGCGTATCTGTTCCACAACCGGCACCAGATTTGCCGCCGCGCCGACGCCATGTCTAGGACGCGAAGGCATTTCCATGATACAAAAGGATTATCCGCGCGGCAGAAGCGCGCCAGCGGGAGACGTCGCCATGGCCGATGTCGAGCAATCCGATATTTCAGCAATGGCGGATGCGGTTCGCCAGATCGGGGACAGCTGGACCCTGCTCATCATCTGGGCGGCCCTGCATGGCGTGACGCGCTTCGACACCTTCCAGCGGCGGCTGGGCGTGGCGCGCAACATCCTCTCGAACCGGCTCGCGCGGCTGGTGGACGAGGGGATCCTGGAAAAGCGGCCGGTCCATGCCGGGGCGCGGCGGCTGGAATACCGCATCACACCCAAGGGCATGGCACTGCGGCCGGTGCTCGAATGGATCGAGGACTGGGGCGCGAAGAACCGCCGGAGCCACCCCCACCGGCGCTGAGGCTCAGCGATAACGGCCGAGCACCGTGGCGGCGGTTTCGAGTGACACCGCGGCCCGGCTGACGTCCTGCGCGGCGCGGTCGCAGACCGGCTTGGACATCACATAGTTGTCGGCGCAGCGCACGGCGGTGCGCAGCAGCGCCCCCTGGCGCTGGACCTCGGCCTTGTAGTCGTCGAAACGGCCGGTCCGCTGGGCCTGGGCGATGCCGTCTCGGACCTCGTCGCAGGTCACGCCCTGCCCGCGCAGCGCAACCCCCAGCGCATCGGCGGCCCCGGGGGCGAGGCAGAGCTTCCAGATCACGTCGAGCTGGACCGCGGGAAAGAGGCGCACCAGCGTGCGGTGCCGCGGCGCGAGCGCCATGTAGCCGTGCCGCACGCCGGTCGGCGCCCAGAACTCGTAGGAGACAAGGAAGCTCAGCGCCGCGAGCCGCCCCCCGGAGCCATCCGGCGCCGGGACATAGCCCTCGGGCAGCTTGGGAACCTCGAGCCCCTCGCGCACGAAGTTGATGATGCGCGAGGCCCCGATGTCCAGCGTGCCATCGGCGGCGAAGGGGACGAGCGCGACCTCGGCGCCGAAGGGCAGCGGCGTCATGCGCATCAGGACCGTGCGGCCGTCCATGTCGAGCACCGCCTCGGCGGTCTCGCCGACGCGGTCCGCGAGGAACTTCTGCCGGCGCCCGCCCGCGTCGTAGAAAGTGCCGCGAAAGCCACCAGAATCGGGATAGATGTCGATCGCGGCGCCCGCGGCGTCGGCCATGCCGTCATAGCGCCCGTCGAGGGTGTCCTGCGCCTGCGCAACCGTGTGCCCGAGCAGGACTCCGAGGCAGGCGACAACCGCCAGCACCACGCGCCTTGCGCTCATTCCCATCCCGACCCCATTTTGCTGCCCAAATGTCGCTTTGTCGGTATACTCCGATCCGCCGCGGGAGCAAACGAACGCTGAGAAACGAGCACGGCCGGCAAAGGCCGCGACGGGGAGAGTCATGGACTGGGACAAGCTGCGCGTCTTTCATGCCGTCGCGGATGCGGGAAGCCTGACGCATGCGGGCGAGCAGCTGCATCTGAGCCAGTCGGCGATCAGCCGCCAGATTCGCGGCCTCGAGGACCAGTTGCAGGTGACGCTGTTCCACCGCCACGCGCGCGGCCTGCTTCTGACCGAGCAGGGCGAGATCCTCTACGAGGCCACCAGCGCCATCGCCAAGCGGCTGATGGTGGCCGGGGCGCGCCTGCGCGACTCGAAGGATGAGGTGCATGGCGACCTGCGGGTCACGACGACGGCGGGCTTCGGCACCTTGTGGCTGGCGCCCCGGATGGCCCGCCTTTTCGACGCCCACCCCAACCTGAGCGTCGACCTGATCCTGACCGAGGCGCTTCTGGACCTGCCGATGCGCGAGGCGGACGTGGCGATCCGCCTGTCCTCGCCCAGCCAGGCCGATCTGATCCGCCGGCCGCTGATGGAGGTGACGATGCGCCTCTATGCCAGCCAAGACTATCTCGCGCGCGAGGGCACGCCCACGGATTCGCGTGAACTGGAGCAGCACAGGCTGATCACCTACAGCCCCGACGCGCCGCAGCCGCACGAGGCCGCAGAGTGGCTCAAGAGCCACACTTCGCCCGCGCGAAACTCGCATCTGCGGATCAACAGCTATTTTGGCGTGCTCAAGGCCGCGGTGAATGGATTAGGCGTGGCGGCGTTGCCCGATTACATCACCCGCGATTATCCGGATCTCGTGAACGTCCTGCCGGACGAGATCAGCCCGCCGATTCACGTTTATTTCGTTTATCCGGAAGAGCTTAGGCGATCGCAGCGGATCTTGGCCTTCCGCGACTTCATCCTGCGCGAGGTCGAGGAATTCAATCGCGGGCGCGACGATACCCCTAGGGTTGCGCGCAAGGCATAGCTGACTTGCGTGGCTGCGACCAATGAGCAACTTGCAGGCAGCCCTGCAACAGCTTATCTCGGCTGTCGAGGCGCTACCGCTGGTATCGCCTCAGGTTGTGATACCTCCCTGTTGAACTCGGCCGGGCCCAAGTGGCCCGGTTTTTTTATGCGCCGCGGACACAAGCACGTGTTCACGGCTTTCTGGTGTTGCGGCGTGCCCTAGTTTTTCGTGCAGAGTGGTCATGCTTAACGAACTCTGCCGCGAGGACTGGACATGAGGATCATCCGCAAACCGCGCTGGGCCCTGCCCGAGAGCGCCGCGACGCCCGAGCCCGTGTTCTGGAACCGGCGCGCGATCCTGGCCGCGGGCGGTGGCCTGCTGGCGGCGGGCGCGCTGTCGGGCGTGACGGGACCTGCGGATGCGGCCGCGCCGGAGGAACCCTTCGCACCGATGCCCGAGCGCAGTCCGCGCTTTTCCGATGCCGGGCGGGCGATCACGGACGAGATGATCAACTCGACCTACAACAATTTCTACGAGTTCGGCTCGCACAAGCAGATCGCGCGTGCGGCGCAGGCTCTCGAGACCGACGGCTGGACGATTGCTATCGACGGGCTGGTCGAGACGCCGATCACCATCGGCGCGGATGACCTGATCGCGAAGATGCCGCTCGAGGAGCGGGTCTACCGCCACCGATGCGTCGAGGCCTGGTCGATGGTCGTGCCCTGGATCGGCTTCCCGCTCGCGCGGCTGGTCGAGATGGCCAAGCCGCTGTCGGGCGCAAAATATGTGCGGTTCGAGACCTTCAAGGATCCCGACGTCGCGCGCGGCCAGCGCCAGCACTGGTATCCCTGGCCCTATGTCGAGGGGCTGACGATGGCCGAGGCCACGAACGAGCTGGCGATGATGGTCGTCGGTGCCTATGGCAAGGTGCTGCACAAGCAGTTCGGCGCGCCGATCCGGCTGCATCTGCCCTGGAAGTACGGCTTCAAGTCGATCAAGTCCGTGGTGCGCGTGAGCTTTGTCGAGGAGCGCCCGGTCAGCTTCTGGGAGGAGCTGCAGGCCAGCGAGTACGGCTTCTGGGCGAACGTGAACCCGGCCGTCCCGCATCCGCGCTGGAGCCAGGCGGACGAACGCGTGCTGGGCACCGAGAAGACCATCCCGACGATGAAGTTCAACGGCTATGGCCCCGAGGTCGCCGAGCTCTATGCGGGGCTCGAGGCGGAATACGGCGAGCGGCTCTGGCGCTGAGGCGGGCGACGGCGCCGTCATCCGAAGACGCGGCCCGCGGCAATCGCGATCAAAAGCCGGCGATCTCATCCTCGGCATAGCCCTGGAGGGCAAGAAGCGCGTCCAGCCCGGAATGGCGGATGACGGCGTCGGCGCGCTCGGCCAGCGCGGGCTTGGGGTGATAGGCGACGCCAAGCCCCGCCGCTTCGACCATCGCAAGGTCGTTCGCCCCGTCGCCGACGGCGAGCACCGCCTCGGGCCCGACGCCCATCGCCGCGGCGGCCTCGCGCAGGGCGGCAAGCTTGGCCTCGCGGCCCAGGATCGGCTCGGCGACGTGACCCGTCAGGCGGCCGTCCCGGGCAAGCAGCACGTTCGCGCGGGCCTCGGCAAAGCCCGCTTCCGCGGCAACGCGCGTCGCGAAATAGGTAAAGCCGCCCGAGACCAGCAGCGTATGCGCCCCGGCCGCCCGCATCGTGCGCACCAGCGCGGCGGCGCCCGGGTTGAGGCTGACCCGCTCGGCATGGACGCGCGCGAGCACCGCCTCCTCGAGGCCCTCGAGCAGCTTCACGCGTGCGCGCAGCGCGCCCTCGAAATCGAGCTCGCCCTGCATCGCGCGTTCGGTGATCGCGGCGACCTGCGGCTTCACGCCGGCGAAATCGGCAATCTCGTCGATGCATTCGACCGGGATCATGGTCGAATCCATGTCGGCGATCAGGATGCGCTTGCGCCGGCCCTCCGCGGGCACGACGTTGACGTCCACCGCCGGCAACGCCGCCGCGATCCGCGCCGTATCGGGGCTGCGCTCCGTCGCGATTTCGGCCGAGGCCGGGCCGAGACGGCGGGGCGTGTCGCCATCGACATGCCGCCCCGCCGCCGCGATCTCGGTGTCCGTCAGGCCCCGCTCGCGCGGCGCGGTGAGGACGACGACCCGTGCGCTCACGCTCAGACCGTGACCGCCGCGCGCCGTGCCGCCATGATCTCCTCGAGCTCCGCGCTGAGCAGGAAGGCAAGCTCGAGCGACTGGCTCGCGTTGAGCCGCGGATCGCAGGCAGTGTGATAGCGGCTGGCAAGGTCCTCGCTGGTGAGGTCCTGCATCCCGCCCATGCACTCGGTCACGTCCTGTCCGGTCATCTCGAAATGCACGCCGCCGGCATAGGTCCCCTCGGCGCCGTGGGCGTCGAAGAACTCGCGCACCTCCTGCAGCACCTTGTCGAAAGGGCGGGTCTTGTAGCCCGAGGCCGACTTGATGGTGTTGCCGTGCATCGGATCGCAGGACCAGACCACCTTGCGGCCTTCACGCTCGATCGCGCGGATCCAGCCAGGCAGGTGATCGGCCACCTTGCCCGCGCCGGTCCGGCAGATCAGCGTGAGGCGTCCCGCCTCGTTCTTGGGGTTCAGGATGTCGACGAGGCGCAGAAGCTCGTCCGGATCCAGCGTCGGGCCGCATTTCAGCCCGATCGGGTTGATCACGCCGCGGCAGAACTCGACATGCGCGCCGTCGGGCTGGCGGGTGCGGTCGCCGATCCAGAGCATGTGGCCCGAGCAGGCCACGGGCTCGCCGGTGGTCGAGTCGACGCGGGCCAGCGCTTCCTCGTAGGGCAGGAGCAGCGCCTCGTGCGAGGTGTAGTACTCGACGGTCCTGAGCGTCTCCATCGTGTCCGAGGTCACGCCGCAGGCGCCCATGAAGTCGATCGCGGCCGAGATCCGGTCGGCGATGTGCTGGTACTTCTCGACCTGCGGGCTGCCCTTGGCGAATTCGAGATTCCAGCTCTGCACCCGGTGCAGGTCGGCATAGCCGCCGGTCGCGAAGGCGCGCAGCAGGTTCAGCGTCGCCGCCGAATGCATGTAGGCGGTGACCATCCGCTCGGGATCCGGGATGCGGGCCTCGGGTGTGAAGTCGAACCCGTTGACGATGTCACCGCGGTAGGACGGTAACTCGACCCCGCCCACGGTCTCGGTCGGCGCCGAGCGCGGCTTGGCGAACTGGCCGGCCATGCGGCCCACCTTCACGACGGGCACGCGCGCGGCATAGGTCAGCACCACCGCCATCTGCAGCATCACGCGGAAGGTGTCGCGAATGTTGTCGGCCTTGAAGTCGGCGAAGCTCTCGGCGCAGTCGCCGCCCTGGAGCAGGAAAGCCTTGCCTTCCGCAACCTCGGCCAGATGCGATTTCAGACGCCGCGCCTCGCCCCCGAACACGAGCGGCGGATAGCTGGCCAGGCGACCGGTAACGCGCGCCACCGCCGCCTCGTCCTCGTAGACGGGCATCTGCAGGGCGACATGGTTGCGCCAGCTTTCGCGACTCCAGTTCTGGGTCATGGTCGGCTCTCCTGATCGTGGATGCGCACGCTCTAGCAGACCCGCGCGGCAGAGGCCAGAGGCGCCTGAGCCGCCCTTGACGCAGGCACGAATGCGGCGTCAATGTCGCATTTGTGCAATGATTCGCGCAGACCTGAACGATGAGGTCGTAGAGAGCGCCATGGGCTCAGTCGCCGCACCGCAAACGCCGAAACCCGAGGCGACCAAGCCGCGGGAGTTCGTCTTCCTTCTGTGCCCGATGTTCTCGATGATCGCCTTCGCGTCGGCCATCGAGCCGCTGCGCGTCGCGAACCGCATGGCGCGCAAGCCACTCTACGCCTGGCGGCTGGTTTCCGAGACGGGCGACCCGGTGGAATGCTCGAACGGCACGACGGTGATGGTCGACGGCCCGATCGAGGACGTGAACCGCGACAGTTCGCTGGTCGTCTGCACGGGCTTCGGCCTGGACCGCGCGGCGTCGAAACCGGTGCTGACCTGGCTGCGCAAGCAGGCGCGCCGCGGCGCGCGCGTCGGCGCGCTGTGCACCGGGGCGCATGTCCTGGCGAAGGCCGGCCTGCTGGACGGCAAGCGCTGCACCATCCACTGGGAGAACCACGCCGCCTTTGGCGAGGACTTCCCCGAGGCGAAGCTCTCGAAGCTGCTCTACGTTGTCGATGACGGGGTGTTCACCTGCGCGGGCGGCACCTCGTCGGCCGACATGATGCTGCACCTGATCGCCGACGAGCATGGCGCCGACCTGGGCTCGCTGGTCGCGGACTGCCTGATCCACACGCCGATGCGCTCGGACAATGACGAGCAGCGCCTGAGCGTGCCCGCCCGTATCGGCGTGCGCCACCCGAAGCTGGTGCAGGTGATCCAGATGATGGAGCGCTCGACCGAGGATCCGGTGAGCCCGTCGGACCTGGCGGAGGCGGTGAACATGTCGACGCGCCAGCTCGAGCGGCTGTTCCGGCGGTATCTCAACCGCTCGCCCAAGCGCTATTACATGGAGTTGAGGCTCGACAAGGCGCGCAGCCTGCTGCTGCAGACCGACATGAGCGTGATCAACGTGGCGCTGGCCTGCGGCTTCACCTCGCCCTCGCATTTCTCGAAATGCTATCGCGCGCATTTCGACCGCACACCCTATCGCGAGCGCGGCGCCCCGGCGAACACGGGTTCCTCGAAGATGCGCGGCCCCGATCCCGGAACCGGGACGGTCAAGGTGGGCGGCGGCCCGCGCGCGGCCGCGGGGCGCTGAGATCCGAATGGAAAGGTGCGTTCCGGCATGACGGCGGACCGTCCCGTCGCGCCGCGGCGTGACGCCTTCGCGGCGTTCCGCCCGATCACCACGCGCTGGTCGGACAACGATATCTACGGCCACGTGAACAACGTGCGCTACTACTCGTTCTTCGACACGGCAGTGAACGGCCACCTGATCGAAGCCGGCGCCCTGGACATCCACGACGGCCCGGTGATCGGCCTGGTGGTCGAGACCCGGTGCAGCTATTTCGCCCCGCTCGCCTTCCCTCAGACGGTCGAGGCCGGCCTGAGGGTCGACCGGCTGGGGCGCAGTTCGGTCAGCTATGCGCTCGGGATCTTTCGCGAGGGCGCCGATGACGCCGCCGCCGCGGGTGCCTTTACCCATGTCTATGTCGACCGCGAGACCCGGCGCCCGGTGGCGCTGCCCGCGCGCCTGCGCGCGGTGCTCGAGGGTCTGCTCCTGCCCGGCACGGATCGCGGCTGAGGACGCAAGATCGACTGCAGCTGTGGTGCATGGTCGGGGCGGCCAGATTCGAACTGGCGGCCTTCGGTACCCAAAACCGACGCGCTACCAGGCTGCGCTACGCCCCGACAGAGATGGCGGATACAGGAGCCGCGCCCTTGCGGCAAGCCGCGATCGCGCGCCGTCAGGGACAGCGGTGCTCGGCTGGCGCGGCGGTGAATGCCGGGTGGATAACTTGCGTCCCGGGGCCGAAGCCGCGGCGCGCGGCCTCGCCGGCATGGACCTCGAGAACCGCAAGCGCCTCGCCGTCAGACGGGAGAACGGCTTCTGAGAACGGCGTCGTCTTCTCGGCGACGTTCAGGACGCGGCCCGTCGCGTCGATGAAAATAATGTCGAGCGACAGGACCGTGTTCTTCATCCAGAACGCCGCCGACCGCGGCGACGGGAAGATGAAGAGCATTCCCGCATCTTCGTCCATCTGCGTTCGGAACATCAGCCCGCGGGCCTGCTCGTCGGGATCGTCGGCGATCTCGACGCGGTAGCTGACCGGCTCGGGCGACGCGATCAGGGTAACGCGGTCAGGCGCGCAGGCCGGGTCCGCGGCCGCGACGGGCACGGCGAGGCACAATGCGATCAGGCCCGCCAGCGCGGCGGGCCTGACAAGACCGTCTGGTGCGATGTGGCGACGCCTCATCCAGGGTGCGCCGCGGCTCCGCCCTCGGGTTGCGCGCCGGCGTCCCACAGGCGGACCTCGGCGACCATCAGCCCGCGGGGCCCGCGGAAGGTCCGCACCGCCATGCCCTCGCCACTGGAGAGATCGGCAAAGCCACTGCGGCGCACGATCTCCATGTGGACGAAGACGTCCTCGGCGATGCCGAACACGTTCACGAAACCGAAGCCCTTTTGCTTGTCGAACCACTTGACCCGCGCGGGCTGGAGGGGTCCAACATCCGCCTCGGGACCGAGGAAATCCGTGGGACGCGGCGATTCTGCCGAGCCCGGATAGGCGCCCTCGACCTGCGGGTCGGGATCGGCGACGTTGAGGATCTCCTGCGCGTGAAGACCACGGGCGCCCTCGGCCGTTATCACCTCGACCCGTGCCCCCTCGGGGAGCGCGGTTCGACCGAAGCTGCGCACGCAGGAGGCATGAACCATGATGTCGCCGTCGCCGCTGTCTGGCACGACGAAACCGTACCCTTTCACGGCGTCATACCACTTTACGCGGCCGGCAACCACGGAACCCGACGCCTTGCTCTCGTCGCTCACCCTCAAGCCTCCATCGCGGAACGGGTGCTCCGCCATATTCTCATCATCTCTGCGCCCGCGAAAAGCCCCATTTGACCCGGCTTCAATATCACGCTCCAAAGGAGCGATTCGGGAGTCCTTCGCAACTATGGGCGATAAACCCTTCGGTTTAAAGATGCGAATCACCTTCCGCCCTGCAGCGGCTCTTGCTTGCGTGTTGAGCATTGCAGCCTGCGGCGCCACGGAAAGCCGCACGGGCTCGTCCAGCTTGCGAGATACCCGGTCATTCATCGTTCTCGATCAACCCCCGATCATCGAAGCCAGAAATGACGCCGATCTGGCGCTCGTCCGGCTTCAGTCCACCAGGCTCGATCCCGCCGCGTTGTCCGCCCGAACGGACGCCCGTTTCGTCGGAGTCGAAGCACTTCCCTATCTGACAAACAGCGAAGAGGGGCAGAAGTTCCTTGGACTTGGCGCACCGCGTGCAATTTCACGCGGGTCTCCGCCCGAGATCTGCCCGGCCGTCGGCGTCGCCGGCGGCGCCGAGACTGGCAGCCCCGCCGATGCTGCGGAGGCGTCGGTCAGGGCCTGCCTCGCGGCGCTGAGCGACACTGCAGACCTGTGCGGCTGCCGCCTGCTTGCGCTCGACCGCATCCTGACAGTGCCGCGGAGCGAGATGGCTTACGCTGTGGGGACGACGGCGCGGCTCCAGTCGAGCGCGCTGGGGCTCGACCTCGTGATCGTCGCCGAGGATGTGGGCGATCGCATCACCTTGCTGCGCGACCTGCGCGGCCCGGTGGGCATGCTGCGCCACCTGCCCGATGGCGCGGTGGAATTGACGCTCAAGGGCCAGACCGACCATGTCTTTGCCGGCCGGGGCGACAGCATCGGGTTCCGGAGGGGAAGAGTGGCCGAGCGGATCGAGGTCGAGGACGAGACCGGTCGCGCGGTCACGCTGCTGATCGGGTTCTCACCCGACGAGATCGCCAACGGCGCGGGGGCATCGGTCTCCGGCCAGCCGAAAGGGTAACAGCGCGGCTCAGCAGCCGCCGCGGTCACCGTCCGTGCGCGTCCAGATCTGGCTCTTGCCGAATGCCGGCACGCCGACATAGCCGCGAACCTCGAGACGGTCTGCGTCGATCAGCGTCAGCCGGCCCGAATAGGTCTTGCCGTCGCGGGGATTGTAGATGTCGCCATCGGCCCAGCGGCCGATGTCGCGCTGACGGAAGCCGTCGACGAGGTGAATGCCGCAAAGGGGCGCGCCCTTGGCGTCACGCTTGGGGGTGCCGCTCGCGTCGACCGGATCGCTCAGCCAGACCATGCGGCCGCAGAGCGTCGAGCCGCACTGGCTCATCTCGATGATCGCGCGCTCGTTCTCGGACAACCAGTATCCGAAGACCGCGTCCGTCGCCGCGGGCCCCTGCCCCGGCGCCACCGCCGCAATCATGAATGCAATCGCTGCCGCAAGCCTGCCCATGCCTGCCCCGTCCCACTTCCGAATTATGCTGAATACTCAGGCCACTCGCCGCCGGTCTTCATCCGGCTTAACGCAACCTTGACAACATATACGATGAATGCCCCGAAATGCAACACGTCAATGGTGCGCCGCAGCAACAGGTCACGGCAATTTTATCACTTGCCGCGTGACCGACCCGCCGCCAGCATGGCGCCGCGGCGCGCCGGGAGCGCGCGAAGGGGTGGACGCCGAGCAGCATGTACCAGACATTCGACTCAGCCGCCGATGGCAGCATGGGCCCGGAGCGGGCGGCGCGCCTGCGCGCGGCCCTGATCGAGACAGGCGTGGACGGATTCCTCGTGCCAAGGGCGGACGCGCACCAGGGCGAGACCGTCGCACCGCATGACGAGAGGCTGGCCTGGCTCACGGGGTTCACAGGCTCGGCCGGGCTTGCGATCGTGCTGGCCGAGCGAGCGGCCATCTTCGTCGATGGGCGCTACACGCTGCAGGCGGCCGACCAGGTGGATGGCGGCGTCTTCGAGGTGGTCGCGACCCACGAGACCACGCCCGAAAGCTGGCTGCGGCGCGCTCTCCCCGAGGGCGCGCGCCTCGGCTTCGACCCCTGGCTGCATGGACGCGCCGAGTTCGACCGGCTCAACGAGGCGGTAAGCGCGCGCGGCGGCGCGTTGGTGCCCCTCGAGCCAAACCCTCTCGACACGATCTGGGAGGACCAGCCGCCTTCTCCGACCGGCGCCGTGAGCATCCAGCCCGCCGAGTTGGCTGGCGAGGCCGCGGCAGAAAAGCGCGCGCTTGTCGGCCGTGCGCTGGAGGAGGGAGGGATCGACGCCGCGTTCCTGTCCTTGCCCGACTCGATCGCCTGGCTGCTCAACATCCGCGGCGGCGACCTGGCCCGGAGCCCGGTCGCGCATTGCTTCGCACTGATCCGCAAGTCGTCGGAAGTGGACCTGTTCATCGACCCCGACAAGCTCGATGGCGCGGTGATGGCCCATCTGGGCAACGGCGTGACGGTGCACCCGGCCGACGCGCTCGACGGCGTGCTGGCGGGGCTGGGGGATGCAAAGGTCCGGCTCGACAGGACGAGCGCTCCGGTCCGGATCGCGACGCGGCTCGAGACTGCCGGCGCACGCATCGACTGGGGCCGCGATCCCTGCGCCTTGCCCAAGGCGCGCAAGAACCCCGCCGAGCTTGCAGGGATGCGCGCGGCGCACCTGCGCGACGGCGCCGCCTTTGCCCGGTTCCTGCACTGGCTGGAGACGGCGGTGGATGCGGGCGAGGCGCTGACCGAGATCGACGTGGTCGAACGCCTCGAGGCGTTCCGCGACGATACCGGCGCACTGATGGACATTGCCTTCGACACGATCTGCGGCTCGGGGCCGAACGGCGCGATCGTTCATTACCGCGTGAACCGCAAGACCAACCGCGCGCTGTCGCCCGGCGAGCTGCTGCTCGTGGATTCAGGCGCTCAATATCGGGACGGCACGACGGACATCACCCGGACCATGGCGCTGGGTGCCGCGCCGGACGCGGCGCGCAGACCGTTCACCCTGGTGCTCAAGGGCATGATCGCGATCAGCCGTGCGCGCTGGCCCAAGGGGCTGACCGGCCGCGACCTCGACCCGCTGGCGCGCGCCGCGCTATGGCGGGCGGGGCTCGACTACGACCACGGCACGGGTCACGGCGTCGGCTGCTATCTGAACGTACATGAAGGGCCGCAGAGCCTCTCGCGCCGCGGCGGCGAGGTGCCCTTCGAGCCCGGCATGATCCTGTCGAACGAGCCCGGCTACTACCGGAACGGCGCCTTCGGCATCCGGATCGAGAACCTTGTCGTCGTGACCGAGCCCTCGATCCCCGAGGGCGGTGACCGGACGATGCTGGGGTTCGAGACGCTGACACTGGCGCCGATCGACCGCCGGATGATCGTGCCGGACCTGCTGGACGCCGACGAGCGCGCCTGGCTCGACAGCTATCACGCACGCGTCCGGGACGAACTGAGCCCCGTCGTGCCAGCGGAAACGGCGGCCTGGCTGAGCCGGGCCTGCGCGCCGCTGGACACGCAATGAGTTGCCCGCCCGTGCCGTCCGGCGCATTGTGGGGCGGTCGGCTGGATCTGGAGGACTCCCGATGACGGATAGAATTTCGCTGTCGCCCGCGGGCGGCACGATCGTCGTGCGCGCCGGGGGCGCGGTAATCGCCGAGAGCACCGCGGCGATGCGGCTCGACGAGGCGGGGCACGCGCCCGTGTTCTACATCCCCCGCGCCGATATCGGCATGGAGTTTCTGGACGCTTCGCCGACGCGCACCGTCTGTCCGCACAAGGGCGAGGCGAGCCATTTCCACATCATGGCAAAGTCGGGCCCCATCGAGGACGCGGCTTGGTCCTATGAAAACCCGCGGGCCGGGCTCGAGGCCATCGCGGGGCTGATCGCCTTCTACCCCGAAAAGGCGGCCGTCGAAATGCTGTAACGCCGCGGTGGAACGCGGCGTCAGCCGTGTTCCTCGCGCAGCTCGTCCTCGAGGCAACGGCTGTAGGCGCGCAGCGCGTCGACATGGAAGACCGCGCCAAGAAGCTCGGGCTCGCCGCCTTCCTCGGCGGGCTCGTCCACCACCGGCAAGAACGATCCCTTGACCCGCTCAAGCAACGGCAGGGCGTGCTCCAGCGTGTCGTTACGGCGCAGGTAGGCGCCCTGCCGGTGCAGTTCCCAGCACGCACTGTCAGAGGCACCGTTCTCGGCGCCGCGCAGGCGCATAACATGGGTGACCTTGAGCGTGCGGGCGAGATAGTCCTGCGGCCCGTAGGCCAGCTTCAGGCCGTCGCGCTCGAGCTGCGTGAGAAAGAAGCTGCGCGCCACCAGGCGGTCGGCCACCACGCTGGCCGACGAGATCGCCACCATCACCGCGATCCCTGCCTGCCAGTCACCGGTCAGTTCGAAGACGATCAGCGTGGATGATATGGGCGCGCCGAGAACGGCCGCGGCCACCGCCCCGGTGCCTGCCAAGGCATAAAGGCCCTGGCTGCCGGCAACGGAAGGGAAGACATCGATCGCGATCGACCCGAACGCCGTGCCGGTCAGCGCGCCGAGCATCAGCGCCGGCGAGAAGATCCCGCCCCCCATATGGCCCGAGAAGGTCGCCGCCACCGCGATGACCTTCACCACCGCGAAGATCACCGCGGTCGTGAGCGCAAGCTCGGACTTGAGCGCAAGCGTCGTCGTCTCGTAGCCGACGCCGATGATGTGGGGAAACTCGAGCGCGATCAGCCCCAGCACGAAGCCCGCAACCGCGGGACGCAGCCAGCGCGGAATGTGCAGCAGGCGCTGGACACGGTCGCCAATGCCTTCGGCGAAGAAGATCGTGCGCATCATCACCACCGCGGTGAGCCCGCAGACGACGCCAAGCAGCAGGAAGGCGGGCATCTCCTGGTAAAAGCCGAGCGTGTGCACCGGCAGCGCGTATTCGGTGACATTGCCGTGATGGATCCGGCTGACGACGGCGCCGGCGACCGAGGCGATGACGATCGGCCCGAAGGCGTGCAGGGCATAATGGCGAAGCACGACCTCGAGGGCGAAGAGCGCCCCCGCAATCGGCGCGTTGAAGCTGGCCGAGACGGCTGCGGCGGCCGCGCAGCCCAGGATGTCGCGCGCGGCGACGTCCGGCGCCTTGAGCCGGTCAGACACCCACGAGGCGATCACGGCGCCGATATGCACCGCAGGCCCCTCGCGCCCGGTCGAGCCGCCGGTCGAGAGCGTGACCAGCGCGGCGAGCGCCGAGCCGATGCCCACACGGCGATTGACCCGCCCGCCTCCCAGGGCTGCGGCATGGATCACGTCGGCGACGCCGCGGGCCTTGCCGTCGGGCGTGAACCGCGTGAGGATCACGCCCACGATCAGCCCCCCGAGGACCGGGATGAGCAACACCAGGTACCAGGGCAGAGCGCCGGCGACCGTGTGGATCATCTCGTCGGTGGTGCCGTAGAAGATCGTCTGCAGGAACGGAATGGCCGCGCGAAACAGGGTGATCGCATGCCCCGTCACGACGCCGACGACGATGGCGATCAGCCAGAGCACGATCTGGTTCGTCGGCTCGATCTGCTTGAGGCGCACGCGCAGGAGCCGGAGCCTCGCCCAAAGGCGCAGTCGAATGGGCGTAAAGAGCCGGGCAACCGGACTCTCGCTGTTCGGCATGGTGTTACGCCGCATCAAAATGTCGGGAAATCAAGCCTAAGCGCTTTTCGCGATTATTAAAACCCTCCGCCATCGGGTCATGGCGGCAAACGGGCACCGGCTCAGCCCTTGCGGCGGATGGCGATGCTGCGCCCGGCCTGCTCCGGTCGCGGCAGGCCGGCATGCGCGGCCGCCAGCTCGCGGACGCGTGCGGCCGCCTCGGGCGCGAAGGGGGCCGAGCGGCGCGCCTCGAGATCGACATTGATCGTGAGCGACTCGTAGGTGGCGACGCGGCGTCCATCCTCCTCGGCGATCATGGTGGCGAAGACATGCACGCGCTTGTCGTCGGCGTCGAGGATCTGGACCTCGCAATGGAACGCCTCGCCCTCGAGCAGCTCGGCGAGGTAGTGGATCTGCGTCTGCAGCGCCATCGGCCCAAGCCGGTCGCGCCGGGCCGAGGTGGGCCCGATGCCGAGGGACTCGTAGAGATCGTCCAGCGCGCGATCGAACGCCAGCGTGTAATAGGCCACGTTCATGTGGCCGTTGTAGTCGATCCAGCCGGGCTCGACCTGCTGGCGCGCAGTACGGACGGCCGCGGCGGCCGGCGCGGTATCGGTCATGGATGGGCCTCCCTGTTGCGGGGCAGGATAGTTCGGCTACTGTGCCGCGCAACACTCCGTTTTTCCCCGAGGCAGCCCGCCATGACGATCGACTCCGCCCTTGCCCTTCTCGAGCCGCGGTTCGGCTCGCGCCTGAGCCGCGCGCAGGCGATGCGCGAGGCGCATGGCCGCGATGAGTCCTATCATGAGCCGCATCTGCCCGATGCCGTGATCTGGCCCGAGACCACGGCCGAGGTGGCCGAGATCGCACGGATCTGCAGCGAGCACGGCTGCCCGATCGTTCCCTGGGGAACCGGCACCTCGCTCGAGGGCCACGTGATCCCGCTGCGTGGCGGCGTCACGCTCGATTTCACGCGCATGGACCGTGTCCTGGCGGTTCACCCCGAAGACATGGATGCCGTGGTGCAGCCCGGCGTGACGCGCAAACGACTGAACGAGGAACTGCGCGACACTGGGCTGTTCTTCCCGGTCGACCCGGGGGCGGATGCGTCGCTGGGCGGCATGGCCTCGACACGCGCGTCGGGCACCTGCGCAGTTCGCTACGGCACGATGCGCGAGGCGGTGATGGCGCTCGAGGTGGTCCTGGCCGACGGGCGCGTGATCCGCACCGGCAGCCGGGCACGAAAGTCCTCGGCCGGCTATGACCTCACGCGCCTCTTCGTCGGCGCCGAGGGGACGCTGGGCATCATCACCGAACTCACGCTTCGGCTGCATGGCGTGCCCGAGGCGATCTCGGCCGCCACATGCGGATTTCCCGACATGGATGCCGCGGTGCGCACGGTGATCGAGACGATCCAGATGGGTGTCCCGGTCGCGCGGATCGAGCTGCTCGACGAGCTGACGGTCCGCGGCTTCAACGGCTATTCGGGATACGACATGCCCGAGCAGCCGACGCTGTTTCTCGAGTTCCACGGCACCCCCGCCAGTGTCGCCGAACAGGCCGAAATGCTTGGAGAGATCGCGGCCGGGCACGGCGCCACCGGCTTCGCCTGGACCGACAAGCCCGAGGAGCGCACGCGGCTGTGGGAAGCCCGGCACAAGGTCTATTATGCGCAGCAATCGCTCAGGCCCGGTGCGCGTGGTTACGTGACGGATGCCTGCGTGCCAATCTCGCGCCTTGCAGAGGCGATCCTCGAGAGCCGCGCCGACATCGAGGCGAGCGGGCTGATCGCGCCCCTTGTGGGCCATGTCGGGGACGGCAACTTCCACATCGTTCTGCTGATCGACCCGGCAGACGCGGCCGAGCAGGCCGAGGCCGAGCGCCTGGCCGGCCGGATCTCGGAACGCGCGCTCCGTCTTGGTGGCACCGTAACGGGCGAGCACGGCGTGGGGGTCGGCAAGATGCGCTACATGTCGACCGAGCATGGCGAAGCGTGGCAGGTGATGGGCACGCTCAAGCGCACACTTGATCCGCAGGGCATCCTGAACCCGGGCAAGCTAGTTCCGGGAAACTGATGTCCCGCGCGCGCGGCCGGCTCAGCGCAGCTTGCGCACGATCAGGAGGATCGCCGCGACGCCGAGAATGATCAGGGGTGCCGGGCTGCTGAGGAAGGTCTCGATGCCGTCCTTGCCCTTCCCCGAGATCGACTCTGCAAGTCCCGCGAAGCCCTCGGCGCTGTGGACGAGGTACTCGCCCATGTCATCCCGCCTTCTCCATCAGGACACGGGCGGCGTCGCGCGCCTCGGGAGTGATCACGTCACCCGCCAGCATCCTTGCGATCTCGTCGATGCGGGCAGCCGCGGCAACGGGGATCACATCGGTCCGCGTCACGTGGCCGTCGGTCGACTTCGAGATACGGTAATGGTGGCGGCCCTGCGCCGCAACCTGCGGGCTGTGCGTGACGACAAGCACCTGCGCGCCTTCGGACAGCCGGGCAAGGCGGCGGCCGACGGCATCGGCCGTGGCGCCGCCGACGCCGCGGTCGATCTCGTCGAAGACGAGCGACAGGCCCGAGGTCCGGGCCGCGAGGCAGACCTTGAGCGCGAGCAGGAAGCGCGACAGCTCGCCCCCCGAGGCGATCCGGTCGATCGCCCCCTCGGGCGCACCCGGGTTGATCGCGGCGGTGAAGGACACCTCGTCGCTGCCCTCGGGGCCGCGGCGACCCGGCGTGAGGACGGTGCGGAAACGCGCGGCCTCCATGCGCAGCGGCGCGAGTTCTTCAGTTACGCGCGCGTCCAGCCGCGCGGCGGCAGCGTGCCGCGCCGCTGACAGGGCCGCGGCCGCATCGTCATAGGCGCGCGCGGCGGTCCCGGCCTCGGCCTCGAGAGCCGAGATACGTTCCTCGCCCGCATCGATCTCGTCGAGCCGCCGGGCCAGGTCGAGGGCCAGATCGGGCAGTTCGGACGGCAGCACGTTGTGCTTGCGCGCAAGGCCTCGGATCGCAAACAGCCGCTCCTCGACCACCTCCAGCCGCTGGGGGTCGAAGGCCAGCGCCTCGAGCGCGTCGTCGACGCTGCGCTGGGCCTCGCCCAGTTCAACCATGGCGCGGTCGAGCGTCTCGATTGCAGCCTCGAGCCGCCCCTCGGCACGGGCGGCGGCATGGGTGAGATGCGAGAGCGCGCCGGCCATCAAGCCTTCGGCCCCCTCGGTGGACAGTGCCTGCGCCGCTTTGGCGACCTCCTCGCCGATGCGGACCGCGACCTGCATGAGACGCCGCTCGGCATCGAGCGCCTCCTCCTCGCCCGGCTGTGGCGCCAGCTTCTCGAGCTCGGCCACCGCGTGGCGCAAAAAGTCGGCATCCGAGGCGGCCCTGGCTAACCGGTCTCGCGCGGCATCGAGCGCGCGCCGCGCCGCCTCGGCCGCACGCCAGCGCTCGCGCGTCTCGGCAAGCTCGGCCTCGATCCCGGCGAAGGCGTCGAGCAGGCCGCGATGCGCCCTGGGGTCGAGCAGGCCCCGGTCGTCATGCTGGCCATGCACCTCGACCAGAAGCTCTCCGACCCGGCGCAGCGCTTCGGCGCTCACGCGCTGGTCGTTGAGAAAGGCGCGCGCCGGCCCGTTGGCGGAGGCGAGGCGGCGGATCACGATGTCGCCTTCCTCCGCTGCAAGACCGAGCTCGTCGAGCATCGCGTGCACGGCGTGATCGGGTGCCACGGCGAACTCGGCGGTCACGCCGCCATCGGATGCCCCGGCCATCAGCAGGTCACGGCGCACCTTGCGCCCCAGCGCGAAGCCCAGCGCGTCTAGCAGGATCGATTTGCCCGCCCCGGTCTCGCCCGTCAGCACGTTCAGCCCGGTGCCGAAGTCGAGGTCGAGCGCCTCGATCAGCACGATGTTGCGGATCGAGAGTGCCTTGAGCATCCGTTGTTTCCCGGCCCCGCCCTGCGTGTCAGAGCCAGTGGCCGAGGATGATCTGCCGGTAGAGGGAGTTGAACGTGCCGCTCTCGTCGGGCTTGGGCAAGGTCTCGACGCCCGTCAGCAGCGCGTAGCTGTCGGAATACCACTCGGAGCCCGGGAAGTTCGTGCCGAGCACGAGAGCGACGCGCTCCGCCTCCTCGGTCAGGCCGAGCGCGACATAGGCCTCGACCATACGATGCAGCGCCTCGGGCGTCTGGCTGGTGGTCTGGTACTTCTCGATCACGACGCTGAAGCGGTTGATGGCAGCCGTGTAGTGGCCCCGCTTGAGATAGTAGCGCCCCACCGACATCTCCTTGCCGGCCAGCTGGTCGCGGGTGAGATCGAGCTTGAGCTGGGCCTCGCGTGCATAGTCGCTGTCGGGGTAGCGGGCCACGAGCTCGGTAAACTCGTTCATCGCGTTCACGGTCAGCGCCTGGTCGCGGCCGACATCGACGATGTTGTCGTAGTAGGTCAGCGCGATCAGGTACTGGGCGTAGGGCGCATCGGCGTCCGAAGGATAGAGATCGATGTAGCGCTGCGCCGACGCGCGGGCGTTGGGGTAGTCCTTGCCCTCGTAGGACGCGTAGGCCGACATGATCAGGGCGCGCTTGGCGAGCTGCGAGAAGGGGTAGAGCCGCTCGATCTCGTTGAAGGTCTTTGCCGCGGCGGTCTCCTGGCCATCGGCGAGCTGCTGCTGGCCGAGGGTGAAGATCTCGTTCGCGCTCAGGTCCTCGACCGTGGGCTCCTTCTCGCCCGAGAACATCGAGCAGGCCGAAAGCGACGCGGCAAGCACGATGGCCGCGACGGGGCGCAGGAAACGCGGGGCGGGCGTCATGCGGGGCAACCTCCGGCTGACAGGTCTTCTGGGCCGCATGCGGCGCGAGAACGCAGCCGCGGCACGGGTCGGCGCGACAATAGACGGGTTCCAGCGCGAGGCAAAGGGGGGTCGAGCAGGCTTGGCGCCACGGCGCTCACCGCAGGCCCAGCCGTCCGTGACGCCGTTGCGACACGGCGCCACCCGGGGTCAGACGGCGAGCGGCGCCGCCTCGTCCGCGGCCGGCAGTCGCGCACGGCGCAGGTCGAAGCCCTGCCCCGGGCGAAGCTCGCACCACGACCAAGCGTCGGGCGCGGCAAACAGCGCGTGGAGCAGCAGGTTCGTCATCTCGTGCCCCGCGCGCTCACCCTCGTAGCAGCCGACGATCGGCGCGCCTGCGAGCGCGAGGTCGCCCACCGCGTCGAGCATCTTGTGACGCACGAACTCGTCCGGCCGGCGCAGTCCCTCGGGGTTCAGCACGCGGCCGTGATCTATGACGATGGCGTTCTTGAGGCTGCCGCCGCGCGCGAGCCCGGCCTGGCGCAGCGCCTCGACCTCGGCCAGCATGCCGAAGGTGCGGCAGTCTGCCAGTTCCTCGGCCATCGCGCCGCCCGTCAGCGACATCGCCTCGTGCTGGCGGCCGATGGCAGGATCCGCGAAATCGATCGCGAAGCGCATGCTGAAGACCGGCGCCGGAAGCAGTGCCGCGCGCTTCTCGCCCTGGACCACCTCGACCGGCCGGTCGATACGGATCGCGCCGCGACGGCCGCCCAGCTCGACGAGGCCCGCCTCGGCGAAACGCAGCACGAACTCGCGGGCGCTGCCGTCCATGATCGGCACCTCGGGCCCATCGATCTCGATGAGCGCATCCCAGATACCCGAGCCCGCGAGCGCCGCCATCAGGTGCTCGACCGTGCCCACCGACGCGCCATGCGCGTTCGAGATTTTGGTGCAAAGCCGGGTGTCGATCACCGCGTCGTGGCGCGCCGGGATGATGCCGGCCGTGCCGCCGATGTCGCTGCGCAGGAAGACGATGCCATGGCCGCGCGGCGCCGGGCGCACCGTCATGCGCACCGTCTGCCCGCCATGCAGTCCGACGCCCTCGAAGCGGATGGGATGTCTGACCGTGAGATTCATGCTCTTGCCCCTCGTCCGGGACGACCGCGCCTCTGGCGCGCGGCGCCACGATTTCTCGTTCTTAAGTAAGCAGGTACGGCCGATTGTGCAGTGCACTCAATTCAATCTTTGTGTCCCTTTGCAACACCGGCGCATCTGCAGACACGAAACAAAAGCCAACTCACCATGCCAAAAAGAAAAAAGCCGCCTCACGATGGAGGCGGCTGAAAAACGCGCAGAGAACTCCCGGTTCCCGTCAGTTCGCCTGACGGCGAAGGAAGGCCGGAATGTCGCCATCGTCGTCATCGACGTCGTGACGCTGATGCGATGCCGGCGCACGCTGCGGCGCCGGGTCGGCATGTGCCCCACCCGAGACACGGTTGATCAGGCTGCTGATCGCGAAGAGCCCGCCCGAGCGCTGCGCCGCAGGACGCGGAGCCGCTTGTTCCGCGGCTGCGGGCTGGCCCGCCGCCGGGGTTGCATGCGTCTCCGCCCCGCGCGACGCGGTCAGCGGATCGTTCCGGAACAGCTGACGCCCGCCCGCGGCCGCCTCGGTCGCGGGGGCCGCCTCGGCCCTCGGCGTGCTCGGCCGGTCCAGCGAGCGATCATCGAGATCGAAGAGCCCGGGGACATCGTCGGCATGCTCGGCCGACCGCGCGCTCTCGTGCTCGGCACGCGCCGCGGCGGCACGGCGCCGCACCTCCTCGGCGCGGGCGCGGATGTCGTCGGGCGACGGCGCGGTCATCGCCGCGGCTTCATGCGGCCGCGGGCTAGGCGTCGAGAAGCCGCGGGCCGCCGGTGCGCTGCGCTGCTCGGCCGCGGGCGCCGGACTTGCCGTCTTCTCGGCAGCCGGCTCGGCCGGGCGCTCGGCTTCGGCCTCGGGAGCCTCGGCCGCAGGCTCGGCACGACGCTCGGCAGGCGCTGTCGCACCCGCAGGCGTGCTCGTCGCCGTCGCGCGCGTCACCGGGGTCTCGGCCCGGCCGCGGCCGGCACGGATCGCCGACAGCGTAGACGGATCGGTCACCGCCGGGCGACGCCGGGTCTGGGTTTCGACGGGCGCGCGCTCGACCGCCTCGGCATCGATGCCGGTGGCGACGACGCTCACGCGCATCTTGCCTTCCATCTCGGGATCGATGGCCGAGCCGAACTTGATCAGGGCGTTGGCGTCGACCTCTTCCTTGATCCGGTTGGCCGCCTCGTCCATCTCGAAGAGGGTCAGGTCGTAGCCGCCGGTGATGTTGATCAGCACGCCCTTGGCACCCTTGAGGCTCACCTCGTCGAGCAGCGGGTTGGCGATCGCCTTCTCGGCGGCATCGGTGGCCCGGGTCTCGCCCTCGGCCTCGCCGGTGCCCATCATCGCCTTGCCCATCTCCTCCATCACCGAGCGCACGTCGGCGAAGTCGAGGTTGATCATGCCGGGACGGACCATGAGGTCGGTCACGCCCTGCACGCCCTGGTAGAGCACGTCGTCGGCCATCTGGAAGGCCTCGACGAAGGTCGTGCGCTCCGAGGCGACCTGGAAGAGGTTCTGGTTCGGGATCACGATCAGCGTGTCCACATGGGACTGCATCGCCTCGACCCCGGCCTCGGCGATCATCATGCGCCGCGCACCTTCGAAGGCGAAGGGCTTGGTCACCACGCCCACGGTCAGAATGCCCATCTCGCGAGCGATGCGAGCGACGACAGGTGCCGCACCGGTGCCGGTGCCGCCGCCCATGCCGCCGGTGATGAAGCACATGTGGCAGCCGTCGAGGTGGTTCGCGATCTCCTCGATCGACTCCTCGGCCGCGGACATGCCCACGTCGGGCTTCGAGCCCGCACCGAGGCCGCGCGTCACGCCGCCACCAAGCTGGATCTTGCGCGGAGCCCGCGAGTGGCTCAGCGCCTGTGCGTCGGTATTCGCCGCGATGAACTCCACGCCTTCGAGCTTCTTCTCGATCATGTTGTTGATCGCGTTTCCGCCCGCGCCGCCGACTCCGAACACGGCAATGCGTGCACGAAGATCGTACTCATCCGGCGTCCTAAGATTAAGGACCATGCTCTCTGCCTCGTTTACATGTGGGAGGTTCGTCTTTTGCGAACTCACCCGTTTCTTGCCTGATATTATTGACAGACTAACCGAATCCGGCCCGCGCGTCACGCGGGAATTCACCAGCTCTGGCGGAACCAGCGGACGATTTCGACCGCCCTGCCGCGCGCCGACCACGGTCGCGGCGCCTCGAAATCCCACAGCTCGTCA
This sequence comes from Thermohalobaculum xanthum, assembly GCF_016623495.1. Lineage (GTDB taxonomy): Bacteria > Pseudomonadota > Alphaproteobacteria > Rhodobacterales > Rhodobacteraceae > Thermohalobaculum > Thermohalobaculum xanthum. Next base: position 215,857 of record NZ_JAEHHL010000006.1, on the reverse strand, counting down.
TGCGGCTTTAGCGCGTAGATCGCGAGGCCCACGGCGGCCGAGCTGTCGGGGCCGGAAAGCGACTGCGGCAGCCCCGCGATCCGCAGAGGACGACCGATGCGCGGGCGCCTGCCGAGGATCCGCGTCGCCATCTCGTCGACGCCCGGAAGCTGGCTCGCGGCGCCGGTCAGCACATAGGCCGAGCCAGGCATCCCGTCGACGCCGATGTCGGCAAGCCGCGCGCGCAGCAGCCGGAAGGTTTCCTCGACCCTGGGCCGGATCACGCCGATCAGCATGCCGCGGCTGATCTGCCGCCGCTCGGGCGTCTCCTCCTCGCCGATGCGCGGGGCATCGATCAGGTCGCGCTCGTCCGCGCCGGTGGGGATGACACCGCCATAAAGGGTCTTGATCCGCTCGGCCGCGCTCTGGCGCATCATCAGGCCGGAGGCGATGTCGGCCGTGACGTGGTCACCACCGAAGCGGATCTGGTCGACGCAGATCAGGTGATCGCGCAGGAACACCGAGAAGGCGGTCGAGCCGCCGCCCATGTCGATGCAGACCGCCCCGGTCCGCTGCTCGTCCTCGACGAGCGCCGAGAGACTGGCGGCATAGGCGCTGTTGACCACGCCCGCGAGATCGAGGTCGCAGCGGCGCACGCATTCCATGAGGTTGGCCAGCGGGCGTGCGGCAACCGTCAGGACATGCTGGGCGATGGAAAGGCGACGCCCCGTCATGCCGCGCGGGTCGGTGATGCCCGACTGGTGGTCGAGCGTGATCTCGACCGGCTGGGCATGCAGGATCTGGCGCCCCTCGCCGATCGGCGGCTCGGGCGCCTCGGCCAAAGCCGCGGAAATGTCACGCTCTGTCACCTGGCCGGTCTCGGTCTCGACCTCCCCCATGGTCGAGAAGCTTTGCGGGCGCCCGCCCGAGAAGCTCACGATCACCTGGTCGACGCGGTCGACACGGGGCGCCGCCATCTTCTCGGCGGTCAGCAGTGCAAGCCGGATGGCGCGCGCCGCTTCGTCCATGTCGACGATCTCGCCGCGCCGGACACCGCGCGACTGCACGGTGCGCGCGCCGACCACCTCGATCGCGCCGAAGAGCGAGGTGCCGAGCTGATCGGTGCCGCGCGCCTCGGCCAACCGGCTGGGATCGAGCTTGAGCACGAGGCAGGTGATCTTTGACGAGCCAATGTCGATCACGCCGATACGCCCGCGTTTGATTGCCGTCTGCAAACGCGAACGCATGGCGCGGAACATCTCGATCTGGGCGAAGTTCATGTGTCCTTCCCGCCTTCCGCAGAAACCGCCTGACGCAAACGATGGGCCTCGACCCCCGAAGGGGTAAGGCGCAGGGTCGGGCGCTCGGGCACCCGCATATCGATGACCGCGATGTCGCGGTCGAGGAGTTCCTCGCCGTAGTGCAGCGCCATGACGCGGGCGAGTGCCCGACCCGGCGCCTCGGCGGGAAGCATGATCACGCGCTCGCCTTCGAGCACGATGTCCCAGCGACGCTCGCCCACCCGCACGAAGGCGCGGATGCGCGGGACGAGGTCGGGCGCGCCATCCATGAGCGACAGAACGTCATGGACGGCGCGCTCTCCACCCTCGCCAAGGATCAGTGGAAGCTGTGGATAGAGGCCGCGCTGCGAGACGGCGCCAATGCGGACGCCTTCGGCATCGATCAGCGTCAACTCGCCCGATGCGTCGCGGTGCAGCGCCACGGCCTCGCGGGCGTCGATCTCGACGCGCAGCATCCCCTGCGGGTCGAGACGCACGGCGGCCGACCGGATCGCGTCGAGCGCCTCGATCCGCGCCCTCAGGGCGGCGACATCGACTTCGAGCGAGGAAGCGCCCGCGCCCAGTCCAATCGCCTCGTGCGCCCGCGCCCGAAGGGCCTCGGATCCGCCGACGATCTCGATGCCCTTGAGGGCGAATTCCGGCCGCGCCGCCACCGCTTCCCACAACGCGGTCGCGCGCGTCTCGGCCAGGCGGCGCAGGTCGTCATCCGAGACGACACGCCAGCCCAGCACGCCAACCAGGGACAACGGCAGGTAGACCGTCACGAACGCCCTGAGCCCGGGCTTCGCCCAGGCGCGCTGCATGCGGTAGCGCAGCCGCGACGGCCCCGGCCCGGTGCGGGGCGGCGCATCGACGGGGCGCGCCGCGCCCTCGGCCTCGTCCCTCACCGCCCGCATGAGGCATCCCTCACCAGCCAGTCGCACAGATCCTCGAAGCTGATCCCGCAATGCGCCGCCTGTTCGGGCGCAAGCGAGGTCGGGGTCATTCCCGGCTGGGTGTTCGTCTCGAGCAGGATGAGGCCATCGAGCCCCCTGGTCTCGTCCCAGCGGAAGTCGGTCCGGCTCAGGCCCCGGCAGCCCAGAGCGTGATGCGCCGTTACCGCATGCGCGAGGCAGGCGGCCTCGATCTCGGCCGGGATCTCGGCCGGCACCACGTGACGCGATCCACCCGGCGCATACTTGGCGTGGTAGTCGTACCAGCCGGTCGTCACGATGTCGGTCACGGCAAGCGCGCGCTCGCCCATCACGGCGACGGTCAGCTCGCGCCCCGGCACGAAGCGCTCGACCAGCATCACCTCGGGCGCGTCGGCCTCCAGCTGCGCCGGCCCGTTCGCAGCCTCGCGGACGATGTAGACGCCGACGGAAGACCCCTCGTTGTAGGGCTTCACGACATAGGGTGGCGCCATGGGATGACCGGCGACGATCTCCTCGCGTGGCACGAGGCGGCCTTCGGCAACCGGCAGGCCCTGGGCGGCATAGATGACCTTGGTCTGTTCCTTGTCCATCGCCAGCGCCGAGGCGAGAACACCGGAATGGGTGTAGGGAATTCGCATCCACTCGAGGAGACCCTGGACGCAGCCATCCTCGCCCCATCGGCCGTGCAGCGCATTGAAGACCACGTCGGGACGATTGCCGGCAAGCACGGCCGCGAGGTCGCGCCCGGCATCGATCTCGTCTACCTGGTAGCCCTTACGCCGCAACGCACCTGCGCATTCCCGGCCCGACACGAGAGAAACCTCGCGCTCGGCCGACAAGCCGCCCTTCAGCACTGCGACGCGGGGACGCTCGCTGCCCGACATACCCGCCCGCCTCAACTTTCCGCGGCCGGGGCTCTTGAATGCCCCCCGTGTCCGCGCGCCGCATCAGTGCGGCGAATTTTATTGTGCAGTGATTCTAACCCCGACGCGGCGGATTTCCCAGACCAAATCATGGCCCGAGCACGATTTAACGCGCGCCCGCACCTCCTCGCCCAGGTCCTCGAGGTCGGCGGCCGTCGCGTCGCCTGCATTGATCAGAAAATTGGGATGCTTCTCGGACATCTGCGCCCCGCCCCGGCGCAGGCCGCGGCATCCGGCGTCATCGATCAGCTGCCATGCCTTGAGGTCATGGGTATCGTCATCGGCCCCGGTCGACGAGAAGCCCGCCGGATTGCGGAAGGTCGAGCCGCAGGAGCGCTGGTCGACCGGCTGGGTCGCGGCCCGGCGGGCCAGATAGTCCGCCATCAGCGCCTCGGACGCCTCGCGGCTGCCGGCGGTTCCGCGCAGGATGGCAGACAGAACCACATGGTCGTCGGGGATCGCCGAGTGACGATAGCCGAATCCGAGCGCCTCGGGGCCCAGCCGGTACGTCCGCCCCAGGCGGTCGAGCAGCGTCACTTCCTCGACCACGTCCGCCATGTAGCGCCCATAACAGCCCGCGTTCATCTTGACCGCACCGCCGATCGCGCCGGGGATGGTCCGCAGGAACTCGAGGCCCACGATGCCTGCCTCTGCCGCCGCGATCGCGACACGGCTGTCGAGCGCGGCAGCGCCGACCCGCAAACGCGCGCCGTCGATCACCTCGAGCCTGGCGAACCCCGCGCCGAGGCGGATCGAGACGCCCGGCAGCCCGCCGTCACGGATGATCAGGTTCGAGCAGAGCCCGAGCGGCATCACCGGCACGTCGGCCGGCAGGTCGTGCAGGAAGGCCGAGAGGTCATCGGGATCCGCGGGCTGGAAGAAGACTTCCGCCGGGCCTCCGACCCTGAGCCATGACAACGGCGCGAGCGGGCGCATCGCCGTGAGCCGGCCGCGGACCTTCGGCATGCGCGCCATCAGCGACGCTCCGTCCAGACCACTCATGTCGTCACCCCCCAGATGAGCGCCAACCCCGAAAGCGCCGCCCCGGTCGCCGGAACCCAACCCGGAGCCGAGAAGGCACCCTCTGGCACCGTGCCCATGCGCCTGAGCTGCAGCAAGGCAAGGTTGATGGCACAGAACACCGACAACAGCAGCAGCGCACTGACCTCGGCCAGCGTCACGAGCGGGGCGGTCAGCGCGAGCCAAATCGTCGCCAGCGTCACCACCACGGTTCCGAGCACCGGCGTGCGGAAACGCGGATGTGCGTGGTGGAACACCCCAAGCGCCGGGACGAACCGCCCCAGCCCGTAGAGCACCCGCGCCGACATCACGATCTGGGCAAGCACCCCATTCAGCGCGGCCGCGACGGCGATAACGGCAAGAAACCCCGCGCCCTGCCCAGTCGCGCGCTCGAAGACCATCACCAGCGGCTGACGGCTGGCAGCAAGGTCCGCGACCGGCACGGTGCGCACCGCCGCCCACGAGACCAGCGCATAAAGCAGCGTGGTGATCACCAGCGCCGAGAGGATGGCGCGCGGCATCACGCGTGAAGGGTCGCGGGTTTCCTCGACCATGTTCACCATGTCCTCGAAGCCGAGGAAGGCGAAGAAGGCGAGAATGCCCGCAGCGCCGATGCCGATCGGTGAAAAGGTCGCGACCTCGGCGGGTTGCACGACGGCCGGGCCTGTCATCCCCGCGCCGGCGACGATGCCGAGGCCAGCCACCTCGGTCAGGGTCAGGACAGCCGCGAGCAGGAGGGATTCGAGCACGCCGAGCACGGCCGCGAAGCCCAGCGCGGTGGCGATGCTCACGACCAGCAGCGTCTCGTTGAGCGGCACGAGCGCGCGCAGGTAGCCGACCCCACCCTGAAGCACGGCCGCCGCAGACACCACGCCCGTCGCCTCGATCGCCAGGCCGATTGCCGCCGCCGCCCAGACGCGGCCCGTCGCGCTGCGGATATAGGCGGCCTCGCCCGCCGCCTCGGGGATCCGGCCGGAAAGCTCGGCATAGGCGAGCGCGGTCGGCAGGGCGATCACGGCGGCCAGCAGGAAAGCGATCGGCGCCCAGGTTCCCGCCTCGCCGGCCACGGCGCCGACGAGGACATAGATCCCTGCCCCGACCATCACCCCGACCCCGTAGAGCGTCAGCAGCCAGAAGCCAAGTCGGCGCTTGAGGCCGGGGCCGGTCGCCGTCACGGCGCGCGCCTCAGTCGCGCGCGGCCAGCTCGCCGGGCAGCGCGTTGGCCCAGCCCGAGATGGTCCCGGCACCGAGGCAGACGACCAGATCGTCAGGCGTTGCATGAGCAGCCACGAACTCCGCCAGACCCTCGGGCGCCTTGATGGCATGGGCCGAGCGATGGCCATGCGCGCGCAGGCCGCCCACCAGGGCGTCGCGGCTGATGCCTTCGATCGGCTGCTCGCCGGCAGCGTACACATCGGTGATCGCCACGACATCGGCATCGTTGAAGCAGGCGCAGAACTCCTCGAACAGATCGTGCAGCCGCGAGTAGCGGTGCGGCTGGTGGATCGCGATCACCCGGCCCGAGGTGGACCGCCGCGCGGCGCGCAGCACCGCCGCGATCTCGACCGGGTGATGACCGTAGTCGTCGATGATCGGGATCCCCCGCCACTCGCCCACACGCGTGAAACGCCGCTTGACGCCCGAGAACCCCTCGAAGCCCTTGCGAACGGCATCCATGCCAATCTTGAGCTCGCGCGCGACACCGATCGCGGCAAGGGCGTTCAGGACGTTGTGCTCGCCCGGCATCGGCAGGGTCATGGCATGGTGGCGCTCGTCACCCTCGGGCATGCGGATCACCACGTCGAAGCGCATCCGGCCCGCGTCGTGCTCGATGTTCTCGGCGCGGATGTCGGCCTGGCGCGAGGTGCCATAGGTCACAACGCGTCGGTCGGTGACACGGCCGATCAGGCTCTGCACCTCCGGGTGGTCGATGCAGGCGACCAGAGCGCCATAGAACGGGATGTTCGACACGAAGGCGTCGAAGCCGTCCCGCAGCGCCTCGACCGAGCCGTAGTGGTCCATGTGCTCGGGGTCGATATTCGTGACCACGGCGACCGTGGCCGGAAGCTTCACGAAGGTGCCGTCGGACTCGTCGGCCTCGACCACCATCCAGCGGCCCTCGCCCGGACGGGCGTTCGAGCCGTAGGCCTGGATGATGCCGCCATTGATCACGGTGGGATCGAGGCTGCCCGCGTCGAGCAGCGCCGCGACGAGCGAGGTGGTCGTCGTCTTGCCGTGGGTGCCGGCGACGGCGACGTTCCATTTCAGGCGCATCAGCTCGGCCAGCATCTCGGCCCTGCGCACCACCGGAAGGGCGCGCGTGCGCGCGGCATCGAGCTCGGGGTTTCCGGTCTTCACCGCCGACGAGATCACCACGACGCGCGCGTCGCCAAGGTTCTCGGCCGCGTGGCCGACATGGATGCGCGCCCCAAGCTGGGTCAGGCGTTCCGTGATCGGTCCGGCCCGAAGGTCCGAGCCCTGGACGTCATAGCCAAGATTGATCATCACCTCGGCGATGCCCGACATGCCGATGCCGCCGATCCCGATGAAATGGATGGGGCCGATGTCGAGAGGAAGAGCGGTCGGCGGGTTCACTTTCGGGCACTCCTGAGGATCCGGCGGTGACCGGGGAGGTATCAGCCCTCCGCACGGTTGCCAAGAGTTGCGACGATGCCCGCAAGCGTTGCAGCCGCCTCCGGCTTCCCGAGCGACCGGCTGGCCGCGGCCATCCGGGCCGCCGCGACCGGGTCGATAAGGAGCCGCGCGAGATCCCCCGCGAGCAGATCAGGCGTAAGTCCGGTCTCGCGCATCACGATGGCGCCGCCGGCGGCAGCGATGGCAGCGGCATTGGCGCTTTGATGGTCGTCGGTGGCATGCGGGTAGGGCACGAGGATTGCGGGCCGGCCGATCGCCGAAAGCTCGGCGATGGTCGATGCACCCGCCCGCGCAATCACGAGGTGGGAGGCCGCGATCCGCGCCGGCATGTCGGAAAAGAAGGGCGCCAGCTCGGCCTCGACGCCGGCCTCGCGGAAGGCACGCGCGACCTCGTCCTCCTCGCCCGGGCGGACTTGCTGCGTGAGACGGATCTGGGCGCGAAGCTCGATGGGCAGCAAGGCCAGAGCCGGCGGCACGAGCCGGGCGAAGACCGACGCGCCCTGACTGCCACCGAAGACCAGCAGTCGCACCTCGCCATCGCCTGCCGGCACGTAAGCGGCGCCCGCGAATGCCGCCGCTTCGGCACGAACGGGATTTCCGACATGTTCGAGCCGCGCACCCGCCGGCGTGTGCACCAGGGGCCAGGTGCCGCAGCATACCCTGTCGACATGGCGTGCAAAGAGCCGGTTCACCCGGCCCAGCACACCGTTCTGCTCGTGGATCAGGCGCGGCAGGCCCATCAGCCAGGCGGCACTCAGCGCCGGCAGCGACGGATACCCGCCGAAGCCCGCAACGCAGGCCGGCCGGTCGGCACGAAAGCGGAAAAGCGCGCGAAGCACCCCGCGCAGAATGGTGAAAGGCGCAAGCAGGCGGGAGAGGATCCCGCCCTGCCCCAGCGTGGCCGAGGGCAGCTCGATCCGTTCGACGGCGTCGGGAAACCCGTCCGCGTAGCGCAGGCCGCGCGCATCCGTCGTGAGCATGACCCGCCATCCGCGCGCCAGCATCGCCTCGGCAAGTGCCTGGGCGGGAAACATGTGCCCTCCCGTGCCGCCCGCGGCGATGACGAGCAGCGGATCGGTCATATCGAGTCCCTCAGGCTTGCGCCCGGATCCTGCGGCCGCGCCCGGGTCAACGCCAGCAGCGCGCCCACGCCGAGTGCTGCGGCGACCATCGACGACCCGCCATAGGAAATGAACGGAAGCGTCATGCCCTTGGCCGGAAGAAGCCGGATCGCGACCGACATGTTGATGAAGGCCTGGAGCGCGAAGGCGGCAGCAAGTCCGGTCCCCGCGAGCCGGATGAACATGTTGCGCTCCTCGAGCAGGCGAAGCAGCGCGCGCACGACGATGAAGAGGTAGATCCCGATGATCAGAAGCGTCAGGATCAGCCCGAACTCCTCGGCCGCGACCGCGATGATGAAATCGGTATGTGCGTCCGGCAGCGTCCACTTGACGGATCCCTGCGCGGCGCCGACGCCGAAAAGCCCGCCCTCGCGGATCGCGCTTTGGGCATAGGCCAGCTGGGTGTTCGGATCGACCTCCTCGGCCAGGTAGCCGTTGATGCGCCCGGCAAAATGCGACGAGTTCAGATAGGCGGCCGTGCCCGCGAGCCCGACCGCGCCGGCCAGCCCGATCAGCAGGAACAGCGGCGCACCCGAGACGAACAGCATCACCGCCCAGACCGCGAGGGTCAGCATCGCCTGCCCGAAATCGGGCTGAAGGGCGAGGGTCGTCGCGATCGCGATCGCAAGCGCGCCCGAGATCAGACGGCCCGGGGGCCCATTGCGCTCCGCCGCGCCAGCCATGAGCCACGCGGCAATCAGAACGAAGGCCGGCTTGAGGAACTCGGACGGCTGCAGGCTGATGAAGCCGAGCGAATACCATCGCGTCGCGCCCTTGCCGAAATCGGTGCCGAAGGCCGGCAGCATCAAGGTGATCGCGAAAAAGCCCAGGAAGGCGACCGCCCCACCGCGGCGCAGCAGATGTGCCGGCACCGCCGAGACGCCCAGCACCACGCCGAGCGCAAGCACGGCAAAGACGGCGTGGCGCAGCACGTAGTGATAGGTCCACAGATCGTTCTTCTCGGCCAGCGGCGGCGAGGCGGCCAGCGCAAGGACCATCCCGAGCGCGAACAGCAGCGCCACCGCGCCGATCGTCCAGCGATCGACAGTGTGCCACCAGTCGGCGAACAAGGCGCCGTCTGCCCTGAGCCCGGCGGGGCGGAATGTGAGTTCGGTCATGACCCTCCCTCGCGGTCGAGATGTGGCGCGACCAGCGCGCGGAAACTGTCGCCGCGGTGCTCGAAGCTGCGGAACTGATCCCAGCTCGCGCAAGCCGGGCTGAGCAGCACGGCCTCACCCGGCTCGGCCTCGGCCAGCGCTGCCGCGGTCGCACGCTCCAGGGTGCCGGATTGCTCGTGCGCCACCGCATCGCCCAGCGCGGCGGCGAAGGCGGGCGCGGCCTCGCCGATCAGATAGCACTTGGCGATGCGCGGAAACAGCGGCCGCAGCGCGGCGATGCCGCCCTCCTTGGGCTGGCCGCCAGCGATCAGCCGCACGCGCTCGAAGGCAAGCAGAGCCTTCTCGGTGGCATCGGCATTCGTGGCTTTCGAGTCGTTGATCACCGGGATGCCGCGCACCGTTCCAAGACGCTCCATGCGGTGCGCGAGTCCGGGGAACGAGGCAAGGCCAATCTCGATCTGGCGCGGCCCGAGGCCCAGGGCGCGGCAGGTGGCCCAGGCGGCACAAGCGTTTTGATGGTTGTGTGCGCCAATCAGGCCCGGCGCACCAGCCATGTCGAACGCGGCGACCTGCCGGCCACGGCGCCATTCGCTGAGAAAGCGGCGGTTCATGTAGACGGACCAGCCCTCGGCCCTGAGCTTGTGCGCGGCCGAGACCTCGATCACGCGGGTGCCTTCCTCGTCCTCCTCGAACTCGGAATTCGCGAGGAAGCGGCCGTAGTCGTCATCGACCCCGATCACCATGCGCCGCGGCGCGCCCATCTCGAACAGGCGGCGCTTGGCGGCGAAATAGCCCCCCATGCCGCCATGGCGGTCGAGATGATCGGCCGAGAGATTGAGGAAGACCGCAATCTCGGGCGCCAGCACCCGCGCAAGCTCGATCTGGTAGGATGACAGTTCGAGCACGATGGCCTCACCATCCGCCGGCGGGTCGAGGTCGAGCACGCCGCGCCCGATATTGCCCCCCATCTGAACCGGCCGTCCGGCCGTACGCAGGACGTGATGGATCAGCGCCGTGGTCGTCGATTTTCCGTTCGAGCCGGTGACGGCCACGACCTGCGCCTCGGCTCCCACGACCGCCAGCGCCTGAAAGAAGAGCCCGACGTCGTTGTCGACCGGAACCCCGGCGTTCCACGCTGCTGTCACAGCCGGATGGGGCGCGGGGTGCAGGTGCGGAATTCCGGGCGAGACGACCAGCGCCGCGAGTGCCGCCGCCTCGCGCGGGCGTGTGAGATCGGCAATCTCGAAGCCCTCGGCAGCGGCCGCGTCACGCGCCGCCTCGCCGTCGTCCCAGCAGACCGGCACCGCGCCGCCGGCAGCGAGCGCGCGCGCCGCCGGCAGGCCCGAACGGCCGAGGCCGAGCACGCCGACGCGTCGATCCGCGAAGACGCGCACGGGGATCACTGCGGCAGCCCCATGATCGCGGTCACCCGAGCCTCGGTCGCCCGGTCGAAGGGGAAGAGGTACGCGGCCCCGGCCGAGCAGAAATCGAACATCAGGAACGGGAGCCGACCGGCGGGGGTCGTGCCGTCCATGCCTGCTCCGCCCTGGCTCCCGCCATCGATGACCGCGACGTAAGGGTGTGGGGAAATCACGATTCCAGCGATGTAGTCGCCACCGTCGCGAAGATTGAAATGCGGGTTGTCGGTGTAGAGTCGTTTCCCGAGCGACGTATGGCTCGTCACGCCGAAGCCGAGGCGCCAGATCACCTCCCACTCGGCCCGCACATCACCCTTGTAGGTATGGAGCACGCGCAGGGTCAGGATCTCGCTCTCGTCGCCACCGCGGCCGTCGCCGCCGGTGAGAGCCGGCCCGGCCCTGCGCGAGACAAGCCTGGCCCGGACGACGGCATCGGCTTCGGCAAGCCGCTCGAGCGTCGGCAGTTGGTCGAACCGGCAGGCCTCGGCGGCACCGCCCGTGAGCAGCGCCAGAGCCACCACCATGCCCGCCGCCCCCCGCATCACCTCAGCTTCAGCGTGGCGAGGCCGATCAGGCCCAGGATCACCGCGATGATCCAGAAGCGGATCACGATGGTCGGCTCGGCCCAGCCCTTCTGCTCGAAATGGTGATGGATCGGCGCCATGCGGAAGACCCGCTTGCCCGTGAGCTTGAAGCTCGCCACCTGCACGATGACGCTCAGCGCCTCGACCACGAAGAGCCCGCCGATGATGCCGAGGACGATCTCGTGCTTGGTGGAAACCGCGATCGCGCCGAGCCCACCGCCCAGCGCCAGCGATCCCGTGTCGCCCATGAACACCATCGCGGGCGGGGCGTTGTACCAAAGAAACCCGAGCCCTGCGCCGATCAGGGCGGAGCAGATGATCAGCGTCTCACCCGTTCCCGGCACATAGTGAAGCTGGAGGTAGTCTGTGAAGTCGGATCGCCCCACCACATAGGCGATGATCCCCAGGGTTCCCGCCGCGATCATCGCGGGCATGATGGCAAGCCCGTCCAGCCCGTCGGTCAGGTTGACGGCGTTCGCCGCCCCCGCGATCACCAGCATGGCGAAAGGGATGTAGAACAGCCCCGCATGGATCAGCACGTCTTTCAGGAAGGGGACCGCGATCGCGTTCTGCAGCCCCGCGGGCTGGAGCGAGGTCGCCCAGATCGCAGCGATCCCCGAGATGGTGAAGCCGATCGCCAAGCGCACCTTGCCAGGCACGCCTTTGACCGAGAACTTGCGCACCTTGGAAAAGTCGTCGACGAAGCCGATCAGGCCGAAACCCAGCGTCACGAACAGCACGATCCAGACGAAGCCGTTGTCGAGCCGTGCCCAGAGGAGCGTCGAGACGACAAGCGCCCCGAGGATCATCACGCCGCCCATCGTGGGCGTTCCGGCCTTCTCGACGATGTGGCGCTGGGGGCCGTCGTCGCGGATCGGCTGGCCCTTCTTCTGGATGCGCCTGAGCCAGTTGATGATCGGCCGACCGAACAGGAACGCAAAGATCAGCGAGGTGAGAAAGGCGCCGCCCGCCCGGAAGCTGATATAGCGAAAGAGGTTGAAGATATCGCCCCCTTCGCTCAGCGGTGTCAGAAGGTGATAGAGCATCGCCTCATTCCTCCTCGCGCAGCTGCGCGTCGACGGCGCGACCGAGGCCCTTCAGCGCCTCGACCACCCGGGCCATCCGGGCGCCGAGCGAGCCCTTGACCATGCAGACGTCACCTGCGTCAACCGTCCTGCGCGCCTTGTGCGCGAGTTTCTCGCTGTCCTCGAACCACTCGCCGCGTTTCTCGCGAGGCAGCGCCTCCCAAAGCGCGCGCATGCGCGGCCCGCAGCAATGGACGAGATCGACGCCTGCCATCTCGGGCGCCGCGGCAAGGGCGGCGTGGATCGGCGCCTCCTCGGGTCCGAGCTCCAGCATGTCGCCCAGGAAGGCGATGCGCCGCCCCCGCGCGACGCGGCCGACCCCGTCCTGGGGCTCGGCTGCGGCAAGCACGGCGAGCGCCGCGCGCATCGAGGCCGGGTTGGCGTTGTAGCTCTCGTCGATCAGGTTCACGGCGCCGTCGAGACCGCCGGGACCGAGCAGGATCGACCAGCGATGCCCGCGCCCCTCGGGCGCATGCCACTGGCCAAGCGCCATCGCCGCGCGGGTGATGTCACCGCCCAGCGCCTCGACCGCCGCAAGACCCGCAAGGGCATTCGAGGCAAAATGCACGCCGGGCGCCCCGATCTTGAAGGTCAGCGCGACGTCGCGCGCATGAGCCCGCACGACCGTCACCGCCCCCGCGATGCGGGCGTCGTCGAGGCGGAAGTCGGCGCCGGGCGTCCGGCCGAAGGTCACGGGCCGTGCCTCGCCGATCTGCGCCGCCAGCCGCGCGAAATGGGGGCTGTCGAACGGGAGTACCGCGACCCCGCCGGGCTCGAGCCCGCAGAAGATTTCCGCCTTGGCGTCCGCGATCGCCTCGATCGAGCCAAGGTGCTCGAGATGCACGGGCTCGACGGTGGTCACGATGGCGACATGGGGTCGGGCCAGCTGCGTGAGCGGCGTGATCTCGCCGGCGTGGTTCATGCCGATCTCGATCACGGCGTAGTCCGTCTCGGGCGCCATGCGCGCCAGCGTCAACGGCACGCCCCAGTGATTGTTGAAGCTCTTCTCGGCCGCGTGGACATGGCCCTGCGAGGCCAGCATGGCGCGCAGCATCTCCTTGGTCGAGGTCTTGCCGACGGACCCCGTCACCGCGACCACGCGCGCCCGGCTGCGGGCACGGGCCGCCGCGCCAAGGTCGCGCAAGCCGTCGAGGGTGTCGCGCACCACCAGCAGAGGCGCATCGCGCGTCAGGCCATCGGGGATGCGGCTTAAAAGCGCCGCGCCCGCCCCTTTCGCCAGCGCATCCGCGACAAAGGCATGGCCGTCGCGGTTCTCGCCCATCAGGGCGACGAACAGCTCGCCCGGCAGGATCGTGCGCGTGTCGATCGATATGCCGGTCACGCCGTCCCACGCGCCTTGGGCGGTGCCTCGGGTCGCGGCAGCCGCGTCTGTCGCGGTCCACAGATACCCGCTCATGGCTTGCTTCCCAGCGCTGCCTCGGCGCCATCGAGCGCCGCGACGGATGCTGCCGCCTGCGAGACATCATCGAACGGCAGAATTCGGCCCGCCACCTCCTGCCCCTGCTCGTGCCCCTTGCCCGCGACGAGAAGGCAGTCCCCCGGCCCACGCAATGCATCGACACCCGCGAGGATGGCGGCCGCGCGCTCGCCGATCTCGGTCGCGTCAGGGCACCCGGCAAGCACCGCACCGCGGATCGCGGCTGGCGGCTCCGAGCGGGGATTGTCGTCGGTCACGATCACCTGGTCCGCGTACTGCGCGGCGGCCTGCCCCATCAGCGGGCGCTTCCCGCGGTCCCGGTCGCCACCGGCGCCGAACACGACGACGAGGTTCCCCGGGCAATGCGGCCGCAGCGCCTTGAGTGCGGACGCAAGGGCGTCCGGCGTGTGCGCGTAATCCACGAAGACCGACGCGCCATTCGCCCGCCGCGCCGCCAACTGCATCCGGCCACGCACCCCCGTCAGGTGTGGCAGCGCGTCGAAGACACCGCGCGCCTCGAGCCCGGTGCCGAGCGCAAGCGCCGCGGCAGTTGCCACGTTCTCGGCCTGGAAATCCCCGACCAGTGCGAGCTCGACCGGATAGCGCGTGCCCTGGAACACGAAAGTGACCGACTGGCCGCCACCATGGTAGCTGGCCTCGGCAATCCGCAGATCAGCGGCTTCCGAGCGGCCGGTCGAGATCACCCGCTGCTCGCGCGATTGAGCCAGCGTGCGCGCCTCGCGAAAGATCGGATCGTCGGCGTTGAGGACCGCAGTCCCACCCACCGGAAGCACCGCGCCGAACAGGCGCAGCTTGGCCGCCACGTAGTCCTCGAAGCTGGCATGGTAGTCGAGGTGGTCGCGCGTGATATGTGTGAGCGCCGCCGCGGTCAGCCGCACGCCGTCGAGACGGTGCTGCGCCAATCCATGCGACGACGCTTCCATGACCGCATGGGTGCACCCTTTCTCGGCCAGCCTCGCCAGCAGCGCATGCAGCGACACCGGCTCGGGCGTCGTGTGGCTTCCCGGCTCGGCGAAGCCGTCACCCTCGACCCCGGTCGTCCCGATCGCGGCGGCACGACACCCGGCCGCGGCCCAGATCTCGCGCAGGAAATGCGCGGTCGACGTCTTGCCGTTCGTGCCCGTGACGGCCGCGATCACCTCGGGCTGACGGGCGTAGAAGGCCGCGGCAAGACGCGAGAGCCACAGGCGCGGCTCCTCGGTCAGGAAGACGGGCACCGACAACTCGCCAAGATCGGCGCGGATCACCTCGGCACCGGCCGGCGTCGCGACCACGGCAAGCGCGCCCTGACGGACGGCGAACTGACCGAAGCTCGCACCGTCGAGCTTCACGCCGGGAACCGCCACGAAGACGAACCCGTCGCGCACCGCCCGGCTATCGACGGCGATGCCGGCGACGGGGGCGGCAGGATCGGGCGTCGCGCCGGCCACCGGCAGCCCGAGCAGGCCGAGCCCGCCGAGTGTGCGCTGCGCCGTCTGATTGGTCCCGGCCATCCGTTCTCCTCAGTTGCTGGCGACGCTGACGGGCGCCACCTTCAGCTCGGCCGCGACGCGCCCGCCCTTGGGGCGAAGGCCGAGAAGGGGGGCGATCCGGCGGATCGCCTCGGCCGTCGCGGGAACGGCGGTGCGGCTTGCCTCGCGGATCGGTCGAGGTCCCGAGCGATCGACCGGCTCATCGAGCGAGATCACCGCCACATATGCCGGCGCCGATGTCGGGAAAACAGCGGCAAAGGTGGCGATCACCTTGTCCTTCTCGTAGCCACGGCCATCCTGGCGAGGCTTGTCGGCGGTTCCGGTCTTGCCCCCGACCTCGTAGCCCTCGACATTCGTGCGGCGCCCGGTGCCGCGCGAAACGACCTCGCGCAGGATCGCCATCATCTCGCGCGACGTGCGCTCGGAGAAGATGCGCTCTCCCGGCTGGTTACCGCCGCGGATCAGGGAGGGCACCACCTTCTGCCCGCCATTGGCAAGAGTCGCGAAAGCCGCCGAGAGATGCAGCGGCGAGACCGAAAGGCCATGGCCGAACGAAATCGTCGCCGTCGAGATCTCGGACCAGCGCGGCGGCTTGAGCGGGCGGGCACGGGCCGCCTCGGAAATCTCGACCGGGACCGGATCGAACATTCCCAGGCGGTCGAGAAACCCGCGCATCCGCTCGGCCCCGATCTTGAGCGCAAGCCGCGTCGTCCCGGTGTTCGACGATCGCACCACGATGTCGGTGACGCTCAGCGTCTCGGGCATGCGGTGCATGTCGCGGATGGCGTTCCGTCCGATCACGACCGCCGAGCCGGTCTCGACCATCGTCTCGGGCGTGACGATGCCAAGTTCGAGCGCCATCGCCGCCGTCAGCACCTTGAACACCGAACCAAGCTCATAGACGCCCTGGACCGCGCGGTTGAACCGCGGGTTGGCGGCGCCCTTGCCATCCGCGGCTGAGGGCCGCGCGTTCGGGTCGAAATCGGGCAGCGAGACCATGGTGACGATCTCGCCGGTCCGGACATTCATGATGATGCCGGTTGCCCCCTTCGCACCGAGGCGCGAGACCTCGGCGCTCAGGACCTCGCGCATTGCCTGCTGCGCACCAAGATCGATCGACAGCCGAAGCGCATCGCCCGCCCGGGCCGGGTCGCGCAGACGCTCGTCGAAGTAGCGCTCGATGCCGCCCGATCCGACCAGCTCGGCATGCCGGACACCCTCGCTTTGCGCGCGCACCCCACCGACGATATGCGCCGCCGCCTGGCCGGCAGGATAGAAGCGCATATCGCGCGCTCCGAAGAAAAGCCCCGGCCGGCCAAGATCCTGCACAGCCGCCTTCTGGCGCGGCGTGATCGGCCGGCGGACCCAGACGAAATCATTTCGCGAGGTCAGCAGGCGCACGAGCTCCGCCTCGGACATGTCGGGAAAGATCCCGGCAAGCTCCTGCGCGGTCGCGAGCGGGTCCTTGAGCTCGGCGGGATGGGCGTAGAGGGACCAGGCCGGAAGGTTGGCCGCGATCAAGGCGCCGTTGCGGTCGACGATCTCGCCACGAACCGGCTCGGCCCCGCCGTAGCCGGCAAGGCGCGGCTCCTCGGGCTCGGAGATCGCCATTGCCCCCATCCTGACGGCGACCGCTCCATAACAGAGCATGAAGACCGCAACGATGAGCATCAGGCGCCAGTCGTCCCGCGGTCGCGCGGTGGCGCGGCCCGTCCGATTCTTCGGCGAGGCCTGGCGCCGCTGTGGGGTGGCGGCGATATCGGTCACCGCAGCGCCTCCGGCCTCCGGGGCGGCATCGGAACCGCCGCGACCACGGCGCCGGATACGGCATCCGTTTGTGCCGCAGCATTCCCCGATTCCTGCGTTTGCGGGGCCTCGACCTCGGCAGACGCGAGCGCCAGTGCTGGCTCGGCATCCGGGGCGGCGCCATGATTTGCGGCCGGACCAACTGCGGCAGGCAGCGCGAGCGCGGCATCTGCCGGGCCACCGGCCGCGAGCCTCACCGGGAAGAAGGCCACGCCTCCGTCCAGCCGCTCGGCCGCGGCCGCGGCAGGATCGATGCTGGTCTTCGCAGGCGTGGGAATGAAGGCGCCCGCGGCCGTTGCAGCCGCGAGTGCCGCCTCCAGCGGATCGACCTCGGGCGGCGGCGGGAACGGAACGCTCGCCACGTCGCCGAAGCGCTCGGGGCCGATCGGAACGAGCCCCAGCCGATCGTTGTTCATCTCGACAAGGCGCTTCAGCCGGTCGGGGCGGTTGAGATACGCCCATTCCACCCGAAGCACCTGTTGCTCTTCGTGGCGCATCGCGATTTCGGCACGCAGGCGGTCGACCTCGCGCAAGGCGTTCTTGGTGCGGTAATTGATGTCATAGGTCCAGGCGGCGATCGCCACCACCGCAAGAACCGAGAGCGCGGCCAGCAAACGCTTCATGGCGCCCGCCCTCCGAACAGCTCGGAGGCAACCGGCGCGCGGGGCAGGCCAAGCGTCTCGGGCGCAAGCGCGACGGGCGTTGCAGCGGTGCGGCGCGCCCAGCGCAGCCGGGCGGACCGCGAGCGCGGATTGGCCGCGAGCTCGGCGGCATCCGGATCCACCGCCTTGGCGGGTCGCTCGAAACGGGGCTCGGGCATCTCGCGCGCCGGCAAGTGGCGCGAGCCCTGGCCCGCCCGCCCCGAGGCGGCTGCCAGGTAGCGCTTGACGATGCGGTCCTCGAGCGAGTGGAAGGTGACCACCGCCAGACGGCCGCCCGGTGACAGGACGCGCTCGGCCGCGGCAAGCGCGCGGACGAGTTGCCCGAGTTCGTCGTTCACGGCGATCCGCAAGGCCTGGAAGCTTCGCGTCGCGGCGTGCGGCTGCCCGGGCTTCGGCCGCGGCAGGCAGCCCGCGACGATCTCGGCGAGCTCGGCCGTTCGCCCGATCGGCGCGTCCGACCGGGCCGTCACGATCGCGCGCGCGATGCGCCGCGACGCCCGCTCCTCGCCGAAGCCGTAAAGGATGTCCGCGATCTCCCCTTCGGAGGCGCGGTTCACGACGTCGGCCGCTGACGGCCCGTCGTCGCCCATGCGCATGTCGAGCGGTCCGTCGCGGAGGAACGAGAAGCCGCGCGCGGCCTGATCGAGCTGCATCGACGACACGCCGATATCGAGGACGACACCATCGACCCGGGGCGCTCCGGCCTCCTCGGCGATCTCGTCGAGCCGCTCGAACGTATCCTCGACAAGGGTCAGACGCGCTCCGGCCTCGGCCACGAGCGGTGCGCCCGCCGCGACGGCGGTTGGATCACGGTCGATCGCGATCACACGGGCAGCCCCCGCATCCAGCAGGGCGCGCGTGTAGCCGCCGGCGCCGAAAGTCCCGTCGATGAAGGTCCCACCCTTGATGGGTGCGAGCGCCTCGAGCACCGGCCCAAGCAGCACGGGAACATGCGGCGCCGGCCTGGATGCCGCCGCCGCGCTCATACCGGAAGCTCCTTGATGCGGTTCGAGCGGATGATGTCGCGCGCCAGTTCGCGCTGGGCCCGGCGGTATTCGGCATGGGCGGCGGGCTCCCACATCTCGAAATAGGATCCGCCCCCGACAAACACGCATTCCGCGCCGACGCCGATCGAATTGCGGTATTCCTCGGGGATTACGATCCGGCCGAGGTCGTCGATCGCGAGCGAGCGCGCCTCGCCGGTGATCACCTCGTCGATTGCCCGTTGCTGCTCGGCATCGAGATCCATGTCATCGAAGCTTCGGATGTAGGATCTCAGGCTCTTTTCGGTGAAGAACATGTGCGCGCGCTCGTCGCGCAGCTGCGGCACGAGGAAAACCTCGGCTGCCTCGGCCTCGCGCAGCACGCGGCGAAAGTCAGCCGGGATCGAGACCCGTCCCCTGGGCTCGACCTTGTGGGGATGTGTGCCTGAAAAGACCGTCGGCATCGACCCCGCCATCCCGCTCCGACCGCGCACTCCGGGGCGACGGGGGCCACCCCAGCATCATTTCTGCGGCGACCCGCCGCCATCCCGTTCCAGGAACGCCCCCGCGATCCTTCCGCCGTGCCGGCCCGAGAGCCGCTGCGGGGCGGCGGCCCCGCCTTAACGCAACGGGGCGGACAGGGCCTTTGGCCACCACGTCCGCCCCGCGTCCCTCGCTCGCCAGTCGCTCTTGCCTGTGTGTCCTGCTCGTCTGACGCGCCTGCCATTCGTGGTCTTGTCGTTACCGGAAGTGCATCGGGTGCCTGATTTTTTCGGTCTGCCCGCCTCCGTATGATTCTTATACCCGGAGGAACTTCCCCCTACAAGGATATTTCTCCCAAATCCTCCCCAAACCCTCCCAAATTTATAATCAAGATGTCTTTAACTGGAACAAAAAAAGAACATCATTCCATAACTGTCGACAATAAAGGCGCTCGGGCACGATATCAGAATGAACGCCGCGAATCCGGGATGCAAGTGCGGGCCGATGACGCTCGAATCAAGGCTTTCCGTCGGTCTGGGAGAAAATGGAATCCGCTCCAACGAGCGGCCCGGCACCAGGCGGCGGTTTCCACAATCGTGGGGTGCGGGCGATCTGTAAGCCGGGTTCTGTGCCGCGCGCCGAAGCATGCGGCGATGGCCATTCATCTGGGACCGCGGTCGCCCGCGGCCTCGCGCGATCTACCCGGACGACGGACCGGAGGCGGCCCCGGAGCGCGATGGCCCCTGTCGTCCCTATCTGATCTTGCTCCCGGTGGGGCTTGCCGTGCCGCCCCCGTTGCCGGGGGCGCGGTGAGCTCTTACCTCGCCGTTTCACCCTTGCCGGGACCAAAGCCCCGGCGGTCTGATCTCTGTGGCGCTTTCCCTGAGGTTCCGGACCGAAGCCCTCCCCCGCCGGGTGTTACCCGGCACCGTGCCTCCGTGGAGCCCGGACTTTCCTCACCGCCGCTTGCGCGGCAGCGCGGCCATCCGATCGCCCGCAGCGCTGAGGTAAGGGTTGCCGCGCCGCAGGTCAATCGGCAGAGATCGATGACGCGCGTTCCGGTGCCACGGGCCAGGACGCGGCGAGGCGTTCGAGATGCCGCAGCGCCGCGCGCCCCGGGAGCGCGCCTCGTGCCGCGTCGGCTGGCCGGAACCGCATCGCGAAGGAGGCCCAGACCGCGCGCAATGCATCGTCCCACCCGGCGCCCTCGCCGACCGGATAGCCGAAGCGCCGCGCCGCGTCGCGAAACGCGGCGGGGTCGGCGGGGCCGTCGGGCTGCGCGGTGTCGTCGGCGTCGAGCCAGACCGAGAGCCCTGCACGGGCAAGCCTGCGCCAGTCGAACTTCTCGCCCGGGTCGCGCTTGCGCCCGGGTGCGACACAGGCATGCCCGACGACGCGTTCCGGCGCGATGGCGTGGCGCTCGAGGATGCCAGCAAGAAGCCGCTCGACCGCCAGCATCTGCGGCTCGGGGAACGGCGGATGGCCAAGCTCGTGCCCCGGATTCACGATCTCGATCCCGATCGAGCGCGAGTTCACGTCCGTCACCGCGCCCCACGCGGCGACGCCGGCGTGCCAAGCGCGCGCACTCTCGGGCACGAGTGCGAAGATCCGCCCGTTCAAGTCGACCACGTAGTGCGCGCTGACTTCTGCCGACGGGTCGCAGAGCCGGTCAAGCGCACCCGCGCAGTCACTCATCCCGGTGTAGTGCAGGACCACCATGTCGGCACGCGCGCCGCCGCGGCGCGGCCCCTGGTTCGGGCTCGGCCGCTCGACCGGCGCAGTGGCACCATCACCCTTGGTCATCCCGTCGCACGCCTCCCCGGCCGTGTCGCTCAAGGCACGCCCGTGCTGCAATCGCACCGTCCGAATCGCTCCGGGCAATTCACGCTTAACCCGATCCCTGCCCGATGCTAAGACCTTGGCTCGGGGAGATCATACTGGCGAGGTGGGGAGACGCCGATGGCGATGAGGGGAATGATTCCGGTCGTGCTCGCGCTGAGCATGGCGGGTTGTGGGGTGGTCTACACGTCGCCACAGGTGCGCGACGGCTCGCCGCTCGGCGACGCCAAGGGGACCGACTACGATGTCGAGGTCATCGTCCTGACCGAGGAGACCGCGCGCGCCGCGAACCTTCAGCCCTACATCCCGGCGCGGCTTCCGCTCGCGCTTCAGCCCGGCGCGGCCGAGCGCACCCGCAATGCCGTTCGGTCATCCGTGCCGGACACCCTGATCCCGCCGCCCGAGCCGCAGTTCCTGCCCGAGCGACGCCCGGACTTCATCCCCGACCGCTTCCCGCCGCTTGCGGCGCCCGAGCCCTATCGCATCGGTCCCGCCGACGTCGTGCTGCTGTCGGTCAACGCACCCGCGACGCTCAACGACCTCCCGGCGCTGATCAATGCACAGTCCAAGCGTCAGGGATATGTCGTCCAGGACGACGGCTCCATCGCCATTCCCGACGTCGGCCGCGTCCAGATCGGCGGCCTGACCACGCCGGACGCCGAGGCAGCGATCTTCCGCGCCCTCGTCGCAGCGGGGATCGATCCCTCGTTCTCGCTCGAAGTGGCGGAGTTCAACTCGCAGCGCATCTCGGTGGGCGGCGACGTGGGCTCACCGCAACTGGTCCCGATTACGCTGACGCCCCTCTACCTGCACGAAGCGATCCAGGCGGCGGGCGGGCTGAGGGTCAGCGACCCCTCGGTCGCGAAGGTCCAGCTGTTCCGCGGGAACGAAGTCTACCAGATCGGCGGCGAGCGCTTCCTCTCCGACCCCACGGCACGCCAGGTGGTGATGCGCGACGGTGACAGCATCCAGGTCGTCTCCGAGTTCAGCGAGGCCGCCGCGCAGCTCTTCTTCGACCAGCAGCTTGCATTGCGCCAGTCGCAGATCCAGCAGACGCAAAGCGCGCTGACGCTGACCAATGTGCTTTCGCAGGTTCAGGATAACGAGCTGCAGCGGCTTGCCGAGGAGCGCGCGATCTTCGAGCGCAGGCTCGAGCTCGGCGCGGTCGAGCAGAACTTCGCCTACGTGACCGGCGAGGTGCGGCGCGCCCAGCGGGTGCCGCTGCCGTTCGAGCGCAGGGCCAGCCTTGCCGAGGTGATGTTCCACAAGGACATCCAGGGCCTTGCGATCGAGACGGCCGATTTCTCGGAAATCTATGTCATCCGCGCCGCCAGCGATCCGCGGCTGATGGGCAAGCTCACGGCCTATCATCTCAATGCCGAGAACGCGGTGAACTTCGCATCCGCGACCCGGCTCGAAATTCATCCCAACGATGTGGTGTTCGTCGCCGAACAGCCGATCACGTCGTGGAACCGGGTCATCAGCCAGATCCTTCCGCAGATCTTCCTGCAGGCCGCCAACGTCGCATCGAACTGACCCCGGCAGGCCTGCTTCGGACCATGGCGCCCCGTCCCGGCGGGGCGCCATTCTTCGTTCAGTCTTCGATGGTCTCGGTCAGGAAGTGGAGTTGCCCGGGGCCAAGCCGCGCCGCGCTCAGGCGCTGCGAGAAGTATGCCCCCGTGTCGATGGCGATCCGCCCGTTGGCCGCATGCGCGACATCCACGATGTAATGCCCGTGCACGACCCAGCGGCCATCGCTTCGCGGCTGCTCGAGAAAAGCCGGCACTCCCCAGACCAGCGCGCGATCGGATTGCATTTCGACCGGAAGCGCCGGGTCGGCGCCGGCATGGGCGAAGAGCACATTGCCACTGCTGTGGGAAAGGCTGAGGCCCCGCAGAAGATCGAGATGATCAGCCATCTGCTCGGCAAGCTCGGCCCTCAGGTCCTCGACGGCCTGGCCGTCAGCGGCTGGCCCCAGGACTCCGAGCCCGCCGACGCCATAGCTGAGC
The DNA here is from genome assembly GCF_016623495.1 of Thermohalobaculum xanthum. GTDB lineage: Bacteria > Pseudomonadota > Alphaproteobacteria > Rhodobacterales > Rhodobacteraceae > Thermohalobaculum > Thermohalobaculum xanthum. The sequence goes on along the minus strand of NZ_JAEHHL010000006.1, from coordinate 193,026 downwards.
AGCGTCTGCAACCCTCCGAAACGGAGCCAGCGCGAGGGTGTCGCGCCGCGATCGATGAAGTCGAGCAGCATCGCCTCGTGGTTGCCCTGGAGCAGCACGGGAGACAACTCGGGCCAGGCATCAAGATTGGCGAGCAGATCGAGCACATCCCGGCTCGAATCGCCGCGATCGATGTAGTCACCGATCATCACCAGGGTCGCGGGCTCGCCCTCGGCACGGCTTTCGGCGGCAATCCGCTCGATCATCCGCTCGAGCAGCAGGGCCGCGCCATGGACATCGCCAACCGCGTAGATCCGTCCCTCCGGCTCGACGACGGTGTCGATCCGCGCCGTCTCGCGCCGGCCTCGCAGCTTGTCGATAAGTCCAAACACCATGCAATCGTCCACTGCCGCCATCGGAACGGCGCTGTATCCGCTTTCCCGAAACGAGATCCAAGCCTTGGCCGCTCCCCGCTCGGCCGACGTGATTATGCGCGGCGCATACAGGGTCGCGCAAGGCAAGCGAAGCCCAAGCGTGAAATGGCGGCATGGATTGCATCCATGTCATCAGCCCCTAGTATCTGCGACCATCCGATCCGGCCGTGCGCGCGCCTCGCGCGGAGTTTTCGCTGAACGGCCTGCGTCCCGAGCAGTTTCCAAGGGAGAGCCCTGTCATCGCCCCCCAGCGCTTCGATCCAGCCGCCCTCACTCCGCCCGACCAAGCCGAGGCGCTCGCCTCCGGCACGCACTGCAACCCCTTCAGCATCCTCGGCCTGCACCCGCTCGACGACGGATATGTCCTTCGGGCCTTCATCCCGGGCGCGGACGCGGTTGATGCGATCACCCCGGACGGGCGGAGCATTGTTCAGCTTGCGCCGGGCCCCGCCGAAGGGGTTTTCGCCGCATGGCTGGCGGCCGCGCCCGTGTCATGGCGCTTTTCCGCGCGGCGCGGCGACGACAGCTGGATCGAAACCGACCCTCACGCTTTCGAGCCCGTCCTCGGCGACCAGGATCTTCACTTCATCGGGGAGGGCACGCATCTCAGGCTCTGGACGGCGCTCGGCGCCCGGGTCATGTGCCATCAAGGTGTCGACGGCACGGCCTTCGCCGTCTGGGCGCCGAATGCGCGGCGCGTCTCGGTTGTGGGCGACTTCAACGCGTGGGACGGCCGCCGCCACGCGATGCGCCCAATGGGCACGAGCGGCGTGTGGGAGATCTTCCTTCCGGGGCTTCCGGCGGGCACACGCTACAAGTACGAAATCGTCGGCGCAGATGGCCGGCTGCTGCCGCTGAAGGCGGACCCGGTCGGGTTCGGCGCCGAGTTGCGGCCAGCGACGGCGTCGATCGTGCGCGACTTGCGCGGGCACGCATGGCGCGACGCTGAATGGCTGGCGCGGCGCGCGCGGCGCATGGATCCGGCCGCACCGGTCTCGATCTACGAGGTCCATGCCGCATCCTGGCGGCGCGAGAGCGGCTCGCGCTTCCCCGACTGGAACGACCTCGCGGATCAGCTTGTCCCTTATGCTGCCGAGATGGGCTTCACCCACCTCGAGCTCCTGCCGATCTCGGAGCATCCCTTCGACGGCTCGTGGGGCTACCAGCCCGTCGGGCTCTTTGCGCCCACGGCGCGCCATGGCGATGCCGAGGGATTGCGCCGCTTCGTCGACGCCTGCCACGCCGCGGATCTTGGCCTCATCCTCGACTGGGTTCCTGGACATTTCCCGGCCGACGACCATGGCCTCGCCAGGTTCGACGGCACACATCTCTACGAGCATGCAGACCCGCGCGAGGGCTTCCACCCCGACTGGAACACCCTGATCTACAATTACGGACGGCGCGAGGTCGCGAACTTCCTGATCGCCAACGCGCTCTTCTGGCTCGAGGAGCACCATGTCGACGGGCTCAGGGTCGATGCCGTCGCTTCGATGCTCTACCGCGACTACTCGCGCCGCGCCGGAGAGTGGACCCCGAACATTCACGGCGGACGCGAGAACCTCGAGGCCATCGAATTCCTGCGCGGCGTCAATTCAGCAGTCGCCGCTCATGCGCCCGGAGCGGTGACGATCGCCGAGGAATCGACCGCGTGGCCCGGCGTCACCGCCCCTTGCGCCGAAGGCGGGCTCGGCTTCGGCTACAAGTGGAACATGGGCTGGATGAACGACACCTTGTCCTACATGTCGGAAGATCCGGTCCATCGCCGCTGGCATCACAACAAGATGACCTTCGGACTGCACTATGCCTTTTCCGAGCGTTTCATCCTGCCGCTGAGCCACGACGAGGTGGTCCATGGCAAGCGGTCGATCCTGGGGCGAATGCCGGGCGATCGCTGGCAGAAATTCGCCAATCTTCGCGCCTATTACGGATTCATGTGGGGGCATCCAGGGAAGAAACTGCTGTTCATGGGGTCGGAGTTCGGCCAGGAGACCGAGTGGAACTTCGAGGCCGGGCTGGACTGGGGCGCGCTCTCGAACCCGCTGAACGCCGGTGTCAGGCGTCTCGTCGCGGATCTGAACCGCCTCTACCGCGCGACGCCCGCGCTTCATCAGCGCGACGCGCGCGCCGACGGTTTCCAGTGGATCGATGGCGGCGCGGCCGAGGCATCCGTCCTCGCATGGCTCAGGCATGGCGAGCCGGACGCGCCACCCGTCGCGGTGATGTCGAATTTCACGCCCACGCCGCACGAGGGCTGGCGCATCGGCCTGCCGCGGGCGGGTCGTTGGATCGAGCGCCTCAATACCGATGCGCGCGACTACGGGGGATCGGGTGTCGGCAACATGGGCGCCATCGTAGCGACCGAGCAGCCGTGCCATGGCCTGCCCTGTTCAGCCGTCCTCACGCTGCCGCCGCTCGGAACGGTCATTCTCGAGCACGAGGGCGGCTAGCAGCCAGACCGCACCACGCCGCGCGGAACGGCGCGCTGTCGGTTCGGGAGCCGTTCAGAAACGGTCCTTGCGGCGACGCACCTCGGCGAAGACCTCGGCGTCCGGCGCGCCCGCCATATCCACCGCCGCCTTCACCTCAGGCGTCGTCGCACGCAGGAAGGGGTTGGTTTCGAGTTCTTCCGCAAGCGTGACGGGAACGATCGGGTGTCCAGCCTCGTCGGCCTCCTTGATCCGCGCGATCCTGGCCTGCAGGGCTCTGTTCTTCGGCTCGATCGTCAGGGCGAAACGGCCATTCGCCGCGCCGTAATTGTGACCGGAATATATCTGCGTCTGAGGCGGCAGGCCCATCAGCTTGCCGAGCGAAGCCCACATCATGGGCATCGTGCCCTCGAAAACCCGGCCGCAGCCCAGCGCCATCAGGCTATCGGCCGTGAAAGCCGCCGGCACGTCGTCGAGGACGAATGCGATGTGGCCGATCGTATGGCCCGAGACGTCGATCACGCGCGCGACCGTGTCCCCCAAAGTGACCGTCTCGCCCTCGCTGATCTCGACATCGAGGGCCGGGAGGCGCGCCCGGTCGGCCGAATGCCCGACGACCTTTGCCCCGAAGCGCGCGCGCAGGGAATCGACGCCCTCGGTGTGATCGCCGTGGTGATGCGTGATCCAGATCTGGTCGAGCCCCCAGCCGCGCTCGGCCAGCGCCCTCTCGATCGGCTCGACGGCCGGGGCGTCGACAAGCGCCACCTGCCCGCTCGCCTCGTCCCTAACGAGGTAGGCGTAATTGTCGGCGCGGCAGGGGACGGTGACGATCTCGACAGGCATTGCGAAGCTCCTCGCGTTCCTTCAGGCTCGGGGCCGTCAGACTAGCCCCTCGCGCGCGGAGCACAATGCCGCCCGTGCGACTGATATGTTCGGCGGAGCCATGCACCTCGACGTTGTCGATCTGCGGAAGTTCTATCACAGCACCCCGCTCGGGAGGATGGTGCAACGCAGCCTGCGCGAGCGGCTCGCGACATTGTGGCCGGACACGCGGGGAATGACCGTCGCGGGCTTCGGCTTTACCACGCCCTTCATGCGCCCCTTCGTCGAGCGATCGGCACGCGTGCTCTGCCTGATGCCGGCGCAGCAGGGCGTGTGCCCCTGGCCGGACGAGGGACCGAACCATGCCGCCCTTATCGAAGAGACGCTCTGGCCCCTGCCCAACGGTTTCGTCGACAGGCTGATGGTCGTGCATGGCCTCGAGACCTGCGAGCGTCCGCAGGCGCTGCTGGACGAGATCTGGCGCGTTCTCGCCCCCGGCGGGCGTGCGGCGTTCATCGTGCCGAACCGCGCCGGTCTCTGGGCCCGGCGTGACGTGACGCCATTCGGATACGGCCGGCCCTACTCGGTCAGCCAGCTCGAACGCACGCTGGCGCAGCACCGCTTCGCAGCCGAGCGGCATGGCGGGGCGCTCTACCATCCGCCCTCCCATCGCCGTTTCTGGCTGAGGCTCGCCCCGGCGATGGAGCGGATCGGATCGCGGCTGGATGCCGAGCGGCTGGCCGGTGTGGTTCTGGTCGAAGCCACGAAGCTTGTCTACATCGCTCCGGCGAGTGGCGCGAAGGAGACCGCCCGCCGCCCGCTGCGCGTGCTCGAGGGACTGGCGCCACCGCGCCCGAAGCCTGCAGCGGGACGCGACGGTCGGATGCGGACGGGCGCCTGAGCAAGCCGCGCGCGATCGGCGCCTCGTCCACCCCGCGGCGCCCACCGGCGCAAAATGCACGTCAGCCGCGCGCCCGAGGGACAAGGGCGCGCGGCGACGGCAACTCAGTCGAGTCTAGGGTCGAGTGGGGCAGCACGTTGGCTTACCGCCCCACCTAGATCGAACTCACTCGTCGACGAAAAGGTTCCGCCAGGCCCTGAGAAGGATGTCCTGCGTGAACTGCGGCTGGATCCCTCGATAGGTGCACATCGCGAGCGTCTGGTCGCAGAGGAAGCGCGGATGGAAGGCGTGGAACCCCGCATCCTCGTGTTTGCCGTAGAGCTCGGCCATGATGAAGCCCAGCGTCCCTTCGTCCAGCTCGAGCCCGGCACGACGCGCGGTGCGCGCGAAGATCCGCACGAACGTCGCCTCGTCGGGCGGCCCGACGAAGATCTTGTACCGGATACGCCGCAGCGCCGCGTCATCGACAAGGGTCTTCGGGGTAAGGTTGGTCGAGAACACGACGAGGCTGTCGAAGGGAACCTCGAACTTCCGCCCCGTCTGGAGCGCGAGGTAGTCGAGGCGTGCTTCGAGCGGAACGATCAGCCGGTTCATGAGCGCCTGCGGGCTCTCGCGCTGGCGTCCGAAATCGTCCACGACGAACACGCCGCCGGCAGCCTTGAGCTGCATGGGCGCCTCGTAGACGCGGCTCACCGGGTTGTAGCTCAGGTCGAGCATGTCGACCGTGAGCTCGCCGCCCGCCGTGATCGACGGACGCTTGCAGGGAATGTAGCGCGGGTCGAAGCCGATGTGACGGCGCAGCCCGTCCCCGCCCGTCGCCTCGGCCTCGGCGCCGGTGGGCGTGTGCACGGTCGGATCATAGACGGTGATCACCTGCTTCTCTACCAGGATCGCGTGCGGCACGTAGATGTGGTCGCGATAGGCCTCGCAAACGGCAAGCGCAATCGAGGATTTACCGTTGCCCGGCGGGCCATAGAGCAGGACGGCCGAGAACGAGTTAACCGCCGGGCCGACCTCCTCCATCATCGCGTCGGTCAGGGTAAGATGCGCGAACACCTGGCGCAGCATCGCTTCGGACAGCCGCTCGTTGCGGATCGACTGTGCCCGGATCTGCGCGTTGTACTGCTCGACCGGAACGGGGGCGGGTCCGACCCACTCGCTCTGGGTGAGCGCGTCGAGCGCCCATTCGCGGCCCTTGACGGTCATCGCGTAGCGCATCTCGGCCGTGACCGAGGCGCCGAGCTGGCCGAGCGTGTCGATCAGCTTGTTCTCCTTGGCCGTCTCGATCAGTTCGCCAACGACATTCACGGGCAGGCACATCGCCCGGGCGATCTCGCTCGCACGCTCGAGGCCGCGGCGATAGATCGTCTTCATCATCAGTTCGACAAGGAAGCCCTCGGCAAGACCGGTGTCGGCGAGTGTCTGCGGGGCACGCGGCGCGGGAATTACTTTGACTGCGGCGCCATGCTCAAAGTTCAACGCAAGATTCATCGGCGTACCCTACCCCTTCTGGTTCGGACGCGCCGCCGGGTGAACGGGCCGCCGGCCCTCCCCTCCTGAATGACGGCGGAAGCCTCGCTTCTCCCGCCGTCACCCTGCCGTTGCGTGCCCTTCGGGAACTGGAGCGATCTCCCATCGGACGCGTCGGCGAGTCGCCACCCCGCGACTGTTCGTGGCTTCAAGCTGAACGCAGACCATGTTCATTTTTGGATCAGCTATGGCGCATTTTCGCCAAAGTCTCGAATCTGTGTCAAGAAATCCGTGTTAACAATTGATGAAAAACATCTTTCAAGATTCACATTTGAGCCGGTCGGGGCCTGGCTTCGTCGGGCCGCCGCCTCGTGGGCGTGTCGGCGCGCAGCGAAGCGAGCCAGATGGCGGGACCGCCCCGATTCCCGGCTGGGCGTCAGCCCCCTTCTCAAGCCGCGCTTGAGACTGTATGCGAGCAGTGAGGCTTTCTCGCGCGAGACCAACGGGCAGGACCAAATGAGCGCACATCCGACCATTCGCCCCCGTCCGGGCGTCATGGAGATTGCCCCCTATGTCGGCGGCAAGAGCCATGCGGCCGGGGCGAACCGCACGATCAAGCTCAGCTCGAACGAGAACCCCTTGGGCCCGAGCCCGGCCGCTCGCGCGGCCTACGCCGCATCGGCGGACGGGCTGGCGCTCTATCCCGACGGAAGCGCTGTGGCGCTGCGCGCCGCAATCGCCGAGACGCACGGCCTCGAGGCCGGCCGGATCGTGTGTGGCGCAGGCTCGGACGAGCTCATCGCGCTCCTATGCAAGGCTTATTCGGGCCCCGGCGACGAGGTCCTCTATTCGCAGCATGGCTTCCTGATGTACCGCCTTTCGGCGCTGGCCGCGGGGGCGACACCCGTGGTCGCGCCCGAGGCGGAGCTGACGACGGATGTCGACGCGCTGATCCGCGAGCTCACGCCGCGGACGCGCCTCGTGTTCCTTGCCAACCCTAACAATCCCACCGGCACGATGGTGGATGCGGGCGCGCTCGCGCGGCTTGCCGAGGCGCTCCCGCCCGCGGCGCTGCTGGTTCTGGACGCGGCCTATGCCGAATATGTCCGTGACCAGGGATACGACGGCGGCGTCGGCCTGGTGCGCGCGCGCGATAACGTCGTGATGACCCGCACCTTCTCGAAGATCCACGGCCTTGCGGCGCTCCGGCTGGGCTGGGCCTATGCCCCGGAACACGTGGTCGACGTTCTGAACCGGGTGCGCGGCCCGTTCAACGTGTCCGCACCCGCACTCGCTGCGGGCGAGGCCGCGATCCGCGATCGCGAGTATGTCGATCACTGCGCCATCCAGAACGAGGTCTGGCGCGACTGGCTGGCGAAGGAGCTCGCGGCGGCAGGTCTGAAGGCCGTGCCATCGTCGGCAAACTTCCTGCTGGTCGAGATCGGGCCGAGTGCGCCGGCGGCGGACGAGTACCTTCAGCTGCGCGGCATCGTCGTTCGCCGGATGGAGGGCTACGGCCTGCCCCACCACCTGCGCATCTCGGTCGGCGACGAGGCGGCCTGCCGCGCGGTCGCCGGGGCGATGCGCGCCTTCGTGGCCGAGAGCGCCCGATGAGCGGCACCCACTTCCGCCGTGTGGCCCTGATCGGGCTGGGCCTGATCGGCTCGTCGATTGCCTGGGCCACGCGGCGCGCAGGGGCGGCGGACGAGATCGTGGGATACGCGCGCTCGGCGCAGACGCGCGCCACTGCCCGCAAGCTCGGGTTCTGCCACAAGGTGGTGGAAAGCCCGGCCGAGGCGGTGGAGGACGCTGATCTCGTCATCGTTTGCGTTCCGGTCGGCGCCTGCGGGGCGGTCACCGCGGAAATCGCGGGTTCGCTCGCGGCGGGCGCGATCGTGTCGGATGTGGGCTCGGTCAAGACCTCGGTGATCGCGCAGATGGCGCCGCACCTGCCCGCGAATGTCCATTTCGTCCCGGCGCATCCCCTCGCGGGGACCGAGCATTCGGGCCCCGAGTCGGGCTTCGCCGAGCTCTTCGACAGCCGCTGGTGCATCCTGACGCCGCTGCCCGACGCCGATCCGCACGCCACCAGGCGCTTGCGATCCTACTGGGAGGCGCTTGGCGCGCGCACCGACGAGATGACCGCCGAGCACCACGATCTCGTGCTCGCCGTCACCAGCCATGTGCCGCATGCGATCGCCTACACCATGGTCGGGGTCGCCGATGACCTTCAGCGCGTGACGGATTCCGAGGTGATCCGGTACTCGGCAGCCGGCTTTCGCGATTTCACCCGGATCGCGGCATCCGACCCCACCATGTGGCGCGACGTCTTCCTCAACAACCGCGAGGCGGTCCTCGACATCCTTGGCCGCTTCGCCGAGGAGCTCTTCGTCGTGCAACGCGCGATCCGCACAGGTGATGGCGACTACCTCCACGACTATTTCACTCGAACGCGCGCGATCCGCCGCGGCATCATCGAGGCGGGGCAAGACACCGCCGCCCCCGATTTCGGGCGCATCCACAAGGCCGAGAAGGGGCGGGCTGGGTAATGGCGGCGATGGGGACCTCAGCGATGGTCCTCGCCCTCTGGGCGCTCGCCGCTGCGCCGTTACCGCCCGCCCGCCCGGCAATTCCAGGCGAAGCCTTGGAAATCGTGACGCCGGCGCCGGCACCATCATCCGACGCCGCGGAGACGGTCGATCGTGTCGAGCCGACGGCACCGTTCGGACCCGAGGACGAGGCAAGCGACAGCCCGCTTGCCCCGGCGACCTCCGACCGACCTCCCTACGCCATCCCGCCGCGCGTCGCAGCCGGCCTTGCCGAGGCAAGGACGCCAGTCTCCCCTCCGCCAACGCAGCGCGTCGAGCAAAGGCCAGCCACAGGCAACGACGGCACGCCTGATCAGCTCGCTTCTCCGCTCCCGCCGCCGCGTCCCGGCGCAGGGGTGATGCGACCGCGAGCGCGCCCCGAGGCTGCGACGGACGCGGTGAAGTTCGTCGCGCTCGAACCAGCAGCGGTCGTACCCGCTCGGCTGCCCGACGACAGCCGCGGCCCGCAGCCCGACCAGTTCGTCTGCCGAGATCCCCGCCTCGCAGGCTCCGTGATCCCGGCGATCGGGGATTATGGCGCTCCGTGCGGCGTTACCCTGCCCGTTCGCCTCACCTCGGTCTCGGGCATCGCGTTCGACACGCCGGCGACACTCGACTGCCCGACTGCACGGCGCGTTGCGCACTGGCTGACGGGTGTCGCCGAGCCGCTCGCCCGGAAGCATCTCGGGAGCCGGATCGTCGAGGTTGACGTCATGGGCAGCTATTCGTGCCGGACTCGGAACAACCGGCCGGGCGGGCGCATCTCCGAGCACGCGGTGGGTCGAGCGATCGACGTGGGCGGCTTCCGCCTTGCAGACGGCCGCCGCATCTCGGTCAAGGAAGACTGGGGGCAAAAGAGCGAGGGAAAATTCCTCAAGGCCGTGCACCGCCAGTCCTGCGGACTGTTCATGACCGTGCTCGGCCCCGACGCGGATCGCTATCACCACGACCACTTCCACCTCGACACCGCGCGCCGCCGGGGCAACGCCTACTGTCGGTGAAGCCGATCAGGGATGAGGGAGACTCGCCGGGCGCCCGCCGCCTTCCGGGGTGAGAGTGCGAGCGCTTACACACGACGCCCGGCACCACTCAAACGCAAGTTGGCGCAACCGGTTCCCGAAGATTCCTCGATTGACCGATTTTTTCGCGTTTGCCGCTTCATGGCGGCAGAAGGCGGGGCGCCGGGCCGATCGGCACGGGGCCGATGCGCGCCCGCCCGCGGCCAAAGCTCAGCGTGACATCGAGCTCGTCCGAGCCATTGAACAACGCCACCAGCCCGAGCGCACCCTCGACCGCATCCGCGACCTCGTCGTTGAGAGCACCGCTCGTGCGCGCGAGCGCGAGCAGCCGCCGCCAGTCGCTGAGGCTGAGCGCGATGTCACCCTCGGCAAGCCCCTGCGCGTCCGCATCGAGGCGCCCGCGCGCGGTCAGGCCCATTCCGTCCCAGTCGAACTCGGCGCGCCGGAGCACGAGGGTGCGTACGCCCAGATGCCCGTCCTCGATGACATGCCGGTCGAGCTGCCGATCGGGCACGAACAGGGCATCGAGGCGGAGCGCCGTGACCTCGGGCTTGAGCAGCCCGGTGGGGTCGATCTGCTTCATGAGCGTATCAGGCAACAGCACGGATTGGGCCGTGAGTTCCAACTGGTGCGTCTCGGGGGGCTCGCCCTCGATCGTTCGGCGGCGAAGGCCGGCATCGACCAGCTTGGCCCCCGCGCGCCAACCCGACTGCCCTACGACCGCAAGGTCGCGCGCGACAATCGAGCCTTCCCGCAACTGCAGATCGAGCCCCGGGAAGAGCGCGAGAACCGCCGTCATTTCGCTGCTCTCGATCGCGGCGCGCTCGCCGGGGACGGCCAGGGTCTGGCTGGGGGCTAAGACAGCCGTGACATGCGTCGGATCCGTTGCCGGCCGGTCGAGGACCAGTTCGGGCGCGCTCCAGGCCCAGCCCGCATCCGGATCCGCCAGAGCAAGCTTGGCGATGCGCGTGGTGAAACGGCTCGGGAACCCCCCTGTCTCGATGGCGCTCGTCTCGGCCTGCCACCCTTCCGCGGCCCGGCCCTGGAACCAGCCCTCCAGCGCCGCCTCCTGACCGTTGGCAGCAACCACCCACCACGCGACCCAGCCAGCGGCTGCGATCGCGAACAGAACGCTTGCGGCCTTCAGAAGGCGGATCATCGGCCTCTCCTTGCACGGAACCGGCGAGGGTTATACCTCAGATGCGATGGAGGGTGGCAACACCATGACTGACGGCGGATTCTGGGTGTTTGGCTACGGCTCGCTGATGTGGCGGCCCGGTTTCGAGTATCTCGACCGCCGCATGGCGCGGCTGCGCGGCTATCGGCGTGCCTTCGCCCTGCGATCGGTGCGGTACCGCGGGACACCCGAGGCGCCGGGCCTCGTCCTCGGCCTCGACTGGGATCCGAACGCCGTCTGCACCGGCATGGCCTTCCGGGTCTGCCCGACGCGTGCCGAGGCGGTACGCACCTACCTCGCCGAGCGGGAGCTGGTCACGCGGAGCTATTTCGAGGTGCTCCATCCGGTGACGCTTGATGACGGCGACCCGGTGGACGCGATCTGCTACATCCTCGACCGGACCCATCCCCAGTATTGCGGCGGCCTCAGCCTCGACGAGCAGGCAAGAATCATCTCGCGTGCCGCCGGTCCCGCGGGAACCAACCGGGACTATCTCCACAACACGGTGGCCCACCTCATCGAATTGGGTGTCGAGGACAGCACGCTCGAGGAACTCGATCACCGCGTCCGCGAGATCTCCGGCGACCCCGACACGCCAGATGGAGCCGGCGCCCGAGCACAGGCGCATCAGGCGTCCTGACCGCCCCCGGCTCCGCTCAGATCGTGTTTGCCTCGAGCGCGAGGTGGTTGCCCACGACCTCGGACCATTCGCCGGACTGGCGCGTCGCTTCGAGCCCGCGGTTCAGCGTCAGCAGAAAGGTCTGCCCGCGCGGGTTGTCCTTCGGCGCGATGACATGGATCGTTCGACGGCTGCGAAGTCCAGTCGCCTCGACGGCCGCACCGTCGGCGCCCAGATGCGGCATCAGCGCGTCAAGTCCCGGACCGCTCGCCGACACCAGGTCGGTTCCGCCAGACGCGAGCAGGGCAAAGCAGTCGCGGGTATGGGCCTCGCGCAGCACCTCGATGCCTTCGACGTCGGGCACGTCCCCCGGGAAGCGGCCCGTCGCCCGGCATACGCGCTTGCCTGACACTGCAGAGAGATCCGTCGATGCCGCCAGCGGGTCACCAGCCGCCACGTAGAAGCGTGTCTCGACCTCGGCGAAGGGCTCCGAGAAGATGAACCCTTCGCAAAGCCGCCGCTGCCGCGCGCCCAGCGCGGGGGCGTTCCCGCAATCCGGCCGGGCGATCGGGAAGCCAAGATCGAACGTGCCTGCTGCGAGCGCGTCGACCGGATCGACCTCGGTCTCGTCGAAATACACCTCGTAATCGACCAGCGAAGGCGCACGAAGCATGGCGCGGGTGACAAGCTCGGTCACCATGCCGCCTTCGGGCAGGCGTTTGCCCGCATAGGGCGCGGCTTCCGAGACCACGATGATGCGCGCGGTCGGGGACTGGCCCGCCACCGGCTCGGTCTGTGCGCCTTGTGCCTGACCGGTCGAAGCGGTCTCGCCCGCGGCGTTTGCGGCCCCTTGCGGCGCCAGACCGGCAAGCGCCTCGTCCCGCGTCTGGAACCCGCTGCCATCGAGGCATGGGATCAGGAGCTGATCCCCGATCTCGACCTCGGCCGGAGAGGGCATGAAGCCGCGGTTCGCGCGGTAGATCGCCATGTAATCGGGTCGCGGATACGCCCGCGAGGCTATGGCGTGCAGCGTATCGCCGCGGACCACGGTGTAGAACGAGCCGCAGGCGATAGGGCCCCTGCCCTGCGCCGGCGCCTCGCCAGCGCTCCACAGCACGGTTGCAATACCCAACGCGGCGACGCGCGCGGATAAACCGGCAAACTGACCCATCATAATCTGCACCCTCTGACCAAAGCCTGCGGAAAAGTGGAGGTTCTCCAATTTCTGCGGGCCTTTAGACAGTATTCTTAACAAAGTATTAAAATTCGGCAAGCCCCGTTGCGAGGCGACCTGATCAATCCTGCGTGCGACTCAACCCGCGATGTCGACCAGAAGCGTAGTGCCCTCGGCCGCGAGAACGCGCATCAGACTGCCCGGTCCGGGCTGCGCGTCCCGGTCGAGATTCCCGGAAAGTCGCGCACGCCACCCGACGCCATCGATCTCGATCGTGCCGACCCCTGCGCGAAACGGGCCCGCGACGACGCCGACGCGCCCCACGAGCTGCGCGGCACGGCGATTGAGGTTTCCCCCGTCCGCTGCGCCGCCCGAGCGCCGCGCACGCAGCCATGCCCAGCCCGCCACCGTGTAGACAAGCGCCGAGAGCGCGAAGGTCAGGACCTGCGTCGTGCCGGTGGTCTCCGGGGCGAGGAAGAGAAGCCCGCCGACCGTGAGCGCCGCGAATGAAAGCCAGAGCAGGAAATAGGTGAAGGTCACGACCTCCACCGCGCCCAAGGCAAGGGCGAGCGCCACCCACCACCAGGCCGAAGTGCCGTCGAGGAAACCGAAGAGGTCGATGGCGGGCATCAGCTGCCTCCCCACGGACGAGCCCCGGGATCCGGAGCGCCGTCGCCACCATCCGTCGTGCCCGCGCCCCGCGCGTCGCGCTTGACGGGCTGCCCGATCGTCCGCGTCAGTTCCGCGATTCCGGCGACCGCTCCGGCGATGCCGCCGGCTTCGATCGGCACGATCACGACGCGGGAACTGGGGCTTGCGGCGATGTCGCGCAGCGCCTCGGTGTACTTCGTGGCAACGAAGTAGTTTACCGCCTGGATGTCACCCTCGGAGATCGCGAGGCTGACCATCTCGGTGGCTTTCGCTTCCGCCTGGGCGAGGCGTTCGCGCGCTTCCGCGTCGAGGAACGCGGCTTCGCGCCGGCCTTCCGCCTCGCGGACCTGGCTCTCGCGCACGCCTTCCGCCTTGAGGATAGCGGACTGCTTCTGCCCCTCGGCCTGGAGGACGTCGGCGCGCTTGTCGCGCTCGGCCTTCATCTGCCGTCCCATCGCGGCCACGATGTCCGCGGGCGGCGACAGATCCTTGATCTCGACCCGCGTCACCTTCACGCCCCAGGGATGGGCGGCGTCGTCGATGATGCCCAGGAGCTTCGAGTTGATCACGTCGCGATTCGACAGCACATCGTCGAGATCCATCGCACCGATCACCGAGCGGATATTTGTCATCGCGAGGTTCTGGAGCGCGTTCTCGAGGTCGCGGACCTCGTAGGCCGCCATGCTCGCTTCGATCACCTGGTAGAATGCGACGGCATCGGCATGAACCATCGCGTTGTCGCGGGTGATGACTTCCTGTCCCTCGATGTCGAGGACCGTCTCCATCATGTTCATGCGGCGGCCAACGCGCTCGATCACGGGCCAAAGGAAGCGCAACCCGGGACCAAGGGTGCGGACATACCGCCCGAAGCGCTCGATCGTCCATTCCTCGCCCTGCGGCACGCTGCGCACGGCGCGGCTGATGACGATGATCGTGAAGATGACGAGGACGATGACGGCGATCTGAAGAACGCCGAGATTCCCATCGATACCATTCATGTGACGCGCTCCCCTCAAACGCACCGACGATCGGGCGCGCGCTTGAAATCTGGCCGTTTCAAACCAGAATTACAACGCTCGGGTGGAAGAGCTTGGGATGGGCCTTCGTTGACATGCCGACCCCAGAAGACCTATCAGCGACGGACCGTATGACCCGCATCGAGCGTCAGCCTTTGCGGATGCCCTTCCTGAAGCAGACGGCACGAGTTTTCATGAACACCATTGCACGACTGGGCTCGATGCCCGGGCTGATCCCGTTCATATTCCTGGGCCTCGCGGTGCTTTCGGCGTCTCCAGCCGCCCCGCAGATTGCCGCACCGCAAGTCGAAGCGCCTGTCCGCGAGCCAGAGATCCCCGAGGGTGCGCGGGTGCAGCAGGATCCGTCCTCGACATCCAATGCACAGGCAAACGAGCCCGGCCAGGCGGCACCTGCGACAGGAACGACGCCCGAGAGCGCGCCCGCCTCGGCTGAGTCCGTCATTTCCGAGGCCCGCGCGCTCATCGCGATCCTGCGCGATGCAACGGCCCGTGACCGGCTGATCGCCGAACTTGAGCGCCTGGCGGGCGAGACCGATGGCTCCGCGCCTACATCCGCCGCCGCCGATGCCCCTGCAACACCGACTGGAGGGCCTTCGCAAAGACCGGCCGTGAACCGCGGAAAAAGCGACGCCAGCGCCGAAGACCCTCCGATCGGGCGCCGGATTGCCGAGGTCACGCATGAGGCCATGACGAGCGTGATGGCGAGGGCGCAGGAGGTGTATCGCGGGCTGCGCGCCACGCAGCGCCGCCTGTCGGGGCTGGCCAACACGAATGTCGACGAACTCCTGTCCGCGATGGAAGCCGTCGGGATCGCGCTGGCGATCGCGACCGGTATCCGCGCGATTCTCTGGGGCCCGGTCCAGTGGTGTCGGAGGCGCCTGGGCGCCATAGCGAGCCGCACCGGCCCGCTGAGGCGCGTCGTGACCGACGCCGCGGCACTGGTCGTTGATGCGATTGCACTCATCGTCTCGGCCGCGACGGGCGCATTTACGACCATCGCCTATCTGGGGCAGCGGCTCGACATCGAGCTGCACCAGGCGCTCTTCCTCAACTCCTTCATCATGGTGGGGCTCGGCTGCGTCGTCCTGCGCGCCATCCTTTCACCCAAGGTCGAAGGTTTGCGCATTGCCCCGATGGGCAGCGCGACCGCGCATTACTGGATGCGCTGGGGGGGGCTGCTGATCGCGTTCCTCGGCTACGGCCTGCTGCTTGTCGTGCCACTGGTCAACGAGACCGTGAACATCTTCACCGGCCGGGCGGTCGCGGTCGTGGTCTACGCGATCTTCCTGCTCAGTGCGATGGCGCTGGTGATCAGAAACCGTCGCGTGCCGCGCGAGTATTACGAGAAGCGCGCCGAGGAGAGCGGCGGCGACGTCACGCTCACAATCATCGCCCATGCGGCGCGCTACTGGCATATCGCCGTGGTTATCTATCTGCTCACCCTGTTCTCGGCAGCGGTTCGGCAGTCGGGCAATGTCGGGCCGATGCTCGTCGCCACGGCGAAGATCGCCGCCGCCGCCGCGCTCGGCGCATTCGTGATGGCCGTGCTCGGCAGGATCAGCGCGAGAGGCCTGAAACTGCCCTCGGGAGTGAATGAGCGGCTCCCCCTGCTCGAGCGGCGGATCAATACCTTCGTGCCCGCCTTCCTGAACGTCGTGCGTTTCGTGATGATGGTGATGGTGGTCGCGTTCTCACTGCACACCATGGGCGTGGCTGACCTCGAGGCATGGCTGGAAGGCTCGTTCGGCGTCGACATTGCCGAGACCCTGATCTCGGCCAGCGTGATCGTCCTGGCCGGCTTCGCGGTCTGGCTCGCCCTCACCAGCTGGGTCGACTATCGCATGACACCGCGGCGTGGACGCCGGGTCACCTCGCGCGAGCAGACGCTGCTGTCGCTCCTGCGCAACGCCGCGACGATCGCGATCGCGGTTTTCACGCTGATGTTCGTGCTCTCCGACATCGGCATCGACATCGCGCCGCTCATCGCATCGGCCGGTGTGCTGGGCCTCGCGATCGGCTTCGGCGCGCAGAAGATGGTGCAGGACATCATCACCGGCATCTTCATCCAGTTCGAGAGCGCCATCAATGTGGGCGACGTCGTGACCCTGGCGGGCACGACCGGCACGGTCGAGAAGCTGACCATCCGCTCGGTCAGCCTGCGCGACGTCCACGGGGTCTTCCACATCATCCCGTTCAGCTCGGTCGACGCGGTCTCGAACTACATGCGGGGCTTCTCCTACCACGTCGCCGATATCGGCATCGCCTATCGCGAGGACATCGACGAGGCCAAGGCGCTGATGATCGAGGCGTTCGAGACGCTGCGCTCGGATCCCGAGCAGGGCAACAAGATCCTTGGCGATCTCGAATGGTTCGGCGTCCAGCAGCTTGGCGACTCGGCCGTGGTGCTGCGTGCACGGATCAAGACCCGTCCGGGCGATCAGTGGTCGATGGGCCGCGCCTACAACGAGGCGGTCAAGAAGCGCTTCGACCAGGCGGGTGTCGAGATCCCCTTCCCGCACATGACCATCTGGTTTGGCGAGAACCGGGACGGCTCGGCCCCGCCGGCGCAGCTTGCGCTCGCCGATCGCGGCCTGACGCGGGCCCTCGTCGAGCCGTCTCCTGCAGCCAGAAGCGACACGAAGCGGGCCAGGCCGAAGGCCGCCAAGCCGACCGAGGATGCGCCGCTGGGGGATGACGGCGACGAGAACTGAGGTCAGCGGTGCCAAGCGGCTGGCGGCGGCAGCGCGCCCCCGCCTAACCGCATTTCGAGTGTCCGCAGTCGAGGCAGACCTCGCAGCCCTCGCGCAGGGTGGTGTTGAAGCTGCCGCAATTGGGACAGGCCGAGGGGACGGCACGATCCTGGCCGACGGCGACCTGCTTGGCCGCGGCCGGGTCCTCGGCAAGACCCATGCCCTCGCCATCGATGAAGTCGATCTCCACCAGGTGCCGCTCGATCACCCCGCCGATCGCGGCGAGGATCGAGGGCACATACCGCCCCTTCATCCAGGCCCCGCCCCGCGGGTCGAAAACGGCCTTCAGCTCCTCGACCACGAAGCTCACGTCGCCGCCACGCCGGAACACGGCCGAGATCATGCGCGTGAGCGCCACGGTCCAGGCGTAGTGCTCCATGTTCTTCGAGTTGATGAAGATCTCGAACGGCCGGCGCCGGCCTCCCACGATCACGTCGTTCATCGTGATGTAGATGGCATGCGGGCTGTCGGGCCATTTGAGCTTGTAGGTGATGCCTTCAAGCGTTTCCGGCCGGTTCAGCGGCTCGGCGATCCAGACGACATCGCCCGCGCTTGCGTGATCGGCATCGTCCTCCGCGCCTGCCGCCGGCTTCGCGACGGACTGCGACACCTCGAGCACCGATCCCGTGACGTCATTTGGCCGGTAGGTGGTGCATCCCTTGCAGCCGCTGCGCCAGGCTTCGAGGTAGACGTCCTCGAACGCGTCGAAGGGAATGTCGGCAGGCAGGTTGATGGTCTTCGAGATCGAGCTGTCGATGAATTTCTGCGCTTCCGCCTGCATGACCACGTGGTCATGGGGCGCCAGGTCCTGCGCCGTCACGAAGGTCTCGGGCAGCGGCGCGTCGGGTCCCTTCAGATCGCGCCAGCGCGCCAGGGCGTAATCGACGACCTCCTCCTCGGCACGCGTGCCGTCGGGCAGCAGGACCTTTCGCGTGTAGGACAGCGCGAAGATCGGCTCGATCCCCGAGGAGACGTTTCCGGCAAAGAGCGAAATCGTGCCCGTGGGCGCGATCGAGGTCAGTAGTGCGTTGCGGATGCCATGGCTCGCGATGCCGTCTCGGACATGTTGCGGGAGCGCGGCGACTGTCTCGCCGGCCATGAACTTCTCGCGGTCGAACAGCGGAAAGGCGCCCTTCTCGCGCGCAAGCCCGACCGAGGCGGCATAGGCGGCATCGCGGATGGCGCTCAGCCAGGCGCCGCTCTGCGCCACCGCCGCGGGCGTGCCGTACCGCACCCCGCACATCGCCAGCGCGTCCGCGAGCCCCGTGACGCCCAGCCCGATCCGGCGTTTCGCCCGCGCCTCCTCGGCCTGCTGGGCCAAGGGAAAGCGCGAGGCATCGACCACGTTGTCCATCATCCGGACCGCGACCGACACGAGGTCCGAGAGTTCCTCGGCATCGACGCCCGCGTCCTCGCCGAACGGGTCGCGCACCAAGGCGGCAAGGTTGATCGAGCCGAGCAGGCAGGCGCCGTAGGGTGGCAGCGGCTGCTCGCCGCAGGGATTCGTGGCCGAGATGGCCTCGGCATACCAAAGGTTGTTGAGCCGGTTGATCCGGTCGATGAAGATCACGCCCGGCTCGGCGTAATCATAGGTCGCGCGCATGATCCGGTGCCACAGGTCGCGCGCCCGAAGGGTCTTGTAGACCACGCCATCAAACACGAGGTCCCAGGGCTCGTCGGCTTCGACCGCCGCCATGAACGCGTCGGTGGCGAGGACGGAGAGATTGAACATCCTGAGCCGCGCGGCGTCGCGCTTGCTCTCGATGAAGGCCTCGATGTCGGGGTGGTCGCAGCGCATCGTCGCCATCATCGCGCCGCGACGCGACCCGGCCGACATGATCGTCCGGCACATGGCGTCCCAGACATCCATGAAGCTCAGCGGTCCCGAGGCGTCGGCCCCGATGCCCTTCACCGCCGCGCCCCGCGGCCGGATGGTCGAGAAGTCATAGCCGATCCCGCCGCCCTGCTGCATCGTCAGCGCGGCCTCCTTGAGCGACTCGAAGATCCCCTCCATCGAATCGGGGATCGTGCCCATCACGAAGCAGTTGAAAAGCGTGACCGCCCGGTCAGTCCCCGCACCGGCGAGGATCCGCCCAGCGGGAAGGAACCTGAAACTATCGAGAGCCGCCCGGAACCGGGGCTCCCAAACGGCGGGCTCGGCTTCGACGGCAGCCAGCGCATGCGCGACACGCCGGAAGCTGTCGTCCAGGCTCGCGTCGAGCGAGTCCCCCGATGGCGACTTGAAGCGATACTTCATTTCCCAGATCTGTCGGGCGATCGGGGCCGTGAAAGCGGTCATCGGGCGGATCCTGTCGTCCTGAGGCGCAGACAGAACATCTTAAGAACGCGCAAGGGAGGGGTCAACGCTTCGACGCCTATCACGAAACCTGGGACCGGCACACCTGTTGCCCGACGCACGCGATTTCCCGACGGCGATTCCGACTTGCCGAAAAACGGATTGTGACACCAGTTTCAAATCCGTAGGCTGCCCGCGCGCGATAGAGGCAAGGTCGCGCGGGGAGATCTGCGAGCGGGGGCTCCGAAGGGGTGGTGCGCGACATCAAGTCAGTCGCGGTGCGGCTTTGCGCCTGTGCGGCACTTGCCGCGCCGGTCAGCACGCGCGCAGAGATGCCCGAGGAGCCGCCACGGCCGCACCACAACCTCTATGGCGTGACCGGCCTGATCGACATGCCCTCGGCCGAGATGCAGCCGGACGCCCAGATCAGCCTGACCAGCGGATATTTCGGCGGCTACATGCGCAACACGCTCTCGGCGCAGATCTTTCCGGGCGTCGAGGCCGCGTTCCGATACAGCATCCTCACAGATTTTCTCAGCGCCGGCACCGAGGACCTCTACGACCGCAGCTTCGACATCAAGCTCAGGCTGATCCGAGAATCCGAAATCTGGCCGAACGTGGTCGTGGGCTTCCAGGACTTCCTCGGCACGGGCGTCTACTCGTCCGAATACATCGCGGCGACCAAGCGCTTTTTCGAAGGCAGCGTCGTGCTCACCGGCGGCGTCGGCTGGGGGCGCCTTTCGTCAGCGAACGATGTCGAGAACGTCTTCTGCGCGGCGATCGACAGCATGTGCGACCGCGACGACTTCGACGGCGTGGGCGGCGAAGTGAATTTCGGCCGTTTCTTCCGCGGCGAGAAAATGGGCTTCTTCGGCGGCGTCCAGTGGGACACGCCGATCGACGGGCTTGCCCTGAAGGCCGAGTTGTCGAGCGACGCCTACACGCGCGAGGAACTCTCCGGCAACTTCGACCAGAACATTCCCGTCAACTTCGGGATCGAATACAGGCCCATCGAGAACATCGAGGTCGGGGCCTACTACATGTACGGCTCGGAATTCGGTGTTCGGATCACCATCTCGGGCAATCCCTTCTCGCCGCCCGCGCCTTTCGACACCGAGCCCTCGACCCTCCCGGTTCGGCATCGCAGCCTGCAGCCCAGCACGGCGCCGTCCGTCGGTCTCGGCAAGACCATCGACCTGGTGACCGGGGCCGTCCCGGTGACCGACTACCGCGAAGCCGGGATCAAGAAGGTCACGCTCGAGACAGACCCCGACGGCACCAGGCGCGCGCAGGCGGTCCTTCCGGCTTCGGCCGACGACGCCTGCCCGGCCGCGACCGCCACCGGCATCGATGCCGATCTTCAGCTGATCGACCTCGTTACATACGTGCGCCCGGATGGCCAGGCGATCTGCACGGTCGCACTGCGGCCTGCCGGCGAGCGGGCGATCCGGGCCGCGCGCCGGGCAGCGACCGACTTTTCGACCGACTGGTACGACGACCCCGCCAACCGCGAGCGCGCCGTCGAGGCCCTCGGCGAGGCCCTTGCGACCGATGGTGTCGGGCTCTTCGGCATCGAGCTCTTCGCGACCCGCGCGCGGGTCTATATCGAGAACCGGCGCTTCTTCGCCATGCCGCGCGCCATCGGGCGCACGGCCCGGGCGCTCAGCCGCTCGATGCCGCCCTCGGTCGAGCTCTTCGAAATCGTTCCGGTCGAGAACGGCCTGCCGGTGGCGACGATCGCGATCACCCGCACCGACGTCGAGGACTTCGTCGACCAGTCCGATGGCGCGACCGACATGTGGTCCGCGGCCACGCTTGCCGAGGCGCCCAAGCCGCAGTGGAGCGCCGTCGAGGGGGTCGACAGCCTCTTCCCGCGCGCGTCCTATTCGATCGGTCCCTATGTGCCGATCAACTTCTTCGACCCCGACAGCCCGCTTCGCGCCGATCTGCAGATCCTCGCGCTCGGCACGGTCGAGGTAGCGCCGGGCATATCGGCCTCGGCCGAGATCACGCAGCGGATCGTCGGCAATCTCGACGACATCGAGCGCGACCCGGACTCGGACCTGCCGCCAGTGCGCACCGATCTCGCCGAGTATTTCCGCACCGACACGCCGGTGATTTCACGGCTCACGGCCGATTACGTGACCAAGCTGGACGACGACATCTACGCGCGCTTCTCGGGCGGGCTTTTCGAGCGGATGTTCGGCGGCGTCGGGGCCGAGGTGCTGTGGAAACCGGTCGACCAGTCCTGGGGCATCGGCGGCGAGATCAACTGGGTCCAGCAGCGCGATTTCGAGGGGTATTTCGGCTTCCGCAACTACGATGTGTTCACCGGCCACGCCTCGTTCTACTGGGATACGGGGTTCTACGGCATCTCCACCCAGATCGATGCCGGGCGATATCTCGCAGGCGACTGGGGCGGCACGTTCTCGCTCTCGCGCCGCTTCGCCAATGGCTGGGAGATCGGCGCCTTCTTCACCCTCACCGACGTGCCCTTTGACGAGTTCGGCGAGGGCAGCTTCGACAAGGGCATCACGCTGACGATCCCGTTCAACTGGGTGCTTCCCTTCGACGGCCGCAGTTCGTACTCGACCACGATCCGCCCGGTGACGCGGGACGGCGGGCAGCGCCTGATCGTCGCGAACCGGCTCTACCCGACGGTGCGCGACAATGATCGGGGCGGTCTGAAGACGCGCTGGGGAGGGTTCTGGGAATGATCGGCTCCCGCACGCAACTGCGTCACGCGATGACCGCCCTGGCGGTGCTGCTGTCCGCATGCGGCAGCGCGAGCGAGCAGCTGGGCCCGCTCGGCGAGCTTGCAGAGGTCGCGGCAAGCAGCATCCGCACCGGCCGCGCCGAGGAGCCCCCGCTCGTGATGCCGGAGGGCGCGATACCGGCCGACGTGCTGGCGCAATCGCCAGAGCCGATGATCGCGCTCACGCTCGGCGGCGTTCAGCGCATCATTCTCAGCGCCGCCCCCTATGCAGCGGATGACCAGCAGAACTTTCAGGACCAGAACCGTCGCGGCATCAGGATGCACGAAGGCGCGGTGTCGGGAACCTATGGCTTCGGCATCGACCTGCTCGCCGTGCGCTTCCAGCGAGACGATCCCGTGGCCCACCCGGTCCCCCTGATCCAGTGGCCGGGACAGGTGGATCGCGAATACCAGTACCGGCAACGCGACCTCTACAACTACTCGATCGTCGTCAGCTGCGTCTTCGACCGGGTGGTGCGCGAGAACATCGAGGTCATCGAGCGATACGAGACCGTGCGCATCGTCGAGACCTGCACCAATCAGCGCCGCAGCTTCGAGAATACCTACTGGGTCGAGCCTGACTCGGGCACGATCCGGCGCTCGCAGCAGTGGACCGGGCCAACCACCCGGCCGGTCATCGTCGAACTGCTGAGAGCATCCGCAGAAGGCTGACCGCGTGACCCGCAGATAACGCGGGATGCAAAAAGCAAACGGGGCCCTTCAGGGGCCCCATAGCATAGCTCGGACATCTTGCATGGCGGCAGGTCTGGGCTGCCGCTCCGGCAAGCCTCAGTCGGACGGCGAGGGCGTCGTCGTGCCCGTCGTCGAGGTGGTCGAACCACCGCCGCCGCCACCGCCCGAAAGCGCGATCGCGACGCCGCCGCCGATCAGCGCAGCCGCGCCAACCGCGACCGCCGCGGGCGGAATGGCCGCCGCCGCCTTGTCGTCGGCCGGAACGCCTGCAACCTGGGCCTGCCCCGCCATGGGCGCCAGCGCGGTCAGGATCGCGGTGAAGCCCGCTGCTGCAATCTTTCGCATGGATACTGTTCCCGTCATCACACTATACACCCCGCTCAGCCAGCACGATCAGCGCGCAGCTGCTCGATGTTCTTGAAGGCGAGGTTGGCGATGGTCGTCCGTTCCTCGGTGACCTTGCCCTTGTAGATCGTCTCCTTGACGATCACGAGGTTGCCGTTCTCGACGGCCTTGTCGTACTGGACCTGCGCGGCGTCCCATTCCCCAAGCTCGTGATGCGCCACGCCCAAGGACAACGCGACGGTTGCATCCTTGGGATGGTCCTGAGCCATTTCCGAGAAATGGTCCTTGGCTTCTTCGAAGCGCTGGTCGCGCAACATCGCGAAGCCGCGATTGAGCTCTTGCTGGTATTCGGCTTCCTGTGCGGCGGTCTCTGTATCAGGTCCACCGGTCGACCCCGAGCACCCGGCCAATCCAAGGCACACGGCGGCCGCAACAACCACTGCGAAACGTTTCACTTCACCCTCCGTCCAAACACTCGCGGACGCCCCATATCGGTCGCCACGAATGGCGGCCACGCAAACATCAAGGATTGATAGCACATTCGGGATCGCAATGGAAAGCGCCACCGTTCCCGCCATGCGCCGTTTCGGTCGTTGCGCCCTGTACGGCGCTCATCGCTTGCGCGATGCGCCACCAAGCTGATCGGCGAGAACTTTCGAGCGCACTTCCTCGACCGCCCCGGCCGCGAGATCGCCAAGCTGGAACGGGCCATAGCTGAGCCGGATCAGGCGGTTGACCGTCAGTCCGACCGCCTCCATCGCCCGTCTGACCTCGCGGTTCCGCCCCTCGCGCAGGCCGACGGTGAGCCAGGCATTCGACCCCTGCTGGCGGTCGATCGTGACGGTCATGGGCTGGAATCGCTCGCCATCGACAATGATGCCCTTTCGCAACGGCTCCAGCGCCACGTCGTCGGGATCACCGTGGACACGGACCCGATACTTGCGCAGCCAGCCGGTCGAGGGGAGCTCGAGCCGGCGCTTCAGCTCGCCGTCATTGGTGAGCAGCAGCAAGCCTTCCGAGTTCAGGTCGAGCCGCCCGATCGTCATCACCCGCGGCAGCTCGGCCGGCAGGTGGTCGAACACCGTGTCGCGACCCTTCTCGTCGCGCGCCGAGGTCACAAGCCCCGCGGGCTTGTGATAGCGCCAGAGCCGTGCCGGCTCGGGTTCGGCGACAGGCTTGCCGTCGACCTCGATCCGGTCGGCAGCCGTGACGGTCACCGCGGGCGTGTCGAGCACCCGGCCGTTGAGACGGACGCGGCCATCCGTGATCATCCGCTCGACCTCGCGGCGCGATGCGACGCCGGCGCGGGCGAGGCGCTTGGCGATCCGCTCCGGCCCGTCGGACACGGGGGCGGCCGCCACGGTCCTTGCGGAGGTCTCGCGGGTCGCGCGGCCGGTGCCTGTGGGCTTGCCGCCCTGACGCGGGCCGGGACGATGTGAGGGAGGTCTTGCCATGCGCCCCCTCTACGCCAGACGATCCGGCTTGGCGAGGGGAAAGCGGCGCGGCAGACGCGGAGATTGCGCCGCCCCCGCTTCCGGGGCATCGTCGCGCGGCATGAAATTCGTCTCGCATATGGACCGGGCGCTGGCCGAGGCGCGCGCAGCCGCGGCGCGGGGAGAGACCCCGGTCGGCGCCGTCGTCGTCGCGCCCGGAGGGCGCGTTCTGGCCGCCGACGGCAACCGCGTGCGCGAGCGAGCCGATCCCACGGCGCATGCCGAGATGCTGGCGCTCCGCGCGGCCGCGGTCGCCCTGGGCTCGGAGCGGCTCACGGACTGCGATCTCTACGTCACGCTGGAGCCCTGCCCGATGTGCGCGGGCGCGATCTCGCTCGCGCGCATCCGCCGGCTCTACTACGGCGCCGAGGACCCCAAGACCGGCGGCGTCGCCCATGGCGCGCGGGTCTTCTCGCACCGCCAGTGCCACCACGTGCCCGAGGTCTATGACGGCATATCGGCGGCCGAGTCCGCCGATCTGCTGCGCGACTTCTTCGCCATGCGTCGCAACGCCACTTGAGAGGCGGACCGGCGCGGTTTAGCTCTGGAAGCCATGGAAACGATCGACACCGATATCCTCGTCTCCGGCGGCGGCATCGCCGGGCTCGCGGCCACCCTGCGGCTCGCCGCCGAGGGGGTGCGCGTCGCCTGCGTCGACCCCCTGCCCGCCGCGGCCGAGGGGCCGGACCTGCGCACCACCGCCTTCCTGATGCCGGCGGTCGAGACGCTGACCCGCGCCGGCGCGTGGCAGGCGATGGCGCAAGCGGCGACGCCGCTCTGGACCATGCGGCTGGTGGATGCCGGGGGCGAGGCGCGCCATGTCCGCGAGGACTGCCCCTTCGACGCGCGCGAGATGGGCGACCGGC
Organism: Thermohalobaculum xanthum; assembly: GCF_016623495.1. Taxonomy (GTDB): domain Bacteria; phylum Pseudomonadota; class Alphaproteobacteria; order Rhodobacterales; family Rhodobacteraceae; genus Thermohalobaculum; species Thermohalobaculum xanthum. The sequence continues at coordinate 167,531 of NZ_JAEHHL010000006.1, read as the reverse complement.
CCTTCGGCTTCAACGTCACGAACCGCGCGGCGCGGCGCGCGCTGGTCGACGCGATCGCCGCGACGCCCCATGCCCGGCTGATCGACGGGACGACGGTCACGCGGGTGCTGCGCCGGACCGCCGAGGCGGTGGCCCGGCTGGGCGACGGGCGCCAGGTCCGCGCGCGGCTGGTCGTGGCCGCCGACGGGCGCGACTCGGCGCTGCGCGAGGCGGCGGGCCTAGGCGTCCGGCGCTGGCATTACGGGCAGAGGGCGCTGGTGTTCTGCGTGACCCACCCCGCCCCGCACGAGGGCTGTTCGACCGAGATCCACCGCACGGGCGGCCCGCTGACGCTGGTACCGATGCCCGACATCGACGGGCGGCCCTGCTCGTCGGTGGTGTGGATGGTGCCGAACGCGCGGGCCGACGAACTGGCGGCGATGGACGACACGCGCCTCTGCGTCGAGATCACGGCCGAGACGATGGGCATCTTCGGGCCGCTCGAGGTGGCGAGCCCGCGCGCGGTCTGGCCGATCATCGGCCAGCTTGCCACCCGGCTCTGGGCCGAGCGGCTGGCCCTGGTCGCCGAGACCGCCCATGTCATCCCGCCGATCGGGGCGCAAGGGCTGAACATAAGCCTCGCCGACATCGAGTCCCTGGCCGGGCTGGTCGCCGCCGCCCATCGCGAGGGGCGCGACATCGGCGCGCCCGACCTGCTGTCGCGCTACCACCGGGCCCGCTGGCCCGAGATGGCGGCGCGCGTCGCCGGGGTCGATGCCCTGAACCGCTTTGCCCAGGCCGAGGCCCAGCCGGTCCGCGACCTGCGCCGGCTGGGGCTCAAGGCGATCCACGGGATCGCGCCGGTGCGGCACCTGGCGATGCGCCTTGGGATGGGAATGGGAAACCAACGTAATAAAGGCAACAATCTTAACTAATGACACATGGATCCTTGATTTGAAATTTAACAAAATCATTGTTATTTTATTAATATTATCGCCACTCTTTTTCATTTTATATCATAAATACATTTTCTTTTCGCATCGCGCTCAAATCACGGTCACAGACAATGACGCTGTTGAGGATTGCTATCCAAGGAGGACCAAGTTGTTCGGCTCGAAATCGAGAAGCTCGGCCCCGACGCACGGATATGCAGGATACTGTGGAGCAATCTTTACGGATATGGGCGATTACAGGCTCCCGTATTCCTATGAGTTCTGGGGAATCCACCAGGGCCGAAAGCACCTTCAGGCAAACCTGAAGGAGGGATGTCGGTATCAAGTCACCATTGTTGGTTACGGGGGCAAATTCGAGAAGGGAGACAGGCCCGTATATCCGATCCGGCAAACGATCACGCGGATCAACCGTGAACTGGGATGCCAAACGATCCCCGAACAGGGATCCCCGCAACAGGAAGTCGGGAGGGATGGTGACTGAAGGGAGCGATCCGGCCGCGACTTGAAGCCGAGCATCTGGGCGCGCCCCGGCCTCTCCAGCCGGAGCGCGCAGGCAGTCTCAGCGCCTCACTTCAGCGCCGCATCCGTGATCTCGTGCGTCCAGGCGCCCTCGGGTGCCTTGGTGATCACCGGGTCCGAGCCGCCGCCCAGCAGGGTGGCCACCGTGCGCTCGTAATCGGCGGGGTCAAGGCTGCCGTCCGAGCCCGCGGTGAGCTTGGCGACCTCACCCATCATGCGCTTCTGGTGCTTTTCCGTCTGGGCGCCGGTCGCGTCGTTCTCGAGCACGATCTCGGCGGCATCGTCGGGGTTCTCCTCGGCCCATTTCCAGCCCTTCATCGAGGCGCGGACGAAGCGGATCATCTTGTCCTTGAAAGCCTCGTCCTTCAGGGCATCCTCGAGCACGTAGATGCCGTCCTCGAGCGTGGCGACGCCCTGGTCCTCGTACTTGAAGGTCACCAGCTCCTCGGGCGTGATGCCGGCGTCGATCACCTGCCAGTACTCGTTGTAGGTCATGGTCGAGATGCAGTCCGCCTGCTTCTGCAGCAGCGGGTCGACGTTGAAGCCCTGCTTGAGCACCGTCACGCCGCCGGCCGAGCCGTCGGTCGGGATGCCCAGCTTCGACATCCAGCTGAGGAAGGGATACTCGTTGCCGAAGAACCAGACGCCCAGCGTGCGGCCGGGGAAGTCCTCGGGGCCAGTCACGCCGCTTTCCTTCAGGCAGGTCAGCATCATGCCCGACGACTTGAAGGGCTGGGCGATGTTCACCAGCGGCAGCCCCTTCTCGCGCGTCGCCAAAGCCGAGGGCATCCAGTCGAGGATCACGTCCGCGCCGCCGCCGGCCAGCACCTGGGCGGGGGCGATGTCGGGGCCGCCGGGCTTGATCTCGACGTCGAGACCTTCCTCCTCGTAGAAGCCCTTGTCCTTGGCGACGTAGTAGCCCGCGAACTGCGCCTGGGTGACCCATTTGAGCTGCAGCGTGACCTTGTCGGCCGCCTGCGCCGCGCCCGCGGCCATCGCCAGTGCCGATGCCAGCGCCAATCCGAACACCTGTTTCATGATGGTTCTCCCTGTCGTGAACCTTGTCGTTACCGGCCCGAACCCCGGACCGAAGGGTGCCAGAAGGTCACCGCGCGCTCGATCAGCACCACGGCGCCGTAGGAGGCCGACCCGGCAAGCGCGGCCACCGTAATCGTCGCCCAGACCATGTCGATGTTCATTCGCCCCACCTCGGTCGAGATGCGGAAGCCCATGCCCACGATCGGCGTGCCGAAGAACTCCGCCACGATCGCGCCGATCAGCGCAAGGGTCGAGCAGATCTTGAGCCCGTTGAAGATGAAGGGCGCCGCCGCCGGCAGGCGCAGCTTGAACATCGTCTGCCAGTAGGACGCCGCCCAGGTGCGCATCAGGTCGGCCTGCATGCGGTCGGCGGACTTGAGCCCCTCGACCGTGTTCACCAGCATCGGGAAGAAGCACATCACCACCACGACCGCGGCCTTCGAGGGCCAGTCGAAGCCGAACCACATCACCATGATCGGCGCGATGCCGATGATCGGCAGGGCCGCCACGAGGTTGCCGACCGGCAGCAGGCCGCGCTGCAGGAAGGGCGAGCGGTCGATGGCGATGGCGGTGAGGAAGGCCGCACCACAGCCCAGCACGTAGCCCACCACCGCGCCCTTGAGATAGGTCTGCACGAAATCGGCCCACAGGATGCCGGTCGAGGTGATCAGCCGGTCCCAGATCATCGAGGGCGGCGGCAGCAGCACCGGCGAGATCTTGGCCGCGCGCACCACCCCCTCCCACAGGAACAGCACGGTCGCCCCGAACAGCACCGGCACGAGAATCCCGAGCGCCGAACGCAGCCGGGGCGAGGTACTGGTGTCGAGCCGCGAGATCCACTCGACCAGCGCCCAGCACGCGGCCCATGTGGCGACGATCCCGACCCAGACCGTGGCTCCCGCCGGGTTGTCGGGCTCGATGCGCACAAGCGTCGTGCCGGCCGCAACCGCCGCGGCGACGCCGATGAGCCATCCCACCTCGGTCGAGGACCGCCGCGCCTTCATGCCCGCGCCCCCATCCGCGCATTGACCATGCGGCTGGCGAGCCCGATCAGCGCAACCAGCCCAGCCGCCAGGAAGGCGGCCGCGAACAGCGCCGACCAGATCTGGATCGTCTGCCCGTAATAGCTGCCCGCCAGCAGCCGCGCGCCCAGCCCCGCGACCGCGCCGGTCGGCAGCTCGCCCACGATGGCGCCCACGAGGCTCGCGGCCACCGCCACCTTCATCGAGGTGAAGAGATAGGGCATCGCGGAGGGGAAGCGCAGCTTCCAGAAGATCTGCGCGCGGCTGGCGGAATAGGTCGTCATCAGGTCAAGCTGCAGAGCGTCGGGCGAGCGCAGCCCCTTGGTCATGCCGACCACGACGGGGAAGAAGCTCAGATAGGTCGAGATCGTCGCCTTGGGGATCAGCCCCGACAGCCCGACCGAGTTCAGCACCACGATTATCATCGGCGCGATGGCGAGGATCGGGATGGTCTGCGAGGCGATGACCCAGGGCATCACGCTCATGTCCATCGCCCGGTTGTGGACGATGCCGATGGCCAGCAGCATCCCCAGCACCGTGCCCATCACGAAGCCAAGGAGCGTGGCCGAGAGCGTGATCCAGCCGTGATAGATCAGGCTGCGCTTCGACGTGATCTTCTTCTCGACGGTGGTGTCCCACAGCTCGGCCGCGACCTGGTGGGGCGCGGGCAGGACGGGCCGCTCCTGCGCCATGGTGGCGGGGATGAGCTCGGCCAGCCCGACAGTCTCGCCCGCCCGCGCGGCCTGATCGTAGACCCAGGGGGCGTTGAGGATGACGGCCGCGAAATACCAGAGCACGACGATGGCCGCGACGACCGCCAGGACCGGGGCGATGTGGTGGAGGATGCGTGTCATTGCCCGGCCTCCATGTACAGGACGCCCGGGGGCGGGATGAAATCCAATTCGGGCACATGCGAACTCTCCAGCCAGTCGACGACGGCGGCGTCAAACGCGAAGAGATACTCGATTGGGATTTCCTTGTCGGTGAAAGCCAGGGAGAGATAGACCCGCGGCAGCGGCCGGTAATCGAGATCGCAAAGCCGCTTGCCGTTCCATGGGAGCGGCGGACTGCATCGGGCGGCAAGGGGAATCCCGGAGCGCAGCGGATGCCGGTCCGGAAGGGCGATGTAATACGCGCCGTTGTCCGTGTGATGCGGCCGGCCCGGCTTGGGCTGATAGCAGACCTCCCATCCCTTGGGCGTCTCCTCGCAGCGCCCGAGCTTCCGGCTCACTTCGGAGAGATGAAAGACGGAGTTTTGCAAAAAGAGATGGTCGGTTCCAGGCCGGAACGCCAGCGCATCGGCCCCGCGCAGCTTCACGAACTCCGCGATCCGACGAGGTTCTGCACTTTCAACCTTGGGCGGAATCTCGAAGGAAAAGGCCACGGTCGCCGTCTTGGTGACGATCGGATTGCCCGGGCAGCCCTCCGGTGCTGATGGGTCAGGAGCCTCAGGTCTGGGCTCGAAGGTGTCATAGAGGTATTGCAGCGAACCCGACGGAAACCCGAACGCGATTCCGGTCGCGAGGCGGAGGTAGACCTTGCCATCCGCTTCGGTCGGGCAGAGGTCCGGATCATACTGCAGCGTGTCTGCCTGTGCGTCGGGCGACGCAAGCGAGCCGACGATCACGAATGCGGCGGCGGTACGGGCGACCCTGCGCCATGACGTCCGCCGCGCGCAGCGCGAGCGAGTGGCAGGCACCGCCTTACACATCATAGCTGTGCCCTGCCCGCAGCCCCTCGCGCACGCGGTGGGCGATTTCGAGGAATTCCGGCGTCTCGCGGATCTCGAGCGGGCGCTCGCGCGGCAGGGGGGATTCGATCACGTCGGTCACGCGGCCGGGGCGCGGGCTCATCACCACGATCTTGGTCGAGAGATAGACCGCCTCGGGGATCGAGTGGGTGACGAAGCAGATCGTCTTGCGCGTCTTGGCCCAGAGGCGCAGGACCTCCTCGTTCAGGTGGTCGCGCACGATCTCGTCGAGCGCGCCGAAGGGCTCGTCCATCAAGAGGATGTCGGCGTCGAAGGCCAGCGCACGGGCGATCGAGGCGCGCTGCTGCATGCCGCCCGAGAGCTGCCAGGGGAACTTCTTCTCGAAGCCCGCAAGCTCGACCAGTCCGAGCACGCGGGCGACCCGCTCGGCCTGCTCGGCCTTCGAGTAGCCCATGATCTCGAGCGGCAGTCGGACATTGGCGCCGATGGTCCGCCACGGGTAGAGCCCCGCCGCCTGGAAGACATAGCCGTAGGCGCGGGCAAGCCGCGCCTCGCGCGGGCTGACGCCGTTCACGGTGATGGTGCCCTCGGTCGGCTGCTCGAGATCGGCGATCACCCGTAGGAAGGTGGTCTTGCCGCAGCCCGAGGGGCCGATGAACGAGACGAAATCGCCCTTGCCGATGCTAAGATCGACGCCCGTGAGCGCATGGACCGGCCCGTCGGCGGTCTGGAAGGTGAGGCCGAGCCCCTGCGCCTCGATCACCGGGCCGGAAGTCCGGGCGAGGTCGTCCCTGTCCGTTTTCGGAGCCGCCGCCGTCATGCTGGAGAACACCCATGCCTGATACCACCGCCCGAGGCTGCCGCGTCATCCGCCCGGATGCCAGCTATTCCGGGAAGCAGGGCTTCGATTACGACGCCGGCATCTCGGCCGAGAGTGTCGGCGCCACCGGGATCTGCATGCATCTGCTTACCATCCCGCCCGGCGGGCGCGCCAAGGCCCACCTGCACGAGAGCCACGAGACCGCGATCTACATGCTGAAGGGCGAGAGCGAGATGTTCTACGGCGACGATCTTGCCGAGCACATCGTGCTGCGCGAGGGCGAGCTTCTCTACATCCCGCCCGGCGTGCCGCACCTGCCGATGAACCGCACGGACACGCCCGCGACCGCGGTGATCGCGCGCACCGACCCCAACGAGCAGGAGAGCGTCGTGCTGCTGCCGCATCTGGACGCCAGGGTGCCGTGACACCGCCACTCAGACCCCGCTCGGGATGTTCATCGGGTCGCGCTCGACCTTGCGGGGCGAGTTCAGCTCCTTCCACTTCGACAGCGCCCGGTTGGCCGAGGAGAACGGCGGGCGGGGCACGAAGCGGCCGCGGCCCGGTTGCGGCTGGCTGTTCTGGCCCCAGGCGAAGATCACCTCGCCGCGGCTGAGGGTGTAGCGCGGCTGGGCGGTGACCTTGCGGCCCTCGAAGACGTTGTAGTCGAGCACGGATTTCTGCGTCGAGGCCGCGATGGTCTTCGAGATCGAGGGGTCCCAGACCACGATGTCGGCGTCCGCGCCGGGCACCAGAGCACCCTTCCTGGGGTAGATGTTCAGGATCTTGGCGATGTTGGTCGAGGTCGCGGCCACGAATTCCTCGGGCGTCAGGCGGCCGGTGTCGACCCCTTCGGTCCAGAGCACGCCGAGCCGTTCCTCGAGCCCCCCGGTGCCGTTCGGGATGCGCGTGAAGTCACCGTCGCCCATATGCTTCTGCGCGGTGGTGAAGGCCGCGTGGTCGGTGGCCACGACCTGCAGCGAGCCCGCGGCGAGGCCGGCCCAGAGGCTGGCCTGGTGCTCCTTGTTGCGGAAGGGGGGCGACATGACGCGCCGGGCCGCGTGCTCCCAGTCCTTGTTGAAATACTCGCTCTCGTCGAGCGTCAGGAACTGGATCAGCGGCTCGCCATAGACGCGCATCCCCTTCTGGCGCGCGCGCCGGATCGCCTCGTGCGCCTGCTCGCACGAGACATGCACGATGTAGAGCGGCGTGCCGGCGGCATCGGCGATCATGATGGCGCGGTTCGCGGCCTCGCCCTCGACCTCGGGCGGGCGGGAATAGGCGTGGCCCTCGGGGCCGGTGATGCCCATGGCGAGGTATTTCTTCTGCAGCTCGGCGACGATGTCACCGTTCTCGGCATGGACCATCGGCAGCGCGCCCAGTTCCTTGCAGCGCTGGAAGGACGCGTACATCTCGTCGTCCTCGACCATCAGGGCGCCCTTGTAGGCCATGAAGTGCTTGAACGAGTTCACGCCCATGTCGACGACCTGGGCCATCTCCTCCCAGATCTGCTTCGACCAGCCGGTGATGGCCATGTGGAAGCCGATGTCCGAGCAGATCTGCTTGCCCGACTTGCGGTGCCATTCATTGACGGCGTTCACCAGCGAGCCGTCCTCGCCCGGCAGGACGAAGTCGATCAGCATGGTCGTGCCGCCCGCCGCCGCGGCCCAGGTGCCGGACTCGAAGGTCTCGGCCGCCGTGGTGCCCATGAAGGGCATCTCGAGATGCGTGTGCGGATCGATGCCGCCGGGGATGACATAGGCCTCGGAGGCGTCGATCGTCTCGTCGCCCTTGAGGTTCTCGCCGATCTCGAGGATCGTCTCGCCGTCGATCAGGACATCTGCCTTGTACTGCCGGTCGGCGGTGACGACGGTGCCGCCCTTGATGACTTTGGTCATTCTTCTCTCCCTGTATATGCGGCATCCTGAACGCGAGCCATGGTTCGCGGAGGAAACGCATGCCTTCGAAGGACGACGCCCTGCGACTTCTCGATGAGTTGCTCAATGCATGTGAGGACGCCGAGCTTAGCGGCGTGTCCATCACTGCACTTTGGATCCATCGAAGACTGGAAGCGGAACTCGATCGGAAGCTCGAGTCCATGCCGACATGCTGTTCCGCGATGGAGGAACGCTTTCAAAAGGGCCGCGATCTGTTTAGGCGCGGCAAGAACCGATGCGAATGGTATGGCGAGATTAACGCCGAGCACAGCTCCACGTTCGAAGTATTCTTCGCGCTCCCGAGATAGGTTCACTCCACGATCTCCGCCGTCTCGACCACCGCGTGGAACAGCACGTTCGCCCCCTTCTCGGCCCATTCGGGCGTGATCTCCTCGGCCTCGTTGTGGCTCAGGCCGTCGACGCAGGGGCACATCACCATCGCGGTCGGGGCCACGCGGTTGATCCAGCACGCGTCGTGCCCCGCGCCCGAGACGATGTTCATGTGGCTGTAGCCCAGCCGCTCGGCAGCGTCGCGGATCGCGCCGACGCAGCCCTCGTCGAAGGCGGGCGGGTCGAACTGGCCGACGATCTCGGACGAGAACTCGAGGCCCAGATCGGCGCAGAGCCTGGGCGCCTTGTCCATCAGCTCGGCCACCATGGCCTCGAGCGTCGGCAGGACGTGGCTGCGGAAATCGATGGTGAATACCACCTTTCCGGGGATGATGTTGCGCGAGTTCGGGTAGACGTCGATATGGCCGATGGCACCCACCGCGTTCGGCTGGTGCTTCATCGCGATTTCGTGGACCAGCTCGGTGATCTGCGCGAGCCCGCGCCCGGCATTGCGGCGCATCCGCATCGGCGTCGAGCCCGTGTGGCTTTCCTTGCCGGTCACCGTGCACTGGATCCAGCGCAGGCCCTGGCCGTGGGTGACGACGCCGATGTCGATGCCTTCTTCCTCGAGGATCGGGCCCTGCTCGATATGGAGCTCGAAGAAGGCCTTCATCTTGCGCGCACCCACCGGCTCGTCGCCCTTGAAGCCGATGCGCGCGAGCTCGTCGCCGAAGCGGACGCCCTTGGCGTCCTCTCGCGCATAGGCCCAGTCCTGGTCGATCACGCCCGCGAAGACGCCCGAGGCCAGCATGGCCGGGGCAAAGCGCGTGCCTTCCTCATTCGTCCAGTTGGTGACGACGATGGGGTGGCGCGTCTTGATCCCGAGGCGGTTGAGGGTGCGGATCACCTCGAGCCCGCCCAGCACGCCCAGCACGCCGTCATACTTGCCGCCGGTCGGCTGGGTGTCGAGATGCGAGCCTACATAGACCGGCAGGGCGTCGGGGTCGGTGCCCTCGCGCCGGGCGAACATGGTGCCCATCTGGTCGACGCCGATAGTCAGCCCCTCGGCCTCGCACCAGCGCTGGAACAGGCGGCGCCCCTCGGCGTCCTCGTCCGTCAGGGTCTGGCGGTTGTTGCCCCCGGCGATGCCGGGGCCGATCTTCGCCATCTCCATGAGGCTGTCCCAGAGCCGCTGGCCGTCGATCTTGAGATTCTCGCCCGGTGCCGCCATGACCCGTCTCCCGCACTGCGCCTGTTCTTGACCGTCTGGTAAAATCGACGCTATCAACCCGAATGAGGGGGTCAAGCGCGTTTTTGGCGATGCGGCCACCCCCGGATCGTCCCCTGGCCGCTGCGGGCGCACCGCATGGCCGATTGCCCGAGAAGGAGGCAGCGCCTGGCGCAGGATCGATCACCCGACGACGCGCAGGGCGACGCCAGGCTGGCCGAGGGCGGAAGCCGCCGTGCCCCGCGCGCGGCCCGCACCTCGAAGCGCACCCGCATCCAGCGCGAGAACGCCGAGCGGATCATGGACGCGGCGCTGGAGGTCTTTTCGCGCGAGGGGTTCAGGGGCGCGACCATCGACCAGATCGCCGACGCCGCCGAGATGTCGAAGCCGAACCTGCTCTATTATTTCCCCGGCAAGGAAGAGATCTACCGCGCGCTGCTCGACCGGCTGCTGGAAACCTGGCTCGCCCCCTTGCGCGAGATGGATGCCGGCGGCGAGCCCCGGCACGAGATCCGCGACTATATCCGCCGCAAGCTGGAGATGGCGCGCGACTACCCGCGCGAGAGCCGGCTATTCGCGGGCGAGATCATGCGCGGCGCGCCGCTGCTGGGCGAGGCGCTGAAGGGGCCGCTCAAGGACCTGGTAGACGAGAAGGCGGCGGTGATCGAGGGCTGGATCCGGCAGGGCCGGCTGGCGCGGCACGACCCGCGCCACCTGATCTTCGCCATCTGGGCCACGACCCAGCACTATGCCGATTTCGACGTGCAGGTGCGTGCAGTGCTGGGCGACGAGGGCGAGGGGCGCTTTTCCGACGCCGCGCGGTTCCTCGAGCGGGTGTTCCTCGACGGGCTCCTGCCGCGCTGAGGCGCCGGTGCTCAGTCCCTAAGCAGCATCAGCAGCGCGCCGACCGTCGCGACCACCCCGAGCCAGACCGGTGCGGCGACCCAGTGCCCGGCGAACACGCCTTCGAGCAGGATGACGAAGCTGGGCACCAGGTAGCCATAGGCCATCACCGTTCCCGACTTGAGCCGCAGCGCCGCGAACTGGAGCAGGTAGAAGGTGCCCGCCGTGGTGAAGATGCCGAGGTAGAAGATCGCCGCCCAGACCACCGCCGGCAGCGCCGTCCAGTCGGTCGACAGGGTCTGCGACGCGCCCGCGATGCCGGTGGCCGCGAGCCCGCCCAGCAGCGTGCCGAAGGTGAATACCAGGACCGGCTCGCCCCGGTTCAGTCGCCGCACCAGGGGCGTGTAGAGCGCGTGCATCATGCAGCCGAAGAAGAAGATCGCCTCGCCCCGCCCGATCTCGAGGCCGAGGATCGCGTCAACGCCGCCGCGAAAGATCACCCACACCGCCCCTGCCCCGGCCAGCGCGAGGCTCAGCGCCATGCGCGGCGTGGTCACCTGTCGCAACAGCATCCAGCCGAACAACGCGCTCATCGCCGGGATCAGGGTGAAGACCGCCGAGGTCGAGACCGGGTCGGTGAGCCGCAGCGCCACGAACATCAGCACGAAATAGCCGCCCAGCAGGCCGCCGAGCAGGCCGTAGCGCCAAGGGCTGGCGAAATGCGCGGCCTGCATCCGCCGTGAGGCCAGCGCGCCGATCACCGCCGAGGCGAGCATGAAGCGCGCAAAGGTGAGTGCCTCGGGCGCGATATGCGGCGCCGCGCGCTGGCCGAGCGAGAACGACACGGAAATCATGAGCGCGAAGAGGAGCATGGCGCCATGCGCGGCCCAATCGGTCGCGGCGGGGGCGGCGGCATGGCCGGCGGGAGCGGGTGAGGCGTCTCTCATGGCGCGAGCATTACCCGGGCACGGCCATGCTGCCCAGCCCCCTGCGCCGCGGCGGGTACCGCCTTTAAGGCCGGCGCATCCGACCCCGGGGTGCGACACCGCCGGCCGCGAAATCGCCGCGCGGCATGGACGAGAATGCGAAGGCGCGCGCCAATACCTGGCGCCGTTTGCACCCCGTGAGCGTGCCAGCGGCGCAGGAGGCCGGTGGTGATGACCGTGGCGTGCGGATGGCCGCAGAGGTCGCTTCCGTATCGTGAAAGTCCGGTGACAGGGGATGCGGCGCCAAATTCCCCTGTTAGGTTGAATCCCGCTGGCCCGTGCAATACACGAGGGATGCACGTGAAATAACACAGGGGGAACGATGTATAATCGGATAATGGTTCCGGTCGATCTTGCCCACGCAAATCGGCTTGAAAAGGCGCTGATAACTGCGGCAGATCTGTCCAAGCATTACAAGATTCCAGTCGTTTATGTCGGGGTTACTACCGCAACCCCAAGTTCTCTGGCGCACAATCCGAAGGAATATGCCGAAAAGCTGGCCGAGTTCGGCCGCGACCAGGCAACGCGGCATGGCCATCAGGCCGAGACCAAGGCCTATACCAGCCATGACCCGTCGATCGACCTCGACGACACGCTGCTGAAGGCGGTGCACGAGACACGCTCGGACCTGGTGGTGATGGCCTCGCATATTCCGAACGTCACCGATTGGATCTGGCCGTCGAACGGCGGGACACTCGCCACGCATTCGGACGCCTCGGTCCTCGTCGTCCGCTGACGGCGACAGGCGCAACCGACAACGACACCGGGGGAATTCATGAACGACGACACCGACTCCCAGGCCATACCCGCGCCCGAGGGGGCCGCGGACATCATCGCGACCGATTACGAGATCGGCCAGGACAACATAACGACCTCAATCGGGCCGTTCGGCCTCGACATCCACAACCCCGTCTTCGCCATCTCGGGGCTGTCGATCGTCGCCTTCACCTTCCTGACGCTCGCCTTCCAGGACAGCGTCGGACCGATCTTCAACGACCTGAGAAGCTGGCTGACCGGTTCGCTCGACTGGTTCTTCCTGGCCTCGGCGAACATCTTCGTGCTGGTCTGCCTCGCGCTGATCGTCACGCCGCTTGGCTCGGTCCGGCTGGGCGGCAAGGAGGCGACGCCCGATTACAGCTATTTCGGCTGGTTCGCGATGCTGTTCGCCGCGGGCATGGGCATCGGGCTGATGTTCTTCGGCGTGCTCGAGCCGGTCTACCACATGGCGATCTCGGAGCCGCTGGGCGTGCCGGCGCCGTTCGACGAGAGCGGCAACCTGATCCCCGAGAACGTCGACGCCGCCGTCGCCATGGGCATGGCCGCGACGATCTTCCACTGGGGCCTGCACCCCTGGGCGATCTATGCGGTCGTGGCGCTCGCGCTGGCGCTTTTCTCGTTCAACAAGGGGCTGCCGCTGACGATGCGGTCGATCTTCTACCCGATCTTCGGCGAGAAGGTCTGGGGCTGGGTCGGCCATGTCATCGACATCCTGGCCGTGTTCGCCACGCTCTTCGGGCTCGCGACCTCGCTGGGCTTCGGCGCGCAGCAGGCGAATGCCGGGCTCGACTTCGTCTTCGGCATCCCGAACTCGGTTAACATGCAGGTCTTCCTGATCATCGGCATCACCGCGGTCGCGCTGGTCTCGGTGCTGCGCGGCCTCGATGGCGGGGTGAAGGTGCTGTCCGAGATCAACATGGCGATCGCGGCGCTGCTGTTGCTGTTCGTCGTCTTCGCCGGGCCGACGGGCGCGATCATCGGCGGGTTCTTCACCAACCTGGGCGAGTACGCCCGCGAGGTCGTGCCGCTCTCGATGCCGTTCGGACGCGACGATGACGGCTTCCGGCAGGGCTGGACCTCGTTCTACTGGGCCTGGTGGATTTCCTGGTCGCCCTTCGTCGGGATGTTCATCGCCCGGGTGAGCCGGGGCCGCTCGGTCCGCGAGTTCGTGGTCTGCGTGCTCCTGATCCCCTCGGCCGTCTCGGTCTTCTGGATGACGGCCTTCGGCGGCACGGCGATCGAGCAGGTGCTGACGAACCCCGAGAGCGCGGTGCGCACCTACGTGATCGACAGCTACGTGCCCGAGCTCTCGCTCTTCGGGATGCTATCCGAACTGCCGATGGCCTCCGTCACATCGGTCATCGGGATCGTGCTGGTGATCGTGTTCTTCGTCACCTCGTCGGACTCGGGCAGCCTGGTGATCGACACGATCACGGCGGGCGGCAAGGTCGACGCGCCGGTGCCGCAGCGCGTGTTCTGGTGCACCTTCGAGGGGCTGGTGGCCATCGCGCTCCTGCTCGGCGGCGGGCTCGGGGCGCTCCAGGCCATGGCGGTATCGACGGGCTTCCCGTTCACCGTCGTCCTGCTGCTGGCCTGCTGGGCGATCGTGAAGGGGCTGGCGAGCGAGCCCCGCTAAGGCGCGGGGCGGGAGCGACCGGCGGCGGCTCGCGCGGCTGCGTCCGATCGCCTCCCGCCCCCCGTTTGCCATGGCGCGGCGCCCGCCGCGTCCCTAGCATTGCAGGCAGGTGGATCTCGGCGTCGCAGCCGTGGGGAGGGCCATGAACCCACGCCTCCTGCTTGGTCTCTATGTCGGCGTGGTGCTGGTGCCGCTGGCGCTGGCATGGACGGGCACACGGCCTCCCCGGTCGTTCTGGGACGAGCTGGCCACCGGCGCGGGGATGCTCGCCTTCGCGGTCATCCTGGTCGAGTTCGTGCTGTCGGGCCGCTTCCGCGCCGTCTCTGGCCGGATCGGCATGGATGTCACGATGCGGCTCCACCAGCTCTTCGCCCGCTCGGCGCTGGTGCTGGCGCTGGTCCATCCCTTTCTCTACCGCGCGCCGTCGATCCGGCCCTACCCGTGGGACGCGACGCGGCGCCTGACGCTGATGCATGATTTCGGCGCGCTCTGGAGCGGCATCCTGGGCTGGCTCCTGCTGTTCGTTCTGGTGCTGCACGCGATTCACCGCGACCGAATTGACTACCGCTACGAGACTTGGCGCATGATGCACGGGATCGGCGCGCTGATCGCCGCGGGGCTGATCCTGCATCACACGCTGAAAGCCGGGCGCTACAGCGCCGACCCCGTGCTGGCATGGATCTGGACGGGCCTGTTCGCGCTGGCGGCGCTGACGCTGGCGCATGTCTACCTGCTGCGCCCGGTGCTGCAGCTGCGTGCCCCCTGGCGGGTCGCGAGCGTCCGCCCCGCGGCGCTGCGCAGCTGGGAAGTGGTGATCGAGCCGCAGGACCACGCAGGGCTGAATTACGAGGCGGGGCAGTTCGTCTGGCTCAACCTTGGGAACAGCCCGTTCTCGATACTCGAACACCCGTTCTCGATCAGCTCAGCCCCCGCGTCGGGCCCGGCGCTGTCGTTCCTGATCAAGGAGCTTGGCGACTTCACCTCGACCGTGGGGTCGATCATGCCCGGCACGCCCGCCCATATCGACGGGCCGCATGGAACCCTGACCATCAAGGGCCGGACCGAGCCGGGCGTCGCGCTGATCGCCGGCGGCATCGGCATCGCGCCGCTCTTGGGCATCATGCGCCAGATGCACCTGACGGGCGATCCGCGCCCTGCCGTGCTGGTCTATGGCAATCGGACCGAGGCGCAGATTGCCGCGCGCGACGACCTCGCGGCCTTCGCCACGCTCCCGGGCAAGGAGGTCGTTCAGGTGCTGGCCGAGCCGCCGCCCGGCTGGCAGGGGCGCACGGGCGTGGTGGATGAAGCCCTGCTGCGCAAGCTTTTCGCCGACCCGTCGCGGCGCCAGTGGCTGTTCGTGCTGTGCGGCCCGCCGAAGATGCTGGACGCGACCGAGGACGCGCTGATCGGACTGGGCGTCGCGCCCGAACGCATCCTGGCCGAGAGGTTCCAGTATGACTGAATGGCTGCGCAGGCTTTCGGGCCACCGCAGGGTGACCCTGCTGTTCTGGCTCCTCAACGCGGCCGGGCTGGTCGCGCTCGTCGCCTTCGCCCTGCGAGGCCACGGCTAGGGGCGGCCGAAGCCGCGGCGCGGACGCCCGGGTGTGGCGCCGTTCATTCGGCCGCCACGCGCCCCGGGTTGTTCGGGTGGGTCGTCCAGTCGGCGTGGTCGTCGGACACCACCTGCCCGGTCCGCGGGTCGATCGATCCCGCCGAGAGCCGCTCCATGGTGATGCAGCCCTCGACCGGACAGACGTCGACGCAGAGGTTGCAGGCGACACATTCCTCGTCGATCACCTCGAAGCGGCGCTGGCCGGCCTCGACGCGCATCGCGATGGCCTGGTGCGAGGTATCCTCACAGGCGGCGAAACAACGCCCGCACTCGATGCACTTGCCGGGGTCGATGCGCGCCTTGGTGACGTAGTTGAGGTTGAGATACTGCCAGTCCGTGACATTCGGCACGGCCCTTCCGCGGAATGCGCCAAGGTCCGGATGCCCCTTGTCGTCCATCCACAGCTTCAGGCCCGAGATCATCTCCTGCACCACCTTGAAGCCGTAGGTCATCGCCGCGGTGCAGACCTGGACGTTGCCGCAGCCGAGCGCCATGAACTCGGCGGCGTCGCGCCATGTTGTGATGCCCCCGATGCCCGAGATCGGGAGGCCCGCGGTTTCGGGGTCACGGGCGATCTCGGCCACCATGTTGAGCGCGATGGGCTTCACCGCCGGGCCGCAATAGCCGCCATGGCTGCCCTTGCCGTCGATCGTCGGCTCTGGCGAGAAGTTGTCGAGATCGACCGAGGTGATCGAGGAGACGGTGTTGATCAGGCTGACCGCGTCGGCGCCGCCCTTTGCCGCCGCCCGGGCGGGGTAGCGGATGTCGGTGATGTTGGGCGTGAGCTTGACGATCACCGGCATGCGGCTGTTGGCCTTGCACCAGCGCGTCACCATCTCGATGTAGTCGGGTACCTGCCCCACGGCCGAACCCATGCCGCGCTCGGACATGCCGTGCGGGCAGCCGAAATTGAGCTCGACCCCGTCGGCCCCGGTCTCCTCGACGCGTGCGAGGATGTCCTTCCAGGCCTGCTCCTCGCAGGGGACCATCAGGCTCACCACCAGCGCGCGATCCGGGTAGTCGCGCTTCACCGCCTTGATCTCTCGCAGATTGACCTCGAGCGGGCGGTCGGTGATCAGCTCGATGTTGTTGAGGCCCAGCACGCGGCGGTCGGCGCCATAGACGACGCCGTAGCGCGGGCCGTTGACGTTGACGATGGGCGGCCCCTCGGCCCCCAGCGTCTTCCACACGACACCGCCCCAGCCCGCCTCGAAGGCGCGCCTGACGTTGTATTCCTTGTCCGTCGGCGGCGCCGAGGCCAGCCAGAACGGGTTGGGGGACTTGATGCCAACGAAATTGCCGCGGATGTCTGCCATTGCTCAGCCCTCCATCAGCGCGCGGTGGATGCTCTCGGCCGCGTCGCGCCCCTGGGCCACGGCCGTCACCGTGAGGTCGTCGCCGCCTGCGGTGCAGTCGCCGCCGGCCCAGACGCCCGCGCGCGAGGTTCTGCCCTCGGCGTCGACCGCGATCTTGCGGCCGTCGAGTTCGAGCCCGGCGAGCGGCCCGGTTTCCAGCGCCTGGCCGATGGCGCGCAGCACCTGGTCGGCGGCGAGGCGGAAGGTCTCGCCCGTGCCGGTCAGGCCATCGGGCCCGTCGACGGTGTATTCGAACTCGACTGCCTCGGCGCGGCCCGTTCCGATCACGCGCACGGGGCGGGCGTTGTAGCGCAGGCCGACACCGCGCGCGGCGGCAAGGTCCTGCTCGTAGAGGCTCGCGCTCATCGCCGCCTTCGCGCGGCGATAGACGATGGTTACCTCCTCGGCGCCGAGCAGCCGCGACTGGACGGCGGCGTCGACTGCGGTCATGCCCCCCCCGATCACCACGACGCGCCGCCCAACTGGCAGGGTCGGGAGATCTTCGGCCTGCCTGAGACGAGCGATGAAATCGACCGCGTCCTCGACCCCGGGAAGGTCGCCCCCCTCGCAGGCCAGCGCGTTGACCGCGCCGAGGCCGATCCCGAGGAAGACGGCGTCATGGTCGGCCTCGAGCGCGTCGAGCGTCACCTCGCGCCCCAGAGCCGTGCCGGTGCGCAACTCGATCCCGCCAATCTGTAAAAGCCAGTCGAGCTCGGCCTGGGCGAAGCCGCCCGTGGTCTTGTAGGCAGCGATCCCGTATTCGTTCAGCCCGCCACCCTTCGGGCGGGCGTCCATCACCACCACATCGTGGCCGTGCATCGCCAGTCGGTGCGCGCAGGCAAGGCCCGCGGGCCCCGCGCCCACCACGGCGACGCGCTTGCCAGTCTGCGCCGCGCGGGTGAAGGGATGGCGGCCCGTGGCCATCTGGGCGTCGGTGGCATAACGCTGGAGCCGGCCGATCTCGACAGGTTTTTCCTCGGCGGTCATGCGCACGCAGGCTTCCTCGCACAGCGTCTCGGTCGGGCAGACGCGGGCGCACATGCCGCCCAGGATGTTGCTCTCGAAGATCGTCTGCGCCGCCGCGCGGGGCTGGCCCGTCGCGATCTGGCGGATGAAGAGCGGGATGTCGATGCCGGTGGGACAGGCCGCGACGCAAGGCGCGTCATGACAGAAATAGCAACGGTCAGCCGCCACCGCGGCCTCGTGGCCGTCGAGCGGCGGGTGGAGGTCGGCGAAGTTCTGCGCGGCCTCCTCGGCCGAGATCCGCCCTGCCGCGATGCCCGCCTGGTGCCGTGCCCCGTCCATCCCAGACCTCCGTGATCCCGGTACAAGGCATCACTGTGACACGGCGAATTCTTTTATCAACTGGAAAAACTTCTCGCCGGTGCGTTCGGGGCGAGCGGATGGGCGCGGCCGGCCCGCCGGAGGTGGTGACCGGGTGTCGGCGCAGTCCATCGGGGTGGATTTTCGTCGCCGGCCCGGCTAGTCGAAAACCGACCGCCACCGCCGGAGAGCCCCATGAGCACGATCCCCCCGAGCTTCACGATCGTCGACCACCCTTTGGTGCTGCACAAGCTGACGCTGATGCGCGACAAGGAGACCTCGACGGCGAGTTTCCGGACCCTGCTGCGCGAGATCAGCCTGCTGCTGGCCTACGAGACCCTGCGCGACCTGCCGGTCGAGCAGGTCGAAATCGAGACACCGCTGACGCCGATGATGGCACCGCGCCTGCGGGGCAAGAAGCTGTGCTTCGTCTCGATCCTGCGCGCGGGCGACGGCTTGCTGCAGGGGCTGCTCGACCTCGTGCCCGCGGCGCGGGTGGGCCATATCGGGCTCTATCGTGACCCGGTCAGCAAGCAACCGGTCGAGTACCTGATGAAGCTGCCCGACGACCTGGGCGACCGCGTCACGGTGCTGGTGGACCCGATGCTGGCGACTGCCGGCTCGGCCATCGAGGCGGTGCGCAAGGTTAAGGAGGCCGGCGCGCGCGACATCCGCTTCCTGGCGCTGGTCTGCGCGCCCGAGGGGGCGGCCGCATTCGCCGCGGCGCATCCCGACGTGCGGGTCTATGCCGCGTCGATGGACGAGCGGCTCGACGACCACAAGTACATCGTCCCCGGGCTGGGTGACGCGGGCGACCGGCTGTTCGGAACCAAGGATCACCGCGGCGAGGTGTGACGCTGCGTCAGCCGGGCGCCGGCGCCGCGATCACCCCTTCAGCCTCCAGCGCCTCGATCGCGGCCGGGATCGTGGGGACGAGGATCACCTGCGGCGCGGCAATCCCGTGCGTGGCGAGGTCGCGGCGCACGGGATCGAGCGCCCCGCTGATGGCGATCCGTACGCCCCGCGTCCGCGCCTTGGCGACGAGGCCGCCGATCGTGTTCGCCCCGGTCGAGTCGAGGAAAGGCACGCGGCTGAGGTCGAGCACCAGCGCCTTGTGCTGGCTTCCGATCCGGTCGAGCACCCCCTCGATGGCCGAGGCCGCGCCGAAGAACAGCACACCACGCACCTTGTAGAGCACGACGCCCGGCACCTCGGGCAGGCCGTGGCGGGCATAGCTGTCGTCGGCGCGGTCCTCGGGCACCATCGGCGTGCCGGCCTCGACCACGGTCGAGCCCGACATGCGGTGGATGAAGATCACCGAGCCGAGCGCGAAGCCCACCACGATTGCCTCGGTCAGGTCGCGGAACACCGTGAGCAGGAAGGTGACGCTCAGCACCAGCGCGTCGCCGCGCGAGGCGCGCATCAGGATGCCGATGGCATGGCGCTCGACCATCTGCCACGACACGACCGCCAGAACGGCCGCCAGCGCGGCGAGCGGGATATAGGCCGCGAGCGGCGCCGCGATCAGCATGAAGGCCAGCAGGAAGGCCGAATGGAGCATGCCCGACACCGGGCCGTGCGCGCCCGCGCGTACGTTGGTCGCGGTGCGCGCAATCGTCCCCGTCACACAGAAGCCGCCGAAGAGCGCCGAGCCCATGTTTGCCGCGCCTTGGGCCACCAGCTCGCAGTTCGACCGGTGGCGACGACCCGACATGCCATCTGCGACCACCGCCGAGAGAAGCGACTCGATGGCGCCGAGAAGCGCGAAGGCGATGGCGTCGGGCAGAACCGCCTCGACCTTGGCGAGCGACAGGTCGGGCAGCGCGGGCAGCGGCAGTCCCGAGGGGATGCCGCCGAAACGGGTGCCGATGGTGTCGACCGGCAGGGCGAAAAGCGCGGTCGCCACCCCGGCCGCCGTGACCGCGATCAGCATTCCCGGCAGGCGGGAATTGACGTGCCGCAGCCCCAGGATGAGCGCAGCCGTGCCGGCCGCCAGCGCCACCGACCAGCCATTGAAGCTGGGCAGCGCCGCCCAGAGCGCGGAGATCTTCTCGATCAAGGGCCCGGGCTCGGGGCCGTCCAGCGTCAGGCCCAGGAGACCCGAGATCTGGCTTGCGAAGATGATCGCGGCGATCCCGGCGGTGAAGCCGACCGTCACCGGGTACGGGATGAACTTGATATAGGTTCCGATCCTCAGGAAGCCCGCCGCGACGAGGATGATGCCGGCCATGAAGGTCGCGAGGATCAGCCCGTCGATCCCCTCGCGCGCGACGGTCGCCGCCACCAGCACGATGAAGGCGCCGGCCGGTCCGCCGATCTGGTACCGGCTGCCGCCCAGCGCCGAGACGAGAAAGCCGCCGATGATCGCGGTGTAGAGCCCCATCGCCGGCGTCGCGCCCGACGCGATGGCGATGGCCATCGAGAGCGGCAGCGCCACGATGGCGACGGTCAGCCCGGCCAGCGCGTCGGCGCGCAGTTGCCGCAGCCCATAGCCCTCGGACAGGACGGTCACCAGCTTGGGCGTGAAAAGCCCGACGAATTGCCCCCCGGCGCCCGGCGCCGGGCGCGTCGCATCTGTCGCCATGGTCATGCTTCCTTCGGACAGCCGCGTGGAGGCCCCGGGGAGGGGCGCGCGCGTCACGGCGCCATTCAAACGCCTGTGCTCGGGTCAATGCAAGGGGGCGGCGGCGGGTCGGATCGTCTCAGGCGCCGACCCCGACATAGCGGTGCAGCAAGGCGTGATCCTCGCCAAGATCGCTGGCCGCCACGCAGTCGCGCGAGCGGCCGTTCTCGACGAAGAGCACGCGGTCAGCGACAGGCAGCACCGCCTCGACCCGCTGCTCGACCAGCAGCACCGCGACCCCCTCGGCCCGCATGGCCAGGACCACCTCGCGGATGCGCTGGATCATCGCCGGCATCAGCCCCTCGGTCGGCTCGTCCAGCATCAGCACCGCGGGCTCGAGGCACAGCGCCCGACCGATGGCGAGCATCTGCTGCTCGCCGCCGGAGAGCGTGCCCGAGCGCTGGTGCAGGCGCTCGGCCAGCACGGGGAAGAGGTCGAGCACGCGCTCGAGCACCCGGCCGCGCGCGCGGCGCGGCGCGCCCCGAACCATCAGCCCGATCTCGAGATTCTCGGCCACCGTGAGCTCGGCGAAGAGACGGCGGCCTTGCGGCACGTAGCCGATCCCCTCCTTCGCGATGTCCTCGGGCGGCAGCAGCGAGATGTCGACCCCGTCGAGCATGACCGCGCCCGCGCGTGGCGGGACCAGCCCCATGATCGCCTTGAGCGCGGTGGTCTTGCCCGCGCCGTTGCGGCCAAGAAGGCACAGGATCTCGCCCCGGTCGACCTCGAGCGACAACCCGTGCAGCACCTGCACCTTTCCGTAGAAGGCGTCGAGCCCCTCGACCTTGAGCATCGCGGTCATCTCAGCCCCCAAGATACGCGCGCTGGACCTCGGCGTCGGCGCGGATCGCCTCGGGCGGGCCCTCGGCGAGGATCTGGCCCATCTCCATCACGGTGATGCGGTGGGCGAGCTCCATCACCACGCCCATGTTGTGCTCGATCAGCAGGACGGTGGCATCGCGCGCGATCTCGCGCACAAGGTCGACAAAGCCGGCGATCTCGGCATCCGACAGGCCCTGGGTCGGCTCGTCGAGGATCAGGAGCCGCGGGCGCAGCCCGAGCCCCATCGCGACCTCGAGCAGCCGCTGGTGACCATAGCTCAGGTTGCCCGCGATCCCGGTGGCGCGGTCCGCCAGCCCGACCCGGTCGAGCACGGCCATCGCGGCCGCGTCGAGCGCGCGCGCATCCGGACCACGCCAGCCGCGCATCATCCGCCGCTGCACCGCGAGGCGGACATTGTCGAGCAGGGTCATGCGCGCAAAGATCGAGGTGATCTGGAAGGTATAGGCGATGCCGCGCATCACGCGGGCATGCGCCGGCAGGCGGGTCACATCCTCGCCCGCGAAGACCACGCGCCCGGCGCTGGGGCGGATGCGCCCCGAGAGCAGGCTGACGAACGTGGTCTTGCCCGCGCCATTCGGGCCGATCAGCGCGCGGATCTCGCCCTCGTCGAGGCGGAACTCGACCCCGTCGACCGCGGTGAGCCCGCCGAAGCGGCGGGTCAGCCCGTGGGTCTCGAGCAGCGTCATGGCAGCCATGGCACCACCCGCTCGCGCAGCGTGCCGAGGATGCCCTTGGGGAAGAACAGGATCAGCCCGATCAGCGCAAAACCCACGATCATCATGTGCGCCGTGGTGAAGGAGGACGAGACGTCGATCAGGTAGAACATCAGGAGCGTACCGAGGAAGGGCCCCAGCACGGTCGCGGCCCCGCCGGTCAGGACCCACAGCAGCGGCAGGATCGAGTACTGGATCGAGGCGAAGGTCGCCCCGACATAGCCGAACAGCAGCGCATAGGCTGCCCCCGCCGCCCCCGCCATGGCGCCCGAGACCGCAAGCGCCATCAGCTTGGCGCGGAACACGTCGTAGCCCAGCATGCGAGTGCGCTCCTCGTTCTCTCGGATCGCAGCCAGCACCCGCCCGAAGGACGAGCGCGCGACCGCGAGCGAGCCCAGCATCACCGCCCCGAAGACCGCGAACGCCGCCCAGTAGCGCGTTGCCGGATCGGCGAGATCTAGGCCCAGCACGCGGCGCATGTCCGAGGCGATGACGAACCCCTCGTCGCCGCGGGTCCATTCGCCGAAGTAGAGAACCGTGAGGAAGGCCGCCTGCGCGAACATCAGCGTCACGATCATGAAGCTCACGCCGGTGGTCCTGAGCGCGAGCACACCCACGACCGCCGCCATCAGCGCACCCGCGATCACGCCCAGGACCAGGCCGCCGGGGGCGGCGATGCCGCCGAACTCGGCCGCGAGCCCCGCCGCGTAGAGCCCCGCACCGAAGAACATCGCGTGCCCGAGGCTCAGCATCCCGGCGTACCCGAAGGTGATGTTGTAGGCGCTGGCGAAGGCCGCGAGCACCATGATGCGGGCGAGATTGCCGTGGTGGTACTCGGGCAGCGTGAACTGCGCCAGCGCGAGCCCGGCGAGCACGGCGATATGAAGCCCGACCGCGCGGCTCATGCCGGCCGCGCCCCGAAGAGGCCGGCCGGCCGCCAGACCAGCACAAAGGCCACCAGCAGCGTCGCCAGGATCTTGGCCAGCGTGGGCGAGAAGAAGACCGAGATGATGCCGTCGCTCATGCCGATGATCACGGCGGCAAGCACGGTGCCGCGCAGGCTGCCGAGCCCGCCGATGATGACGACGATGAAACTGAGCAGCAGCGGGTCGTGCCCCATCAGGTAGTGCGCCTGCTGGATCGGCACGATCAGCACCGCGCCCAGCGCCGCCAGCATCGCGCCGATGGCGAAGACGCCGGCATAGACGCGGTCGACGGGAATGGCGAAGGCCCGCGCGGTTTCCGGGTCATGCTGGGTCGCGCGCATCATCAGGCCAACGCGCGTGTGGGTCAGCACCAGCCAGACCGCCAGCATCATCACGGCCGAGGCCCCGATCACGCACAGCTTGTAGCCGGAATAGCCGAACCACGGGAACTGCACCCGGAAATCGATGGGCGCGGCCACGGGGCGGGCATCAGCGCCATAGGTCGAGAGCGCGAGCTGCTGAATGACGTAGAGCAGCCCGATGGTCGCGACGATGGTGGCCTCGGGGTCGTAGTCGAGGCGCCGCAGCACCAGCCGCTCGGCCGCCGCGGCGGCGATGCCGACGATCAGCGGGCTCACGACCATCGCGGCGACGAAGCCCAGCGCCGGGTGGCCGCCGACCATCGAGGTCACCCACCAGGCGATGACGGCGCCAAGCATGTAGAACTCGCCATGCGCGACATTGACGATGCGCATGACCCCGAAGACGAGGCTGAGCCCGAGCGCGGTGAGCGCCAGCACCGCCGCGCCGACCGCGCCCTCAAGCGAGGCGAGCAGGAGATAGGGTCCGAAGTCCAAGCGGGCCTCGCCTCCGGCAGGAAAGGGGGCGGGACCTGCCCGCCCGTCCGGGTCAGAACGGCTGGGCCGTGTAGTCGGTCTCGTCGGGATACATCCCGTCCTCGATCGACGCGGTGTGCACGACCGAGAGCTTCGCGTCCGCGACCTGGCTGATGTACTGGTGGCCAAAGACCTGGTGGGTCTTGCCGTTGAAGACCTTGTCGCCCTGCGGATGGGCGCGGCCCGCGGGCATGGTCGTCATCGCCTCGACCGCCTCGATCAGCTTCACCCGGTCGTCCGGACCCTGGTAGCCAGCGGCCTCCATGCCCGCCTTGATGACGTGCAGCGTCTCCCAGCAGCCGAACATGTGCGCGTAGGTCGAGATGTCCTTGGAGTCGCTCACGCTGGCGCCGTTCGCGTCGACGCCGACGCGCTCGCGGTAGAAGGTCTCGTATTCGGGGGCGTCGGCTGGCGCGTAGCGCGGCATCCCTTCCCAGAAATAGGTCCCCTCCAGGAACTCGAGGCCGGGGGTGGCGATGTCGACCGCCTCGAGGCTGTCGATGAAGCCGAAGATCTGCGGCCGCGCCCCGCTGCCGTAGAACTCGCCCAGCTCCTTCACGAAGGTCAGAACGCCGGGGCCCACCATCACGTGGTAGATCACCTCGGTGTCGCGCGGAATGCGCGGGAAGTAGCGGGTGAAGCTGCTCTCGGTCGGCGGGATGGCGATCTTCTCGATCACCTCACCGCCTTGCGCCGCGATCGCCTCGGAGAAGAAGTCGCGGTGGTCGTGGCCAAAGGCATAGTCGGGGAAGATCATCGTGACCTTCTTGCCGAGGTTCTGCGACACCCAGGGCGCCATCGCCCGGACCTGGCTTTTGACATCGGTGATGCCGGGCTGGAGCGTGTAGCGGTTGAGCTTGCCCGAGGCGACGTGGTGCCCCTCGGACACCACGAAATAGGGCAACTTGAGTTCGCCCGCCCGGGGCGACGAGCCCATCACCACGTGGCTGAACAGCGTGCCGAAGGCGAGGTCGCAGCCATGCTGGGAGGCGAGCTTCTCGACCACCTCGGCGCCGCGCTTGGGATCGGTGCCGTCATCCTCGGTCACGATCTCGATCATACGGCCGTTGATCCCGCCCTCCTCGTTGATCAGGGCGGCCGCGGCCGTCGTCACGCGGTCGTACCAGCGCCCATAGGCGGCGCCGATGCCGGTGCGGTGGACCTGGAAGCCCAGCTTCAGCGGCGCCGATGACTGCGCCTGGATGTATGGCACGAACCCCGGGGCCGCCGCGAGCGCGGCACCGCCCGCAAGACCCTTGAGCGCCGTGCGCCGCGTGATCGCCGATCGCACCTTTTGCGCCTGGGGCGCCGTCGTGCTGGACATGACCGATCCCTCCTGTCGGGCTGGCCGCGCCACTCGCCGGGGCGCGGTCTCGCGTTGTGCAGAAGTACTTTGTAGGCAAACAAGCTGCAGGAAAAGCCCCCGATTTCGCGGACTCACGCCCCCACGGGGGTCGAGAGCAGCCACAGGCCGAAGAGCGTGTAGAGCACCATCAGCGCGGCCAGCGGGACCTGGCTCAGCACCGCCGTCCCGCGCCCGCCGGCCCAGATCCGGGTGGCGATGGCGTCGGCGAGGATCACCGCCCAGACATGCCCGCCCACGATGATCGCGGCCTGGGCCGTCCAGATCACGCTGACCGTCTCGATCCGGTTGAGAAACGAGGTCGTCACGAAATGATGCCCCAGCCCGAGCCAGTCCGCGCCGGTGCCGAACGGGTCCGACAGCGCGACGAGCACGTACTGGCCGTTGATCAGCAGCACGATCAGGTAATGCGCGAGGTGATAGGCCAGCGCGATCGGCACGAGCGACAGCGCCAGTGGCCCGGCGGCATCCCGCACGGAAACGCCGCCCGCGAGGCGCGCGCCGAGAGCGAGCGCGCCCCCGTAGAGCGCCATCAGCCCGACCCACGCACCCGCGAGCCCGAGGCTGTGCTCGGCCACCACCGCCGAGCGGCCGGGAAAGTCGAGCGGGTTGATGCCGATGCGCGCGAGCCACCAGAACGTCTCGTTGAGCCCATCGAAGGAGCCGCCGGCGAGCGCGAGCAGGAGGAACGCGGTGGTGCCGGGAAGCGCCGCTCCTTCCGTCGCGCGCGCGCCCGGCAGGCTCAGCACGCGGCGG
The DNA here is from genome assembly GCF_016623495.1 of Thermohalobaculum xanthum. Classification (GTDB taxonomy): domain Bacteria; phylum Pseudomonadota; class Alphaproteobacteria; order Rhodobacterales; family Rhodobacteraceae; genus Thermohalobaculum; species Thermohalobaculum xanthum. Next base: position 141,345 of record NZ_JAEHHL010000006.1, on the reverse strand, counting down.
CCCGAAGCGTCGCGCCCGACGGGCGCGAGCCGGGCAAGGAAACCCGTGAGCACCGAGAGCGTCTCGCCCCGCGCGCGCCACTGCGCCTCGCCGAAGACCAGCATGGCGATCAGATGCAACGCCCACCAGCCGGTCACCGCCCGGGCAAGCCGTGCCGGATCGTCGGGCGCGATGTCGACCAGCGTGAACCAGTAGATCGCCGCGAGGCCCAGCGTCGCGGGCCACAGGCCCAGGCGCCGAGGCAGCTGCGCGGCCGCGCGCCGGCCGATACCGAGCCGGCGCAGCGCCGCCAGGGGCGCCTGCCAGGGATTCACCCAGGCCCACAGATTTCCGAGGAAGGCGTGCAGGATGACGAAGGCGACCCAGAACACGGTCCAGACCGCAAGCGGCAGCGGGTTCTCCAGCGGATCGCGGCTGCCCCAGATCCCGGCGGCGATCAGCCCCGCCATCGTGACGAAGCCGAGCCAACCGGTCCAGACACGCAGCCCCTCGCCGCCTTGCGGCAGCGGGACCCGCCAGGCGAAGGCGCGGGCAAGCCATTGGCCGGGTACCAGCGCGAGCAGCCCGAAGGTCGCGGCAACCGCGAGCGTGCCGCCCCAGATCGAATGCCCCGTCGGCAGCAGGAGCACGATCGCGCGCTGGGCGACATGCGCAAGCGCTGGTACGGGCGACAGGAGGCCGAGCGCGCAGGCCGCAAGCCCGCCACCGAACCGAACTCCGTGCTTCCCCTGCGACGCCATCTGCGCATTGAGGGCGAAAATCGCGCGGCGGGGCAAGAGGCCGGGTCGGTGCCGCATTGTCGCGGGCGCAAACGAAAAAGGCCCCGGACGGCGTGTCCGGGGCCTGTTGTCGTGGATAGCGCGTCGGCGGCGTCAGTCGACGAAGGCGCGCTCGACCACGAATTCGGCGGGGCGATTGTTCGCCCCTTCGGTCAACCCCGCGGCTTCGAGCCGGGCCTTCACGTCCTTGAGCATCGCCATCGAGCCGCAGATCATGCCGCGGTCCTCGGCCGGATCGATCGGGGGCACGCCCAGATCCTCCCACAGCTTGCCCGAGTCCATCAGATCGGTCAGCCGGCCCATGCGGTCTGTCTGGTCGCGGGTGGTGGTGGCGTAGTGCACCAGCTGCGCGCTCGCTTCCTCGCCAACCAGCGGGTCGTCCTTGGTGATCGCCACGAGCTCGCGGCCGTACTCGAGCTCGGCGTCGAGGCGGCAGGTGTGGAGCAGGTAGACCTTCTCGAACTTCTGGTAGGTCTCGGGGTCGCGCACGATCGAGGCGAAGGGCGCGATCCCCGTGCCGGTCGAGAACAGATAGAGCCGCTTGCCGGCGATCAGCGCGTCGTTGACCAGCGTCCCCGTGGGCTTTTTCTTCATCAGGATCGTGTCGCCGACGACGATCTTCTGCAGATGCTCGGTCAGCGGGCCGCCGGGCACCTTGATCGAGAAGAACTCGAGCTCCTCGTCCCAGGACGGCGAGGCAATCGAGTAGGCACGGTAGACCGGGCGCTCGGCATTCGGCAGGCCGATCATCACGAACTCGCCCGAGCGGAAGCGGAAGCTCGCGGGGCGGGTGATGCGGAACTTGAACAGCCGGTCGGTGTAGTGCTGCACCTCGGTCACGGTCTCGGCGAAGACGTTCTCCGGGATCGGATAGGCGGTCTGGGCGACAGCGGCATTGGTCGCGGTCATTGTCGGTGGGCTCCTCAGAGGCCGTCCCGGCGCGCGGCCGGGCATTCGGGTTTCCGTCCTCGGCGTCGATCCCTGCAGGGGCGCCGCGAATTCCACTTTTCGCGCCTGTTTTGTTTGCGTACAAACAAATAGGCAATGGCCAATATCGTCGCAAGGGGGTCTGCCGCATGTCCGCCGCCGATGCAAGCCCGTCTGTCGAGACCATTGCGGGGATCGATGTCGGCGGCACCTTCACCGACCTGATCCTGATCGGCGGCGCGGATGGCGGCGTGCGGATCGCCAAGACGCCGACAACGCCGCAGAATCAGGCGGATGGCGTGCTGGCAGCGCTCGAGGCGGCGGGCGTCGCCCCTGCGGCGCTGGACCTGATCGTGCATGGCACCACGACCACGACCAACGCGGTGCTCGAACGCCGCCTTGCGCGCACGGGGCTGATCACCACGGCGGGGTTTCGCGACGTACTTGAGCTGGGCCGGCGGACGCGGCCGCAGCCCTATGGCATGACGGGGCGCTTCCGGCCCGTGATTCCGCGCGACCTGCGCCTCGAGGTGCCCGAGCGCATGGACGCCACCGGCGAGATCCTGGTCCCGCTCGACGAGGGCGCGGTGCGCGACGCGGTGCGCGCGCTGCTCGATCGCGGCTGCGAGTCGCTGGTGATCCACTTCCTGCATGCCTATGCCAACCCCGCGCACGAGCTGCGCGCGGCCGAGGTCGCGGCCGAGCTCTGGCCCAACGGGCATGTGACCATGGGCCATGCCCTGCTGTCCGAGAGCCGCGAGTTCGAGCGGGGCGCCACGGCGGCGGTGAATGCCAGCGTGCAGCCCATCCTCGAGCGTTACCTGGCACGATTGCAGGCCGAGCTGGCCGCGCAGGGATACGGGCGCGAGATCCTGGTGATGAACGGCAATGGCGGCATGGTCTCGGCCCGTCTCGCGGGGCGCGAGGCGGCCAAGACAGTGATGTCGGGCCCGGCATCGGGCGTGATGGCGGCGGCCTATACCGGGCGCCGCGCGGGCTGCACCAACCTGATCACCTATGACATGGGCGGCACCTCGTCCGATGTGTCGCTGATCCGCGGCGCCGAGCCGGCCGTCAGCCACGAGATCGAGATCGAGTACGCCATGCCGATCCATGTGCCGATGGTCGACGTGCGCACCATCGGCGCGGGCGGTGGCTCGATCGTCTCGGTCGACGAGGGGGGCTTGCTGCGTGTCGGCCCCGAGAGCGCGGGGGCGATGCCGGGGCCGATCTGCTTCGGGCGCGGCGGGACCGAGCCCACGATCTCTGACGCGAACCTGCTGCTGGGCCGGCTCAACCCGGCCAAACTGCTTTCGGTCGACGGGATGCCGCCGGTCGAGTCGGTGCGCGCGGCCTTTGCCGGGATCGGCGCGGCGCTGGGGCTCGACGCCGAGGGCGCGGCGGAGGCAGCGATCCGGGTCGCCAACGCCAACATGGCGGGCGCGATCCGCATGGTCTCGATCTCGATGGGGCACGACCCGCGCGACTTCGCGCTGTTCGCCTTCGGCGGAGCCGGTCCGCTGCACGCCGCAGCACTCGCCCGCGAGCTCGCGATCCCGCGCGTGCTGGTGCCGGCCCGGCCGGGCATCACCAACGCGCTGGGCTGCGCGGTCGCGGACCTGCGGCACGACTTCGTGCGCACGGTGAACCGCCCGCTCGACAGCATCGACATCGCGCATGTCCACGCGATCCTGGCCGAGCAGACCGCGACGGGGCGCGAGACGGTCGCGCGAAACGGCGCATCGGTCGGGCGGGTGCGCGCGGTCTACACCGCCGACATGCAGTTCGTCGGCCAGACGCACCTGATCCGCGTCGCGCTGCCCGACGCCGCACCCGCGCGCGAGACGCTGCAACAGCTTTTCGAGGCGGCCTACTACGCCCGCTTCAAGGTCGAGCTTCCGACGATCCGCGCGAACCTCGTGAACCTCAACACCTCGGTGATCGGCGAGCGCGCCGCGATCGACCTCGGGGCACTTGCGGATGGCGGCGACGGCAAAAGCCTCGATGACGCGATCACGCACCGCCGTCCCGTCCGCTTCGGGGCCGAATGGCACGACACCCCGGTCTATGCCCGGTCCCGGCTGCCACGCGATGCCCGCTTTGCCGGCCCCGCCATCGTCGAGCAGATGGACACCACCGTGGTGATCCCGCCTGGCGACCGGGCCGAGACGGGCGCCGACGGCAACCTCTTCATCCATGTGGGGGCGGCATGATCGACCCCGTGACGCTCACGGTCATCGAGGCCGCGCTGCAGCAGATCTGCGACGAGATGGACCTGGCCTTCTCGCGCGCCGCCTTCTCGCCGATCATCGCCGAGGCAAACGACCGTTCCGACGGGATCTATTCGCCGGTTGACGGCGCGCTGATCGCGCAAGGCGCGGGCGGGCTGCCGGTCTTCGTCGGCACCATGCAGTTCTCGACCCGATGCCTGATCGAGCGCATCCGCGACGGCCTGACCGCCGCGCCCGAGCCCGGCGACATCTACATCGTCAACGACCCCTACCTGGGCGGCACGCACCTGATGGATGTGCGCTTCGCCATGCCATACTGGCGTGACGGCAAGATCTTCTGCTGGCTGTCGAACACCGGCCACTGGCCGGACATCGGCGGCGCGGTGCCGGGTGGCTTCTCGGCCTCGGCCACCGCGGTCGAGCAGGAGGGGCTGCGGCTGCCGCCGGTCAAGCTGTTCAAGCGCGGCGTGCTCGACCCCGAGATCTACCAGATCATCTGCTCGAACATCCGGGTGGCCGAGCAGCGCATCGGCGACGTCAAGGCGCAGGCCGCGGCCCTGGAGATCGGCGCCGACGGGCTCACGCGGCTGCTCGACCGCTATGGCGACGCGACCGTAGGCGAGGCGATCGGCGAGTTGCGCGGCCGCGCGGCCGCGCGGATGCGGGCGCAGATCGCGACCATCCCCGAGGGCACCTACCATGCGACGGCCCATGTCGATTCCGACGGCGTGGTGGACGCGCCGCTCGAGATCCGGCTGGCGGTGAGCCGGACGGGGGAGCGTCTGGTCTTCGATTTCGCAGGTTCCTCGCCGCCCTGCCAGGGGCCGATGAACTCGGTGCTGGCGACGACATTGTCGTCGGTCTACCTGGCGATGCGCCACATCTTCCCGGACGTGCCGATCAGCGCGGGCGCCTTCGAGCCGCTGGAGGTGGTCGTCCCCACCGGCACATTCCTCGATGCGCAGTATCCGCGCCCGGTCTCGGGCTGCGCGGCGGAGGTCAGCCAGCGCATCGCCGAGGCGGTGTTCGCCGCCCTGGTGCAGGCCATCCCCGAGCGGGTGACGGCGGCACCCGCCGGAACCTCGGGCAATTTCGCGCTTGGCGGATTCGACCCCGCACGCGGACGCGGCTTCGTGATGTACCAGTTGTCGGGCGGCGGCTATGGCGGCGCCCGGGGGATCGACGGGCTGACGAACGGCTGCTCGACCATCGGCATCTCGAAGGCGCCTCCGGTCGAGATCATGGAGCAGCAGTTCCCGGTGCTCTATCACCGCTACGCGCTGCGCGAGGGATCGGGTGGCGCAGGCAAATGGCGCGGCGGCTTCGGCCTCGACTACGAGATCGAGCTGAGGCGCGGCGAGGCGCGGGCCTCCTTCGTGATGGATCACGGGCGGTTCGGTCCGCAGGGCGCGCTGGGCGGCGAGGATGGCGCGACCAACAGCGTGCAGGTGGTCCGCAAGGGCGAGATCCACGTGCCGCCGCACCTGTCGAAGGAGCAGGACATCCCGATGGAGCCGGGGGACCGGGTCCGGGTGGGCACGCCCGGCGGCGGTGGCTACGGCGACCCGCTGGCGCGCGATCCCGCTGCGGTCGCCGAGGACGTGCGGCTGGGCTACTACACGCCGGACGACGCGCGGGCGCGCTTCGGCGTGGTCATCGACGGAGCTGCCATCGATGCCGATGCCACCACGGCGCTGCGCGAAAGCCTGCGCAAAGCGGCAGAGTAGCAACAGATCGGCACGACTCTGACGCGTGTCAAAGACAGTGAACTGCCCGCGCGGCAAGATGCGTTAACGAACGATTCGTCCCTGGGTGCAAAGACGTGGCGAAACATATGCATGGCTGCTGCCCCACGCTCTACAGGATCGACCGCGCCGTCCTGACGGCAGCGGACCTGGTGCGCGATTTCTCCGACTCGGACAACGGGAGCAACCTGACGCCGATGCAGAGGCTGTCGGTGATCACGATCGTCGCCTTCGATCACACGCTGACGGACGGCGTGACCACCCGCGATGCCGCGGCCAAGCTGCGCGAGCTGGCAGACGCGCTCGAAGGCGGCTGACACCGGCACCACGATGGCGAAGGATCGAGACACCGCTGTCCCCGCGGCGATGCGTTCCATGGCATGATGGCGCCTTCGGGTGACGACCAGCGGGGAGCTCCACGGACGGACTATCTTCATCTTGCCGCGGACAAGAATGGCGTCTCGCATTTCGAGGACCACAGCGTGGAGCTCGAACTCCAGGACTTCGCGCCGCCTGCGCAGGCGCTGTTCCTCTCGGCGCCGTGGACGGCGAAGCGCCTGCTGTTCCTGACCCTGCCGGCCGGCTGGGTCGGCAAGCGGCACCCCTCGCCGAAGCGCCAGGTCGCGTTCTGCCTGTCAGGCAGCATCAGTGTCGAGGCCGGCGACGGCGAGCGGCGCGAGATCGGCCCCGGCGGGATCTGGCTGATGGAGGACGTCGCGGGGACCGGCCACAGCACGCGCGTCACCAGCCCGGGCGAATGCCGCCTCGCGGTCGTCCAGCTGGATTGAGGCGCCGGGCGCCCGGGCGTCAGCGCAGCCCGTCCTCGCCCTTCACGTCCCATGCCTCGAGCCCGCCCATGCGCGAGTGGATGCGCGGCCCGCAGGACATCGCCAGCGCGAAGACGATCTCATCGGTCCGTGGCGCATCGGGAACGACCAGGGTCATCGCGTCGAAATGGCTCCGGACATAGGCGGCATTCACATGCCCGAGCGGCACATCGAGGCTCGCCCCCATCGGGCCCAGCTTCATCGCCGAGGGGACGATCGCCTTCGACGGCTCGAGCCGGCCGCGCATCGCGTAGCCACCCGGCACGTGCCACAGCGCACCGTGCTCGATCTCGCCCGCCGCGCCGACGATGGCACCCTTTCCATAAGCATCGATCGCGCCTTCGCCCAGCGCGCCGATCAGCATGGTGGTGAGCTGCTCGCCCAGCGGCTTGAGGTCCTCCATCGCCGGCTGGAGCTCGGCGACGTGGCGTCCGGCGAAGGGGTTCGCCACGACCGCCGCTGCCAGCGCGCGGCGACGGGGGCGGGGCGCGACAGGGCCGCCGTCGTGCAGGATCTGCTCGGTGACCAGAACGGTCTTGCGGATCGCGAAATCAGCCATCTGTCCTCTCCAGCGCGGGGATCAGCGCCCCGGTTCCCAACTCGCCCACGACGCGCGCCTCGCCCGCGAGAAAAAGCGCCGCGGCCTCGATCAGGCCGCGTCTCTTCATCGTCCGCGCGACCGCGGCCCCGACCTCCAGCGCCCGCGCCGCCTCCGGCGGGTCGAGGTGCCCGACCGCGACCGTGACCAGCCGCGCGCCGAGGTCCGAGTCATCGTCGAGATCGCAGGCGCGGGCCCGTTCGACCGCCCGATGACCCGGCAGGTCAACCGCGTTGGCGACGAGCGTTGCCGCCGCGTCGGCGAGGGCAGCGCTGCGCGCGAGCACGGTGACGGCGTCCGCGATGCCGAGCGAGCGCGACCGCCCGCGCCAGCCCGAGGTGGCGATGCCGCGCACCGGGCTTGCGGCGTCGATACGGACGCGGTCCGGTAGTTCGGGACGGGTGGCTATCGCCGCCGCCATCGCTTCGCCCGGCCCCAGGTGCAGCGCGACATCGCCGCCATTGTTGGCATAGGCGCGCGCAAGGCGCCGCCCGGACAGGGCGGCGCGTAGGATCTCGTCGGCCACCGCGCCCGCGACGGCGATCATCGGCGTCGCGAATGTTGGATGATGGGCGCGGGCCGCCTGCTCCATCGCGCGCGCGACCGTGCCGGACAGGTTGGAGGGCCCGTCGCCGACCGGGCGGCGGAGGGTCGGGAGCTCGTCGACCAGTTCTTGCAGGATCGAGCGGAACCGCGCGGCTGCCTGAGCGCGCGCGGCCTCGACCTCCGCGCGAGAGCCCCAGGCCTCGAAGATCACGTCGATTGGCCCGTGGTGGAGGTGGAGCCGCCGCCCGTCCGGCAACATGCGTGCGGTCGCGCTCATCCCGGCACGATCTCGTCATCCAGCGGCCAGGGGTTGGCCGGGTCTGGGGCGGCACGGGCCAGCGCCTCGCCATACTCGCCGCCCGAGGCGAGGATGTCGCCGAGCGTGCGGATATGCGCGCCATGGCCGCCCAGCGCGAGATACTCGGCCCGCGGCAGCGTGAATTCGAGCGGCGCGACCAGCGCCGGGGTGGGGACATAGCCAAAGGCGCCGTCGGGAAGACGCGTGACATCGGTCATCAGGGTGATGCCGCCGCCCGGCCAGACATAGACCGGGGCGCCGCCGCAGGTCACGCGGGTTCGCCCCGCCTGGACCGAGCGCGTGAGGCGCACCGGGTTCCTGGTCACGCCCGACCTGAGCGAGCCGCCCGCGCCGCCCATGAAAAGGACCGTGCAGAGCGCCGGCTCGCAGTTCTCGTCGATCAGGTGCACCGAAGGCACGAGCCGCGAGGGCAGGTCGCGCCGGACCGGCGTGAGGTCCTCGTCCAGCTCGTAATAGGCGGCTTGCTCACCCGTGGTCGAGACCATGAGCAGCCGCAGGCCGGGCCGCGCGCCCTTCTTGGGGTTCCAGGGCCCCAGGATCGACAGCGGGTCATCGATATTGGTGCCGCCCCAGCCCTGCCCCGGCTCCGCGACCTTGAAATACCGCCCCGGGGTCGAGCGCCGGCCCTTGATGCGGATGCCGGTGTCCTCCCAGCCAATCACCTTGCCCGCCTGGTGCTCGGAGACGACACCGGTGATGTGGTCGTCGACCACCACCACCTCGTCCACGAGCCCCTGCCATTGGGTCGCGAACATGCCGATCGTGGCCGAGCCGCAGCCCACGCGCATGCGCGTCTCGGGCGTGCCATCGACGATGGGCGCATGCCCCGCCTGCACGACCACGCGCGAGCCGTTCTCGATCTCGAGCTCGACGGCCTCGCGGTTGCACAGTGCCAGCAGCGTCTCGCAAGTCACGCGGCCCTCGGGTTTCGAGCCCCCCGTGAGATGCCGAACGCCGCCGAGCGAGAGCATCTGGCTGCCATATTCGGCGGTCATCACCAGGCCCACCGGCTCGCCCGCCGCGCGCACGAAGTCGCCCTCCTCGCCGAGATGGCGGTCGGTGTCGATCTTCACCTTGACGCCGCAGTAGCTGAAGATCGCCTCGGTCACGACGGTGACGAGGTCGGCGCCCTCGGGCCGCGACGCGACGATGAAGGGCGCGGGCTTGTAGTCGGGATAGGTGGTGCCCGCGCCGACGCCGGTGACGAAGAGGCCCGGCCGCGCCATCATCTCGCCGTCCCACTCGCCCGCCATGAAGGGCACGACCTTGCCTCCCGCCTCCATCGTGCGGTCGAGGATGGTCACGGGATCGCAGCGCAGGATGCGCCCGCCATGATTGGCATAGCGGTCACAGGCCCCCGTGCGCCCCTCGGCGATGTAGCACATGACCGGGCAGGCGTCGCAGCGGATCTTGCCGTCGCGGTCGCGCGGAGCATGGGCCTCGACGGGCGCCTCGGGGTTCGGGGTATCGGTCTTCGGATCGGTGCGCGGTGGGCCTTCGTCCATGGCTCAGGCTCCCTTGGACCGGATCGCGGCCAGCACCCGGTCCGGGGTTGCCGGCAGCCGCGTCACCAGCGCCCCGGTGGCGTGGCGGATGGCGTTGAGAATGGCGGGCGCGGTGGGGATCAGGACATGCTCGCCCAATCCCTTGGCGCCGAACGGGCCCTCGGGGTCAGGTTTCTCGATCAGGATATGGTGGATCTCGGGGACATCGCCGAAGGTCGGGATCAGGTAATCATGCAGGTTCTCGGTGCGGCCGGGCACGTAATCCTCCATCAGCGCAAGCCCGATACCCTGCGCGATGCCGCCCTCGATCTGCCCTTCCGCCAGCACGGGGTTGATCACGCGGCCCAGGTCGTGCGCGGCGGTGATGCGGTGCAGCTTGACCGTACCGAGCCGGGTGTCGACCGACAGCTCGACGATCTGCGCGCCATAGCCGTAGACGGCATAGGGCGTCCCCTGCCCGTCCGCGTCGAGCGCGGTGGTCGGGGGGTCGTAGGTCTCCTCGGCGGCGAAGACGTAGCCGTCCCGCCCCTCGGCCAGGGCGGCGAGGTCGATCACATGCCGCGCGGCGCCGTCATCGATCACGATCGTGCCCTGCCCGAACCCGAGCGACGCACCCTCGGCCACGTTCGCATGACGCAGGATCGCGGATCTCAGCGCACGGCCCGCGGCCTCGGCCGCTCGTCCGCTCACATAGGTCTGGCGCGAGGCCGAGGTCTTGCCGGCATCCGGGGTGAACGCCGTATCGGGCCCGACCAGCCGGATCGCGCCGAGCGCAACGCCCAGCGCATCGGCGGCGATCTGCGCGATGACGGTGTTCGCGCCCTGGCCGATGTCGGCAGCACCCTGGTGCAGCACGACCTCGCCCGCCGCGGTCACGCCGATGCGGATGGTCGACGGGTTGGGCAGCGCCGTGTTGCCGCAGCCATACCAGCACGAGGCGATCCCGACGCCCCGCGTCACGGGACCGGCAGGCGCATCCGCCGCCCAGGCGAGCGCCTCCGACCACGGCCCCTCGAGCGCTGCGAGACAGGCGCCGATCCCGACCGCCGAGAGGCGCTGGCCACAGACCGTGGACTCTCCGTCCGTCAGTGCATTGAGCTGTCGAAAGGCAAGGCGGTCGATCCCTGCGTCGGCGGCGAGCTGGTCGTAGAGCACCTCCTGCATGATCGTCGCTTGCGGAACGCCGAAGCCGCGGAACGCACCGGCGATCGGGCCGTTGGTGTGGATCGCCCGGGCCTCGGCGCGGTAGTTCGGCACGCTGTAGGGGCCCGAGGCATGCACCGGCACGCGGTTTGCGACCGTCGGCCCCCAGCTTGCATAGGCGCCGGTATTGAAGTCGCCGTCGAACACCTGACCCGTGACGCGCCCGGCGGCGTCGGTGCCGATGCGTGCGCGCATCCGAGCCGGGTGGCGCTTGGTCGTCGACCGCATCGAGTCGCCCCGCGTGTAGACGATCCGCGCCGGCCTTCCGGTCTTGAGCGTCACGAGCCCGACCAGGGGTTGGATCGAGATGTCGAGCTTCGAGCCGAAGCCCCCGCCGGTCGAGGTCGCCACGATCCGCACCCGCTCGGGCGGCAGGCCCAGCATCACCGCGGTGTCGTCGCGATCCATGTGCGGCGCCTGCGTGCAGGTATGGATGACCAGGGTCTCGCCATCCATATAGGCGCAGCCCGCCTCGGGCTCGATATAGGCGTGCTCGACATAGGCGGTCTCGATCGCGCCCTCGGCGACATGCGCGGCGGCCGCGAGAGCGGCGTCGGGGTCGCCGCGCCGCACGAGCCCGCGGATCAGCAGGTTGCCAGGGCGTGCCGGGTGGATGGCGGGGGCAGACTTCGCGGCCTCGGGATCGAGGGCGGCCGGAAGCTCCTCCCATGTCACCGGGAAGGCGGTCGCGTCGAAGTCCTCGGCCGCACCGGGCTCCAGCGCGACCAGCGCCACCGCCTCGCCGCGAAACCGTGCGGCATCGACCGCCAGCGCGGGCTGATCGGCGAAAGGCGGGATCACGCCGAAGGCATTGCGACCCGGGATGTCGGCTGCAGTGAAGACCGCGGCGACACCTGGCGTCGCCGCCTGCCATGCAGCCAGATCGCCAAAGCTGAAGTCCGCGTGATGATGCGGCGATCGGATCACGTGCACCCAGAGCGCGCCGGCGGGCCAGCGGTCCGCGCCGAAGACATCAGCTCCGGTAACCTTGGGCGGGCCGTCGAGGCGCGCGACGGGGGCCCCCACCGCGCGGCCAGCCGGAACGGGCGCGGGTCGCGGCGCGTCGGCCCATGCATCGCACACCGCCGCCACGATCTTGCGGTAGCCGGTGCAGCGGCACAGCACTCCGCCCAGCGCCGCCTCGGCCTCGGCCGGTGCGGGACGCGGGTTTACCGACAGAAGCGCCGCTGCCGCCATCAGCATACCCGGCGTGCAGATGCCGCACTGCGCGGCACCGTGGCGAAGGAAGGCCGCCTGCAGCGCGGAGAGCCGCCCGTCCGAGGCCAGCCCCTCGACCGTGGTCACCTGCCGTCCCGCAACGCGCGCGGCGGGCATGAGGCACGCGCATTGCGGCATGCCATCGACCAGAACCGTGCAGGCGCCGCAGTCACCGGCATCGCAGCCGACCTTGGTACCGGTCAGGCCCAGGCGCTCGCGCAGCAGGTGGCTCAGGCGTTCGGTGGGCGCCGCCTCGATCTCGACCTGGCGGCCGTTGACCGTGAAGGCGGCAGGCCTTGTGTCGAAGCTCATGACGCGCCCCACGCCGCGCGCAAGACCGCGCGCCGAAGGATCTCGGCCGCCGCCTCGCGCCGGTAGGCGGCCGTCGCGCGCACGTCGTCGATGGGGTCCAGCGCCTCCGCAACCGCCGCCGCATCGATTACTGGGGCGTCGGCCGGCTGGCCGACCAGCGCGCGCTCGACCATCGGGAGCCGTCGCGCAACCTCGGAACAGGCGCCCACCGCGAGCGAGGCTGCCGCGATGCGGCCGTTCTCGACCTCGACCCGGGCCGCGGCCATAGCGATCGAGATCACCAGGTAGCGCCGCGTACCAAGCTTCTCGAATGCCGAGACACCGCGCACGGCCGCCTCGGGCACGTGGATCGCCACCGCGATCTCGTCCGGGGTCCGCGCGGTGCGACGGTTGCCCAGGATGAACTCGGAAAGCCCAAGCCGCCTTCGGCCGGTGGCCGAGACGAGCTCGAGCTCGGCGTCGAGAACCATCAGCGCGGGCACGCCGTCGGCGGCGGGCGAGGCGTTGCACAGGTTGCCCATCACGGTCGCGACGTTCTGGATCTGGATCGAGCCCAACTCGCGGCCCGCCTCGACCAGCGCGCTGAAGGCGGACGGCAAACCTGCTCCAAGGACCTCGGTCCAGGTCGCCGCGGCGCCGATCCGCCAGCCTGAGGGCTCGCGCGCGATGCCGCGAAGCTCGGCCAGGCCGGCTATGTCAAGGACCGGTCCGTGCAGGCTCTGATGCGTGGTCGCGGGATAGAGATCCGTGCCCCCTGCCAGCACGCGCCAGGCCGGGCCGCCGGCCATGAGAGCGAGCGCCTCGTCGAGCGTTCCGGGCCTCTCGTAAAGCATCGCCGCATCCCCCGGGGCACCGCCCGGTTCGTTTGCACACAAACAAATCATATGACGCGCCGGGCCGCTGTCAAACGCGATCTGGGGCGCCCGGGGCCGTGCATGCCGGTAAACGGGGATGCGGCTTCCCACGGCGGTTCAACGCATGCACTATGTGCCCATGCAGCGGCAGGTCGATGAATCGATGGTGGCAGCGAAACGTCCCGCGATCCGTCGCGCGGAGGCGTCATGAGCGATGCGCCCAGCCGGCGGGCCGCGAGCGGGACCGAGGCCTACCAGCTCGACGAACAGGTCGGCTTCCTCCTGCGCCGCGCGTCGCAGCGCCACATCGCGATCTTCAACGCCGGCATCCCAGAACTGACGCCAACGCAGTTCGCCGCGCTGGCGAAGACCGCCGAGATCGGGCCGGTGAGCCAGAACGAGCTGGGCCGTGCCACCGCAATGGATGCCGCCACGATCAAGGGTGTCATCGATCGGCTGGCCGCGCGCGGCCTGATCGAGACCGGTGAGAGCCCGACCGACCGCCGCCGCGTGATGGTCCGCCTGACATCCGAGGGGAGGGCCGCGCTGGCGCGCCTGATCCCTTCGGCGCAGGCGATCACCGAGGCGACGCTCGCCCCCTTGACGCCGCCCGAGCGCGCCGAGTTCATCGCCCTGCTCGAGCGGCTGGGCTGAGATCCCACGACGGAGCGCCTCATGGACCAGTTTCCCGCCGATACCGCCCTGATCGTCATCGACGTCCAGGTCGATTTCTGCCCCGGAGGCGCCTTGGCGGTCGAGGACGGGAGCGCGGTGGTGCCCCTGATCAACCCGCTCATGGACCGCTTCTCGACCGTCGTGCTCACGCAGGACTGGCACCCGGCGGGACATCACTCCTTCGCCGCGGCGCATCCGGCCAAGGCGCCGTTCGAGATGGTCGAGATGCCCTATGGCCCGCAGGTTCTGTGGCCCGAGCACTGCGTGCAGGGAACGCCCGGCGCCGCGTTTCACCCCGATCTGCGCACCGACCCCGCGCAGCTGGTGATCCGCAAGGGTTTCCGGCACAGGATCGACAGCTACTCGGCCTTCTTCGAGAACGACCGACGCACGGTCACGGGGCTGCGCGGATACCTCAGCGAGCGCGGCGTGCGCAGCCTGGTCCTTGTCGGTCTCGCCACCGACTACTGCGTGCGCCACTCGGCCGTCGACGCCGCGCGGCTTGGGTTCCAGGTCACGGTCGCCGAGGATGCCTGCCGCGCGATCGATCTCGGGGGCTCTCTCGCCGAGGCGCATGCCGAGATGGCCGAGAGCGGCGTGCGGGTCGTGCCTTCCTTCGCGCTCTGAGGCTCAAGCGCGCATCGCGACATTAACCATCTGGCTTAACTTGGAAGAAGAGATCGGCGTCCAAGATCGCGCGGTCGGCCGCCATTCTCCGGCGGCCCGAACCGGGAGACCGCGCGCATGACAGCCACCGCTTCGCCCCTTGCCGCGCAGGGTGCCGACGCCGACGCCTTCCTCCTCGACGGGGCGCTGCCGCCGCAAGCGCCGCGCCCGCCCGCGGCGCCCAACAGCATCGACGACACCGGGCTCGATCCGAACTTCCTTGTCGATCACCTTTGCAAGGTCATCTACCGTCACGCGCTCGAAAGACCATCGGATCTCGCTCGCGCCCTTTGTCTGCCGGTCAAGGTTGTGGACGACCTGATCGCAATTGCGCGCGAGCGCAAGCTGATCGAGCCGCTTGGCCAGCTGGGCGCGCGGATGACCGCGGAAATGCGATACGCGCTGACGGGCAAGGGGCGGGAATGGGCGCTCGAGGCTCTGGCGCAGAGTGAATATGCCGGTCCGGCACCGGTGCCGATGATCGCCTTCGCGGCCCAGGTCGCCACCCAGTCGATCCGCGGCGAGACCCTGCTGCGCCCGGCGCTCGAGCGGGTGTTCTCGCGCCTGACATTGGCACCCGCACTGGTCAGCAAGCTTGGGCCCGCGGCCAACTCCGGGGCCTCGATGCTTCTCTACGGCCCTCCGGGCAATGGCAAATCCTCGATCGCCGAGGCGATCACGCGCGCGTTCGGCAACACGGTCTGGTTGCCTCATGCGGTCGAGGTCGACCGCCAGATCATCACGGTCTTCGATCCCGCGGTGCATGCGGTGGTGGAGGAGGAGAGCGCCACCGAGGGCCTGCGCCGCCGAGCCGAGGCGGATGCGCGCTATGTCCGCTGCCTGCGCCCGCGCATCGTTGCCGGCGGCGAACTCACCCTCGACATGCTCGACCTGAGCTACAGCCCGGTGAGCCGGGTCTACGAAGCCCCGATGCAGATGAAGGCCGCGGGCGGCGTTCTGCTGATCGATGATTTCGGCCGTCAGCGCCAGCATCCGCAGGAACTGATCAACCGCCTCATCATCCCGCTCGAGAACGGGATGGATTATCTCGCGCTGCAAACCGGGCGGAAGTTCGAGGCGCCGTTCGACAGCCTCGTGATCTTTTCGACCAACATCGCGCCCTCGAACCTCGTCGATGACGCGGCGCTGCGGCGCTTGCGATACAAGATCCTCGTCGACAGCCCCGACGAGGAAACTTTCGTCAGGATCTTCCTACAGACGGCGCGCCGCATGGGCATCGCGCTGACGGAGGAGATCCTGGCCTTCGTGATGGTCGAGCTCTACGCCCGGCACGGCAGGACGTACCAGGCGTTCCACCCGCGGTTCCTGATCGATCAGACGCTGTCGATCTGCGCCTTCGAGGGCGTGGCGCCGCAGCTGCGCCCCGATTTCCTCGAGCGTGCATGGGAAAACCTGTTTCCACGGGACTGAAACGCGCGGAAGTGACCGCGCCGCCCTCATGTTCGCCACATTCGCACGGGATACCGTCAAGGATGGGTGGTGCTACGGTGTTGCGAACCCGCGTCACCGCTGCGACCGTGTTTACGGATGGCCGTGGCTTCAGCGCACGGCGGTTGGCGCAGAAGGGCGATGGATCAGCGCGAGATCAGTGACGGCAAGCACGAGACCGTGCCCGAGGGCGACCCGGTTGCGCGGCCCGCCCCCTTCCGCCTGAGCGTGATTGTCCCGATGTTCAACGAGGCCGAGGCGGTCGACGCCTTCCTCGACCGAATTCTTCCCCTGCTGAGCACGTGGACGGACGACTTCGAAGTCATCTGCATTGATGACGGCAGCCGTGATGCGACGGCGGCGCGGGTTCTTGCCCGGCGACGGGCCGAGCCACGGGTGAAACTCATCTGCTTCGCTCGAAATTTCGGGAAGGAGGCAGCGCTCTCGGCCGGCATCGATCACGCGACCGGAGATGCCGTGGTCACGATCGACGCCGATCTTCAGCATCCCCCCGAGCTCATGGGAGAGATGATCGCGAGATGGCGCGAAGGCGTCGATGTCGTCGCGGCGATGCGTTCCGACCGATCACACGACTCAGCCGCCCGCGGCTTCGTGAGCGGCGCGTTCTATCGCGTCTTCAACAAGATAGCCGAACGGCCTATCCCGCCGGAAGCCGGCGACTTTCGGTTGATGGACCGTGCGGTGATCCATGCCTTGCGCCGGCTGCCGGAGCGGAACCGGTTCATGAAAGGGCTTTTTGCCTGGGTGGGCTTCCGCGCGGAGATGATCCCTTATGAGCACACCGACCGCGTTGCGGGCGAGAGCAAGTTCCGGTTCTGGTCGCTGTGGAACTTCGCGCTCGATGGGATCACGGCCTTCTCGACCCTTCCCCTCAGGGTCTGGAGCTATCTGGGCTTCTCGGTCGCCTTCATCGCCATGGTCTATGCGAGCTTCATCGTTCTGCGCACGATCATCTTCGGTGCCGATGTGCCTGGCTATGCGTCGATCCTGACCGCGGTGCTCTTCATCGGAGGTATCCAACTCGTGTCGCTCGGCATCCTCGGCGAATACATCGGGAGGATCCTGATCGAAACAAAGCAGCGCCCGCTTTATCTGGTTCGCGCGGCTTGGGGGCTGGAGGATCATGAAGACTGACGCCCCGACAATAGACGCCGGAACCGACGACGCAGAAGCCGCGAAGTGCATGCCGAAATCGGCTGCACCAAGCATCGCCGCAAGGCCTCGCCCTCTGAACCGTTTCTTGACGGGCGCGTGGCTGACTGACCGCCGGGTTTACTGGCTCGCGTTCGCAGCGGCTGTCGTCAACATCCTCTTGATCATGGCGATCCAGTTCATGCAGTCGTTCCAGACCCCGCGTGGCGACGGTATGCATCTGGATTTTGCAGTCTTCTGGGCAACGTCGGCGCTTACGCTCCAAGGGACCCCTGCTCTGGCTTACGATCTAGAAACGACGATGCAGCTGCAAGAAGAAGCCGCCCGACTTTCGGGTCTTGCAGACATGCCCTGGATCTATCCACCGGTATTTCAACTCATTGTTATACCGCTTGGGATGATGCCGATGATGGTCGCAAAGATCGTCTGGTGCCTCGTCACCTGTGGCCTTTATCTCGCCGTGGCATGGCGCATCTTGCCCGGCCGCGGTACCCTCTATGCCGCACTCGCGCCATCGCCCGTCCTGTTTCTCTTCGTCAGCGGCCAAGCGGGGTTTCTTACGGCCGCGATCGTGGGGGTGGGGCTTCTGCTGTGGCAGCGGCGCCCAGTGATCGCGGGGGTTGCATTCGGACTGATGTGTATCAAGCCGCAACTAGTCGTAGCAGGCCTTTTGGCGGCGATTGCAGACAGACGCTGGACCGTCATTGTTTCTGCGCTTATCACAGCTACTGTCTTCTGCGCCCTATCGCTCGCCATCCTTGGGATCGATACGTGGACCGCTTTCCCGAAGGGCGTCTCACATGCCACCAGCTATTTCCGCTCGCTGGAGGTCTTCCACTTCTACGCCTCAACCTCGGGTGCATTGCGCAATGCAGGCGTCGGTTTCGGGCCCTCGATGGTGACGCAGGTCGTCGTATCACTCTTCGCCGGAATCGTGCTCATCAAGGGGTTTCGTGATCCTAGACTTTCGCTTGATGCGAAGAGTTCGCTGCTCGCATACGGAATGATCGCCGCATCCCCTCGGGTGATGGATTACGACCTGTTGATCATCTTTCTGGGCGCTCTCTTCCAGATCCGCCACGCAAAGGTTCGCGGCTTTTTCGCGGGCGAACGCACGGTCCTCCTGCTGGCGATGTTCATCTCCTGGCTCGATTTCGGTCTGCCATTCACCCAGTTGACTTCGTATGTCTCGATCAATGGCGTCATCCCGCCGATGATGCTGGCTGCCCTTGCTCTTGGCGAGCGGTACCGGCCAGGCAATGTGACGTCGCTCGTCGTGGCCGTGCCACGCCCCCCCCTGCCAACCCGGTTTGTCGTGCAGGCCGCGCGGCTCATCCGGTTCGGGGTCGTCGGCGTGGCAGCAACAGCCACACATGTGCTGGTACTTTCTGGGCTCATCGAGTTGGCAGGCATCGACCCACGCTTCGCCAACATTGCTGCCTTTATGGTAGCGGTACCTGTGTCATATCTGGGCCATTATTACTGGAGCTTCGGTTCGGTGCACCCGCACGGCGAGACGTTGCTGCGATTCATCGTGGTCGCGGTTTCTTCGCTTCTGGGCAGTCAGGGGCTTATGCTGTTCGCGCTCGATATCCTCGGTGCGAGCTATTGGGTCGGCGTGGCTCTGATGGTCGTCGTTATGCCTCTGGTGAACTTCGCCGTTCAGCAGGCGTTGGTGTTCCGCCGTCGACCCACCGCCGCTCGAGAAGGAGACGGCTGCGCGTGACCGGCCCGCGCAATGCGAACCTGCGCATCATGGCGCGCGCCGTGCTGCGCCCCGTCTGGCCGACGGACCGCAGACTTTACGCCTTGGCACTCTTCGGCTGCACTCTGGTGCTGGTGGGTACGGCATTTTTCATCATCGTGCTGGCGCTGAACTGGGGGCCGGACTTTCGCCATGTGCTCGATTTCACGGCGTTCTGGGCCGCGGCGTCGATGACGCTCAATGGTCAACCGTCGCTCGCGTATGACTGGGAGGCGCATCGCGCCGTCGAGGAAGCGGCACTGGGTGGCAGTTTCACGGGCGTCATGCCGTGGCACTATCCTCCAGTCTTTCAGGTTCTTGTTACGCCATTCGGCCTGCTGCCACCCTTCGCGGCCCATGCGTTCTGGGTCATCTTGACGCTGAGCTTTTACCTCGGCGTCGTCAACCGCATCATGCCGGGCCGAACGCCCCTGCTTGCAGCAATGATCCCGGCCCCGTTTCTGATGCTCGTGGTCAACGGACAGACCGGCTTCCTGATCGCGGCCCTCATTGGCCTGACGCTTCTGAACCTTGACCGCCGACCCGTTGCGGCAGGGGTAGCGCTGGGGTTTGCCGCGCTCAAGCCTCATCTCGTCATTGCTTTTCCGATCGCTCTGGCTGCCACCGGCAAATGGCGCATGCTGGCTGTCTCGGCCCTGACGATTGCCGCACTTGCAGGAGTTTCTATCCTTCTTCTCGGCGCGGGAACCTGGGTGGCGTTCTTCGACTCGCTTGGTCACACGGCGACGGTCTTTACCGATTCTGGTAACAAGTGGCATCTCTATGCGTCGCTCTATGGTCGGCTGCGCCTTGCGGGCTTCGATCTGATCCCGGCAGTGGGAGCGCAGGCTGTCCTGTCGGTTGGGACCATGTGGTTCTTGGTATGCGGGATGCGATCACCTTCCATGGCGCCAGATGTGCAGGCCGCGCTGATCGCTTATGCCAGCATTGCGATTGCGCCGCGCGTGCTCGATTACGACATCCTCACGCTTTATATCGGAGCGCTGTTCCAGATCCGGCATGCGAGGAGTGCAGGTTTCTTCCCTGGCGAGATGCTGGTTCTTGGCCTTGCGTTGGCGGTGACCTTCGCCGACCTGCTGCTCCCGCATGACACCGGACTTTTTCTTTCAGACATGAACTTCCTGCTCGCCCCCCTGCTGATGGCAGCGCTGCTTGCGGGCGAAAAGCGGCGCGAGGCAGAAACGGCGCGTGAGCCTGCGACCGGGATGCAGGCGGCCGACGCGAGGGAACCCGCCTCCGACTTGCAAGCGGGCCACGGCGTGGGCTGAGCCGCCGGCCGGCCACATCCAGACCTCGAGGGTTTCACCTGCTCTGGACCGTCGGGGTCGAATCGAGATAAGAACATTAAGTGAACAAACTTGATTGAACATCATGCGCACCGCCCTTTCGCAAATGCTGGAAGTCCCCGCCACAGCGGTGATCCCTCGCCCCTTGCCCTCCGGCCAACTGCCGCACGAGGCGGCGCTGAGAACCGGGCGGATGCACGAGGCGACGGGTCCGGGACGACGGGCTTTCGCCGCCGAAACCGCGGGAAGGGTCGAGGGCCCGGTGCTCTGGCTCATCGAGACGAGAATGCGCGAGATGTTGTGCCCGCGCGGGCTCGCCGCACATTTCGACCCTGCCCGCCTGATCCTCGTGCGACCGATGAACCGGATCGCGGTCTTGCAGATCATGGAGGAAGCGCTGCGGTCCGGTGCCGCCCCCCTGGTGGTGGCAGAGCTCGAGCTTGCCGCGGACCTGACCCAGAGCCGCCGTCTCCAACTCGCCGCCGGCACCGGGGGCTGCATCGGGCTCTGCCTCGTGCCGGAAGGGGGCCTCGCCACGAACGCGGCCGAGAGCCGCTGGCATGCCATGCCAATGCCCGCCCCTGCCCCGGGCGGGACAGCACCGCACCGATGGATGCGGATCAAGTCGAAGCACGGCCGGACTGGAAGCTGGGAGGTCACGCTCGGGCGGCACGCCAACGATGGCGCCGGGACGCGAGCCACCGCGACAGGACCCGCGACCTCGCATCGGCAGCCGCATGCCGGGCGGGCGCATCACGCCTGAGCGCCATGCCCCGACGGCGCATCATCTCGGTCGCGCTTCCGCATCTGGGCGCCGAATGCCGCCTCAGGCATGACGGTCAGGCGGATGCCGGGCAGCCTTTCGCGGTCACCGCCCAGGAAGCGGGGACGCTGCGCCTGGTTTCGGTGAACCGCGCGGCGGCAGCGGCGGAGCTCGCCGCGGGCATGGTGCTGACCGACGCCCGGGCGATCTGCCCCGGTCTCGCGACCCGGCCAGCCGAGCCCGAGCGTCTTGCCGATTTCCGACGGGCACTGGTGCGCTGGGCAGGGCGATTCTCGCCAACTGTCGGGCTCGACACGGCCGAGCCGGGCGCAGGCGCACTGCTGCTCGATGCGACCGGCGTTGCGCATCTCTTCGGTGGCGAGGCCGACATGCTGTCGGGTCTGCTCACCGGGCTTGGAAAGCAGGGCCTCAGCGCCCGCGCTGCAATGGCCGACAATCGCGGCGCCGCCTGGGCGCTTGCCCATTTCGGCCGCGAGCGCGCCGTCGTCGTGCCTCGCGGCCAGGTCCGGGCCGCGCTCGGCCCCCTGCCCGTTTCGGCACTTCGGCTCGAACCCGCGACGGCAGAGGCGCTGGCCGCCACGGGACTGCGGACGATCGGCGACGTGGCCGGCGTGCCCCGGGGCGCCCTGGCGCGGCGCTTCGGGGTCGAGACGATGCGTCGACTCGATCAGGCGCTGGGCATCGAGCCCGAACCGGTCACGGCCCTGCGCGCCACGCCGGTCTTCGCCGCACGTCTCACGCTACCCGAGCCGATCGGCCTGGTGTCGGACGTGATGGCAGGGCTCGAGCGCCTGCTCGAGCGGGTCTGCCACCATCTGGAAAGAGAGCAGAGAGGCGCACGGGCAATGCGCCTCAGCGCGCGGCGGGTCGATGGCGCCGACCAGACCGCGATGATCCGCCTTGCCCGTCCCATGCGCGATCCGATGCGGCTGCGGGCGCTGTTCCAGCCGAAAGTCGAGGCGATCGAGGCAGGTTTCGGCATCGATGCCCTCCGGCTCGAGGCGATCGAAGCCGAGGCGCTGCCCCCCGCGCAAACCGGCGCAGCCCTGCATGGCGGCGCCCCGACGCAGGGGCAGCGGCGCGCAACCGAGGACGACCGACTGGCCGATCTGATCGCACGGGTCGGCAACCGCATTGGCTTCGAAGCGGTGATCCGGCTTCTCCCGGCCGAAAGCCACATCCCCGAGCGGGCTTTCATCATGGCCGCCGCCGCCTGGTCCGGGCCGGGAGACTGGCAGCCGCGGCACGATCCGAACGGCCGGGAGCATGCGGCGCGCCCGATCACCCTGTTCCCGCCTGAGCCGGTGACCGAACTCGATCCCGGGCAGAGCGCGCCCATCCACCCGCCCGCGCGCTTCCGCTGGCGTGGCCGGACGCTCGCGACACTCCGTGCGACGGGGCCGGAGAGGATCGCTCCGGAATGGTGGTGGGACGATCCCGCCTGGCGCGGCGGCGCCCGCGACTACTGGCGGGTCGAAACGGCCGAGGGCCCGCGCCTGTGGCTGTTTCACACGCCCCAGGCCAACTGGCCGGCCTGGCACGTTCAGGGCGAGTTCGCCTGACCACCCGCCACGCGCCACTCCTGCGCCTGACCGGCTCCAGCGGAAGTCGAGATGTTTCAGCGTGTTGGCGTGAGTGGTGGTGCCGGCAGAGGGACTCGAACCCCCGACCCCGAGATTACAAATCACGTGCTCTACCAGCTGAGCTATGCCGGCCCATCAGGGTCTCCGCTCATTATACTCTCACCGTCGGCGGGGCAAGCGAAGCGGATCGCCACGCGGGGCACGCGCTTGGTCCATGCTTGCCTAAGGTTCGCGGAAGACTTGTCGCACGGCGGCGCACCAGCATCCTCGTTGGTGATCGAGCCGTCCCGGCAGTGCGCGCGATGACATGCGGATGCGGCCCGCGCCGGGCCGCATCACTTTTTCAGATCGGCGGTCTCAGAGGACGAAATCGGCCTCGTCGAGCGTCGCGTTCCCCATCGCCAGCGTGACGTGGATCGTGTCCGAGGCACCGTAGGCGACCTCGAAGGCTCCGCCGCCAAGATCGCTGATCACCAGCTCACCGAACGACAGGCCAGTGGAGGACAGGTCGATCTTGTCGTTGCGCTGGAGCGCGACGATCGTGTCCTGCCCGTCACCGAGATCGAAGAAGAAGGTGTCCGGTCCCCGGCCGCCATCGAGCTCGTCATCACCCTGGCCGCCATGGATCCAGTCGGCACCATTGCCACCGTGGATGACGTCGTTCCCGGTGCCGCCGGCAAGCTTGTCCTTGCCATTGCCGCCGTCGATCTCGTCGTCACCGGCACCGCCGAGGATCAGGTCGCGACCATTGCCGCCGTCGATGTCATCGTCGCCGAGCCCACCGGAAAGCTCGTCACCCTTGGTCGTGCCGATGATCGCCTTGCCGAGCTCGAGATCGTAGACCGCGGTCGTGCCCGAGATCTCGTAGGACACCGCGATCTGCGCGAGGCCGCTGGGGCTCTCGTCCGCCGGGATGAAGCGGATCACCTCGGGCGCAATGTTTCCGTCGACCGAGCTGTCGATGTAGTCGACAAAAGCCGGGTTCGACGGGTCAGAGATGTCGTAGATCATGATCCCGCCGTCACGCTCGAGCCCGATGAACGCGAAGGTTGCGTCACCGACCTTGCCGACCGCGATCGCCTCGGGCTCGGGGCCCTTGTTGTCCGAGCGGTTCTCGTCGATCACCCCGGGTTCGTCCGAGGGGAACCCGTCATTGTTGAACGCGTTCGGCACGCGGTTCGCCGCGATGACGCTTTCGAAGTCGTCGCCCGAGTCGAAGACCACGTTGCCATCCGCGTCGAAGATCGTGAACGAGCGCGACCCGAACGAGTGGAGTTCCTCGATCAGGCCGTCGCCATCCGTGTCGCCATCGATGTTCGAGAAGTTGAGCCGCCCGAGCAGCGTCTCGTCCTCGAGCATCAGGGCGATCTCGGGGAACTCGGCGGCGTCGAACTCGCCGTTCGAGAGGTCGCCGTCGACCAGGTCCTCGCCTCGCGCCTCGTCGAAGTCGCGGCTGTCGCCTTCGTTTGCGGTAAGGAAGTACACCTCGCCATCGATTTCGACCGTGGCGATGGCGTCGGGCATGCGGAGGCCCTCGACCGGGACGTTCTGGATCGCGATGGCGTCATCCCTGTCGGACGGGTCGATCCCGAAGCCCTCGGCCGAGTGCTCGGACGTGCCCAGCGGGATGATACGCTCCCAGAACTTCGAGTCGAGATCGAACACCGCGACGGCGTTGGCCTCCTGGAGCGTCACGTAGAGCTTCCCGTCGGCGCCTTCGGCGATGTATTCGGGCTCGAAATCGATCGAGGGGAGCCAGTCCGGGAAGATCCGGACGCCCGCGTCGCGCAAGGCGTCGACCTGTGCGTCGAACTCGTCGAAATAGAAGGTTTCGGCATCCCCCGTCGCGACATCGATGATCGAGATCGAGCCCTTCGGGTCGAGCACGTCCTGCGCCTCGCCCTCGTTGGCGACGAAGATCATCGTGCCGTCATTCGAGTAGGTCACCATGTCCGGCAGGTTGCCGACCTCGACCGTGTCGATCAGGTTGCCGTCGAGGTCGAACCGGGCAACGAGGCCGTTCTGCGCGTATTCCGGATCGATCGGGTTCTGCACCTCGATCTCGACACCCGGCGCTGCGAGGAACAGAAGCTGTCCGCCCTCCTTGAGCTGGCCGTCCGTAAGAAGCCCGGCAATGGTCCCCTCGGTCGACGGAAAACGGTCCTGATCATCGAGGCTGTGCGCCTGCACGTCGACGAGGAACAGCGAGCCCGCCGGATAGCCGAACAGTGACGAGACATCGAGGATGCCTGAGCTCTCCCAGTCGCCAATGTCGATCGAGCCGGTTCCGTCGGCGCCGACGTTCTCGTCGACCGCGCCGAGCGGCGAGACGGCGGTCTGGTCGATCTCGGCGATGCGGGTGGCGTCACCGGTCAACGGGTCGACCACAACGACACCGGCACCGGCCGGGTTGACCGCGCCATCCCCGAAGATGCCGTCCACGGCCCGGTCTTCCTGGACGTAGATCTTGCCGTCATCTGCCCAGTCGAGGTTGTCGGGCGAGCGGAGGGTCTGCGACGGATCGGCGTCGCCATCATAGATGATCGTCGTCGTGCCCGAGATCGGGTTGCCGGACGCGTCGAACGACGTCTGCACCGTGTAGAGCGTGCCGACGGTATCGGCGCCGCCGTCGTAGGAGCTCACGCCCGTCGAGGCGAGCACGATCTCGGAGCCGTCCGCGGGGTTGGTCGACACGTCCTCGGGCCGCGAGAACCCGAAGGCACCGGCGGCCTCGGCACGCGTCCACAAGGTTTTCTGCGTCGGATAGCCGTATTCGTCGTAGCCGGTCGACCCGTCTTCCGACGCCTGGGACAAATCGGGGGTGTTGTCTATCTCGACCCAGGTTCCGGTGCGGCTTTCGCTGTTGCCGTTGAACTCGGAGGGCACCGTGTCGCCGCTGTCGGCGACCCAGACATAGAGCTTGCCGTCCTTCAGGCCGTTGCGCTCGAGGAAGTCGCCCGAGGCGTCCTTCTCGCCGACATAGAGGAAGAGCGGAGCGGCTTCGTCGGCGCCGTCGCCATCCGCGTCGAAGGGCGCGGTGTCGTCGGCGAGGATGAAGGCGACATGCGTCGTCGTGCCGGTGTCGATCTGGGTGATGTTCTCCCAAGAGCCGCGGCCCATCGCGGGAACCGCCCAAAGCTCGCCCGTGGCGATATCGAGCGCCCACTCGTTGCCGCTGACATTCGAGAAGACGCCGCCCGTCTCTTCACCGGCAAAGTAGATCGTGTCCACGATCCCGTTGCCCGCGCCGAATTCATCGGCCTGAAAGACCGCGCCCGAGCAGAGCCGGTCCAGACCGTTGCGGCCCTCGACCAGGTCCCCAACGTCGTCGAGCAGCGTGCCATCCGGGTTGTAGATCGCGTTGTAGGCGAGACCGCCATCGGTGATCGACATCGTCGCCTTGTCGATGTCGAAATACGAGATCCGCGCACCGGTGAGTTCGACGCCGTTGATCTCGTAGGGCGTGCCCTCGGCATTGCCGAGTTCGTGATTGACGTAGACGCGCACAGTGTTCGCATCGAGCTCGATGGCACCGATGCCATCGAGGATTCCGATCGGCTGATAGCCGTTGTCGAGCGTGCCGCCCACCGTGAAGATCGGCTGGGTCGTCCAGCCATCCTGGCCGACGAGCATCGGCTCGGAGGCGATTTCGGCGTTGTCGACATCGATGGCGACAACGATGCCGTCGGCGCTGACATCGACCGACTGGACGCCCGCATAACCCTCCATCGTCGTGAGATCGATCGAGTCGATGAAGGCCCCCGAGACCGCGTCGAAAATGTCGATCCGGTCCTCGGCGCCATTGGTCACGTAGAGCTTGCCGTCATAGACGCTCACCACCTCGGAGCCGGCCTCGCCGGAGCCGCTGTCGGCGACCGTGGAAAGTTGATTGCCGAGGGTCGAGGCTTCGCGGTCGGTGACCGTGGAGGTCTTCGCAGGCTTCTTTGCCTGTCCGGACGCCGAAAGGAACCCGGGGATGTCGAAATCGAGGGGCTTCATGCGTTACTCCAGCCGACGGTTTTGTGATTTTCACAAGCTGCAACAAGGTGTTGGCGCGGCGGGAGTATGCAATCACAGGTTGCGAATTGTAGTCACATATTGATGAAATTTGGATGACAGAAAAAATACAGGTCGAGAATATGGCATAATAAATTTTATCAAAATAATTAAAAATAACAAAAATCAGTTTATATTGATTATTTATTGATTTTATTCGGTCGATTTCGATGGGCGCATATCAGGCTGTGGTTGCGAGCCCCATGCAGCGTCAAATTGGGCTTTGCGTCACGCCCGACCTGCAGGCGAGCAGCATGTGCCACGATGCCGGGCCGAAAAGCTACCTCGAAACCAGCGGCACGACCTCGTCCCAGAGATCTCTGAAGGCGAGCGCGGGGGCGCTGCGCGGCGCGAAATCGACCACCGGCCGGCGCTCGACACCCATGCGCTCCACGAGGCTAGAATAGGGAATGCTCGACGTGAGCGGCTTGCTGCTTCCCGTGCGCGCCGCGCCCTTCGCGCCGAGGACCAGCTCGCGATGCATCTTCTTCCGGCGATCGACCATGGAATAGAACCATCGGACCGTCAGGTCGCCCGTCTTGACGTCGTCGATCAGCCGCTCCAGCTGATCCAATGCCCGGAGCGACAGCGTTGTCGGAATGACAGGCACCATCAGGAGGTCGGTCGCGCGCAGGACCCGCTCGGACAGCGCCGACATGCTGGGGGCGCAATCGAAGAACACCAAGTCGTAGTCGTGTTCAAGCGGCGCGACCATCTTCTTCAGCGCCGTCGACTTTTCACCTGACAGCCGGATGTCGAACTCGCGATAGGAAAGGTCTGCGGGGATCAGGTCGAGGTTTTCGATCCCGGTGTCCTTGATCAGATCGTCGAGGTCGCTCTTGCCCTTCGCGATCTTCTTCGCGCCTCCCTTCACCTTGGGCTTGACGCGGAAGTAGAAGCTCGTCGCGCCTTGGGGATCCAGATCCCAGATCAGCACCCTGCGACCGGAGCTTGCCGCGAGATAGGCAAGGTTCACCGCCGTGGCCGTCTTTCCGACGCCGCCCTTGCTGTTGAAGAGGCTGATGACGTGCACGATACGCTCCCTATCCGTCTCGGCAGCTGAGCCGCGCCGACTCTAGCCACTCGCCCCACGTGCCGCTACCTCGGGCTGACCGGATCTTCTGCGCGTCCACCGCCGGCATGCCTGCGCCCGCATCTTGCCGCATGGAAGTGGGAGCGCCGCGGCGGCGGCTTGCCGCTGCCCGAGCCGGGGCACCGCGAAACCGACGATCGGTTTTGCGCGCATGCCTCGGGTGTGCTTCACTCCGTCAGGATGGAGTTCGTCGACGGGAGGGGGCCCTTGCGCAAGCCCCGAGCGATTGCGGCACTGAGACCTGATCTCGTGGCATATGCCGTGAGCCTGACAGGCGACGTGACGCGGGCCGAGGACGTCGTGCACGACGCCATCGTCCGGGCGCTGCAGGCCCGGAACGTGCCCCGCCGCAGCGCCGAGCTGCGTCCCTGGGCATTTCGCGTGGTGCGCAACCTGGTGATCGACCGCTACCGCAAAAACCTTGTTCGCGCGGAATATTCACGGGAACAGGGACGTCTCTTCGATGAAGGCCAGGCGACGGCAGGGGATCCGATCGAGGCGCTCATCGTGCGGCAAGCCTTCGAGCGCCTGCCGAGGCGAGACCGTGAGATCCTGTGCCTGATTGACATCCTGGGCTTCTCATATGCAGAAGCGGCGGGGACGATCGGCATTCCCGTCGGCACCGTGATGAGCCGTGTCAGCCGGGCGCGGCGGGCGATGATGACACTCATGGAGGGGTCGAATGTCCGGCCGCTCCGTCAGCGGAAGTGAAACAGCGCGATGACGCAGATCCGTGACGATGAGTGGGAAGCGCTGAACGCCTATGCCGATGGCGAGTGCTCGGCCGAGGTGCGGGCCACGGTTGCGCGCCGGCTGGCCACGGATCCGGGCCATGCCGCGGCACTTAGCCGGATCCAGCAGGTGAAGGCCGGACTCTCGCTCATCGCCCCGGCCCCGGTGCGCGGGGCTGCGGACGCGACCGCCGGCAGGCACAAGCCTTTCCGAGCCGTTGCGGTCGCTGCCGCGATCGGTGCGGTCGCCATTCTCGCCCTGACGGTCGGCCCGCGCGCATACCGCGAGGCCGTGTCCTCACCCGACCGGACGGCCGAGATCCACGAGGCATTCTCGGCCAACGCCTATGCGCTGGACGACGGCGCGCCTGCGCGCACGATCTCGACGGCGGGACTCGGCGACATCCGCGCCTTCGACCTCTCGGATTCGCGGCTGGTCCTGGTCGACGTGCGAACCTTCAGCGCCTCGGCAGACGAGATGGTCGCGATGCACTACCGGGGTTTCAACGGCTGCCGGCTGACGGTCACGGCCGCCCGCGCCGGCGGCGATCGCGGTGGCGATCGTGCCGCGGATACACTCTTCGCGCACTGGACGGCGAGAGGCATCGACTTCCGTGTCGTCGCCGCCGGCATGGATGCCGACCGCTTCGCAGCGATCACGGCACTCCTGCGGTCCGAGAGCCTGCGTGACGACGCGGCCGATGGCTTGCGGATCGCTGTCCGCTCGGCGACAGACAGCGCCGTCCCTTGCGCCTGAGCGCAGGTCACTCGACCGGGTAGTTCGGCCGATCGGGCCCGTAATTCTCGGCGAGGTAGTTGAGGATCAGTTCGCGATCGGGCGGGTCCAGTTCACCCATGCCCTGCTCATCGATCATCCACTGCAGCAGCGCGTCCCAGCGATCCCTTGTCAGGCCCTGCTGGGCAACCAGCCGCTCGGAATGGCAGGCCGCGCAATAGGCATATGTCAGCTCAGCCCCCTCGCCCGCGACCAGCACGCCGAACTCACCCTCCTCGGTCGCCGCGCTCGTGCCGGAGAAAAGACCGAGCGCGACGGCGCTCAGCGCCGCGGCGACCCATCGGGTTTCCCGTTTCATCTCACCTCCACCATGCAAACGGGCGCCACCCAAGGCCGCGCCCGTTCTGGTTCCAGCATCCTGTGTCACGAGACCCGCAGGCCGACCCGGTGCATCGAGTTGTTGAGATAGCCCTTCGGGTTCCAGTCGATGGCAAAGGGCTGCATCACGCCCGCACTGTCCGTCGCCCGCGCCCAGATCTCGTAGTAACCCGCCATCGGCAACTCGACATTCGCGCGGAAGTTTTGCCACGCGCCATCGTTCACCGGGTCGTCGAGCTCGGCCTTCATCCAGGTCGCGCCGAAATCGTGCGAGATGTCGACCTGCGTGATCGTGCGGTCGCCCGACCAGGCGTGCCCACGGACCTCGACCGCCCGGCCGCTGTCCGCGCCATTCGCAGGATGCGTGATCAGCGACTTCACGGGCATCCGCTCGATGATCACGAAATCCTCCTTCGCGACTTCCTCGCCGGCCGCAACGGGCCGGTTCGGCACGCGGTAGGACGTCCCGGTCATCTTCGGGCCATCATGGACCACGTCACGCAGCCAGACGCGCTTGAGCCACTTCTGCGAGCACGACCCGGGCCAGCCCGGCACCACCAGCCGCAGAGGCGCGCCGTTCATCGGATGGAGCGCCTCACCATTCTGCTCGAAGGCGATCAGGATATTGTCCGTCATCGCCTTCTCGATCGGCAGGCCGCGCGAGATCGGCTGCTTGTCGGCGTCGCCGGAAAGATGGGTGTCCGCGCCCTCATGCGCAGTGTAGACGACCCCGGACTTCACGCCGGCCGCCTCGAGCACGTCCTTGAGCCGCACCCCCGTCCAGTTCGAGCACGCGACCGCGCCGTAGGTCCACTGGTTACCCGAGGCGGGCGGATCGAAGAAGGCGCGCCCGTTGCCACCGCATTCGATCGTGAGCGCCATGGTCACGACCTCGAACTTGTCGCGCAGATCGGCGATCGAATAGGTCGCAGGGTTGTCGACAAGCCCGTCGATGGTCAGCGACCACGTGCCGGCATCCATGTCATCGGGCGGCAGACCGTTGTTGCGGATGAAGTGCCGTGCCGTCGGTGTGATCGGGTCATCGAGCAGTTCGGGGGGTGTCTCGGCATTCACGGGACGGTCATTCAGCAGCGTCAGCCCGTCCTTGCCGACGAGGACGTTCTCGCTGGCGAATGCCGCGGGCACCAGCCCGGCAGGCATGTTGCGATGGAACGGGATATGAGCGCCCACCATGGTCGCCATCGTGGCGAGCCCGACACCCTTCAGGAAGCCGCGCCGGTCGGCATGCGACTCGCGTCCGAAGAACGCGCGATCCGCTGCAATGGGATCCTTTGCGAAGAACTCCCGCAGGTTGGCAGGCTTCGGACGCGTCTCGTGATCCTTTGGCATGACTTCCTCCCATGTTGGTGGTTTTCAGACTCAACGCGCCGCCGCCGGGTTCTATTCCCGCATTCAACTACGGCTCGTGCCGCGCAGCCCGCCAGCGAGAGCCTGTCGACAAGGAAGGCGCGCGGGAGCCGCCCACGAGGCACGCGCCACGTGCGGCCGAGAGCGCCGGTTCCGGGCGCCCCCGGAGAGCGCGAGTGCAAAGGCGATGCAACCGGGCCGCGTGCCGCCGCGTTCCGCGCTGTCTCGTCGCGCGAACCGCGAAGCATTGCGAGAGACAGAGCGGCCGCCTTTTGTTTATCTTCGACACGGGAGGGAAAGTGATGCGTGCACGTGCACTCGCACCCAGCATCCGGCTTTTTGCGGCGCCACGCCGGATCGGTCAGGCATCGCTGACATCGCTCAACTCAGACGGGCGGCTCGCATCGCGCGCTGCCCGGCACGTTCTCTCTCGGCTTCAGGGCGGAATTTTTGCGGCGCCCAAATTCAACGCACAGGTTTAAGACATGAACTCGGCCTCCCGGAACCAGACCCATCACTTCGCTACCGCGCCAGACAGCCTGCCTCGGACGTGCGACGACGGACGCCATGGCAAGCCCCGCCGATCCTTCGTGCTGGCGGCACTTGCACTCGCCCTGCCCCTCGTTGCAGCGGGCTGCTCACCTGCACTGACGCGCAACCCCGTGCCTGATAAGCTGGTGAACGAGGTCCATCCCTTCGGCCACCCAAACTTGCGAAGCTGGGGTGACGCGCTGACGGACGACCAGATCCGCGCTTTCATTGCCGCCCGAGCGCCCGTCATCAAGGCGCAACTCGGGCCCGAACTCGCGGCCGGCAGAGTCCCCAAGCTCGAGTTTCTCGCCCTGTCGGGTGGCGGTCAGTGGGGCGCCTTCGGCGCTGGCATCCTGAACGCGTGGTCCGAGAGCGGTACCCGCCCCATGTTCCAGGGTGTTTCAGGGATCAGCACCGGCGCCATCATCGCGCCATTCGCGTTTCTCGGCAGCGGCGAGGACGCGACGCTGCGCGAGATCTATTCGGAGTACAGCACCGACCAGCTCGTTCGCGAGACCGTTCTCTCGGGGCTGATCTCGGGGACCGCGCTCGCGGACACCACGCCGCTCGCCAAGGTGATCGCCAAATACGTCACACCCGAGCTGCTCGAGCGGATCGCGGCCGAGCACGCCAAGGGGCGCCAGCTCTTCATCGGCACCACCAATCTCGACGCCGGCCGGCCCGTGATCTGGGATATCGGCGCCATTGCGGCGTCCGGAGAGCCCGGCGCCCTGGGGCTGGTTCGCGAGCTCATCCGCGCCTCGGCGGCGATACCGGTCGCCTTCCCGCCGATCTTCATCGACGTGGTGGGACCCGACGGCACCAAGTACGACGAGATGCATGTCGATGGCGGAGCAGCCTCGCAGGTGACATTCGTGTCGCCCGAGATCCCGATCGCCGAAGCGACGCGCCGCGTTCTTGGGCGCAACATCGACCGCCGACTGTGGGTGATCGTCAACAACGACCTCGAGCCGCCACACCAGGTGGTAAAGCCGCGCATCACCAGCATCGGCGGTGCCGCGGTGAGCTCGTTGATCCGCGGCAGTGGGACGGGCGACCTCTATCGTCTCTTCGCTATCGCCCAGCGCGACGAGATCACCTTCGAAGCGACATGGATCCCGCCCGAGATCCCCTGCCCCGATCCCAAGGAGGACTTCGACAAGGCGTTCATGAAGTGCCTCTATGACTTCGGCGGCGACTATTTCCGGGGGGGGGAGCTCTGGCGCACCAAGCCCCCGTTTTTCGCGACGGAACTGCCGCCGCTGGAAGGCAGCTGAGCCGCGACATGGTGGGCACGCGTGAAGCGGCCGGCGACGGCGGAGCGGTTCAGGCGATCGAGATCGCGACCGCTTTCCCGCCCGTCGGTCGCCGCCGCGCATAGGGGACACAGGGCGGGATCGGGAAGCGTCGACGCGTCTGGGAAACAAGAGAGCAAAGGTATCCAAAGTCCGAGGGGGATGGAGTGATGTGGGCGCGGCATGACGAAACCGGATCCAAGACGGCGGCAAAGAATGGTTTGCGCGATTGCGGGCAGCAAAGTTCCACCGGTTCCCGCGCCGATCGCGCCGTGAAGACCCTCGCGCACCTGGCCGCGAGCTTCTGCGTCGGCGTTGTGGCCACTTCCCTGAGCGCAGGGCAGGCCCATGCCGAGCCCGAGCTCGCAGGCAGCGTCACGGTTTACGGGTGGCTCCCCTGGACCGACGCCACGGTGACCACCGGACGCGGCGGCTTGTCGGCATCGATGACGGGCGGCGACGTCCTCGAGGCGCTCGACTTTACCGTGATGGCGACAGGCAATGTTCAGTATGGCCGCTTCGGCGCGATCCTGGATTTTGTCTACGCGAAACTCAGCAACGACGAGGCAACGTCGCGTGGCTTTCCGGGCACCCGCGCCAAGCTTTCGCTGAAGGAGACCCTCCTCACCGGCGCGCTGACCTACCGGATCCTGGACAAGGAGGGCGCGTATATCGACGCGTTCGCGGGCGCGCGCTACGTCAGCATGTCGGCGGACGTCACGGTGACTGGTGGCGGACCGATCGGGGCTGTCTTGAAAGCCAGTGGTGACCAGTCGTGGGTCGACCCGATCATTGGCGTGCGGGGGCGCCTGCCGGTCACCGACAAGCTGTCCCTCAACGCACTCGCGGATATCGGTGGGTTCGGCGTCGGCTCCCAGTTCAGCTGGGAGATCTTCACCGGGGTCAGCTATGCGTTCACCCAGCGGTTCAGTGGTCAGGCAGGCTTTCGCTACATCTCGATCGACTACTCGAACGATGGGAAAGAGTATGACGTTGACTTCTACGGCCCGGCGGTGGGTCTCACCGTCAAGTTCTGAGTAGCAGCCATTTCGAAGAACCGGTCTTGGGCGGATCCGCGGCATCGGCGGCTCCGACGACCGTGCCGAACGGCGATGGCGCCTCGCCCGGCGCAGGCCGGGCAAGGGGCGCTCGTGTCGCTCCAAGACGTGCCGCGGCGCCACCCCGCACGGCGCCGACGGTTCCATGGTCGAGAAAAAATGTCACAAAATGGCACATTGACCGCCAACCAGTGCCATCTACGTTGGGTTGATGGGATGCCGTAGAAATCAACCTGGAGATATTTCCGATGCTCGACACCGCTGAACGGCCCTGGCACTGGTCCAGAGCCCGGCGAGCCGTGCAATTGATGCTCGCGCTCGTGATCGCCGGCGTCGCCCTTCCGGCGGCAGCACAGACCGGGAAGCCCAACATCCTCGTCATCTGGGGCGACGATGTCGGTCAGAGCAATATCAGCGCCTACACGATGGGCATGATGGGTTATCGCACGCCGAACATCGACCGGATCGCCGCCGAGGGGATGATTTTCACCGATTATTACGGCGAGCAGTCCTGCACGGCCGGCCGCTCATCGTACATCACCGGGCAGTCGGTATTCCGCACCGGGCTCAGCAAGGTGGGGCTACCGGGGGCCGAGCTTGGCCTGCGCGAGGAAGACCCCACCATTGCAGGCCTGCTCAAGGCCGAGGGCTACGTGACCGGCCAGTTCGGCAAGAACCACCTTGGCGACCGCGACGAGCATCTGCCGACGAACCACGGCTTCGACGAGTTCTTCGGCAACCTCTATCACCTCAATGCCGAGGAGGAGCCCGAGAACGAGGATTACCCGGGCGCCATGGTCATGCCTGATGGCTCGACCTTCCGCGACAAGTTCGGTCCCCGCGGCGTCATCAGGTCGTCGGCGGGCGGAGAGATCGAGGACACCGGCCCGCTGACCCGGAAGCGGATGGAGACCGTCGACGAGGAGACGCTCGCGGCGGCCGTCGACTTCATCAAGCGCGCCCACGAGCAGGGCACGCCCTTCTATGTGTGGTGGAACGGCACCCGGATGCACTTCCGAACCCATGTGAAGGACGAGATGCGCGCCAGGGCCAACGAGATCGCCGGCGGCCCGGTTGACGAGTACACCGCAGGCATGATCGAGCACGACATGCATGTCGGCCAGCTCCTCGACCTCTTGGACGAGCTCGGCATCGCGGACAACACGATCGTGCATTACTCGACCGACAACGGCCCGCACTACAACACCTGGCCGGACGCCGCCGCGACGCCGTTCTTCGGCGAGAAGAACACCAACTGGGAAGGCGGCTGGCGCGTCCCCTCGATGGTCCGCTGGCCGGGCAAGATCGAGGCCGGATCCGTCACCAACGAGATCGTGCATCACATGGACTGGATGCCCACGCTGCTTGCCGCGGCCGGGCGGCCCGAGATCAAGGAGGAGCTGAAGCAAGGCGGCGTGCAGGCGATCGGGCGCGAGTACAAGGTGCATCTCGACGGCTACAACGTCCTGCCGCTTCTGACAGGGGAGACCGACGAGAGTCCGCGCAAGGAGATCTTCTACTTCTCGGACGACGGCGACCTGACGGCGCTGCGCTACGACGACTGGAAGCTGATCTTCATGGAGCAGAAGGAATACGCGACCCTTCGCGCGTGGATCGAACCGTTCACACCGCTGCGGGTGCCCCTGATCTTCAACCTGCGGCGTGACCCGTACGAACGCGCCTACAGGACGTCGAACACCTATTACGACTGGATGATCGACAGGGTCTTTTTCCTGGTGCCGGCGCAGAGCTATGTCGGGCAGTTCCTGGGGACATTCCAGGAGTTCCCGCCACGGCAGGAGGCGGCGAGTTTCAGCCTCGAGCAGGTCATGGAGAAGCTGTCGCAGCCGGGTGGCGCTCAGTAACGCTGCAACCTGGCATCGCGGCCCGCTGTGCGCGGCGGGCCGCTTTCCTGTCCAACTGCCACGTTCTGGCGGCGCATCGCCGCACGGGGATTTCAGCCGGCGAGGCTGGGTCGCCCGCGACGGCGATCGACCGCGATACGCTCACGACCTCAGCGACTTCTTCCGCGCACCGACCTGCGCTCGCGACTCTGGTTGGCGCCCCTCCTCGGACACGAGCGCCGCGAGCCGGAAGAACCCGTGGACCATCTTCGAATAGGGCATGAGCAGAAAGAAGGTCATGACCGCACCGAGATGGATCGCGAGCAGCGCTCCGACCAGCCCCGTTCCCGTCGCGGCGTAAAGCGCAAGCCCGCTTGCGCCGACAAAGCCGAGCAGCAGCACGAAGGCCATTTCGCCGCCCCAGACGCGCCGGTCGCCGAGGCTCGGATCGGCTTTCGTCTTCAGCCACGCGAGGCCGGCGCAGCCGACCACCAGCAGGAGCCCGCCAGCGAGCCCCAGAAGCTTCGGCAGGCTGAAGAACGGGTAAGGCGCCTCCATCCCCAGAAGGTAATGCATCACGGTTGCGACGGAGGTCGACGCGAAGCACAGTAGGAACCCGTACATCGTCGCCTGGTGGAACAGGCGGCGGCGGTCGCTGAAGCGATCCGCACGCTCGAAGTTGCAGCCCTGCC
Source organism: Thermohalobaculum xanthum (assembly GCF_016623495.1). Classification (GTDB taxonomy): domain Bacteria; phylum Pseudomonadota; class Alphaproteobacteria; order Rhodobacterales; family Rhodobacteraceae; genus Thermohalobaculum; species Thermohalobaculum xanthum. The sequence goes on along the minus strand of NZ_JAEHHL010000006.1, from coordinate 105,118 downwards.
CCTGCCCGCCATCGAGGTTCCGCAACCGCGCGGCCGAGCCGATGGCGCCAAGCACATGCTGCAGCCTGACCGCGCCGCCGCCGCTGTCGCGCCAGTAGCGTCGCAGGCCGGCCGCGATGGCGAGGAGGGGCAGCAGGAAGGCCGGGACGAAGACCGCCACCATCGTGGAATGCGCGAGATAGGCGTAGAAGCCCGCTCCGCTCTCGGGCTTGAGGGCAGCGAGCGCGGCGAAGAAGAGCGCGACTGCCCCGACCAATGCGAAGGCGATCGGCACGCCTTTCTCGTGGAATGCGCGGGCGAAGACCTGTGGAACGGCGTATTGCTCCCAACTCGCCTGCCGCACCTCGGCCAGCGCCGCCGGCAGGTTCAGCGCGAACTCGTGCGGCGGCGTGTACTGGCAGGAGTAATAGCAGCCGCGGCAGTTGTGGCAGAGGTTCGCGAGATGGAGCATGTCCGCGTCCGAGAACACCTTCCCGCGCATCATCGCCGGGAAGACCGAGCAATAGCCCTCGCAGTAGCGGCAGGCATTGCAGATCTCGATCTGCCGGCGCGCATCATCGAGCGGTGGCAGCGCCGAGCCCGTTGCGATCGTATCAAGCGACATGGGCGGCGGCCTCCCGGCCTGCGATGCGTCCGAAGACGGTTCCAATGGTCATGCCGAAACCGGCCAGATAGCCCTGCCCCAGGATCGAGCCGGCCATGATCTCGCCCGCCGCCCAGACATTCGCGAGTGGTCCCGTCGAGGTCTGGATCTGCGCGGTCTCGGACACCTTGAGGCCGAGATAGGTGAAGGTGACGCCCGGGCGCAGCTGGTAGCCATAGAAGGGTGGCGTATCGATCGGCCGCGCCCAGTTGGTCTTCGCCGGCTCGATGCCTTCCGTCGCAAGGCCGTCGAGTTCGGTGGGCCGAAACACCCCTTCGCGGCACGCCGCGTTGAAGGCATCGACTGTCTCGGCGAGGTTGCCGGGATCGAGGCCGAGGCCCTCGGCCAGGCCCTCGATGGTGTCGGCCTGCGTGGGCGGAAATACCGAGGGCATGAAGAGATCGATGGATTTCGAGTCGATGATCGCATAGGCGACCTGGTCGGGCTGCCCGGCCACGAGACGGCCCCAGATCGCATAGCGCTTGGGCCAAACGTCCTCGCCTTCGTCATAGAACCGCTGGGCATCGCGGTTGACGACGACCGAGAAGGGCACGCAGTCGAGCCGGGTGACGATACCACCATCGTATTTCGGCGCGCGCCCGTCGATCGCGACCGCGTGGCATTGCGTCGGATCGCCGACCGAGGTGCAGCCCTGGTCGAGCATGTCCCGCAGCACGACACCGCGATTGTAGGGCGTGCCGCGAATGAGAAAATTGGCGGCCGCGGGTCCCCATGCGCTGGTCAGCCACTCGAGATCCGACTGAAACCCGCCGGAGGCGAGGATGAAGGCGCGCGCCACCACGTCGCGCGGCTCGGCGCCGGCCAGCGAGACCCGCAGCCGGGTCACGCGGTTGCCCTTGACCTCGAGATGGACGACCTGCGCCTCGTAGAGAACAGTGACGCCAAGATCCTGCGCCGTGTTGTAGTAGGCGTTCACGAGCGCCTTGCCGCCCCCGAGAAAGAACGCGTTGGTGCGGCTGAGCGAGAGGGTGCCCGAGAGCGACGGCTGGAAGCGAACGCCATGGGCCTCCATCCACGGCAGGCATTCCTCGGACGATCGGATCGCGAGCCGCGCGAGGTTCCCGTCGGTCTTGCCCTTGGTGACGAGCATGAGATCGTCGAAATACTCGTCCTCCTCGTAGCTGTCGGTCAGCACCGAGAGCGGGCCACGGTGCATGCAGCGGAAGTTGCGGGTATGGCGGCTGTTGCCGCCGCGATAGTCGCGCGGCGCCCCCTCGAGCAGAAGCACGCGCGCGCCTGCCTCGGCCATGGTGATCGCGGCACAGAGCGCGGCATTCCCGCCCCCGACGACAATCGCGTCCCAGGTCTCGTCGAGAAGCGAGGATGCTTCATCGAGGCTCGATACGTCCCTGCCGGACGCCGTCGTCCCAAGCGTCGCCATCAATCCTCTCCGATCTGACGTTCCCGCTGACGCAAGGCTTTCAGGCGAACCCTCTGGGCCGCCTCGATATGGGCGCGCATCTCGTTCTCGGCCCGCGCACCGTCGCGCGCCTCGACGGCATCAAGCACCCGCGCATGTTCGGTGACCGCCGCCTCGGCACGCTCGGCCTCGATCAGGGTCGTCGGGCCAAGGATGAGCATCGTCTTCTCCAGCGCGCCGATCGCCTTGACCAGATACCTGTTCTTGGCGCTGTCCTGTAGCGCGCGATGGAATTGACGGTTGAGTTCCGTGGCGCGCGCAGCGCTCGCCCGCGCCGCCGCGAACTCGTCGTTGACCGCGCGAAGCTCGGCAATCTCGATGTCCGAGGCCGCGCGTGCCGCCAGCCGCGCGGCGGTGCCCTCGAGAACCGCGCGCATCTCGTAGAGCTCCATCACCTCGGCGTAGTCGAGACTGCGCACGCTCACCCCGAGACGAGGCTGGTGAGCAACCAGGCCTTCCGCCTCGAGGATGCGCAACGCCTCGCGCACCGGCGTTCGTGAAATGTGGAGCCGCTCGGAAATCTCGGTCTCGCGCAGCCGCGCGCCGGGCGGCAGGACGCCCCGGCCGATCTCGTCGAGCAGGCGACGATAGGCGATCACCCCCTGAGGCAAATCCTCGTCTTGGTCGGATTCGGACATTGCGGCGCGCGCCTCCGTGCTGTATCCACTTGGATACAATCGCATCCACAGGCTGTCAACCGAGATCGCGCAATGCGTCAGACGACCCTCCTGCAGATCAAGACGATCGGTATCGCGCTGGCCGGCACGGCGCTCTTCTGGGCGGTCGGCCTGCCCCTGCCGTTCCTTTTCGGGCCGATGGCGGCCTGCCTCGCGGCTGCGCTGGCCGGGTTGCCCCTGAAGGCTTTCGGGCAAGTGTCGGTGGGTGCGAGGACGATCCTTGGCGTGGCTGCAGGCGCCGCGATCACGCCGGCGGTGCTGCAACAGATCCCGGGCATGATCTGGACGGTCTCGCTGGTGCCCGTCTACATCGTGATCATCGCGCTGGTCGGCGTGCCGTTCTTCCTGAGGCTTGGCTACGACCGTGCAACCGCCTGGTACGCCGCGATGCCCGGAGGGTTGCAGGACATGATCGCCTTCGGCGCGGAGGCGGGCGCCGACGTGCGGGCGCTCTCGCTCATTCATGCTACCCGCGTGCTGATCATCATTACCGTCGCCCCGATCCTCCTAACGACGGTCTACGACGCCAGCCTGTCCCGCCCGCTCGGCGAACCGGCGGCCGACCTTCCATGGATCGAACTTGCGATCATGGCCGCGGCCGCCCTGGTGGGATGGAAAGCGGGCGAGAGGCTCGGCCTGTTCGGGGCATCGATCCTGGGCCCCCTTGCCCTGACTGCCGCGCTGGCAATGACCGGCGTTCTCCATTTCCGCCCGCCACGCGAGGCGATTCTGTTCGCGCAGTTCATGATCGGCACCGGGATCGGCGTGTCCTACGTGGGGGTCACCCTGCGTGAATTGCGGCGCTACGTGCTTTCGGGGGTCGCGTTCGTGCTGGTGCTTGCAGGCCTGGCGGCGGCATTCACCGAGGGCATCTACCTGCTCGACCTCGCCAAGCCCGTCGAAGCATTCCTGTCCTTCGCGCCCGGGGGGCAAGCCGAGATGATCGTCCTTGCGATCGTCGCGGGTGCCGATATCGGGTTCGTGATCGTGCATCACCTGACGCGGATCATCCTGGTGATCCTGGGCGCGCCGATCGCCGCGCGCCTCTACATGCGCGATTGACGCAAGGCGGGGCTCAAGCGTGGGAGGCGCAGCCCGCCTTGCTCAGGCCGGTCCTGCCCAGATCGCATGCGGAACGAAGATCTCGCCCCGCGCCAGCAGCCGCGCCGTGCGCAGCAGGCCGGCCGAGCGGAGCCGGAAACCGCCGTCGCTCAGCTCGAAGTCGACGGTCACGTCGATCTTGCCGCTCGGGTGCTCGATCTCCACGACCGCCGGGCCTTCGCCAGGCCGTTCGGCCAGCCCATCGGCAACAGTACCCGGCGTCAGCGCGCAGGACGCGATGCACTGGGCGCCGGTCACGGCCATCGTCGGATGGCAGTTGCGTGGCATGAAATACCTCGCCGCAATCGTCCCGCCGTCGCGCGGAGAGGCGAGCAGCGCGAATTTCGGCGTGACCGAGTTCGAGACGTCGCCCATCCCCATGAGCTTGCCAGCCTCCTGCCGGATCGCTTCCATCCGGGCATAGAAATCGCGGTTCGCATCGAGGTCGGCTGCGCTCTCGTATCCACTCAGGCCGAAGGCGTCGGCGCGCGCGATCACCACGGGCATCGCCACGTCCATGCAGGTCACTTCGATCCCGTCGATCACATCGCGTAGGCTGCCCGTCGGCAGGAACGCGCCCGTCGACGACCCGACCACGTCCATGAAGTTCAGAAGCACGGGCGCGGCCATGCCGGGCACGCCGTCGATCTGGGCGTCGCCGTCATAGGTGACCGTGCCGCCGGGGGTCTGAACGACGGCCTCGACCATCGCCCCCGTGTTCACTGCATGGATGCGAACGCGCGTCGTATCACCCTGCGGCGCGATCAGGCCCATCTCGATTGCGGCCGGCCCGACACCCGACAGGATATTGCCGCATGTCGGCTTGAAGTCGACCTGCCGGTCCTCGACCGAAACCTGCGCGAAGAAGTAGTCGATATCGGCATCGTCGCGCTCGGACCGCGACAGCATCGCGACCTTGGTCGTGACCGCAGCACCGCCCCCGACACCGTCGATGTTGAGCGGATGCCCCGAGCCCATCGCCGCGATCAGGACCTGCGCCAGAGACTCGCGATCCTGAGGCAGGTCCTCGCGCCGAAAATATGGCCCGCGGGAGGTGCCGCCCCGGAGGAAGTGGAATGGTATGGCCGTCTGTTTCATGGTGTCACCGGAAGGGCCAGGGAAGATCGAACATGTCCTGCGCGAGCCCGCGCGGGAAGTTCAGATTGAGAAGCCACGCAAGGCCCAGCAGGAAGAGAGCCGCGCAGGCCGTCATCAACAGTGTCGTCCCCCAGCTTGCCTGGGCTCGGACCCGCAGGAACACGACGAAGAAGCCGATCATCGCCGCGTAGAAGCCCACGAGCGCGGTTGCCGCGACGAGGCCAGCAAGCCAAAGCGGTCCGGTCCAGAGCCATCCCGTGCCCTCCTTCCCGACATGGTCGCCGATGACCTCGTAATCGAAGAAGGCCGGGTGATCCTCGTGTCCGCTCCACAGATGCCAAAGCAGGATCGCCGCGAACAGGAGGCCGACGGCGGCGACGCCGAGCGGGAACACCTGGCCCAGGAACGAATGATGGGTCGCATCCCAAAGGGCGATACCGAAGAACCCGATCATTGCCACGGCAAAGCCGATCTGCAGGTTCCGGCTGGCATGCGATGTCGTGACGACGTCGCCCGTGGGGCCGGTGTCGTCGACGCGGCTGCGGAGCCCGTACCACACCGAGGCAAGCGTCAGGAGGCCGATGATGATGACGCCGGGCCGGGTCAGGAACTCCCATCCGTTGAACTGCAGGGCCTGGTAGAAATAAGTCTCGGCCTGCGGCGCCAGCACATAGCCGATCAGCAGCGCCGGACGCGGCCAGCCAAAGCGCTTCATCAGGATCCCGAGCACACCGATGACCAGCAGCGCAACCAGATCAGCCAGATCGCGGGTCGCCTGGAATGCCGCAAAACAGATCAGCGCGATCATGCAGGGTGCGAGGAAGCGGAACGGAATCGAGGTCAGGCGCGAGATCGGTTGCGCCAGAGCGAGGCAGATCCCCGCGCCCATGATGTTGGCGAGGGCGAGCGACCAGATCAGCGAATACGTCACATTCAGATCGGTGCCGACCATCGACGGGCCCGGCTCGATTCCGATCAGAACCATGCCACCGAGGAACACCGCCATCGAGCCCGAGCCGGGGATACCGAACAGCACGGTCGGCAGCATTGCTCCGCCCTGCATCGCGTTGTTCGCACTCTCTGGCGCAACAACCCCTCGGATATCGCCTTTCCCGAATTTCGACTTGTCCTTGGCCGTCTGCACTGCGTGCCCATAGGCGATCCAGTCGACGACCGATCCACCGAGGCCGGGGATCGCGCCGATCAGGCAGCCCAGCGACGAACAGCGGATCGAGAGGAAGATGTTGTTGAACCAGTCGCGAAACCCGATGAACCAGCCCGTGCCCAAGGTGTTTCGCTCGGCGATGGCGGCATTCTTGCGCAGGAGGTCCGCGATCTCGGGGACGGCGAAGAGCGCGAGACCCACAATCACCAGCGGGATGCCGTCGTAAAGGTAGTCCACATCATAGACCATCCGGAACTCGCCCGTCGCGGGCGCGGCACCGATCGAGCCGATGACAAGTCCGACAGCACAGGCGGCGAGCCCCTTCGGCAGGCTGCGCCCGGCAAGCACCGCCACCATCGAAAGGCCAAACAGCGCCAGCATGAAAAGCTCGGCCGAGCCGAAGAGCAGGATGATCGGGCGCGCCACCAGAACGAACCCGGTCAGGATCACGGCGCCGACGATGCCGCCGAACAGCGACGAGATGAAGGCCGCCGAAAGCGCACGCGCCGCCTGGCCTTGCCTGGCAAGGGGAAAGCCGTCCTGCACGGTCGCCTGACTGGCTGAAGACCCCGGGATCCCCATGAGCACCGACGCGAACGTGTCCGAGGTCGGGATGACGGCCACGAGGCCGATGAGCATGCCAAGAGCCGAGATCGGATCCATGCCATAGAGAAACGGCACGAGCAGCGAGAGCCCCGCGATGCCTCCCAGCCCCGGAATGACACCGATGACAAGGCCCACCGAAACGCCGAGCAGCATGTAGGCGAGGTGCTCGACGGTCACGAGCGCCGTGAATGCGGCAATCAGTGTTTCAAACATGGCGGGACCTCCCGTTCCCGAGAATCGTGCGTGATTCTGGATTAATTGGGCGGCGCGGAAGCCGCGCCGCCTGCTCGCAGATCAGTCGCCCAGCTTGACGTCGTACTCTGCGGCGAGCATCTCGACCACCTGCTGGCGCGTCTCGGGCGCGATCGTCGTGCCCTTGCGGAAGAGCGCAGCGGCGGCAGGACCGGTCACCTGCTCGTAGGTGCCAAGCACTGCCTCTTTGGTCGCCTGATACTCGGGGTCCTGCTTCATCGCCTCGACCGCGGCCTGGTAGGCGTCCACGATCTCCTTCGGGGTGCCCTCGGGCAGGAACACCATCTTCTGGGCCGGGAACCCGGCGGTGAAGAACGCGAAATAGGCATCATATTCCGGGCCGGACGGCGCCTTGCCCGTCAGCATCTCGTATGCCTCTCCGAAATGCGGCAGGTCCGGGAAGGTCGGGTCGCGCACGAGGTTCCCGTCGGCGTCGAGAGCGCCCCAGCTGAACAGCGGAACCGCGGTTCCCGCATCTACCAGTGGCTGCACGTTTTTGATGTAGCCCGACGATGTCTGATAATCGATGTTGGTCTCGCCGCGCTCGAACGCCAGCCGACCATCGCCGCGGCCCTTGAACCCGAAGACGTGCTGAACATCGAGCCCCATCATCTTGAAGCCGAGCAGCGGCACGAGATCGAGTGACGTCGCGCCCTGGCTGGCATAGACGAGCTGTTGCCCGGCCAGCTTCGAGATATCGCTGGCGCCGCTCACGCCGGTCGAAGGCGAGGTGTAGACCACGCCGCCCGTGGGCGAGGCCATGACGATCTCCCAGACCTGGTAGTCGTAGCGAACGCGCGGATCGCCGAGCAGGTAGGGAAACTGGGTCGAGCCGGAGGTCCCGAAGATGGTGAGGCCATCCGGCCGCGCACGCGCGGCAAAGAGGTTCGCGCCCTTGGTCGAGCCGCCGCCGGGCTCGTTCACGACCACGACGGTCGGCTGACCCGGAAGATACTTGGAGAGGAAGGGGGCGTTGAAGCGCGCCCAGGTGTCCGAGCCGCCGCCGGGCGAGAACGGGATGATCCATTCGATGGTCTTGCCCTCGAAGGATACTTCGGCAGCCGCCGGAACGGCGAGTGCCATGGCAAGCGCTCCGCCCATGAGGCCCAGGGCGCCGCGCCGCGTAAGCGCACGATGAATTCGCATTCTTTCGTCCTCCTGCGTTTCCCCCGCGGCACCATTGGGTGCCGCAATGTCTCCGGGCGGCTTAACGTCGCCGACGCCGCCACTGCTTGATTTCTGCGCTTCTAACGCGCGATGCTGTCAGAAAACTGTCAGGAGGAAAACGGTGCGGATCTTGCTCGTCGAGGACAATGCCGCTCTGGCCTTCGGCATCGAGAACTCCCTGCGGGACAACGGATACGCGGTGGACTGCCTCGCGTCGGGTGACGCCGCAGACGAGTTCCTGGCGGGACAGGGAGCCGACATGGCGATCATCGACGTCAACCTTCCCGGGCTGAGCGGCTTCGAGATCGTCAGCCGGCTCCGCAAGCGCGGCGACGCGACGCCCGTCCTCATGCTCACCGCTCGCGGCGAGACGGAGGACAGGGTGAGGGGACTGGACGTCGGAGCGGACGACTATCTCGTGAAGCCGTTCGACATGGCGGAACTCCTGGCGCGCGTCAGGGCGCTGGCCCGTCGCCGCCCCGATCTGAAACCGACATCGGAGACGATCGGCACCCTGCGATACGAGCATTGCGCGCGCAGGCTGATCGGGCCCGATGGGCCGATCGACCTGAAACGACGCGAGCGGGCCCTGCTGGAGTGCTTGCTGCACAATGCGGGCCGCGTCGTCTCGAAGGAGAGCCTTCTGGAACAGCTTTACGGCACGGGCTCGGACGTCGAGGCGAATGCGATCGAGCTTTCCGTGTCCAGACTGCGCCGGCACATCCTCGGCTCCGGCGTATCGATCCAGACCATTCGCGGCATCGGCTACATGATGAGCACCGACTGAGATGCGGCGCTGGTCGCTGCGAAGCCGCCTCTTCGTCCTGATCGTCCTTCCTCTGGTCGTGGTGGCCGCGCTGGCGGCCATCGTCAGGTTCTTCATGGCAGAAAGGATTTCTGCCCGGCTTTACGACAACACCCTCCTTGCCGTCGCCCTCACGATCTCGCGCGACGTGGTCCTGAGCGAAGGCGACATGCTGGCCGAGCAGCTGCTCGACCGTCTTACCAACTCGTTGGGAGATCCCGTCTACTACCGGATCGTCGGTCCCGGCGGCCGCTTCGTCACGGGTTACTCGACCGCGCCCGAGAAGCAGCCGGGCATCGTGATCGAGCGCGGGATCCCCGCCTTCTACGACTCCGAGGTGCTTGGCGAGCCGGTACGGGTGGTCAGGCTCGAAGAGTTCATCTCCGAACCCCAGTTCGGGGGCTGGGTCACCGTCGAGGTCTGGCAGACCGTGACGGAGCGGGAACGCCTCAGCCTGCTGCTGGTCTATCAGTCGATTGCCATCATGGGCGTGGTGATCCTGGCGGCGGCGCTTCTCGTCTGGTACGGCATCCGCATCGGGCTCAGGCCCCTGACCAACCTCGAGGACGCGGTCCGGCAGCGCTCTCCCGATGACCTCAGGCCGATCCGGCGCGCGATTCCCGAGGAAATCCACAGCCTGGTGGCCTCGATGAACGCGCTGTTCACGCGCCTCCAGCAGGCCTTTGCCGAGCGAGACGCCTTCATCGCCGACGCCGCTCATCAACTGCGCAATCCGGTTGCGGCGATCCAGGCTCAGGCCGAGTCGCTGGCAACCGCGCCCTCCGAGAACGAGATGCGCCGGCGGGTTTCCGTTTTGTCCGACACGGCCCGCCACGTGAGCCGGCTGACGCAGCAACTTCTGACGCTCGAGCGGCTCAGGATCGGCCTTCAGGGCCGGCGACACGCGCCGCTGGACCTGCAGGAAATGGCGACAAACGTCATCGCGCACGCGGCCGCACGGCCCCACGAGCCAGAGGTCCGGTTCGAATACGCCGTCTCCGGCACGCCATACACGGCCGAGGGAGATCCCGTGCTCATCGAGGAAGCGCTGCACAACCTCGTGGACAACGCGGTTCGCTACGGATGCACGGACGGCGGCCGTGTCTGCCTGTCGATCGACTTCGCAGCGACGGGCGTCACCATCGCCGTCGCCGACGACGGGCCCGGCATCCCTGCCGGTATGCACGAGCGGGTGTTCGACCGGTTCTTCCGCGGTGCCCAGCAGGGACAGGATGGCTCGGGCCTGGGCCTTCCCATCGCAAGAAGCATTGCGGAAGCGCATGGCGGATCGCTGGAACTCGACCACGTCGCGCGAGGCACGAGGCTGGTTCTTCACCTGCCGCGCACCGCCTGAGCGCGGCAAGTTTCGGATGCGGCTGACGGCCGGCTACTTTGAGGGCCGGAACCCGCTTGACACCATGTAAGGGCGGGCTGGAGGCTTCGAGGGTCCGTTGCTTCGTCGGCTTCACGGTTGAGATCGGCCGTGTTCTGCGGGATGCTCCGCTGGTCATGCCCTCCGCTTCTCAAAGTTGCGCGCCATTCGAAGTCGAACTGCTGGTTCTTCCCGGCTTTTCCATGATGGCGCTCAGCGCGACGATCGAGCCGTTGCGCTCGGCGAACCGGATTTCTGGTGAGCAACGCTACACCTGGCTCGTGACGACGCCCGGCGGCGGCATGGTCACCGCCAGCAACGGGCTGGGGATTGCCGCGACGGCGTTCGGCCAGCACGGGCGTTCGGCGCTCACGATCATCGTCGCAAGTCTTGGTATCGAGGAGTTCCGCACCCCCTCCGTCCTCTATGCCCTGCGCCAGCGCCGCTCCGGCCCCATGTCTGTCGGTGCTGTCAGCAATGGCTCGCTGATCCTCGGTCGCGCGGGGCTGCTCAGGGGGCGGCGTGCAACCATCCACTGGGAAATGCAGGCGGCGCTCGCCGACGAGTTTCCGGACAGCGAGGTCGTCGACAAGCTCTTCACCATCGACCGCGAGGTGATGACGGCGGGCGGCGGCACCGCGGGCTTGGACATGATGCTCGCATTCATAGCCATGCGCGACGGCCGCGAGATCGCCGGCGAGGTCGCCGAGCAGTTCCTGCACGGCCCACCGCGCGAGGGCGGCGAGGCGCAGCGGCTGGACACGCGGTTGCGTTACAAGATCACCAACCCGCACCTCTTGCGTGCGGTCGCGATCATGGAGCGGAGCCTCGCCGAGCCGGTGCGGATCGGCCGCGTCGCCGAACTGGTCGGCGTCTCCGAGCGCCAGCTCGAGCGGTGCTTCGAGACGGCCTTCGGCATGTCGCCCTCGGACTTCTACATGGAACTCCGCTGCAAGGCGGCGCGGCGGCGGCTGCTCGACACGACCGACTCGCTGGAGACCATCGCCGAGCTCACCGGCTTCTCCAGCCCGGGCCATTTCAGCCGGGCCTTCAAGGCGTGGTCGGGCGTGCCGCCGTCCGTGCTTCGCAAGCGTTCCGCCGCCATGGATGTCGGCACGATGCAAGAAACAGGCGACGCAACGTAAGGCCCCGACTCGATTCCCCCTGTAGTTGAAGGCCCACCGAAGGCGGACCACTGCGTTCCGCCATGATCGAACGGGTCTGCAGGTCGGGAAACGATGGAAACAATTACCTTCATTTTCAGCAACCTGGGTGTCATCGGCGGGCTTGCCGTCGAGCACATCTCGATCGTGGCCGTCGCGGTCGGTCTCGCGATCCTGACCGGCGTGCCGATCGGTGTCGCCATCACCCAGTCGCAACGGTTGGCCGATGCGGTGCTCTACGTCGCCTCGATCATCGTGACCGTCCCGTCGATCGCGCTCTTCGGCCTGATGATCCCGGTCCTGTCGTTGATCGGCCAGGGGATCGGCTGGCTGCCCGCGGTGATCGCGATCCTGCTCTACTCGCAGCTTCCGATCATCCGGAACACCTACACCGCCATCACCAATGTCGAGCCCTCGCTGCGCGAGGCGGCGCGTGGCATGGGCATGACGCCCCTGCAGCGGCTGTGGCGGGTCGAAATCCCGATCGCCGTTCCGGTCATCATGGCCGGCGTGCGCACGGCGGTCGTGATGAATATCGGGGTGGCCGCCATCGCGGCCTATATCGGCGCAGGCGGCCTTGGCGTGCTGATCGCGCGAGGCATCAGCCAGACAGACCCCCGCCAGCTGATCGCGGGCGCGGTGGCTGTCTCCATCCTCGCCATCGCCGCCGACTACGCGCTCCTCGCGCTGCAGAAACGACTGACCCCAGCCGGCCTCAAACGATAACACAAGCACAGGAAACGCCCATGATCCGCCTTGAGAACCTGACCAAGGTGTTCGAGACGCCGAACGGTCCCGTGGTCGCCGCCGACGATGTCAACATGGAGGTCCCCGAGGGCGAGATCTGCATCCTGCTCGGCCCCTCGGGCTGCGGCAAGACCACCGCGCTCAAGATGATCAACCGGTTGATCCCGCTGACCTCGGGCAAGATCTACATCGACGGCAAGGACACCTCGACCCTCAACGACGTCGAGTTGCGGAGGAACATCGGCTACGTGATCCAGCAGATCGGCCTGTTCCCGAACATGACGATCGAGGAGAACATCTGCGTGGTCCCGAAGCTGTTGGGCTGGGACACCGAACGGGCGAAGAAGCGCGCGGCCGAGCTCCTCGATCTCGTCGCGCTCGACCCGAAGCTCTTTCTCAAGCGGTACCCGAAGGAACTCTCGGGCGGCCAGCAGCAGCGCGTCGGCGTGATCCGTGCGCTCGCGGCCGACCCGCCCGTGATGCTGATGGACGAGCCCTTCGGCGCGATCGACCCGATCAACCGCGAGGTCATCCAGGACGAGTTCCTGAAGATGCAGTCGGAGCTCAAGAAGACGATCATGTTCGTCAGCCACGACATCGACGAGGCGGTCAAGATGGGCGACAAGATCGCCATCTTCCGAGCCGGCAAGATCGAGCAATACGACAGCCCCGACGTCGTCCTCGCCCATCCCGCGAACGAGTTCATCGCCGATTTCGTCGGCGCCGACCGGACGCTGAAACGCCTGCGCCTCGTCACCGCCAAGCAGGTCTGCGACGCCGACGCGCCCGCCGTCTCACGCCACGGGCGGGCGAAGGACGCCCACGCGATGATCCGCGAGCACGGCACGCATGTCGCCGTCGTCCTCGACGCCGACCATCATCCGGTCGGCTATGTCACCGAGGACATGGTCGAGGGCGCAAGCGGCCTGGTTCACGAGTTCGCCCGCGCCCTGCCCGCCACGGTGCCGGCACGCGCGGACCTGCGCGCCGTGGTCTCGGAGATGTTCGCCCACGACACGATGTGGCTTGCCTGCACCGACGACTCCGGTCGCTACGTCGGCGTCATCACCCAGCCCGCGGTGACGGGCGCGCTCGGCGAGACCTACCGCCGCGCCGGTAAGGCGGCCTGACCGATGGCCGCCCCCGCTGCCATGCAAAAGCCCCGCCTCGGCACCCGCGTCGTGCCTTGGATCGCGCTCGCCGCCGGGATCCTGATCGGAACCTCGGGGCTGATCGATCAGATCGGCGCCTACTGGGAGGACATCACCTATCTCTCGCAGGGCCACATGGTCCTCGTCGCCGCATCCGGCGGAGCCGCGATCCTCACGGGCATTCCCGTCGGGATCTGGCTCTCGCGACCCTCGATGGAGCGCTCTGCCGAGACGGTCATGCAGGTGTTCAACATCGGCACGACGATCCCGACGCTGGCAGTGATCGCGCTGTCCATGACGATCCTCGGAATCGGTTTCGCGCCGGCCTTCTTCGGGCTCTTCGTCGCGTCGCTGCTGCCGATCGTGCGCAACACCTATGCCGGCCTGCTGGCCGTGCCCGCGCACCTCAAGGAGGCCGCACACGGCATGGGCATGACGCCTGCGCAGATCCTGTTCCGCGTCGAGATCCCGAACGCGCTCTATGTCATCTTCTCGGGCGTGCGCACCGCGCTCGCGATCAATGTCGGGACCACGCCGCTCGCCTTCCTGATCGGCGGCGGCGGGCTCGGCGAGCTGATTTTCACCGGCATCGACCTGATGGACACGGGCATGCTGCTGGCCGGGGCTGTCCCGGTGGCGATGCTCGCGGTGCTTGTGGATTTCCTGATGGGCCAGGCGCAGCTGCACCTCGTCCCGAAGGGCGTAAACCCGCTCCGCTGAAACGGCGCGGCCGATCACCACCAGATGGGAAGGAAACCCCGAATGCTCGCGAACGCGATGAAATCCCTCTTTGCCGGCGCAGTCCTCATTGCCGGCGCAGCCCAGGCCGACGAAATCGTCGTCGGCGGCAAGAACTTCACCGAACAGCAGCTGCTGACGGCGATGACCGCCCAGCTCCTCGAGGCCAAGGGCTTCGAGGTCGACAGCCGCGGCGGCATGGGCTCGGCGGCCGTCCGCCAGGCTATGGAGAACGGCCAGATCGACGTCTACTGGGAGTACACCGGCACGTCGCTGATCACCTACAACAAGGTCGAGGAGAAGCTCGACGCCGATGCGACCTACGCGAAGGTCAAGGAACTCGATGCAGGCAAGGGCATCGTGTGGCTCGATGCCTCGGCCGCCAACAACACCTATGCCCTCGCCATGCGCAAGGCCGAAGCGGCCGAGATGGGCATCGTGACCCTGTCGGACCTCGCGGCAAAGGTGAACGAGAACGCCGGCCTCACCCTCGCCTCGAACGCCGAGTGGTATGCCCGCCCCGACGGCCTCAAGCCGCTCCAGGAGGCCTATGGCTTCGAGTTCTCGCGCTCGGACGTCAAGCGCATGGACTCGGGCCTCGTCTACGAGGCGCTGAAGAACGGCGACGTCAACGTGGGCCTCGTCTTCGCCACCGACGGCCGCATCCCCGCCTTCGACTTCGTGACGCTGAAGGACGACAAGGGTTACTTCCCGGCCTACGCGCTCGCCCCCGTCGTGCGCGCCGAGGTGCTCGAAAAGAACCCTGGCATCGGCGAGGCCCTGAACGCGCTCTCGGCCAAACTCGACGACGCGACGATGGCGAAGCTCAACGCCCGGGTCGATGTCGAGAAGGTCTCGATCGAGAACGTGGCGGCCGAGTTCCTGAAGGAGCAGGGGCTCGTCTGAGCCCACCACCACTCGGGGCGTGCGCGCATGTGCGCGCACGCCACCCCCGACGCCCTGATGCCCCAACGAGGGACCACGACGAATGTCATCCCGCATACTCAAGGTCGGAGCCGCGCAGTTCGCCAGCGTGATCGGCGAGGTCGACGCGAACGTGTCGATCCATCTCGACTGGATCGCGCGCGGCCGCGAAGCGGGGCTCGATCTCCTGGTCCTGCCCGAGGTTTCCCTGACGGGACATTACGGCGCCGACAACCTGCTTGATGCCGCGATGAAGCGGACCGACCCGCGCCTGAAGCGCCTCGCCGAGGCCGCGGGCGACATGGCCGTCATCCTCGGCTTCATCGAGGAAGGGCCAGCGGCACAGTTCTACAACTCGGCGGTCATCCTGCGCGGCGGGCGGATCCAGCATCTCCACCGCAAGGTGAACCTGCCGACCTACGGCAAGCTCGAGGAAGGCAAGCACTATGCCTCGGGCCGTTTCGTCGAGACCTTTTCGCTGGACGATGACTGGCGCGCAGGGCTCCTGATCTGCGCGGACCTGTGGAACCCGGCGCTCACGCATCTCGCCTTCCTGCACGGCGCCACGGTGCTGATCGCACCGGTCAGTTCGGGCGTCGAGGCGGTCGGCGCCGATTTCGACAACCCGGCCGGCTGGGCGCTGACCATGCGCTTCTACTCGATGATGTACGGCGCGCCCTCGATCATGGTGAACCGAACCGGGACCGAGCGCGACCTCACCTTCTGGGGCGGCTCGCGCATCGTCGACGCCTTTGGCCGCGAGGTCGCCGTCGCGGGCAGCGAGGCCGAACTCATCACCGCCGAGCTCGACTTCGGACAGGTCCGCAAGGCGCGCCACCTGCTGCCGACGGTCCGCGACAGCAACATGGCCCTGATCCACCGCGAGACGAGCCGCCTGATCGACCGGCTTGGCGTCCCCGATTTCGTTCGCGACGACAGCTGAGGAGCGAGAGATGCGCGATTTCTTCCTGACCGACGAGGACCGCGCCTTCCGCGCCGAGATCCGCGACTTCCTCGGCCGCGAGCTTGCACCCCGCGCCGACAAGATCGAGCGCGACGAGGACTGGGAGGCCGTCAAGCAGGTCGTCCGCGCGCTGGGCGAGGCGGGCTACATGAAGCTCATGTTCCGCGACCTCTACGATGGGCCGCTGGGCCAGCCCGGGCTGACCCACGCAACCATCCTCTCGGAGGAGGCGGCCTATCTAAACTACGCCTTCGAGACGACCATCGCGACCGCACTTTCCTGCGCCTATCCCCTGCATTCGAAGGCGACCAGCGCGATCCGCGAGCGCTATCTCACGCCGATCCTCGAAGGGACCGCGATCGGCTCGATCTGCATGACCGAGCCAGATGTCGGCTCGGACAGCGCGGCGATGAAGACACGCATCCGCTTCGACGAGAAGACGCGGGAATGGGTCATCGACGGGTTCAAGCGCTACATTTCGAATGCTACGAAATCCGACGTCTACATCGTCTGGGGCATCTCGGATCCCGATGTCGCCCCCCAGAAGGGCATGAGCGCAGTTGCCGTCCCGGCCGATACGCCCGGCCTCTCCTTCCCGCGGACCTATGATTTCATGGGCCGGCGCGGCTGCGTCGTCGGCGAGGTCACCCTTGAAGGCGTTCGCGTCCCCGAGGAGAACCTGCTCGGCGCGCCGGGCCAGGGCTTTCGCATCATGCTCGGCGCCTTCAACTTCGAGCGCGTCATCCTCGGTGGCTCCGGCCTCGGCGTCGCCCGCTCGGCCTTCGACATCGCCAAGGCCCATGCCGAGACGCGCACCGCCTTTGGCCAGAAGCTGGGCCAGAAACAGCTGATCTGGGACATGGTGGCCGAGATGAGCTGGCGGATCGACGCGGCCGAGCTGCTGACCTACCGCGCCGCCAAGATGTATGACGCCGGCATGGACGGGAAGGAGCTGATGCGCGAGGCGGCGCAGGCCAAGCTCGTCTCGACCGAGACCGCCGTCTTCTGCTCGGACCGCACGGTCCAGATCATGGGCGGCGACGGCATCACCCGCCAGTTCGGACGCGCCGAGCAGATCTACCGCGACGCCCGTGCGCTGCCGATCGTCGGCGGCACCTCGGAAATGGCGAAATACCTGATCGCGGCGCGCGAGATGCCCTCGGTCAAACCGAATCTCTGATCCACACAGTCCAAGGGACCAAAGCGATGCATATCGCACGTCTGCTCGAAGCCTCGGTCGAACGCTATCCCGATCACACCGCGCTGATCTTCGAGGACCGCCGCTGGACCTACACCCAGTGGCACGCCCGGATCCGGCGCTTTGCACAGGCGCTCTCGGATCTCGGGGTCCGGCCGGGCGACCGGGTCGCGTTCTACGTCTCGACCTCCGAGAACTCGGTCACGACCTATTTCGCCTGCCAGGTGCTCGGCGCGGTGGCGGTCCCGCTCAACTTCCGCCTCAGCCCCGGCGAGGCCGCCTACATCATCTCGGATTCGGGCGCCCGCGTGCTCGTCTACGGCCGCAACCTGACCGAGAACGCGCTGAAGGTGCAGGCACAGGTGAAATCGGTCCACGACTTCATCGGCTGCGCCTACGACAAGGAAAACATCCCCGAGGGGCACCACCATTTCGACACGCTGGCCGAGGAGACCGTCGATCGCGACGAGCCGCGCCCCGCGCCGGACGGCAACGACATCTCGGCGCTGGTCTACACCTCGGGCACCACGGGCCGCCCCAAGGGCGTGATCCACACCCACGCAAACGACCTCGCCATCGCGATGAACTGCGTGATGGAATACGGCCTCAACCACCTCGACAACGCGCTCCATATCGCGCCGCTCTACCATGTGGGCGGGATGCAGGCCTTCTTCATGCCGCACCTGATGGTCGGCGGCACCAATGTCGTGCTGGGCCGCTACGAGGCCGAGAAGACGCTCGAGGTGATCCAGACCGAGAAGATCACCACCCTTTTCGCCGTGCCGACGCAGATCCAGGAGATGCTGTTCCATCCCCGTTTCAACGACTACGAGGTCAAGAGCCTGCGATTGATCACCACCGGCGGCGCGGCGATCTCCTCGGCCACGATGGAGCGCGTGATCGCCGAGTTCTGCCCCGGCATCTTCAACGGCTACGGCATGACCGAAGCCTCGCTGACGCTCATCCTCCACCCCGAGGACGCGCTGGCCAAGCTGGGCTCCTGTGGCAAGCCCACGCTCATCACCGAAGCCCGCGTGATTGCAAATGACCCCGCCCGAGAGGTGCCGCCTTCGGAAACCGTCGGGGCCGGCGATATCGGGCAGCTGATCGTGCGCGGTCCGCAAGCCATGCAGGGCTACTGGAACAAGCCCTTCGAGACGCAAAAGAAGCTGAAGGCGGGCTGGATCTACACGGGCGACCTGTTCTCGAAGGACGCGGACGGCTTCTACTTCTTCCATGGTCGCGCCGACGACATGATCGTCTCGGGCGGCGAGAACATCTATCCGCGCGAGGTCGAGGAGATCCTCTACCGCTGCCCGGGCGTGCAGGAGGCCGCAGTCGTCGGCATCCCCGACGAGAAATGGGGCCAAATCGTCGCGGCCTTCATCGTCGCGAGCGACCCCGATCTCGCGGCGGAGACGGTCGATGCCTTCTGCAAGGCGAGCGACGACCTCGCGCCCTACAAGCGCCCGAAGCGCTACGTCTTCATGGACGCCCTGCCGATGAACCCGAGCGGGAAGGTGCTGAAGCGCGAGCTTCTCGCCGCACACGCCCCCGCCGCCGCGTAAGAGAGGATCAACGATGGCCGAGAAACTTCTTTACGAGCAGGACGGGCATGTCGTCACGCTCACTTTCAACATGCCCGAGACGCGCAACGCGCTGACCGACCACGACCTCTGCGACGCGATCGTCGAGGCGATGGGCCGGATCAATGCGGACCAGACGGTGCGCTGCGCGATCGTCACCGGCGCGGGCAAGGCCTTCTCCTCGGGCGGCAACCTCAAGCACATGAAGGAGAAGCACGGCACCTTCGCGGGCGACGCCGTCTCGGTGAAGGACGGCTACCGCAAGGGCATCCAGCGCGTCGCCCGTGCCATGTGGGAATGCGAGGTACCGCTGATCGCCGCAGTCAACGGGCCATCCTATGGCGCGGGCTGCGACACGACCTGCCTGTGCGACATCCGGATCGCCTCGACCGCGGCGACTTTCGCCGAGAACTTTGTCAATGTGGGGTTGATCTCGGGCGATGGCGGTGCCTGGCTGCTGCCGCGGCAGGTCGGCCTCAGCCGTGCCGCCGAGATGACCTTCACCGCCGACCCTGTGGACGCCGAGACGGCGCTGGCCTGGGGCCTGGTCAGCCGCGTGGTCGAGCCCGGCGAGCTCCTGCCCGAGGCGCGTCGGCTGGCCGCCCGGATCGCGCGCAATCCGCCGCGCCAGCTCCGCATGGCCAAGCGGCTGCTGCGCGAGGGGCTGAACACCCGCCTCGACACGATCCTCGAGCTCGCGGCCGCCTATCAGGGCGCGTGCCACCAGACCGAAGATCACGGCGAGGCGGTCGACGCCCTGCTTGAGAAGCGCCAGCCGCGCTTCTCCGGCCGCTGAGGCTCGGTGTACGGGACGTCAGGATGGCGGAGGGCATGTGCCCTCTGCCGCTTCTACTCGTCCCGCGCGCCGGCTGACGGCGCCAGGCCGGCCAGGAGGCGCTCGACCAGGCGCTCAGCATTGTCGATGGCATCGGTCGCGTCGGTCACGGGCATCTCGACGCCCCTGGCGGCGCAGAGCGGCGAAAGATGGTCCCGCAGGCTGCCGCCATGCTGGGCCTGGGACCGTGCGGCGCGCTTGAGCATGGCCTGTGCCTCGGGCAACGGCATCGCGCGGGCAAGGGCAAAGGCGAGTGCTTCGGCGTGGATCGCGCCACCCGCCACTTCCATCGTCGCCGCCATCCGCTCGGCGCAGGGACGCAGGCTCGCGGCAAGCTCATTTGCATGGGCGAGTCCCGCACCTGTCGCAACCAGCATCTGCGGCAGGACGCTCCATTCGGTCATCCAGGCAGTCCCGTCGCGATCCTCGAGGTGAAACAGCGTGCCCGCCATGACGCCGGCCTGCCCGGCGTTGAAGCGCCCAAGCGCGATCAGCGCCTCGGGCAGAACGGGGTTCGCCTTCTGCGGCATCGTCGATGATCCGCCGCCCTCGCCGGCGAAGAGCTCGCCGATCTCGGTGCGGCCGAGGATGACAAGGTCCCCGGCCATGCGCGCAAGCAGCCCCGACACCATCGCGAGCCAGTTGGAAAGCTCGACAAGACCATCGCGCTCGGTGCCCCAGGGCTTGGCAACCCGGGCGAGACCCAGCTCGTCGGCGAGCAGATCCATCGCCTCGGGCGCCCGGGCGCCAAGGATGGAAAGATTGCCCGAGGCGCCGCCCAGTTGCACCGCGAGCACGCGCGACCGCATCTCGGCCAGCCGGTCGAGGCAGCGGCCGAGGGGCGCGACCCAGCCCGCGATCCGAAGGCCCAGCGTTGTTGGCGTCGCGACCTGGCTGCGCGTGCGGCCCGCCATCGGCAGGCGGGCATGCGTCCGCGCGGCGTCTCCCAGCCGGCCGACGAGCGCCACGAGCCGCCGCTCCAGAATGCCGAGGATCGGCACCAGCCGAAGGACGAAGCCGGTATCCCAGACATCCTGCGAGGTCGCCCCCCAGTGGATGAAGGCCCCATGCGGCGCGCCGGCTGCCTCGCGCAGCGCCGCGACGAGAGCGGGAACGGGCACGCCGGCCGATCGCGTCCCCGCCGCCAGATCGGCGGGCTCGACGGCGACCCCAGGCAGGGCAGCCGCGATGGCATCGCCGGCCTCGGACGGAATGATCCCGAGCCGCGCCTCGACGATCGCCAGCGCGACCTCGAAGCGGATCATCGCCGCGATCTCGGCCTCGGGCGTCAGGTGGGCCGCGACCTCGGGGTCTCCGAAGAGCCCCGCGAAGATCGGATCGTCGAAAACGCCGGTCATCTCGCCTCAGGCCGCCGGTCGCAGACCGAGGATCTGCCGCGCCTGAGCAGTCGTGGCGACGGGGCGGCCATGCCGCTCACAAAGCTCGACGACGCGCTCGACCAGAGCGGCATTGGACGGGGCGAGGTGGTCGCGGTCGAGGCGGACGTTGTCCTCGAGCCCGGTGCGGCAATGGCCGCCTTCGGCGATGCACCATTCGTTGAGCGTGATCTGGTGTCGCCCGATCCCGGCCGCGCACCACTCGGCATCCGGCGCGAGGCGCCTGACCGTGTGGACGTAGAAATCGAAGACCTCGCGGTCGACGGGCATGGCGTTCTTCACCCCCATCACGAACTGCACGTAGAGCTGCCCCGGGATCCGCCCGTCCTTGTTCATCGCAACCGCCTGGAAGATGTGGCTCAGGTCGAAAGCCTCGATCTCGGGCTTGACCTCGTGCGCGCGCATCTCGGCGGCGAGCCAGTCGACGAGATCGGGCGGGTTCTCGTAGACCCGTGTCGGGAAGTTGTTCGACCCCACGGTCAGCGAGGCCATGTCGGGCCTCAACGGCAACATCCCGCCACGCGCCTGCCCCGCGCCCGAGCGCCCGCCGGTCGAGAACTGGACGATCATGCCGGGGCAGTGCTTCTCCAATCCCTCCTTGAGCCGCGCGAACTTCTCGGGATCCGAGGTCGGGCTCTCGTCGTCGTTGCGCACATGACAATGCGCGATCGACGCCCCTGCCTCGAAGGCTTCCTGCGTGGACTCCACTTGTTCGGAGATCGTTATCGGAACAGCGGGGTTGTCCGCCTTCTTTGGCACCGAGCCGGTGATCGCAACGCAGATGATGCAGGGCTTGGCTTTCTCGCTCATGGCGGCCTCCTCAGATGTCGAAGAACACGGTTTCACGCTCGCCCTGCAGGCGGATGTCAAATTTGTAGACGCCGTCGGCGGTCCTTTCGGCAACCAGCGTCTCGCGACGATGGACCTGCTCGATGAAGCCGAGCACCGGGTCGGCTGCGTTCGCCTCGGCCTCGTCGGCGAAGTAGAGGCGGGTCTGGAGCCCGACATTGACGCCTCGCGCCACGACCCAAAGCGAGATATGGGGCGCCATGATCCGTCCGTTGCGGCCCGTCACCGCGCCGGGTTTCACCGTCTCGATCACGAAGGCGCCGGTGTCGAAGTCCGAGATGATCCGGCCCCAGCCGCGGAAGCCCGCCTCGACCTCGGATGCGCGGGGGTCGGCGGGATGGGGGTGGATGCCGTCGGCGTTCGCCTGCCAGGTCTCGATCAGCACGTCCTTCACCGGCGCTCCGGTCCCGTCATAGACGGTGCCCTCGATGCGGATGCGCTCGCCCCTGGCGTTCGGCCCCGCGATGTCCCGGCCGAGCTCTTGGTCGAAGATCTCGAAGCCCGCGGCACCGGGCGCGAGGCCGATATGGACATAGGGTCCCGCAGTCTGCGAGGGCGTCTCCTTGAGGCGGTCGAGCTTCTGCGTCATCGCTCAGTTCCCCTCCAGCCGGTTCTCGAACAACGTCGAGCGCCGGCCGCGCAAGACGATGTCGAACTTGTAGGCAAGACTGTCGAGCGGCACGGCCGCGTTCATGTCGAGGGGTGCGATCAGCTGCTCGATCGCGCGCGGATCGGGGATCGTGTTGACGATCGGGCACTGCGCGATCAGGGGGTCGCCCTCGAAATACATCTGGGTGATCAGCCGTTGCGCGAAGCCCGACCCGAAGACCGAGACATGAATATGCGCCGGCCGCCAGTTGTTGATCCAGTTGCGCCAGGGATAGGCGCCGGGCTTCACGGTTCGGAAGAAATAATACCCGTTCCCGTCCGTCAGCATCCGGCCGCATCCGCCAAAGTTCGGATCGATGGGCGCGAGGTAGGTGTCCTTCCTGTGTCGGTAACGCCCGCCGGCATTGGCCTGCCAGACCTCGACCAAGGTGTTCGGCACGCCGCGCCCGTTCTCGTCGACAACGCGTCCATGCACGATGATGCGCTCGCCGATTGCCTCGCCGCCATGGGCGTAGTTCCGGATCAGGTCGTTATCGAGCGGCCCGAGGTCCGAATGCCCGAAGGTCGGCCCTGTGATCTCGGACATCGACTGCTCGAGCGAGAGCAGAGGCAAGCTGGGCGAGCGCGCGACACTGGTCTTGTAGTCACGCGAAAAGGCCGGAGGATGCCACGTCCTGTCACGCTGGTAGAATTCGTCCCTGGGCCCGTTCATCGTTTCACCTCCCTCTCGGTGCCGGTTTCTTCCCGGCTTCCCGCCCGCGGAGCGACGGGTTGAACGATCAGACAGGCCGCGCCGCTCTATACCCGTAACCGATCCCGGCAGAGCTGTCACAACGTACCGGTCTGGATCCGGATCACACAGACCTGATCAAATTGCGGTCGCGTCGGTTTCACGGATTGACAGCGCACGCGATGGAATGGGCGCGCATGTCCTGCCCGAAATTTGAGCAATCAGTTAAGGCTCATGTCAGTTCAATGATAAACGCGTGCCACCGGAGCGACTACCCACAAGGTTATCCACCGATTCTGGGGAGAAGCGCCGAGGATTACCGAGATGATTGAATCGCTGCCCGCCGTCGATCGACGCCGAGCGATGCAAATGCGCACCTGACGACCTTGGCCGCACCAATATGGCGGTGCGCTCGAACTCAGTATTTCTGTGGAACGTAGAGCTCGCTCGGCAGCACCTTGCGTTCGTAATCGGGGTTGAAGACGCGGTCGGGCAGTCGGATCTCCTCGTGCGGAACGTCGCCGTACGGGATCTGCTGCAGGAGGTGGTGAATGCAGTTCAGACGCGCGCGCTTCTTGTCATTGCCCTCGACGATGTACCATGGCGCCTCGGGGATGTTCGTCCGGGCGAACATCTCCTCCTTGGCCTTGGTGTACTGTTCCCAGCGGACCCGGCTTTGAAGGTCCATGGGGCTCAGCTTCCACTGCTTGAGCGGATCGTGAATGCGCATGAGGAAGCGCATCTGCTGCTCCTCGTCGGTGATCGAGAACCAGTACTTGATCAACCGGATGCCGGAGCGGACGAGCGAGCGCTCGAAGCCGGGAACATCCTCGAAGAACTGCTCGATCTGGTCCTTGGTCGCGAAGCCCATCACCTTCTCGACACCGGCGCGGTTGTACCAGGATCGGTCGAAGAGCACGATTTCGCCGCCGGCCGGCAGATGCGGCACGTAGCGCTGGAAATACCACTGGGTCTGTTCTCGGTCGCTCGGTGCGGGCAGCGCGACGACGCGGCAGATCCGCGGATTGAGGCGCTGGGTGATCCGCTTGATCACCCCGCCCTTGCCGGCCGAGTCGCGCCCTTCGAAGATCACCACGATCTTCTCCTTGCTGTGGGCGACCCAGTCCTGAAGCTTGATCAGCTCAGACTGCAGGGTGAGGAGCTCTCGGAAATAGACACGCCGATCGATGATGTCGGGGTGCGATTTCCGGTAGATCTTCCGGATCTCGAGCGAAAGGGCGGGTTCGGACAGCTCGAGTTCGTAATCCTCGTCGAGCGTATCTGCCAGCTCCGCTTCGAGCCAGTCCATGCCATCGGAACCGTTTCCAGTCGTGCTCATGATCACCTCCCGTCACTCGGGCACGTTTATTGTCGGCCTCGGTGCCGCACGTCGCCCACGTCCACTGGCAGCAACGACAATGCCGGATGAGTTGTCAGCCGCGATGCTCGGTGCGGTCAACGGGAAACCTTGAGACCAGTGCGTCACCGCGGGCGCGCCGCCAGTCCTGAGGTGCCGGAAGCCGCGAAGGAACGACGAAATAGACCCGAGCGCCATCCATTTCACGAGGCTGCCTCGCCGCGATACGCCGACGCTCGCACAGCCAGCACATGCTGCCGCCATCTAGCGCCGGCTGTCCGCACACGGTCCCCGCCTCCGTCGTCTCAAGGCAGACATTCATGCTGGCCTCCGGATCGGTCACGGTTTTGGCCTAACCGAGTTCTGTGACGCTTTCATGCCGGTTCGATGGCCAGAGCGGTGCGATGGTGATCGTGCTGCGTTCCACACGCGAGACGTGGTGCATCCGGTGCGCCACACTCATTGCCGGAGAAAGTCGTGACGACACCGGATCATCCAAACGGTCCGTCGCGCCCCGCAGGGCTTGCATCGAGCTTGGCGCCCGATAACTTACCCACAATTGCCGTGTCGAAACTCAGACTTCCGAGAGGCCGACAATGCTGCGCCCAACACTCCACAAGGACGGGTCGTATGGCCCATACCTCGGTCGTGACTGGCGGTTCTTGTCCGAAATGCTGAAGGATGCGTCCGACGTGCTGCTCAAAGCGGCCCCTCGGCGCCACGACTACATGTCCCACACCGCGTACCTGAAAGCTGTCCAACATCATCGCGAGATGCTGGATGCCCTTGGCCAGCTTCAGGAGAATGCGCAGGCGACGTATAGCCATGTCGCACGCCAGTATTCGGCGAGCCGCTCGCGCGATGTGTCAGCGGCAGGAACAACCGGGACGGCGACCTCTCAATTGTAGGACGTCGCGATACGAAACGGCCGGCATGTCCCGCAGTTTCGGTGGCGGGGCCGTTCCTGCGGGTCAATCAACGATCGTCATGAATTTGAAGACTTGGTAGGCGATACTCCGCCGCGATGCCGCGTGGATGCGATGGCGCGCGACGTTCGCGCAATTTTTCCGATGGAGACGAGATGTCGAGCGCGGCCTCCGCAAACTTCCGCATGTTTGACGGGTGGACGGATGCCGGCTGTGCGACCGGGTCCGGATCGCCTGCCCTGCGCGCAGCAAAGCCGACACTGGATGAGATTGTCCGAGAGCCCATCATCCGTCTTCTCATGGCCAGCGATGCGGTGACCGAGAAGGATATTCTCGACGTTGCGCAGATGGTCCGGGACCGTCGGCGCTTCCCGCGCTCGCCGGCCCCACACCCGCACGCCGGTGCGTGCGCGCCATATCCGCTTGCAAATGCCGAGACAGAAATCTTCGGCGTCACGGCCCCGCCCCGACTGATGCCGTAGCCGTCTTGGCTGCAACGACGCACCGCGACTGCCACCACGGTTGGGGTGTCACCTCCCTCTTTCCGCGGGATCTGCGCCGGATCGCGAAGTTGGCCGAGTGCCGTCTCGCCACGCCAAAGGGTGGCATGTGACCGAAGAAGAGTACGGTCGCGCAATAACGTGCTTGTGAGCCGCGCGGTATCGCGGATCCCGGGGCGAGGGTTATCTTTGATGGGCCGGATGGGAGGCCCAGAATGATCCGATATCTGCTCGTTGCATTGGCGATTGGCACGGCGCCGCTCGCGGTGACGGCACAGGAAACCGCCACCGCCGTCTTTGCCGGAGGATGCTTCTGGTGCGTCGAGTCCGATTTCGACCGGATACCGGGCGTGCTCGCGACGGTCTCGGGCTTCACGGGCGGCTTGACCGAGAACCCGAGCTACGCAGAGGTCTCCGCCGGCGGAACCGGCCATCGCGAGGCGGTCATGATTACCTACGATCCCCGGCAGGTTTCCTATGACGAGCTGCTGACTGCGTTCTGGCATTCGGTCGACCCGACTGACCGCGGCGGCCAGTTCTGCGACCGCGGGGTGTCGTACACGACCGCGGTCTTCGTCCTCGATGCCGAGCAGCGCCGCGCCGCCGAGGCGTCGAAACAGGTGACGCAGACCGAGCTCGGTCAGGAGATCGTCACGCCGATCGAGGACGCTGGGTCCTTCTTCCCGGCCGAGGAATACCACCAGGACTACTACCAGAAGAGCCCGTTCCAGTACCGCTTCTACCGATGGTCGTGCGGGCGCGACCGGCGGGTGGAGGAGCTGTGGGGGAATACCGCGCGTCTGGGTATCCCCGACCACGAGTGAGCCCGCCGCCCCGCCACCTGAGGCCTCAAACGGGACTGCCAGCAACCGTCAGCCGCTCAGTCCTTGCCGGCTTGCCCGATCCAGTCCCAGACATAGGCCAGCATGGGACGCTCGACCCACAGCATGAACGCAGCGCCGTCGCGGGCGAGCAATGCGAACTGCCCGGCGAAGATCAGTGCGGCCGAGGGCGAGTTGCCTTTAAGGTCGCACGCGGTGCCCTGGGCGATGACTTGCCCGGCTCTCTCTCCGACGAGACTGATCGGGCAAAAGGCGTCGCCCGCGCGGCTCACTCCGTAATCTGCCGCTTGCCACCCGTCTGCAATTTCGAAGGGCGTCGGGGCAACAAGCAGCGCCCGATCCCGGGCAATGCGCAGCGCGAAAGCCCCGCCACCGATGTCACCACCGAGGCCGACCATCCGTGCCCCGGGCGCGAGTTCGGCAAGCGCGGCGCCGAGATTCCCCGAGACCAGAACGGCGTGGCCCGGAGCGAGGCAGGCGGCCTGAACGCCGCCGAGGTCAAGTGTCGCGCCCGGCGAGGGTATGGTGTCGGGCCAGCTCATCTCATCCATCAAGGCGATGTCCCTCCGGATCGAAGGCACAGGCCGGAGCGACGACAGCGGCCCGCACCTCGCCCATGTGGAAGCAACCGATCCTGTCTCCGATCCGTGCCCGGCCGTCTTCCAGGAGCGCCAGTGCGATCGGACGGTCGAGACCGGGGCTTCGGTAGCTCGACGTCACGAAGCCAAGCGAGCGGCGCGGCCCGTCGAGCGGCACCAGATGTGCCCCCGCCGCCAGCGGCGCATCGCCGTCGGACACGGCGATTCCCACCAGTTGCCGGCGCCCCTCCCTGCACCCTTCGGGCGTAAAGAGCGAGCGTTTGCCCAGGTACTCGTCACGGCGCCGCTCGCGCTGCGCTCCCCAGCCCAAATCGTGCGGCATCGTCAGGCCGTCGGTATCCTTGCCAACGAGGATGTAGCCCTTCTCGGCGCGCAGGATCATGACGGCTTCTAGCCCGATCCAGCGCCCCCCCACCGCGCCGCGCGCACGATCCAGCCGGTTGCGCAGGTCGTCCGAATGGCGCGCCGGCACCGATACCTCATAGCTCAGATCGCCGGTGAAGCTGACGCGCGCGATGCGCATCGGATGGCCCGCCTCGGTGGTTTCGGCCACGCCCATATGCGGCATCTCGGGCACCGCGATCTCCGCCTCATCGAGCAGGTCGCGGGCGCGCGGTCCCGTGACGGTCAGCGTGACCCAATGGGCGGTGACATCATGCAGAACGACCCTGGACGGGTCGAACCTGTCCTGGCGCGCATCCTCGAGCCGCAGGAGCACGCCCGCGACGTGGCTGGAGGAGGCCGAGACGATGAAGCGGTCCTCGGCCAGCCGCAGCACCACCCCATCGTCATAGACGACGCCGCTTTCCGCCAGCATGAACCCGTAGCGCGCGCGCCCGGGCCGCAAGGTCGACATGCGCACGTAATTGGCGAAATCGAGAAGTTCGGGCGCGCCGGGCCCGATCACCTCGATCTTGCCGAGTGGGGAGGCGTCGAAGATGCCCACGCTCTGGCGCGCGGTCCGGGCTTCGTCGACGGCCAGCGTCGACTCGTCGCCGGTTCCGTAGACCGCCGGGCGCAGCCAGCCGCCGTACTCGCGGAAGCGCGCGCCGGCTGCACGATGCTCGGGCTCGAGCGGCAGACGCTTGAGCGGGTTGAACAGCGCGCCCCTGCGGCGCCCGGCAATCACCGCGAGAGGCACAGGTGTGAACGGAGGCCGATAGGTCGTCGTACCGGTCTCGGGGATGCTGCGCGCGGTCAGCGCCGCCATCGCGGCAAGCCCCGCGAAGTTCGAGGTGCGCCCCTGGTCGGTCGCCATTCCCAGCGTGGTGTAGCGCTTGAGATGCTCGACCGAGGTGAAGCCCTCGCGTGCTGCCAGGCCCACATCCTTGAGTGTGACGTCGTTCTGCAGATCAATCCACTGGCGCCCTGGCAGCGCCGGATCGGGCCTCATCGGTGTGACGCCCCAAGGAGCATCCCCCTCGGGACGTGGCGCCGGGCCTTCGCCGCCTGCGGCGGCATGCCCCTCGGCTAATGCCGCGGACAGCCCGAAGCTGCCACTGGCAGCGCCGGCGACCATGATCGGAGCGGTTCCCCGGCGCGGCACCAGCGCATCGCGCACGTCATCCCAGTCGAGCTTGCCACCGGCCTGGCAGTAGAGGTGAACCGAAGGCGTGTAGCCGCCCGACGTGAGGACCGTGTCTGCCTCCCACGCCTCGCCGTCGATCACCGCGCACCGGACCTCCCGGCCGCCCCGGGCGGCGGTGAGCCGGGCCGCGCGGACGACCCGGACGCCTTCCGGCGCGTCGGGACCCTCGGGTCGGATGTCGGTGAGCGTCACCTCGGCACCAGCCTCGGCAAGAGCGGCGGCTACCGGATAGCTCGCGTCCCCGCCGGTCGCGAGCACGATGCGCCGGCCGGCGACAGCGCCATAAAGAACCAGGTGGTGCAAGGCGGCTTCGGCCGACATCACGCCCGGCAGATCATTGTTCGCGAACCAGAGCGGTCGCTCGATGGCTCCCGCCGCCAGGATTACCTCGCCGGCACGGATGCGCCAGTGCACGTCAGGCAGGCCGGTCCTGCGCTCCCACGCCGCGAACAGACCGTGGTCGAAGGCGCCCCAAAGCGTCGTGCGTGCAAGCACCCGGCCTCCGGCCGCGAGAACCTCAGCCTGCACTGCGTCGACGAATTCGCGCCAGTCCGCGCCATCGATAAAGCCACCGCGCCACCGCAGGCTGCCGCCCGGCTCGGGCGCCTCGTCGACCAGCCAGACCGCCCGCCCCTTGCGGGCAGCAGCGCGGGCGGCGGCAAGGCCGGCGGGGCCCGCGCCGATGATCAGAAGATCGCATTGCGCGTTGATCCGCGGGCAATCGGCCGGAGGACAATTGGCCGGGTCGATCCGACCGAGGCCCGCCATCCTGCGGATCATCGGCTCCCAGGTCATCCACCCGGGACGCATGAAGGTCTTGTAGTAGAAGCCGGCCGGCAGGAACCGCTGGAGCCGATCGAGCAGCCGATACCGGTCGTGCGCCGCATCAGGCGCGGCATTGACCGACGAGAGCGCCATGCCGTCCTCGAGCAGCTCGGTCGTCGCGCGGACATTTGGCATGGTGACGCCATCGCGGGTAACGTCGAGGATCGCGTTCGGCTCCTCGCCCCCCATGCCCCAGAGGCCGCGCGGGCGGTGATACTTGAAGCTCCGGCCCAGCACCCGCGTTCCCGAGGCGAGCAGCGCGGAGGCAAGCGTGTCGCCCTCGAACCCCGTCAGCGCGATCCCGTCGAAGTGAAAGCCCGCCGGGCGCTCGCGGTTGACGCGACCGGCTGTCGGGTGCCGCCAGCCGCTCATGATGCCCGCCCCGGCAGGGCCTCGGAACCGCTCACTTCACGGGTCAGCGTATCGCGGGTCATGAGAAAGTATTCGCCACAGGTCAGATGCACCCAGACCTCGCGCGCCTGGCCCTTCAAAGCGTCGTTGAGATGCAGATACGCTGCCCATTCTGCATCGGTGACCTCCTCGGCCGGCTCGGGCCGGGACTTGCCGGCCTCGGTGGCGAAGTGGAACTCGGTCTCGTCGCGAAGCCCGCAGAAGGGGCATTGGAACCGTTGCATGCCGATCCCTCCTAGTGCGCGATGCCAGAACCGGCCGCCTCGTCGATGAGGCGGCCCGTCACGAAGCGGTCGAGGCCAAAGGGGCGACTGATCTCGTGATGCTCGCCCCGGGCCAGAAGATGCGCCAGGAGCCAGCCGCCAGCCGGGATTGCCTTGAACCCCCCGGTGCCCCATCCGCAGTTGAGATAGAGCCCTTCAACGGCTGTCGGCCCGATCACCGGCGAGCTGTCGGGCACCACGTCGACCACGCCGGCCCACTGGCGCAGAAGCTTCAGCTGGCCGAAGGCCGGAAACATCTCGAGAAGCCCCGAGAGCACGGTCTCCTGCGCCGGCAGGTTGCCGCGCTGGCCATGCGTCGGGACACGGTCGAGACCGCCTCCGACCACGAGCTCGCCCTTGTCGGACTGCGACACGTAGGTTCCGGTTCCCAGGTAAAGAAGCACCGTGTCGAGACATGGCTTAACCGGTTCCGACACGAAAGCCTGCAACGCATATGTGTGGATCGGCAGCGTCACGCCCGCGCGCGCCGCCAAGCCCGGCGTTGCGCCGGCGGCGGCGAGGCCCACGCGCTCGGCCCGGATCGTGCCGCGCGAGGTCTCGACACCTGTCACGCGGCCACCCTCGATCAGCAGGTCGGTGACGGCGCAATTCTCGATGATGTCGATGCCAAGGCCGCTTGCCGCGCGGGCATATGCCCAGGCGACCGCGTCATGCCGCGCCACTCCGGCCCGGCCTTGCCAGATACCGCCCATGCAGCGGTAGCGCGCGTCCTCGCTCCGGTTAAGCAGGGGCACGCGGCGCATCGCCTCCTCGGCGCTCATCAGCGCGCCATCCACGCCGTTGAGCTGCATGGCGTTGGCGATGCGGGTGCAGATCTCCATCTGCATCGGCGTGTGCGCGGCGATCAGCATGCCGCGCTGGCTGAGCATGATGTTGTAGTTGAGCTCGCGGCTCAGCCCTTCGTAGAGCCGCAGCGCCAGATCGTAGAGAGCGACGCTCTCCGGGTAGAAATAGTTCGAGCGGACGACGGTGGTATTCCGGCCCGTGTTACCGCCGCCGACCCACCCACGCTCCAGCACCGCCACACGCGTGATGCCGTGGTTCTTCGCCAAGTAATACGCGGTCGCGAGGCCGTGGCCGCCGCCACCGACGATGATCGCGTCGTAAGCCGGACGAGGATCGGCCTTGCGCCAGGCAGGCTGCCAGCCACGGTGACCGCCAAGCCCTTCACGAAAAAGGGAAAGGGCTGAGTATCGACGCGTCATGATCCGGCTTCTTCCTTCGCGAACACCCGCAGGGCATCGCACTCGCCAGGCGCCGGAGCGTGGCCGGTAAAGCCCTCGAGATAGCCTTCGAGGCGCCCAAGCCGCTCGGCCATCGGCTCGGCCTGCTCAAGCGCGTGATAGCCGAGCTGCATGAAATAGAGGATGCGCGCCCGGACATCGGCGTCGAACGGGTCGTAGCCGTGGCGCGCGAACATCTCCCTGACCGCCGCCAGCCGATCCTTGTCCGCCCGGTCGATGATCTCCCGGACCGCGGCGTCCCGGCGCGCCCATTCCCGCACTGCGAAATCCAGCCCGGGATCAAACAGGTCCGGCGCAAGGAAGCAGCGGAAGAAGTTGCACACCGCGCCCGTGATCGTGGCCGCCGGCATACCGCAATGCGCCACCAGCGTGCTGGTGTTCCTTCGCGCCCAGTCCTCGAGCAGGGCGCCCAAAAGGTCCTCGCGGTTCTTGAAATACCAGTAGAAGCTGGAGCGAGACACGCCGAGCCGCTCGCTGATCGGCAGGATCTTGACCTCAGCCACGCCGTCGCCGACGAGAATGGCGCGGGCGACGTTCAGCCAGTCCTCGCGGGTGACCTTCACGTGGCCGACAAGCGGCTCCTTGCTCGGGTCGTCGCGATGAAGCACCGGATCGGATCGTCTCGACATCTCAGCTCTCCGGTGGCGCGCCGCCATCCGCACTGCGGCGCGCGATGAAGTCGTGAAGGCGTCCCACCCGGTCGGCATCGGCCTGGGGGCGTGCATCGGTGGCGACGATCTCCTTCCAGATCGCGGTCGCGCGGGAATTGCTGTCGCGCGACCCGCGCTCGGCCCATGTGCCGAAATTCGACCAGTCGGCCACCAGCGGCTCGTAGAATTCGGTCTGGTAGCGGGCCATGGTGTGGGCGGCACCGAAGAAGTGTCCGCCGGGGGGCACCTCGGCCAACGCGTCGAGCGCGAGTTCACCCTCGCCTGCCGGCGTCACGGCGCAAAGCTCGGCGACCATCTGAAGGACTTCCAGATCGGTAATGAGCTTTTCGTAGGAAACCGTAAGCCCGCCCTCGAGCCAGCCCGCCGCGTGGATGATCACGGTCGCTCCCGCCAACAGGCAGCCCCAGAGTGCGAACTGGGTCTCGTGCGCTGCCTGGGTGTCATTGATGTTCGCCGCCGAACCGCTGGCGCAGCGCCATGGAAGCCCGATATGCCGGGCGAGCTGTCCAGCAGCCAGCGAGGCCTTGAAATGCTCGGGCGTGCCGAAGGCGGGGGCGCCCGATCGCATGTCGACGTTCGAGGTGAAGGTGCCGTAGCAGACCGGCGCGCCCGGCCGCACGAGCTGCGTCAAGGCGATGGCGGCCAGCGCCTCGGCATGGCTGAGCGTCAAGGCGCCTGCGACCGTGATCGGGGCCATGGCGCCCATCAGGGTGAACGGCGTGACGATCGAGACCTGGCCATACCGCGCAAAGTCGATCAGGCCTTGCGACATCGGAATATCGAGCTGCCGCGGCGAATTCGTGTTGATGATCGTGTAGCAGTGGCTTTCCGACTGGAACGCCTCGTCCGAGAGCCCACGGAAATCGCGCACCATCTCGAAGCAGTCCATCACCTGCGGCGTGCCGCGGGAATAGATGAAGGGCAGCTTGTCGCTGAGCGTCAGCTGGGCCTCCATCGTGAAGTAGTGGCGCAGGCTGGTCGCGATGTCCTGCGGCTCGACCAGTGGCGGCACCATGTGCAGCACGTCGAAGGCTTGGGTGATCTGCACAAGCTCGCGGAAGTCTCGGCCGGTGCCGGGACGGCGGCCGCGCGCGAGATCGGTGGCATGCGGCGCGCCGGCGCCGGGCTGGAACACCAGGCTGCCGGGCTCGAGCACAACGTCGCGCGACCGTGTGCCGGCGCGGCAGGTGATCGAGGTCGGCGCCGAGGCAAGCGCGGCTTCCACGATCTCGCGGCCGAGATGAACCATGCCGGTCTCGTCGTCGACGCGCGCGCCCGCAGCGCGGAAGACTGCACGCGCCTCGGGCAGGAGCACCCTGATCCCGAGACCCTCGAGCACGGAAAGCGCGGCATCGTGGATGGCGGCGATCCGGTCCGCGGAGAAGACCGCCATCTGCGGGAAGGGATTGCGCAGCTGGCGGTAATTGACCGAGCGGGCGGAGCGGGGCTCAGCCGCCCCGCCGGAAGGGCGCCGCCGTCCCGTGCGCGTCCGCCCCTCCCGATGCATCAGAGCCTCATCGCCTTGCCGTCCGGATCATAGGGCGAGGGGGCGATCACCCGCGCCGCACTCTCGACGCCCACGACATGGACGGCAAGCTCGGTGCCGACCTGCGCGGCGTCGCGGTCGACCATCGCCATCGCCAGGGACTTGCCGAGCGTATGGCCGTAGCCGCCCGAGGTGACGAAGCCGACGCGCGTGGCGTTCCACCACACCGGCTCGAAACCGCTGGCGTCCGCGTCCGCGGCATCGACCTCCAATGTCACCACGACCTGGCGGGCGCCGCCGGCCTCGCGCTCGGCCAGTGCGGCTTCGCGCCCGACGAAGTCGCCCTTGCCCCATGCGATCCAGCGATCCATCCCCGTCATTGCGGGAGTGTAGCCCTGCGTGAACTCGGCCGACCAGATACCGAAGCTCTTCTCGAGCCTCAGGCTCAGCAGCGCATTGAAGCCGTATTCGCGGATGCCGAACTCGGCTCCAGCCTCGAGCAGCGCGCGGCGCAACGCAACCTGTTCGGTGGCATGGCAGTGGATCTCGTAGCCAAGCTCGCCCGCGACCGACAGCCGTCCGACCCGGGCGCGGATCAGGCCGATGTCGAAGCTTCCGCATCCCATGAATGGAAGCTCGGCGATCGGATCGGCCGTCAGCTTTTCGAGCACCTTGCGCGAGTTGGGACCTGCCAGGCTGAAGCCGACGATGTCGTCGGACAGGTCGCGCAGGTCGACACCCTCATGCATGTGATCGTGGAACCAGCGCATGTGCCATTCGCGCAGGTAGTAGCTTCCCATGATCCACCAGGTTCCGTCGCCCCAGTTGAAGACCGTGAGGTCACCCTTGAGCTTGCCGGTCTCGCTCAGCATCGGCGCGAGGCGGGCTCGGCCGGGGCCGGGCAGCCTCGAGGCCATGAGGTGGTCGAGCCACGCCTTTGCACCGGGTCCGGAGACCTCGAACCGCGAGAAGCCGGAAATGTCGAGGAGCCCGACGCTCTCGCGGACGGCGCGGCACTCGGCGCCCACGATGTCGAAGGCGTTCGAACGCTTCAGCGTCGGCTTCTCCTGGAACTCGGGCGAGGGCGCGAAGTAGAGCGGCACCTCCAGTCCCCAGCTGACGCCCCAGCGGCAGCCAGCAGCCGTCATCGCGTCATGCGCCGGAGCCATCTTCAGCGGCCGTCCGGCAGGCAGCTGCTCGTTCGGGTAAGTCATGACGAAGCGCCGGGTGTAGAACTGCCCCGTCGTCTGCCGGATGTATTCGCGGTTCTCGGCGTAAGGGCCGTAGCGCGCCACGTCCATGCCGAAGACGTCGGCCTCGGGCTCGCCATGG
Source organism: Thermohalobaculum xanthum (assembly GCF_016623495.1). Lineage (GTDB taxonomy): Bacteria > Pseudomonadota > Alphaproteobacteria > Rhodobacterales > Rhodobacteraceae > Thermohalobaculum > Thermohalobaculum xanthum. The sequence goes on along the minus strand of NZ_JAEHHL010000006.1, from coordinate 69,835 downwards.
ATCATCCATTCAGCCAGCGACTTGCCCACGCCGCCGCCCTGCAGGAACCCGGCCATCACCGCGCAGGCGCACCAGTAGCCACGCTTGCCCCGCACCGGCCCGACCAGCGGGTTGCCGTCGGGCGAGAAGGTGAATGCGCCGTTGACCCAGTTGCGCACACCGGCCTCCTGAAGGACCGGATAGCGCTGGAAGCCGAGCGTCAGCTCGTTCGCGATCCGATCCAGATCCTCCTGCAGGAGCTCGAAGCCGTAGTTCCACGGTGCGCCGTCCATCATCCAGTGCTGATGGTCGATCTCGTAGATCCCCAGAAGCATCCCCTTCTGGTCCTGCCGCATGTAGGTGAAGCCTTCGAGGTCGACGACCAGGGGCAGCTCGCGGTCGAGATCTGCGACCTCCGGGATCGTCTCGGTCAGCAGGTAGTGGTGCGCGAGCGGGCTGACGGGCAGTTCGATCCCGGCCATGCGCCCCACCTGCTTGGCCCAGAGGCCGCCGGCATTGACGACATGCTCGCAGCTCACCGTGCCCTTCTCGGTCACGACCTGCCAGCCCTCGGCGGTCTGGTACAACTCGAGCACCCGGTTGTGCTCGATCACCTCGGCGCCGCGCTTCTTGGCGGCGCCGGCGTAGGCATGAACCGTTCCGGTCGTGTCGACATAACCCTCGCGATCAGCCCACATGCCGCCGAGGATCCCGTCCGTCGACATCACGGGGCAAAGCTCGCCTGCTTCCTCGGGCGTGATCAGGCGGACATCCTCGATCCCGATCGACTGGAAGGTGCGGTAGGCGGACTGCAGCCATTCCCAGCGATCCGGCGTGCCGGCCAGCGTCATGCCGCCGGTCATGTGCATGCCGACGGACTGCCCGGATTCCTTCTCGATCTCGCTCAGCAGATCGATCGTGTAGGCCTGCAATGCCGCGATGTTCGGATCCGCGTTCAGCGCATGAAATCCGCCCGCGGCATGCCAGCTGGATCCTGCGGTCAGCACCGACCGCTCGATCAGGCAGACATCCGTCCAGCCGAACTTGGCGAGGTGATAGAGCACCGAGGCGCCCACGACGCCGCCACCGATCACCACGACGCGGTAATGGGATTTCATCCGACCCTCCCGAACAGATTTGCGACGAAGCGTATCGGTGATTCAGGAACGCGTCTAGACACTAATGTCCAATGATCGGGTTTTCATCGAGACGCGCAGCGGATCGCGCGCGAATTGGCCGGCTTGGGGCGTCCCTTCGAAGGCGAGAGGATGGAGCGGCACAGGGCGGAAATCGCCGCCAGGGGGCAAGGCGCAACCCTGCCCTCCCGACGGTGACACGACCTCGACGCAAGCGTTCACATGAGGCCGAACGCGCGCGGAATGGCAAGCGACAGTGCAGGCCAGAAGGTCGTGACCAGCATGACCGGCAGCGCGACGAAGAAGATCAGGCCCAGTGCCGGCGCCACCGCCGCCAGTATCGGAGCCCGGCATATCTTGCACGACAGGAACAGCGTTGGCGCGACGGGTGGGCTGTTGGCGCCGATGACGACCGAACAGGCCACGATGGCAGCAAAGTGGACCGGATCGACCCCGTTGGCGACCATCACCGGCAGGAACAGGGGTGCGACGACGACGGTGACCGAGATGTCGTCCATCAGCGCGCCCGCGATGATCAGCACGAGGTTCACGATCAGAAGGGCGCTGATCGGCGAGCTTGCGATCGTCTGGATCGCTTCCGTGAGGTCCTGGGGCACGCGCTCGAACGCCATGATCCGCGAGATCATGAACGAAAACAGCAGGATCAGGATGATCGAGCCGGTCGTCTCGGCCGCCTGGACGACACTGCGGCCGAGCGTCCGCCAGGTGTATTCGCGATAGATCAGCCCACCGACGATCAGGGCCGCGACCGCAGCCACCGCGGCCGCCTCGGTCGGGGTGAAGACACCGCCGTAGATGCCTCCGAGGATGATCAGGGGCAGCGAGAGCGCCGGCAAGGCCTTGACGGTCACGCGCCCGAAGCCCTCGCGCTCGCCGACGTCGATGTCGCGCTCCTCGAACGCGCGACCGACCAGGAATCGATTGTAGAGAATGAGCCCCACGATCAGCAGCGCCGCCGGTCCGATCGTCGCCGCAAAACAGGCGGCGACCGATTGGCGTGTGACGACGGCGAAGAGGATCATGGTGATCGACGGCGGGATCAGGATCCCGAGGAGCGACGAGATGCCCAGCAGCGCCGCGATCCGGCCACGGGGGTAGCCGCGCTGAACCAGCGGATCGGTCATGATCGAACCGATCGATGCGATGGCCGCAGTGGCCGTTCCCGAGATGGCGCCGAAGATGCTGGAGGCGAGAACCATCGCCGTCCCCATGCCGCCGCGACCCGTCGCGATCCGGCCAACGAAGTCGACGATCCGCCGCGCGATGCCGCCGGACTGCATCAGGTAGCCGGTCAGGATGAACAGCGGCAGCGCCACCAGGACCACCGAATTGAGTGACCTGAACCCCTGAAGCATGAGGGTATTGAGGTTCACGTCGTAGACGATGGTGAGGTACGCGAGAACGCCCGCGAAAGACCACGCGACCGGGAGTCCGATCGCCATGAGAAGCATCAGCAGAAGCAGCGCAAACAGTCCCAGCATTACCGCGCCCTCATCCGCTTGACCGCGTCGATCAGGTCGCGCAGCGCGTAGCAGAAGCACCCCAGCGCCGCCATTCCGATTGCAAGCTGCGGAATGATCAGGGGAATCCTGTACGCCGGCGTCACCTGCGGGCGCTCCAGCCCCCACGAGAACATCCAGTAGGCCCAGACGACGAAGAACCCCGTGACGACCAGCGTGAGCGCGGCGATCAGGGCGTCATGCGTCGCCTTCTTGCCAGGGGCTTCGATGATGCCGGCGAGCCAGTCCACGGTCAGGTGCTCGCGCTTGCGCGAGGCGATCAGCGCGCCCGTCATGTAGAGCGCGACGGCCGCGAGCATGATCAGTTCCAGCAGCCCGACCACCGAGAGCCCGAGAACGTAACGGGCGATGACCAGGAACATCATCAGCCCGGTCACCGCCACGGTGGAGATCACCGCGAGCGTGTCGAGCACGCGCGCGATGATCCCTCCGATCCGCTCCGAGGTGGTTCGCGTTTCAGAGCTTGCTGGCATTGGCGCGGATCGTGTCCATGATCTCGGAGCCGATCCGCTCCTCCATCAGCGGCCAGACCTGTGCGCGCACGGATTCGGCCATGCCGCGCAGTTCCTCGTCCGAGGGCTCGAGGTAGGTCATGCCGGCTTTCTTGGCGAGTTCGATATATCCCTCGTCGCGCGCCCTGGCATCGCGGAAGGCCTCTTCCATGACGGTCACGGCGGCATTCGCCACGACCTCTTGCTGCTCCGGGCTCAACCCTTCCCACGAGCCGGCGTTCATCGTCATGATCCCGGTGACGAACTGCTGCTTGGTCTGGTTGTAGTAGTCGAGCGTGTCGCGGAAGTACTCGTAATCCCAGTAGATGATGTTGGCGCCGTCACCGTCGACGACCCCGGTCTGGATCGCGGTGAAGACCTCGCTCCAGTCGATGGTGGCCGTCTGGTAGCCGAGCGCCTGAACGGATTCAGCCATCGGGAACATGGCCGGCACGCGGATCTTCAGGTCAGCGGCTTCCTCGACCGTCATGGCATACTTGCCCTTGGACGCGATACCGTTGAAGCCTTCGGGCCAGGGGCCGAAGAACTTGAGACCAAGGTCCGCATAGATCCCGACGAGCATCTCGTTGACCCAGCCGCCGGGCTTGTAGGCCTCGAGCGCCTCCTCCCAGCTGGTAACCATGTAGGGGGTGAACAGCACTCCCAACCGCTCGTCATACGCGGTGATCGGCCAGTTGATCATCATGTCCACGTCGCCGGCGATCAGGAGATCGAAGACCTCGGCCTGGCTGCCCAGTTCGTTCTGGTAGAAGACGTCGACCTGCACCTCGCCGTTGGTGCCTTCCTCGATCAGTGCGGCCCAGCGATCGAGCGCATCGCCGGACGGAGATCCCTTGGCGCCAGAATCGGTTGCGAGCTTCAGGGTGGTTTCGGCCATGGCCGACGACAGACCGGCAAATGCGAGAACCGCCCCGGCCAAGAGTGCGCGCTTCAGGAACATGTCTCGTCTCCTCCAAGGAATGCGTTCCGAGACGGAGCGAGGCATTTGTGACGGGCCGATGTCAAGCGAATATTGGACACTTATGTCTGGAAAGCGACAGGTCGAGTTACATGACGTCAACTCGAGGCAGGCAAGGGGGTCCTGGTCACTGCAGCGACGTGCCGGTCGGCCAACTCGGTGAGCCCTGCCCTGTGGGAAAGCCGCAACCTCGGCTTGGCGCCGGATCTCAGGCTGCGGGGATGGTGATCTTGCTGCTGGCGTAACGGGCGGCGCTCTCGATCACGGCCTCACTGCTTCCACGCCCCGTGCCGAAACCCTTGATCTCGCAGGTGACACCGGCCCGACGAAAGGCTCGCCATCGGGGCCGAGTGCAGGCACCATGCTCACGCGACGACAACCGATTCAGCCTGGCGCCCGATTTTCAGATTTGGCTGGCGAATCGGAAGAACAGTTCTTTGGCGGGATTTGCGACCAGCATCAAAGGCGATCGAGCGGCGGACAAAATGCGCGGGCTGCCACTGGACGGGCCGCACCGGCAATTGCAGGAGGAACAGGATGGATCGAGACCACCGCCGATCACTTGCGTTGGGAGGAGCGGCGCTTCTGGCGCTCTCGCTCGTAGCGCTGGAGCCGCCGCGGGCGCTCGCGCAGGACACATCGACCGCGGCCGATCCCGCACCCGAGGATCCTTCCGCCGCGCAGGCTACCACTGACGAGCCCGCAGCGACGGACGAGGACCTCGACGACGCATCCCTTCTGAGCGAGGAGGAACTCGACGGCCTCGTGGCCCCGGTCGCGCTCTACCCGGACGCACTCCTTGCGCAGGTTCTCGTGGCTTCGACCTACCCGCTCGACGTGGTGAAGGCGGGCCGCTGGGTCGAGGACAACGCCGAGTTGCCCGAAGAGCAGCGCGCCGATGCCGCGGACGGCGAAGGCTGGGACCCCAGCGTATCCGTCCTAGCTGCGGGTTTCCCCACGGTCATCACCTCGATGTCGACGGACATCGACCAGACCGAACTTCTTGGCGACGCGATGCTGACGCAAAGCGATGGCGTGCTCGAGGCGGTGCAACGCATGCGCGCCCAGGCCGATGCCATGGGCAACCTCCCTTCGAACGAGGCGCAGACCGTCACCGTCGAGGGCGACAACATCACCATCGCCCCGACGAACCCCGAGGTCGTCTACGTGCCGACCTATGACAGCCAGGCGGTCTATACGACCCAGGCGACATCGGCACCGGTGGTGGTCGAGTCCACCAGCGACGGGTTCTCGACCGGCTCGCTGGTGACAACGGGCCTGCTCGCCTTCGGGGCCGGCATGCTGGTCAACGAGATATTCGACAACGACGACGACTGGTACGGCTATTGGGGCCCGGGCTACCGGCCCGTCGGCTGGGGCGGCGGCGGCTACGTCCGGCCCTACCCCTGGGGCGGCGTCGGCAACGACATCGACATCGACTTCAACCGCAACAACGTGATCGGCAACCGGGTCGACATCGACCGGGACGGCAACTGGAAGCCCGACGATCGGCGGCGCGACCGGGCGAAGAACAACATCGCCGACCGCCGCGGCGACGGCAATCGGGGCGACAGGCCGCGCGTCGACGCCCGGGACCGGGACCGGGCGCAGCTGAAGCAGAAACTCGACGCCAAGGGCGGCGGACGCGAGGGCCTCGAAAAACTCAAGGCCGGCAAGGGCGGGGGCCGGGCCACAGCGGGCAATCTGTCCCAGAACAGGGACGGCGGCAAACTCGCCAACCGGAAGTCCGGCGGACAACAATCGGCACTGTCCAGGAAGGGCAATCTCACCAGCGCCAAGAAGGCCCAGAACCGCGGCAAGGCGAGTACGTCCCGGGCCAATGTCGGAAACCGGAAGTCGGGCGGCGGCAAGAGCATCCAGCGCGGCGGCGGCGGCGGCGGCAAGGCTGCGGCTAAACGGAAAGGCGGCGGCAAGTCCTCGGCCTTCGGGAACAGGGGCGGCGGCAACAAGGCCCGCGCTGGCAAGGCCCGGGGCGGCAAGAGCCGCGGAGGCGGGAAAGGGAAACGGCGGTGATCATCTCGCCTCACGCCCACGCAGCACAGGATGACCGGGCCGGCGCCCCCGACGCGCGCGCACCGGCCTGGTCGCTCGGACAGTTCATTCGCTGCCGCGCCCGCGGGAACGACCTTCCCGCGCGGCGTGCCAGTCACGGAGAATAGATCATGACCAAGACCCTTTTCGCCCTTGCCGGGGCCGCCGGCCTCGTCCTCGCCTGGAGCCCCGCCCTCGCCTCTCCAAAGGCCTTCGAGACGCCCGAGGCCGCGGTGGCCGCCGTGATCTCGGCCCTCGAAGCCCATGATCGCGATGCGCTGCTGGAAGTCTTCGGTCCCGAGAACGAGGACGTGATCGTCGCGGGCGACCCGGAACGCGACAGCGAGGACCGAGACGACTTCCTCGCGGCCTATAACGAGATGAACCGCGTCTCGGTCGCCGAGGACGGCTCGGCCACCCTCTATATCGGGCGCGAGCAGTGGCCTTTCCCCATCCGCCTGACCAAGGGTGAAGCCGGATGGACGTTCGACGTCGAGGCGGGCCGCGAGGAGATGCTGGAGCGGCGCATCGGCCGCAACGAACTCGACGTCATCGAGGCGCTGCGCGCGTATGTGAAGGTCCAGGCCCGCTTCCGGCAGACCGATTACGACAACGATGGCGTGATGGAGTTCGCCGCTCACATCATCTCGACGCCCGGCACCCGCGACGGGCTCTACTGGCCGCCCGAGGATGGCGCGCCGGAAAGCCCGATCGGTGATGCCGTGGCCGAGGCCGCGGCGCAGGGCTACGTGATCGACGGAGAGGCGCGCGAGCCCGAACCCTATCTCGGCTATTACTTCGAGCTGCTGCAGAAGCAGGGCGAGAATGCGCCGGGCGGGGCGTTCGACTACATGGTGAACGGCAACATGGTGGCGGGACACGCGATGCTGGCATTCCCGTCGGACTATGGCCAGACCGGCATCATGACCTTCCTGGTCGGCGAAAACGGCATCATCTACGAGGCGGACCTCGGCGACAACACGATCGAGACCGCCAGCGCCATCCAAGCCTATGACCTCGGCGAGGAATGGACACCCCTCGAGCCAGACTGAGCCGAGAGCGCCGGGCCGTGCTGCGCTGAAGCGCGGCCCGGCGCTCGTCAGGTCTCACCCTGTCGGACGCTGCCCGGCGGGTATGGGTGCATTACCACGCATGACCCCTGCCCGGGCCGATTCCGCCCCTTGTCACCGTGTCAGGCTCGGCACTCGCCCTCATCTGCGGGCATACCGCGATCGGGAACCTCGCGAGAAATGATGGGGCGCCGTTCAGTTGATGCCATCCTTGCGCAGCTTGGCATCCGGCACTTCCGGCACGAACACGGCGTTTGCATACCAGATGCCGTTAAGCGGCTGGTTGGTCGCCCAGCAATGGCGCACGGGCTCCGTCAAAGCGAACAGCCGGTAACCGAACGGATGCAGCGCGTGGATGAACCGTTCGAGGTGGACGTGGAAATGATTGTCCAGCGTCGTGGTGCATTCGACCTGCAAATATCCGATCGCCCGGCTGCGCAGCATCTCGGTGAAGCCCATCACGACCCGAAGATCGTAACCCTCGGTGTCGATCTTCAGCAGGTCGATGCGATCGATCCCGCGCTCCTTGCAGAACGCATCGCCGGTCGCGACCGTTACCAGCTTGGCATTCTTCGCCGCCAGCCCAAGCGAGATCAGGGCGTTGCCCTTGGACTTCTTGGCGTCCGAGAAGGCCGACCGTCCGGGTGCGATATCGAGCGCGACCTGCGACAGATGCGTGCTCGCGTCGCCGCCATGACGCTGCGAAAGCTCGGCGAAACTGCTCTCCGCCGGCTCGAAGGCGAAGATCCGGGCCTGCGGGAAGGCGGCACGGAACTCCTCGACCGTTTCACCGAGATTGGCCCCTACGTCGAAGATCACCTCCGCCGTGAAGTTCGGGTCATGGCGGCGGATTTCATCGATGATCGTCATACTTCCCTGCATGTGCTGATTCGACCGCCGTTTGGGGCCGGCACGCGGCCGGTCCGAAGGGGCAGGTGTGGCAACGTTGCGCGCGAGTTTAGTGCGCGCCGAACGGTGTTGCCATAACGTCTTTCCCATCGGCGTCTCGACGGGTATTCCGGCAGGGCTTTGGCGTGGCGCCGGGGCCCGCCTGGTGTGCGGACGGAAGGTTCGAGGGAATCCCGAGGCGGCCATGACTATCATCTCGCACCGTCACAGGTTCATCTTTCTCAAGACCCGCAAGACCGCCGGCACGTCGCTCGAGATCTGGCTGTCGGATAAGCTGGGCCCGCGGGACGTGATCTTCAGCTCGGAAGAGCTCGAGCAGATCCGCCGCCCTTTCCTGACGACGATGCACACCACGACGCGATTTCCTTCGCTCGAGCGGTGGACCAAGCTGAGGATGAAGAAGATGCTCGGCTGGCGGCCCTTCGCCGTTCATCAGCATATGACCGCGGCCGAGGTCTTGCGGGTCGTTGGCCCGCGGGTCTGGCAAACCTACACGAAGTTCTGCGTGGAGCGCGACCCGTGGGACCGCTTCATCTCGTACTGGCGTTTCATGGAACACATGGAAGGGCACCCGATCGACATCGACCATCTTCTCGACCTGATAGAGAGTGGCGAGGACGGGGGAATGAACCCGAACATTCACTGGTGGTCCAACTGGCCGGTCTACACCATCGACGACCGGATCGCGGTGGATCGCATTCTGCGCTACGAAAGGTTGAACGAGGAGTTCGCCTCGCTCTGCGCCGATCTTGGGATCGACTACGACGGCAAACTGCCCCGCGCGAAATCGGGAATCCGCAAGAGCTCGGACACGACCGTCGGGCTGACGCCGGCGCAGAATGCACGGATCGCGAAACTTTTCAGCCGCGAGATCGCGCACTTCGGATACGCCGTGCCGTCAATTGACGCCGCGTCGAGCACAGAGAACGTGAAGAGATGACCCTCGCGGCGATCAATGCAATCTGGGTCGGTCCGCGGCTTGGTCCGGTGCACGCGGCCTGCCTCAAGTCCTTCCTGCGGCACGGGCATCGGGTGTTTCTGCATGTCTATGAGCCCCCCTCCGACGTGCCGCAGGGGATCGAGCTTCTCGACGCGGGCGAGTTGCTGCCGCAGAGCAGGATGTTCCGGCACCGCAAGACCGGCAGCCTCGCGCCGTTCGTCGACCTTCTGCGCTATGAACTGCTGCGCCGGGGTCACGGGCTCTATGTGGACTGCGACGTCTATTGCCTCAGGCCGATCGAGGATGCCGACTACATCTTCGGCTGGCAGACGGACGACTCGGTCAACAATGCCGTTCTCAAGCTGCCGCCCGACTGCCCCGTCCTCGCGCGGCTCTGCGCGCTCAAGGACACGCACCCTTTCCTGCCCCCGTGGCAGCCGGCCGCCCGGCGGCGAAAATGGCGGCTGCAGAGCCTGATAGGACGCGCGACCCTGGCGCATCTGCCCTTCGGCACGACCGGCCCGGACGCGCTGACATGGTACCTTCGCGAACACGAGCTTCTGTCCCATGCCGCACACAGCGACGTGTTCTATCCACTTGCTTTCTTCCACGCCTACAGGCTCTTCGATCCGGGGCTCACGATCGAAGACCTGACGACCCACAGGACCGTCGCACTGCATCTCTATAACGAGGTGTTCCACGACCGCCTCGACAAGCCGATCCCGCAGGGAAGCCCGATCGCAACGATGCTTGCATCGACTGCATGAGGGGGTCGCGGACGCCCCTCAAGCCATCCATTTTGCCTCTCGCCGGAAACTGGCTGACGCCGGGGCGAGGTTTACCCAGAGCGATGTGTTCGAGGGCATGGCCGGGCGCTGCTCACTGACCGTCCGCAGATGGCCCTGACACCGGCCATTTGAATGCGCGGCATCCTTCACGAGCTCGTGCGCCGACGATCTGATGTCGTCGGACTTTGAGCAAGGTCAATTCCTGTTTGCGGAAAGTCGGTCACAGTCCTCGCATCGACCCGCCGGACGGGCGGGTCGAGCCGATCGGGAGAAAGCGAGATCGCCGCGAGGAAACAGACCCGAGAGACCCGCGGCCGCGTCACTGCGGTCGAAGGAAGCGTTGTCGAGGTTGAGCTCCAAGGCGAGGTGCCGCACGCTGGCACCACGCTCGAAGCCGGCGAGAACCCGCCGACGTTGATCGAGGTGGCGAGCATCATCGGCCCGGGGCGAGTGCGTGGACTGATCCTCGACCACCGCCAGCCGGTCGCGTTGGGCATGCCCGTGCGGGCAACGGGCCGGCCGCTCATGATGCCCGTGGGCGAAGGCGTCTTCGGGCGCATGCTCGACATGTTCGGGAACCCGATCGACGATCTCGGCGCGCTCGGCGACGTAGAGTGGAAGTCGATCTACCCCACGCCCGTGCCCCTTTCGAAGCGTCGCATCGGCGAGGAGGTCTTTCGCACCGGCATCAAGGCGATCGACCTGCTCGCTCCGGTAGAGCGTGGCGGCAAGGCCGGGCTCTTCGGCGGCGCCGGTGTCGGCAAGACCGTGCTCATCATGGAACTGATCCGCAACATGGTCGCCGCCTACTCCGGCGCGAGCCTGTTCTGCGGCATCGGCGAGCGCTCGCGCGAGGCGGAGGAATTGCACCGCCAGATGAAGGAGGCCGAGGTTCTGGCGAACGCCGTCCTCGTCTTCGGCCAGATGAACGAGGCACCGGGCGTCCGCTTTCGCGTCGGGCACTCGGCGCTGACGATCGCCGAGCACATCCGTGACGTCATGAACCGCGACGTCCTGGTTCTCATCGACAACATCTTCCGTTTCGTCCAGGCAGGGGCCGAGGTTTCGGCGATGCTGGGACGCATCCCCTCGCGCGTCGGCTACCAGCCCACGCTCGCGACTGAACTCGCCGGGCTCGAGGAGCGGATTTGCAACACCGCATCGGGCTCGATCACCTCGATCCAGGCCGTCTACGTCCCGGCCGATGATTTCACCGACCCGGCGGCGACGCATACCTTCGCACATCTGTCGGCCTCGATCGTGCTGTCGCGCAAGCGCGCAAGCCAGGGCCTTTACCCGGCGATCGACCCCCTGCAATCCGCCTCGAAGATGCTCACGCCCCGGATCGTCGGCGAGCGGCACTACCAGGTGGCGAGCGCGGTCAGAAGCGTGCTGGCGGAATACGAGGAACTGAAGGACATCATCGCGATGCTCGGCCTCGAGGAACTCTCGGAGGACGACCGCGCGACTGTCTCAAAGGCGCGGCGGCTCGAGCGCTACCTGACCCAGCCCTTCTTCGTGACATCCAAGTTCACGGGTCACGACGGCCGGCTCGTCGATCTCGACGCGACCATTGACGGCGCCGAGCGCATTCTCGATGGCGAGTTCTCGGATCGTCCCGAGCGTGCCTTCTATATGATCGGGGGCATCGACGATCTCGAGGACACGGATCCACCTGCCCAAACTGAGATACAGCCCAAGGCAGCGGAGCGAGCCGATGCCTGAGGAGACGATGCAGCTCACCGTCTTCACCCCGGCCCGGCTCGTCCTCGAGCGCGCGGTCGGGCGCATCGTCGCCGTCGGCCTCGACGGGTCATTCGGCCTCCTGCCCCGCCATGTCGACGTCGCGGCGCCGCTCGTGCCCGGCATCCTGCAGTTCGAGTGCGAGGACGGTCGGGAAGGCTTCGTCGCGCTCGATGGCGGCGTCCTGCTCAAGACCGGGAGGACCGTGCGCGTCGCCGCGCGCCGGGCCGCCACCGGTGACGACCTCGCGACGCTCCGCGCGAAGGTCGAACAGGAGTTCCTCGCCCTCGCCGATCACGAGCAGCAGGCGCGCCAGGCGGTCGCGCGGCTCGAGGCGGGGATTATCCGCCGCTTTCTGGATCTCGAAGTGGAACATTCCTGATGACGGGCGAGACCGGCCAGGGGCGGAAGAACAAGGCGCTCGGCGAGATCGAGCGCCAGGCCGAGCGCCGGGTCCGTGCACGTGAGACGGGGCGGCGCGCCGCTTGGTTCGGTCTTGGCATGTTCGGGATGGTCGGCTGGGCGGTGGCGGTGCCGACGCTGATCGGCGTGGCGCTCGGCCTCTGGCTCGACAAGGCGGCGCCGCAGGGCTTCTCGTGGACCCTGGCACTGATCGTGGCCGGGGTGATGCTTGGCGCGCTGAACGCCTGGTACTGGGTGAACCGCGAGGGGCGGCGGGACTGATCCCGCCATTGGCGACCAAGGGAGGCCGAGATGGATGCAAGCAACTTGGCAGCGGCCCTCGCCTCCGGCGCGGGGCTCGCGGTGCTTTGGCTCGGGCTCGTCTGGGTCTCGGTCGCTGTCGCGGTGCGGCGAGGTGCGGCGTGGCCGGTTCTGGCCGGCGCGGCCCTGCGGCTCGGGTTGCTTGCGCTCGCCGGCGTGGTGTTCGTCCGGGCGGGTGGGGACGCAATCGATGCGGTCGCGGCGCTCGCGGGCTTCGTCCTCGTCCGGACGGCGGCGGTTGCGCTCGCGCGCGGCGCGCCGCGCGGGGAACCGCGCTGATGGAGTTCTCGCCCGACGCCACCGTGTTCGCCGAGGTCGGCGGCTTCGCGCTGAACGCGACGATCCTCTGGACCTGGGTCGTCATGGCGATCCTGGTCGCCATCTCGCTCGTCGTGCGTTTCCAGGTACGCGAAGGCTTCGTCCCCTCGCGCCTTCAGGCCTTCCTCGAGGTCGTGGTCGAGGAGATCCGCCGCCAGATCCGCGAGGTGAGCGAAAGCGAGCCGGGTCGGTTCACGGCCTTTGTCGGCACCCTCTTCCTTTTCATCGCGGTTTCCAACGCACTGACGGTGCTTCCCGGATACATCCCGCCGACCGCCTCGCTCTCGACGACGGCAGGACTCGCGATCTGCGTGCTGGTCGCTGTGCCGCTCTACGGTATCGCCGAGCGCGGTCTGACGGCCTATCTCCGGAACTACATCCAGCCGACGCCTTTCATGCTGCCCTTCAACGTCATCGGCGAAGCGTCGAGGACGCTCGCGCTCGCCATCCGTCTCTACGGCAACATGATGAGTGGGACAGTGATCGTCGGCATCCTGATCTCGATCACGCCGTTCCTGTTCCCGGTCGTCATGCAGCTTCTGGGCCTGCTGACCGGCATGATCCAGGCCTACATCTTCGCGATTCTCGCCATGGTCTACATCGCCTCGGCGACCCGCCCGCGCCTCGGCGCCCGCAAAGGCGCCACAGACGCCGACTGAACGAAAGACTCCGTGCTGAAAGGATACGCCAGATGGAAGGAGCAGACCTGATTGCCGCGATCTCGATCCTGACCGCGGGGCTGACCATCGCGATCGGCTCGATCGGTCCGGCGCTCGGCGAGGCGCGAACGGCGGCGCAGGCACTCGATGCAATCGCCCGCCAGCCCGACGAGGCGAATACGATCACGCGGACCCTCTTCGTCTCGCTCGCCATGATCGAGTCGACGGCGATCTACTGCTTTGTTGTTTCGATGATCCTGCTCTTCGCCAACCCGTTCTGGGGCGCGACGCAGCAGGCCGCGGGGGGCTGACGGAATGCAGATCGATTGGGTCACCGTCGCGGCCCAGATCGTTAATTTCCTGGTGCTGGCTTGGCTCCTGCACCGCTTCCTTTACGGGCCGATCACCCGGGCGATGGAGCGGCGCGAGAACGCCATCCGCACGCGGATCGAAGAGGCGGAGGAGACGCGCGAGCAGGCCGAGGCGCGTGCCCGCGAGCTCGAGCAGGAACGCGCCGAACTCAACGCCCGGCGCGAGGAGATCCTCGAGGAGGCGCGGGAGGAGGCCCGCAGACTGAAGGACAGGCTGCAACAAGAGGCCCGCGCCGAGGTCGACGAGCTTCGCGAGGCTTGGCGCGCCGAGCTGGACGAGGACCGCAACGAGTTCCTTGCCGCGATGCGCACAGAAGCGCGCGAGGGGTTCAGGACACTCGCAGACGACGCGCTCCGCGCGCTCGCCGACACCACGTTGACCGAGCGCATGGCCGAGGCCTTCGCAGCACGGGTAGGCGATCTTGACGAGGTGGATGCCGAGCGGCTGCGCGGGGCTGTCCGGCGGGGGGAGGGTCTCGTGATCACGCTTGGCTCGGACGTGTCCGGCGCGCTCCGCGGCACGCTTACCGCAGCCGTGCGCAAGGCGGTGGGTGACGAGGTCGAGATCGACATCCCCGAATCCAGCGACGATTTCACCGGCATCCGTCTCAAGGCTGGCGGCGAGACGCTCGACTGGACCCTCGACGCACATCTCGACCGGTTCGCCGACCGGCTCGCAAGCGCGTTCCCGACGGAGGACGCGCGGGAGACCCAGGACGACGACGCGAACGGCGGCCGTGGCGCGGGGGACTCGACCCTCGGCGACTCGCATGGCGGCACGGCCGCCGGCGGAAAAGGCCAAGCCTCGGATGCGAGGGAAGGCGCAGCCGGCGATGGCTGACCGGCTAAGCACGCTCGCACGCAGGTTCGGCGAGGCCATCAGCACGGCGAGCGCCCAGACCCCGAAAGGCCCGGCAGTCCGCGAGATTGGCACCGTCACGAGCGTCGGCGACGCGGTCGCACATGTCTCTGGGTTGCGCGGCGTCGTGGCGGATGAACTGATCGCCTTGCCGGGGGACCTCATGGGCATCGCGGCGAGCCTCTCGGAAGAAAGGATCGGTCTCATCCTTCTCGGCCCGTCCGAGGGGCTGACGGTCGGCGCCGAGGCGCGGCGGACCGGTCGCGTGGTCGACGTCCCTGTTGGCGAGGCCTATCTCGGGCGCATCGTCGATGCGCTTGGCCGTCCCCTCGATGGCGGCGGCCCCATCCGCTGCCGAAGGCGACAGACCATCGAGCGTGATGCGCCCAAGATCATGGACCGCCGGCCGGTCAACGTACCACTCCAGACCGGGATCAAGGCGGTCGACGCGACGGTCCCGATCGGGCGGGGACAGCGCGAGCTTATCGTCGGCGACCGGCAGACCGGCAAGACGGCCGTGGCGATCGACGCGATCCTGAACCAGGCCGACAGTGGCGTCGTCTCCATTTATTGCGCCATCGGCCAGCGCGGCGCGGCGGTGCGGCGCGTCGCCGAGCGGCTGCGCGAGCATGGTGCGCTCGGACGCACGATCATCGTCGTCGCCTCGGGCGAGGACCCGCCGGGGCTGCAGTTCGTCGCGCCATATGCCGCGACGGCGATCGCCGAGCATTTCATGCGGAGCGGACGGGACGCGCTCATCGTCTATGACGATCTGACGCGCCACGCCCGGGCCTATCGCGAACTCTCGTTGCTGCTGCGCCGCCCACCGGGGCGCGAGGCCTTCCCGGGCGACATCTTCTACGTCCACGCGCGCCTCCTCGAGCGCGCGACGCAGCTCAGGGACGAACTCGGCGGCGGGTCGATGACAGCGCTTCCAATCGTCGAGACCGAGGCGGGCAATCTATCGGCCTATATTCCGACCAATCTCATCTCGATCACCGACGGGCAGATCTATCTCTCGCCCGAGCTGTTCCGGAAGGGGCTCATGCCGGCCATCGACATCGGCCTCTCGGTGTCGCGCGTCGGCGGCGACGCGCAGCTTCCCGCCTATCGCGCGGTCGCGGGGGATCTGAAGCTCGCCTATTCCCAGTTCGAGGAGCTCGAGGCCTTTGCCCGCTTCGGCAGCCGCCTCGACGAGGACACCCGCCACCAGCTCGAGCGCGGCCGGCGTGTCCGCCAAGTGCTGCGGCAGGACGAGAACCAGCCCGTGCCGCTGCTCGAGCAGATCGCGGTCCTTCTCGCGACGACCGCGGGCGTGCTGGACGAGGTGCCGGTGTCGCGCGTGCGTGCGGCCGAGGCGGCGATCCGCAAGCGCGTGCGCGAGGATTGCAGCGATCTCGGCGAGCACTTTGCCAGCGGCGGGAAGGTGGGCGCGAGCGAGCGCGAGGCCATCCTGTCGGCCGCCCGCGCCGCCATCCAGGACGTGCCCGGGGGGGACTGAGCCGCGATGCAGAGCCTCGGCGAGCTTCAGGGCCGGATCGAAGGGGCACGCGACCTTCAGTCGATCGTGCGGGTGATGAAATCGCTCTCGGCGGTCTCGATCCGGCAGTACCAGGACGCGGCGCGGCGGCTGCGGTCCTACCAGAGCGTGGTCGACCTTTCGCTTGGCGCGGCACTATCGACCGGGGCGTTCGCCTGGCGGCAATCGGCCGAGCCGGGCCCGGGGTCGGGCCTCGGTCTGGTGGTGATGGGTTCGGATCGCGGCCTCTGCGGGCGCTTCAACGTCGGCGTGGCCGAGGCCGCAGCCCGCCTCGTGTTGCAGGCAAGCGGTAAAGGCTCGCAGCGCATCCTCGCGATCGGCGCGCGCGCCGCGGCACGGCTCGAGGCGCTCGGCCTCGAGCCCGACACGATCTTCTTCCAGCCCGGATCGGCGGCGGGGCTGACCGACACCGCCGGCTCGGTCATTGTCGAGATCGAGGACTGGCGCAATCGGCGGGGTATCGAGCGGGTCAGCGTGGTCTTCAACGTCGCGACCGAGCGAGAAGGCATCGAGCTACGCGTCGAGCAGCTCCTGCCGATCGATCCAAGCGCGATCGATGCGCTTGCCACCCAACCATGGCCCACGAACAACCTGCCAGCGACCAGGGGAGAGCCGGATGCGGTGTTCTCGGCGCTGATGCGCGAGCGGCTGTTCGTCGCGCTGATGCGGGCGGGCGCCGAGTCGCTCGCCGCCGAGCACGCGACCCGGCTTCGTGCGATGCAGGCGGCCGAGAAGAACATCAACGAGCGGCTCGACGATCTCGCCGCCGACTGGCGCAGGACACGCCAGGACGAGATTACCACCGAACTCATGGACATCGTTTCGGCCTACGAGGCCGTGAGCAGTCGCGCGTCTTGATCGTCATTTCCGGCCCGCCCTCCGCCTGAGCCAGCGGGCTCGATGCCGCTGGCCCGAGGAGGCGCGAGTCACGCGCACCAGGCCTCGGTTGCTTCAGGATCCGGACACGAGCTTGAGCCCCAGGATCCCGGCAAGGATGAGCGCCACGCAGACAAGGCGCGCCACGGTCGCCGGCTCGGCAAGATAGACGATGCCGAAGATGACCGTGCCAATGGTTCCGATGCCGGTCCAGATCGCGTAGCCGGTTCCCAGCGGGATGCTGCGCAGCGCAAGCCCCAGCAGGGCAAGGCTCACGACCATCGATGCGGCGGTCAGCACGGTCGGCCAGAACCGGCTGAACCCATCGGTGTATTTCAGGCCGACGGCCCAGCCGACCTCGAACAGACCGGCCAGAAGGAGCAAGATCCACGCCATAGGATTTTCCAGTTACGCGTTGGTGCCGGGACCGCCGCGAACGAACATGCCGAAGAGATCGCGGGGGTCGTCGGGGTCGGCGATCATGTCGAGCCGCGTGAAGAAGGGCGTGCCTTGAATGGCCTTCAGCACGTAGCGAAGCGCGCTGAAGTCCTCGATCGCGAAGCCCACGCTGTCGAACAGCGTGATCTGGCGCGCATTTCTGCGCCCCTCGGCCTTGCCGGCGATGACCTGCCAAAGTTCGGTGACGGGATGGTCGCCGTCCAGCTGCTGGATCTCGCCCTCGATCCGGGTCTGGGGCGGATACTCGACGAAGATGTCCGAGCGCAGCAGGATATCGCGGTGCAGTTCCGTCTTGCCCGGGCAATCGCCGCCGATCGCGTTGATGTGCACGCCGCTGCCGACCATATTGTCCGTCAGGATCGTGGCATATTGCTTGTCGGCCGTGCAGGTCGTGATGATCTCGGCGCCCTCCATCGACTCCTCGCTCGACCGGCACGGAACGACCGTGAGCCCCCTGCCCGCAAGGTTGGCGGCGCAGCGCGCCGTGGCGGCGGGGTCGATATCGTAGAGCCGGACGGTGTCGATGCCGCAAATCGCCTTGAAGGCGAGGCACTGGAACTCGGACTGGGCGCCATTGCCGATCATTGCCATGGTCCGCGCACCCTCGGGAGCCAGGTGCCGCGCGGCCATCGCCGACGTCGCGGCCGTCCGCAGCGCGGTCAGAAGCGTCATTTCGCTCAGGAGCTTGGGGTAGCCGGAATTGACATCGGCGAGCAGGCCGAAGGCGGTGACGGTCTGCAATCCCTCTTTCGTGTTCTTGGGATGGCCATTGACGTATTTGAAGCCGTACGTCTCACCGTCCGAGGTCGGCATCAGCTCGATCACCCCGACGTCCGAGTGGGACGCGACGCGCGGCGTCTTGTCGAACAGGTCCCAGCGCCTGAAATCGGTCTCGATCTCGTCGGCAAGGTCGATGAGAACCCGCTCGATGCCAAGGTGATGGACGAGACCCATCATGTGCTCGACCGAGACGAAGGGAACATAGGCGAGTTCCGAGGGAAGCGGTGGCATGGTTCTGGACCTCAAGCGGTTTTGGCCGGGCGTGGGCTGAGATGCAGCCCTGCGATCATGCAGCGAACCGAGCCGCCGGCAAGTTCGATGGTGGGAATTGCGAGCGGGAGCAGGTCGGCATGCGCCTCGATGCGCTCGATCTGCCCGGCGTCGAGCGCGTCGAGCGCGCATTGCGACACTGCCAGAACCGGCCCGTCGCGGCCATGCAGCTCGATGGCGTTGCCTGCGAAGTTCGCAATCTGGTGCTGCGACAGCTCGATGATGTCGCGCCCGCCCCTGCGAAGGCGCTCGGCGATCTCGGTGCGCCGCGCGTCGTCGCGGATTGCCTCGAGCCCGATCATTGCGAAATCGGTACCGATGCACATCAGCACGTTGGTGTGGTAGATCGGCAGCCCGTTGCTGTCGACGGCATCGAAGACAATTGGCTCGTAGTTGAAATGGGTGCAGAACCGCTCCAGCAGGACCTCGCTCGTACGCCGTGACCGAACCGCGTAGGCGACGCGCTCGAGATGGTCGATCACCATCGCGCCCGTGCCTTCGAGGAACAGCCCGTCCTGCTCGAGCCCGGAATAGTCGATGATGTCCTGGACGCGAAAGCGATGCTTGAGCATCTCGAGGACGTCTGGACGCCGCTCGGTCCGGCGGTTCGCCGAATACATCGGGTAGACGGCGACGTGCCCTCCTGCATGGGTCGAGAACCAGTTGTTCGGAAAGACCGAATCCGGCCGCCCGGGCATCTCGTCCTCGAACAGGTGAACGTCGACGCCCGCACCGCGCAGCGCATCGACCGCCCGGGACACCTCGTCGAAGGCCGCGCGCGCGACCTGCTCGGGCGAGCGCCCGCTCGGAAGCTTCTGGAAGCTGTTGTCGCCGGTGGTCTGGGAATTCGGCGTGAAGCAGTGGGGCCGGATCATGACGACAGCGCCAGGCGCTTGCAGCGACGGTTGCGGCATCGGGTGTCTCCTGCGGGATGACGACATCCACTGGAGATTCCCCTATTGGCCTCTCAAATTGCATTGCAATGCTGCGCGAAGTGAGCACAAGTTTCATACAAAATGCCAACAGAAGATACGCAAATTGCCATGCACATCTTTGACGACCTCGACCGACGCCTGGTTGCCGTGTTGCGCGAGGATGGGCGGGCACCGGTCTCGAAGCTCTCCTCGATCCTCGGTGTTTCTCGGGCCACGGTTCAGAACCGGCTCGACCGGCTGCTCGAAAGCGGTGCCGTGCTGGGCTTCACCATCCGAGCCCGGCAGGATCACGGGCCCGACGGCGTTCATGCGATCATGATGATCGAGGTCTCGGGGCAATCAACGACCTCGGTGATCCGCAAGCTGCGCGGCCTGCCGGAACTTCGCCAGCTCCACTCGACCAATGGCAAGTGGGATCTGGTCGCGCAACTCAGTGCGGCCAGCCTGCCCGATTTCGACCGCGTGCTGCGCCAGGTCCGAAGCGTGGAAGGGATCACGAACAGCGAGACCTCGATCCTGCTCAGCTCGGTCTGACCTTCTGCGCGACGGGCAGGCCCCTGGCGGGAGCGTCATCGCGCCGGGCAACCGAAGGGTGTTCGAAGGATGCTGCCGCCTCCGCACGCGGCGGTTCCGTCACTTGGGAAAGACAAACGTCACATTGACCGTGTACCCGAGACCCTCGGCGCTCGCGGGCGTGTCGGCAGCCCACCAACGCAGGCGGCCCTGGATCTGCACCGGCTGCTCGCCTATCTTCACGAGCTTCGCGACCCCGAAATTGATCGGCCCGGCCAGGTGCTCGCCGCTCTGCGCATCCCAGTTGTAGTTGAGCTCGGAATTGACCGAGAACGACCATGCCGACTGCGTCGTGTAGACGATGAAGGGCTGCATGAAGGTGTTGTTGAGATCGGGCAGGTTGTCCCTGGTCTCGACGACGCCCCAGACGTGGTTCAGCAGGGCGCCATAGGTCCACGGACCTTGCTGGAAGAGCGCGACACCCGTGGGGCCGAGCCCGAACGTTCCCAGGCCCAGGAGCCGGTCGGTCGATGTCGGGATCTGCGCCGCGGGGCCGACGCCCCAGACGAGGTTGCCCATCGGCGTCTTCACGGGTTTCTGCGGCGAGAGGAACAGGCTCTGCAACGTGTCCCCGAGACCGAACTGCGAGCCTGAATCTCCCGCGACATCGTCCTGGTAGATGACCGGCGCGATCGTCCGGCTGATCATGTTCCAGTCATCGCCCAACGTGATGGGAATGACCGGTTGGATGTTCGTCGTGCTGCGCCATCCATCGGCGGGACCGAGATCGAAGTCGAAGTTGCTCTGGATCGGGACGCTGATCAGGTTGGCGATCGGGTTCTGAAGTTGCTTGGCGAGGTCGGCGTCGGCGCGCGCCGCTTCGACCGTGGAGAGAAGAAGGAGCGCCGCCAGGCAACCGCTGGTCGCTCGCGTTGTCACCGCGCACCCTTCTCCATCCCGATCGCCATGCGGCACTCAGTCCGGGAAGATCCGCGACCAGTCGTCCTTCATGCTTATCAGGTGCCAGCCCTTCTCGGGCGCGGCATCAAGCGCCTTGTCGAGGTGCCCGATATGGGACTTCCGGTCATAGGCGACCTCCCGCTTGGCGTCGTCGTGGTGAACGATCATGCCGAGACGGCGCCCGGCGCCCGCGGTGGTCCATTCCAGCATCTGGAAATCGCCGTCCGAGTTGCCAAAGGCCGCGATCGGCTGCTTGCCGATAAACTTCTGGATGCCGACCGGTTTGTCGGGGCCATCGTCAATGAAGTCGATCTCGGGCAGCCGGAAGATCACGGGCTTGCCATCCCGGATCTCGTACTTGGTCTTGATCGACGAGCCGACGACGTTCTCGGGCGGGATGCCATAGGTCTTCTCGGTCCAGGGGCGCATGAACTCGATGCCGCCGCCCGAGACGATGAAGACCTCGAAGTCGTTTGCCTTGAGATAGTTGATGAGTTCGAGCATCGGCGCGTAGATCATCTCGGTATAAAGCTTGCCGCTCACCGGATGCTTGGCCGTCGCGATCCAGTCGGCCGCGATCTGCGCAAATTCCTCGCTGCTCATGCCCGCATGAGTGGTGGCGACAATCTCGAGCAGGCCTTTCTTGCCTGATGCGGCAAGGCCCTTCATGTCGCCGGCCAGGACCGACTTGTAGGGCTCGGTCTCCTTCCATTGCGGATGGTCGGGCGCCATCGCCTTGATACGATCGAGCGCGAAGGCGAGCTGCACATACATCGGCTGCTCACTCCACAGCGTGCCGTCATTGTCGAAGGTCGCGATGCGATCATCGGGTGGCACGTAGTCCGCGCCGCCCTCCGAAGTCACGGCCGAAACGAAGTCGACGATCGCAGCCTTGGTCTCACCATCGTTCCACGATGGCAGAGGGTCCTCGGCGGCTAGGGTGAGGCCCGCGCTGGCCGAGAGCGCGAGAAGACCGAAGGAAGCGGCGCGACCAAGTTCTCTGAGGGCGTCGAGCATGATCTGATGTCCGGATGAGGGTGTTGCGCGTCGCCGGGCCCGCGAACGGGCCCGGCCGTGATGCATTCTAGCTCAGTTGCCCGTGGGCATACCTATGTTCACCCCGTCCTTCTCCAGCTGCTCGCGGACCCACTTGAACCGCTGGTAGCGGCTCAGCGTGATCGGGCCCGTGTAGGTTTCGGACTGCAGCTTGCGGGGCGGATACTTGATGTAGGTCTTCATCTTCTCCTTCACCGCCTCGTTGGCCGGAACAACCGCCCAGGTGCTCTCGGTGAAGGTGGTCATGAAGATGTCGTAGCGCTCCTGCGGATCGGCCAGCAGGTCGAAGACCTGGGGCACGGTGGCGACGTAGCTCTCCGCGCCCTTCCAGCCAAGGTTGGTGTCGACAGCGAGGCCGCCGGTCTTGGCGCCGTCGTCGCCACGCAGGTTGAACACGTACTTGAAGTTTCCGACCCGCACCGCGCCGGGCGAGAGCTCGTCCTCGGTGAAGTAGAACCAGTCCTTGCGCTTCGACTCGCCCGAGCCGGTCAGCACCGGGGTCATGTCGTAGCTGTCGAAGATGATCGGCTGGCCCTCGCGGTCCTCCGTCGGCAGGTCGACGCCGGCAGCGGCAGCGAAGGTCGCCATCAGGTCGAGGCCGCCGACGATGGCGTCGCTCTTCGATCCGGGTTCGACCTTGCCCGGCCAGCGCACGATGGCGGGCACGCGGCTGCCGCCCTCGCGGACGGTACCCTTCGTGCTGCGGAACGGTGTGTAGCCCGAGTCCGGATACACGTCCTGCCACGCGCCGTTGTCGACCGTGTAGACGACCAGGGTGTTGTCGGCGAGGCCGAGGTCATCGAGCTTCTTCAAGACGTTGCCCACGCGGGCGTCGAGCTCGACCACCGCGTCGGCATAGTCCGACTTGGAGATCGACTTGCCGATAAAATCGGGATGCGGAATGTTCGGCTGGTGGTTCTTCATGAAGTTGACGTTGATGAAGAACGGCGTGTCGGGGTCCTTGGCGGCGTCCTCGAGGAACCCGTATGCCGTGTCCTGGACGTAGGCGTCGAGATAAGGAATGCCGACCTTGCCGTCCTTTGGCGTGTCCGCATTGCCCAGGACCTTGAAGTCCTCGGTCGCCTTCTCGCCCGCGTTGCCGGAAAGCGAGCCGGTGGTGACCTTCGCGAACATCTCGCGAAGGTCCGGGCTCATGTTTCGGTGCCAGGCAGGGTCGGCGTAGGTATAGGCGTTGAGGTGATAGAGGAAGGCGTGCTTCATCACGTCGTAGCCCTGCGCGTTGGGCAGCGCGTAGTCGCTCTCGCCCAGGTGCCACTTGCCGGTGAAGTAGGTCTTGTAGCCGCCGGTCTTGAGAACCGAGGCCAGCGTCCATTCGGCCGCCGGCAGTCCGCCGCCCTGGCCCTGGAAGGCCACGGTGGTCATGCCCGAGCGGTTGGGGATGCGACCGGTCTGCATCGCTGCGCGGCCGGGAGTGCAGCTCGGCTGGCCGTAGAAGTTGGTGAAGAACATGCCTTCATCGGCCAGCTTGTCGAAGGCCGGTGTCGGCATGCCGCGCGCCGCTCCGCCGAGATAGGGCCCGAGATCGCCCCACCCGGTGTCGTCCGACACGATCAGCAGGATGTTGGGCTTCATGTCCTGCGCCTGGGCGTCTGGCGCGAACAGCGCGCCCGCCGCCAGCGCAAGCGCCGGGAGTGCCGACAGCACGGCGCGGACGGTCCGCCCCGGCATGCTCCGGCGTGTCGATCTGGGTCGCATGGTCAATTCCTCCTGGATTGAAAATCGCGGGTTCGTCGGTTTCACGGGCACGCCAACCGCGCCTTCCATGCGGGCGCGCGGCGTCCGGGCCATCCCTGCTCGGCCTCAGTCACCAGGTTCGTCGAGGCGACCGAGGATCTCGTTCTCGAGCTCGCCGACAAAGCTGCGATACTCCCGGGTTGTCGGGTGCAGGTCGCCGGCCATGCCCTCCCAGTGGCGCAGGGCCGAGGCCGCTTCCGCGTAATCTCCGCAGATCGACCTTAAACGCGGATCCCGCTGGCTGCGCCGCAGGATCTCCAGAGCGCGCATCGGGAAACGATCGAGGATCGCATGCATGGCATCCATGGCCGGGGCCCAAGGGCTTTCTCGCAGCTGCAGGCCACGCCATCTCACGGGGCGCGTCGCGCAGGGGCGAATCTTCGGCACGAGCGTGCGACGGATGCCCGGATCCGGGGAGGTGCGAACATGTGCGGACCTTCCCGCAACAGGGGAACATGAGGCTCCCGCAGGCGAAAACGTCGCATGCAGGGGCGCGCCACGACAATGTTGCAGGACAATGCTAGAATTCGCACAAAGCTGCGGGCGTGCCTCGCAGCGCGTGTTGAGTATTGCAATTCGCCAGAAACGCTCATTCAGCCAATCGCATGACGCAAAGTGACACTGCCGCCGCCATCCCGCCACCCGCCGACGTCAAGCCATCGGCGGAGGAGGTCGTGGCGCAGCTTGAGAGGACCCTGTCCAGCGAGCAGTTCCAGGCAAGCGAACGGCGGCGCGACTTCCTGCGATTCATCGTCGAGGAAACGCTTGCGGGGCGGGGCTCGCGGCTGAAGGGCTACACGATCGCGGTCGAGGTCTTCGGCCGCGACGACAGCTTCGACCCCCAGACGGATCCCGTCGTGCGCCTCGAGGCGAGACGGCTTCGGCGCGACCTCGACGGCTACTACGTGTCCGCCGGACGCAACGACGCGGTGCTGATCTCAATGCCGAAGGGATCCTACGTGCCGCGTTTCGAGTGGCAGGAGGGCACCCAGCCATCGGGCGCGGGGTCAGCGGGAAGCGACCCACCGTTGGACGAGGGTGCCACGGTCGAACCGGCTTCCGGGACGGCGCCGCGACGGAAGATGCCTGCCCTGGGTTTATTGTCGGCAGGCCTCGGCATCGTCTTGGCGATCGGAGCCGCGCTCAGTTGGCTGCTGATCACGCCCGCCGACGAACCGCCGGCGCGCAGTGCAGCATTCGAGCCAGCCATCGTCGTGACCTCGTTCACGACGCTCGATGCAGCCGAGGACAGCCGCCGCCTCGCCGAAGGAATTCAACAGGAGCTGATCGGCAGCCTGATGAAGTTCCCGGGCTTCCGTGTCTACGTCTCT
This sequence comes from Thermohalobaculum xanthum, assembly GCF_016623495.1. Lineage (GTDB taxonomy): Bacteria > Pseudomonadota > Alphaproteobacteria > Rhodobacterales > Rhodobacteraceae > Thermohalobaculum > Thermohalobaculum xanthum. The sequence continues at coordinate 44,802 of NZ_JAEHHL010000006.1, read as the reverse complement.
CCGACAGCGAGCACCGTTCAGGCCAATGGGGGCATCGAGCTCGCTCGCAAGCTCGGTGTCGCCTATGTGGTCACCGGCTCTGTCACGACGACCGCCGAGCAGATTCACGTCGCCTCGCAGCTTGTCGAAGCCGAGACCGGGCGCGTCTTGTGGACAGAAGGAACCGACGCGCCGCTGGCACCGGCGACCTTCGCCCAGGTCCTGCGCGACCTGTCGGGCGATATCGCGACCGCGTTGGGGCAGCCCTACGGGATCGTCGCGAATGACCTGCGGCTCAGGGCCGAAACCCCCTCGGTGTCGAGCATGCAAAGCTATATCTGCGTGCTGCGCGCTTATGGATATCGGCGGAGCTTCTCGAAAACCGAATTCCAGCCGGTGTTCGACTGCCTGCGCGAGGCGGTGCGGCGTGATCCCGGCTACAGCGATGCATGGGCCATGCTGGGCTGGCTCCACCTCGATGCGGGGCGCTACGAGTTCACGGGGCTCGATGAGCTGCCGGCCCAGTACAACTCCGCCTTCTCGGCCGCGTCCCGCGCGGTCGCGCTCGAGCCGCAGAACCCTCTGGCGCTGAAGGCACTCTCGTCGATCAATCATTACATGGGCCATTATGACGAAGCCGAGCGCCTGGCGCGGCAAGCCGTGGCGCTCAACCCGCACGACCCGGACGCTCTTGCGCAGTTGGGCTGGCGGCTTGCGGTGCGCGGCAAGTTCGAGGAAGGGATCGCACTCCTCAATCATGCGATCGACCGTTCGGCCCGTCCCCCCGGCTGGTATTATCACCTGATCGCGGTCTCTCACTGCTTGAACCACGATTACGAGCAGATGCTGCATTTCGCCAAGCTCTCTGCCGTGGACGGCTCAGCGGTGAGCTATGCTCTTCTCGCGATCGCCAATGGCGAGCTTGGCAAAGCGCAGGAGGCGCAGCGGGCGCTCGCGGCGATGTCGAAATTCGAGCCCCTGGCGCGCGACCCGGCGGTGTATTTCCGACGCCACGGCGCGATCGACCAGATCGTGGATGCCCTGATGAGCGGGCTCGAGAAGGCCCGGAAAACCGCATCGAGCGGCTGAGCCGCTCGACGCGCCGGTCCCTTCAGACCGGGGCTTCAGGCATCGTCAGCCCAGCCGCTGACCGCCTTGACCTCGCAGAAATCCTCGAGCCCCCATACGCCGCCCTCGCGCCCGTTGCCCGAGGCTTTCATGCCGCCAAAGGGGCTGCCTGCACTGCGCGGCTTGCCATTCATCTCGACCATGCCCGAGCGAAGGCGCCGCGCTAGGCGGTTGCGCTTCACGCCGTCCTGGCTCTGGACGTAGTTCGTCAGGCCGTAAGGGGTGTCGTTGGCAATGGCGATCGCCTCCTCCTCGCTCTCGAACGGAATGATCGACAGCACCGGGCCGAAGATTTCCTCGCGTGCGATGGTCATGTCGTTCGAAACATCGGCAAAGACCGTCGGGCGGACGTAGTAGCCGCGATTGAACCCCTCGGGGCGCCCGGTTCCACCGGCGACCAGCCGCGCCCCTTCGTCGATGCCCGTCTGGATCAGCTCCTGGATCTTGTCGAACTGGCTCTGGCTGGCCACGGGGCCCATGTGACGACCGGGCTCACGCGTGGAGCCGGACTGCACCATCCCGGCGGTGGCCGCCGCCGTCTCGACCGCCTGATCGTAGATCTCGCGCTGGACCAGCATGCGCGTCGGCGCGTTGCAGGACTGGCCGGTATTGTTGAAGCAGTGCAGCGCGCCGCGCTTCACCGCCTGGTCGTCGGCATCCGCGAAGATGATGTTGGCGCCCTTGCCGCCAAGCTCGAGATGCACCCTCTTGAGCGTGTCGGCCGCGGTCTTCGAGATCGCGATGCCGGCCCGGGTCGAGCCGGTGAACGAGACCATGTGGACATCGGGATGACCCGAAAGCTGCGTGCCGACGCCCGCGCCGTCTCCATTGACCAGGTTGAAGACCCCCGCGGGCGTATCGGCGTCGTGCATGATCTCGGCGAACAGCATCGACGACAGGGGCGCGATTTCCGACGGCTTCAGCACCATGGTGCAACCGCTCAGCAGCGCGGGGATGACCTTTAGCGTCACCTGGTTCATCGGCCAGTTCCACGGCGTGATCAGGCCACAGACGCCGACCGGCTCGTAGAGGATGCGATCGTTCGGAGCGTGCGCGCCAAGCGGGCGCTCGAACTCGAACGTCTCGGCCGCGCGGATGAAGTTCCTGATGTGCCAGGATCCGGCGGGCACCTGCTGGGTCTTCGCAAGGTCGATCGGCGCGCCCATTTCGAGGCTGATCGCCTCGGCCATGTCATCCGCCCGCGATTCGTAGACCTCGAGAATTCTCTGGGCCAGCGCGATCCGGTCCTTCTTCGGCGTCGCCGCCCAGCCCGGGAACGCTGCCACCGCAGCGGCGACGGCCGCATCCGTGTCGGCCCGGCTGCCCAGCGAGATCACGGCGCAAGCCTCCTCGGTCGACGGGTCGATCACTTCAAGGTCGTTCGGGGCACTGGGCGCGCGCCATTCGCCGTCGATGTAGAAGTCGCGTTTCTCAAGCATCAATTGCTCCTGTGGCATGGGGCGGCGGACGCAGCATCGGACCGGGGCAGCCCGCTCGCATCCGCGAGAGATCCGGCCCGTCGTCTCGATTTCCGGATCTTGCCCGATCCCTTCATGTGGAAGAAGTGCCAGCGTCCGGTCCTGAAAGCTCAAACTGGACTCGTGGCCAGAAGCTGCAGATTCCGCAAGGTATGTGTCAATTTTTCGCGTTCGACGCAAACTCACATCTTCCATGTATTTTCTCACGGGCTATCGTCGACATCGGACACCCCCGGTTTCCACAAAAGAAAAGCCGCGCTCGGGCACGACCCGCGCGCCACGACAGGAAGAAGGATGACAGCCCATGGGACGACACAGTCGTATCCTTGCCGCCATCGGTCTATCGCTCGCGCTCGTGACCGGTCCCGCCCTCGCACAGCAAAGCGGTGGCACGCTGGTTCAGGTCACCGTGCCCGAGCCACCCAACCTCGCGAGCTATCTCTCGACGTCCGGTCCGATCGGCCAGGTTGCCGCCAAGGTGTACGAGGGTCTGATCGACGTCGGCGACGGCCTCACGCTCAAGCCCTCGTTGGCCGAAAGCTGGACCGTCAGCGAAGACGGCAAGACCATCACCTTCAAGCTGCGCGAGGGTGTCACCTGGCATGACGGCAAGCCGTTCACCTCGGCGGACGTGCAGTATGGGATCATGAACGTCCTGCGCGAGGTTCACCCCCGCGGCGGCGCCACGCTCAAGGTCATCGAGGCGGTCGAGACGCCTGACGACTACACGGCCGTCTTCAAGCTCTCCGAGCCGGCGCCCTACCTAATGATCTCGCTCAATGGCTATGAAAGCCCGATCGTCGCCAAGCACCTGTTCGAAGGGACCGACCCGCGCGAGAACCCGACCGCGAACGCGCCGGTGGGCACGGGCCCCTTCAAGTTCGTCGAATGGCAGAAGGGCCAGTTCGTCCGCCTCGACAAGAACGAGAACTACTGGCAGGAGGGCAAGCCCTACCTTGACCGCGTTGTCGTGCGCTTCATCGCGGATGCCTCCACCCGAACCGCGGCGATCGAGAACGGCGAGGTTCATTTCGGTGCGTTCGGCGCGATCCCGAACATCGACGTGCCGCGCCTGGGCGAAATGCCCGAGATCGACGTGACGACCAAGGGCTATGAATACGTTGCGCCGATCATGCAGCTGCAGTTCAACGTCACCAAGGCGCCGTTCGACAACCCGCTGGTACGCAAGGCGATTGCGACGGCCCTGGACCGGCAGTTCGTCATCGACAACATCTGGTTCGGCTTCGGCAAGCCCGCAACTGGCCCGATCCACTCGGCGTTCGAGCCGAGCGGCATCTTCACCACCGATGGTGTCGAGAGCTTCGAGGTCGACGACCGCATCGCAAAGGCCAACGCGATGCTCGACGAGGCGGGACTTCCCCGCGACGCGGACGGCATCCGCTTCCGGATGATCCATGACCTCACGCCCTATGGCGAGGAATGGCGCCGCTTCGGCGAATACGTGAAGCAGGTGCTCGCCGAGCTCGGGATCGCCGCGGAGCTACGCTACGAGGACGTGGCGACCTGGCTGAAGCGGGTCTACACCGACTACGACTACGAGATGTCCTCGAACTGGCTCTACGGCCTGCCTGACCCGGTGCTGGGTGTCCATCGCCAGTACCACTCGAACCAGATCCGCCCGGGCACGGTCTTCGTGAACGGCACCAAGTGGTCATCGCCCGAAACCGACGCCCTGATGGACGCGGCCAGCGTCGAGAACGACCCGAAGAAGCGCGCCGAACTCTACCACGACTTCCAGCGCCAGATCGTCGACGCCTCGCCGATCATCTTCATGCACGAGCTCGAGTTCACCACCGTTCACAGCGCCAATCTGAAGAACGCGGTGATGGGCCCGCTGGGCGTCTACCACTCCTTCGCCGACGCGTATTTCGAGCAGTGATGCCCCGAATGCGTCCAGATGCACCCACTGCCGGATCCGGGGCCTCGCGCCCCGGATCCATCCTCGGCGCGGCGCGACCGGCATGAGCGGACGCATCGCCTTCATCCTGCGCCGTTTTCTCCAGGCGATCCCGATCCTGCTTGCCATCATCATCATCAACTTCCTGCTGCTCAAGCTCGCGCCCGGCGACGCCGCCGACGTGCTCGCGGGCGAGGCGGGAAGCGCGACGCCCGAATACATGGCCGAGCTGCGGGCCAAGTTCGGCCTCGACAAGCCGGTGCCGGTGCAACTTGCCCAGTATGTCGGGCGCGTCCTGATGCTCGACTTCGGGTACTCCTTCCGCCACGACATGCCGGTCGCGCAGTTGGTGATCGACCGGCTGGGCCCGACCCTGATCCTGATGGTCACGACCATCCTGCTCGCGGTCGGCTTTGGCATCCTGCTCGGACTCCTCGCCGCGACCGGGCTCAACACCTGGCGCGACAACGTCATCTCGATCCTTGCGCTGGTCAGCTACGCGACGCCGCTTTTCTGGGTCGGGCTGATGCTCATCGTCGTCTTCTCGATCAATCTGGGCTGGTTCCCGACATCGGGCATGGAGACGATCGCGGCCTTTCACACGGGCTGGGCGCGGGTCCTCGACATCGCGCATCATCTGGTGCTGCCGGCGATCACGCTCTCGCTCTTCTATCTCGCGCTCTACACGCGGCTGATGCGCGCCTCGATGCTCGAGCAGGCGGGGATGGACTACGTCATCACGGCGCGGGCCAAGGGGCTCTCGGAGCGGCGCATCACATTCCGGCACGTGCTTCGCAACGCGCTTCTTCCCGTCGTTACCATGGCAGGCGTGCAGGTCTCGTCACTGATTGGGGGCTCGGTCATCGTCGAGACGGTGTTCGGCTGGCCCGGTCTCGGCCAGCTCGCCTTCGAATCGCTCTTCGCGCGCGATCTCAACCTCTTGATGGGAATCTTCTTCCTCTCGGCGGTGCTGGTTCTGATCGTGAACCTGATCGTCGACATCCTCTACACCCTGCTCGACCCCAGGATCGAACTGAAATGACCGATCTCACGGAACAGCTCCCCGAGGGGGAAGCGCCGAACTTGCGCGCGCGGGCGCTCGGTTTCTGGCGTCTATTCGCGCGGAACCGACCGGCGGTTCTGGGCCTTGCGATCCTTATCGGCGTCATCGTCCTGGCCGCGATCGCGCCCATCATCTATCCCGACAATCCCTTCAGCCTGGCTGGGCGGCCGATGTCGCCGCCGTTCGGCGAATGGATCTTCGGCACCGACACGCTGGGGCGCGACGTGATGGCGGGCATCGCACACGGCGCGCGCACCTCGCTGATGATCGGGCTGGTCGCGACCGTGGTCGCCGTGGTCTTCGGAACCCTCATGGGGGCGCTCGCGGGCTATTACGGCGGCTGGATCGACGACCTCCTGATGCGGATCACCGAGGTCTTCCAGACGATCCCCTCGTTCGTCTTCGCGATCCTCCTCGTCGCGATCATGTCGCCCTCGATCCAGTCGATCATCATCGCGATCGCGGTGGTGTCGTGGCCCGCGCTCGCGCGCCTGGTGCGCGGTGAGTTCCTCTCCATGAAGAACCGCGAGTTCGTCCAGGCCTCGGTCGTGATGGGGGTGCCGGACTGGAAGATCATCCTCATCCAGATACTGCCGAACTGCCTCTCGCCCGTAATCGTCGCGGGCTCGCTGCTCGTCGCGACAGCGATCCTGATCGAGTCGGGTCTCTCCTTCCTCGGCCTCGGCGATCCCAACGTGATGAGCTGGGGCTTCCAGGTCGGCGCGGGCCGGACGGTCCTGCGGCGCGCCTGGTGGATATGCACCTTCCCCGGCGTGGCGATCCTTCTGACCGTGCTTGCGATCAACCTCGTGGGCGAGGGCCTGAACGACGCGCTGAACCCGCGGCTGAGGGAGCGCAAGGGATGACCGCGCCGCTTGTCGACATCCGCAACCTTCATGTCGCCCTTCCCGATGGCGCGGACCGGCCTTACGCCGTCGAGGATCTCTCGATGACGCTCAACGCGGGCGAGATCGTCTGCGTCGTGGGCGAGTCCGGTTCGGGCAAGTCGCTGACCGCTCGGGCGATGATGGGGCTCCTGCCCGAGCCGCGCGTCCGCGCCTCGGCGGGCCAGATCATCTTCGGCGGACGCGACCTCCTGCAACTGCCCAAGCACGAGCGCAGGCTGCTCTGCGGCGAACAGCTCTCGATGATCTTTCAGGAGCCGATGACCGCGCTCAACCCGCTGATGACGGTGGGCCGGCAGATCGAGGAAGTGCTGATCGTCCATACCAGCCTCTCGGCCGCAGAGCGGATGGAGCGGGTGCTGGCCCTCCTCGCCGAGGTCCACCTTCCCGATCCGCCGCGGATCGCGGCTTCCTATCCGCACCAGCTCTCGGGCGGGCAGCGCCAGCGCGCGATGATCGCAATGGCGCTCATCATGGACCCGAAGGTCCTGGTGGCGGACGAGCCGACGACCGCGCTGGACGTGACGACCCAGGCGCAGATCCTCAAGCTCATTCGCGAGTTGCAGCACCTGCACGGGACGGGCGTGATGTTCATCACGCATGACTTCGGCGTGGTGGCCGAGGTCGCCGACCGAATCCTCGTGATGCAACACGGCAAGGTGGTCGAGACGGGGACGGCCGACCAGATCCTCAACCGGCCCGAGGCGCCCTACACGCGCGCTCTGATCCGGGCAATTCCCTCGCTGACGCCGCGCAGCCGCACGCCGATCGAGGGCGTGCCGATCCTGAAAGTCGAGGACCTCGACAAGACCTACAGGCAGAGTGGCCTTCTCGCGAAGGGGCGCGAGGTCCACGCCGCGAAGGACGTGTCCTTCACGCTGAAGCGCGGCGAGACGATCGGCATCGTGGGCGAGTCGGGATCGGGCAAATCGACCGTCGCGCGGATGATCGTGCGCCTGCTGCAGCCCGATGGCGGGCGGATCGACCTTCACGGGATCGACCTTGCGCCACTCTCGAAACGGCAGCTCAAGCCTCACCGCCGGCGGGTGCAGATGGTCTTCCAGGATCCCTACGCCTCGCTCAACCCGCGCCGCAAGATCGGCGAGATCATCTGCGAGGGCCCGGTCGCGAACGGCGTGCCGAAGTCGAAAGCGATGGCTCGGGCACGCGAGCTGCTCGGCCTCGTCGGCCTCAAGCCGGAGGTTGCCGAGCGGTTCCCGCACGAATTCTCGGGCGGGCAACGCCAGCGCATCGGGCTCGCGCGCGCGCTCGCCATGGACCCCGAGGTTCTTGTCGCGGACGAGCCCGTCTCGGCCCTCGACGTCAGCGTCCAGGCGCAGGTGCTGGAACTTCTGGCCGAGATCCGCGACCGGCTGGGCCTCAGCGTCGTCTTCATCACCCACGACCTTCGGGTGGCGGCGCAGGTTTGCGACACCATCGTCGTGATGTCGAAGGGCGAGGTGGTCGAGCACGGCACACTGGCCGAGGTCTTCGCCGATCCCAAGCACGCCTACACGCGCGAGCTGCTTGCCTCGATCCCGGGCAAGGACTGGCAGATTCCGGAACTGGCGGAGGCCGGTGCGGTATGACCGGCTCGGACGACTGGGTCGCCATTCTCGCCGCGCAGGGCATCGACGAGGCGATGATCGCCGCCGCGCGCGAAACCGCCGAGCAGCACTCGGCTTTCGCGACCGGGCTCTCGCATGATCCCTTCGAGGCGGCCGATCCTTCGGTCTATCCGGCAGCCCTGCGCTCGATCGCCGAGAACCCCGCGACCGGTGGCGGAGCGCCGCCCCCGGCCGCCGAGCCCGCCCCGGCGGACGCCACGACAGGCGCAAGCGTCGAGGCGGTCGCCGCGCTCGTCCGCACCCGCGCTGTCTCGGCCACCGAGCTGGCGGAGAGGCACCTCGCCGCGCTGCAGACCGCAACGGGGCGCCTGAACTCGGTCGCGCGGCTCGAGCCCGAAGCCGCGTTGAAGCAGGCGCGCGCGGTCGACGACGCGCTCGCTGCAGGCGAGGACCCGGGCCCGCTTTGCGGCGTGCCGATGGCCCACAAGGATCTCTACGGCCGCGCAGGCTGGGTGATCGAGGCGGGCTCGACCATTCTCAAGGGCCATGTTGCGCGCGTCACGGGTCCCGCGCTCCGCGCACTCGACCGGGCCGGGGCTGTCGATCTTGGCCGGCTCAACACGGTCGAATTCGCGCTCGGCCCCGACGGGCGGAACGTCCATACCGGGCCCGTTCTCAATCCCTGGAACACGGCGCATCTGCCCGGCGGCTCATCGTCGGGCTCGGCCGCCTCGGTCGCGGCCGGGGCGGTCGCCGCGGCGCTTGGTTCGGATACGGGCGGCTCGATCCGGCTGCCGGCCGCGGCCTGCGGGCTGGTCGGGCTGAAGCCCACGGCCGGGCTGATCGGGCGCTCGGGCGTCTTTCCGCTCGCCGGGTCGCTCGACACGGTCGGGCCGCTGTGCCGCACGGTGCGCGACGCGGCGCTGATGACGCAGGTCATGGCCGGACACGACCCCGAAGATCCCCAGTCTGTGCGCCGCCCGCCCGTCGACCTCATGGCGGGGATCGAGGACGGCCTGAAGGGCCTCCGCATCGGGATTGCCGAGCGCTATTTCTTCGCCCCCCTGTCCGACGACCTCGGGCGGCAGATGGAAGATGTCGGGCGCTTGATCGAGGCCGAGGGGGCCACCGTCTCGAAGGTGGACCTGCCCGGGATCGAGCACGCGAACCGCCTCAACGTGATCGTGATCAATGTCGAGGCGGCAGCGCAGCATCGCGACTGGCTCAGGACCCGCGCGCCCGACTACGGCCCCGAGACGCTGGGCCGGATGGCCGCCGGCCTCTTCGTCACCGGAGCGGCCTATGTCGCCGCGCTCGGCCAGCGGGCACGTTTGCTGCGCGCTGTGCTCGACGGCCCGCTTGCACAGGTCGACGCGATCCTCGCACCGGTCTGGCCCTTTGAGCCGCCGCCGATCGCGGGCGACCCCGTGGGGGGCTCGGCGGCAAAGATCGAGGATACCGGGCACTGCACCCGACCGTTCAACTTCCTCGGTCTGCCCGCCGTGACGCTGCCCTGCGGGATCAGCGCGAACGGACTGCCGGTCGCCTTCCAGCTGGTCGGACGACCCTTCGCCGAGGCGACGATCCTTCGTGCGGCGCGGGCCTATGAACGCGCCCGGGCCTTCGGCGACGAACACCGGCCGCAAGTCGCGGTCTGATCCCGGGCGGCTGGAAGGGGGTGATGGATGGCAGGCACCGGGAAATTCGGCCTCGATCCCGAGAGCCCGGCCTACTTCCGCGCACTCGTCAACCGCTACCGGCACCGGCTGCGGGTGGGGCCGCCGCGCAAGTCGGCCGCCGAGATCCCGCCCGACGCGATCGAGGCCGAGCTACACCGGGTGAAGAAGTCCCACAGGGGCGTCGGTGCGATGAAGCAGCTGACCGGGCTTGCCGCCGCCGCGGCGGACCAGGACTTCCTGGATGAAATCGGCGAACTGACCGAACTCGTCCATCTCGACCTGCGCTTCCCGATGCGCGCGCCCGACCTCGCACCGCTCAGGAACCTCAAGAAGCTCCACGTGCTGCAGATCGATTCGCCAAGCAAGGTCGAGGATTTCAGGCCGATCCTCGATCTTCCCGCGCTCGAGGTGCTGATGATCGAGAACGCCCAGCACCTCTTCGACCTCGAATGGATGAGACCCCTGAAGGACCGGCTTCTCGTCCTCGGGATCGAGGGGACCGTGAACAAGGATCAAGGCTTCTATTGCCAGTTAAACTAATAATATTTAATAAAAACAATGAATTAATCTGGATGCCTTGGCTATTTTGTCGTCTCGGGTAACGCCACGGGTAACGGCCTAGCCAGATTTCGCGGAATCAGCGCAGGCGAACACCAAGCCCGCCGCCGTTTCGGAAAATGAACACCAAGCCCGCCGCCTCGAAAGCCGCGCGGATCGCGTCCGCCGTCGATTTCCGCCCGCCAAGTTCGCCGCCCGCAGCTTCAAGCCGCATGATTGTGGGAAGCGACACACCCGAATGCTTTGCAAGGTCGCGCTGGCTCCAGCCCAACAGTTCGCGGGCCGCCTTGATTTGCCGGATTGATAGTTTTTCTATTGACATCGTTTGAGCCCGCTTATGATAGTCAAACTATCAAGCACGGTTTGGTTGAGTCCGCAATGCCAGGACGCCGACCGGGCAATCTCACCGATGGAGACGGCAATGCTCAACCCCGTTGAATCAGTCCCCGGCCCTGAGAGCATCAGGGACGCCCATAGCATCCTGCTGGACGCCACCAACTACTGCGGCGCCCTTGACCGGATGAAAGCCGCCTTATGCGCCGCGCGTTGGTTTGCTGACGCAGATGATGCCGGAACCGTTGGCAACAATGACCTCAACGCGCTTCGCACGATTATCGGCGGCGCCATGGAAGCCTACGGGGAACACGCTGCGGCGCTTGAAGAAGCCCGCAAGGCGATTGCCAGCGATTAAAAGCCTCGCGTAAGCTTCCCTTTCGATGCTGTGTTCCAAACGGCACAGCGCGACCCTGCCCCCGGCCCCGGTCGGGGGCTTTTTCATTCAGCCATTTTAGCTAGCTCGCAATGCGTAGCGATATCCATTGCCCGGGCTTGGCAATTCCGCGCGAAGCGGCACGACGAGCCCGCGAGCGCAAAGAGACCTAAGAGCCTTGCTCACTGTGTTGCGGTTAGAATTTGTCGGCTCGCGGCCTAGCGCCAGGATAACGTCCGTCGGTCGCGGCCAGCACTTAACGTTGACGATGCCCGACTCGGGACATTCTGGAAACTGCGCCAACACTTCGAGGATTTCGCGTTGTAGTGGTGAGAGTCCCCGGCCCATGCATGGACAATGGCTGACAACGTTGCACACGGCAACCTTACCAACAGATAAGTTTACGCCTCGCGCGCGCGGGGGCGCGATCGAGGTGGACAAACTTCGGCCTGCCTTGAGGCGGTGTTTAGATCGGTCGCGCCCGAACGGAAAATATCCGAGCGTCTGGCGCCTCGTCATGCGCCTAGCTCGCCTCTTGAGGCGTCAAAAAGAGGACGCAAACCCGCCGCGGATTTGACAAGCGCAGTCTGTCGAATGAACACGCCACCAGCTTGCTTGCGTATCGGTGGCGTGTTCTGCTCGCGTGGCGTGCCGCGGCTGCCCTTGATCTCCTACGAGGGTGGCCGCGCGTTACGAAGGCAGATGATGGCTTAAGGCTTCGTTAACGCTGATTGCGGACCAAACCGCGTTAGGCGTTTTCAACCTTGTCGGAGAATTCGCTCCAGCGCTCCAGGGCGCCGTTTATGAAGGCTTCCAGCCAGATATCATCTCTCGACCAGCTCGCGACTTTCGAGACCCGCGGGATCTGCCTGTCGATCTCATCGAAGAGCACAACAGCATTGTCGAGTTGCATTTCACGGCCATCTTTATGTTTGCCAGCCTTTACGGCGTGCAGAAACATGATCTGCTCGTAGCTCGCAAATGACATCAGCCATTCGGCGCCAGACTTCTTCGCGTCAATCTCGAGATTCTGCCGGTATTTCACCCGAGAGGCGCGCAGCCTCTCTACAGCGTTGTCATCCTTGAGCGTAAGCGGAACCTCTTCATGAGGTTTACCGGTCGCGGTCGTAGCTTGATTGTCCATGTTCTTTGCCCCACCCCAAAATCGTTCCAATGAAGGTGAACTTCAACACGGGTCAGGTCAACGCGATGGCCGGGCACGTCGCCAGAACAAGCACTCGCGCGCGTGTCCGTGTTGCGCGCAGGACTCGCCGAGGCTGAGGCCTGGAACAGCGAACACCGTCGATTTTTCTGGGTTAGCGTTTCTGTCCCTCGGGTGTGGCGGTTGCCCGGACGCTGGGCCGGAAGGATTAACCCACCCCCCCGGTCAATTCAGAAACTCGGCAAGCGGGTCGTCGTCCTCGTCATCGGGCAATACAACCTTGCTGCGGTCGGCAGGAGTGCCGCCCATTGACGACAGGCACATGCGCAACTGTGCCAGCGCGTTCACGCCCATGTCGGTGTCTGCCGCGAGGCGCACAGTCAGCTTCGCGGCCACCTCGACAATCTTCCTGTCCGAATGCGCAAGCCAGGGCATTTCGTCCGCAAGCTCCAGCCATGCGTCCCGCTCGGCATCGCTCAACCGCTTCGGCGGCTCCCCGAGGGGCGCAACCTTCAGATTCGAGCGGCCAGAATACCGCTGAGGGTTCTTAACGTCCGCGCCCGTGACACTGGCGACGGCAAGCGGCTTTCTGCGTCTAGGCAATGCTCACCTCATTTTTCTGTTTTGTGGAAACGCGCGCTTTTTGCGGGTGACGGTCGCCGGGCGCCTAGGCCCAGCGAAACGAGCCCCCCACCCAAAGAAGCCGATTGGCTCCGTAAAGCGCACCGCGCACAGCCATCATCGTTGCCCATATATCCACCTACTCAAGACGTATCGCATCGCTGTGCGGTACGATCGAAGCCATCTTGAACTTCATTCCATTGTGCCACCGGTTGGCGACCTGACGGGTTCTAAAACTCTCCAACGGACATGACACCGTTCAATTGATTGCGCGGTGAAGAAGTCAGCGCCTAAAATCATGTGACTTTGCTCACAGATGAGAAGCCATGATGTATGTTAATGTGTAAAAATCTGTAAATGACTTTCAAAAAACGACTCGATCGCTTCGGGTATTTATCGTGTTTTCTATCTTGACGCGCGAGATATTGCGCGAATGACGCGCAAAGCATCTGGCGATACACTAGTGAGGAATGAGACATGCTGTGGAAATCAATCTCACCGCTTGCATTCATCTTCGTGATGATCGGCACTGCAGGCTTTGCCGTCGCGGGGACCGCAACCTGCACAGCTGGTGAAGGTGTGGTCATCGATGGCGGCGAATGTTGCAAAGCTTTGACTGAGAAATACGAGGGCTGCACGTGCGACGAGTCAGACCTTTCCGTCAATGGCAAGGTGACATGTAGCGGCGACCTGGTCGCCGATGGTGGGGACGTTGTAATCAACGCCGCCATCGGTCGGATACTAAATAGCCTATCCATTCTCGATGGCAGACGGGATCGTCTTCCTGCAGCTGAGATGACTGCAAAGAAACAGTAACCGTTTCTCGCACCAGCCTTGTCATGGACTATCAGTCTAGCCCCGCTTTTTCAGAAGCGGGGCTAGCACTTCATCGGGCAATGGAGCGAAGTTGCGCAGATTGCGCGGGTTTACCACGAACGCGGTTGCACGCCATGGGCGGGACGCATTTCCCCGCTCGCGTCTTTGGATAATCCACTGAAGATCCGACCGGCAGCGGATTATCCGATGATTGCCATCGGCCCAAACGATGCGTGCGTAATCGTCTGAGGTCTCGCCGCTCATGCATCGCGCCCGCTGAACTTCGGGCGGGGTGTCGGCTTGCCCTTGCGCCAAGCGTCTTGAATGTCGCGCACGCGCGCGCCAACGCTTGAGTATTCCTCGCCTTCCGGCTTGAGCAGGCCCTCGGCCATTTGCAGCATGACGGCAGCCTCGTTTGCCGTGATGACGCGGACGCCGGTGCCTCGGCGTAGTGCTTTCTTCTCGTCTTCGCTGAGCCGCTTGGTCGTCCAAATCGGGTTACTTTCCATTCCCTGCCTCATGTTGGGTCGCGGGCCGCGAGGGGAGCGTCGTGCAGCCTTGCGCTGCCGTGTCGCCGTGCCTCGCCGCTCGCTCGGCCATGCGGAATTGAATGCTCAAGAAGAGGCTTGGGGCCGCACATTCCGCTTTTCGTTTTTCGGCTGGCCGTGGTCGCCGTCTCCGAGTGGCCCCGAAGGAAAGCCCGCCTGCCGGGTGAGGTGCCAGCAGGCGGGAAGCGCGGCCGCGCACAGGAGCGCGAGGTGCGGCCGCAACCGGGGGCATGGCAACCGATAAGCCGCCCCCGGAATTCATCACGACGCGGCGAACTTCATCAGCTTGACCGCATCGTCATTCACGGTGATGCCGCCGAGACGCCGCCTGATGTAGAACTTCACCTGGCCGGGGGTGGTGATGTTGTCATCGACGGTAATCCGCAGCCCGCCGAGTTCCACGAGCGTGTAGGCGCGCCGCCAATCGCCGAAGGCGATGGAGTAGCTGTTCGCGCCGATGGCGGGCATCTGCTCGGCGATGACAACCGGGCGGCCCAAGAGCATCGGGGGCGTGCCCATCGCCATGCTATCGACCCAGAACGAGCGGTTGTCGCTGTCGCGAAGCTTGCGCACCGCCGCCGCCGTCGAAGACGACATGACCCAGGTGCCGTTCGCGCGATACTGGGAGCGCACCCGATAGGCCACATCCGCGAAGACATCCTCGGGACAGGTGTAGGGCGAGCCCGCGTTGTTCGCCACGAACGCGCCCAGCGTGCCGGTCGCGATGTATTCGAGCGCGCCAACCGTCCGCGCCGGGCTGTCGTTGTCGCCCACCGCCTCGGGCGTAGCGTTCAGGAAGCCAGTCGGTTTCTTCGTGCCGTTGCCGGTAACGATGGCCTCGGCCTCGGCATTCGCGAGGGCGTCGCCCACGGCCTCGACAAACCAGCTACGAACGTCGAAAGCGCTGTCATAAATCAGCTCTTCCGACGACGAGACGTAGCCATAAATCGTGCCCGTTGTCGGCGTGCGCTGCGCGCCAGTCGGCTCGGCGGTCGCGGTGCGCGTGTCGCCCTCGCCAACCCATCCGACGCCCGCGTCGTTGTTGTTCACCGGAAGCCGGATGTCGCCAGACGATGCGCCGATAACCCGGACGAGACCGCGAAACGGGTTCACGTCCTGAACGCGCGATTCAATCTGGCGAAACAGGAATTCAGGCACCAGGAAGCCGCCCGCGCCTTCGCTGAGACCCGATGCCGCCTTCGTGTCGAACTGCGCGAGGTGCGCTTTCGTCTCGGGGCTGTGCGGGTTCTTGAGCCAGCGCGAGAACGCGTCAACGTGCTCTTTCTGGCCGCCGGTCAGGATTTCGCCCGAAGTTTCCTTGAGCGCCGGGCGGGCCGCGATTTTTTCGAGGTCGTCAAGGCGGGCATTGTAGCCGGATTTGAATTCCTCGAAGGCGACGCCAATTTCCTGAATTAGCTTTGCAGTCTCAGACATCGTATATTCTCTCTGTGAGCTTGGCGTCGTCGTCTCGACGGGCCGTGATTTCAGTCAAAGCAACTATAGCCCACGGTGCGCGCAGTATCGTGGGATTTTTCTATTTCCGTCCTAGCTTTTTTCGGATGCGCTCGGCCATTGCTGTGACATTGCCAGCCGCCGAATAGATGCGGGCAACTGTGAGCGCCGCCGCGCGCTTGGACGTGCCGTCCGCGCATAGCGCCTGAGCGAGCCGCAGGGCCGCCGCGTCGTCTACCGGCGGTCTGCCGCCCTTGCCGCCCAGCACATGCCCAGCCGCGCGCCTGTATCGCCCGTCGCCCGTCTCTTTCGCGATGTGGTCGAGCAAGTCCGCAACGCGCAGCCGGAGCGCCGCCCGCGTCCGTGCCTGCTCGGCCTTAGTGCAGCGCATCGCTGCCCCCGCCTTCCTTCGCGAGGATTTCGTCTGAGAGTTCGCGCAGGTATTCCGCCGCCTTTTCCGGGCCGATGGCCGCGACCAGAAGCACCGCCCCGATGGCCAGGAAGGAGCCCGCCACGTCGAGCGGGTCGAGCAACTTGCACAGCTTTCCCGCCGTGTCCTGAAGGCGCTGCCGCGCGCCGGTGAGGAGTTCTTCGTGGGTCATTTCGAGGTCTCCTTTTCAGCTTTGATGAGGTGAGGGCGCAGCCGGTCGAGAACGGCTTGCGCGTCGAGCCCGGCGAGGCTGCAAACTTCCGCGAAGTCGCGAGAGCGAAACCACGCGATGGATTGCCCTTGGCTCGGGCGCATGGCGGTTGCCGGGTGCAAGGCGTCTTCGATGGCGGCCAAGAGCACCTGCGACCACAGCCGCCGGGCCATCACCGCCGGGGTGTCGGTGTCATCCCAGATTAGCCGGGGGTCGGGCGCGTTCACTCGAAGCCCTCCCAGTCTTCCCCCAATCCCCGCATTCCATCCGGAACACCGGAACAATTGTTTGTTTTCAGAGGTTTAGCGCCATTCCAATCCGGAACATTCTCGCTTTCTGTTCCGGTTTGAATCGCACCTAATCCGTTGTTTTCGTTGGATTGTTCCGGTGTTCCGGTTTGGGGGCTGGTTTGAGGGCAGTAGCGAACGAAAGCGGCCTCAATCGCGCCCCGCTCGTATCCATTCAACGACATCGCGCCGAAGCGGATCTTGCGTGGCCGAATGCCGTAGCGCTTCAACAGCCGGGATACAGAATTCGCCGTGAGCGGCTTGCCCTGCTTCCATTCCGGCCATGGGCGGTCCTCCATCTCCACCAGTGCGGACACGATGTCCGCCGACTGAAGGCGATCCGTGCCGCGTTCCTCGAAGAGCCCCATGATGTCGCGGAGCAGCATCACGCCCGCAGGTTCATCGCGCTCGCCGTCGCTGGCCTCTTTGAGCAGGTAAGCCCGGCTCACTCGCTCGGGCCACGGGCCACCCAAGACTGCGGCGATCCGGAAGAGCGGCGTCCAGTTGTCCTGCGCCCGATGATTGCCGCAGTCCGGCGCTTCCATATCGAGCGCGCCGATCCGTATGCGGTTATCGTCTGCCCAGCGGGCCAGCTTCCGCCGGACGATCAGCCGCCGCTCGAAATAGTCCGTGGGGCGCTTGGCAACCTTCTCGGAAGACAGACGCCGCCGCAGGCCAATCCGGATCGAGCGATCCTCCAGCGTGTCCATCTGTGATCCGATTGTCGCGATCACCTGCGCGCCCCAGACAGAGAAAGCGCGGGGCACATGGTTGCCCTTTACCTCGACAGTCCGGATCACGCGGGCGTGGCGGCGGGTATGCCCCGCATTGAGGATGCCGTTAGCTTCCTCGTTGTTCCGCAGGAACCTGTCGGCCTCGTCGATCAGGAGCGTCGGCTCCCACTGCTCGATGATGCGAAACAGTGCCGCCGCCGTGATGTTGGCGGTGATGTAGCCGCGCCAGACGTGCGCCTCGATTTCCTCAAGGAGCGTTGACTTGCCACACTGCTTTTCCGGGGACTGCACCAGCAGTTTCGGCCACAGCCGCCAAATTCCCATGAAGTATGTGCCGAAGGCCCAGAGCGTCGCCGCGTCGGCGTCAGCGTCGCTCGGGAACACGACATGCGCCAGGAATGCGGCGCGGACATCCTCGGCCAACTCAAGGCCGCTTACCGCGCTCGGCCAAGGGTCGGGCGTCTCCACCAGATCCGGCGTCTCGGGCTCGTCCTGTTTCGGATCTTCGCCAAGCGGATCGCGCTCGGGCTCGTCCCAATAATCACTCATGCCCCGCCCTCCCGCTCGGCCTTCCAGCGGGCAAGCCACGACTTGCGCCGAGCCTCTATCGCATCGCCCCACGTCGGGGCGTCGAGCGCGGCGTCGGCCAGCATCTCGCGATCGGCGTAGTCGAGCGAAAGCATTGCGCCACCGGCAACGACGAGCCGCGCCGGGCGGCTCCACTTCGCACGCAGGATCGCGGCCAGCCCCTCGGCAATCTGTCCGGGCGAGTGGTGGCCGGGCTCGCCAGCGGCGGCGATCAGCGTTTCGATGGTAGCTTTGCAATCCTTCACGCGGCGCCCCCCCATGCGAGGAAGCCAGCCGCGATGTGCGACGCGTCGAGGCGCACGATCAGCGCGATTGCTTGAAAAAAATGGCAATTTTCTTTAGTGTTCTGATTGTTAGTTTTCGTGAACACTCTGCCTGGGCCGCTCCCGCCAAGAGCGGCCCAATTCTTTCCGGTCACGCCGCGACGCCCGCCTGCCGCGAGCGGTCTTTGTTGCGAGGCAAAGACGCTTCCCACGCCTTCAATTCAGAGATGGACCAGAAACGATTGCGCCCGATGTATATCGGCGCCGGAAAGTCGAGGTCTTCGTCGCCGGACCAACGATCAAGCGTCATTCCGCTGATGTTGTAACGGCTCCTGACTTTGCGAGAAGGAAGATAACCGTTCGGGTCGTCTTCTGGATCATAAATCGGCATTGCGTCACTCCGTTCGTTTGCTTCGGGTGACATTCTTATTAATCACATTTTCAGAGAGTCGCGTGTGCAGAAACCTCAGATTTTCGGGCAGGTTTCTACATAGTGAATTGGCACGGCCCTTGCTTTAACCGCCGACTTGCTCAGCAGCCCATCGCGCCGGTTCGCGCGGCTTTGTGTCGATGCCGAGAAGCGGGAAGAGGTCGCGGAGCGCAGCGGCAAGTGGCGACGCCTTGAACGCCTCGCCTCTATCTGGCGGGTCTCCTGTCACGTTGAGGATATAGCGAGCTACCACGAGGGCCACCTGTCGCGCACGTGCGTCGTGGGGAGCACCGCCTTGCTGCTTGCGTTCTGCTTCCTCGGCTGCGCGGTCGATCACCGGCACGAGCGCCTGCATGAATCGCTCTAGCGCGGCGATTGTGGAAGGAACGGCCCACGTTTCCTGCGCCGGGTGCGGTTGCGCCATCGCCTCGTGCAGCGCTGGGATATCGCCAGCTTCCTCGGCGTCGCGCACTGCCTGATGCCACGGACACCCGGCTTGATTAATCTGAGAGCTAATCCAGCTGTCCATGGCAGCGATCTGCGTGTGAAGGGCATGGGCAGATTTCCACATGTCCTCTAGCTGCGCCTCGGCATCGCGCGGCTTACCATCGAACGACTTGCGGCCAAGGGACGCCACCTTGACGCTGCTCACTACAAGTCTGATGGAAGGCAGGTCTTCGTCGTCGGGATAGTAGTATGCTAACGGGCTTTCCCGCTCGGGCAGCCCGGCAGCCCGGCGCAGGATGTGGGCAATCTGCTCGTCCATCACACGCCCCTCCAGCTGACGACATTGCCGCCCGGCGCACGGGTAACGATCTGCTCGACAAGCGCCCCCCATGCGTCCAGCGCGTGGCGGATCTCGTCGCCGTAAGAGTAACGGACATAGACGCCCGCGACGCCCCGGAACATGCCGCTCACGCGGTTCTGCGCCCGCTCGATCACCTCTAGTCGCGCCCCGCACCGCGCCATGCCAGACGCCGCCGTGCGCCGCAGGTCGTGAACCGTGAAGCGCGGAATGTCCTCGTGGTGTCCATCCTTCCCGGCTTCCTCGGCCATCAGCGACCTTAGGCGCGCAGTCGGCTTCGGGAAGCCCGCAACGGGCGTGCGGCCATTGGCCGAGAAGTAGTAAGCGCCGAAACGCGGCAGCCCGTCGATCACGGCCAGCGCTTGAGCGCTCAGCGGCACGACATGCGCGCGGTCCTTTTTCGTCCGGTCACGTGTCAGGTGCCACTCGTTGCCCGTCACCTCGGCGACGCTCATTGCCGCGCCCTCACCCCGCCGCTGGCCCGTCAAGAGAAGGAACTGGAACAGGTTGCCGAACGGGTATCCCATGCGCCCGGTCGCCCGCCAGAACCACCTGATCTCGTCGTCTGTCAGGATACGGTCGCGCGGCTTTTCCTCTGTCGGTGGCTTCACCCCAGCGCACGGGCTTGCGTCGATCACGTCGCGCTCAACGCACCAGTTGAAGAACCGGCTCAGCATCGCGCGCACTCGGTTGGCTGTGACGGGCGCGCCCCGGTCAACGACGGCGTCGAGAAGGTCGATAACATCGCGGCGGGTGATCTCATCAACACGGCGCTCGCCCCAGACGGGCAGGATCTCGACGTCGAAGTAACGCCGGATCTGATCGGCGCTCTTTCTCTTATCGGCGTGGCGGCGCAGGAAGTCGTCGGCCACCGCGCGGAACAGGTCGCGGTCGGGCTTGTCCTTCGCGGAAGGATCAACACCCTCGGACACCGTCCGCAGCGCCTCGCGCGCCTTCTCGCGAGCGGCTGCCAGCCCCAGCTTTGGGAACGCGCCCAGCGTCAACTTTCGAGGCTTGCCGTTATGCCTATAGCGGACAGCCCACGACTTGCCACCGCTCGGTTGGACGATCAGGTAGAAGCCCGGCAGCGCCGCGTCGGGCACCTCCTGGCGCTTGTCTGTCGGCTTGATCCGCTCGACGGCTGGCGCGGTCAATGTCTTGGCCATTGTTACCCCTGCGGTCTGTGGGGTAACGCACTTAGCATGATACCCCGTGTTGCCCAGTGTGGGCCACCATGAGGCAACATTTCCTAATATTCAAGTATTTAAAGCGGCAACGGGTGCTTGATGTGTGAGGTCATGTTGCCCCGTGTGGTGCCTATCATTTTGAACAAGGATCAAAGGGTCGCGAGCCTCGCGCCGCTCGAGGGGTTCGCATTCGAAGCGCTCTTCATGATCTCGGTCATGCTGAAGGACAAGGATCTCTCGCCGCTGCTGACCTGCCCGAACCTCTATCTCCTCGACTGCGCGCGCTTCGCATCCAAGGCCGAGTTTCAGGCGCTGGAGGCAAAGCGGCCCGAACTCATCTGCCGCTGGTTCGACTGGGACGCCTGGTAGCCGCGGCTCAGGGGTGCGCCCGCGCGCCTTGTCAGCCCGGCATCGCGAAGGGCGTGGGATCGAGGAAGCGGCGCACCACGTTCTCCATCATCCGCGAGACGGCGTTGTCGAAGCCGTTCACGGGCAAGCTGCCGCAGAAGGTGATCGAGCCGGTCGAAAAGACGGCACCGCCCGCGGGCGTCTCGAAGAACACGATCTCGGCGCGGACGAGATCGCGTGCCGGCTCGCCCGGCAGGGTGACGAGGTGAGTCAGCTGCTCCTCGTGAACCAAAACGAAGCGTTCGGAATGATCCTCCGACCGCGCAAGGACCAGCGCGTGGTCGGGCGTGCCGAGGCGCGTGTCGGCGCGGTCGAGCTCGAAGCCCGCCGCGCCTCCGCCAGAAAGTCCGAAATCACCCAGGATCTCGCCATCGATGCCGTCGAAAATCCAAGCCGTCCGCGGGTCGCGCGCGGCCGGCATCAGACGGTAATGCGAGCCTTCGAAAGTTCCCTGTGCCGAGAACCCGACCCCCGCCACCGCCTGCGGCGGCCGCCCCTGCCGGCGCCAGAGCCCGCCGTAGGCTCCGTCAAAGGCGTTGAAATACTCGCCCGGCTCCGAGGCCCATGCCCGGATCCCGCCTTCCCCGCGTCGGATCTCGATCGCCTCCGGCATCTCCGGGTGCCGGGCCACGCGCCAGTAGAAGCCGTTGCCACCCAGATAGCAGAAGCGCCCGCCGCGATTGCGGTAGTCGATCAGCGCATCCAGCGTCGCGGCCGTGTGGTACTCGGGATGCGAACAGGTCAGCACGGTGCGATAGCCGTCGATCAGGCCGGCCCCCTCCTCGTCGAGATCATGATCGGTCACGACATCGAAGGGGATGCCGCGCGCCTCGAGCCAGGCGAGAAGATGCGTGTCGGCCGAGAAATGGCGAAGCCCCGAGCCCGCCGGGTCGACCTGGTTCAGGTATCCCGGACGCATGGTCATCAGGGGTCGAAGATGGCTCGAATGACAGATCCCCGATCCGTCGGAATGCGTGTTGTAGGTCGAGAAGCCGTACTCCGGGTGGTCGGACGGGAAATGCCGCGTCATGCCGAGTTCGGCCGCGCGGTCGCGATAGCTCTGGTCGAAATCGGGGCGGTCGAAGTTGCCGTAGACCACGTAGGTGAAGGTGGGGATGACAACGCAGAGATCCGCGCCGCGCGTCGCCCGTGGCGGCGGGACGAAGAACGGGATGGTGTCGACCTCGCCCCCCGCCGTCAGCCGCATTGCGTAGACGCCGCTCTTCAGGCGCTGGGGGACGCGAAAGGTGAAGTCGGTCTCCCAGCCGCAATCCGCGAGGTCGGAATCGTGGAAATGGATCGCACCATACTGCTCGGGCGCGTGGCGCCAGCACATCTCGCGGCCGGTCCAGTTCGACCCGGTCATTCCCCGCGCGGGCAGGTTCACGAGCCGCCCGTCGAGGCCGTTTGGCCCGGTGTCGCATACGCGCATCGTCGGGATCTCGCGCGAGAAGTCCCAGCGCGCCAGGGCCTCGAGCGCCGCGTCGGCCATCAGGTCGCGCGCCGCGCCCGAAAGGATCGCGGGCGCCTCGATCTTGCCGTTGAAATGCGCGCTTGAATGCCCGGTCTTCGGATCGCGGCCGAGCGACGCGATGTGCCAGCGCGCCGCCAGCGGCAAGGGCCCGGGCTCGATCCCGCCCTCCGCGACCACCGGCGGCACCGGGCCGAAGGGCGGGTGCAGGGAAAGCTGACCGACCCGAATGCTGCCCGTCGACGGATCGAAGCTGGCGCGGATCACGGCCCAGTGGCGGACATGAAGCGGCTGACCTGTCGATAGCCTGACCGGCGTCTTGCCCGCCCGGCCCGCCAGAACCATCGCCGCGCCGTCCGCGTCGAGTGCGAGCGCGATGCCCGCCCCGGCAGCGGACTCGAACGCCGACAGGACGACCTGCTCGCCCTTTCCCGGTCGCGTCGGCCAGATGGTGGCCTCGAGTGTGATCGCGCCTTGGGCGTCGACGCCACCCGCCTCGATCACTGCCATCGAGCCCATCGCGTGAACCTGCGGCCGGGCCGGGTGACGCGCGCTGTAGATTTCGCCAAGGTCCTCCTCGATCCGGCCCGGTCCCGCCGGGTTGGGATCGCCACAGACGATGCGCACGAGCCGCGCCTCGTAATCCGCCGCGCCAGTGGCAGACACCTTGAAGGCAATCTCCTCGCCTGGCCGGGCGGAAAGGCGGTCGGTATATCCGGTGATCGGGATCATGTTATCCTCGTGCGCGGGAGCCGGGTGTCACCGGCCGATCTTTCCCAACCCGCGGACCGGCTGCAAGACGGCAGAAAGACCTGATGGACAAAGGCTTGCGAAAGGCGGCGCCCGCCGGCCCCGGCGAGGCGAGCGGGTGGGGAACGCTCGGCCTCATCGCGCTCATTGGCGTGCTGTGGGGCCTCAACTGGCCAGCAGTGAAGTTCATCCTGAGCGAGGTCGAGCCCTGGACGCTGCGCGCCTTCGCGCTCACGACGGGCACGCTTTGCCTCGCCGCGATTGCAGCCCTCAAGGGCGAGACGCTCAGGCCACCGCCTGGCACCCTGCCGCGGCTGGCCGCGGCGGGCTTCTTCACTGTGTTCGGGTTCAACATCCT
Organism: Thermohalobaculum xanthum; assembly: GCF_016623495.1. Classification (GTDB taxonomy): domain Bacteria; phylum Pseudomonadota; class Alphaproteobacteria; order Rhodobacterales; family Rhodobacteraceae; genus Thermohalobaculum; species Thermohalobaculum xanthum. Next base: position 21,296 of record NZ_JAEHHL010000006.1, on the reverse strand, counting down.
CACCGCCTTCGGCCAGTTGGTCACGGAAACCTCGAAGGCCGCGATCATCGCCTTCACCATGCCTGTCTGGGCGTCGATCCTTTCGACCATCTTCCTCGGCGAGCGGGCCGGGCCGCGACAGGTGGCAGCCATCGGCCTCGGGATGGCGGCGCTCGGCCTTCTTATTGCCGAGAACCCGGCCGGCATCCTCGCCGCGCCGGCGGGGCCGCTGTTCATGCTGGCGGCAGCACTCTCCTGGGCTGTTGGCACGGTCCTCTTGAAGGGGGCGGCACCGGGAATCGGGCCGGTCGCCCGGGCGGCCTGGATCGTGGGCGTGGCGGCAGTGCCGGCGACGCTGGGTGCGATGCTCGTCGAGCGCCCCTGGGACGCGGCGCTGCCATCCGCCGGCGTGCTCGCCGTCCTCGCTTTCCACGTCGCGGGGCCGATGGTCGCCTGCCACGCCGCATGGGCGACGCTGGTCGGACGCCTTCCGGTCGCGGTCTCGACGGTGGCGACACTGCTCATTCCCGTCGTGGGCGTCCTCTCCTCGGGCTTGCTTCTCGGCGAGCCGTTGGGGCCGCTCAGGCTTCTCGCGCTCGCCGCCGTGATCGGGGCGGTCGCCCTGGCGGTGAGGAGATAGCACGCGCTCGCCTCATGCCGATGCGCAGAGGGGCAGCCGGAGTGATATCGGCGAGATGCAAGACTGCGGCCACGGGGGAGGATCCGATCCCCGAACCCCGGAAGACGAAATCTGGATGGTACGAACGGCGTCTCGAGAAGCTGCAATCCTGACCCGTGGGGAGCCCATGGCACGAACTCAGACCGAGCCTGCAACGCAATAGCGTTCTGATCGTGGTCTTCGCCCCCCGCCGGCAGCCCTGGTCTGAATGGGCCGAATGCCTGCAGTTCACGCCAATGGGCCTCGGATTTTGCAAAGCGCTCTGCTCAACACAGATTCTCGAACAGGCGGGCGACGGCCTCCGCGCCGGGGTCGTTGTGGCCTGCGAGGCTCTCCGCTGCGAGATAGCTGGCCCGACCCGCGCGCGCCTGGGTGATCTTGGCCGTTGAATCGGCGCCGGCACGAGCGGCGCTGGCAGCCGCGGCGAGGCCGTTCTGCAGCGCCTCCAGCGCCGGCATCAGGGCGTCGATCATGGTCCGGTCACCGACCCGCGCGCCGCCGACCTGCTGAACACGATCGAGGCCGGCCTTCAGGGCGCCGTTCGGATCCTGCCCGGCGGCAGAGGCGTCCCCGGCGGCTGCGAAGAAAATCGCCAGCAACACGCCGGACGAGCCGCCCATCGTCTGGCTGAGCTCAAGGCCGATCGCACGGTAGAGCTGGGTCTGATCCGCGAGAGGCAACCTGTCGAGCGCGCCGATCAGGGCGCGCGCGGCTGTGGCGAGCGTGCTGCCCGTATCGCCGTCACCGGACTTGGCATCGAGTGCGTTCAGATCCGACTCCGCCTCGATCAGGATGCGGCAGCATCGCTCGATGAAGTCGCGTGTCGCGGCGTTCTTCGAGGGGATCGGCTGGATCGGGGTCAGCCCGTCGGGCAAGGGCTCGACCGCCACCTCGCCGACCGGCAGGCAGCCAGGCCAGGCCCAAGGCCCCACCGGGGCGACGAGCGCGGCTTCGTCCGCCTTGGTCGCCGAGAGCAGCGAGACGGAGAAACCCCGCATGTCGAGCGAGGTCATCAGTGGCGCGGGACCGACCAGCCACCGGATCTGGTCGCCGATCCGCGAACGGATCAGCTCCTCCGCAAGCACCGCCATCTCCAGCGGTGTCGCGCTGCCGAGGTTGTTCAGGAGAGCGACCTTGGGGCCCGGACCGATGTTCGGAGCCAGCCGGTCGACCACCATTTCCATCGCCTCGCGCGCGCTCGAGAACTCCACCTGCTCGATGCCCGCCTCGCCATGAATGCCCAGACCAAGCTCGGCCTTGCCATGCGGTATGCGGTCTTCCTTCGGGGAACCGGGGATCGTGCACGTGTCGAGCGACATTCCGATGGATACGACACCCTTGATGACGCGATGCGCTGCCTCGGTGACCGCATCGAGGTCGGCGCCCTGCTCGGCGAGCGCCCCCGCGATCTTGTGCACGAAGAGAGTGCCTGCCACGCCGCGCGGCTGCGGCAGGTCCGGCAGGGCCACGTCATCATCGACGACCACCATACTGACCTTCAGGCCCTGCGCCCGTGCCCGCTCGGCAGCAAGGCCGAAGTTCAGACGATCGCCGGTGTAGTTCTTGACGATCAGAAGGCAGCCGGCCCTGCCGGTGACCGCCAGGATGCCGGCGAGCACCGCATCCACCGAAGGCGACGCGAAGACCTCTCCGCAGACCGCCGCCGTCAGCATGCCCTGCCCCACGAAGCCCGCGTGGCTCGGCTCGTGGCCGGAGCCGCCGCCGGACACCAGCGCTACCTTGGACTTGTCCCAGTCGGTGCGGATGACAACCTTGATATGCGGATAGCCGTCCAGTCGCGCCAGCCGCCCCCCCGCCGTTCGCAGCGTGCCGTTGATCGCCTCGGTAACCAGGGTCTCCCTGGTGTTGATGAACTGCTTCATGGGTTCTCTCCTCAGGCGATCCGGGCGCCGGCGGCGTCGAAATACAGGGCGTTTCGGGGTTCGATGGCGACCGTATCGCCGGGCTCGAGGTCGGTGTGCACGTCGGTCAGGGTGACGATGTCATGACCCTCGAGCATCAGGTGCAGGCGCGTCTGGTCGCCGAGATGCTCGATCCGCACAACCCGAGACGGCTTGCCCTCGCCGTGCCGGATGTGCTCGGGGCGCAACCCGACGGTCCTGGCGCCGGCGGGCGCCCCGGGGAAGAGGTCGGCTGGCAGGGCGTTTATGCGGGGAAGCCCCAGCCGGCCGGCGACGTAGAGAGACACGGGCGACTCGTAGATCTCTCGCGGGCTGCCGAACTGGACCAGGCGTCCTGCATCCAGCACGCCGACATGGGTCGCCATGGTCATGGCCTCGATCTGGTCATGCGTCACGTAGAGGATCGTGGCGCCGAGGCTGGCCTGGACGCGCTTGAGTTCCACCCGCAGATCGGCACGCAGCTTGGCGTCGAGCGAACTGAGCGGCTCGTCCATCAGGTAGATGGCCGGGTCTCGCACGAGCGCGCGTCCGATCGAGACCCGCTGCATCTCGCCGCCCGAGAGCGCCGTCGCCTTGTTGTCGAGCTTGTGAGCGATCCGCAGGACGTCGGCGACCTCGCGAACCTTCCGGGCCACCTCGTCCTCCGGCAATCTGTGGATCGGCGAGCGCAGCGGGAAGGCGAGATTGTCCCGCACGGTCATGTGCGGATAGAGCGAATACTGCTGGAACACCATCGCCACGTCACGCTGGGCCGGCGTTTCATCGACCACCGATCGGCCATGGATGAGGATGTCGCCACGGTCAGGCCGCTCGAGGCCGGCGATGAGCCGCAATGTCGTGGTCTTTCCGACCCCGGTAGGGCCAAGCAGGACGACGAACGCGCTGTCGGGCACCGTCATCGTCATATCCTCGACCGCGACGGTGTCGCCAAAGGTCTTGGCGACGTTCAGAAGCGACACTTCAGCCATGCGCCAGTATCCCCTCGTTCAGATCCGAGCGGATGGCGCGTCCGGACTGATCATCGAAGAGCGTCACCGTGGCGCTGTTGAAGTCGAGGCCAACGGTCTCGCCAACACGGGCGACCTGATCGGAGGCGATGCGCGCCTTCACCTCCCCATTCGGCGACTTGAGGGTGACGATCTGGGTGGTGCCGAGATACTCGGTCGCGATCACCTCGCCGCGGTAGCCTGCTGCATCCGAAAGCCTGACATGCTCGGGGCGGACGCCGTAGACCATGTCGCCGTCGAAGGGCTCGCGAAGGACTGGAACGCCGAGGGTCTGGTGGTGCAGACGGACCTCGGTCGCGCCCGCTTCGAGGCTGCCGTGGAACTTCAGGAAGTTCATCGACGGCGATCCGATGAAGTCGGCAACGAACATGGTCGCCGGCTTGTCGTAGATGTCCCGCGGCGTGCCGAACTGCTCGATCGCGCCGTGGTTCATGACCACGATCTTGTCCCCCATCTGCATGGCTTCGAGCTGGTCATGCGTGACATAGACCGTGGTCGCGCCCATGCGATCGTGCAGGGCGCGCAACTCCTCCGCCATCCGCTCGCGGAACTCGGCATCGAGCGCGCCAAGCGGCTCGTCCATCAGGAAGCATTTCGGGTTTCGCACGATCGCGCGCCCAAGCGCGACGCGTTGCCGATCCCCGCCCGAGAGGCCGCCGACAGGACGGTCGATGATGCTCTCGATCCCCAGGATGCGGGCCACCTCGGCGACTTTCTCGCGTATCTCCGCCCGTGGCATGCCCTGGCTGACGAGCGGATAGCTTATGTTCTTGCGCACGTTCATGTGCGGGTAGAGCGCGAACATCTGGAACACGAAGGCGATGTCACGCTGGCTGGCCGGTTTCTGGCCGACCTCCTCGCCATCGATGAAGATCTCGCCCGACGTGGGCAGCTCGAGCCCCGCGATCATCCGCAGCGTCGTCGTCTTGCCGCAACCCGAAGGGCCGAGGAGCATGAAGAACTCGCCATCCGCGATCTTGAACGACGACGAGCGGACCGCCGTGAAGTCGCCGAAGTCCTTGCGCAGGTTATGGATCACGATCTCAGCCATCGTTCACTCCGGGAAATGGCTGACGATGATGAACATCACGGTACCGACGAGCGTGATGATGAAGGAGTAGGTGAAGGCCCAGAGCACCCACGGCTGCATCAGCATGACCACCCCGAGTGCGATGAGAATGCTTGCGACCAGCTCCCAGGAGCCGCGGCGGAAGCGCAGAAGGCCATTGAGAAACCCGCTCATTTCCGCACCGCGCCGAAGGTGATGCCGCGCAGCAGATGCTTGCGAAGAAGGATCGTGAAGACCATCACGGGAAGCAGGAAGATCGTCGCGCCAGCCGCCACCGCCGGCCAGTCCTGGCCGCCAACGCCGATGATGGTGGGGATGAAGGGGGGGGCCGTCTGCGCATTGCCCGAGGTCAGCAGCACCGCAAAGGCGTATTCGTTCCACGCGAAGATCAGGCAGAAGATGGCCGTCGCCGCGATCCCCATGGTGGCCTGCGGCAGCACCACCTTGCAGAAGGCCTGGAAGCGCGTGTAGCCGTCGATCAGCGCTGCCTCCTCGTACTCGCGTGGGATCTCGTCCATGAAGCCCTTGAGCAGCCAGACCGAGAGAGACAGGTTTACTGCGGTGTAGAGCAGGATCATGCCCGCGTGCGTGTCGCTGAGCCCAAGCGAGCGGAACATCAGGAAGATCGGAATGGCGACCGCGATCGGCGGCATCATCCGCGTCGACAGGATGAAGAACATCAGGTCGTCCTTCAGCGGGATCCGGTAGCGCGAGAAGGCGTAGGCCGCGAGGGTGCCGAGGAACACCGACAGGAATGTCGAGCCGAAACCAATGATCACCGAGTTCAGGAAACGCCCGCCAAACCGCGACGGGCCGGCGATCACCATGCCCTTGTCGTGCACGATCTCCTCGTACCAGGTCGTCGGCGGATTTGCCTCGAGGTATTCCGGTGTCTGCCGGGTCTGCGTCGTGAACAGGTTCACGTAACCCTCGAGCGTCGGTTCGAAGAGCACTTTGGGGGGATAGGCAATGGCGTCGGGCGAGGACTTGAAACCCGTCGCAAGGATCCAGATGAGCGGCATCAGCGTGATCAGCGCATAGCCCACGACCAGGATGCCTGCGATCCATTTCTGCCGGTCGGACGGCTCGGTTACCGAGAAACTGCTCATCTCTCCTTCACCTTGTTGAGGGCCTTCACATAGATCGAGGCGAGGCCGAACACCGTGACGAAGAGGATGATGCCGTAGGCCGAGGAGTAGCCCGTGCGCCACTTCTCGAACGCCTCGCGCTTGAGCTCGATCGACGTGAGGGTCGTCGTGTTGCCCGGGCCGCCGCCCGTCAGCTGCACCACGAGGTCGAACATCTTGAAGTTCTCGATCCCCCGGAACAGCACGGCGAGCATCAGGAACGGCAGCACCATCGGCACGGTGATGGTCCAGAACTGCCGCCACTTCGAGGCGCGGTCGCACTCGGCCGCCTCGTAGATCGAGTCCGGGATCGATCTCAGCCCGGCAAGGCAGATCAGCATCACGAAGGGGGTCCACATCCACGTGTCGACGATCACGATTGCCCATGGCGCAAGCGCCACGTCGCCGATCATCGAGAAGCTGGTCGGGTCTGCTCCGGTAAAGTAGGCAACGATGTTGTTGAACAGGCCGATCTGCGGCTGGTAGAGCAGCGTCCAGAAATTGCCGACGACGGCCGGTGACAGCATCATCGGCAGCACGATGATCGTCGTCCACAGGTCGTTCCCCTTGAACTTCCGGTTGATCAGCCAGGCCAGCGCGAAGCCGATCAGCACCTGGAAGAACAGCGTCCAGAACAGGAAGTGCGCCGTCGCCTGCATCGTCTGCCAGATGTCGCCGTCGTTCAGGATGCGCTGGTAGTTGCGCAGCCCCACCCAATCGAGCTCGGCATTCGGGCGATTGGCGCGGTAGTTCGTGAAGCTCAGCCGGATCGTCCAGATGAGCGGGAAGATGTTGACCGCCAGCAAGAGGAAGATCGTCGGCGCGACGAAGATCCAGGCGATGGTCCTGTCGGAGAACCCCTTGATCCGGCGCGCCACGCGCGGCGGCGTTGCCTTCGCAATGCGGTCCATGGCGGTCTCGGACATGAGACGTCCTTCCGGGGTGCATAACTGCCCGCGGTGCGGGGTGGGAGCGGCTCTACGCAGCCGCTCGCACGCCTGCCGTGCCCGCCCGAACCCGGGCGGGCGACGGGCACCGCCTCAGAGCTTGCCTTCGTCCTCGAAGACCTCGACCCAGTCCGCGACGAGCGCGTCGAGCGCCTCCTGCGCCGTGCCCTGGCCCGCGATCACGTAGTTGTGGACGCGCTCTTGCATGGATAGCAGCAACGAAGCGTAGGCCGGCTCCGCCCAGAAGTCCTTCACAATCGCCATGGAGTCGAGGAAGGTCTGAGCATAGGGCTGGCTGGTTGCAAAACCCGGGTCCTCGACCACGGCGCGAAGCGCCGAATAACCGCCGAGGTCCCACCAGCGAGACTGGATCTCGGGTTGCGCGAACCACTTGATGTACTCGAGCGCAGCGTCCTTGCTGTCTGAATAGGACACCACCGAGATGCCCTGACCGCCAAGTTGTGCGAAGTGGCCGCCCGGACCAGCCGGGTTCGGGAAATAGCCTGAACGCTCGCCGCCCACATTCGGGTCGGCGTTGACGCCCGGCCAGATGAAGGCAAAGTTCATCTGCAGCGCGACCTGCCCCGACTTGTAGGCGTCGATGTTCTCCGACATGTACCAGTCAGACGAACCCGGCGGCGTACAGCAATCATAGAGCTGCTTGTAGAACTCCAGGCCGGCGACGGCCTCGGGCGAGTTCACGAACCCGTCGAGATGGTAGGGGTTCTCGGGATCGTCATATTCGAAGCCGAAATTATAAAGCGCGTTGGTGACCCCCATGGTGATGCCTTCCGAGCCACGCTCGGTGTAGATGGCGGCACCGTAGACCGTCTTGCCGTCGATTTCGCGCCCCTGGAAGAACTCGGCGATATCCTTCAACTCGGCGAGCGTGTTCGGTGCCTCGAGCTCGCGGCCATACTTCTCCTTGAACTCGGCGCGCAGTTCGGGGCGCTCGAACCAGTCCTTGCGGTAGGTCCAACCGACGACATCGCCGAAGGCGGGCAATGCCCAGTAGTTTGGCGTGCCCTTCGGCCATTCGGCATAGCCCGTGACGGTCGCCGGGATGAAATCGTCCATCGAGATCCCTTCGGCCGCGAAGAAGTCGTTCAACTTCACGTAGTGCCCGGCCTCGGCACCGAGGCCAATCCACTGGCTGTCGCCAATCATCAGGTCACAGAGCTGTCCGCCCGAGTTGAGCTCGTTGAGCATCCGGTCAGCAAAGTTCGGCCAGGGAACGAACTCGAAGCTCATCTTGTGGCCGGACTTCTGCTCGAAATCCTTTGACAGCTCGATCAGCGCATTCGCGGGATCCCACGCGGCCCAGCACAGCGTGAGCTCGTCCGCATGGGCGCGCGTGGCGCCAAGCCCCGATGCAACGGCGATGGATGCTGCCGCTAGCAGGTGGATCGTCTTCATGGAAAGTTCCCTCCCGTCTCCTGGACGCGCTCATTTTGAGCGTTACACCGCCGCGTGACATTTTGGGGGTGCTGATGCCAGAGTAACTGAGGAACGTACCTCTTTTCAACGACGAATCTGAGGCACGTCCCTCTTCTCGCCCTGAGCACTCGGTTTGCGGCCCGCCATCACCGCCTGGCAGCCCCGGTCACGCGGTCGCTTCGCACCAACGCCAAGCCTGTCGCGAGCGCTTTGAAAGCGGCCGCCATCTTGCGTGCCACAAGCTGACTTCAGGGTGGCCGGCCATGTCCGGCCACATCGGCACGGCAGATTGTTGGTCGATGTCTCTTACGGAAGGTTCTCGCGCAGCACGATCTCGATGCGCACCCTCTCCTGCGCCTCGAAGATCGGCAGGTCGTCGCAAATGTTGCGCAGCACGCGCAGCGCGCTCCGGACGAGATGCCCGACGTTCTGCGCGATCACGGCGGCAATTTCATTCTCCAGCAATGCCTGGCGCGTCGTCGGCGTCAGCTCATGCGCGATGACGATCAACTCGCCAAGCCGGCCACTGCGCCTGAGGGCCGCAAGCAGAGTGGAGTTCCCCGATCCCATGGAGTAGATGCCGACGAGCCGTTCCCGCCCCGAAGCCACCTCGGTGATCACCCGCTCCATGCGGGCTGGGTCATCATACGCCTCGATGGAGGGGAGAACCACCAAATCACTGAAATCCCTTGACATAACGTCGTCGAAACCCAATCTCCGTTCCAGGCTGTCCCGCGATCTCATCGAGTTGGTCACGACAAGTATCTCGCCACCCGATCTGACAAACCGACCCATCAGGAGCGCGGCGGTGCGACCGGCGGCGACGCTGTTGACGCCGATGAAGTAGTCACGTCGCGAGTTGGGCAGATCGGAGACCAGGGTGACGACAGCCAGGCCGGCGTCCTTCAACCTCGACACCGCATCACGAACCTGCGGCGTCTCCGGCACCATCAAGGCAATGCCATCGAGCCGATCGACGTTCAGCGATTGAAGCGCCGCGACGATCGCGTGGGGGTCCTGCTGTGGAACCCGCACGACCTTGAGCAGCGTGCGGTCCGCGATGTGCGAGGCGTAGGCCTCCTGCAGCGCCGACTTGATCGTCTGCGCGAACTGGCTTGGCCCCTCCGGAAGAATGAAGACGAACCGATACTGGCGCTGGCGGGCGAGATTCGCGGCATAGGTATCGCGAACATACCCAAGCCGTTCGACCGCTGCATGAACCTTGGCGATCGTCTTTTCGCGCACGCCAGGGCGTGCATTCAGGACGCGGTCCACGGTAGCAAGGCTCACTCCCGCCTCTCTTGCTATGTCGTGGACGGTCGGCCTACTCAAGCTCGCTCTCCTTTTCACGCGAGAATAGGCACATGAGTGAGGTACGTCAATCAAGCCACGCGCCCGAGCAGGCGCCGTCATGTCGATCTCTTGGCTCCTTCGTGAACCATGGCCGAGCCAGGCGATTGGCCTAGCGCCACCGAACCGGCGCAGCATCTGTCAGCATCCGAGCTCGTGCATGACAAAGCCTTCGAGCGGGTCGACCTCGCCCTCCCATGGCGCCGCATCCAGAGCCCGCATCATGTCGGCATAGCCGGCGGCACTTCTCTCGCGGATGCCATCTCTGCTGAAGTCGATGTCCTTCTGGTGATCCTCACCCCGCCGGCTTGGCGCGAGCAGCCGGACGACGTGCATGCGCGTGAGGCAGCCATAGGCCTCCATCTCGCGGATCTCGGCCCGCGCCCGCTCCTCGGGGGGCAACTTCAGGGCGAGTTCCTTGATGATGTGACGCAGCCGATGGATCTGACGCTGGCGCCGGATGTGGCTGACAGCGCGGCTTGAATACTGGATGTCCTTGTGCCGATTCATGACCTGCCAGATGGTTCGCGGCTCCTCGCCACCCGGATTCCAGAGATGCACGGCGAAGACGAGGGCATCGCGGCGCGGGTTGTCGTCGAACACCGCCTCGACAGGCGTGTTGGAGAGGATGCCACCGTCCCAGTAGAGATCGCCGTCGATCCGGACCGCCGGAAAGGCGGGCGGCAGGGCGCCCGACGCCATGACATGGCGCGCGTCGAGCATCATGTCCCGGCTGTCGAAATAACGCATCTCGCCCGTCCGCACATTGGCGGCGCCAACCGTCAGACGCACCGGACCCGTATTCGCCGTGTCGAAGTCGACCAGCGCACCCAGGGTCGCGCGCAGCGGAACCGTGCTGTAGTAGCCCGCGGCCTCGGCGCCGAGCAACGCGTGCGGACTGAAGAAGGCCGCCGGGTTTGGCTGAAAGAACGGGGTGATCCCGCCGGCGACGGTCATCCAGTTCGCGACGGCGTTGCCAAGCATCGGCATGCCTGCAAAGAGACGCTGGAGGGGGCCATGCGTGACCCTCTCCCAGAACTCCTGCATCCGTTCCAGCCGCTCCTCGGGGGGATTGCCTGCGATGAGACTGGCATTGATGGCGCCGATCGAAGTGCCTATCACCCAGTCGGGCTCGATGCCGGCTTCGTGCATGGCCCGGTAGACGCCGGTCTGATAGGCGCCCAGTGCGCCACCTCCCTGCAGGACCAGAACCACCTGCCCCGGCAGAGGCGATCGCCGCATCTCGGCGTCTCGGTCGATGGGCAGGAGGGGCGATTCTCTCACGATGTTCATGACCGCCCCTCCTTCAAATGCGCCTCGCGCCACCGGACGACGGCCGCGGTAACGAGGCCGAAGAGCGCATGACCCGCGCAGGAAGCCCATGCGAGAGGGATGAAGCCCAGGAATGCGGGCAGCCCGGCGATCAGGTGCGCCATGACGAAAAGCGCGAACACCCAGAGGCCGAGCCCAAAGCCGATACCCACCATCCACCACGGCATGAACGGAACGATCACCCGAGCGAGGGGCCGGGCGACGAAGAGATAGCCAAGCGGGTAGAAGACGACGCCAACAACGCCGTGGATCACTTCGGCCCAGAACCAGTTCTCGAATCCGAAGACCGACTGCACCAGCGCAGCCGGTTGCAAAGGTCCGCCGACCAGAACGGGTGTGACGATGCGCGCCCAGCCTTCCCAGACGAGGTCGGACGCCGCGCCTGCCAGCAGTCCGGTACCGAGCGTTGACCAGGCCAGGGCCGGAAAGAGCTGCCGGGCCCGATCGTCAAGGGTGATCGTCGTGTTCATTTCCATGCCTCCTCCTTCGATGGGGCGATACGGGGCAGGATGCGCGTTGACGGACGCGCCATCGAATGCCGTTGCAGCATCGAGCCGATAGGGAGGCGGCATTGTCGTCCCGCGCGATGGCCGCAACTCTCGGGCGCGATTGATCAAACCAAGCATCCCGAGGAGCAGCACTGCGCGCGATCCTCGCGGTTGGCGATTGTGGGGTCGGATTGCGCTGGGCTGCGAGCGGGGCTGCTCGTTACCGCACCATCGCTTGGGGGCGGCTGCGATCGCCTCGCCTGCGGAGAAGTTGCCATGCGTCGAGATCGATCGGGCGAGGCACGCCCGGGCGCGATGTGACGGGACGTCGCCTTCCAGGCTCTCCGGCATGCTTTCTCGCGGCACTGGCCCCATCCTGGTTGCCAGCCCGTGCACTCGGTGCGGTCGCCGCAGTCACGAGCAGGAAGCGACGCTTCCCAAGCAAACGCCGCGGCGCACGACCGCTACCGGCCCTGTCTTTCACGATGCGGCGGATTCACCTGCTGCCCGTGCGCCCGGGGCAAGCTGAGCAGGTTTACTCGGCGGCAACAGGGGCAGGTGATCGGGGAAAGGCAGCCATCTTCTCGCGCCACGGATAGCGCCGGCACTCATGCACGAAAGCACCGACTGCAGGCGAATGCGGCCGACCACGGACCGTCATCAGACTGACGTCGCGAACGAACTCGGGCTCGACCAAGGGTCGGATCGCAAGTCCGGGTACCGTCACGGCGAACTCGGGGATAACCGTGAAACCCATTCCCGCCATCACCATGCTCTGGATCCAGTCGTCGCGCTCGCTGCTGTAGGGCTGCTTCACGCAGATGCCGATGGCCTCGCGCGTATTGCGGATCACGTCGCGGTATTCGCAATTGATGCGGCTGAGGTAGCTCTGCCCCTCGAGATCGCGGAGTCGTATGGTCTCAAGCTCTGCAAGCGGATGATCCGGCGCCACCGCGATCATGAAGCGTTCGCTGTAGAGCGGTATCCCGTGCAGCGCCTCGCTCTGCGTCTCCGGCTTGCAATAAATGGCAACGTCGATCTCGCCTTTCGCCAGAAGCTCCTCGAGTTGGCCCGCGGCGCCATCCCGCAGGCAGAGTTCGACACCCTGGTAGCGGCCATTGAAGCCGGCGAAGAGGTCGATCAGCCGCGTCGGGCCGATGGTGCACATCAGGCCGACAGTCAGCCGTGCCTGGCGCAGCCGGACGAAGCTCTCGGCCTGGCGCCGGGCCTCGTCGAGGCGCACGAACATCTCCTCGAAATAGGGTCTCATCATGCGGCCAAGCTCAGTCAGGTGGGTATTGCCGCGCTCCCGGTGGATGAGCGTGCCGCCAAGCTTGTCCTCGAGCGACTTGATTGCGCGCGTCAGCGCCGGCTGGGTGACGTTGCAGTGTTCGGCGGCCCGGGTGAAGTTGAGCGCCTCGCTGAGCGCGAGGAAATAACGGATCTCGTGAAGCTCCATCTCCGTCGTCCCGATATGGCCGCTCGGTTGGGCGAGCATAGCACCGCGCCACTGATCCGGACATGCATTTGCGGCACCTGCAACCCGCCAGAAGGTTACGCGAAAGGCCGACACTCGGCCATGCGGCGTGGTTATCGCAATGCTGTTGAGACGGCATTTCCACCAATCGACCACGGCAGAAACAATCGGCCCAGCGTGCCGGACGCCACCCTTTCCAAAAGGCTCCGGCCCACACCCCGCATCAGGAGGCCGCCATATGTTGAAACTCGTTGCCACCGAACATTCCACGGGACTGCGCCAACCGCTTTCTAATCGCGTCGCCATTGTCACCGGATCGACAAGCGGCATCGGGCTTGGCATCGCCCGGGCCCTTGCAGCGCAGGGCGCCGCGATCATGCTCAATGGATTGGGCAATCCCGACGAGATCGCCCGAACGCGCGACACGCTGGCAGAGGAGACGGGCACAAGCGTCGAATATGACGGCGCTGATATCGCGCAGCCCGATCAGGTTGCGGGTATGATCGCGAGAACCGCGCATGCCTTCGGATCGGTCGACATCCTGGTCAACAATGCGGGCGTGCAGCACGTCGCCCCGATCGATGCATTTCCGGTCGAGAGATGGGACAGCGTGCTCGCCATCAATCTCTCCGGCGCGTTTCACGCGATCCGCGCGGCGATACCGGGGATGAAGGCCAACGGCTGGGGGCGGATCGTCAACGTAGCCTCGGCGCATGGCCTCGTCGGCTCGCCCTACAAGTCGGCCTACGTCGCTGCGAAGCATGGCATTCTCGGCGTGACCAAGGTTGCGGCGCTCGAACTTGCCGAGAGCGGCATCACCGCGAACGCAGTCTGCCCCGGTTATGTGTGGACGCCACTGGTCGAGCAGCAGATCGATGATCAGGCGCGCTCGCACGGTATCCCGCGCGAACAGGTGATCCGCGAGGTGCTGCTGAAGAAGCAGCCCAGCCGGCGCTTCGTCACGGTTGACGAGATCGGCGCCGTCGTCGCCTTCCTTTGCTCGCCAGGCGCCGCGTCGATCACGGGTGCTGCCATCCCGGTCGACGGCGGGTGGACCGCGGAATGACATGACAATGCGGCCAGTGGCATCCACGCATCGCGATCTGGCCGCCGCGCTACGGTTGTCGTCGTCACCGACCAGCAAGCGCTGAACCGGATCCGCCGGGCGGATCGTCATCGATCGACGACAAGGGACCTGCCTCTTGCCGGCATCGGGATGCATCGCCGCGCAGCCGCTCAGACCGGCGCTGCGGGCATCCCGACGGATGAAGGAGCAACCCACCGTGCTCGCGTACTCGCCGCCACCCGCGGCGGGCGCGTCACCGTCTCGCCCACGCATTCCGATCGATGCGCACCGCGCATGATCCCGACAACGAACCGGCATTTCACCGCCACGGGCGCCGGCCCCACCATGCAGCGATCGCCGGGATGCCGGCGGATCCCAGAAATTGGAAGGACACACTGATGCAAAAGCTTCTCATTGGCGTGATTGCCCTGGTCGGCACCGCCACCTTCGCTGCCGCCGGCGAATGCCCGGCCGATCAAGTCATCGCGGCCGCGATGACGGGTGACGGACACACCGAAGGCAAGGGAGTCACCGACGTCGTGCTCGCCGTCAACGAGCTTGGCGCCCACTACCCCGAACTGGCCAGTCGCGACCAGCGCGTGCGCATGCTCACCATCGAACCTGGAGGCGAGGTTCCCTGGCACAGCCATGCGGATCGGCCCGCGCTGATCTATGTCGTCTCGGGCGAGATCGTGGAATACCGCTCGACCTGCGCCACGCCCATTGTCCATCGCATCGGAGAGGTGGCTGCCGAGATTGGTCACCTCGAGCACTGGTGGCGCAATGAAACGGCCGAGCCGGTGGTACTCATCGCGGCCGACCTGCCACGCGCTGAATGAGATCCAGGGGACGGGTGCATCGCCCGTCCCACAGCTTTGCCGGAGCTCAGGATGAGCGATATCACCCACCCCCCCGCAATGATTTCGCAGCCAGGGAACTCGGCTCTGCCCCGTGCCATGGTGATTGGCCTGATCGGCTTTCTGACGCTGGTCGATCTCTTTGCCGCGCAAGCAATCCTCCCGACACTGGCCGACACCTATGGCGTCAGTGCCGCCGCCATGGGCCTTGCCGTCAACGCCAGCACGATCGGCATGGCGGTCTCGGGCCTTCTCGTCTCGCTGATCGCTCGCCGGATCGACAGGCGCCGAGGCGTCTGGTTCAGCCTTGCACTCCTCGCCGCACCGACCGCAGGCCTCGCCTTCGCGCCCGATCTCGGCACATTCACGACACTCAGAATTGCGCAGGGCGTCCTGATGGCAGCCGCCTTCGCGCTGACCATGGCCTACATCGCCGAGCGCGCGGGACGTGAGGAAGCCGCCGCCGGTCTTGCCGCCTATGTCACGGGGATCGTCGCCTCGAATCTGGTCGGCCGGTTCGTCGCGGGCTCGGTCGCGGACCTTGCCGGTGTGTCGGTCAGCTTCTGGGTGTTCGCGGGGCTCAACCTCGGCGGTGCAGCCCTCGTTGCCTCGACCCTTCGGCCATCGCTTCGGATGGCGCCGACCTGCCGGCCGATGCAGCCACCGCTCGCGGCTTGGTCGATGCACTTTGGAAGCCCCGCCTTGCGCGCGGCCTTTGCCGTCGGCTTTCTGATCCTCTTTCTCTTTATCGGCGTCTTCACCTACGTCAATTTCGAGCTCGTGAAGGCACCGCTCAACCTCTCGCCGATGCAGCTCGGACTTGTCTATCTGGTGTTTCTGCCGGCGTTGGTCACGACACCATCGGCTGCCGGAGCGGTTCGCCGTTTCGGGGTTCGCCGGATTGTGCAGGCGTCGATGCTCACATGCCTTGCCTCGCTGCCGCTGCTCGTGGTGCCAAATCTATTCGTGGTTCTTGCGGGGCTTGCCGCCATTGGCATCGGGACCTTCATCGCGCAAGCGGCGACGACCAGTTTCGTGAGCCACGCGGCAACTTCCGATCGCGCCGCGGCGAGCGGGCTCTACCTTGCGGCCTATTACCTGGGAGGCCTGGTTGGCGCGGCGATGCTTGGCCGTCTCTATGACGGGCTTGGCTGGCCCGCGACTGTTGCGGCCATCGGGATCGGAGCCGTCGCCGCGCTACTGTTGGCCTTGCGCCTGCGACCCACTGAATGAAGCCCGCGTCATGGCGATTGAACGATCGCGATGGCGCGCCTTGTCGATCCGACGCGCAGTACGTGACCTGTAAATGCGCCCCGTTGCGGCGTTCCATACCTGCGGCGCGCGCCACGTCTTCGCGACCAGACAATCACGGTCTCGAGGCGAGTTGCTTGATCATTGCCGTCAACCTTCCAAGACCGATCGCTTGGGAACCTGCTGAGGGATGCAAGGCCAGGAAGCCGCTGGAATGGATCTTGCGATGTTATTCGCCTAGGAGAAAACCTGCATCCGCGCGCGGGCAAGGACACTTGCAGCGCGCTGGATGGACACCTCGCTCAAACGACGCAAAGAACGGTTATCCATATACTTTTGTTTTACTTTTCGACGAACGACACGCCCTGCCCCCAATGAATGAACGTCGAAGCAGGTAGCTTCGCTGAACTCGCGCGCCGTTTGACGGAATACGACGGTCCCGGCACCGCGACACCCACGAGGCACCAATCGCGCGCGCGACCGTTGGGGTTCACATCCAAGTTGTTGAGGTAAATGGCGCACCGGGGAAGATTCGAACTCCCGACCCCCAGATTCGTAGTCCAGCCAGCTCGTAACTGTTTGATCTCTATAAGAATCGATTTCTACACACGTGTATGGATTTCGATTCATTCATGAAACCTTCTCGCACAGCCAAGTTGACAACCCGGCATCAAGCACCATCCGCGACAAGCGCTCCGGCCCGATCAGCGCGATGCCATCGTGGTCGCCAGCGGAAGGGTCAACCGAACCCGAATGCCAAACGAAAAACATTCGGTCATACAGATTGGCCTCGCAGAAGCGTCGCGCGTAGTCCTCAACGGCGGTGTTATCTTTGCGGGCCTTGACCTGCACAAGGGCCCGCTCACCCGTGGTGGGCAACACGAGATCGAGGTCGATCATCTTCGTCGTTCGCCCGACTACCCCGACCCTTCTCCAGCCGCTGGACGAAAAGACCAGGTCGACCAAGAGTTCAAAATCCTGCCACGTGAGAAGGCGCATCAAGCGGGCGTTCGCCTCGATCAGCAATAGCTCGGCCTCCTCGGCCGCCGCGACCTCGGATGAGACCTCATCGTTCAACTTGCGCAGCAAGTAGGCGAATGGCTTCACCGAGCAGATCGTGCCCCGAAACATCTGCACCTTGAGGAGATTGCCCGAGAGCCGGTCAGACGACAGCAGTGTCCCGTGAGCGCTCTCAGAGTGCCATCCATCGACGGTTCCGCGAGCTAATCAGACACACGGTCCATTTTCTTGGGCGACCAAATCAGGCCTAAGCTGTCCGTGAATGCAATTTCTGCTTCGGGCCGCTCCGTCCCATCTCGCCCGCGTCCTGGAGCCGAATTCGCTGCCAAGAGCGGCCAAGGAGCGGCCCGGCGCGGATGGGGCGACACGCGCATCTTGACCTTCCACTTGGGGGAGCCTTTACATCGACCGAGATGCGCGGAATCCGGATGATCATCGGTGCGGTTGTCGCTCTCGCCCTGCTCGCGGGGTGGGGTGCGCACCATTCTCACCTGCCCGCGGGCCCGGCGGAAGCCGCCGAGCTCCATGGGCAGGGTACGCACCACCATGCCGCGCAGGAGTGCCTCGAAGATCAGTGTGAGCCCACGCAAGCCGAGCTGGTGACATGCTGCGTGGCAATGCTCGATGGCTGCAACGCTCCCGCGATTGACAGCGCGCGCACGGCGCTGGCGTGCGGGACAAGCGTGATCGGGGCTCTCCCGCTTGGGGTTGGAGCAACCGGGCACGGGTTGCACCCGGAAGCCGAGACACCGCCTCCTCGAGCCTGACTGCCAGTCCTTGATGTGTCTCGGGCGACCACGTGTCTCCCGACGGGGCATCGCGATGACGAATTCAGGCAGTCGAGGAATCAGTGAATGTCCATCAATTCGATGCAGCGCGGCCTACTGGCTGCAGCCTTTGTCCTTTCGGCAATCCCGGCGATGTCGCACGCTGCGGGGTCTCACGGTAGCGGCCACGGTAGCGGGCATGGCGGCATGCATGGCCAGGAGGGGAAGGCGTCGGCCGTCTCCCGCACGGTCGAGGTCGTAATGCACGACAATTACTACGAGCCCGAAACGATCAGCGTTCGGGCGGGCGAGACGATCCGCTTCAAGGTCCGTAACGCTGGCGCCTTGGTGCACGAGTTCAATATCGGCACCCCGCAGATGCATGCCGAGCATATGCCCGAGATGCAGATGATGGTGGATCACGGGGTGTTGAAGCCGGATCGGATCGATCGGGAAGCGGCGAAGGCGATGGCCAAGACGATGGGCCACAGCATGGACCACGACTACGCCAACAGCGCGCTGCTCGAGCCGGGCAAGTCGGCCGAACTGATCTGGACCTTCCCGGAGGCCACCGACGTCGTGCTGGAGTTCGGCTGCACCGTGCCTGGCCATTACGGCGCCGGCATGGTGGGCCGGTTCGACCTCGGCGCCGGCTCCTGAGCCGCAGCCATGCGCGCGACCCGGGCCGGGTCGCGCGCGTCTGAGCACAGCGAAGAGGGTCCAATGACCATGATCTCAAGACTCGGCCGCGCCGGGCTGACGGGCCTTGCCGTCGCCATGGGCATCGGCTTCGCCGCGCCCGCCCCGGCCGGCACCTACGAGCTCACCGTCGATCGCGTGAGGATCGACACGGGCGAGTTCCGCAAGCGCGGCATCGGCTACAACGGCGCCAGCCCCGGTCCGGTGCTGCGCTTCACCGAGGGCGAGGACGTCACCATCAACGTGACCAACAACCTCTCCGAGCCAACCTCGGTGCATTGGCACGGGCTGATCCTGCCCTTCCAGCAGGACGGCGTCCCGGGGGTCAGCTTTCCCGGCATCGCACCGGGCGAGACCTTTACCTACCGCTTCCCGGTCGTGCAGGCGGGCACCTACTGGTTCCACAGCCATTCGGGGTTCCAGGAGCCAGACGGCGCCTATGGCGCGATCGTCATCGAGCCCGCGGCGCGCGAGCCCTTCCGCTACGACCGCGACTACGTGGTGCAGCTGACGGACGCGCACCCGCATTCCGGCAGCCGCATCATGCGCAATCTCAAGATGATGCCGGACTACTACAACCGCCAACAGCGTACGCTCCTCGACCTGCTCGGAGACGCCTCCGATCTGGGCCTTGGCGCGGCCCTCGCCGACCGGGCCGACTGGGGCTCGATGCGCATGATGCCAACCGACATCGAGGACGTGCAGGGCTACACGGCGCTGATCAACGGCAAGGGGCCCGGACAGAACTGGACCGGGCTCTTCGAGCCGGGCGAGCGGGTTCGGCTGCGCTTCATCAACTCCTCGGCCATGAGCTACTTCGACATCCGCATCCCCGGCCTCAAGATGACGGTCGTGCAGGCCGACGGGCAGAACGTGCAGCCCGTGACGGTCGACGAGCTCAGGATCGCGGTGGCCGAGACCTACGACGTGATCGTGCGCCCGACCGAGGCGCGCGCCTACTCGATCCTCGCCGAGTCGATGGGCCGCACGGCGATGGCACGCGGCACGCTCGCTCCCCGCGAGGGCATGGCGGGCGATATCCCGCCGCTTCGCGAGCCGCCGAGACTGACCATGGCCGACATGGGGATGGCGCATGGCGACCATGGTGGCATGGACCATGGCGCCATGGCGGGCGGCGGCCACGTCATGCCCGACGGCAGCGTCATGGCTGGCGCGAGCCACGACGGTCACGGCACCGGGGCGAGCCACGTGATGCCCGACGGCACGGTGATGCAGGGCGCGGCGCATGATGCGGCCGGCCATGGCGGCGGCAGCCACACCATGCCCGACGGCACGGTGATGCCGGGCATGGACCACTCGGTCCATGGCGGTGCCGGCAGCGATCCGTTCTACGCGGCGGGCAGCGGCCTGAACCCCGAGCCGGCCGAGGAGGGCGGCCGCTTCCTCTCCTATGCCGATCTCAAGGCGCAGAAACCTCTCTACCCCCACCGGGAGCCGACGCGCGAGATCGAGCTCAGGCTGACAGGGAACATGGAGCGCTACATCTGGTCGATCGACGGCGTGAAGCATTCCGATGCCGAGCCGATCCGACTGACCTATGGCGAACGCGTCCGGATCACCTTCGTCAACGAGACGATGATGACCCATCCGATGCACCTGCACGGCATGTGGTCGATCCTCGACAACGGCAACAAGGGGTGGAATCCGGCCAAGCACGTCGTCAGCGTCTCGCCGGGCACCACGGTGTCGATGGAAGTGGAGGTCGACGCGCCGGGTCGATGGGTCTTCCACTGCCATCTCGCCTACCACATGGAGGCGGGAATGATGCGGGAGGTGATCGTCGAGGGCGGACCCGAGGGCGCGTCCTACGATGCCGCCGGTGCCGGGGCACAGGGCCACGGCGCAGCGCCCGGCATGAAGCACGGGGCGGGGGGCTGAGCCGATGACCCTCCGCAGCCTTCTGGCGGGCGCGCTGGCGCCCGCTCTCCTCGGCGCGCCAGCGGCGCTGGCCGAGCCGCTGATCTGGGGGATCCAGGTCGAGCAGCTGGAATACCGGGTGGGCGATGAGACGGACGTCTTCGCCTGGGATTTCGACGCGATGGTGGGCACCGACGAACTCAAGCTCGTCTGGCGAAGCGAGGCCGAATACGCGATGGCCGAGGATGCCTTCGAGAAGCTGGAGAACCAATTGCGCCTGCAGGTCCCGGTCTCGGAGTTCTTCGACGCCGTCGCCGGCGTCCGGGTCGACACGCCCGACGGTCCAGATCGCGTCCATGGCGTGATCGGGCTCCATGGCCTCGCGCCGCAATGGTTCGAGGTCGACGCGGACCTCTTCATCTCGGGCAAGCCCTTCGCTCGGCTGGAGGGGGAGTACGAGGCGCTGCTGACGAACCGGATCATCCTGATCCCGAGCATCGAGTTCGAGCTTCCCTTCACGGACGACACGGCAAACGGCGTAGGCGCGTGGGGGCCGCGGCTCGAAGTCGGCGCACGCCTGAGCTATGACCTCGTCGACCGGGCGGTGGCGCCGTATATCGGCGTCCATTACGAGCGAAGCTTTGGTGAAACGGCCGACCTGGCGCGGGCCGGTGGTGAGGATCCCGGCGCGGTGTTCTTCGTGTCCGGCGTCCGGCTGATGTTCTGAGCAATGGCTCGCCCCGGCGCTTGATGGCGCCGGGGCGCTCTCGGATACGCGGGCGTCCACCTCGACGCGTTTTAGCGTTCGGCTGCGTGCCGCGGCCCGCCCCGTATGCCGCTTGCGGGTCTCGGCGAAGGAAAGGCTGTTCACCGTCGAGAATGTTAGGGTTCGCCCAACGAATCGGATGGGAGGCGATGGGTCTTTGATCGGAATCCTGGACACC
>NZ_JAEHHL010000005.1 GCF_016623495.1 Thermohalobaculum xanthum | reverse complement strand
CACAATACCGGCAACAACGGCCCCGGCGGAACTCGCCGGGGAGGTCCGAGGGACGCGCCAGTGCCACGGCCGAGACCATGGCGCGACCGCCATGGCCCTTGTATAGTCGGCGCCATGCCAGTGCCGAAATCCATGCGAGGCCGGTCCTCTCGATGATGTGGCGCCTGCGATCGGGGCGATGACGGGATGCTGGTCGTCAGCTACAGCCCACTGCTTGTCGGCGCGGCGGCGCTGATCGCGCTGATGGCCGCCTTCACCGGCCTGAGCCTGACGAACGGCCTCTCGCGCCTTCCGGCGGCGCGGCGCAAGCCGATGATCGTCAGGGCCGCGATCGTGCTGGGCGGCGGCGTGTGGTCCACCCATTTCGTGGCAATGCTGGCGCTCGACCTGCCGGTCGAGGTGTTCTACGACCCGGTGCTCACGCTGGCCTCGGCGCTGATCGCGATCCTGATGGCCGGGGCGGCGCTCCTGCTCCTGCATTTCGGGTCCCGCTCGGACCGGCGCATCGCGCTCGCGGGCGCAATCATGGGCCTCGGCGTCGTCGCGATGCATTATTCCGGCATGTATGGGCTCAGGGGCTGCGCGCCGGTCTTCGGCGCCACCGGCTACCTGGTCTCGACCACGCTTGCCGTGCTGATCAGCTTCGGCGCGCTCAAGATCGCCTATGGCGAGCGAACGCTCAGGGGCATCGCCATCGGCGCGGTGATCTACGCGCTCGCGATCCTGGCGATGCATTTCTCGGCGATGGCCTGGACCGGCTTCGTCGCGATCGAGGACCTGAGTGTCTCGGCGCCGCTCGTCTCCAACCACATGCTGGCCATGCTGGTGGTGTTCGCGGCCTTCCTGATCTGCGGCGCCTTCCTGCTGACGACGGCGACGCTGGGCGAGCTTGCGGCCGCCACGGGGCAGGCCGCGGGCGAGGCTTCCCCGCCCTCCGCGCCGGCCGCCAGTTCCACACCGGCCGATCCCGCGCCCGCTGCACGGCGCCCGACCCGCCTGCCCTACGAGCGCGACGGCCGCACCTTCTTCACGCCGCTCTCCGACGTGATCGCGATCCGGGCCGATGGCCGCTACACGCGGCTCCTGCGCGCCGACGACGCGGTGTTCTGCCCGCTCCCGATCAACCGGCTGGCCGAGGATCTGAGCGGCGGCGGGTTCCTGCGCACCCATCGCAGCTACCTGGTGAACCTCTCCTACGTGCGCGGATTCGAGCGCAAGAAGGACCAGGGCGCCTGCCTCTTCGACCCAAAGCTCAAGGTGCCCCCTGTCCCGGTGAGCCGCGCGAACCTTCCGCTTACGATGAAGGCGATCGGCATCTGATTTCGTCATTCGTGCGCGCCAGGCGCATCTCGTGCAGCGCCGGCGCAGGACGGGCAGCCGGGAATTGCCTTGGCGCGCGCCGGGGTTATCGACTCGTCGGATAACGAGAACGGCGCCGCATGCGCCGGCAACAGCGGAGGAAATGAGCCTTGATACCGGGAGCCTTCGAGTATCACCGCCCCGAGACGCTGGGCGAGGCGACGGGCCTCTTGTCCCAGCTTGGCGACAGCGCCCGCGTGCTGGCGGGCGGGCACAGCCTGATCCCGATGATGAAGCTGCGCATGGCCGCGCCCGAGCACCTGATCGACCTCGCCGCCATCGCGGATCTGAGGGGCATCGCGGTGGGCGACGACATCCGCATCGGCGCGATGGTGACGCAGGCCGAGCTTATTGCCCATGACGGGCTGGCAGCGGCCTGCCCGCTGCTGCGCGAGGCGGCGCTGCAGATCGCCGACCCGCAGGTCCGCTATGTGGGGACCGTCGGCGGCAACGTGGCCAATGGCGACCCCGGCAACGACATGCCCGGTTTGATGCAGTGCCTGGGCGCGCGCTACAGCCTCGCCGGGCCCGGCGGGACGCGCGAGGTCGCGGCGCGGGATTTCTACATCTCGGCCTACGAGACGGCGCGCGCCGATGACGAGATCCTGACCGGGATCCTGGTCCCCCACCCCGCGCCCGGCACCGGCTACGCCTACGAGAAGCAGAAGCGCAAGATCGGCGACTACGCCACCGCGGCGGCCGCCGTCACCATCGGCCGGAACGGCGCCTCGGTGGCCATGACCAACCTCGCCGACCGGCCAATCTGGTCCGAAGCCGCTGGCAAGGCACTGGCGGCGGGAGACGCGGCAGGCGCGGTCGCGGCTGCCCTGGCCGAGATCGACCCGGGCGACGACAACCGCGGCCCGGCCGAGTTCAAGCGCCATGTCGCGGGCGTCATGCTGCGCCGCGCGATCGACCGCGCCCGCGCGCGGATGGGTTGAGGGAGGGCGACATGGCGAAGATGCACGTCAAGATGACCGTCAACGGCACGCAGGTCGAGGCGCTGGCCGAGCCGCGCACCCTGCTCATCCATTTCCTGCGCGAGGAGCTGGGCATCACCGGCCCGCATATCGGCTGCGAGACCTCGCATTGCGGTGCCTGCACCGTCGACGTCGACGGGCGCTCGGTGAAGTCCTGCACCATGTTCGTGGGCCAGGCCAACGGCGCCAGCGTCACCACCGTCGAGGGGCTGGTGAACCCTGACGGCTCGCTCGGCGTGCTGCAGGAGATGTTCCGCGAGCATCATGGCCTGCAATGCGGCTTCTGCACGCCGGGCATGATCACCCGCGCGCATCGCCTGCTGCAGGAGAATCCGAACCCCTCCGAGGAAGAGGTCCGCTTCGGCATGTCCGGCAATCTCTGCCGCTGCACGGGCTACCAGAACATCGTCAAGGCGATCATGGCCGCCGCGGCCGTGCTGCGCGGCGAGAAGGAGGCCGCGGAATGAACGAGATCACCCCCACCCCCGCCGAGCGCGCCGAGAAGCTCAAGGGCCTCGGCAGCAGCCGCAAGCGCGTCGAGGACGTGCGCTTCACGCAAGGCAAGGGCAACTATGTCGACGACATCAAGCTGCCCGGCATGCTGTTCGGCGACTTCGTGCGCTCGCCCTACGCCCATGCGCGCGTGGTCTCGATCGACGCCGAGGCCGCCAAGCAGGTGCCGGGCGTGGTCGCGGTGCTGACCGCGGCCGACCTGGCGCCCCTGGGCCTGCACTGGATGCCCACGCTTGCGGGCGACAAGCAGATGGTGCTCGCGGATGGCAAGGTCCTGTTCCAGGGCCAGGAGGTCGCCTTCGTCGTCGCCACCGACCGCTACGCCGCGGCCGACGCGGTCGAACTGGTCGAGGTCGACTACGAGGAGCTTCCCGTCGTCACCGACCCCTTCAAGGCGCTCGAGCCCGACGCACCGGTGCTGCGCGAGGACATCGCCGACCAGAAGGAAGGCGCCCACGGCGCCCGGCGCCACCACAACCACATCTTCACCTGGGAGCAGGGCGACCGCGAGGCGACCGAGAAGGTGCTCGCCGAGGCCGACGTCGTGGCCGAGGAGATGATCTACTACCACCGCACACATCCCTGCCCGCTCGAGACCTGCGGCTGCGTCGCCTCGATGGACAAGGTGAATGGCAAGCTGACCGTCTGGGGCACCTTCCAGGCCCCGCACGCGGTGCGCACCGTGGCCTCGCTCATCTCGGGCATTGCCGAGCACAACATCCGCATCATCAGCCCCGATATCGGCGGCGGCTTCGGCAACAAGGTCGGCGTCTACCCGGGGTACATCTGCTCGATCGTGGCCTCGATCGTGACCGGAAAGCCGGTCAAATGGGTCGAGGACCGGATGGAGAACCTGATGGCCACCGCCTTCGCCCGCGACTACTGGATGCAGGGAAAGATCGCGGCGACCAAGGACGGCCGGATCACCGGGCTCTGGTGTCACGTCACCGCCGACCATGGCGGCTTCGACGCCTGCGCCGATCCCACCAAGTTCCCGGCGGGCTTCTTCAACATCTGCACCGGCAGCTACGACATTCCCGTGGCCTGGCTCGCGGTCGATGGCGTCTACACCAACAAGGCGCCCGGCGGCGTCGCCTATCGCTGCTCGTTCCGCGTGACCGAGGCGGCCTACCTGATCGAGCGCATGATCGAGGTGCTCGCCATCAAGCTGGGCATCGACGCGGCCGAGCTGAGGCGCAAGAACTTCATCCGCAAGGACCAGTTCCCCTACCGCTCGGCACTGGGTTGGGAGTATGACTCGGGCGACTACCACACCGCCTGGGACAAGGCGCTCGCCGCCGTCGGCTACGAGGACCTGCGCGCCGAGCAGGCCGACCGGGTCGAGTCCTTCCGCCGCGGCGAGACGCGCAAGCTGATGGGGGTCGGGCTCACCTTCTTCACCGAGATCGTCGGCGCGGGACCGGTGAAGAACTGCGACATCCTCGGGCTTGGCATGTTCGACAGCTGCGAGATCCGCATCCACCCCACCGGGTCGGCGATCGCGCGCCTCGGCACCATCAGCCAGGGCCAGGGCCACGCGACGACCTTCGCTCAGATCCTTGCCTCGGAAATCGGCATCCCCGCCGACAACATCACCATCGAGGAAGGCGACACCGACACCGCGCCTTACGGCCTCGGCACCTACGGCTCGCGCTCGACCCCGGTGGCGGGGGCGGCGACCGCGATGGCGGGGCGCAAGATCCGCGCCAAGGCGCAGATGATCGCGGCCTACCTGCTCGAGGTGCATGACGACGACGTCGAATGGGACGTCGACCGCTTCGTGGTCAAGGGCGCGCCCGAGCGGTTCAAGGCCATGGCCGAGATCGCCTTCGCGGCCTACAATCAGGCGATCCCGGGCATCGAGCCGGGGCTCGAGGCGGTCAGCTACTACGACCCGCCGAACATGACCTACCCCTTCGGCGCCTATGTCTGCGTGGTCGACGTGGACGTGGACACCGGGCAGGTCGACATCCGGCGCTTCTACGCCCTCGACGATTGCGGGACGCGGATCAACCCCATGATCATCGAGGGACAGGTGCATGGCGGGCTGACCGAGGCGCTGGCCATCGCCATGGGGCAGGAGATCGCCTATGACGAGCTTGGCAACGTCAAGACCGGCACGCTCATGGACTTCTTCGTGCCGACCGCGTGGGAAACCCCGCATTACGAGACGGACTGGACCACGACCCCCTCGCCACACCATCCGATCGGCGCGAAGGGCGTGGGCGAAAGCCCCAATGTCGGCGGCGTGCCCTGCTTCTCGAACGCGGTCAACGACGCCTTCCGCGCCTTCGGCCATGTCCATGCCCACATGCCGCACGACCACTGGCGGGTCTGGAAGATCGCCCATGATCTCGGTCTGCACGGCTGAACGCGGGGCGGCGTCGCGCCCCCGCATGACCCCGGCCTCCGGGCCGGGGCACCGGCGGCCCGAGGGCACGCCGGCTGAAGGGTCCGCCGCGCCCCGCGCGGCGATCCGGCCGCCCCCGCCGTGGCGCGCCGCCCCTGCCCCCCCGGCGCCCCCGGCGAACGATCCGCGCCCGCCCGAGCCCGCCCACAGGCGCGCGCAATGAGCTTCCGCGAGCTTCAGGCCAGCCTCGCCCAGACCGGCTATGTCGCGGATGACGCGCTGGCGATGGCGCTCCACCTTGCGCTCGCGCTCGGCCGCCCCTTGCTGATCGAGGGACCGGCAGGCGTCGGCAAGACCGAGATCGCCAAGGCGCTGGCAGCGGTGAAGGGCGCGCGGCTGATCCGGCTCCAGTGCTACGAGGGCCTCGACGCCGCGGCCGCGATCTACGAGTGGAACTATCAGCGCCAGCTCCTCGCCATCCGCGCCGCCGAAGGCATGGGCGAGGACGCCCTGTTCACCGAGAAATACCTGCTCAAGCGCCCCCTTCTCGAGGCGATCACGCAGGCCGAGGCGCCGGTCCTGCTGATCGACGAGATCGACCGCGCCGACGAGGAGTTCGAGGCCTACCTGCTCGAGATCCTGTCGGACTTCCAGGTCACGGTGCCCGAGTTCGGCACCATCACCGCCACCTGCCGGCCGATGGTGGTTCTCACCGCGAACGGCACGCGCGACCTCTCGGACGCGCTGAGGCGGCGCTGCCTCTACGCTCATGTCTCATACCCCTCGCCCGAGGCCGAGCTCGCGATCCTGGGGCTGCGCGCGCCGGGGCTCGAAGCCCGGCTCGCGCGCCAGATCGTCAGCGTCGTGCAGGCGTTGCGGCACGAGGAGCTCGAGAAGAAGCCCGGCATCGCCGAGATGCTCGACTGGGCGGCGGCACTGTCCGGGCTCGGGATCAACGACCTTTCCGACGATCCCGCCGCGGTTCAGGCCAGCCTCGTCTGCCTGCTCAAGACCGCCGGCGACCGCGACGCGGTGCCGCCCGAGCTGCTGGCGCGGCTGATCGGGCGGGCCGCGTGATGCGCACAACCCGTTTCCCCGCCCGCGCCTCGGGCATCGCCGAGCGGGTCGCGGGCTTCATCGCCCATCTCAGGCTCAACGGCATCGTCGCGGGCCCCGGCGAGACCGCCGACGCGCTCGCGGCGCTCGGCCATGTCGCCGCCCTCGACCCCGCCGAGGCGCGGCTCGCCTTCCGCGCCGTGCTGGCCCACGACGTCGAGAGCGCAGGCCGATTCGACGACCTCTTCGACGCCTACTGGTTCAACGCGGGCCGCACGCGCGGCGGCGAGGAGCACCGTGCCGCGCGGGTCACCCCGGCGCAGCGCCCGGCACTGTGGCGCGCGCATTTCGGCGACGACGCGACCACCCCCTCGCCCGGCGCCGAGGCCACGGGCCCCGACGACAACGACAGCGAGGCCGACGGCACCGATGGGCGCCTGATCGCCACCCGCACCCGATCGCTGGTGCAGCGCGACCTGCGCGGATTGATGGACCCCGAGATCCTGGCCGCCGCCGAGCGCGTGGCGCATGACCTCGCCCGTTGCCTGCGCGACCGCCGCTCGCGCCGGCGCCGCGCGGCGAAGCGGGGCGCGGCGCTCGACCTCAGGCGCGTGTTGCGCCGCAGCCTGGCGCGCGGGGGCGAGCCGCTCGACCTCTTCCGCCGCCGCCGGCCCGACCGCGCGATGCGGATCGTCGCGCTTTGCGACGTGTCGGGCTCGATGACCGCTTATGCCCGGGTCTTCCTCGCCTTCCTCAAGGGGCTCATCGACGCCGACACCACTGCCGACGCCTACCTCTTCCACACGCGGCTGATGCGCGTGACCCCCGCGATGCGCGACCGCGATCCGCTGCGCGCCGCCGCGCGGCTCTCGCTGATGGCGGAAGGCTTCGGCGGCGGCACGAACATCGCCGGCGCGATCGGCGCCTTCTGCGATGCGCACGCCGCGCGGGCGGTGAACGGGCGCACCGTGGTCCTGATCCTCTCGGACGGCTACTGCACCGGCACGCCCGGCGAACTTGCCGCCGCGCTGCAGCGGCTCGGCCGAAGGGCCGGCCGGATCGTCTGGCTCAATCCGCTGGCCGGCTGGCAGGGATACGAGCCCGTCGCGCGCGGCATGGCCGCGGCGCGGCCCCATCTCGATGCGCTTCTGCCCGCGAACAGCATCGCCTCGCTGGCCGCGCTCGAGCCCGAATTCGCGAAGCTCTGAGAGGCACGCCATGACCGGCTTCGACATCTTCGACACCATCGAGCGCCTGCGCCGCGCGGGCCGCCCCTTCTGCCTTGCCACCGTGGTGCGCACCGCCGACGTGACCTCGGCCAAGGCGGGCGCGAAGGCGGCGGTGACCGAGGCGGGCGAGATCATCGGCCATCTTGGCGGCGGCTGCGTGCAGCGCGCCGTGCGCAGCGCCGCGGCCGAGGCGCTGTCCAGCGGCGAGACGCGCCTGATCCGCGTGAAGCCCGCGGCCCGCGTGGTCGCCATGACCGACGCCGACGGCGTGCCGCTCTACCGCAGCGGCTGCCCGTCGGGAGGGACGGTGGACATCCTGATCGAGGCCTACAGCCTGCCGCCGCAGCTGGTGATCTTCGGGGCGAGCCCGATCGCGCAGGCGATCGCCAGCCACGGGGTTCTGATGGGCTATCGCGTCGCCATGGCCGAGGACGCCGGGGCGCCCGAGGGCGTGCGCCTCTTCCCTGCCGCGGACCCCGCCGCGCTGGGCATCGGAGCCGACGATTTCGTCGTGGTCGCGTCGCAGGGGCAGAACGATCTCGCCGCGTTGCGCGCGGCGCTCGACAGCCCCGCGCGCCATGTCGCGATGGTGGCAAGCCGCATCAAGGCGAAGGCCCTCACCGACCGCCTCGCCGCCGAGGGCATGCCGGCCGATCGCATCGCGCGGCTGAAATCCCCCGCGGGTCTCGATCTTGGCGGCATCGACCCGCACGAGATCGCGGTGTCGGTGATCGCCGAGATCGTGCGCTGGCGCAATCGCGGCGGGCTCCACAAGGACGACGCCGGCAGCGATTGGGACACCAGCCCACAGCAGGGACGGTAGGGCCCGCTCAGGCAGCCTTCGCCGCGTGGCCCGGCGTCTCCTGGCCCGCCGGCACCGCCGGGGCGATCCGCAGCGCGCGCAGGGCGTTGAGGATCACCGCCACGTCGATCGCCTCCTGCAGCAGCGCGCCCTGGACAGGCGTGATGTGGCCGAGTGCCGCCGCGACCATTCCCGCCAGCGAGAGCCCGATGCCGGCCAGCACGCTTTGCAGCGCGATGACCCGGGCCCGGCGCGCGATCTGCATCCCCGGCAGGATGCGGTCGAGCCGGTCGACCAGCAGCACGACATCCGCCGCCTCGGCCGATGCGGCGGTGCCGCGCGCGCCCATCGCCACGCCCACATCCGACGCCGCCAGCGCCGGGGCATCGTTGACCCCGTCGCCGATCATCATCACCGGCCCCGACTTGCGCTCGGCCACGACCGCGAGCACCTTCTGGTCCGGCGTGAGCTCGGCCCGGACATCGTCGAAATCGAGGCCCGCGGTCACGGTCGCTGCGACCGCGCGCCTGTCGCCCGTCGCCAGCACCAGCCGCTCGACCCCGAAGCGCCGCAGCGCTGCCAGAAGTGCGCCCGTCCCCTCGCGCAGCGTGTCGGTCAGCACGAACTCGGCCGCAAGGCGTCCGTCGACGGCCAGCGCCACGGTCACAGCGCCGTTCTCGGCCGCCGGCGCACCGTCCCCGAACGCGATGCCCAGCCGGCCCGTCACGAAGGCCCGCCCGCCCACGATCACCGCGCGACCGTCCACCTGCCCGGCCACCCCTTCGCCCGACGTCTCGGCCACGCCTTGCGGCGTCGCCAGCACCAGCCCGCGGTCGCGTGCCTCGCGCACGATGGCCTGCGCGATCGGATGCTTCGAGGCCTGGTCGAGCGAGGCGGCAAGGCGCAGCGCCTCGTCGACGGTCAGCCCCCCCACCACCGTCGTCTCGGCGATCCGGGGGCGCCCGTCGGTCAGCGTGCCGGTCTTGTCGATGACGATGCTGCGCACCTCGCCCATCCGCTCGAGCACGCGCGCGCCCTTGATCAGGACGCCGAGGCCCGCGGCGCGTGACAGCCCCGCCACCAACGCCACCGGCACGGCCAGGATCAGCGGACAGGGCGTCGCCACTACTAGGACCGCGACGGCGCGGATCGGGTCGCCGCTGGTCGACCAGGCGACGCCCGCGATCAGCAGCGTCAGCGCGAGAAACCCCATCGCGTAGCGGTCGGCCATGCGCGCCATCGGCGCGCGCGAGCGCTGCGCCTGCTCGACCAGGCGAACGATCCCGGCATAGGTGCTCTCGGCGGCCCGGTGGGTCGCGCTGAGGTCGAAGGCGTCGCCCGCATTGGTCGATCCGCTCATCACCGGCTCGCCCGCCGCCCGGCGCATGGGCAGCGATTCTCCTGTGAGCGCCGATTCATCCAGGAGCGCCGTCCCCTCGGCCACGGTGCCGTCGACAGGCGCGACATCGCCGCGCCGGATCATCAGCCGGTCGCCCGGCACGATATCGTCGAGCGGCACCTCCTCGAGCCCGCCGTTGCGGTGGCGCATGGCGGTCCGCGG
This sequence comes from Thermohalobaculum xanthum, assembly GCF_016623495.1. GTDB lineage: Bacteria > Pseudomonadota > Alphaproteobacteria > Rhodobacterales > Rhodobacteraceae > Thermohalobaculum > Thermohalobaculum xanthum. The sequence goes on along the minus strand of NZ_JAEHHL010000005.1, from coordinate 149,825 downwards.
GACGCGCGCCAGAAGATCGGTCATCTCGCGCCGGGCGCGGCGTGCGGCGAAATCCTCGAGATGCTGCCCGCCGGCATACATCAGCGCCACCACCGCCGCCGCGAGATGCTCACCGAAGATCAGCGCCGCGCTCATCGACAGCGCGGCCACGATGTCGAGCCCGGTCTCGCCGCGCCGCAGACTGGTGACGATCTCGACCACCAGCGCGGCCAGCACCGGCAGCGTGACCAGCGTCCAGATCACGGACGCAGCATCGCCCGCGCCCGCGAAATGCGCGATCAGCCCGGCCGCGAGCCCGATCGCCGGCAGCGCCACCAGTCCGGGCTTCGCCGCCCGCCGGAGCGCATCGAGATCGAGGCGGCTCATCAGGGCTGCGGCCCTCCGGCGGGCGGCTGGCCATCGGCCTCGTCCATCAGGCGGCGCAGGCGCTTGCCCGCCCACCAGGTCGCGGGCACGCCCAGCGGGATCGCCGCGACCAGCGCGACGACCGGCGACAGCGCCTCGAGCCCCAGCGCCTGGCCCATGAGCCCAAGGAAGAACAGGTTGATCGCAACCGTGCCTGCCGCGGCGGGGTAGAGAAGCAGCGCCAACCGCCAGACCGGCCAGCGGCCGTCTCCGTCCGCGGCCCCGTCCCTGGCCCCGTCCCCGGCCCCGTCCCCGGCCCCGTCGCCATGGCGCTGCGCGGCGGCGCTCATGCCGCGCGCCGTTTCTGCCGCGCAGCCAGAGCCGATGCGATCAGCGCCGGGATCTCGTCGTCCATGCCAATCGGATCGAGAACCGGGCCGGCGAACGAAGCCTCTGCCAGCGCCTCGGGCAGGTCCTCCTCGACATGCCCCGCACGGCCGGCAAAGAACGGCAGGCAAAGCGCGGGGCCCTCGATCCTTGCCGCATCGGCAAGATACGGGGCCTCGTCGACGAAGCCGGTGCGCACCGCCCGGAACGCGCGCGCCGCCCGTACCGCATCGGCCACGCGCTCGGCCGCTGCCCGCGGCCGCGGATCGCTGGGCGAGCCATGCGCGGCGATCAGCAGCGTCGCCTCCCGCTCCGGCATCCCAGCCGCCCGGGCGGCGTCGCGCGCCCGGCGAAGGCACAACTCGGGCAGCGCGGGATCGAGGCCCAGCGGCGCCAGCACCCGCGCCTGCGCCGCCCCCGCGGCGGCAAGGCGTCGCGGCACCTCCTCGCTCACGAACCAGCCGTCCGCCATGAAATGGGGATAAACCAGCAGCGCGCGCCCCTCGGCCGACAGCGCGCCAAGCTCCGCCACGGCCGCCGCGATCGAGCCGCGCGCGGCCAGGGTCGCGCCCTGCACCCGCCAGCCCGGCAGATGCGCGGCCACCCGCTCGGCCAGCGCGCGCATCGCCGCCTCGGGTCCCTCGGGCGCCGAGGGCGAGCCATGGGCGACGATCAGCGCCGCGCCGGCGTCAGTGGCTTGTCCCGTCCGAGAAGGTGATCTTGTTCCAGACATTGTACTTTCCCGAGGGCTTGCGCATCGGCAGTCGTTTCACCTCTTCGAGCGTCGCCGCATCATAGACGATCACCGCGCCATCGTCCTCCCAGACGCTGACCAGCGCGTGACGGCCCTGCCGGTCGAACTCGACATGGGCGACCGTGGCGCCGGGCACGGGACGCAGGGTCTCGACGATCTGCAGCGTCTGCTTGTCGATCACATGCATCGCGTCGCGGTTCGGCCCGAAGAACACATCCGCCCAGACATAGGGCGAATTCTCGTGACTTCTAAGGAAGAAGCCCGGCCCCAGCGTCTCGACGGTCGCGATCACCTCCCAGCCGTCGATGTCGATGACCGAGAGCCGCGCCTCCTTCAGGTGCGGGGTGGCCATCACGCGCTTGCCGTCGCGCAGCCATGAGATACCCGAGCCCAGATGCGGCATCCCGGGCAGCGGAAGCTCCGCGATCTCGCGCCCCACCGTGAGGTTGACGACAACCCCGCGCGCGCCGTCGCGCGAGGCGCCGACGAGGTTGCGGTAATCGGGCGCGAAGAAGAAATCGTCGAGCGGCTCGGACACCATGATCCGGCGCCGCGCGAACAGGCCCTCCGAGGATGGGAGCCCCTCGACCATCCCCTTCTCGCGGCTGTGCACGAAGCCCTCGTAGACCGGCGGCGCGTTCGGATCGGTCGCGACCTCCCAGATCTCGGGGGCGTCCTTGAGGGCCAGGATGAAGCTGTCGCGCTGCGGCGCCTGGTAGACGGCCGAGACCCGCGAGGGCGCGCCGTCCTTGCCCGTGACCTCGAACACCTTCTCGACCGAGAGATCGGCCGTCGACAGGATCGTCAGCGTCGCCGGAAGGTAGTTCGCCACCGCCAGGTGCTTGCCATCGGCCGATATCGCGATGTTGCGGCTGTTGAGCCCGGCGCGCACGCGGCCGACCTCGGCAAGGCTCCACAGATCGTATTTCTGCACCCAGCCGTCGCGCGACATGATGAAGACGAAGCGCCCGTCGGGTGCGAACTTGGGCCCGCCATGCACCGCGAAGGGCGTGGCGAAGCGGTCGAGGCGCTCGAAGCTGTCGCCGTCGAGCACGCTGACATGGTGGTCGCCGGTCTCGACCACCAGGAACAGGTTCATCGGGTCGGCCTCGAAGACCGGCGCGGCGGCCGGGCTGTAGCCGGGGTCAAGCGTCCTGCTCGCCGCGATCTCGGCCGGCCCCCACGCGGGGATCTCGGCCAGCGGCGTTCGCAGCCACTCGGCCAGCGCGGCGATCTGGGCGGGCGCGATCTCGGCGCCGAAGGCCGGCATCTGCGTCGCGGCGCGACCCTGGCCGATCACGGTTTCGAGGTCGGGCCCGCGCATCCGTCCCAGCGTCTCGGGGATCAGCGCGGGCCCGGTGCCGCCAAGACGCCCCTCGCCATGGCAGGCGGCACAATGCCGGGAATAGAGCGCGGAGGGCTCCTCGGCCCCCGCAAACCCGGCCCCCAATGCAAGCGCCAGCGCGAGGCTAGTGGAAGCGATGCGCCGGATCATGGCTCTTCCCCCGGAACGGCGTGACTTCGAGGCGCGGCGCGGGCTCGACCCCGATCTCGGCGTCGTCGAGATAGCAGGCCGGGTCCTCGGCCCAGGGGTCGCCGGTCAGCTGCAGCGCGCGGATGCGGGTGTTGCCGCCGCAGACCGCGCGGTGGGCGCAGTCTCCGCACCGTCCCTTGAGCGGGCGCGGGCGCTTGCGCAGCTCGGCCAGCATCGGGTCCGGCCCGGTCCAGTGCGCCGAGAAGGGCGCGTCGCGCACATTGCCGATGGTGTAGTCCGACCAGTAGGTGTCCGGATGGACGTTGCCCTGCGGATCGATGTTGGCGACGCCGACGCCCGAGCTGTTGCCGCCCCAGGCCTGCAGGTGGTTGCACAGATGCGCGACCTTCTCGGCCGGGAAATGCGCCTCGACCCAGCGCAGGAAATAGACCGCGTCGGCGTCGTTGTTGCCGGTGACGATCTCGAGCGGCTGGCCCTCGGCGGCCGCGACCCAGGCGCGGTCGATCAGCAGGTCCATCGCCCAGCGCGTGCGCCGCCGGTCGGCGTCCTCGCCCCGGTGCTTGTCGCCCCGCCCGGCATAGACCAGGTGCGAGAGGTAGAACTTGTCGATCCCCTCGGCATCGCACAGCGACAGGAGCTCGGGCAACTGCGCGGCGTTGTCGGCGGTCAGGGTGAAGCGCAGGCCGACCTTGATGCCCCGCGCCTTGCAGGCCCGGACGCCGGCCAGCGCCAGGTCGAAGGCGCCCGCGCGCCCGCGGAACCAGTCGTTGGTGCGCCCGATGCCGTCGAGGCTGATGCCGACATAGTCGAAGCCGATCGCGGCGATGCGGTCGGCCGTCTCGCCGATCAGCCCGGTGCCATTGGTCGAAAGCGCCAGGTGATGGAGGTTGATCTGGCGAGCGCGCTCGGCGATCTCGAAGAAATCGCGCCGCGCGAGCGGCTCGCCGCCCGACAGGATCAGCGCCGGGATCCGGAACCCGTCCAGATCATCGAGCACCGCCATCGCCTCCTCGTGCGTGAGCTCGCCGGGGAACTCGACATCGGCCGAGGTGGTATAGCAATGCCGGCAGCGCAGGTTGCACCGCCGCGTGAGGTTCCAGATGACCACGGGATGCACCTCGCCGCGGCGGTGGCGCACCGGCGTCGGCTCGACCAGTTCGCGCATGTATTGCGAGAGACGGAACATCACTGCCCTCCCTTGCGGGCCAGCCTCAGCCCGGTCTTCTTGAGGATACGGGTGGAATAGAGCACGTCGTCGGCCCGGCAGGCGGGCCCCAGCAACTCGCGGATCACCGCGCGCTTCTCCTCGACCTCGGCGCGGTCGCGGCCATGCGCCATGGCAAAGAGGTTGTAGGGCCAGTCGGGCCGCGCGCGCGGGCGCAGGTAGCAATGCGTGACGAAATCGAGCGCGCCGACCCGCGCGCCAAGCCCGCTCGCCACGGCATCGTCGACGTCCCAGACCGTCATGCCGTTGGCCGCAAGGCCCAGGGCGTAGTGATTGGGCGCGATCGCGATGCGCCGCACCACGCCGCGCGCCTGCATCGCGGAAAGCCGGTCGATCACCTCCGATTCGCTCAGGTCGAGGCGCCGGGCGATCTCGGCATAGGGCGCGGCGACCAGCGGCAGCCCCGCCTCGGTCGCCGCGATGATCCGCCGGTCTGTCGCGTCGATGCTCATGCCGCCACCCGGAAGCCGATGAAGAACTCTTCGAGCTTCGGAAAGAGCAGGACGGCAATCCCCGTTTCCTCCTCGATCCGGCGCGCCGTCTCGGTGATCCCCTCGGGCGTCTCGGTCGCCAGCACGAACCACATGTTGAGCCGGTGCATGCGCTCATAGTTATGCGCGACCTGCGGGTGCGCATTGACTTTGGTCACGACCTCGTCGAAGCGCGCGGCCGGCACGGCCATGGCACAGAGGCAGAACGCCCCGCCCATCGCCGCGGCGTCGAAGAACGGGCCGAAACGGGTCACGGCGCCGGCGCTACTCAGCCGGTCGAGGCGCGCGATCAGTTCCTCCTCGCCCAGCCCGATCGCCTCGCCGACCTCGGCGAACGGTCGCGGCGACAGCGGAAAGCCCTCCTGCAGCGCGTTCAGGATGCGCCGGTCGGTGGCGTCGAGGTCGAGCGGCTCGGTCGGCCTGCGGCTCATGCGGCGTCTCCCCTGCTGTGGCTGGCGGCGCTGCCGCGCGCGATCAGTGCGCCGGTCTGCTTGAAGCAGCGCAGGCTGAAAAGGACCTCGTGCGGTGTCTGCTCGAGCCCGGCAGCCACGGCGGCGCGCTCGAGCGTGGCGATCGCCTCGGCGCGGCTGCGGGCATGGATCATGCAATAGAGCGAGTAGGGCCAGACGCCCTCGACCGTCCGGCGCTGGTAGCACAGCGTAACGCCCGGCGTCGCCGCCAGCGCCGGACCCGCGCGCGGGATGTCGGCCTCGGGCACCTGCCACACGACCATGGCGTTGGACCGCCAGCCCAGCGCGCGGTGGCGCACGATGACGCCAAGGCGCGAGAGCACCCCGGCCGCCGACAGCGCCGCGATGCGCGCGATCACCGCGTCCTCGTCGCGGCCGAGGCGCGCGGCAAGCTCGGCGAAGGGGGCAGGCTCGATCGCGAGCCCCTCGGACAGCGCCTGGAGGATCTCGGCGTCGCCGGCCTCCAGCACGAACCCGTCCGCCACGCGCCGCGGCGCGGGCGCGGCCTTCTGCGCGTCGAGCGAGAAACCGAGATCGACGTTGAATGGCCGCACCAGCGGCAGGTCGAGCACGCCCAGCCCGGTCTCGGACCGCACCCGCGCAAGCGTCGCGTCGACATGGGCGCGGTCGGGCCCGGTCGCGACGAACCACAGGTTATAGGCGTGCTCGCGCAGGTAGGAGTGGTTGACCCCTTCGAGCCGACCGATCGCCTCGGCCACCTCGTCGATGCGCCAGTCGGGCGCGGCGACCGCGGCCAGCGTGCTCGCGCCCGCGGTGTTCGGCCGGAAGGTGCCGCCGACGCGGCTGATCGCCCCGGCCGCATTCAGGCGCTGCAGCCGGGACAGAACCTCGCTCTCGCTCATGCCGGTCGCCGCGCCGATCCGGGCGAAGGGCCGGGGCTCGAGCGGCAGGTCGCGCTGCCAGTCGTTCAGCAGGGCATGGTCGCGCGGATCGAGCGACAGCGTCATGGCTCAGAGCCCCGTCCGGTGTGCGCGCGCGGTGAAGAAGATGCCTGACGGGCTCTCGGCCGCGATCTCGGCGCGTTTCTCGAAGCTGCGCGCGTCGTGGATGTCGATGCGACCCGCGTCGCGGACCGAGATCCAGACCTCGTGGCCGCGGGGCGTGAACTCCATGTGCAGGACGGCGGGCCCCGGCGTGAGGGTATGGACCACCTCGCCCGAGGGCGTGTCGATCACCTGCACCGTGTCGTTCAGCGGATGGGCGAAATTGACCCAGACCTGCCGCCCGTCGGGCCTCGCGACCGCGAAGACCGGCTGGCCGTGGGTCTGCGTGCGTCCGGCTTCCTGAAGCGTGCGCGCATCGACCCAAAGCACCTCGTGCCGGCCCACCGCGGGCAGAACGAAGCGATCGCCCGCCAGGGCCCAGCCCTCGAGATGCGGCATCTTGTAGACCGGAAGCGGGTCCTCGCCGCGGCCATAGCCGGCCAGGATGCGGCGCGGCTGTGGCGGGTCCTGCCACAGGTCGAGCGCCGTCAGCCCGTCCTCGCCGAACAGCCCGGCGATGTAACGCCGACCGTCGCCGGTGATCAGGGCGTCATACGGGTTGCGGCCGATCCCCCCGACGCGCGTGATGGCCGGCGCGCCGACCGCGAAATCCGCGATCCAGGTCTCGCCCGCGTCCCACAGCGTGAAGACGAAGCGCCGCCCCGGCGCGTCCACCAGTCCGATGGTCTTCGAGCCCGTGGGAATGTCGGCGACCGGGTCGAGCGTGTCGGCGTCGAACACCCGCACCCCGCCGGGTTCGTAGTTCGAGACCGCGACCAGCCGCCCGTCATCCGAGATCGCGCCGCCAATGGCATTGCCCGCCTGGACCACGCGCGCGGCAATCCGCGCCTCGACGATGTCGACCTTGCTGAGCCCGCCATCGCGCCCGAACACATAGGCGAAGCGCTCGTCGGGCGAAAAGACGACCGAGGCATGCGACAGGTCGCCAAGCCCCGTAACCCGCGCGACCGCCGACCGCCCGATCTGGTCGACGACCAGCAGCGCGCCGCTCGCGCGCTCGACCACCACGCCCATCGCCCCGGTGCCGCGCGGCACGCAGGGCTGCGCCGCAATCGCGGGCGCGGCGATCGCAGCCGCGGGCGCGACCGCCACGGCGCCCAGCAGGGTGCGGCGGGTCACTGCGCCGGGGTTGCGAGCAGGTACTCTGCGATCCATCGGGCGTCCTCCTCGGAAATCAGCGGGCGCCAGGGCGGCATCGCCGTCCCCGGCACGCCATCGAGAATGATGGCGGCAAGGCTCTCGGGTTCAGTGCCGGCAAGCGTCTCGGCCCGGATGTCGGGCCCGAGCCCTCCCTTCAGGGTCAGCCCGTGGCACGAGCCGCAATCCTGCACCACCAGCCGCTCGAGCGCCTGCGCCCGGTCATCGGTCACCTCGCCGCCGCCGGCCCCCGCCGGCAACGCCAGGGCCGAGGCCAGGACCAGCGCCACGAGCCTCCGGTCAGGCATGGGCGGCCTCGTCCGGCATCCTGGCGGCAAGCTGCGCCACCAGGTCCGCGGGCACCTCGCGATAGAGCCAGACCACGCGGCCGATCACGAACAGAACGGGCCCGTCGAGGCGCGCGCCCGCGGCGTCGCTCGCAAGCCGGTCGAGTCGTGAGACCAGCCGGCGCTCGCGCGGCGTCGTCGCGTTAGAAATGGCCATCGCCGGCGTCTCGGCCGGCAGGCCATGCGCCAGCAGCCGTCCGGCGATCTGGGCGATGTTGGCAGCCCCCATGTAGACGACCAGCGTCGTGTCGGGATCCGCAAGCCCCTGCCAGTCAAGCTCAAGCGGCCGGTCGGCGCGGCAGTGTCCCGTGACGTAGCGCACGCCGCTGGCAAGACCTCGATGGGTGAGCGAGACGCCGGTCGCCGCAGCCGCGCCCTGCGCGGCGGTGATGCCCGGCACCACCTCGAAGGGAATGCCCTCGGCCTGCAGTTCCGCCGCCTCTTCCGAGCCACGGCCGAAGATGTAGGGATCGCCGCCCTTGAGCCGCACCACCATGCGGCCCTCGAGGGCCAGGTCGACCAGCATCCGGTTGATCTTCTCCTGCGGCACGGGATGGTTGCGTGGCGCCTTGCCGACCGGCACCAGCCGCGCGGACGGCGGCGCGAGAGCGAGGATCTCGGGCGAGACCAGCCGGTCATGCACCAGGACTTCGGCCGCGCCGATCACGCGCGCCGCGCGCAGGGTCAGAAGATCGACCGCGCCCGGCCCTGCGCCGACCAGATAGACATGCCCGATCCGTTTCATGGCGCCCTCGTCGGTTCCAGGGAAGACGCGGGGGCGGTCAGGCCGCCCCCGCGATGCGCGTCAGTAGACGTCGTTGCGGGTGTTGAAGACGTTGAACTTGCCGGTCGGCGTGATCAGGGCGGGATCCTTGATCACCTTCTTCATCTCCAGCGTCTTGTCGTCGACCACGACGATCGCCGATTCCTTGTCCTTCGCGTTCCAGACCGAGAACCAGATCTCCGTGCCTTCCTGGTTGAACTCGCCCTGCACGACGCGGGGCTGGCCCTCGGCGATGGCGGCCCATTCGCCGATGGGGAGGACGGTGTATTCCGGCTCGTCCTGGCCCAGTTCGGACACCTTGAACACCGCGATCGAGGCCGAGGTCTCGGCATCGGGGTTCAGCGGCGCGTCGACGTAGAGGTGATCCGAGATCGGGTGCGACTTGACGAAGAGCGAGCCCCCGCCCAGCGCCTCGAGGGTCTGCACGACCTTCCAGGCATGATCCGGATGCCCCTCGGGGTCGGTGCCGATGAGCGCGACCGTCTCGTCGCCGAGATGCGAGGTCGCCCAGACCGGGCCGAAGACCGGGTGGTTGAGGTTCGCGCCGCGGCCCGGGTGAGGCGTGTTGCCGCCGGTCTCGACCAGCGCGGTCAGCGTGCCTTCCTTGGTGTCGATGACCGCGACCTTGCCGCGGGCGTTCGCCGCCACCAGGAAGTAGCGCTTGCTCGAGTCGAACCCGCCGTCATGCAGGAAGCGCTCGGCCTCGATCTCGGTGGTCTTGAGGTTCTTGATGTCCGAGTAGTCGACCAGCAGGATCTTGCCGGTCTCCTTCACGTTGACGATGAACTCGGGCCGGTAGTGCGAGGCGACGATCGAGGCCACCCGCGGCTCGGGGTGGTAGGTCTGCTCGTCATACACCATGCCGCGCGTCGACTTGATCTTGAGCGGCTCGAGCGTCGCGCCGTCCATGATCACGTATTGCGGCGGCCAGTAGCTGCCGGCGATCGCGTACTTGTCCTCGAAGCCCTTGAACTTCGAGGTCTCGACCGACCGCGCCTCCGAGCCGATCTTGATCTCGGCGACGTTGGCGGGCTCCTTCATCCACAGGTCGATCATGTTGACCTTGGCATCGCGGCCGATGACGAAGAGATAGCGCCCCGAGGCCGAGATGCGGCTGATATGCACGGCGTAGCCGGTGTCGAGGATCTTGACGATCTCGTAGGTGCCGCCGTCGATCAGGGCGACCTGCCCCGAGTCGCGCAGCGTGACCGAGAAGAGGTTGTCGCGCGCGAGGTCGTTCTCGGGCTGGGTCGGGCGCTTCTCGGGCGGCACGATCAGCTTCCAGCTCTCGCGCATCTTGTCCATGCCGTATTCCGGCGGCTGGGGCGGCTCGATCAGCAGGTAGCGCGCCATCAGGTCGATGTCTTCTTCCGAGAAATCGCCCGAGGTGCCCCAGTTCGGCATGCCCGCGGGCGAGCCGTAGGTGATGAAGTCGCGCAGGTACTCATAGCCGTTCTTGCGCGTGATATCGGTCGTGAGCGCCTTGCCGGTCGCGCCCTTGCGCAACACGCCATGGCAGCCCGCGCAGCGCTCGAAATAGATGGTCGAGGCCTTCGAGAACTCCTCGGGGGTGATCACCGGGTCGCCCGGCTTGCGGCCGGGGATCTCGACCTGGATCTGGCCAAGGGTGGTCATGCTGGGCTCGTAGGCCGCAGCCGGGGTGTCGCCGTGGCCCTTTGGCTTGTCCTGGGCCGGCGATCCGGTCGCGGCGAGCGCGAGCGGCAGTGCGACGCTGGCGAGCAGCGCGACCCTGCGGATTTCGCGAATGGTGTTCATGCCGGTCATCTCCGTTGCGCTGGTGAGGCACGGGAACCATCGGGACTCGCCACGCGCGCCGCCTTGACTTTCGTTAAGGCGCGACAGTGGCGCCGCAGGGCAGGGTCGCGGCAGGCTGACCAGGGCAAGGATGCGTCGAGGATGCGACTGCGGCACGCTGTTGGCGGGATCTGCCTCGCGGCGGGGCTGCTCGGCGGCGCGCCCGGGCCAGACCCCGTGGCGGCGGCTCCCGCGCAGGCAGCCGGCGCCCCGTTCGGGACCGAGGCGGTCGAGCCCGCCGAACCCACGCCCGCGATCGCCGCGCGGCTCTTCTCGCAAGATGGCGCGGTCAGCGTCGTCCGCAGCCGCGGCACCGTTCCGGCCTGGCGCGTTACGGCCGATGGTAGGGTGCTGGGCGATATCGGCTCGACCTACGAGATCGCGGGGTCGGTCGGCTATTCGGGTCGCCCGCTCGACGTGCTGGTCGCGGTCACCGCCGACGGCCGGATCGCTGGCGCCGAACTGATGCAGCACAACGAGCCGATCCTGACCCTGGGGATCTCGACCGAGGACATTGCCGCCTATGTCGGCGCGTTTCGCGGCTACGACCTCACGCGCCCCGCGCTCGAGCGCAGCGGCGGCACGGCGGCGGCGCAGGGTGAGGGGCTTCCCGACGTGATCTCGCGCGCCACCGTGACGACGGGCGTGATCCGCGACGCGATCCTGCGCACGGCCCGCACGCTGGCGGCCGCGCGCGGCGTCGCCGGCGAGGGCGGCGGCATCGACCGCCAGTCGCTCGAGCCGCGCGACTGGGCCGCGCTGCTCGCCGAGGGAGGGCTCGCGACCGCCTCCGCCGACCTCGCGCAGGCACGCGCGGCGCTTGCCGGCGCGAAGGTCCCGCTGCCGGATGGCGAGGGCGTCTTTCTCGAACTCTTCGCCGGCGTGATCGACCCGCCGACGGTTGGCGAGAACCTGCTCGGCGCGCCGCCCTTCAGCCGCGCCATGGCGATGATGCGGCCCGGCGATTCGGCGCTGCTGGTCGGCTCCGCCGGAATGCAGTCGCATCGCGGCGCCGCATGGCGCCAGACCGGTCAGTTCGAGCGCGTCACGGTCGTTCAGGGCGACACCCGCTTCCAGCCGACCGAGGCCGATTTCCTGCGCATCGACAAGCTCGCCATCGCAGGCGCGCCCGAGCTGCGCGAGATCAGCGTCTTCCGCCTGCCGGGCGAGGAGATCGACCCCACGCATCCCTTCCGCGTCGAGGTGACGGCCACGCGGCCGACCGATGCGGGCGAGGCGACGATGACCGTCGGCCTGGACTACGCGATGCCCGCGGCATACCGGCTCGCGCCGCCCCAGGTCGAGGCCGAGGCTCCGCTCTGGGTTTCGGCATGGCAGAAGAAGCGCGCCAGCGTGATCGGCGTCGGCGCCATGCTGGCGGTGCTCGGTGCAATCCTGTTCCTGCAGGAAAGCTTCGTGCGCCGGCCCAGGCTCTGGCGCTGGGGGCGGATCGGCTTCCTCTCGGTCACCCTGGTCTGGCTCGGCTGGATCGCGGGCGGGCAGCTTTCGGTGGTGCAGGTGGTGGCCTTCCTCCACTCGCTGCTGACCGGCTTCCGGTGGGAGACCTTCCTGATCGAGCCCGTGATCTTCATGCTCTGGGGCTTCGTCGGGCTTGGCCTGCTGTTCTGGGGGCGGGGCGTCTATTGCGGCTGGCTCTGCCCCTTCGGCGCGCTGCAGGAGATCACCAACGAGATCGCGCAGCGCCTGAAGGTCCCGCAGATCGAGGTGCCCTTCGCCGTGCAGGAGCGGCTCTGGGTCATCAAGTACACGCTCTTCATCGCGATCCTCGCGCTGTCCTTCTACTCGATGGAGCAGGCGCTGGTGCTGGCCGAGGTCGAGCCGTTCAAGACGGCGATGTCGATGCGCTTCATGCGCGCCTGGCCCTTCGTCGCCTTCGTCGTGGCGCTGCTGGTCGCGGGCCTCTTCATCGAGCGGTTCTACTGCCGCTACCTCTGCCCGCTGGGCGCGGCGCTGGCCATCCCGGCGAAGCTCAAGCTCTTCGACTGGCTGCACCGCCGGCCGCAATGCGGGCGCGAATGCCGGCTGTGCGAGCAGCAATGCACCGTGGGCGCGATCGACCCGATCGGGCGCATCAACCCGAATGAGTGCGTCCTCTGCCTGCGCTGCCAGATGATCTACCACGACCCCGCCACCTGCACGGTGCTCAAGCGCCGCGCGGCCCGGGGCTGATCCGAGAACGGGAGGCCGCCATGCGGCAAAGGCTTGCAATCACCCTGAGCGAGGGGTTCCGCATCTTCTTCCTCGCGGGCGGGATCTATGCGGTGCTGGCGATGGCGGTCTGGGTCACCCTGCTCGCGCTCGAGGCGCAGGGCGCGGGACCGGTGCGGCTGCCCTTCGTCCAGCCGCCGCAGCTTTGGCACGCGCACGAGATGATCTTCGGCTATGCCGCCGCGATCCTCGGCGGCTTCTTCCTCACCGCCGTGCCCAGCTGGACCGGGACCGAGGCGGCGCGGCGGGGCTACCTCACCGCCGCCGCGGCGGTGTGGCTGGCCGGGCGGCTGGCGGTCTGGTGGTCGGGTGCGCTGCCCGCGGGGCTTGTCGCGGTGCTCGACCTCGCCTTCCTGCCGCTTCTCGGCGTCAAGATCGCGGTCCAGCTTGCCAAACGGCCCAAGCCGCAGAACGTGATGCTGCTGGGGCTGCTCGCGCTGATCTGGTCCGGCAACCTGCTCGTCCATCTCGAATGGACGGGGGTCCTCGACGACAGCGCGGGGCGCGGGCTGCGCGTCGGGCTCCTGGGCGTGGCGGCCACCATCGCGGTGATCGGCGGCCGCGTGGCGCCCGGCTTCACGCGCAACGCGATGACCCGCGCGGGCATCGAGACGAACCTGCCCGCGACGCCCGCCTGGCTTGACGCCGCGGGCGTCGCGACCGCGATCGGCCTGCCGGTGACGGTGCTGATCGGTGCGCCCGAGCCTCTCCTCGGCGCGCTCGCGCTGGCCTGCGGCGCGGCGCAGGGCGCACGGCTCTCGCGCTGGCGCGGGGCATGGACGCTGTCGCAACCGATCCTGTGGAGCCTGCACCTCGCCTTCGCCATGCTGGCGGCGGGGTATCTCGCGCTGGGCCTGGCCTGGTTCGGTTGGGGCACCGAGATCACCGGCATCCACATCCTAGCCATCGGCGCGGTCGGCGGCATGACGCTCGCGGTGATGAGCCGCGCCTCGCTGGGCCACACCGGGCGCCCGCTCGTCGCCCCGCCTCCCGTGGCCTGGGCCTACGGGCTGATCGCGGCGGCCAGCATCCTGCGCGCGCTCGGCTCGAGCGTGCTCGTCGACTGGTACACCCTCAGCGTGCTCGTCTCGGGACTGCTGTGGATCTGCGGGTTCGCGATCTTCGTGGCGGTCTTCTGGGGCCCACTGACCCATCCGCGGCCGGCCTCGCGCGCCTGAATTCTGCGGCTGCCTGCCCCAGCTTAACAATTGTCAAGGAGCCGGCGCGCCCGGCGACGCAGGGTCCTCTGGAAACGCCGGAGGATTCACATGCGAACGAGACTGCCGGTCTGGGTCACCCTGGTTGTCCTTGCGATCATGCTCGCGGGGACCGCAGGGCTGGCCGTTCCGCCGGCCCACGCAGCCGATCTTCCCCGTTTCCTCGGCAAGCTCGCGCCAGAGGACCTCGCCCCCGGCGCGACCGCGTTCGGCGCGCTGCGCGAGGACCTGCCGGTCGCGCCGGTCCTGAAGGAGGGCGAGACGGTCGCCTATGCCTTCCTGACCTCCGACTTCGTCGGCACGACCGGATACTCGGGCAAGCCGATCCACGTGGTCGCGGCGATCTCGCCCGACGCCGTGCTGACCGGCGTACGCCTCGTCAAGCATTCCGAGCCGATCGTGCTCATCGGCATCCCCGACGCGCGGATGCGCGCGCTGACCGAGGGCTATGCCGGCCTCGACCTGAAGGCCGAGGCTGCAGCCGGCGGCTCGGCGCATGATCTCGACATCATCTCGGGCGCCACGGTCACCGTGATGGTGATCGACGATTCGATCGTGCGCGCGGGGCTCAGGGTCGCGCGCGCGCTCGGGCTCGGCGGGCTGGCCCCGGCCGCGGCGCAGGGGCCCAAGCGCGAACTCGACATGGGGGTCGAGGGCAGCTCCGACTGGAAGACGCTGGCCGGCGACGGCTCGATCCGGACGCTCTCGCTCGACATCGGCCAGGTCAATCAGGCCTTTGAGGCGGCGGGCGACCCTCGCGCCACCGCCCGGCCCGAGCAGGGCGAGCCGTCCGAGACCTTCATCGAACTCGCCGCCGCCCTGATCAGCGCCCCCGAGGTCGGGCGCTCGCTGCTGGGCGCGCAGGAATATCGCAACCTGATCGACTGGCTGCAGGAGGGCGAGCAGGCCATCCTGGTGATGGGTCGCGGGCGCTATTCCTTCAAGGGCTCGGGCTATGTCCGGGGCGGCATCTTCGACCGCATCCAGCTGATCCAGGGCGACCGCTCGGTGCGGTTCTTCGACCGCCAGCACCGCCGGCTCGGCGAGATCGCGGCCCCCGGCGCGCCCAGCTTCACCGAGATCGACATCTTCAAGATCCCCGCCGATGCGGGCTTCGACCCGGCCGAGCCCTGGCGCCTGCAGCTCCTGGTCCAGCGCGCGGTCGGCGCGGTCGAGAAGAGCTTCCTGACCTTCGATCTCGACTACCGGCTGCCCGAGCGGCACCTGGTTCCCCTCCAGGCGCCGGCGGCAGTCGACCAGCCGGCCGAGGAGGCAGCGGCCAAGGCGGCCCTGTGGCAGCGCATCTGGCGCGAGCGCCAGATCCAGATCGGCGGCCTGCTGGCGATGCTGACCATCCTGACCGGCGCCTTCTTCTTCCAGCGCCACGTCACGCGCAATGCGAGCGTGCTGTTCTGGTTCCGCATGACCTTCCTGACGGTGACCCTGGTCTGGCTCGGCTGGTACGCCAATGCGCAGCTTTCCGTCGTCAACCTCATGGCGCTGGGCGGCGCGCTGCGCGAGGGCTTCACCTGGGACGCCTTCCTGCTCGACCCACTGGTCTTCATCCTGTGGTGCTCGGTCGCGGCGGCGCTGATCTTCTGGGGGCGCGGCGCCTATTGCGGCTGGCTCTGTCCCTTCGGCGCGCTGCAGGAGCTGACCAACCGCGTCGCGCGCTGGCTCAAGGTGCCGCAGATCGAGCTGCCCTGGGGCCTGCACGAGCGGCTCTGGCCGATCAAGTACATCATCTTCCTCGGGCTTTTCGGCCTGTCGCTCGCCTCGATCCCGCTGGCCGAGCAATATGCCGAGGTCGAGCCCTTCAAGACCGCGATCATCCTCAAGTTCCAGCGCGCCTGGCCCTTCGTGCTGTTCGCGGCGGTCCTGCTGGTGATCGGCCTCTTCATCGAGCGCTTCTACTGCCGCTACCTCTGCCCGCTGGGCGCGGCCCTCGCGATCCCCGCGCGCATCCGCATGTTCGACTGGCTCAAGCGCTACCACGAATGCGGCCATCCCTGTCAGACCTGCCGCAACGAGTGCCCCGTCCAGGCGATCCACCCCACGGGCGAGATCAACCCGAACGAATGCGTCAACTGCCTGCACTGCCAGGTGCTCTACCAGTCCGAGACCAAGTGCCCGGTGGTCATCCGGCAGCTGAAGCGGCGCGAGGCGATCGCCCGCTCCCCCGCCAATCCTGCCCCAAAATCCGAAACCAAGGAGAAAGCTCATGTCTGACACGAAGAAGACCGGCGGCCTGACGCGGCGCGGACTGCTCGGCGCCTCGGCCAGCGGCGCCCTGCTCGCGACCGCCGCAGGCGGCGTCTACGTGGCCGGCAACAAGTCCGCCCGCGCGGCGGGCGTCGAGCTCGCGCCCGGCGAACTGGACGAGTATTACGGCTTCTGGTCCTCGGGCCAGACCGGCGAGCTGCGCATCCTCGGCGTGCCGTCGATGCGCGAGCTGATGCGGGTCCCCGTCTTCAACCGCTGCTCGGCGACCGGCTGGGGCCAGACCAACGAGAGCCTCAAGATCCTCACCGAGGGCCTGACCGACGAGACCAAGGCCTTCCTCGCCGCGCGCGGCATGAAGACCTATGACAATGGCGATCTGCACCATCCGCACATGTCGTTCACCGATGGCACCTATGACGGGCGCTACCTGTTCATGAACGACAAGGCCAACACGCGCGTGGCGCGCGTGCGCTGCGACGTGATGAAGTGCGACAAGATCATCGAGATCCCCAACGCGCACGACATCCACGGCATGCGCCCGCAGAAATATCCGCGCACCGGCTACATCTTCGCCAATGGCGAGCACGAGGCCCCGCTGGTCAACGACGGCAAGGTGCTCGACGACCCGTCGCAATACGTGAACATCTTCACCGCCATCGACGGCGACGAGATGGAGGTGGCCTGGCAGGTCATCGTCTCGGGCAACCTCGACAACACCGACTGCGACTACCAGGGCAAGTATGCCTTCTCGACCAGCTACAACTCCGAGATGGGCATGAACCTCGCCGAGATGACGGCGAACGAGCTCGACCACGTCGTCGTCTTCAACCTCAAGGAAATCGAGGCGGGCATCGCCGCCGGCGACTACCAGGAGCTCAACGGCGTCAAGGTGATCGACGGGCGCAAGGGGTCGAACAAGAAGTACACCCGCTACATCCCGATCCCAAACAGCCCGCACGGCGTCAACACCGCGCCCGACAAGAAGTATGTCGTGATCAACGGCAAGCTGTCGCCGACCGTCTCGGTCATCGACGTGACCAAGGTCGACGCGCTGTTCGACGAGGACGCCGACCCCCGCTCGGCCATCGTCGCCGAGCCGCAGCTGGGCCTCGGGCCGCTTCACACCGCCTTTGACGGCCAGGGCAACGCCTTCACGACGCTGTTCCTCGACAGCCAGGTGGTGAAGTGGAACATCGAGAACGCGGTGCGCGCCTTCGCCGGCGAGAACGTGGACCCGATCATCTCGAAGGTCGACGTGCACTACCAGCCCGGCCACAACTCGACCTCGATGGGCGAGACCGCCGAGGCCGACGGCAAGTGGCTGATCTCGATGAACAAGTTCTCGAAGGACCGGTTCATCAATGTCGGCCCGCTGAAGCCCGAGAACGAGCAGCTGATCGACATCTCGTCCGACGAGATGAAGGTCGTGCATGACGGGCCCACCTTCGCCGAGCCGCACGACTCGATCATCGTGCACCGCTCGAAGGTGAACCCGCGTACGGTCTGGGACCGCGCCGACCCGACCTGGGAGGATGCGCGCCAGCAGGCTGCGGCCGACGGCGTCGATCTCGACTGGGGCGCCGACGTGATCCGCGACGGCAACAAGGTGCGGGTCTACATGCACTCGGTGGCGCCGAACTTCAGCCTCGAGAAGTTCACCGTGCAGCAGGGCGACGAGGTCACGGTCTATGTCACCAACATGGACGACATCGACGACCTGACCCACGGCTTCACGATCTCGAACTACGGCGTGGCCATGGAGGTCGGGCCGCAGGCGACCGCCTCGATCACCTTCACGGCCGACCGGCCCGGCGTGCACTGGTTCTACTGTCAGTGGTTCTGCCACGCGCTCCACATGGAGATGCGCGGCCGGATGCTGGTCGAGCCGCGCGGGGCGTGAGCATGCGGCACCTCGGGCCCATCGCCGCATTCCTGCTCGCCTGCGCCTCGGCGCCGGCGGCCGCGCAGGACGTGGCGGCACGGCCCGGGGCGCTCGCCGCCGCCCTCGCGGCGGCCGAGCCGGGGGCGGTCCTGAACCTCGCCCCCGGGATCCACGAGGGCCCGCTGGTCCTCGACCGGCCGGTGACGCTGGCCTGCCGCCCGGGCGCCGTGATCGACGGCCGGGGACAGGGCTCGGTGATCACCGTGACCGCAAGCGACGTGACCCTGCGCGGCTGCGGCATCGAGAACTCGGGCCGCGCGCACGAGACCATCGACAGCGGCGTACGCCTCCTCGAGGGCGCCGACCGCGCGGTGATCGAGGGCAACCGCCTGCGCGGCAATCTCTACGGCGTCGACATCCACGGCGCGCGCGACGCGCGCGTCGCACGCAATGTCATCGAGGGTGGGCAGGAGCAGCATGTGAACCGGCGCGGCAACGGCGTCTATGTCTGGAATGCGCCCGGCGCGGTGGTCGAGGGCAACGACATCCGCTGGGGCCGCGACGGCATCTTCGTCAACACCTCGCGCGACAACACCTTCCGCAACAACCGTTTCCGCGACCTGCGCTTCGCGGTCCACTACATGTATGCCAACGACTCCGAGGTCTCGGGCAACCTCTCGGTCGGCAACGACCTGGGCTACGCGGTGATGTATTCCAGGAACGTCCGCATCACCGGCAACGCCTCGATCGGCGATCGCGAGCACGGCATCATGCTCAACTACGCCAACGACTCGGTCATCGAGGGCAACCTCGTTCGAAACGGCGAGAACCGCTGCCTCTTCATTTACAACGCCCACCGCAACCGCATCGCGATGAACCGCTTCGAGCGCTGCGACATTGGCATCCATTTCACCGCCGGGTCCGAGCGCAACGCCATCACCGGCAACGCCTTCGTCGGCAACCGCACCCAGGTGAAGTATGTCGGCTCGAAATGGGTCGAGTGGAGCGACGCAGGCCGCGGCAATCACTGGAGCGACTTCGCCGCCTTCGATCTCGATGGCGACGGCATCGCTGACGCCCCCTACCGGCCGAACGACAGCATGGACCACGTGCTCTGGACCCAGCCCGCGGCCAAGCTGCTGCTGGGCGCGCCGGCGGTCCAGCTGGTGCGCTGGGCGCAGCACGCCTTCCCCGCGCTGCTGCCGGGCGGGGTGATCGACGGCGCGCCGATGATGCAGGCGGTCGAGCCTTCCCTTCCGGACTGGGAGATCCGCCATGACGGATGACGTCCTGATCGTCGAGGGGCTGGGAAAATCCCATGGCCCCGTCACCGCGCTGGCCGATGTCGACCTGCGCCTCGCCGCGGGCCAGCGGCTCGCGCTCCTTGGCCATAACGGCGCGGGCAAGACGACGCTGATCAAGCTCGCGCTCGGGCTGATCGCGCCCTCGGCCGGCCGCATCACCGTCGCGGGCGCCCGGCCGGGCAGCCGCGCGGCGCGCGCGGCCACCGCGTATCTGCCCGAGGCGGTCGCCTTCCACGCCTCGCTGACCGGGCGCGAGCAGCTCGCGCTCTTCGCCCGGCTCGCCGGCGAGCCCGCGCGCGCCGCGGGGCCTTTGCTCGAACGGGTCGGGCTCGCGCATGCCGCCGACCGGCGCATCCGCACCTGGTCGAAGGGCATGCGCCAGCGCCTCGGCATCGCCCAGGCCATGCTGGGCCGGCCGCGTCTCGCATTGCTCGACGAGCCCGCGAGCGGCCTCGACCCCGTCTCGCGCCACGACCTTTACGCCCTGATCGACGAGATGGCGCAGGAGGGCACGGCGGTGCTGATCGCCAGCCACGCGCTGACCGAGGTCGAGGCCCGCACCGACCGCATCGCCATCCTCTCGGGCGGACGGCTGGTGGCGAACGACACGCTGGGCGGCCTGCGCGCGCGCGCGGCCATGCCGATCCGCCTGCGCCTCGTCGCCCGCGACGGCGCGGCCGAGGAGGTGCAGGCCCGCCTCGGCGGGCGGCGGGTCAACGGCGCCTCGGTCGAGATCCTCTGCGCGCCGCAGGAGAAGATGGACACCCTCGGCCGCATCGCCGCGCTCGGCCCGCTGGTCGCCGATCTCGAGGTCACCCCGCCGGGGCTCGAGGCGCTCTACCGCCACTATTCGGGGGAGGAGAAGCCATGATGGGACGCATCGTCGCCATCGCCGCGGCCGAGTTGCGCATCGCGCGGCGCAACCGCTGGGTGCTGACGGCCACGCTGATCATGGTGCTGTTCGCACTGGCGCTGACCTTTGCGGGGTCGGCGCCCACGGGCTCGCTGGGCGTCGACCTGCTCACGGTCGCCGTCGCCTCGATGACCACGCTCTCGGTATATCTCGCCCCGCTCCTGGCGCTGATGGTCGCCTTCGACGCGCTGGCGGGCGAGGCCGATCGCGGCGGGCTCGCGCTGCTGCTCAGCTACCCCGTCTCGCGCGGCGAGATCCTCGCCGGCAAGGGGCTCGCGCATCTCGCGGTGCTGGCCTTCGCCATGGCCGCGGGCTTCGGCGCGGCGGGGGGTGCCGCGGCACTCGCCGGCGGCGCTGGCCCCGAGAGCGTCGCGGCCCTGTTGCGGCTGATCGCAAGCTCGGTCCTGCTCGGCGCGATCTTCCTCGCGCTCGGCTACGCCGTCTCGGCGCTGGCCGCCAGTTCGGCGGGCGCCGCGGCCATGGCCGCGGGCCTGTGGCTGGTCGCCGTCGTGCTCTACGACCTCGGCCTGCTGGGCGCGGTGGTCTGGAGCGGCGACGGCGCCTTCACCCGGCACGTCTTTCCCTGGCTGCTCGCGGCCAACCCGGCCGATGCCTTCCGGCTGTGGAATGTCGGCGCGGCCGAGGCCGTTGCGCTGGCAAGCGGGATGCAGGGCGCGGCCGACGCCCTGCCCCGCTGGGCGGCGCCGGTCTCGCTGGTGCTGTGGCCCTTCGCGGCGCTGGGGCTCGCGCGCCTCGCCTTCGGGAGGATGGAGCCATGAGACACGCCTTTCTCGCCCTCCTGCTTCTGGCCGCCTGCCGCCAGGAAATGGCCGAGGCCCCCGCGCCGGTCGCCTATGACGCCAGTTCCGTCGGCCATTTCTGCATGATGCAGATCGCCGAGCATGGCGGCCCCAAGGCGCAGATCCATCTCGAGGGCTACCCGGCGCCCATCTTCTTCAGCCAGGTGCGCGATGCCATCGCCTATCTGCGCGGGCAGGAGCGCGAGGCGCGCATCCTCGCCGTCTATGTCAACGACATGGCCCGCGCGCCAAGCTGGGAGGACCCCGGCGCCGACAACTGGATCGCCGCCGACGCCGCCCTCTTCGTGGTCGGCGCCAGCGTGACCGGCGGCATGGGCGCGCCCGAGATCGCGCCCTTCGGCACCGAGGACGCCGCCGCGCGGTTTTCGGCCAAGCATGGCGGGCGCATGATGGCGCTTGCCCAGATCCCGGAGGACGCCGTGCTGAGCCCGGTCGAGATCACCCTGCCAGGGAGCAACTGAGATGACCGCCCGCCCGACCCGCCGCCGGTTCCTGGCCATCGCCGCCGCAGCCGCCACCCTGCCCGCGACCGCCCTCGCCTCGGCGCCCGTCTTCCGCTGGCGCGGCACCGCGATGGGGGCCGAGGCATCGCTGACGCTGACTGGCGTCGAACGCGCCCGCGCCGATGCGCTGGCGCGCCGCGTCGAGGCCGAGATCCTGCGCCTCGAGGACATCTTCAGCCTCTACCGGCCCGAATCGGCGCTCTCGCGGCTCAACCGTGCGGGCCGGCTCGACGCCGCCCCGCCCGAGCTGGTCGAGCTTCTGGCCCTCGTCTCGGCGCTTCATGCCGACAGCGGTGGCGCCTTCGATCCCAGTGTCCAGCCGCTCTGGCAGGCCCATGCCCGCGCCGCCGCCGAAGGGCGCGCCGCCACGCCCGCCGAGGCCGAGGCCGCGCGCGCTGGTCGGCTGGCAGGCGGTGGCGTTCGACAGCCACTCGGTCAAGCTCGGCCGGCCCGGCATGGCGCTCACGCTCAACGGCATCGCGCAAGGCGCGGTGGCCGATCGCGTCGCCGCGCTCCTGCGCGCCGAGGGGCTCACCGACCTTCTGGTCGACATGGGCGAGATCGCGGGCCTCGGGCACCGCCCCGACGGCACCCCCTGGCAGGCAGGCATCGCCGACCCCGGGGGCGCGCTTCAGGCGCGCGTGGGCCTCAGCGACCGGGCCCTGGCCACCTCGGCGCCGATGGGCACCGTGCTCGATGCCGGGGGCGCGGTCGGCCATATCCTCGACCCGCGCGGCGGGCACGCCGCGCCGGGCTGGCGCCTCGTCTCGGTCTCGGCCCCGAAGGCCGCGCTCGCGGACGGGCTTTCCACGGCCTTCGCGCTGATGGAGCGCCCCCGGATCGACGCGGCGCTCGCCCGTCACCCCGAAACCAGGCTCGAAGTCCTCATCTGAGTTCCGTCCACCAGCCGAAAGGAGAGCACCACATGAAGCTGGCCAAACCCACCCTGATCGCCCTTCTCGCGGCCCTCGTGGCCGGGCCCGCCCTTGCCGAGGGCGACGCGGAGAAGGGCAAGAAGGTCTACAACAAGTGCAAGGCCTGCCACGACATTGGCGAAGGCGCCAAGAACAAGGTCGGCCCCGCGCTGACCGGGATCGTCGGGCAGGAAATCGCCTCGGTCGAGGGCTTCAGCTATTCGGACGCCTTCATGGCCAAGAAGGGCGAGGGGCTCGTCTGGACCGAGGAGAACCTGACCACCTATCTCGAAAAGCCCAAGGACATGATCCCGGGCACCAAGATGAGCTTCGCCGGCCTCAAGAAAGAGGACGAGCGCGCGGATGTCATCGCGTATATCAAGTCGTTCTGAGACCCGGCGGCTCGCCGCCATGATCGGCGGCCTGCTGCTCGGCGCCCTTGGGGATGCCGGGCCGCGGGCCGCCGATTTCCACGAGATCTGGGAGGCGCGCTGCATCGCCTGTCACGGCCATGCCGGCGACTTCGTGCGCGAGCGCCTGACGCTCGAGGGCGACACGGTCCAGGGCCGCGATGGCCGCGACATCGTCCCCTTCCTGAAACGCCACCGCGGCGGCCTGTCGGACGCCGAGGTCGATCTCTTCGTGCAGGTCATGTCCCGCCAGATCGCCGCGGACGGCTTCTACGCGCGCGAGTGCCGCAAGTGCCACGACAGCGCGCGCAACCTCGCCCGGCTGCGCCTGGCGCTGCGCAACGGGCAGCTCGTGGGCCGCTATTCCGGGCGCGACATCGGCGCCTTTCTCGCGACGCACGCGCGCATGACGCCCGACGAGGCCGCCGCCATGACCGAGGCGCTGGCCGCGATCCTGCAGGGCGGGCGCTGAGCAGGTCTGCGCGCTTCCGTCACCCTCTTGACTTTCGTTAAGGCCCCTCGCCGCGCGCCCGCGCATCTTCCCGCCATCGCCAACGACTCCTGAAAGGAAGGCGCGATGCGCGAAGTGATGACCAAGTCGATGGCCCGCAACATCTTCTATGGCGGGTCGCTCTTCTTCATCGTCATCTTCGTCGGTCTCTCCGTGCACAGTCACAATTACATCGTGACGACGTCGACCGACGCGGCTGGCCTGACGGAGGGCGTGGCGCGCGGCAAGCGCGTCTGGGAGGTGAACGCCTGCATCAACTGCCACACCCTGCACGGCGAGGGCGCCTATTTCGCGCCCGAGGTCGGCAACGTGATGACACGCTGGGCGGTGCTCGACGATTCCGAGGGCGCCTTCGATATCCTCAAGGCCTGGATGGAAGCCCAGCCGAGCGGGATCGAGGGCCGCCGCCAGATGCCGCAGTTCGACCTCACGGACCAGGAACTGCGCGATCTCACCGATTTCCTGCTGTGGACCGACCGGATGGACACGCAGGACTGGCCGCCGAACGACGCCGGCTGAGGAGACGACCATGAAATATCAGACCCAGAAGATCGCGCAGCTCTACTTCACGGTGGCTCTTGCGCTCTTCGCCATCCAGGTCCTGGGCGGGCTGCTCGCTGGCTGGATCTACGTGGCGCCGAACACACTCTCCGAGATCCTCCCCTTCAACATCGTGCGCATGCTGCACACCAACAGCCTGATCGTCTGGCTGATCCTGGGCTTCATGGGCGCGGCCTACTTCCTGCTGCCCGAGGAGGCCGAGCGCGAGATCCACTCGCCCATGCTGGCCTATGTCCAGCTCGCGATCCTGGTGTTCGGCACGCTCGGCGTCGTGGTGACCTATGTCTTCAACCTCTTCGAGGGCAACTGGCTTCTCGGCAAGGAGGGGCGCGAGTTCCTCGAGCAGCCCCTCTGGGTCAAGATCGGCATCGTCGTGGCGGCGCTGATCTTCCTCTACAACGTCACGATGACGGTGCTGCAGGGCCGCAAGACGGCGATCACCAACGTGCTCCTACTTGGCCTGTGGGGCCTCGCGCTCCTGTTCCTCTTCGCCTTCTACAACCCCGAGAACCTGGGCCTCGACAAGATGTACTGGTGGTACGTCGTGCACCTGTGGGTCGAGGGCGTGTGGGAGCTGATCATGGCCTCGATCCTGGCCTACCTGATGCTCAAGCTCACCGGCGTCGACCGCGAGATCGTCGAGAAATGGCTCTACGTCATCGTCGCGACCGCGCTCTTCTCGGGCATCCTGGGAACCGGGCACCACTACTACTGGATCGGCACGCCGGGCTACTGGCAGTGGATCGGCTCGATCTTCTCGTCGCTCGAGGTGATCCCCTTCTTCGGCATGATGGCCTTCGCCTTCGTAATGGTCTGGAAGGGCCGGCGCGACCATCCGAACAAGGCCGCGCTCCTGTGGTCGCTGGGCTGCGCGACGCTCGCCTTCTTCGGCGCCGGCGTGTGGGGCTTCCTGCACACGCTGCACGGGGTGAACTATTACACCCACGGCACGCAGATCACGGCCGCGCACGGGCATCTCGCCTTCTTCGGCGCGTATGTGGCGCTCAACCTCGCGATTTTCACCTACGCCTTCCCGATCCTGAAGAACCGCGATCCCTACAACCAGGTCCTGAACATGGCCTCGTTCTGGCTGATGGCGGGCGGCATGTGCTTCATGACCTTCGTGCTCACCTTCGCGGGCACGGTGCAGACGCATCTGCAGCGGGTGATGGGCGAGGGCTTCATGGATACCCAGGACCAGATCGAGATCTTCTACCTGATGCGCTTCGGCGCGGGCCTCGCCGTGGTGATCGGCGCGCTGGTGTTCATCTACGCCATCTTCGTGCCGCGCCGCGAGGTGATCTCGACCGACGCCACGGTGCCGGCGGAGTGAGCGAGATGGACGGAAACCTGCAACTGAAGGGGGCCGAGGTCCCCTTCTACCTCCCCGACGGCGACGAATGCGACGTGTTCGCCGCCGCCTATGCCAACGGCCTGCCCCTGCTGCTCAAGGGGCCGACCGGCTGCGGCAAGACCCGCTTCGTCGCGCACATGGCCGCGCAACTCGGTCGGCCGCTCTACACCGTGGCCTGCCATGACGACCTCGCCGCGGCCGACCTGATCGGGCGCTACCTGCTCAAGGGGGGCGAGACGGTCTGGGTCGACGGCCCGCTGACCCGCGCGGTGCGCGAGGGGGCGATCTGCTACCTCGACGAGGTGGTCGAGGCCCGCAAGGACGTGACCGTGGTGCTCCACCCCCTCACCGACGACCGGCGCATCCTGCCGGTCGACCGCACCGGCGAGGAACTCGAGGCCGCCCCGGGCTTCATGCTGGTCGCCTCCTACAACCCCGGCTACCAGAACATCCTCAAGACGCTGAAGCCCTCGACGCGCCAGCGTTTCCTGTCGATCGAGTTCGACTTCCCCTCGCCCGAGCGCGAGACCGAGATCGTCGCCACCGAGAGCCGGCTCGACCCCGAGCGCACCGCCCGCCTCGTGCGGCTTGCGGGCAAGCTGCGGGCGCTCAAGGGCCAGGACCTCGAGGAAGGCGTCTCGACGCGTCTTCTCGTCTACTGCGCCACGCTGATCCGGCAGGGCATGCCGGTCGAGCGCGCCATCCTCGCGGCGATGATCGAGCCGCTCACCGACGACGAGGATGTCAAACGCGGGCTCCTCGATCTCGTCACGGCCGTCTTCGGGTGAGGCAACGGCCATGACGGGCATCGACTTCGAGCCATGGGAACCCGAGGAGACAGTCGGGAAACTGTGGCACGCTTTTGCCAGCCGCCTGGATGCGCCCGAGGCGCATGAGGGAGCCGCGACCGGTCTGAGCGAGATCGGCGGGCGGCTGGCCGTCTTCTTCCGCGGTCTCGGCGGCGCCCCCGCCGTCGAGATCCTGCCGGTGCGGGCCGAGGCAAGCGGCCATCGCCTGAGCTGGCGCCGCCGCCTCGGCACCGCCCGCGAATACGTCGCCCGCGCCTCGTTCGACGGCGCCGCGCTGCGTTTGCCCGAGCGGATCGCCGCTTTCCCCGAGCGCGAGGCCAATGCCGCGCTCTATTTCTGGCTCGCCGCCTCGGCCGCGCATGCCCCCGCGCCCTCGGCCGAGGCCGACGCGCTCCGGGCCGACATCCTCGCGCTGCGCGCCGCGCGCGACATGACGCGCGCGACGCTCGAAGCGTGCCCGGGCCTTGCCGGCCTCCATGAGAACCTCGCCGCCGCCTGCCTCCAGGCGCGGCGCCCGCGTTCCCTGCCGCGATGGGAGGCCGCCGTCGAGGCCGCGATCCGTGCGCTGCTGACGGGCACCGAGCCCGAAGGCGCGGCCGCCGCGATCCTCGCGGCCGCCCGCGACGACGACACCGACCTGTCTTCCTTCCGCGCACCCATGGGCTACCGCCCCTTTGAGCCCGTGCCCCTGTGGCTCGCGCTGCGCGCCACCGGCACCAGCGAAGCCGGCACCGACGAGGGCGAGACGCCGGACGGCCGCGCGCCCGACGACACACAGGGCCGCATCCACCGCGCGCGGCGCCGCAAATCCGATCAGGCCGCGCGCCAGGACAGCCTGATCCTGCACAAGTTCGAGGCGATCCTCAGCTGGACCGAGTTCCTCAACCTCAATCGCCGCGTCGACGATGACGACCCCGACAGCGCAAGGAAGGCGCTCGACGACCAGGACGAGATCACCCTCGGCCAGGTCTCCAAGGCGCCGGCGACGCGGCTCAAGCTGCATCTCGACCTCGCCCCCGAGGACGTGGACCGCGAGCGCCTGTCGGGCACCCATCTCTATCCCGAATGGGATACGCGCACCGGCGCCTACCTGCCCGCCCATGCCCGCGTGCTCGCCAGCCCCGCCGAGCCGGCCGAGACCGCAGCTGCCACCGACCCGCAGGCCGCGCGCCGCATCCGCGCCGTGCGCCGCCAGTTCGAGGCCCTGCGCCCGCGCCGCATCCCCCTGCCCGGCCAGCCCGACGGCGAGGAGCTCGACATCGAGGCATTGGTCCGCTCGCATGCCGATCTGCGCGCGACCGGCGAGGGCACCGACCGGATCTGGCGCGCGACCCGGCCGCAGGCGCGCGATCTCGCCGTGTCGATCCTGCTCGACGTCTCGCGCTCGACCGAGAGCGCGGTCACCGGCCGCGCCGTGATCGACATCGAGCGCGAAGCCCTGACCGCGCTGGCCTGGGGGCTCGACGCCTGCGGCGATGATTTCGCGATCCACGCCTTCTCGTCGCTCAAGCGCGACCGCGTCTACGTTCTGGGCTGCAAGGAATTCGGCGAGCCGATGGGCCCCGAGATCGTGTCCCGCATCGCCGGGCTCAGGCCGGGCTTCTACACCCGGCTCGGCGCCGCGATCCGCCATGTCTCGGCCGACCTCGCCCGCCAGGCGCGCGCGCGCCGCCTGCTGCTGGTCATCACTGACGGAAAGCCCAACGACCTCGACCATTACGAGGGCCGCCACGGCATCGAGGACAGCCGCATGGCGATCCGCGAGGCCCGCCGCGCAGGCCACGCTGTGCATGGCGTGCTGGTCGACGCCCGGGGCAAGTCGTGGTTCCCGCGGATCTTCGGACAGGGCGGGTTCTCGATCGTGCCCCATCCCGACCGGCTCGGCGCGGCATTGCCCGAGATCTACCGCCACCTGGTCGGAGCGTGAGCCCGGCCATGGACGCGGAAGTCTCTCCCACCGACACGACCGGCACGCTTCCGGGCGATCTCATGATCTGGGTGCTGATCGTCAGCGAACTGCTGGTCTTCGGCGCGGCGCTCGGCGCCTTCCTCGCGGTGCGCGCGGGCGATGTCGGCGGCTTCCTCGAGGCGCAGGACCATCTCGACCGCACCGCCGGCGCGCTCAACACCATCGTGCTGCTGACCTCGGGCCTCGCGGCCGCACTTGCACTCAGGGCGCGCGAGGCGGGCCTGCGCGGGCGAGCCCGGCTCGGGCTCGGCGTCGCTGCCCTCCTGGGCGTCGTGTTCCTCTGGGTGAAGGCGCTCGAATACAGCGCCAAGGCCGCCGAGGGGATCGGCACCGACACCCACCCCTTCTTCACCTTCTACTACCTCGTGACCGGCTTTCACGCGGCACATGTGGTGGCGGGGATCGTGGTGCTCGGCCTCGTGGCGTGGCGCGACAGCGTGGCCAATATCGAGAACGCGACCGCCTTCTGGCACATGGTCGATCTCGTCTGGGTCCTGATCTTTCCCGTGATCTACCTGCTGCGATGATGAAGCACCTGCACGACCCGCTCTGGCGCGCCTGGGCAACCCTTCTCGGGCTCGGCGTCGTCACCACCCTGGCGGCGGCGCTGGGCGGCCATCTGCCCGCGCCCGTGCTGGGTGCGGTGCTGCTGGCGGTCGCCTGGACCAAGGCGCGCATCATCCTTGCGCGCTATCTGGGGCTGGTGCAGGCCCCGGCCTGGCAACGCGGCTTCGACGCGGTGCTCGGTGCCTTCCTGCTGCTCCTCTACGGGATCTATCTGATCCCGGTGCTGTGACCGGCGGTCGCGAATTCCCTTTTCAATAAATTGTTTTATGTCAAACAGTTAGAAATGATTTCACGCGTGAAAGCCCACCGCTGCCCCCCCGGCGCGGCCGGTCAGCCGCCAAAGGCCGGGGCAAGTTCCGGAGGAAGATCGAACTCCTCGCGAACCCGCGCGCGGCCCGCCGCCGACATCTTCCGCGCCGTCTTGGTGGCGATGCCCAGGACCTGCTCCGGCGCGCGGCCCGCGGCGAAATCGGCGAAATACCAGCGCAGAAAGACGAGGCAGATCACGTCCTCCAGAAGCTGCACCTCCGGGTCGCGCTTGAGCCCTTCCTTGCGGAGCATCTGGCCCACACGGGCGCAGTCCTCGGCGCCGTATCCCGCCTGCGCCATGATCGCGCCGACCCGCTCGGCATGGAAGGCGGCCTGCGCCCGCCGCCAGGCCAGGTATCCGTCGCGCCCATCGGGGTACGACGTCCGGGGCATCCGCCAGCGCTCGATATGCTGGCCGCGCGCGGCAATGCGCAGCAGGTCCGACGCCTCGGGCGCGATGCGGCCAAGCTCGGCCGACATCCGCTGCCCGTAAAGCAACGCCGCCGGCGCCTCGGCCGCGCCGTCGGGCGCCAGAGTCGGGTCCGCGGCGTTGGCCGCGTCGATCTCGGCGAGCACTCTCGCAAGCCGCTCGCTCACAGCGCCTGCCCCCATCCCTCGGCCCGATCGTGCTCGACATAGGCGCGCAGCTTCGCGACGTCGCTGATCGCCGCGTGGTTCTGGCTGATCGCCACCCCGACCTCCTTGAGCCGTCCGAAGGCGCGCGAGAGGCTCTCGGGCTTCATCCCGAGGCGCCCGGCGATCAGCACCTTTTCATAAGGCAGCGTCACCGCGCAGGCCCCTTCCTCGACCGGGCAGAGCTCGAGCAGGAATTCCGCCACGCGCTGGGCCCCGGTCTGCGCCTTGAGCTGCTCGACCTGCGCGACCAGCGCATGAAGATGCTTGTAGGTCGCGGCCAGCATGGCCGAGCACAACTCGGGCCGCTTCTCCATCATCGTGAGCAGCGTCGAGGCCCGCACTCCGAGAAGCCGGCAGTCGGTCACCGCCTCGGCCGCAACCGGGTAGACGTCGCCACGGAATGCTGCGGCCTCGCCGAAGCTGCGCCCCTTGGTGAAGATGCCCACCACCGCCTCGGCACCGTTCGACGCGATGCGGTAGAGCTTCACCCAGCCCGCAAGCACGATGTAGACACTGTGCGCCGGCTCGCCTTGCAGAAAGATCGAGCTGCCGCGGTCACGCTCGATCACTGCCGACTGCTTCATGAGCGTCTCGGCGACGTCCGTCGGCATGCTGTCCAGCAGGATGGCGCGCCGGGCAGTTTCATGGTCTTCGCGCGACAGCATGCTCGCCCTCCGGCACGTCTTCCTGGCAGGAAAATCCTCGTTCAGACGAAGCCTTACCCTGACATGGATCGACCTGCCAGCCAATCCCGCGGCGGTCAGAGAATCGTTGCAGAGCGGTGTCTGCGTTCGCTAAACCAATTCATGATTTGGTCTGGTAATGGTACGGCATGACCGAAGCATCGCGGCACGGCCTCAACTCCTCGATCGCGCTGGCGCGCATTCGCCAGCTCGCCAGCGATGGTGCCGCCGCGGGTTCTCGCCTGCCGACCGAACGCGAACTGGCGGCCGAGACCGGTGTGGGCCGGGCCGCCGTGCGCCGGGCGCTCGAAGCGCTGGAGGCCGAGGGGCTGATCTGGCGCCGCCAGGGCAAAGGCACCTTCGTCGTCCAGCCGCCGCGCGCGCCGGCGCTGGCGGGTGACCTCGCCGCGAACTCGAACCCCATGGAAGTTGCCGAGGCGCGCATCACGCTCGAGCCGCAACTCGCCCGCCTCTCGGCGCTGCGCGCGAGTCCCGACGACGTCGCGCGGATGCGGGAGCTGGCCGAGCGGATCGCAAGCTCGACCGACGCCGACGCGCGCGAGCTCTGGGATGGTGCCCTGCATCGGCTGATCGCGCGAACGGCGGCCAACGGGCTTCTGATCGCCGTCTTCGATCTGATGGAGGAGGTCCGGCGCGACGATGCCTGGCGGATGCTGCGAGAACGCGCCCGCACGCAGGCAACCGGTGCGCTCTACACCCGGCAGCACGCCACGATTATCGACGCGATCGAGCATCGCGACGGACCGGCGGCCGAGCTTGCGATGCGCGTTCACCTTCGCACGGTCGCCGACAACCTTCGGAAGATCGTCGATGGCGACGCGCTGCACGACGAGAGTACCGCGGTCCCCGACGCCGCGACGCCGGCAAGCGGAATCGGAGCAGGCGCCGATGCACGCTGAGCATCCCCGGCTTCTATCCGTCGATGGGCTGTCAGTCCGGTTCCGGCACCATCCGGCCAATATCGTCGATGATGTCAGCTTCACCATCGGGGCGGGCGAGACGCTCTGCATCGTCGGCGAGTCGGGCTGCGGAAAGTCGCTCACGGCGCTTGCGCTGATGGGGCTTCTCCCGAAGCCCGCCGCGCAGGTCGCCGCCGGCCGCGCGGTCTTCGAGGGGGAAGACCTCGTCGCCCTAGACGAGAGCCGGATGTCGGACATCCGCGGCAATCGCATGGCGATGATCTTCCAGGAGCCGATGACCTCGCTCAACCCGGCCTTCACGGTCGGCGACCAGATTGCCGAGGCGGTGCGCAGGCACCGGGGCGTCGACCGCGCGGCGGCGCGTGGCCGCGCGCGCGAGATGCTGGAGCAGGCCCGGATTCCCGCGGCGGAAAAGCGCCTCGACGAATACCCGCACCAGCTTTCGGGCGGAATGCGCCAGCGCGCGATGATCGCCATGGCCTTGGCGAACGACCCGGCGCTTCTGATCGCCGACGAGCCCACGACCGCGCTCGATGTCACCATCCAGGCGCAGGTCCTGCGACTGATCCGGCAGCTACAGGCCGAACGCGGAACCGGCCTGCTCATGATCACGCATGATCTTGGCGTGGTCGCCGAGACCGCTGACCGGGTCGCCGTGATGTATGCCGGCCGGATCGTCGAGGAAGGCCCGGTCGCCGCCATCTTCGACGATCCGCAACACCCCTACACCATCGGGCTGATGGGCTCGGTCCCGTCGCTGGGGCGGCGGAGCGGGCGCCTCGAAACGATACCGGGGCTCGTGCCCACCCCGGAGGCGATGCCGCGCGGTTGCCGCTTCTCGACCCGCTGCCCGTTCGCCGCGGCCGTCTGCGCCGAGACGCCGGCGCTGACCGAGATCGCGCCCGGTCACCGCGTCGCCTGCGCGCGCGCGCCGATCGAGCTTCGGGTCGCGGAGGATGCCGCATGACCGGCGCGGTGCTCGAAACCCGTGGGCTGGAGAAGCGCTTCGTCACCCACCGCCCCCTGTTCGGCACGCCGACCGAGGTCCATGCGGTCAATGGCGTCGACCTCGCAATCCACGAGGGCGAGACCTTCGCCATCGTCGGCGAATCCGGCTGCGGGAAGTCGACGCTCGCGCGGATGCTGATCGGACTGATCCGGCCCTCGGCCGGACAGGTCCTGTATCAGGGGCGCGAGATGTCAGGCCTGCCGCAGAAGCAGATGCGCGCGCTTCGGCGTGACCTGCAATTCATCTTCCAGGACCCGTTTTCCTCGCTCAACCCGCGCATGACCATCGGCCGCCTGGTCGAGGAACCAATGCGCGCGCATGGCATCGGCACACCCGGCGAGCGGCGCGAGCGCGTCGGCCGCCTGCTCGCCCGCGTCGGCCTGAGACCCGAGCATGCCGATCGTTATCCGCACGAGTTCTCGGGCGGCCAGAGGCAGCGCATCGGTATCGCCCGGGCGCTGGCGAGCGGCCCGAAGGTGCTGATCGGAGACGAGCCCGTGTCGGCGCTGGACGTCTCGATCCAGGCCCAGGTCGTCAACATGCTCGAGGACCTGAAGGAAGAATTCGGCCTCACGCTCGTGGTGATCGCGCATGATCTCGCGGTCATCCGGCACATGAGCGACCGCGTGGCGGTGATGTATCTGGGCGAGGTCGTCGAGACCGGACCGGTCGACGCCGTGTTCGACGCGCCCGCCCACCCCTATACCCGCGCGCTGATGGGGGCGATCCCGGTGCCCGCGCCCGGCGCGCGCGACAGCGTTGCCGCGATCCTCGAGGGCGATGTGCCTAACCCGACGGCGCCGCCGCCCGGGTGCCGTTTCCACACGCGCTGCCCTTTCGCGGTCGCGCGCTGCACGCGCGAGCGTCCAGCGCTCGCCGACATGGGCGGCGGTCGGCGCGCCGCGTGCCATCTCCGCGACGAGTTGCCCGCCTTCGACACGCGCGCCCCCGAGCCCGGCCGCACCCCGGGCGCGGCACGGCGCTTCGAGCTGTGGCGCACCGCGCGCAGCGCCGGCCAAGACGACCGACACAGGAAAACGACCCAGGCAGAGGAGACACAGCCGTGACCGACCTCAAGCGCATGACGCTCGCACTGGCGCTTGCCGCCAGCGCATCCTTCGCCCATGCGGCCGATCTACGGATCGGCCTGCAGGAAGACCCCGACGTCCTCGACCCGGACCAGTCGCGGACCTTCGTGGGCCGCATCGTCTACGCGTCGCTGTGCGACAAGCTCGTGGACATCACCCCGGGGCTCGAGATCATCCCGCAGCTCGCGACCGGCTGGAGCTGGTCCGAGGACGGCAAGACCCTGACGATGCAGTTGCGCGAGGGCGTGACCTTCCACGATGGCACCCCCTTCGACGCCGAGGCGGTGAAGGCCAATATCGACCGGTCCCAGAACCTGCCCGAGAGCCGGCGCAAGTCGGAGGTAAAGTCGATCACCGGCGTCGAGGTGACCGGCCCCCACGAGGTCCAGTTCAGCCTCGCCGATCCCGACGCAACCCTGCTGGCGCAGTTCGCCGACCGCGCCGGGATGATGGTGTCCCCCACCGCGGCCGCCGCGGCCGGGGCGGATTTCGGGCTGAACCCGGTCTGCTCGGGGCCATTCAAGTTCGTCGAGCGGATCCAGCAGGACCGCATCGTGCTGGAGAAGTTCGCCGACTACTGGAATGCCGACGCGATCAGCTTCGACCGCGTGGTCTTCCTGCCGATCCCCGACACCACCGTCCGCCTCGCCAACCTGCGTGCGGGCGATCTCGACATGCTCGAACGCCTCGCGGCGACGGATGTCGCCTCGGCCAAGGGCGACGCGAGCCTGCAAGTCGAGGAAGCCGTGTCGCTCGGCTATCAGGGCATCACCGTGAACGTCGCCAATGGCGAGCGCGCGAACAACCCGCTGGGCCAGGACGCGCGGGTGCGGCAGGCCCTGTCGCTCGCGATCGACCGCAACGTGATCAACCAGGTTGTGTTCGAGGGCGCCTTCGCGCCGGGCAACCAGCCCTTCCCGCCCACCTCGCCCTGGTATGACACGCGCTTCCCTGTGCCCGAGCGTGACGTCGAGAAGGCCAAGGCCCTCCTGAAGGAAGCGGGCTTCGACCGGCTGGAGATCGAGGTCCAGGTCGCGAACAACCCGGTCCAGATGCAGCTGATGCAGGTGGTCCAGGCGATGGCGGCCGAGGCCGGCTTTGACATCAAGCTCACCGCCAAGGAGTTCGCAACGCTGCTCAAGGATCAGACCGCGGGCGACTACCAGGCGAGCCAGGTCGGCTGGTCGGGCCGCGTCGACCCCGACGGCAACATCCACCAGTTCCAGACCTGCAATGGCGGCATCAACGACTCGAAGTATTGCGACCCCGAGGTCGATCGCCTGCTGAACGCCGCGCGGGTGTCAAACGACACGGCCGAGCGCAAGGCGTCCTACGACGCGGCGCGGGCGATCCTGGCCGAGGCGATGCCGATCATCTACCTCTACCACCAGACCTGGATCTGGGCGCTTTCGGACAAGCTGGACGGCTTCGTGCCCTATCCCGACGGGATGATCCGTCTCGAGGGCGTCAGCTTCAAGTAACCCCCCGGACCGCCCCCGGCACATGCCCGGGGGCGGAACCCCTTGCCGCGCGGAGAGCGCCATGCTCGGTTTCATCGGACGAAGACTGATCATCGCGATCCCCACGATCGTGCTGATCTCGATCTTCGTCTTCGCCCTCCAGAAGCTTCTGCCGGGGGATCCGGTCCTCGCGATGGCGGGCGAGGAGCGCGATCCCGAGGTCCTCGAGTTCCTGCGCGAGAAATACCGCCTGAACGACCCGATCCCGCAGCAGTATCTGCACTGGATGGGCGGGGTCATGCAGGGGGATCTGGGGGTCTCGCTGCGCACGCGTCAGCCGGTGCTCGAGCTCATCGCCGAGAAGCTGCCCGTGACGATTCAGCTGGCCGTGATGGCCATGACCATCGCGCTCATGATAGGGATCCCCGCCGGCATCCTCTCGGCCGTGCACAAGGGTGGCTGGATCGACTGGCTGGCCAACCTTTTCGCCCTCTCGGGCCTGTCGGTGCCGAACTTCTGGCTTGGCATCATGCTGATCCTGCTGGTTTCGGTGAAGCTCGGCTGGTTGCCGGCCTCGGGGTATCAGCCGCTCGCGACCGATCCGCTGCGATCGATCCAGACCATGCTGATGCCGGCCTTCGTGCTTGGCACGGGGCTTGCCGCGACACTGATGCGCCATACCCGCTCGGCAATGCTGGGCGTGCTTCGGGCCGACTTTATCCGCACGGCGCGCGCCAAGGGCCTGCGGGAGCGGACGGTGATCCTCAAGCACGCGTTGCGCAACGCGCTGGTGCCGATCGTCACGATCTCGGCGCTGCTGTTTGGCGAGCTGCTGGCCGGCGCCGTGCTCACCGAGCAGATCTTCACCATTCCGGGCTTCGGCAAGATGATCGTCGACGCGGTGTTCAACCGCGACTACGCGGTGGTTCAAGGGGTGGTCCTGTGCACCGCGGTTGCCTTCATCGCCATGAACCTCGCCGCCGACGCCGCCTATCGGTGGCTGAACCCGCGCATGCGCGAACAGGGCTGAGATGGCGGCGCCAGACGCAGTTCCCGGCGCTGCACGCGCGCCCCTGCCCGGTCCGGTGGACGAGCCGGTGCCGCCCCGTCGTGGCAGCCGGTCATGGACCAAGCTGCGCTCGAACCCCGTGGCGCTGCTGGGGGCCGCGCTGGTCCTGTTCTTCGTCCTCGTGGCGGCGCTGGCCCCGGTCCTCCCGGTCGCCGACCCGACGGCGACGGACTGGCTGGCGGTTCGCAAGGCCCCCTCGGCCGCGCACTGGTTCGGCACCGACGAGATCGGCCGCGACGTGCTTGCACGCATGATCTGGGGGGCGCAGGCGTCGCTTCTCGCCGGCGTCGTCTCGGTCGGCATCGCCGTCGCGATCGGCGTGCCGCTCGGCATGATGGCGGGCTATTGGGGCGGCTGGACGGACGCCGCCATCAGTCGTGTGACCGAGGCGCTGCTGGCGGTGCCGTTTCTCATTCTCGCCATCGCGCTCGCGGCCTTCCTGGGTCCGTCTCTGACCAATGCGATGATCGCGATCGGCCTTTCGGCCATGCCGATCTTCATCCGGCTGGCGCGCGGCCAGACCCTGTCGGTGATGACCGAGGACTATGTCGAGGGCGCGCGCGCCATCGGCCTGGGCCACGGGGCCATCATCGGGCGCTATGTGCTGCCCAACATCTTCCCGCCGATCCTCGTGCAGGCCACGCTCACCATCGCCACGGCAATCATCGCCGAGGCATCGCTCTCCTTCCTCGGCCTCGGACAGCAGCCGCCGGCGCCGTCCTGGGGCTCGATGCTGAACGTGGCCAAGAACTTCCTCGAACAGGCGCCGTGGATGGCGCTTTGGCCCGGCATCGCGATCTTTCTGGTCGTGCTGGGCTTCAACCTCCTCGGCGACGGGTTGCGCGACGCGCTCGACCCGCGCGAGCTCTGACGGAGTCATCATGGACCGTTTCACCACACGTCCCGAAATTGCGGGAACCTTCGGGGTCGTCGCCACGACCCACTGGATCGCGTCGGCCATCGGCATGAGCATCCTCGAGCGTGGCGGCAACGCCTTCGACGCGGCCGTCGCGGCCGGATTCACGCTGCAGATCGTCGAGCCCCATCTCAACGGCCCGGGCGGCGATCTCCCCATACTGTTCCACGACGCCCGCAGCGGCGCGGACCGGGTCATCTGCGCTCAGGGCACCGCGCCCGCCGGTGCAACGATCGCGCATTACCGCGCACAGGGCCTCGAGCTCATTCCCGGCTCGGGCCTGCTCGCGACCGTCGTGCCGGGGGCGTTCGACGGCTGGATGCTGATGCTGCGCGATCACGGCAGCATGCGGCTGCGCGACGTTCTGGAACCCGCCATTCATTACGCCGAGCATGGGCACCCGATGCTGGCGCGCGTCGCCAGCGCAATCGCCGATCTCGCCGGGTTCTTCCGCGAGGAATGGCCGACCTCGGCCGAGACCTGGCTGCCCGGCGGCATCGCACCCGAAGCGGGCAGCATGTTCCGCAACCCGGTCCTGGCCGCCACCCTGCGCCGCGTCCTCGAAGAGGCGGAAGCGCGCGAGAGCCGCGACGCCCAGATCGAGGCCGCCCGCGACGCCTGGTACCGCGGCTTCGTGGCGGAGGCCGTCGATGCATATTTCCGGTCTGCCGAGGTCATGGACGCAAGCGGCCAGAAGAACCGGGGCGTCTTGACGGCCGACGACATGGCGCGTTGGCAGGCCAGCTACGAAACGCCGGTCTCCCGCGATTACCACGACTGGACCGTGCTGAAGACGGGCCCCTGGGGACAGGGGCCCGTGCTGCTGCAAGGGCTCGCCCTGCTCGAAGGCTTCGACATCGGCGCGATGGACCCGAACGGCACCGAGTTCGTCCATGTCGTGACCGAGGCGATGAAGCTCGCCTATGCCGATCGCGAGGCCTTCTACGGCGACCCCGACCATGCCGAGATACCCCTCGCTACCCTTCTGTCCGATGATTACGCGGCAAGCCGGCGCAACCTGATCGGCGACACCGCCTCGCTCGAGCAGCGTCCGGGCCGCGTGCCGGGCTTCGAGCACCTCGCCGACGCCGCCATCGAGCGGGCGCGCCGCGTCGTCGAGGTCGAAGCGAGCGTGACCGCGGGCGAGCCCACCATGGCGCACCTGACCGACCGGCGCGGCGACACGGTGCATATCGACGTGATCGACCGGTGGGGCAACATGGTCTCGGCCACGCCCTCGGGCGGCTGGCTGCAATCCTCGCCGGTGATCCCGGGCCTTGGCTTCCCGATGAACTCGCGCGCGCAGATGTTCTGGCTGGACGAGGGCTTGCCGACTTCGCTCGCACCGGGCCGGCGCCCGCGCACCACGCTCACGCCCTCGCTCGCGCGCCATCAGTGCCGGCCGACGATGGCGTTCGGCACGCCCGGCGGCGACCAGCAGGACCAGTGGCAGCTGATCTTCCTGCTTCGCCACATCCATCACGGCCTGAACCTTCAGGAAACCATCGACGCGCCGCTGTTCCACACGGCCCATTTCACGGGGTCCTTCTACCCGCGCCAGGCGCGTCCGGGTCACCTGATGATCGAGCCGGGCGTCGGCGAGCACACGCTGACCTGCCTGCGCCGCCGCGGCCATCTGCTGGAGATCGCCGAGCCCTGGAGCGTGGGACGCCTCACCGCGGCACGGCGCGAGGCATCGGGCCTGCTGCGCGCGGCCGCGACGCCGCGCCTCATGCAGGCCTACGCGATCGGGCGCTGACCGGTGAGCGGCCCGCACCCTCGCGCGGATCAGTCGCACCAGATCGGGTTTGTCCAGGCCTTGCGCCCGGCGCGGTCCACCACGGTCACCCGCAGCCACGGACTGCGCCCGAAGCGGTCGAGCGGCACGGTTGCCTCGGTCATCGAGTTGCCATGCACCGCTGTCGCGGCCGAGGCGTGGCCCTGCACGATGACCGTGGCGACAGCTGTCGAGCGCACCGTGATGCCATCGCGCCGCATCTCGACACCGCGCAGTTCAGGGCCCTGGGTCGCGTAGAAATGGCCGGCCTTCAAGGCTTCGAGCAGGGCCTGGGGCTCGTTCTCCTCGGCGCGGACCATCACCCAGCCGCCGAAGTGGTCGGGCTCGGTGAAATGCGCGTCGTCGGTCGCGATCGCGGTCAGCGCCCGCCCCTCGCTCAGCAGAAGATCGAGCATGTGGAACCCGTCGCCGCGGTCGCAGCCCACGGCGCAGCCGTGGTTGTAGATCTCGACCGCGTGGGCGGCGTCGATCGCGCGGGCCTCCGCCTGCGTCAGGCCTGACCACTGCGGATGGGCGATGGCGACGAAGGCGCCGGCCTCGCGGGCGCGCCGCGCCAGGTCGGCCGCGCTCTCCTGCCCCTCGACGGGATGGAAGCCGGGCGCGTGAGGCGGCGCGAAATCGGGCGGCAACCCGACGGCAACAAGATGCCACAGATCGCCATTCGCCATCGCTCCGGAATGGACCTCGGCGCCAAGGAGCGTGGTGAAGCCGTTGGTGCGAAACGGCGTGGTGTCCGCGATGGGGTAGCCGAACGCGCCGATGAAGTGGTCTGTCAGCGCGAGAAAGTCATATCCCTCGGCCCGGTAGCGGCGGCAGACCTCCTCGGGCGGCAGCGCGCCGTCTGACAGGGTCGAATGGGTGTGCAGATTGCCGCGCCAGAAGCGGCCCGGGCGGGAGAAGAGGTTGAGAGGCATGCGTCCCTCGCGTGATGACCGGGCTTCCTCGAACACCCGACCGATGTCGGATCAGTGACACTCCGGGCGCGGGACGACGATCGCGCCGCGCCCGGCCGCAGCGGCCCGATCACTCCCCCGGTGCGGAAACGCCCAGCTCACGCTCGAGCGCGCGCTCGACCGCGCTGCGGGGCGGCGTGAAGCGCGCGAACAGGTCGTAGAGAACCGGCGTCACGAACAGCATCAACGTGGTCGAGAGCATGAGCCCCGCAATGATCACGCTGCCGATCGCGATCCTGCTCTCGGCGCCCGCCCCCGAGGCCAGCACGAGAGGCATGGCCCCGAGCACAGTGGAGACGGCGGTCATGACGATGGGCCGCAGGCGGAGCACCGATGCCTCGATCACGGCGTCGCGCACGGTGC
This sequence comes from Thermohalobaculum xanthum, assembly GCF_016623495.1. Classification (GTDB taxonomy): domain Bacteria; phylum Pseudomonadota; class Alphaproteobacteria; order Rhodobacterales; family Rhodobacteraceae; genus Thermohalobaculum; species Thermohalobaculum xanthum. Next base: position 110,138 of record NZ_JAEHHL010000005.1, on the reverse strand, counting down.
GGCCCTGGTCGCGGAGCTGGTTGGCGAACTCGACGATCAGGATCCCGTTCTTCGCGATGAGCCCGATCAGCAGGATCGCGCCGATCTGGCTGTAGACGTTGATCGAAAGCCCCCCGGCCGCCATGGCATAGACTGCCCCGGCAAGACCGGTCGGCACCGTCAGCATGATCACGGCCGGATGGACGAAGCTCTCGAACTGAGCGGCGAGCACCAGGAAGACGATCAGCAGCGCCATCGCGAAGACCATGCCCGCGCCGGCCGAGGTGTCCTTGAAGGTTCGCGACTGCCCCTCGTAGCCCAGCTTCGCCTCGGGCGGCAGCGTCTCGCGCGCGGCATCCTCGAGAAAGACAAGCGCCGACCCAAGATCGTAGCCGTCCTGCAAGGCCGCCGAGAGCTGGATCGAGGGCAGGCGATCATAGCGCCGCAGGGACGGTGCCGCCGCGTTCTCGGTCAGGGTCACCAGCGCGCCAAGCGGCACCAATGTCTCGCCATCCCCGGCGCGAATGAAGATGTTGGCGATGTCCGACGGGACGCGCCGGTCGTCGTCCTCGGCCTGGACCAGCACCGGGTATTCACGCCCGCGACTGACGAAGCTCGTGACCTCGCGCGAGGCCAGCATGGTCTGGAGCGTCGCCGCGATCACTTCGACCGAGATGCCGAGATCGGCCGCCCGCATCCGGTCGATCGTGATATCGAGTTGCGGAAGGTTCTCCTCGAAATCGATCTCGGGATTGACCAGGCCCGGGTTCTCCTCGGCCTTCGCCAGAAGCGCGTTGGCCCATTCCTTGACGCTCTCGAAATCGGGCCCGCCGATCACGACGCGCACCGGCGTCGAGTTTCCGCGCAGGCCGAGGCCCGCGGGCGTCACCGGGAAGCCGCGTGCGACCGTGACTTCCCCCATGCGGGGGGCGATGTCGCGCACGATCGCGCCCACGTCCCGGCTCCGCTCGTCCCAGGGGGCGAGCCTCAGCACGACGAAGGAGCGGAACGCGCGGCCCCAGCTGCCGCTGAAGGTAAAGACCGTGGCGATCTCGCCCGACTGGCGCAGCGGCTCGACGATGCGCTCGACCTGCCGGGCGGCAATGTCGGTATGCTCGAGCGTCGAGCCCTGCGGCGCCGTGAGCGGCACGAAGGCGACGCCGCGATCCTCGCGCGGGGCGAGCTCGCGCGGGAGCCCGCCATAGAGCGGCCAGGCCCCCGCCGTCACCGCCACGGCAATGGCGATCACCACCAGCGGCATCCGGATCGCGCGGGTCAGCAACCAACGATAGACGCGCTGCACCATCGGCTCGGTGGGCGTCGAGCCGGCCGACGGGAGCGCCCTGTGGGGACGCAACAGCTTCGAGGCCAGCGCCGGGCACGCGGTCAACGCGACGAAGGTCGAGATCGCGACCGCCCCCGCCATGACCCAGCCGAACTCGATGAAGAGGCGGCCGACCTGTCCGGGCAGGAAGGAGAGCGGAACGAAGACGGCGATCAGCGTGACCGAAGTCGCGATCACCGCGAAGGTGACCTGCTCGGCGCCGCGCAAGCTGGCGGCGAGAACACTCTCGCCAAGCTCGATGCGGCGCTGGATGTTCTCGAGCACGACGATGGCGTCGTCCACCACAAGGCCGATCGCCAGCAAGAGTGCCAGCAGCGTGAGCGTGTTGAGCGAGAAGCCCCATGCCCCGATCAGCATGAAGCAGCCGATCAGCGCCACGGGGATCGTGATCGCGGGGATCATCGTCGCGCGCAGGCTGCGCAGGAACAGAAGGATCACGAGAACGACCAGGACAAGGGATATGCAGAGCGCGATTCCGACCTCGCGGATCGAGGCGCCAACGAACAACGCATCGTCCGAGCCGACCTCGATCGCCATCCCCTCGGGCAGGCTGCCGTCGAGGCTTTCGATCTCCGCCCGCACGGCCTTCGAGATCGCCAGCGTGTTCGACTGGCTCTGGCGCAGGATCGCCATGCCGACGGCCTCGACCCCGTTGTTGCGCACGATCGTCGAGTCGTCCGCCACGCCCGGGGCGATCCGCGCGACATCGGCCAGACGCACGGGGTAGCCGGCGACCCGGTCGATGACGATGTCCCGGAAGTCGTCGATCGACTTGATGCGGCTGTTGAGGCGGACCGAGAGCTGCCGGGCCACGGACTTCACGTCGCCCGCGGGAAGCTCGAGATTGTTCCGCAGCAGTGCCGCCTCGACATCGGCGACGGTGAGATTGCGCGCGGCAAGCGCCCGCCGGTCGATCCAGATGCGCACCGCGAAGGGGCGCTCGCCATAGATGTCGACATTGGCGACACCATCCAGCGTGGCGAGACGATCGGCGATGAAACGGTCGATGTAATCGGTGATCTCGGCGGTGGTCATCCGGTCCGAGGTGACCGCAAGCCGCATCACCGGATCGGCGTTCGCGTCGCTCTTGACGACCTGCGGCTGGTCCGCCTCCTCGGGCAGCTCGCCGAGCACGCGGCCGACCGCGTCGCGCACGTCATTCGCCGCCGCGTCGATGTCCTTTCCGGCGACGAACTCGATCGTCGTCTGGCCCCTGCCCTGGCGGCTTTCGGAGCTGATCGTACGAATGCCCGAAATCGAGGCGACCGCGCCTTCGATCACCTCGGTGATGTCGGTGTCGATGACCTCGGGGGCCGCGCCACGGTAGGTGGTGGTCACTGTCACCACCGAGGTGTCGACATCCGGCAGCTCGCGTATCGGCAGGCTTTGCAGCGCGGCGATGCCGAAGACGACGATCAGCAGGTTTGCGACCGCGGCAAGGACCGGGCGGCGGACCGAGATGTCCGAGAGGCGCATCAGCCGCTCCCCGCCGGATCATGTTGCGCGGTGTCGAGCGGATCGCCCAGAACACGGACCTGGGCCCCGTCGCGGATGCGCTGGAGGCCGCGCGTGACCACCGCCTCCTCGCCCGTCAGGCCATCGGTCACGGCGATCAGCCCGTCCTGGCGCTGTCCCGAGACGATCTTGCGCCGAACCGCGCGGCCATCCTCGACGACGAAGACGAAGGTGTCTGCGGCCTGCACGAGCACCGCCTCCTCGGGCACGACAAGCGCCTCGGCTTCAGCAAGCGTGAGCGTGAGCGACATGAACATGCCGGAAGGGAGCACGCCTTCAGGGTTGGGGATGATGGCGCGCACCCGGAACGAGCGGCTGACGGCGTCGATCCGGCTGCCGATCGCGGCGACGCGCCCGTGGAAGATGCGCCTCGGGAACGCCGCGCTGCGCGCGGAAACGAGCTGGGCCGCGGCGATCTCGGAGAAGAGTGTCTCGGGAAGCGAGAATTCGACCTCGACCTCCGAGAGATCGTCCAGCGTGGTCAGGACCGTCTCGTCGTCGACCCGTGCACCGAGATCGACATCCGTGAGGCCGACGACCCCCGAGAACGGCGCGCGGATCACGCGGTCCGAGAGCCGTCTTCGCGTGCGCTCGACCGCGGCCTCGGCAGCGGCGCGCTCGGCCGTCACCTGCTCGAGCGCGGCCAGCGCGACGGCATTCGTGCGCTGCAGGCGGCGCGTGCGCTCGATCGCCTGGTCCTTCTCGACCAGCAAGGCCTCGGCCTCGGCGAGGTTCGCGCGCTCGATGTCCGAGTCGAGGCGCACGAGGACCTGGCCTGCCGCGACTTTCTGGCCCGGCGTGAACGCGATCTCTTCGACGCGGCCAGAGGCGAGGGGCACGATCTCGATGGACTGGCGTGCCCGAGTGCTGCCAACCGCCTCGACCGTGCGGCTCAGGCGCCGGCGCTCGACAAGCGCGACTTCGACCGGCACTTCGCGATTGCCGGCCGAGGTGCTGGCCGCCGTCTCGGATGCAAGATGCGTGCGATATGCCTCGTACCCTCCGGCACCGACGATGCCCAGAAGGACAAGCACGAGGAACTGTTTCCAGATTGGCACGCGCACCCCGCCACATGATGAAGCGCCACCGCGCTCCATGCCAGAACGTCCGCAAAGCCGCGGTCCGTCGCGAGACGGCGAAAATCAAGCTAATCCACCTTCGTCGCGCCGTCGATACATGATGGCAGCATCATGCGACCGGCGTGGTTTGGCCGTTTCTGCGCGGCCGGGCACGGCGACGGGTCGGCCGTGCCCGGCCGGGAAGGCGTCACTCGGCGGCTTCGGCGTAGTTCTCGACCGGCGGGCAGGAGCAGATCAGGTGCCTGTCGCCGTGGACGTTGTCCACCCGGTTGACCGGCGGCCAGTACTTGTCGACGCGAAACGCCCCGGGCGGGAAACAGGCCTGCTCGCGGCTGTAGGGACGATCCCACTCGCCGACCAGGTCCTCGACCGTGTGAGGCGCGTGCTTGAGGGGGTTGTTGTCCTTGTCGATACGCCCTTCCTCGATGTCCCGGGCCTCCTCCCGAATGGCGAGCATCGCCGTGATGAAGCGGTCGATCTCGGCCTTGGTCTCGCTCTCGGTCGGCTCGATCATCAGGGTTCCGGGCACGGGCCAGCTCATGGTCGGCGCGTGGAAGCCGCAGTCCATCAGACGCTTGGCGATGTCGTCGACCGTCACCCACGCTGTCTGGGAAAGCGGTCGGGTATCGACGATGCACTCATGCGCGACGTATCCCTCGGGCGAGTGGTAGAGGATATCGTAGGCACCGGCCAGGCGCTTTGCGATGTAGTTGGCCGATAGGATCGCGACCTTGGTCGCCTGCGTCAGCCCCTCGCCCCCCATCATCAGGCAATAGGCCCACGAGATCGGCAGGATCGAGGCCGAGCCCCAGTTCGCGGCCGAGACCGCGCCCGCGTCGCCGGTTTCGGGCCGGCCGGGGAGATAGGGCTCGAGATGTGACTTCAGCCCGATCGGCCCCATCCCCGGCCCGCCGCCGCCATGCGGAATGCAGAAGGTCTTGTGCAGGTTGAGATGGCTGACATCCGAGCCGATGTCCCCGGGCCGCGCGAGCCCGACCAGCGCGTTGAGGTTCGCGCCGTCGAGGTAGACCTGGCCGCCATGCTCGTGCGTGATGTCGCAGATGTCGCGCACGGTCCGCTCGAACACGCCATGCGTCGACGGATAGGTCACCATGCAGGCGGCCAGATTGGCCGAATGCGCCTCGGCCTTCGCACGGAAATCGTCGACGTCGATGTCGCCGTTGTCGGCAGCTTTGACGACGACGACCTTCATCCCCGCCATCACCGCGGAGGCGGGGTTGGTGCCGTGCGCGGAGGTCGGGATCAGGCAGATGTCGCGGTGCCCCTCGCCCCGGGCCCGGTGGTAGGCTCGGATCGTGAGCAGGCCCGCATACTCGCCCTGCGCGCCCGAATTGGGCTGCATCGAGATCGCGTCGTACCCGGTGATCTGACAGAGCTTGGCGGAAAGATCGGCGATCAGTTCGCGGTAACCGGCAACCTGGTCCTCCGGCACGTAGGGGTGGATGTCCGAGAACTCGCGCCAGGTGATCGGCATCATCTCGGCGGTGGCGTTGAGCTTCATCGTGCATGACCCGAGCGGGATCATGGCCCGGTCGAGGGCCAGGTCGCGATCGGCGAGACGGCGCATGTAACGCGTCATCTCGGATTCGGCCCGGTTCATATGGAAGATCGGATGCTCGAGATACGCCGAGTCCCGCAGCATCGCGCTGGGCAGGCGATACTCGGGCGTCATGTCGGCGTCCCTGAAGTCGCCGCCGAAGGCGCGCCAGACCGCCTCGAGCGTGTCGGGCCGGGTGCGCTCGTCGAGCGAGATGCCGATGCGGGTCGAGCCGATCTTGCGAAGGTTCACGCCCTCGCGGCGCGCCGCCTCGAGCACGACCCCCTGCACGGCACCGACATCGACCGTGATGGTGTCGAAGAAGACCGCGGGCTCGACCGTGTATCCGAGCCGCTCAAGTCCCTTCGCCAGCCGCACGGTCTTGCGGTGAATGCGCTGCGCGATCGCCTTGATGCCCTCGGGACCATGGAAGACCGCGTACATCGATGCCAGAACCGCGGGCAACGCCTGCGCGGTGCAGACATTCGACGTCGCCTTCTCGCGCCGGATATGCTGCTCGCGCGTCTGCAGCGCGAGGCGGTAGGCGCGATTGCCCCTGGCGTCGATCGAGACGCCGACAATGCGGCCGGGCATCGCGCGCTTGTACTCGTCCTTCGTGGCCATGTAGGCGGCATGCGGGCCGCCGAAGCCCATCGGCACGCCGAAACGCTGGGTCGAGCCGACCGCGATGTCGGCGCCCATCTCTCCCGGCGACTTGAGCAGCGCGAGGGCAAGCGGATCCGCCGCCATGCAGGCGATCGCGCCGGCCTCGTGCAATGCGGCGACCGGCGCGCTGAAGTCGTCCACATGGCCCAGGGTCCCGGGATACTGGAAGAGCGCGCCGAAGACGGCGGACGCATCGAGATCGGCGAAGGGGTCGCCGACGATCACCTCGATGCCGAGCGGCTCGGCCCGGGTGCGAACCAGCGCGATGTTCTGCGGATGACAGTGATGATCGACGAAGAAGGCCGTGGCCTTGGACTTCGCGAGCCGATGCGCCATCGTCATCGCCTCGGCCGCGGCGGTGGCCTCGTCGAGGAGCGACGCGTTGGCGACCGCGAGCCCCGTGAGGTCGCTTACCATCGTCTGGAAATTGAGCAGAGCCTCGAGCCGGCCCTGGGCGATCTCGGGCTGGTACGGCGTGTATGCGGTGTACCAGGCGGGGTTCTCGAGAATGTTTCGCTGGATCGCAGGCGGGGTGACGGTGTCGTAATACCCCTGCCCGATCAGCGAGGTGAGAACCTGGTTCTTTTCCGCCACGCGGCGCATGCGGAAGAGCATCTCGCGCTCCGAGAGCGCCTTGCCCCATGCCAGCGGCTTCTCCTGGCGGATCTCGGACGGCACGACCCGGTCGATCAGCGTGTCGAGGCTGTCCGCCCCCACCGCGGCCAGCATCTCGGCCATCTCGGAGGGCGAGGGGCCGATATGCCGCCGGTTCGCGAAGTCATAGGGAAGGTAGTCGGTCAACTCGAAGGTCATTGCGCCCTCACGCGATCATCGCCTTGTAGGCCGCTTCGTCCATGAAACCGTCGATGCTGGCACCCTCCGCGGGCTTGATCCGGAAGAACCAGCCCTTGCCGAGCGGGTCGCTGTTGACCAGCGAGGGATCGTCAGCGATGGCCTGGTTCACCTCGGTAATGGTGCCGTCGATCGGCGCGAGGATGTCAGAGGCGGCTTTCACGGATTCGAGGACGACGATCTCGTCGCCTTTCTTCACCTCGCGGCCCGTCTCGGGCAGCTCGACGAAGACGATGTCGCCAAGCTGCTCGGTTGCGTAGTCCGTAATCCCGACAGTCAGCGCATCACCCTCCGGGCGCAGCCACTCGTGCTCCTCGGTATACTTCATGATCGGCATCTCCTCAGGCTGTGGTTTTTCTCGTTAGATGGTTGGCAGGTCAGCTTTTCTTGTACCCGTTGGGCACGAAGGGCATCGGCGCGACGGAAAGCGCAAGGCGGCGACCTCGCACTTCGGCGAAGACGCGGGTGCCCTCGGCGGCGAGCCCCGCGGGCACGTAGCCCATCGCGACCGGCGCGCCGAGGCTCGGGCCGAAGCCACCGGACGTGACAATCCCGATGCTGTCACCGCCCTCTTCCGCGGCGAAGAGCGGCGCGCCCCCGCGCACCGGCGCGCGTCCCTCGGGCAACAGGCCCACGCGCAGACGTGCCGGTTCCGCATCGAGCTCGGCAAGAATGCGCGCCGCGCCGGGAAAGCCGCCCTCGCGCGCGCCGCCCGTGCGCCTGGCCTTCTGGATCGCCCAGGTCAGGCCCGCCTCGACGGGCGTCGTCCCGCGGTCGATGTCGTTGCCATAGAGACAGAGCCCGGCCTCCAGGCGGAGCGAGTCGCGCGCGCCAAGGCCGATGGGTTCGACCGCGGGGTCGGCGAGCAGCGCCTCGGCCAGCCGCATCGCGCCGTGGTCCGGCACCGAGATCTCGAAGCCGTCCTCGCCGGTATAGCCCGAGCGCGAAACGAGGCAGGGCAGACCAAGGATCTCGACCTCGCGCACGTCCATGAAGCGCATCTGCGCGGTGTCGGGCGCGAGCCCGGCCAGGACATTCCCCGCCTCGGGCCCCTGCAGCGCCACCAGCGCGCGGTCCGTCAGCATCGAGACCTGACAATCGGCGCCGAGCCCCTGTTGCAGATGGGCGAAGTCGGCCGCCTTGCACGCGGCGTTCACCACCAGGACCAGCCGGTCGCCCAGGTTCGCGACCATCAGGTCGTCGAGGATCCCGCCGTTGTCATCGGTGAACAGCGCATAGCGCTGCCGGCCGACGCCAAGGCCGAGGATGTCGACCGGCACCAGCCGCTCGAGGGCGCGCGCCGCATCCGAGGTGTCGCCCGAGCGCGCCGTCACGACGATCTGCCCCATATGGGACACGTCGAACAGGCCCGCCTTCGCCCGGCAGTGCTGATGTTCGGCCATGATGCCGGCGGGATAGTTCAGCGGCATCTGGTACCCGGCAAACGGGACCAGCTTAGCGCCGAGGCGGCGATGCAGCTCGGTCAGCGGTGTCGGCAGGCCTTCGTCGGTGTCAGTCATGGGCGCCCTCTCCACGGTAGAATGCCAGGATGCACCGGGGCGATCGTTCCATCACCCCACGCCCAGCCCCGTCGGCGCCCCCTCTGTCCTTTCGCCTGAGATCGCTATCCCTTCGGCGGACGCTTGCGCGCCTCTCTCCAGAGTCTCGCGTCCCACCGGTCCTTTTGCCTGAGAGTTTCCGAGGCGCGGTTGCTCCTTCGGCACCGGATAATCCGGCTTCTCCCGGGGGGATGTCGCGAAGCCTACCCAGCACATTCCGGCTGATCAAGACGGATCGTGTCCGCGGGACGATCTCGCGGGAATGTGACTCGACCGGGCCGGAACGCGCCATGGCGGCGGCGCCCCGCCGCGCTTCAGACGAATTTCCTGAACAGCCGCGTTTCATCGAAGATCTGCTCCAGCGTCTCCATCCGGGTCTTCGCATCCTGCCAGTCGAGGTCCTGGACGGCCGCGATCAGCGCCTCGACGACCATCAGGATCGCGACGGAACTGTCCCAGGCGGATGGTGCCTCGATATGCGCCGAGAAACGGTGGCGCGCGATCTTCCCGATTGGCGAGCCCCACTGGTCGGTGAACAGCACGACCTCGGCACCGCGCCCATGCGCCATCTCGGCGAGGCGCAGCAATGCGTTCTCGTAGCGACGGATGTCGAAGACGACGACCGCGTCCCCGGGCCGCACGTCAAGCAGGTAATGCGGCCAGACACCGGGTGCGGCGCCCAGCTGGCTGACATCCGGGCGGATCACCTGGAGATGATTGAACATGTAGTCCGCCAGCGAGCGCGTGATACGGCCGCCGGTGATCAGGACCTTGCGGCGGGTATCGGCAAGACAGGCGGCAGCGGCGTCGAAGGTCGCCGGGTCGATCTGCGCGAGGGTCTGGCGAAGGTTGGACTCGACGGCCTCGGCGAAACGGCCCAGGATCGGCGATCCCGGCGCCCCCTCGGTCCAGCTTTCCCGCTTGCGGATCGGATCCGAGATCTTGGCCGCCACCTCGCGGCGCAACGCCTCCTGGAACTCCACGAAACCCTCGAACCCCAGCTTTCGGGCAAGCCGCATCACCGTCGGCCCGGAGACCTGCGCACTGGAAGCCACCTGCGTGATCGATGCGAGGCCGGACACGGGATAGCCGTCCAGCAACGCGTGGGCGACCTGGCGCTCGGCCCGGGTGAGGCTGTCGAGACGGCTGCGCAGCAACTCCTCGATGCTTTGCGGCTTTCGACGCATCCATCGACTCCCCATCGCACGGGCGTCGTTCGGCGGCCCGCTTGAAATAATGTTGACAGACAATTTTGCGGTGAACAATCCTTTTCAAATGCTGACCGATGTCTCGCAAGATTCGCGCCTGCTGAGCCCGGAGGAAGGACCGGCTGTCGAGGTCATCAACCCGGCGGGACGGGGCGCGATCGTGCTGGTCTGCGAACATGCGTCGAACCGGATCCCGCACCGGCTGGGCGATCTCGGCCTCAGCGCGGAGGCGCGCCTCAGCCATATTGCCTGGGACCCCGGCGCACTTCCGGTAGCCATGCGGCTCAGCAAGGAGTTCGATGCGCCCCTCGTCGCAGCCCGCTTCTCGCGCCTCGTGTTCGACTGCAACCGCCCGGCCGAGCGCGCAGACGCCATGCCCGAGCGCAGCGAGATCTTCGATGTGCCGGGCAACCGCGCCCTGACCGCCCCCGACCGTGCGCAGCGCGTGCGCGAGATCGCCGAGCCCTTTTGCGAGACGCTCGCCGGTGTCATCGACGATCGCGTCGCGGCCGGCAGGCCCACGGCCCTTGTGACCATCCACAGCTTCACACCGGTCTATTTCGGCCAGGCGCGCAGCGTCGAGCTGGGAATCCTGCACGACGCGGACAGCCGCCTCGCGGATGCGATGCTGGTGCATGCGGCGTCCGAAACCGGGCTGCGAACCGAGCGCAACGAGCCCTACGGGCCTGCGAGCGGCGTCACCCACACGCTCAAGGCGCATGCCCTGACACGCGGCCTGCCAAATGTGATGATCGAGATCCGCAACGACCTGATCGCCGATGCCGCGGCCCAGGGTCGTGTCGCGGCCGGGCTCGCGCGCGCGCTGCGCCCGGCACTGAGGGAACTCGGCCTGGACGCCGGGACTGCCGCCGGCGCGGCGAAGCAGGGAGAGGCATGATGCCGGGCTGGATGCTCGCCTATGTCCGCCATGTCGAGCGGCTGAACCGCATCGTCGGGCGGTTCGCGATGTATCTGCTCTTCGTGATGATGGGGATCCTGCTCTGGTCCTCGATCTCCAAGACCTTCTTCGTGCCGGCGCACTGGACGCTCCTGATGGCGCAGTTCACGATGACGGCCTATTTCATCCTCGGCGGGCCCTACTCGCTCCAGCTTGGTTCGAACGTGCGGATGGACCTGCTCTACGGCGCATGGTCGCCGCGGACCAAGGCCTGGGCCGACGCGCTGACGGTGGCGACGCTGATCTTCTACCTCGGCGTCCTGCTCTATGGCGGGATCTCCTCGGCCACCTACGCCATCCAGTATGGCGAGGAGAGCCGCGGCCTCTGGCGCGCGCCGATGTGGCCGATCAAGACGATCATGTGCCTTGGCGTCCTCCTGATGATCCTGCAGGCGGTCGCCCTCTTGATCCGCGACATCGCCACGCTCCGAGGCGAGACACTGCCCGACAGCCATGCCATGCAGGAGGCGCGCTGATGTCCTACGACATGATCGCGCTGATGATGTTCGCCTCGATGATGCTGATGCTGATGACGGGGCAGCGCGTCTTCGCGGCCATCGGCTTCGTCGCGGTGGTCGCCTCGCTCGCGCTCTGGGGCACGGGCGGCGGCGAGATCGCCTTCTCGGCGGCGATGAAGCTGATGAAGTGGTATCCGCTGCTGACGCTGCCGATGTTCATCTTCATGGGCTACATCCTGTCCGAGAGCCGGCTGGCCGACGACCTCTACCGCATGTTCCATGTCTGGTTCGGGCCGGTGAACGGAGGGCTGGCAATCGGCACGATCGGGCTGATGGTACTGATCTCGGCCATGAACGGGCTGTCGGTCGCAGGCATGGCGATCGGCGCCACCATCGCGCTGCCCGAGCTTCTGCGCCGCGGCTATGACAAGCGCATGGTGACGGGCGTGATCCAGGCGGGATCGTCGCTCGGCATTCTCGTGCCGCCCTCGGTCGTGCTGGTGCTGTACGCCATGATCGCGCGCCAGCCGGTCGGGCAGCTCTGGCTTGCGGGGGTGTTCCCGGGCCTGCTGATGGCCTCGCTCTTCATCCTCTATATCGTCATCCGCTGCCGGCTGCAGCCGAGCCTCGGGCCCGCCCTGCCGGTGGGAGAGCGCGACGTGCCGATGGCCGAGAAGGTCCGCCTGCTCGGCGCCGGCATCCTGCCGCTGGTCATCTTCGGCGCGATGATGGTGCCCTTCATCAACGGCTGGACCTCGCTGGTCGAGAGCTCGGCCATCGGGGCGCTGACGGCGCTGGCGGCGGCGATCGTAAAGGGCCGCCTGACGCGGCAGGTCTTCGAGACCAGCGTGCGCCAGACGCTCGCCATCTCGTGCATGTTCATGTGGATCATCCTGGCCGCGCTCTGCTTCGGCGCCGTTTTCGACGGTCTGGGGGCTGTGCGCGCGATTGAGGGCTTCTTCCTCGACAGCCTGGGCCTCGGTCCCTGGGAGGTGCTGATCCTGATGCAGCTCAGCTACCTGCTCATGGGCACCTTTCTTGACGACACCGCGATGCTGGTGATCGTCGCACCCCTCTATGTGCCGCTGGTCGGCAGCCTCGGCTTCGACCTGATATGGTATGGCGTGCTCTACACCATCACCTGCCAGATCGCGTATATGACGCCACCCTTCGGCTACAACCTGTTCCTGATGCGCGCCATGGCGCCGCCCGAGATCACGATCATCGACATCTACCGCTCCATCGTGCCCTTTGTCGGGGTGATGCTGCTGGCGCTGGTGCTGGTCATCGTCTTCCCGGAGATCGCGCTCTGGCTGCCCAACCATGTCTACGGAAAGTGACCAGAACTCCGACAGGAGCGCATAACCCGGCACAGACCGGGACGAGGAAACGGGCGAGGGCCCGCAAATGACAGAACGGAGGTTGAGACCATGACCACGAGACGCAAGTTCATCGCCGGCGCAGGCGCCGCCGGGGCCGCGACGCTGGCCGCGCCTGCCGTCCACGGGCAATCGCCGATCCGCTGGCGGCTGCAGACCTATGCCGGGCCGGCGCTGGCCGAGCACGTGATCAAGCCCGCGATCGACAGCTTCAACAAGATCGCAGCCGGCCAGATGGAGATCGAGCTCTATTATGCCGACCAGCTGGTGCCGACGGGCGAGCTGTTCCGCGCCATGCAGACCGGCACCATCGACGCGGTGCAGTCGGACGACGACTCGATGGCCTCGCCGACCGAGGTGACCGTGTTCGGCGGCTATTTCCCCTTCGCCTCGCGCTACTCGCTCGACGTGCCGGTGCTGTTCAACCAGTACGGCCTGGCCGAGATCTGGGACGCCGAATACTCGAAGGTCGGGATCAAGCACATCTCGGCCGGGGCCTGGGACCCCTGCCACTTCGCCACCAAGGACCCGATCAACAGCCTCAAGGACCTCGAGGGCAAGCGCGTCTTCACCTTCCCGACGGCAGGCCGGTTCCTCGCGCAGTTCGGCGTCGTGCCCGTCACCCTGCCCTGGGAGGACATCGAGGTCGCCGTCCAGACGGGCGAGCTCGACGGTATCGCCTGGTCGGGCATCACCGAGGACTACACGGTCGGCTGGGCCGATGTGACCGACTGGTTCCTGACCAACAACATCTCGGGCGCCTGGTGCGGGTCGTTCTTCGCCAACATGGACCGCTGGAACGAACTGCCCGCGAACCTGCAGGAGCTTCTGAAGGTCACCTTCGACAGCTCGCACTACTATCGCCAGTGGTGGTACTGGGGCGGCGAGGCGGCGCTGCGCGTCAACGGCACCAAGATGAAGCTGACCACCATTCCGGACGAGGAATGGGCCGTCGTCGAGGGCAAGGCGCGCGAGTTCTGGGACGAGATCGCGGCCGAGTCCGAGGTCAAGGCCAAGGTCGTGCAGATCCTCAAGGACTACAACGCTGCGATGGAGAAGGCGGGGCGCCCCTACCGCTACACCTGATCCCCGCCCCCTCGCCCGCCACGCGGGCGGGGGCCGATATCCTGCCTTCCCCGCCCGCGGGGAAGGCCACGGCATCACGCCGACCAACCGATCCGATACCCAGGGTGTTCACATGCCAGGCAAGCTGAGCCTCGACGAATTGAAAGCGGCGGTGGCCGCGGGCGAGATCGATACCGTGCTCGCCGCACAGGTCGACATGCAGGGCCGCCTGATGGGCAAGCGCTTCCAGGCCGAGTTCTTCCTGGAGAGCGCCGTCGAGGAGACCCATGCCTGCAACTATCTCCTGACCGTCGACATGGAGATGGAGCCGGTTCCGGGCTACCGGTCGGCGAGCTGGGAGAAGGGCTACGGCGACCACGTCCTCAAGCCCGATCTCGGGACGCTGCGGCGGGTGCCGTGGCTGCCGGGCACCGCCCTGGTGATCTGCGACACGCTCGACCACCACACCCACGAGCTGATCCCCCATGCGCCGCGCTCGGTGCTCAAGCGCCAGGTCGCGCGGCTCGAGGCGATGGGCATGCGGGCGATGGCGGCGACCGAGCTTGAATTCTACCTGTTCCGCGACAGCTTCGAGCAGGCGCATGCCAAGGGCTACCGCGGTCTCGAGCCGGTGTCGCCCTACAACGAGGACTATCACATCTTCCAGACCTCGAAGGAGGAAGAGGTGATGCGGGCGATCCGCCTGGGCCTCAACGGCGCGGATGTGCCGGTCGAGAATTCGAAGGGCGAGGCCTGGGCCGGGCAGGAGGAGATCAACATCCGCTACGCCGACGCCCTGACCATGGCCGACCGCCATGTCGTGGTGAAGAACGGCATCAAGGAGATCGCCTGGTCGAAGGGCCATGCCGCCACCTTCATGGCGAAGTACGATTACGAGGCCGCGGGCAGCTCGAGCCACGTGCACCAGTCGCTCTGGTCACACGAGGGGCAGCCCCTGTTCCATGACCCGTCGGCCGAGCACGGGATGTCGGCCCTGATGCGCAACTATCTCGCCGGCCTGCTCACGCATGCGACCGAGTTCACGCTCTTCCTTGCGCCGAACATCAACTCCTACAAGCGGTTCATGGTCGGGACCTTCGCGCCCACCAAGGCGGTCTGGTCGACCGACAACCGGACCGCGGGCTACCGGATCTGCGGCCTCGACACCAGGGCCGTCAGGGTCGAGTGCCGCGTGGGCGGCGCGGACCTCAACCCGTATCTCGCGATCGCTGCGCAACTCGCGGCAGGGATCGCCGGGATCGAGGCGAAGCTCGACCTCGAAGCCCCGTTCAGCGGCGACGCCTATCACGGGGAGGGCCGCGAGATCCCGCGGACCCTGCGCGACGCGACGGCCGCGCTCGACGGCTCGGCCATGCTGCGCGCGGCCATGGGCGACGACGTGGTCGACCACTACGTCCACGCGGCCAAGTGGGAGCAGTTCGAGTACGACCGACGCGTCACGGACTGGGAGATCGCGCGCGGCTTCGAGCGCTCCTGACACCGCGCGCCCCGCGGGCCGAACGGATCTCGCGGCGCCCTGGCGTCAGAAGGCGGTCTTGACCGGGGACGCCGAGCAGGATTTCAACGCGGCACCGGACCCACGGTGCCAGAACCCCACGGAGCGCGACGCGCCATGACCACCATCCTGAAATGCATCTCTCCCATCGACGGCTCGGTCTACGCCGAACGCCCCGTCGCCGACGTGGCCGCCGCCCGACGTGCCGTGGCTGGCGTCCGATCGGCACAGAAGGCATGGGCCGCCCGACCGCTTGCCGAGCGCATCGCGCTGGTCGAGGCCGGTGTCGAAGCCCTCGTCGCCATGAAGGACGAGGCCGTGCCGGAACTCGCGCACATGATGGGGCGCCCGGTGCGATACGGCGGCGAGTTCGGGGGCGTCGTCGAACGCGCCGCCTACATGGGCTCGATCGCGGCCGAGGCGCTGGCGCCGCTGGTGGTCGAGAACTCCGCCCGTTTCGAGCGCCGCATCGAGCGGGAGCCGCATGGTGTCGTCTTCGTCATCGCCCCCTGGAACTATCCCTATCTGACGGCGATCAACACGGTCGCGCCGGCCCTGATCGCGGGCAATGCCGTGGTGCTCAAGCACGCGACGCAGACCCTGCTGGCGGGCGAGCGCATGGTGCGTGCCTTCACCTCGGCGGGCATTCCGCAAGACGTCTTCATCAACCTCTTCCTCGACCACCTGACCACCGAGGCGCTGATCGCCGAGCGGGCCTTCGACTTCATCAACTTCACCGGCTCGGTGAATGGCGGCAGGGCGATCGAACGCGCCGCGGCCGGCACCTTCACGCCGCTGGGGCTGGAGCTGGGCGGCAAGGACCCCGGCTATGTCATGGAGGACGCCGACATCGACTGGGCGGCCGACGTGCTGATGGACGGGGCGATGTACAATTCGGGCCAGTGCTGCTGCGGCATCGAACGCATCTATGTCCACCGCTCGCGCTTCGACGAGTTCGTCGCCAAGTCGGTCGAGATCGTCTCGCGCCTCAGGCTCGGCAGCCCGCTCGACGCCGAGACGACCCTCGGGCCGATGGCCAACGCCCGCTTCGCATCAGAGGTGCGCGCCCAGACGGCCGAGGCGGTGGCGGCCGGCGCGACCCCCCTGATCGACCCCGCGCGCTTCCCGCAGGATGACGGCGGCACCTATCTGATGCCGCAGATCCTGACCGGCGTGAGCCACCAGATGCGCGTCATGCGCGACGAGAGCTTCGGCCCCGTGGTCGGCGTGATGCCGGTGGCGGACGATGACGAGGCGATCAGCCTGATGAACGACTCGCCCTACGGCCTCACCGCCTCGCTCTGGACGGCCAATGCTGACCGCGCGGCCCGGATCGGAGGGCGGCTCGAGACCGGAACCGTGTTCATGAACCGTGCCGACTATCTCGACCCCGCGCTGTGCTGGACCGGATGCAAGGACACCGGGCGCGGCGGCGCGCTGTCGGTCATCGGCTTCCACAACCTGACGCGTCCCAAGTCCTACCACCTGAGAAAGGCACTGACATGACCCTCCGGGCCAACTGGTCCTATCCGACCGCCATCCGCTTTGGCGCCGGCCGCATCGCCGAACTGCCCGAGGCCTGCGCCGCCGCCGGCATCAAGCGGCCGCTTCTGGTAACCGACCGGGGCCTTGCGACGCTTCCCGTGACGGCGAGAACGCTCGACATCCTCGATGGCGCGGGGCTTGGCCGCGCGATGTTCCCGGAGGTCGACCCGAACCCGACCGACAAGAACCTCGCCGCCGGCATCGAGGCCTTCAAGGCCGGCGGGCATGACGGGGTGATCGCCTTCGGCGGCGGCTCGGGCCTCGATCTCGGCAAGCTCGTGGCCTTCCAGGCCGGGCAGAGCCGGCCGGTCTGGGACTTCGAGGACATCGGCGACTGGTGGACGCGTGCCGATGCCGCGCGCATCGCCCCCAACATCGCCGTCCCGACGACGGCGGGCACGGGATCCGAAGTTGGGCGCGCGGGCGTCGTCACCAATTCCGAGTCCCATGTGAAGAAGGTGATCTTCCACCCGAAGATCCTGCCGTCGGTGGTGATCGCGGATCCCGAGCTTACGGTCGGTATGCCCAAGCCCATCACCGCCGGCACCGGCATGGATGCCTTCGCGCACTGCCTCGAAGCATATTGCAGCCCGTTCTATCACCCGATGAGCCAGGGCATCGCGCTGGAGGGAATGCGGCTCGTGAAGGAATACCTTCCCCGCGCATATGCCGACGGCACCGACATCGAGGCGCGCGCGCAGATGATGTCGGCTGCCGCGATGGGGGCGGTCGCCTTCCAGAAGGGTCTCGGCGCGATCCACTCGCTGAGCCATCCGCTCGGCGCCCTCTACAACACCCATCACGGCACGACCAACGCGGTGGTGATGCCGCCGGTGCTCCGCTTCAATCGACCCGCGATCGAGGAGAAGATCGAGCGGGCGGCCGCCTATCTCGGGATCACCGGTGGTTTCGACGGGTTCTACGACTGGGTGATGCAGGCCCGGGCGCAGCTCGGCATCCCGGCCAACCTGACCGCCATGGGCATCGGGTCCGAGAAGTTCGACCAGATGGCGCAGATGGCGATCGTCGACCCCACCGCCGGAGGAAACCCGGTCGAGCTCACGCTCGAAGCAGCCCGCCGGCTCTACGACGAGTGCAAGTGAGCGATCCGGGACGGGCACCCGCGAGGGCCCGTCCCGACCCCCACGCCCGACCCCTCGTGCTCGGGCGGCATGGCGCCGGCGGCGCACCCGGCAGAGCGCTCCCGGCGCGCCGGCCGGGTCGGGAACGGAAAGCTGCTTTTCGTCATTCTTGCTTGCCTGCGCCGGCACAATCCGAAAAGTGGGGTGGATCCTCGACCCGGCGCCGGAGACGCTGCGTGATGCGGCCCCCATCTTCTTGCAATGCTGACGGCGCCCGGCGCGGCCACGCCTTCGCGCTGCCGGCGAAATGACCTCGGGCCCGTCCCACCGCACCGACGCCATTGTCGGCGCCATGCTCGCGGTGCTGCTTGGCCTGATGATGGCCACCGAGTGGCATGGTCCCGCATTGTTCGGCCGCGCCGCCGAGGTGATGGTGCTGCCGGTCGTCGCCCTGCTGTGCCTGAATGTCGGTTGGACGCGGCGGATCTTCGTCGGGGTGGCGCTCGCGCTTGCCGGCATCGCCGCCGCCACACGGGACGACTGGCTCGCGATGGTGGCGACGGCGCTGCACACGGCGGCCTTCATCGCCGCGTTCTTCACGGCACTGGCCTCGCTCAGGAACGCCTCGGCCAGCTCGGCATCGATCCAGACCTGCGGGCGGTTCCTGTCCGATCAGCCGCCCGGCCGGCGCTATGCGGCGCTGACAATGGGTGGGCATCTCTTCGGCATGCTGCTGAACTATGGCGCGCTGGTCTTGCTGGGAACCCTGGCCGAGGCGAACGCCGCGCGCGAGCGCGATGCCGAGATCCGCGGCCACCGGATCCGGCGCATGCTGCTCGCAATCCAGCGGGGCTTCGTCTCTACCCTGAGCTGGTCGCCACTCGCCTTCGCCATGGCCATCTCGACCAAGCTGGTGCCCGGCGCCTCCTGGGCCGCGGCGGTCGGCCCCTGCCTTGTCAGCGCGGCGATCCTCGCGGGCACCGGATGGGCGCTCGACACGATCTTCAAGCCGCGCCTGAGCCACCCACCCCCGCCACGCACGCGCCCGGAAGGCAGCTGGGCGAGCCTCTGGCCGCTGCTCGCGCTCCTTGCTGTGATCGCGGTCACGGTGGGCAGCCTTCACCTCGCCACCGGAATCCGCGCGACGGGGGTCGTGATGGTCGTGGTGCCGCTGCTCTCGCTCGGCTGGGTCGTGATCCAGAACCTCGATCACCGGCCTTTCGCGACCGCCGCGCGACGGGCGCTCGACTACTCGCGGCGCGATCTTCCCGCCTATCGCGGCGAGCTGGTGCTTCTCTTGATGGCGGGCTTCATCGGCACGCTGGGCTCGCAGCTGGTCGCGCCGCTCGTCAGCGAGGCGGGCGTGAACCTTGACGCCGTGGCGGGCTGGCAGATCCTCGTGGCCCTGGTCTGGCTGATCCCGCTGACAGGCCAGCTTGGCATGAACCCGATCCTCTCGGTCTCGCTGGTCGCGCCGATCCTGCCGCCCGCGGCGCAGATGGGGCTCACGCCGGCCGATGTGATCGTGGCGATCACGGCCGGCTGGGCGCTGAGCGGTGCAAGCTCGCCCTACACGGCAACGACGCTGCTGATCGGGGCGCTGGGCAAGGTGAGCGCGCGCACGGTCGGGCTGAGATGGAACGGCGGCTACACGCTGGTCTGCGGTGTCCTGCTCTCGATCTGGGTCGGGCTGCAGGCCGTGCTCTGAGGCGCGCCCACCCCGGCCGGATTCTTGACGGGGGTCAAAGACTCGGGCGGCGGGACGGGTAATCTTCAAGACACGGTATCGGCACGGTACGAGGGCGCAGGCGCCCCGGTCTCCCGCCCGCCGGAACGCCCGAGGCGCCGCCCCCCGCGGTGCGCAGGGTGGCTGTCGGGACAAGGGGTTGCGCCCGATGTGGTCCACCGGCCTTCCGGGCACATTACGGCCCGGACACCGCCGGGCGGCGATGCCGATTGCGCCCCGCCGGATCCCCCTCTTGGCGGGGCGCAATTCCCTCCCGCAGACGTCACCTCGCCACGCGCCCGGCGCCGGGACTGCTTTCACGCGTGAAACTGTACTTAAATAATTGATATATAAATGTTTTACGGAGAGCAGCTTCGCCTTTCTCCATGCAACAACCATGCATGTGGGTCCACCACCATGAGCTGGTAGGGGCTTTCGCCCCTTGGCAGCCGCCACGACAACCGGCCGTTGCCGACTCGGCGGGAATAGAACATATCAAGAACATGTCCGATTTCGCCGAGCTGGTCACCACCACCAACTTCACCTTCCTCACCGGGGCGAGCCATCCCGAGGAGATGGTCGAGCGTGCGGCCGAGCTGGGTCTTTCGGCCATCGCCATCACCGACCGCAACTCGGTCGCGGGGGTGGTGCGCGCGCATGTGCGGCTGCGCGAGCTGGCGCGCGAGGCGGCTGCCGCGAACACACCCCCGGGCACGCCGGAACACCCTCCCGCGCGCAAGCCCTCCGGCGTCACCCCCGCGGATGTGCAGGCCCATGCCGTCCGGATCCGCTCGCAGCACCGGGTCGACCCGTCCTCGCGCCTGCCCGAGGGCCGCCTGCCGGCACAAGGGACGACGCGCTCGGCACAGGCCGCCGGGTCGGGACCCGTGACGGAACCAGGGGCGGGGCCGAAGGCGGAACCAGAGACGGGGCCGGTGATCCGCTCGGTCCCGCGGCTGATCACCGGCGCGCGCCTGAGCTTCACCGACACCGGCCACGAGGTCGTGGCACTGGTGCGCGACCGCGCGGCCTGGGCGCGGCTGTGCCGGCTGCTGACGCTGGGCAAGCGGCGGGCGGTCAAGGGGGAGTGCCAGCTCTCGCTCGCCGATCTCGAGACCTGGGGCGAGGGGCTTTTCCTGCTGATCCTGCCCCCCGACCCGCTGGGCCGCGGGGCGGACGCGGACGAAACGGTCGGCCTGGCGCGGCGCCTGGCGCGCCGGTTCGCGGGCGCGGTCCACCTGGGTGCGCATCCCCGCTATGACGGGCGCGACATGGCGCGCTTCGACGCGCTCGCGCAGCTTGCCGCCGAGGCCGGCGTCGCGCTAGCCGCCACCGCCTTTCCGCTGATGCACCGCGCCAGGCGCCGGCGCCTGGCCGACGTGCTGACCTGCATCCGCGAGCGCCTGACGGTCGAGACGCTGGGCTTCAAGGCCCTGCCCAACGCCGAGCGCCGCCTGCGCGCGGCCGACGAGATGACCCGATTCTTCTGCCGCCACCCCGACGCCGTTGCCGCCGCCGGGCGCATCGCCGCGGCCTGCCGCTTCTCGCTCGACGAGCTCAGCTACGACTATCCCGACGAGGGCGATGGCGAGTCCCCGCAGGCCCGTCTCGAGCGGCTGGCCCGCGCCGGGCTTGAATGGCGCTATCCCGACGGCGTGCCCGCCCATGCCCGCGACCTGGTCGAGCGCGAGCTCGCGCTGATCGGCAAGCTGGGCTACGCGCCCTATTTCCTGACCGTGCACGACATCGTCACCTTTGCCCGCGGCCGCGGCATCCTGTGCCAGGGCCGGGGCTCGGCGGCGAATTCCGTGACCTGCTATGCGCTGGGCATCACCGAGATCTCGCCCGAGACCATCACCATGGTGTTCGAGCGCTTCGTCTCGGAGGCACGCAACGAGCCGCCCGACATCGACGTCGATTTCGAGCACGAGCGCCGCGAGGAGGTGATCCAGCACATCTACGAGCGCTATGGCCGCCACCGCGCCGGGCTCTGCGCCACCGTCATCCATTTCCGCGCCCGCGCCGCCATCCGCGAGGTGGGCCGCGCCATGGGACTGTCCGAGGACGTGACCGCCGCGCTGGCCGGGCAGGTCTGGGGCTGGTCGCGCGAGAGCATAACCCCTGCCCGCCTGGCCGAGATCGGGCTCGACGCCGCCGACCGGCGGCTGATGCAGACCCTGGGGCTGGTCGAGGAGATCATCGGCTTCCCTCGCCACCTGAGCCAGCATGTCGGCGGCTTCGTCATCACCGCGGGACGCCTGGACGAGCTGGTGCCGGTCGAGAACGCGGCGATGGAGGAGCGCACCGTCATCGGATGGGACAAGGACGACATCGACGCGCTGGGCATCCTCAAGGTCGACGTGCTGTCGCTGGGCATGCTGACCTGCATCCGCAAGGCCTTCGACCTGCTGCGCAGCCATGTCGGCATCGACCACCGTCTTGCGACCCTGCCGCCCGACTGCCCGAAGGTCTACGAGATGCTGTGCCGGGCGGATTCCCTGGGCGTCTTCCAGGTCGAGAGCCGGGCGCAGATGAACTTCCTGCCCCGGATGCAGCCGCGCAGCTTCTATGACCTGGTGATCGAGGTCGCGATCATCCGTCCCGGCCCGATCCAGGGCGACATGGTGCATCCCTACCTGCGCCGCCGCGCAGGGGAGGAAGCGGTCGAGTTCCCCTCGGAGGAGCTGCGCGAGGTGCTGGGCAAGACGCTGGGCGTGCCGCTGTTCCAGGAGCAGGCGATGCGCATCGCCATCGTCGCCGCCGGCTTTTCCGCCGACGAGGCCGACCGGCTCAGGCGGTCGCTGGCCACCTTCCGCCGGACCGGGACGGTCGGCAGCTTTCGCGAGCGCTTCGTCGGCGGGATGCTGGCGCGCGGCTACGAGCCCGACTTCGCCGAGCGCTGCTTCAACCAGATCGAGGGCTTCGGCGAGTACGGCTTTCCCGAGAGCCACGCGGCCTCGTTCGCGCTCCTGGTCTATGCCTCGGCCTGGCTCAAGTGCCACCACCCGGCGATCTTCGCCTGCGCCCTGCTGAACGCGCAGCCGATGGGGTTCTACGCGCCCGCCCAGATCGTGCGCGACGCGCGCGAGCACGGGGTCGAGGTGCGGCCCGTCTCGGTCAACCACTCGCACTGGGACTGCACGCTGGAACCCACCGCGCGCGGCGGCTTCGCGCTGCGGCTGGGCTTTCGCCAGATCAAGGGCCTGCCCGAGGAGGACGGCCGCTGGATCCCGGCGGCGCGCGGCAACGGCTATCCGGATGTCGAGAGCCTGTGGCGCCGCGCCGGGATCGGGCGGCGATCGATCGAGCGGCTGGCCCGCGCCGACGCCTTCGCCGCGGGCGGTGTCGATCCGCCGCTATCCCGGCGCGAGGCGCTGTGGGAGGCGCGGGCGCTGTCGGGCGACAAGCCGCTGCCGCTGTTCCCCGAGGGCGAGGGCCTGCGCGAGCCGGCCGCGCGGCTGCCGGCCGAGGCGCCGGGCGAGGCGGTGGTCGAGGATTACCGCGCCCTGCGCCTGAGCCTCAGGGCGCACCCGCTGGCGCTGCTGCGCGAGGGCCTGAAGGGATCGGCCCGGGCGGAGGACCTGCGGATGGTCTCGGCCCGCTCGCGGGTAACGGTCACGGGCCTCGTGATCACGCGCCAGCGGCCGGGCACCGCCTCGGGCGTGATCTTCGTGACGCTGGAGGACGAGACCGGGGTCGCCAATGTCATCGTCTGGCCGCGGGTCTACCAGCGCTTCCGCCGGGCGGTGATCGCGGGTCGGCTTTTGCGAGTGAGCGGGCGGCTCGAGCGCGAGGGGGCCGTGATGCACCTGATCGCCTGGCGCATCGAGGACCTCTCGGCGCGGCTCGACGAGCTCGGCCTGGCGGGGCCGGTATCGGACGGGCGCGGCGACGAGGCGCGCCGCCCCGTGCCGGGAGGGCCCACGGCCCCGGGCGCCGGCCTGCCCGCCCGTGCCACGCCGCGCCCGCGCCACCCGCGCGAACAGGCCAAGGCGCTGTTCCCCAGCCGCGATTTCCACTGAGCGCGCGGCGGCGCGACGCGGCGATCAGGCAGGGGCCGGACGCCGCAGACCGGACCACATCGCCATGATCCCGGCGAAGACGATCAGCCCCATGCCGAAGGCCACGCGCAGCGACAGCACCTCGCCCCACAGCAGCCACGAGATCAGCGGCGCCCAGACCAGGAAGCTGAAGTCGAAGATGCCGATGAAGCTCGACTCGGCACTGCGGTAGCCCACCGCGATGCAGGTGGTGGCGGCGATCCCGCTGGCGCCGATCAGCAGCGCCAGCGCAAAGGCCGTGGCATCGGGCGCAATCCAGGGCCGAAGCGCGAAGTCCGCGCCCTCGACCCCGCCGAAGGCCGCCTCGAGCACCGGCAGCCCGGCAAGGCCGCAGCCCCCCAGCAGGATGAAGCCCACGAACTGCCAGAACGACATGCAAAGCGCGCTCTCGCCAGCGCACTGACGCCGGGTCCAGATCACGCTGAGCGCATAGAACGCGCCGCCCGCCAGCGCCACCATCGCCATCGGCCGGATCGGCTGGGTCCCAACCCCCAGCACGATGCATACCCCGACGAAGCCCAGCGCCGCCCCCATGATCCGCCGCGGACCGACCCGCTCGCCCAGGAGCGCCGCGGTGAAGAACGCGACCCAGAGCGGCGAGGTGAAGAGCCCCGCAGCCGCGATCGAGATCGACACCGACGGCACCGCCGCGAAATACATCATCAGTGCCACGATCGACAGCAGGCTGCGAACCGCGATTCGCCATGCCGAGACCGGCATGATCAGCCGCAGCCGCCCGAAGGCCAGCACCGCGAGCAAGACCGCGGGCAGCACCATGCCCGCGCGCATCACCTGGAACTGCCAAAGCCCCATGCGGTCGGCCACAAGCGGTATGAAGTTGTCGCTGAACGCGATCAGCGCCATGCCGCCCGCAACCCACATCGCGGCCCCGGCGGCCGTTCTTTCCTGCATCGCCTGGCACCCCCGCCTGTGCGCACCGGCCATTGACCGGCCCGCACGCTCCACGCCCCCACGCGGCCTTTTTTGGGCGTCCGCCCGCCCGCGCGCAAGCACGGACTTGAGGGCAACGGTCCGCCTGCTAGAGTTCCGAAAAAACACGAGGCTGGAGAGGAACGCCATGCAGGGTCTGATGCAGGACTGGCCGTTGCGCGTCACCGCGATCATCGATCACGCGGCGCGCTACCACGGCGGGCGTGCCGTCGTCAGCCGCTCGATCGAGGGGCCGGTCACCCGCACCACCTGGGCGGGCGTCCGCCGCCGCGCGCTGCAGGTGGTGCAGGCGTTCAGGCGCCTCGGCATCCGGCCCGGCGAGGTGGTCGGCTGCATGGCCTGGAACACCGCGCGCCACATGGAGGTCTGGTACGGCGTGCCGGGCATGGGCGCGGTGCTGCATTCGCTCAACCCGCGCCTGGCGCAGGAGCAGCTGGCATACATCGCCGACCATGCCGAGGACCGCTGGCTGATCTGCGACCCCGACCTCGCGCCCGTCGTGGCGGCGCTGGCGCCGAAGCTTCCCAAGCTGCGCGGCGTGATCGTCCTGACCGACCGCGCCCACATGCCCGAGGAGCTGCCCGACGCGCTGTGCTACGAGGAGCTGCTGGCGGCCGAGGACGGCGACGCCGGCTGGCACCGGGGCGACGAGCGCGACGCCTGCGGCATCTGCTACACCTCGGGCACGACCGGGCACCCCAAGGGGGTGGTCTACGCGCATCGCTCGAACGTGCTGCACGCCATGGCGATGATCCAGCCGGACATGCTGGCGCTGAGCTCGCGCGACGTGATGATGCCGGTCGTGCCCCTGTTCCACGCGAATGGCTGGTCCACCGGCTTCTCGGTGCCGATGGCGGGCGCGGGCATGGTGCTGCCGGGGCGGATGATGGACCCCGCCAGCCTCTACGGGATGCTCGAGCAGGACGTGACCATCACCGCCGCGGTGCCGACGGTCTGGCTGCCGCTGCTGGCCTATCTGCGCGAGCAGAAGCTCGACCTGCCGCATCTCGACCGCGTGGTGATCGGCGGATCGTCCTGCCCGCGCGCCGTCATCGAGGCCTTCCAGCACGACTACGGGGTGCAGGTGCTGCACGCCTGGGGCATGACCGAGACCTCGCCGCTGGGCACTTTCGCCTCGTTCAAGCCCGAGGTCGTCGCCATGCCCGAGGACGAGCGCATCAACGTCCAGATGAAAGTGGGCCACCCGCCCTTCACGGTCGAACTGTGCATCCGCGACGATGCCGGCGACGACCTGCCTTGGGACGGCGAGACCCAGGGGCGGCTGCAGATCCGCGGCCCCGGCGTGCTGCGGCGCTATCTCAAGCAGGACGCGGATACGATCGATGCCGATGGCTGGTTCGATACCGGCGACGCGGCCACCATCGACGCGCTGGGCTACGTGCGGATCACCGATCGCTTCAAGGATGTGATCAAGTCAGGCGGCGAATGGATCAGCTCGATCGAGATGGAGAATGCCGCCGTCAGCCATCCCGACGTCGCCGAGGCGGCGGCGGTGGGTGTGCCCCATCCGAAATGGGACGAGCGCCCGGTTCTTTGCATCGTGGCCAAGCCCGGCCGCGATCCCGGCGTCGAGGAGATCCTCGATCGCCTGCGCCCGCATTTCGCGAAATGGCAGATGCCTGACGACGTCCTGTTCGTCGACGAGATCCCGCACACGGCGACGGGCAAGATCTCGAAACTGACGCTGCGCCGGCAGCTCGAGGAGGCGGGCTATCGCCTGCCCGACCAGCGCTGAGCGCCGGGTCGGCGGCACCACATGGGGCGCGTGCCGCGGGCGCCGGGATGCAATTCGCGCGCGGCTGACCCGATTTCCGCCACAGTGATGCGGCACGAATGACGCCATAATTCGCGGCCCTGAAGGAGGCAGCCTTGGGCGAGGATAAGGAGCAACCCCGCCGCAGGTCCTGGGACCTCGACCAGTATCACACGTCTCGCGGGCAGCAGGAGACGCCGTCCGATCCGTTCGGGCGTCGCACCCGCGAGGAAGAAGTCGACGAGAAGGCGTTGCTCGCGGCGCTCTACGGCGACAAGAGCATCCGCGCGCGCTATCGCGATGATGGCTCGTTGCTCCTGCTGGCCCTGAAGACCGCGCTTCTGTCGGTGCTGACGCTGGGCATCTACCGCTTCTGGATGGTGACGCATCTGCGGCGCTATTTCGCCAGCGCGATCCGGGTCGACGGCGATGCGATCGAATACACCGGCACCGGCATCGAGAAACTGCTGGGCTTCCTGCTGGCGCTGGTGGTGCTGGCCGTCTATCTGGGGCTGATCAACACCGGCCTCGCCTTTCTCAACCTCAGCTTCTTCCAGGGCAACCCGCTCGCGCTGAACGTATCGCTGCTGGCGCTGGTGCCGTTCTGGTTCTGGGCGAGCTATCGCGCGCGGCGCTACATGCTGTCGCGCCTGAGGTGGCGCGGCATCCGCTTCGGCGTCGAGCCGGGGGCGTGGGGCTACACCTGGCGCTCGCTGCTGTGGGGGCTGCTGACCATCGTCACCGCCGGCCTGGCCCTGCCCTACATGCATTTCAAGCAGGCGAAATACGTGACCGACCGGACCTGGTTCGGCGACCAGAGGTTCGAGCAGGAGGGCTCGTGGCTGGGGCTGATGGTCTGGTGGTCGTGGATCTACGTGACCGCCCTGATCTTCGCGCTGGTGACCTGGGGCATGGTGATCGAGGCCGAATACAGCGAAGACTTCACCGAGGGCGCCGTCAGTATCATGATGATGCTCTGGTTCGTGGTCGCGTCCTTCATCGTCTTCGCCTACCAGATCAGCAGCTTCCGCTACCTGTGGGACAACCGCGTGCTGGGCGAGTCGACGCTCGGCAACGACGTCTCGATCCTCAGGGTCTTCGGCATCACCGTCGGCGGCTACATCGCGACCTCGCTTGCGACCCTGGTCGCGGTCGCGATCGTCGGGGCGGCCGTCGCGGGCCTGTGGATCGTCCTTGGCGGGCCGTCGGCCGCAGCCCTTCTTGCCATGGCCGAGAGTCGGGCTGGTGCCGGGGCCGAGGCGTCCGGGTTCTCGCTGGGCGCGGCAACAGTGCCTCTTGTCGCGATCGTCGTGATCGGGTTTCTGACCATCAATGCGATTGTCTACGCGCTGACCCAGCTGTTCCTGGTGCAGCCCGTGCTGCGGCGGAAGGTCGAGGCCATGCAGATCGAGAACCCCCACGCTCTGCGCAGCGTGGCCCAGCGCTCGCACGACGAGGCGACCGAGGCGGGCGGCTTCGCCGACGCGCTCGGCCTCGACGTCGGCGCGGGCGTCTGATGGCGGAATCCACGCGCTACGCGCTGCTCGAATCGGACGGGCGGTATTTCGACGGCCTGTCCTCGCGCCCGCGCGAGGTGATCCTGGGCTTTCGCGAGCGCTCGCTGATCATCCGCACCATGCGCGACGAGGTGCTGACCCACTGGCCGCTCGCCAGCCTCAGGGCGGTCTCGGCCCGCCACGACCGCCCCGTGCAGATCGTGCCAAACCTCGAGAGCGACGAGCGGCTCGTCGTCTCGGACGAAACCATGATCGAGGCGATCACCACGGTCTGCCCCGACCTCTACCATCGCCCCGTCGATCATCGCGGCATGCGCCGCGCGATCGTCTGGGGCCTGGGCGCGGTCGGCGCGGTGCTGGCGATGGTCTTCGTGCTGATCCCGGCGCTGGCGGGCCAGCTTGCGCTGATGATCCCGCCCGAGCGCGAGCGCGCGTTGGGCGATGCGCTGGTGGGGCAGCTCACGCAGATCCTCGACCTGGGAGGAAGCACGTCGCGCTTCTGCATCGAGGCCGAGGGACGCGAGGCGCTCGACCGGATGGCGGCGCGGCTGGGCGGCGGCGCCAGGCTGCCCTACCCGCTGCGGCTCGACGTGCTCGACCACGGCATGATCAACGCCGTGGCGCTGCCCGGCGGTCGGATCCTGGTCTTCCGAGGCCTGATCGATTCGGCCGCGACACCCGAGGAAGTGGCGGGCGTGCTGGCCCACGAGATCGGCCACGCGATCCATCGCGACCCGACGGTGGTGACGCTTCGCGCGGCGGGCACGGCGGGCCTGCTGGGCCTGCTGATCGGCGACATCTTCGGCGCCAGCGCCATCGCCGCGGCAAGCGACGCGGCGCTGAACGCGAGCTACCAGCGCGAGGCCGAGGCCCGCGCCGACGAGGTCGCCCTGCAGCTGCTGGCCGAGGCCGGGCTGCCGAGCCGGCCATTCGCGCAGTTCTTCGAGCGGCTCGAGGCGCAGCACGGCAGCACGCCGCTGGCGCTGCGCTACTTCGCGTCGCATCCCGAGCTGGCCGAGCGCGCCGGGCGGGCTGCGGCGGCCGACACCATCGGCGACGGCGCCTTCACGCCAGCGCTGAGCGACCGCGACTGGATCGCGCTCAAGGGCATCTGCAGCACGCGCGGCTGAGGCCGCCACCCGGTCAGGCGGGGCGGAACTCGGCATCGGCCGAGAGCGGCCCGGCGACATCCACGCGCCCCTCGGCAAGAAGACCCAGCAAGGTCGCCAGGACATTACGCGCGGCCGCTGGCAGCAGCTTCGGATCGGTGTCGTGGTAGACCGCAGCGGCGAGGCTTTTCGCCGTGCCACCGCCAGCGGCGCCGAGAGCCGCCAGGATCGCCTCCTCGCGCGCCGCGCGATGCGCGATCAGATGCGCAAGAAGCGGCGCGGGCGCCGTTACCTCGTGGCCGTGCCCCGGCAGGTAGAGACGGTCGCCCCCGCGCGCGGCCAGCCGCCGCAGGGTCGCCATCTGCGCAGCCATGTCGCCCTCGGGCGGCGAGACCAGCGTCGTCGTCCAGCCCATCACCGCATCGCCGGTGAACAGCGTGCCCGTGCCCTCGAGCGCGAAGGCCAGGTGGTTCGACAGGTGCCCGGGCGTGTGCAGCGCGGTGAGCCGCCAGCCCGGCCCGGTGACGCTCTCGCCCTCGGCCAGCAGCCGGTCGGGCGCGAAGCCGCGATCGGCCCCCTCGCCGCCACCGAGGTCGAAGCCCGCGGCCTGCAGCTCGCGCATCGCCGCGCTCATCCCCGCCCCGTGCGGGCCGAAGGCGCAGACCGGCGCCCCCGTGCGCGCTGCAAGGCGCCGCGCGCCCGGGCTGTGGTCGACATGGCTGTGGGTCACGAGGATCGCCGCCACCGCCTCGCCCGGCTCGAGCGCGCCGAGGATCGCGTCGAGATGCGCCGGATCGTCGGGCCCGGGGTCGATCACAGCGACCTCGCCGCGGCCGACGATGTAGCTGCGCGTGCCCGTGAAGGTCATCGGCGAGGGATTGGCGCAGGTCACGCGCCGCACCCCCGGCGCGACCGGCTCGGCAAGGCCATGGACCACATCGGGCCGCAGGTCGAAAATCGCGCTCATCGCGGCCGTACCCTTTCCGCCTCTTGCCCCGGGCGCCCGCCGCGCCCTAGCGTCGGGCAAGATGAAGCGCATCTCGGCCACACTCAAGAAGTTCACCCCGCGCAGCCTGTTCCGCCGCGCGCTGATGATCCTCGTGCTGCCCATCCTGCTGCTGCAGGTGGTGGTGGCGGTGCTGTTCATCCAGCGCCACTACGACGGCGTGACCGGCCAGATGGCCACCGCGGTCGCGCGCGAGATCAGGTTCGTGATCAGCCAGATCGAGAACCTGCCCGATGTCGATGCCGCCAACGAGATGCTGGCGACCATCGCAATCCCCCTGGGCTTCGACTTCAGCCTGCGTCCCGACGACCGGGTCGAGCCCGACGCGGTGCGCGCCCTCTATGACGTCACCGGCGGGGTCATCGAGGAGACGCTGAAGGACGAGTTGCGCCGGCCGATGGCGCTGGACCTGGTGACCTATCCCAAACACGTGGACGCGCGCATCTCGACCACCAAGGGCGTGCTGCAGGTGCTGATCCCGCGCCGGCGGATGAACGCCTCGAACCCGCACCTGCTGCTGGTCTGGATGACCACGATCTCGGTCGTGCTGACCACGGTGGCGGTGATCTTCCTGCGCAACCAGGTGCGCCCGATCCGCGAGCTTGCCACCGTGGCGAGCGCCTTCGGGCGGGGGCGCAGCCTGCCGTTCCGCCCCTCGGGCGCCGAGGAGGTGCGCCGCGCCGGCATCGCCTTCGTCGACATGCGCAACCGCATCGAGCGCCAGATGCAGCAGCGCACGCGGATGCTGTCGGGCGTGAGCCACGATCTGCGCACGCCTCTCACGCGCATGAAGCTGGCGCTGGCCGTGATCGACCCCTCGCCCGAGACGGCCGAGCTGTCACGCGACGTGTCCGAGATGGAGCACATGCTGGACGCGTTCCTGGCCTTCGCGCGCGGCGAGGCGGGCGAGCTTTCGTCGGACACCGACCCGGTCGAGCTGGCCGAGGAGATCGCCGAGGACGCGCGCCGCCGCGGGCGCGAGCTTGCCCTCGTGGCCGAGGTCGAGACCCCGGGCGAGCGCGCCGTGTCGCTGCGCCGGCAGGCGGTGAAACGCTGCGTGGTGAACCTGGTCGAGAACGCGCTGGCCTATGGTGACACGGTCTCGCTGGGGGTGCGGCTGGGCCCGAAAAGCGTCGAGTTCACGGTCGAGGACGACGGCCCCGGCATCCCGCCCGACAAGCGCGAGGAGGTGCTGCGCCCCTTCACGCGGCTCGACGAGGCGCGCGGGCAGAACATCGCCTCGGGCGTTGGGCTCGGCCTGTCGATCGCGCTCGACATCGCGCGCAGCCATGGCGGCAGCCTCTCGCTCGACGAAAGCCGCCGTCTCGGGGGCTTGCGCGCCTGCGTGCGCCTGCCGCGCTGAACGCCCGCGGGCGGATCAGTACATCCGCGCGCCCGGCGCAACCTCGAGATCGGGGGCGAGCAGGACGACCTCGCCGTCGCCGTCGGGGACGCCCAGGGTCAGAACCTCGGACATGAAGGGGCCGATCTGGCGCGGCGGGAAGTTGACCACCGCCATGACCATGCGGCCGACGAGAGCCTCGGGGGTGTAGTGCACGGTGACCTGCGCCGAGGACTTCTTCACGCCGATCTCGGGGCCGAAATCGATGCGCAGCTTGAACGCGGGCTTGCGCGCCTCGGGAAACGGTTGGGCCTCGATCACGCGCCCGGCGCGGATATCGACCTTCAGGAAATCGTCAAAGGAAATCTTGTCGCTCATGCATGCCCCCGATTACTGCGGGCGCGAAATATGAAGGCCGCCTGCGCGGAGCGCAAGCGGCCCTTGGATCGGTCGTGCTGCCGGATCAGGCGGCGAGCTTGGACGCGGCGTCCTTGAACTCGGCAACGGCCTCCTCGAAGCGGGCCTTGACGATCTCGAAAGCCTCGGTGTTGGCCTTCTGGGCGAGCTCGGAGAGCTCCTTCACGTTGGCCACGGCCTTCTCCATCGCGACCTTCGCCGTCTCGATGTTCTTGGCGGTCTGGTCGGCGGTCACCGGCTGGCCCTGCAGATCGGCCATCTGGTCCTTGATCGCGGCGATCGTTTCCTCGACGAGGGCGACCTGGCGCTTGTAGATCTCCTGGTAGCCGGCGATCGCGACCTTGTTGGCCTCGACCATCGCGGCAACGTTCTTCTGCTGGGCGGCAATCACCGCCTCGACGTCAACGGCGGGCATCTTGCTCGTGTCGAAGAACTTGTCGAACTCGGGCAGCTTGAAGAACTCGCCCATCTTCTCGGCGTCGAAGGTGAAGGGGAACTTCTCGATAGCCATCGGTAAACTCCTTGGGTGCTGTGTGATGGCCGGGGCCTTCCCCGCGCCGTTCTGAAAAGGAATATTGTGCACCGCACAAAAAAAGTCAACGGCGAAAATTGTGCGCTGCACAAAGTTTCACATTAAAACTGTATCGCTCAGCCGCGAAGCTCGCGCGATCGCTCGGCCGCGGCCGCCACGGTGCGGGTCATCAGATCCGGCAGCTCGGCCATCAGAACCCCAAGCCCGGCCGCGGTGGTGCCGCCCGGGCTGGTCACGTTGACCCTGAGCTGGGCCGCGCTTTCCTCGGACGCCCGCGCCAGCGCGCCGGCGCCACAGACCGTCGCGCGCGCGAGCCGCATCGCGAGCCCCGGGGCAAGCCCCGCCGCGACGCCGGCCTCGGCCATCGCCTCGATCATGTGGAAGACATAGGCCGGGCCCGAGCCCGAGAGCCCGGTGACCGCGTCCATCTGGTCCTCGCTGTCGAGCCTGACGGTCTGGCCGATGGCGGCCAGAAGCACCTCGCTCATGCGCAGCACGGTCTCGTCCGCCGCGGCGTTGCCGATGATCGCGGTGATGCCCTGCCCGACCGCCGCGGGCGTGTTGGGCATGGCGCGCACGATGGGGGTCGCGGGCCCGAACATCTCCTCGAACGCCGCGATCGGCGTGCCGGCCGCGATCGAGACGAAGACGGTGCCCTGCCCCGCCAGCGGGCGCAGCACCGGGGCGGCGTCGCCCATCATCTGCGGCTTGACCGCGATGATCGCGACCGAGGCGGGGGCGAGCGCGGAAGGGTTGAGGACAAGGCCCTGGCCCGCGAGTTCCGTGACCCGCGCCGAAGGATGCGGGTCGAGCACCGTGACCGACGAGGGCGCGAGCCCGCCCGCGAGCCAGCCCTCGAGCATCGCGCCGCCCATCTTGCCGCATCCCAGCAGCACCAGATTCTCGACACCCGCCTCGCCAAGCGCAGCCATGTCCGCTTTTCTCCGTTCAGGATTCGATGACAGGTTCCAGAAAAGACCCGGGCGCCCACCCCGCGTCAACCGCGGAGCGGACGCCCCCGCACGCCGGCATGTCAACCGCCGCCTTCCCCCCGGCAGAGGCGGCGTGCGCCGCGCGCGTCAGGCCGTGCCGTAATGTTCCTCGATCGCGACCCTGAGCGCCGTCTCCGGCGCCTCGTCGCCCCAGCCGACAAGCTGGAAGGCGGGATAGAACCGCTCGCTCAGCGCGACCGCCGAAAGCACCATCGCCTCGATCTGCTCGGGCGTCGCGGTCGCGCCGCCGGCCAGCGTGAGCCCGTAGCGGAAGGCCAGCATGCCCTGATCGGCCCAGTGAACGAAGCTGCCGTTCCAGATCTTGTCGTTGATCATGTGGATGAGGCGCACGACCTCGGGCCGCCGCGCCTGCGCCGGGTCGAGCTCGAAGGAACACACCAGCCGCAGCATGTCGTCATAGCCCGACCAGGCGAGCGAGAGCGAGTAAGTGCGCCACGACCCTTCGATCGCCATGGCGATCTGGTCCTCGCCCAGACGGTCGAAATCCCAGCGGCACTGCTCTGCCAGGGTCTCGACCATGTCGATGGGATGAACGTCGGCTGCGATAAAGTCCTGCTCGACTGCGGTCATTGCCTCGATACCCCCTCCTGTCTGGTGGTCCCGTGAGGCCTGTCCCACAGGATGCACCCAGGGTTGCCATGGATCGTGTAACGAACTCTCCCGATCCACGAGATATGGTGGCACCGACCACCGGGGGCGTAAAGCGATTTCCGGGCCGACAGGAAAGTTTCACGGATCGCGGCCACACGCGTGGCGCGTCTGCCTCAGAACGGGACAGACCTTGCCTGCCGATCGGGCACTCGGGGGGCGACGGCGGCCCGGGCAGGGACGCAGAGGGATTCGCTTTGGGCGCGACCGGCCGCGTGTTCCTCCGCGTATCGCGGCGCCGGGGCGGGATTACTTGAGCTTCGCCTCGAGCGCCTCGATCCGCGCCCTGAGCTCGTCGTTCTCGGCGCGCGCCTTCGCCGCCATCTCGCGCACGGCCTCGAACTCCTCGCGCGTGACCAGGTTGGCGTCGGCGATCCAGCGCTCCATGAAGCTGCGCATCGCGGTCTCGGCCTCGGTCTTCACGCCTTGGGCCATGCCGGCGGCATTGGTCATCAGCTGGCTGAGATCGTCGAACAGCTTGCCGCGGGTCTGCATGGTGCCTCTCTCGTGATCGGGCCGGCCAGACGCCGGCATGTCCCGTTATATGCGCGTGCGGGCGCGCGCGGGCAAGCCGTTCGGCCGACGCGCGCTTGACAGGGGCCTGCGCCTCGACCACCCATGACGCGCCCTTTGCCCCGCATCCGGAGGCCCGATGCCCCCTTTCGTCCTGCCCTTCCCGCAGATCGATCCGGCGATCTTCACGCTCGATCTGGGCGGGTTCAGCTTCTCGCTGCGCTGGTACGCGCTCGCCTATATCGCGGGGCTGGTGCTGGGCTGGCGGATGATCGTCGCCCTGATGCGCCGGCCGCGGCTGTGGCCCGCGCAGACCCCGCCGATGACGCCCGACCAGCCGGAGGAGCTGCTGACCTGGATGACGCTGGGCGTGATCCTGGGTGGGCGGATCGGCTATGTGCTGTTCTACAACCCCGCGCAGTTCCTGGCGAACCCGGCCGAGATCTTCGCGATCTGGGAAGGGGGCATGTCGTTCCACGGCGGCTTCCTTGGCGTCATCCTGGGCGTCGTGGGTTTCGCGTGGCGCAAGGGCGCGCCGCTTCTGTCGGTGGGCGATGCGGTCGCCCTGGCCGCGCCGCTGGGGATTCTGTTCGGCAGGCTCGCGAACTTCATCAACGGCGAGCTGTGGGGCCGGCCGACGGACGTGCCCTGGGCGATGGTCTTTCCCCATGCGGGCCCCGAGCCGCGCCATCCGAGCCAGCTTTACGAGGCGGGGCTCGAGGGGCTGGTGCTGGGCCTGGTGATGTGGTGGCTCGCGCTGCGCGCCGGCTGGCTCAGACGGCCCGGCGCGCTGATCGGGGTGTTCTTCCTCGGCTACGGCCTCGCGCGCAGCTTCGTCGAGAACTTCCGCCTGGCGGACGAGCAGTTCCGCAGCGCCGCGAACCCGCTGGGACACGTCATTCGTTTCGGCTCGCAGCCGGATGCCTGGGGGCTGACCATGGGCCAGATCCTGTCGCTGCCGATGGTGGCGATCGGGCTCGGCTTCCTCGCCTTCGCGATGACGCGGCGGCAGGCGTGACGCCAGCCGCGACCCCTCTGGGCCGGATCGCCGCGCGCCAGATCGCGGCGCAGGGGCCGATGAGCGTGGCGGATTTCATGGCGCTCTGCCTCGGCCACCCCGAGCATGGCTATTACACCACGCGCGACCCGCTTGGCGCGGCGGGCGATTTCACCACCGCGCCCGAGATCAGCCAGATGTTCGGCGAGATGATCGGCCTGTGGCTGCGCTCGGCCTGGGAGGCGATGGGCGCGCCCGCCGACCTGCGCGTGATCGAGCTCGGCCCCGGCCGCGGCACGCTGATGCAGGATGCGCGCCGCGCCATGGGGCCTCTGGCGCAGGCCGAGACATGGCTGGTCGAGACCTCGCCGCGACTTCGCGCCGAACAGGCGCGGCGCCTGCCCGGCGCGTGCTGGGCCGACCGGCTCGACGAGGTGCCGGAGGGTCCGGCGCTGATCGTCGCCAACGAGTTTCTCGACGCGCTGCCCGTGCGCCAGTTCATCGCGACACCGGAAGGGTGGCGCGAGCGGCAGGTCGGGCTGAAGGGCGAGCGGCTGGCCTGGGGCCTGTCGGGCGTGCTGCCGGGCTTCGACCCGGCACCGCCGGGCGCATGGGCGGAGAGCTCGCCCGCCGCTCGGGCAACCGCCGCCGGGATCGCGCGCCGGATCGCGGCGCATGGTGGCGCCGCGCTGCTGATCGATTACGGCTATCGCGCCGCCGACCGGCCCGCGGGGTGGACCCTACAGGCGCTTCGCCGCCATGCGCCGGCCGACCCGCTGGAGGCGCCGGGCGAGGCCGACCTGACATGGCTGGTGGATTTCGACGCGCTGGCCGCCGACCTCGCCCCGCTGGCCTGCCGCGTCACGTCCCAGGGCCGGTTCCTCGCGCAGATGGGCATCGGCCATCGCGCGGCGGCACTGGCCGAGGCCCGGCCCGACCAGGCCGGCACGATCGCCGATGCGCTCGAGCGCTTGACGGCGCCGGCGGCGATGGGAACGCTCTTCAAGGTGCTCGCGGCGCTGCCTCCGGGCGCGCCCACCCCGGCCGGATTTGACGAGGACGCATGACCCTTTCGCCCATCACCGCCCCCGAGATGCGCGGCATCGCGCATGGCTTCTTCACCCGCAAGGGCGGCGTGTCGCAGGGCATCTATGCCGGCCTCAATTGCGGCCCCGGCTCGGGCGACGATGCCGGCGCGGTGGCCGAGAACCGCGAGCGCGTGACCGCGCATTTCGGGGCGGCGACGCTGGTCTCGCTGCACCAGATCCACTCGGCCGACGTCGTCACCGTCGCCGCCCCCTGGGGAAGCGAGCGGCCCAGGGCAGACGCCATGGTCACCGACCGCCCCGGCATCGCGCTGGGGGTGCTGACCGCCGACTGCGCCCCGGTCCTGTTCGCGGACCGCGAGGCCGGCGTGATCGGCGCGGCCCATGCCGGCTGGAAGGGCGCGATCGGGGGCGTGGCCGAGGCCACCCTCGAGGCGATGGAGCGCCTCGGGGCACAGCGCCAACGCGTGGTCGCGGTGATCGGCCCGACCATCTCGCTGCGCGCCTACGAGGTCGGCCCCGAATTCGTCGAGCGCTTCATCGACGAGGACCCCGACCACGCCCGCTTCTTCGCGGGCGGCGCGGGCGACCGGGCGATGTTCGACCTGCCGGGCTTCCTGCTGGCGCGGCTGCGCGAGGCCGGCGTCGCCGACGCCGCCTGGACCGGGCACTGCACCTATTCCGACGAGGCCTCGTTCTACAGCTATCGCCGGGCCATCCACCGCGACGAGCCGGATTACGGCCGCCTCGTCGCCGCCATCATGCTTTGATCCCAACCCTGCCCCCGACACGCGCGAGGCCGCCATGCTGCATTTCACCGAAGCCGAGTTCGACGCGCGCATGACGCGCACCCGCGCAGCGATGGCCGAGCGCGGGCTCGACGCCATGTTGCTGTTCGCCCCGGAGAGCCAGTACTGGCTGACCGGCTACGACACCTTCGGGTTCTGCTTCTTCCAGTGCCTGATCGTGAGTGCAGACGCGCCGGTGCTGCTGACCCGCTCGGCCGACCTGCGCCAGGCGCAGCTGACCTCGACCGTCCGCGACATCCGCATCTGGAAGGACCGCGCCGGCGCCGACCCCACCGAGGACCTCGCCGCGATCCTCGCCGAGCTCGGCCTCACCGGCGCGCGCATCGGCTGGGAGACCGCGACCCAGGGCCTGACGCATTCCAATGGCCGCCGCGTCGAGGCGCGCATCGGCGAGATGGCGCACCTGGTCGAGGCCTCGGACCTGATGGGCAAGCTGCGGCTGGTCAAGTCGGCGGCCGAGATCGCCTATGTCCGCCGCGCGGCCGAGCTGGGCGACGCGGCCTTCGACGCGGCTGTCGCGGTCACGCGCCCGGGCGCCAACGAGGGCGACGTGCTCGCGGCGATGCACGACGTGATCTTCCGCGGCGGCGGCGACTACCCGGCCAACGAGTTCATCGTGGGCTCGGGCGAGCACGCGCTGCTGTGCCGCTACCAGGCCGGTCGCCGGACATTCGAGGCCGACGACCAGCTCAACCTGGAATGGGCGGGGACCTACCGCCACTACCACGCGGCCAATTTCAAGACGATCGTGATCGGCACGCCGCGCCCGCAGCATGTCGCGATGCACGCGGCGGCGCGCGACGCGCTGATGGCCTGCGAGGCGGCGCTGCGCCCGGGCCGGCCCATGGCCGAGGTGTTCGACGCCCATGCAAGGGTGCTCGACGCGGCGGGCTTCGGCGCGCACCGGCTGCATGCCTGCGGCTATTCCCTGGGGCCGCGCTTCGCGCCGTCGTGGATGGAGGACCAGATGTTCTACGAGGGCGCGCCAACGATCATGGAGCCCGGCATGGTCTTCTTCCTGCACATGATCCTGATGGATTCCGAGAGCCGCACGGCGATGTGCCTCGGGCGCACCTCGCTGGTGACCGACGGCGCGGCCGAGCCGCTGAGCCGGATGCCGCTCGACATGGTGGTGGTCTGAGCCGGTCACCGCAGATTGGCCGCAGCCCGCGCCGCGTCATGGCCGCGTCAGGGCCGGGCTCTCAGCTGCCCTCGGGGAACAGGTGATCCGACAGCTCGAAGGGCACGCCCGGCTCGTTCTTGGCCGCGCGGATCACCAGCGAGGTCTTGACGCTGGCCACGTTCGGCGCGGCGGTCAGCTGGCCGGTCAGGAAGTTCTGGAAGCTCAGCAGGTTCGGTGCCACGCATTTCAGCAGGAAGTCGATTTCGCCATTCAGCATGTGGCACTCGCGCACGATCGGCCAGCCGCGCACCAGCGCCTCGAAGGCGCTGAGGTCGGGTTCGGCCTGGCTCTTGAGGCTGACCATGGCGAAGACCATCACCTCGTAGCCCAGCGCGCGGGCATTCACGCGGGCATGATAGCCCTCGATATAGCCCGCCTCCTCCAGCGCGCGGACGCGGCGCAGGCAGGGCGGGGCCGAGATGCCGACCCGGCGCGAGAGCTCGACATTGGTCATTCGCCCGTCGCCCTGAAGCTCGAGCAGAATGCGACGGTCGATAGGGTCGAGCTTGTTGGCCGACATGTAGGCTTTACCTCTTGCTTGTCTCGTCGCTCTGGCCAGAGCGCATGCGGGTCGATATGTATGCGGCAGTCATCCCGAAAGCAATAAAATTGCAGGCCCAAGCAACAAATGGAAACTTCTCGCGCCGACCCCGGAACACTTGCCATCTGGACGATGACCGATGGCCGGGCCGGAAACCAGGCGCAGGCGCTGGGTCTGGCCGAGGCCGTGGCGCGATGTAGCCCCGCGACCATCGTTGCGCAAGAGGTGCGTCCGGCGCGATTGGCCGCATGGCTGCCGGCGCGCCTGTGGCACCTGCTCGGCCGTCTGCCGGGCTGGCCCGAGACCGGGCTCGCACGCGACTGCCCGCCGCCCGCGCCGCCGTGGCCCGATCTCGTCATCGGCGCGGGGCGGCGCGCCGCGCCCTTCGTCGCCGCGCTGGGCCGGCGCCACGGCGTGAGGACCGTGCAGATCCTCGACCCCCAGATGGACCCCGCGGCCTTCGACCTGATCGTCGCCCCCGAGCATGACCGGCTGCGCGCGCCGAACGCCATCTCGACGCTGGGCGCGGTCGGGCGCATCACCCCGGACACGGTCGAGGCGGCCGCGGCCCGCCTCGCACCGCGCCTCGCCTACCTGCCGTCGCGCCGCGTCGCGGTGCTGGTCGGCGGCCCCGGCAAGGCGGCGCGCTGGGCCGAGGGCGACGCCGAGCGCCTGCTCGATGCGCTGGCCGCGCTCGACGCGGAAGGCGTGGGGCTGATGGTGACCACCTCGCGCCGCACCGACCCCGCGCTGGCCCGTGCACTCAGCCAGCGGCTCGACCCCGCGCGCGCCTTCGTCTTCACCGGGTCGGGCGAGAATCCCTACCCCGGGATGCTCGGGCTCGCCACGGCCGTGATCGTGACCGCCGACTCGGTCAACATGGCCTCCGAGGCCGCGTCGACGGGCCTGCCGCTCCATGTCTTCGGCGTGGGAGGGATGTCGGCCAAGGCCAGCGCCTTTCTCGATGCGCTGGCCGCGCGGGGCATCGCGCGCGATTTCGACGGTGCGATCGGACAGTGGAGCTACCCGCCGCTTGCCGAGGCCGACCGCGTGGCCCGGCAGGTCGTGGCGCGATTGTTCCCGGGGCGTCCGGTCGCGGGGGCGTGAGGCCACTCCCCCCTTGGCGCACCGCTCCCCAGACCGTATCTAGGGGCGACCGCGCACGGAGGACCGACACATGGCAGAACCCCGCAAGACCCGCGTGCTGATCATCGGCTCGGGACCGGCAGGCTACACGGCCGCCGTCTACGCCGCGCGCGCGCTGCTCGAACCGGTGCTGATCCAGGGGATCCAGCCGGGCGGCCAGCTGACGATCACCACCGAGGTCGAGAACTGGCCGGGGCTGATCATGACCCAGGGCCCCGAGCTGATGCAGCAGATGGAGGCGCATGCCCGCGCCGTCGGCACCGAGATCGTGGCCGACCACGTGACGCGGCTCGACCTCTCGTCACGGCCCTTCGTGGCCGAATGCGACTCGGGCGCGGTCTGGCATGCAGACGCGGTGATCCTGGCGACCGGCGCCCAGGCCCGCTGGCTGGGTCTTCCGTCAGAGGAGAAGTACAAGGGCATGGGCGTGTCGGCCTGCGCCACCTGCGACGGCTTCTTCTACCGAGGCAAGGAGGTCATGGTCGTTGGCGGCGGCAACACCGCGGTCGAGGAGGCGCTCTATCTCGCCAACCTCGCCTCGAAGGTCACGCTGGTCCACCGGCGCGACAGCCTTCGGGCCGAGGCGATCCTGCAACAGCGGCTGTTCAAGCATCCAAAGATCGACGTGATCTGGGACCATGTCGTCGACGAGATCCTGGGCACCCCCGCCGATGGCGTGACCGGCGTGCGCCTGGCCCATGCCGCGACCGGCGAGACCCGCGAGGTCGCGGTCCAGGGCGTGTTCATCGCCATCGGCCACGCGCCCGCCTCGGAACTGGTCAGGGACCAGGTCGAGACCCATTACGGCGGCTACGTCGTCACCAGGGGCGATTCGACCGCGACCTCGGTGCCGGGGCTGTTCGCGGCCGGCGACGTGACCGACCATGTCTACCGCCAGGCCGTCACCTCGGCCGGCATGGGCTGCATGGCCGCCCTCGAGGCCGAGCGCCTGCTCACGGCCGAGGCCGACGCCAGCACGGAAGTGGCGGCGGCCGAGTGAGCACGCGCGCCACGAGCGACGCCGCGCCGACCGTCGACGCCCTGCCCTACAAGGCCGAGCTCGACGCGATCGCCGCGGCGATGCCGGGGCCGATCCTGCAGATCGGCGCGCGCAGGCAGGTGATCGACCGCAGCGCCGAGAACCGTCGCACATGGCGCGAGCGTGCCGCGGACAAAGGCTTCGTCGGGGCCGATCTCGAGCACGGCGAGAATGTCGACGCAGTCTTCGACATCTGCTGGCCACTCGATCGTATCGCGGCGGCGCTGCTGCCCAGCGGCCAGCGCGAATTCGGCGGCATCGTCTGCGCCCATCTGCTGGAGCATGTGAAGGACCCCTTCGGCGCCGCGCGCAACATCGCCGCGCTGCTTGCTCCCGGCGGGCGGGTGTTCATCCAGGTGCCCTGGGTCCAGGCGTTCCACGCCTTTCCCGACGACTACTGGCGGATCTCGCTTTCGGGGCTCGAGCTCCTTTTCGAGGGCCTCGTGCCCGTCGACGCCTTCTATTCCGGCGGATCGAGCGACGTCGCCTACCGCATCACGCGTGGCGGGAGGACCGACTTCTCGCGCCGGACGCGCGAGGCCGAGGCCGAGCTCTTCCAGGTTCTCCTCCCGCGCGAGGC
Source organism: Thermohalobaculum xanthum (assembly GCF_016623495.1). Lineage (GTDB taxonomy): Bacteria > Pseudomonadota > Alphaproteobacteria > Rhodobacterales > Rhodobacteraceae > Thermohalobaculum > Thermohalobaculum xanthum. Next base: position 68,424 of record NZ_JAEHHL010000005.1, on the reverse strand, counting down.
GAGCCAGAGGCTGCTTGCCCAGGCAGGCAAGCGGCTGCACCTCTCGCGCGGCTATCTGCCTGTCACCGTGATCAATTTCGTCGCCGAGAAGCCCGCCTGACCCGACGCGGCGCGCCGGCGCGCGCCAAGCGGCACGCTCGGGCAGTCATGTCCTGGACCAGGAAAGACAGGGCAGGCGAGCAGCACCCGGAAGTCTGCGCGCCGCTCCGAGGCGCGCGGGCCAGTGTCTCCTTCCACCCGTGGAGAACCGGCCGGTTACCGGGCGCTGCCGCCCCCCTTCTGCGCGGCGGCCGGCCAATGGCCGCACCGTCGCCCGCGCTGCAAGGCAGATCGCCATTAATCGTGGCGAGAAAGACGCTGACGCAGCCGTATCCCGTCGATGCCTCGACCCAGCGGACCGGTACCTCGGCCTCCGCCCGGCGAAACCGCCGCCGGAAACCGGAACGCCACTCCACCACCTGAGCCGCAACTCCCCGGGCCAACCTGGCCCGGGTGCACGAGCGACGGGGGTGATCAGAACTGCACGCGACCCCCCCGTCGCACGGCACGCAAAGCGGACACACCTACACAGAGCTTTACGCCACGAGTGTGTTTGTAGGCATGGAACGGGGCTGTTTTTGGGCCGGAACGAGGCTTTTGCGATCCCCCGCCGCGGCGCGTCACCTGTCCCGTATCGAGACAGGTGATCCTAAGTGAAGCGGTTGTCGCGCGGGAAACCGCGCGGCGCCATGCGGCCCGCGCTGGCGCGGCGGGCGATGTATTCGCCCAGCTCGCGCTCGGTTCGCGTGCGCCCGGCAGGATCGAGCCAGGCCAGCCCGTGCTCGAGCGCGAAGGTCGTGGCGTCGGAAAGTCCGCCATCCTTGTACTTCTGCAGGCGGACACCCTTGCCACGGGTCATTTCCGGCAGTTCTTCCAAGGGGAAGACGAGAAGCTTGCGGTTGTCGCCGACTACGGCGACGTGGTCCCCGGTCACCGGGACGCAGACCCGCGCCTTGCCGCCGCCGCGCAGGTTCAGCACCTGCCGCCCGGTCCGCGTCTGCGCCAGGACGTCCGACTCGGCGACGATGAAGCCATCGCCGTCACTCGAGGCGACCAGGCGGCGTGTCCCGGGCTGATGCACGAACAGCGCCACAATCTCGTCATCGTTGCCGAGATCCATCATCAGGCGCACCGGCTCGCCCATGCCGCGGCCGCCCGGAAGCCGGTCGCAGGCCAGCGTAAAGAATCGCCCGTCACTGGCGAAGGCAAGGATCCGGTCGGTGGTCTGAGCGTGGAAAATGAACCGCCCTTCGTCGCCGTCCTTGTACTTGAGCTCCGAGTCGAGCGCGATATGGCCCTTCATCGCCCGGATCCAGCCCATCTTCGAGCAGACCACGGTGACCGGCTCGCGCTCGATCAGCGCCTCGGCCGGGACATCCTCGACGGCGGGCGCGTCGGCAAGACCGGTGCGCCGCGCGCCCTCGGGCCAGGGCGTGGTCGCGCGCCGCGCCTCGGCAATGTCCTCGGCCAGCCGCAGCTGCCTCAGCGCGCGGGGCGCGCCGAACTTGTCGCGCATGGCGCGGATCTCGTCGCCGATCCGGCCCCACTGCAGCGCCTCGTCGCCCACCAGCGCCTCGAGATCCGCCCGCTCGGCCAGGAGCTCGTCACGCTCGGCGCGCAGCTGCATCTCCTCGAGCCTGCGAAGGCTGCGCAGGCGCATGTTGAGGATCGCCTCGGCCTGCACATCACTGAGGAATACGCCATCGGGCGCGTCGCCGTTCGACCAGTCCTCGGCCATCATCACGGCCTTGGGGTCGTCCTCGGTGCGGATGATCTCGATGATCCGGTCGAGGTTGAGGAAGGCGATGATATAGCCCTCGAGCACCTCGAGCCGATGCGCGATCTTGCCCAGCCGGTAGCGCGAGCGGCGCAGCAGCACCTCGCGCCGGTGGTCGAGGAAGGCGCGCAGCACCTCCGCCAGGCCGCAGACCTTCGGCGTGCGCCCGTCGATCAGCACGTTCATGTTGAGCGGCACCCGCACCTCGAGGTCCGAGTTGCGGAACAGCGTCTCCATCAGCATCGCCGGATCGACCGTCCGCGCCCGCGGCTCGAGCACCAGTCGCACATCCTCGGCCGACTCGTCGCGCACATCGGCCAGGATCGCCACCTTCTTCGAGGTGATGAGCTCGGCCAGCCGCTCGACCAGCTTGGACTTCTGCACCTGGTAGGGGATCTCGGTGACGATGATCTGCCAGGTGCCGCGGCCAAGGTCCTCGACCTCCCACCGCGCGCGCAGGCGGAACGAGCCGCGCCCGGTGCGGTAGGAAGACAGGATGCTCTCGCGCGGCTCGACCAGCACGCCGCCGGTCGGGAAATCCGGGCCGGGGATCATGTCGACCAGCGTCTCGGTCCGCGCCTCGGGATGGCGGATCAGGTGCAGGAGCGCCTCGGCGATCTCGCCCACATTGTGCGGCGGGATCGAGGTCGCCATGCCCACCGCGATGCCGGTGGCACCGTTCGCCAGCAGGTTGGGAAACGCCGCGGGCAGGACCTCGGGCTCCTCCTCCTCGCCGTCATAGGTCGGCTTGAGGTCGACCGCATCCTCGTCGAGCCCATCGAGCAGCGCCTGCGCCACGGCGGTGAGACGGCTCTCGGTGTAGCGCATCGCCGCCGCGCCATCGCCGTCGATGTTGCCGAAGTTCCCCTGCCCGTCGATCAGCGGATAGCGCAGCGAGAAATCCTGCGCCGCGCGCACCAGCGCGTCATAGACCGCCTGGTCACCATGGGGGTGGAACTTGCCGATCACGTCACCGACGACGCGAGCCGATTTCTTGTAGCCCGAGGCGGGATCGAGCTTGAGCTGCCGCATCGCCCACAGAAGGCGGCGATGCACAGGCTTGAGCCCGTCGCGCGCATCCGGAAGCGCGCGATGCATGATGGTCGAAAGCGCGTAGGTCAGATACCGCTCGCCCAATGCACGGGCCAGCGGCTCGGCGATTTCGCGCTGCATGTCGTCGTCGGGGGGCGCACTGCTCATAGATCTTGTGTAACTCGCACCTTCAGCGCCGTCCAGAGCGATGCACCCCGCGCGCGGCCGCGGCCGGGTTCGCGATGCGTCTCAGCCACGCCGCGCGGCACCCCCCGCCAGGCCGTTCAGGATCGGGCAATCGGGGCGCCCGTCGCCGGCGCAAGCGTCGGCAAGCCGCTGCAGGTCGGCGCGCAGGGCCGCCAGTTCGGTCATCTGCCGGTCGAGATCCTCGATGCGGGACTCGGCCATGCGCTTGACATCGGCGCTGGCCCGGTCGCGGTCGGAATAGAGGCCCAGAAGCTCGCGGCAGTCGTCGATCGAGAAGCCGAAGGCGCGCGCGCGGCGCACGAAGCCCAGCCGCTGCACGTCGCTCTGGGCATAGTCGCGGTAGCCGTTGCCGGCCCGGCCCGAGGGCGCGACGAGACCGATATCCGCGTAGTAGCGGACCGTCTTGACCGGGAGCCCGGAAGCCCGGGCAGCGTCGCCGATGCGCATGTCTCTCTCCGTGACGCGGCAGTCTACCCCAGCCGTGCGCCCCGCGCGAGCGGCAGCCCGTTGAGGAACTGCGCGGCCGGCATGGCGGCGCGGCCCGCGCGCTGCAGCGTCTCCAGACGCAGCGCGCCCTGGCCGCAGGCGACCAGCAGCCGGTCGTCCAGCACCTCGCCCGGCGCGCCGGTGCCGTCCTCGGACAAGGCCATGAGGATCTTGATCCGCTCGCCCGCGATCTCGCACCACGCCCCCGGGAAGGGCGAGAGGCCGCGAATATGGGCCGAGAGCGCGGCGGCATCCCGCGTCCAGTCGATCCGCGCCTCGGCCTTCTCGATCTTCGCGGCATAGGTGACGCCCTGATCGGGCTGCGGGCGCGCGCTCAGGCGGCCCTGCGCGATCGCGTCGAGCGCGCGCACCATCAGCGCCGCCCCCATCCCGGCCAGCCGGTCATGCAGGCTCGCGGCGGTGTCGCCCGGCGCAATCGGGGTTGCCTCGCAGGTCAGGACCGGCCCGGTGTCGAGCCCTTCCTCCATCCGCATTACGCAGACGCCCGTCTCGGCATCGCCCGCCATGATCGCGCGTTGGATGGGCGCGGCCCCCCGCCATCGCGGCAGCAACGAGGCATGGATGTTGAAGCAGCCCAGCCGGGGCGCATCGAGCGCCCTCCGCGGCAGGATCTGGCCATAGGCGACCACCACCGCGGCATCGACCGCCATCGCCTCGAAGCCGGCCAGCACGTCAGGGTCGCGAAAGCTTGCGGGCGTCAGCACCGGCAGCCCCAGCGCCCCGGCCGCGACGGCCACGGCCGAGGGGCGGGGCTGCTTGCCGCGGCCCGCGGGGCGCGGCGGCTGGGTGTAGACGGCCGCGATGTCGTGCCCGGCATCGGCCAGCGCACGCAGCACCGGCACGGCGAAATCGGGCGTGCCCATGAAGGCAAGGCGCATCGCGCCTCAGCCCTCGACGCGCTCGGCGCCGGCCTTGGCCCGCTCGCGCTTGAGCTTCTTCATCTTGTCGGTGATCATCCGGCGCCGCATCGGGCCCAGGTAATCGATGAACAGCTTGCCGTTCAGATGGTCGATCTCGTGCTGCACGCAGGTCGCCCAGATGCCGGAATAGCTCTCCTCGCGCTCGGCCCCCTGGGGGTCGAGGAAGCGCACGCGCACCTCGGCCGGCCGGGTCACCATGGCGTAGATCTCGGGGATCGAGAGGCAGCCCTCCTCGTAGTCCGAGGTCTCCTCCGAGCTCCAGACCACCTCCGGGTTGATCAGCGCCTGCGGCGCCGGCGGCTCGTCCTCGCGGCGCGCGCAGTCCATCACGATCACGCGGGCGTTCACCCCCACCTGCGGCGCGGCGAGCCCGATGCCCGGCGCGTCATACATGGTGGCGAACATGTCCTCGACCAGCTGTGCTTCGGCCGGGCCGATGTCCGAGACGGCCTCGCAGACCTTCTTCAGGCGCGGATCGGGATGGATGAGGATGGGTCGCAGCATGGTGACGACGTAAGCGATGCCCCCAAGCCGGTCAAGCTGGAGACAGCCGCCCGGTCCCGCGGGCCGCGCTCAGACCTCCGGCAGGCTCGAGAACCACATGTGCCCGCCATAGCGCCCGTCGTCGACGAACACCCACAGGAAGGTCCGCCGGTTGTCCTCGAGATCGCCGCGCTCGTAGTAATAGGCAAGCACGTCGCGCGGCGTCTCGTGGAACGGGAACATCGCGCGCCCCTCGCCGAAGGGCTCGCCCAGCGCCGCGAGGACATCGGCCCGTGTCGAGGTGCCGGCGACCAGCCGTCCGTCCAGCGCCGCGAGATCGACCTCGCGCCCGACCTCCATGTTGAACTCGCACCCAGCCAGAAGCAGTGCCGCCGCCCCCGCAAGGCAGCCCCGCACGATCGCGGGCCCACGCATCGCGTGCAGCCGGTTCCGCGTCTTGGCATTCTTGACCCGGTCCGCCATTACACGCCTCCCTCGTCCACCAGCTGGCTGCTCGCGAACCAGAAATGCCCGTCGTACCGGTCGCCATCGAGCAGGATGAGCAGGAATTTCAGATCCACCGCCTGGGTATCGGTGGTCACCAGTTCGTAGAACATCATGTCGCGCCGCGCGGCGTAGCGCGGCACATAGGTCTCGCCGCGCCCGCGGGGCATGCCCAGCACGCGGATCACGTCGGCTCGCGTGGTCTTGCCGACCTCGAAACCGGTGACAGCCGTCTCGTCAAAGTCGTTGCCGAAACGGATATCGGTCGCGCAACCCGCCAGACCGAGGGAAAGGACCAGCGCAATGGCGCGGGCGGGGCGCAACGCGCGCACGATCGGGCTCATTTCACATCTCCCGGCAGCGTGCTCGAACTCCAAGCGAAGCCGTCGAAGCGACCATCGTGGAAGAACACGAGAAGGATCTGCTGTCGGACGCCCACCTTGGTGATCTCGCCCTCGGTGGTCATGCCCAGCAGCTCGATATCCTCGTAGAACCAGACGTCGTGGCGGCGGTAGTCGGGCGGGAAGACCGAGTTGCCGATCCCGTCGGGCACGCCCAGCAGGGCCTGCACCTCGCGTTGGGTCGACACGCCGCGCGACAGCGAGGTCTCGATGCGGCCGACCTCGGGGAACTCGTCGGCGGCCGATGGCGTCGGCGCGGTGCCGAGCACCGCGGCGGCAAGGCCCGCCAGCCCCGCGCGCGCCATCCTGGTTCGGGTCGGTGCGGTCATCGCGCGCCTCCTCTGCTTCGCCTGGGACGGGACGCGGGCGCCAACTCAGACGCCGCGGGCCCAGGCCTCCATCTGCCGGACGATGTCGCGCGCCGCGACATCGAGGATGTAGTCGTCGGCCCCGAGGGTATAGAGCCCGCCGCTGGAGACCTGGCCGCGGCTCTCGAAGACGCCCAGCATCGCGTCCCCGCCGTCGCCGGTGCGCCAGACGGCCGCGCGCAGCGTTCCCTTGGTCGCGCCCCAGCCGGGCATGACCCAACGCTTGACGGCGCTGCCCTCGATGAACCCCTCGACATCGCAGCTCACGCGCAGCGGCGCCCCGGTGCCGGTGCGGAAGACCTCGCTTTCACGGATCGCCTTTGCCATCGCCGCCGTGGCCTCGCCCGCGAGATCGCGGCTGATCTGAAGCCCCGTGCGGTCCTCGCAAGGCTCGAGGATCACCACGCGCTCGACCTCTCCGCCCAGCGGCGCGACCGTGGTGCTGGCCGACCGGGTCTCGCAGCCCGCAACCGCGAGAAGGCCGATCACCGCCAGCACGGCCATGCCAGTCGTCAGGGTCGGTCGTTGCGCGGTGTCGGTCATCGTCCCGGGCATCCCTCCTGCGTGTCGTCAAAATGTAACAATGATGCCGCGGCGCGACCTTGAGCAGGATCAACATCCGGCACTTTCGGCGCGGGGCGCCGGAGACGCACCCGAACGGATGCGTCGCTGGGCGACGCCGTGAATTGACGCATTCGCCTGTCGGGGATAAACCCGCGCAATAATATTATGTTGCACTGCGGAATCAGCGCCGCACCAGAGGAGTCGCCCGATGAGCTTCACCGTCCAGCCCGCGCCCGTCGCCCGCCCCAACCGCTGCCAGCTGTTCGGGCCCGGCTCGCGCCCGGCGATCTTCCCGAAGATGGCGGCGTCCGCGGCCGACGTGGTCAATCTCGACCTCGAGGACGCGGTCGCGCCTTCGGACAAGGAATCGGCGCGCGCCAACATCATCCGCGCGATCGACGAGATCGACTGGGGCCGCAAGACGCTCTCGGTGCGGATCAACGGCCTCGACACGCCCTACTGGTATCGCGACATCGTCGATCTGCTCGAGCAGGCGGGCGAGCGGCTCGACCTGATCATGATCCCCAAGGTCGGCAACGCCCGCGACCTCTACGCCGTCGAGGCGCTGGTGGCGGCGGTCGAGGCCGCGAAGGGACGCAAGAAGAAGCTGGGCTTCGAGGTGATCATCGAGACCGCGGCAGGGCTTGCGCATATCGAGGAGATCGCGGCCGCGACGCCGCGGCTGCAGGCGATGAGCTTCGGACCGGCCGACTACGCCGCCTCGATGGGCATGCAGACCACCGCGATCGGCGGCACCCAGCCCGGCTATTACATGATCGAGGACGCGCGCGAGGATGGCGGGCCGCGGGCGGTCCACTATCCCGACCCCTGGCACCATGTCTCGGTCGCCATGGTCGCCGCTTGCCGAACTCATGGCGTGCTGCCGGTGGACGGCCCCTTCGGCGACTTCTCGGACCCCGAGGGCTTCCGCGCCCAGGCGCGCCGCTCGGCCACGCTGGGGATGGTCGGCAAATGGGCAATCCATCCCAGCCAGGTCGCGCTGGCGAACGAGGTCTTCACCCCCTCGGACGCCGCCATCGCCCAGGCCCAGCGCGTGCTCGAGGCGATGGAGGCCGCCAAGAAGGCGGGCTCGGGGGCGGTCACGCTCGACGGCAAGCTGATCGACCTGGCCTCGATCCGCCAGGCCGAGGTGATCGTCAAGCAGGCCGAACTGATCGCCGCGGGCTGAGGCGCTTACGGAAGGAAGAACGGCGCCCCCGGCTTCGGCCGAGGGCGCCCGGGCACGTCGCTACTGGATCAGCACCGCCTCGACCCGGCGGTTCTGGGCACGGCCATCGGGCGTCTCGTTCGACGCGACCGGCGCCAGCGGCCCCACGCCGACAGGGGCGAGGCGGTCCTGCGCGATCCCGTGGACGCGGATCAACTCGTTGACCATCGCCTCGGCGCGGCGGCGCGACAGGTCGAGGTTGTAAGTGAAGGCGCCCGTGTTGTCGGTGTGGCCGACCACCGCCACCTTCAGCTCGGGGTCATTGATCAGCACGTTGGCGAGGCGCGCGGTCAGATCCTTGCCCTCGGCGCTCAGGCGGGCGCTGTCGGTCTCGAACAGCACGCCGGTCATCGCGACCTTGCCGTCGCGGCGCAGCGCCTTGCCGATGTCGTCGGGCGAAGCCTGGCTGATGTCAAAGGTCGAGGTCTCGGCGATCTTGCCCGGCGTCTCGCAGCCCGAAAGCGCGAGCGCCGCGCAGGCGGCGAGAACGAGGCCGAGGCCGCGCAGACCCGGCAGGGAAAGTGACGTCATGATTGGACCCTCGTTTTTGGATGGCCACGCGAAAATGTCGCGACACAACTAATGCGTGCATACGCTAGCATTTTTCGTGTCATTTTGATGCATTTTCCTGCTGCGGCATTTCCATGCAGTCCATCCGCGCCGTGCCGCGGGGCGGCCTTGGATTGCATTTCGCGCGCGGATGGTCCATCTGACCGGGACGCCGCGACAGGACGCGGCGCGAGGGTCAGGCACGGGCAGGATCATGCGCAACTATCTCGATTTCGAGAAGGGGATCGCCGAGCTTCAAGGCAAGGCCGAGGAGCTGCGCGCGATGGCGCGCCAGAACCCCAACCTCAAGGTCGAGGCCGAGGCCGACCAGCTCGAGTCCCGCGCGGCCGAGATGCTGCGCGACCTCTATCACGGCCTCAGCGCGTGGCAGAAATGCCAGGTGGCGCGCCACCCGGACCGGCCCCATGCGCTCGATTTCATCCGCGCGCTGTTCACCGAGTACACGCCCCTGGCCGGCGACCGCAACTTCGCCGAGGACCACGCCATCGTGGGCGGCCTCGCGCGGTTCCGCGACCGGCCCGTGGTGGTGATGGGCAACGAGAAGGGCCACGACACGCAGACCCGGCTCGAGCGGAACTTCGGCATGGCCCGGCCCGAGGGCTACCGCAAGGCGATCCGCCTGATGCAGATGGCCGACCGGTTCCAGCTGCCGGTGATCACGCTGATCGACACGCCGGGCGCCTATCCCGGCAAGGGCGCTGAGGAGCGCGGCCAGGCCGAGGCCATCGCCCGCTCGACCGAGGCATGCCTCGCCCTGCGCGCACCCATCGTCTCGGTGGTGATCGGCGAGGGCGGCTCGGGCGGCGCGGTCGCGCTGGCCACTGCAAACCGGATCGCCATGCTCGAACACGCGGTCTATTCGGTGATCTCGCCCGAGGGCTGCGCCTCGATCCTCTGGAAGAACGCCGAGAAGATGAAGGAAGCAGCCCAGGCGCTGCGGCTCACCGCGCAGGACCTCAAGGCGCTGGGCGTCGTCGACCGCGTGATCGAGGAGCCGCTGGGCGGCGCGCAGCGCGACAGATCGCTTGCCATCGCCCGCACAGGCGACGCGATCGCCGCCATGCTGAGCGAGCTCGATGGCCAGAGCGCCTCGGACCTTAAGGCCGGGCGCCGACGCAAGTTCCTCCAGATGGGCACCAAGGCACTCGCCTGATCGCGGCCGGGTCCGCGGCGGGCGTCATCGCGCCGCGGGCGCGCGCGACGCGTCCTTCGGTTTCTCGGCGATCATGCTCACGAACAGGATGGCACCGTAGAACGAGCCGTCCTTCACACGGCGCTCGGCCTCGCTCTTGAACCCCGTCGCCAGGTCGTCGCCGCACTCGCCGGTCGACGCCGCCGCGTCGACGCCACGCGCGATCAGGCTGAGCAGGTAATCGGGCTTCTCGGTCTGCATGTAGCCATGCGCCCGCGTCTTGCGCAGCCGGAACCCCGCCTCGGACAAAAGCGCGGGCAGTCGGCGCATGACATAGGGGTCGTGGATCAGGTTTCGCTGTACCGCCGCCATCGCGGCCTGCAGCGGGTCGCCCGGGTAGAGCTCGACCGTGTTGGTCGCGTAGTCGCCGTCGAAGATCGCGAGCACCCCGCCCGGCTCGAGCACCCGGTACGCCTCGGCCAGCGCGCCGGCGGGATCGGGAAGATGCGAATAGACCGTGTGCGCGACCACCGCCTGGCAGGACGCGCCGTCCTGCCCGGTGTTGACCGCGTCGCCGGGAAGGAAGCGTACCCCGTCCTCGCCGGCGAACCTCTGGCGGGCGCGCGCGATCAGGCCGTAGGACGGGTCGACGCCTGTCATTGCCTTTGGCGCCAGGTTCTCGCGCAAAAGCGCGCTGGTCGCGCCGTTGCCGCAACCGACCTCGAGCAGATGGCCGGTCCCGCGCGGCAGCCCGGCCATGTAATCGGCGCAGATCTCCTGCATCGCCGGCTCGGCCGCCCGCTTGTCCATCGCGGCCGCGACCGCGTCGAGAACCTCGTCAGGCTGATCGGCAATGCGCAGGTAGAGATCGGGCATCGTCCCCCTCCGTATCGCCCCCCGCGCACATCGAGCCTAGCCGAGGGCGCCTCGAATCGCCAATGCGCGACCGGGAGAGCGCCGCGTGCGTCGATCGGATGGCATGGTCGGCGGGGCGTGAACCGCGAACCCGAGTGTTCAGGCGCGCGCCATCTCGTGCATCGCGGTCTCGGCCAGGCGGGCCGAGGCGGGCTCGATCACTGCCTCCATGCGCTCCATCGCCTTTGCGCCCGGCAGGCCCGGCGGCAGGGTCTCGATGAACTCGACGACCAGCGTCCCGGGGCCGCGGATGACGCCGTGCTTGGGCCAGAACACGCCCGCATTGGTCGCGGCCAGCACCATTGGCAGGTCGAGCTGGCGGTAGAGCATCGCCGCGCCGCGCCGGTAGGGCGCGCTGACGCCGGGCGGCACGCGGGTGCCCTGGGGATAGATCACCACCTGCCCGGCCTCGTGGTTCTGGGCCGAGACCTCGCGCAGCACCTTGGCCCCCTGCCCGCGCGACTCGCGGTCGATCGCGACGGTGCCGATGCGCCAGCTGTAGAGCCCGAAGAAAGGCACATAGAGCAGCGAGCGCTTCATCACGAACTTGGCCCGCGGCAGGCATTCGAACAGGACCAGCACGTCAAGCAGCGACTGGTGCTTGGCCGCGACGATCACCGCGCCCCTGGGCACGGCGCCGCGGATCTCGACCCGGATGCCGCACATCAGCCGCGCCAGGCGGATCACGCCGCGCGCATAGGCCCGCATCCAGCCATAGCAAAGGTCGCGCGACCAGATCACGACCGGCAGGCCGAGGATCCCCATCAGCCCCAGCAGGCCATAGACGGCGACCACGAACAGGACATGGCGCAGAATTGCCATCGTGGGGCTCACTGCATCTCGCGCAAGGTGACGCGCAGGGTCGCGCGCGCCGCGCCCCAGCCGACGGCCACGAACCCCAGCGCGACCACGGCCGCGAGCGCCGCAAGACCCCCCGGCCCCGGCAGCAGGACCGGCGCCAGCGCCGTGCTCAGCCCGCCCACGGGCAGGGCCGCCAACGCGCCCGCACCCAGCGCCGCGCCGGCGATGGCGCCCAGCGCCGTGCGGCGCACGATGCGGCCGACGAAGGCGCGGGTGATGAAGGCGTCCTCGCCGCCGATCAGCCGGACGATGCGCACCAGCTCGGCATTGGCCGCGAGGCTCGCGCGCGCCGCCAGCGCCACCATGCCCGCAGCCGCCAGCACCACCAGCACGGTGCCGGCCAGCGCGATCCGGCGCACCTCTTCCGCCGCGCGCCCCAGCGGCGCACGCACGCCGGCATGGTCGTCATAGACCGCCCCCGGCGTAACCAGCCCGAGATTGGCCTCGAGCGCGGGGACGTCGGGACCGCTCCCCTCGATCCTCAGATCGACCAGCACCGGCAGGGGCAGGTCCGCGAGCCGCGCGCCGCGCCCGAGCCAGGGCTCGAGCAGGGCCGCCTGCTCGCCGGGATCGAGCGCCCGGGCCGAGGCGATCCCGGGCGTGGCCGACAGCTGGTCGATGACGCGCTCGAGCGTTGCCGCATCCGTGCTCGCCGGCAGGCGCAGGGTTGCGGCCTCGGCCAGATCGGCTTGCCAGTCCTCGGCCAGCCCGCCCGCCGCCAGGCCTGCCGCGATCGTCAGCAGTGCGAGGAAGGCCATCGCGCAGGCGGTCAGGGTCGTCAGCCAGGCCGACCATCCGCTGGGCGGCACGATCGGCGGGCCGCCATCGACATCCGCGACCAGCCCCAGCCGGACCGCCATGGCGCGCAGAGCCGCCATCACAGATCGCTCGCCGCTTGCATCAGCCGCCCCTCGCTCAGGCGCAGCGTCCGCGCCGAGACCAGCGACTTCGCCGCGCGGATGAGGCCTAGGTCATGGGTCGCCACCATCACCGTCTTGCCCAGCCGGTTGAGCTCGACCAGCAGGCGCAGGATGCGCATTCCCATCTCGGCGTCGATGTTGCCTGTGGGCTCGTCGGCGATGATCAGCTCGGGCGAGGTAATGACCGCGCGCGCGATCGCGGCGCGCTGCTTCTCGCCCGCCGACAGGGTGCGCGGCAGCGCATCTGCCCGCTCGGTCAGGCCGACCCACTGGACCAGCTCGATCACGTCGTCGCCATGGGTCGCCATCGGCTTGCCCTGCAGCCTCAGGGGCAAGGCGATGTTGTCCGAAACGCTCATGTGCTCGATCAGACGGAAGTCCTGGAAGACGACGCCGATGCGCCGCCGAAGCCGCGTGCGCTGCCGCGGATCCGCGGGCTGGATGTCCTCGCCGAACAGGCCGATGCGACCCGTGTCCGGCCGGTGCTCGAGGTGGAGAAGCTTGAGAAGCGTGGTTTTTCCGGCGCCTGACGGTCCGGTAAGGAAATGGAACGAGCCCGCCGGGACCTCGAGATCGAGTTCCTTCAGCGTCGTGCGGCCGTCATATCCAAAACTGATTTTCTCGAGCGAAATCACCGCCACGATCCCGTTGGCACGTCCGTGAGAACCAACACATTTGCAGAGGTTTGACAACTCATATTAAGATGGGGCCAAATCTGCTGGCTGCATTGCGTGCCCGCGGCTTCGGTCGGGGTGCTGATCTCCGAAGGGGGGAGCCCGAGGTGAGCGAGATCATTTGTCCGTCCTGCGAGGCGAAATACCGGGTGCCTGATTCGGCAATCGGGCCCGAGGGACGTCGCGTACATTGTTCCAAGTGCGGCGAAGTCTGGCTCGCCCGACCCGTGCCGCAAGCCGCACCCGTCCATGACACCGGGCCGCAGCGAAGCCTGCCCGACGCGGCGCCCAAACCCGAGCAGCCCGAGCCCGAATGGGCGCCGGAGCCCGAGGTGGCGCCAGAGCCCGAGGTGGCGGCGGCGCCCGAACCGACGCCCGAACCGACGCCGGAGCCAGCGCCAGAGCCCGAGGTGGCGGCCGCGCCTGAGCCCGCGCCCGAACCGACGCCGGAGCCAGAGCCCGAGTCCCAGCCCGAACCCGAGACGGTCGCCAAACAGGCAACCGAGCCCGAGACCGCGACGGAACCGGAGCCGGAGCCCGAGCCCGCGGCGGAGCCGGAACCCGCAGCCGAGCCGCTGCGCGCCACCGGGCCCAAGCCCGAGCGCAAGCCGACACCGCTCTTTGCCACCGCCTCTGCGGGCGCGCCTTCGGACGAGCTGGCCGCAGCTACGGCCGAACCCGAGAAGGCCGAGCAGCCCAAGGAAGATGACGAGCCGACCTGGCGGCGCATCCTCGCGGCCGAGCGCGCGGGCGGCGAGAAGCCCGATGCCGCGCCGGCGGCGCCGACGGTTGCGACCGGTGACGATGACAAGCCCGACGCCGGTGGCGACGACGAGCCTGGTGACGACGCGCGGTCCGAGCGCGACGCTCAGATGGCCGAGATCCGCCGCATGCTCGACGAGTTGCAGGGCCCCCGCGCCGCGGAAGGCGCCGCTGCCGCTGCCACCGCCGCCGCCGCGGCGTCGGCAGGTGCGGGCTTCGCCGCGGAACCGGCCGCGCCGCCCGCGCCCGAGCCGAGACCCGCGCCACGCAAGCCGGCGCCCGCGCCGGTGGTCGAGGACAGCTATCACGACCCGCTGCGCGAGAAGCTGCTGAAGCACGACAACAAGGCCAAGACCAGCCAGCGAGGCAACTACGACACCACGCGCCTGGCCAAGCGCCACGCACGGCGCCACCGCCGCCGCATGGTCGCCGAACACGAGCGCAACTCGTCAAGCGCCTTCTCGACCGGCCTGAGCCTCGTCGCGATGGTGGTCGGCGGCATGACGCTGATCTACGCCTTCAGCGCCGACATCGTCGCCCGGGTACCCGGCAGCGGACCGGCGATGGACGAATATGTCACCGTGATCGACGGCTGGCGTGCGAAGGCGTCCGAGGAATACGCGAAAGTTCGCGCCAAGGTCGACGAGGCGATCGAGGAAGCGCTCTGACGCAACCTCCCCCGGCTCCCCGGGGGAGCCGCGTTGGAGCTGAGCTCCCTCGCGCGCGTATGCGGGTGCGCACGCAAACGCCGCGCCTCGGGCCATTCGCCCCGATCAGAATCGATCGATCAGCCGGTCGAGATAATCGAGTTCGATCTGCGGGCGCATCGGCTCGCCCGCCCGTCGCCGCAGCTCTTCGAGCAGCTCGCGCGCCCGGTCGATCGCCGAGCGGTCCGGCACGCCGGTATCGCGTCCGTCGATCGCGCCATAACTGCCGGCCGGCCGGTCGAACGGGTCGGCCTCGCGATTGTCGGCGGCCTCGCCCCGGCCACGCCGTCCGGTGGTGTTCACGTCGCCCTGACCCTGCTGGCGCAGCGCCTCGGCCAACGCGCTTGCACCCTCGTTGAGCCGGTCGAGCGCCTCCATCTGGTCGTCGACCGCGGCGCCCGGCTCGCCGTCCTGCAGGTCGTCGCGCGCGTCGCCCATCGCCCGGCCGGCGTCCTCGAGCGCGCGCCGCAGCTCGTCGCCACCGGTGCCGCCGGGCACCCCGCGCGACAGCTCGTCCAGCAACTGGCGCAGCGCCTCCTGCTCGCCCGCGAGGCCCTGCTGGCCACGCCCGCCGTCGCGCTGGCCGCCGCCGGGCTCGCGGCCCTGGCCCTGCTCGCCCGAGCCGCGGCCGTCGCCGAACTGGCCCTCGCCCTCGCGCCCGCTCTCGCCCTGGCGCGGCTGCTGGCCGCCCTGCTGGTTCTGGCCGCTGCCCTCGCGCCGCTCGCGCCGGGCCTCGCCGAAAGTGCGGTCGGCGAGGTCGCGCTGGCGCTCGATCAGTTCCTGCAGCTGCTGCAGGGCCTGCTGGCCCTGGCTGCCCTGCTGCCCGGGCTGCATCCGCCCGGCCTGCAGGTTCTCGAGCATGCGCTGCAGCTGGCTCAGCATGTCGCGCGCCTGGTCGCGCAGGCCGCCCTCGGCGCGGCGCTGCAGCTCGTCGAGCATCTCGTCGAGGTCCTGCTGGGTCATCTCGTTGCCCTGCTGGCCCTGTTGCTGCTGCTGACTCGGGTCGAGCCCGTTCTCGAGCGCCTGGCGCACCATCTCCTCGAGATATTGCTGGATCGCCTCGCGCAGCTCCTCGATCGCCGCGGCGACCTGCTCATCGGTGCCGTTCTCCAGCGCGTCGCGCAGCCGCTCCTGCGCCTGGCGCAGCCGCTCGAGCGCATTGGCAAGGTCGCCGCCCTCGAGATCGAGCGCCGCGAGCCACAGGTATTCCATGACCGCCGGCGCTTCCGCGGCCAGCGTCTCGTCCACCATCGCCAGAGCCAGCCTGCGGATCGCCGCGTTCGTGCCAAGGAAGGCCGCGTATTTCTCCTCGAACACCTCGTCGGGCCGGCGCGTCACCGCCTGCAGCACGTCGAGCACCCGCCCGGCCTGGCCGAAGTCCAGTGCCAGCTCGCGGCGCTGCTCGACCAGGGCGCGCGCCAACGGATGGCGGAAGTTGCGCCCCGGCAGCATGATCCGGACCGGCCCGTAGGTGCCGACCTGGCCGGCCCCGTCCTCGGCATGGAGCGTCAATTCGACCGGGCCGCCGGCCCAGGGGTGCTCGCCGAAATCATGCATCGTCGAATCCGACACCTCGCGCGGATCGCCTGTGATCGGCAGCGGCAACGCGAAGGTGAGCGGCTCGAGCGAGACGCCGCGGTTCTCGGACATGCCGCCCGGCGGCACGATCTCGCCCCAGGCCGAGACGACGCCATAGTCGTCGCGCGCCGTAAAGAAAACCTCGAGCGCGCCGGTCAGCGCGGCGACCGGGGTCTGCGGCATCTCGATCTCGGGCGGCGTATCGGGCGTCACCACGATGTTCCACGAGGCAAGGGTCTCGCCGCCGCCCTCGATCTCGATGCGGCCCGAGCGCTCGAGCACGCCGCTCAGCTCGGACAGGCCCGCGCCGGGCGAGACGAAGCCCGCGGTCGTCATGCCGGCATCGCCGCCCAGCACCGGCGGCTCGTCGAGATCGGTCACCCTCAGCGTGATCTCGGTGCCCGCGGGAAGCACGAAATCGCCCCGGGGGGCGCCGTCGGTCGCAAGATAGACGGTCTTGAGGCCGGTATAGGCGGGCGGGGTCGCCCAGGCCTCGGCCATCGGGCCGCGGGCCGCGGCCGCGCCTTCGGACTGCGCCTTGGCCGCCGGCGGCGCCGAGAGCGAGGCGAGCCGGTCGGCCCAGCGCCCGTCCGCCGCCATGATCCCGGCCATCAGCATCACGGGCGCGGCCAGCCGGACCGCCCAGCGGTCATAGCGCGCAAGCCGCAGGTCGGGGGGCGCGGCCGCGAGGCGCTCGGCCGCGGCCTCGGCGCGGCGCTGATGCTCGAGCCAGACGGCCCGAGCCCGGTCGTCCCCGGCACCGGCCGCAAGCCGGTCCGCCAGCGTCGCCAGCGGCCGCTCGGGCGCGTCCGCGTCGAGCCGGGCCCGCGCCTCGGCCTCGCCGGGCGCGCGGAAGCGCCAGATCCCGTGCACCAGCGCGGCCGCCAGACCCAGGCCCATCGCCGCCAGCCCGGCCGTGTGCCACGGCGCCGGAAGGCGCTCGAAGAGCCCCAGCAGCACCAGCGCCACCGAGACCATCAGCGTCGAGGTGAAGGGCCAGAAGGCGCGCGCGAGCCGCTCGGCCGCCAGCGCACGGCGGCTCGCGGCAATCAGGCGCCGCAGCCGCAGGCTGGTCGCCCGTGTCCCGTCCCGGAAGGTGAATCGTGCCATCCGTGCCTTTCCGCCCGTCGCCGCGCCGGCGCTGCGGGCCGCTCGGGTCAGGCTAGCGGCACGGGGAGCACCTCTCAACCGCTCCGATCACCCGACCCAGGGGGGCAGCCTATCACGGGCCAGCATCTCGTCATATGTGGGTCGCGGCCGGACGACGGCAAATTCGGCGCCGTTCACGAGAACTTCAGGCACCAGCGGCCGGCTGTTGTATTCGGACGACATCACCGCGCCGTAAGCGCCGGCCGAGCGGAAGGCCACCATCTCGCCCGCCGCGACAGGGGGCAGGCTGCGCCCCTTCGCGAAGGTGTCACCCGATTCGCAGACCGGGCCGACCACGTCGACCGGGGTGAGCGGCGCACCCGGCGCGGGCTCGGTCAGCGGCACGATATCGTGCCAGGCATCGTACATCGCGGGCCGGATCAGGTCGTTCATCGCGGCGTCGAGGATCAGGAAATCCCGCCCCTCGCCCGACTTGCGGTAGATGCAGCGCGAGACCAGAACGCCGGCATTGCCCGCGATCAATCGACCGGGCTCGATCACCACCTGGCAGCCCAGGTCGCCCACCGTGCGCCGGATCAGCGCGCCATAGTCGAACGGCAGCGGCGGTGCCGCGTTCGAGGCCTGGTAGGGAATGCCGAGGCCGCCACCCAGATCCAGCCGGCGGATGTCGTGGCCCTCGGCGCGCAGGCGCCGGGTCAGCTCCGCGACCTTGGCAAACGCCGCCTCGAACGGCGCGAGGTCGGTCAGCTGGCTGCCGATATGGACGTCGACACCGATCACCTCGATGCCCGGCAGGGCGCCCGCGCGGGCGTAGAAGTCCGGCGCGCGGTCGATCGGCACGCCGAACTTGTTCTCGTAGCGCCCGGTCGAGATCTTGGCATGGGTCTTGGCGTCGACGTCCGGGTTCACCCGCAGCGCGATGCGCGCGGTCACGCCCATGGCCGACGCCACGGCCGACAGCGCCTCGAGCTCGGGCTCGCTCTCGATGTTGAAATGGGCGATGCCGGCGTCCAGCGCATGGCGCATCTCGGCCTCGGTCTTGCCGACGCCCGAGAACACGATCTTCCCCGGCTCGACGCCCGCCGCCAGCGCGCGGCGCAGCTCGCCCTCCGACACGACGTCAGCGCCCGCGCCCATGCGCGCCAGCGTCGCCACCACGCCCAGGTTCGAGTTGGCCTTCAGCGCATAGGCGATGACGTGATCCATGCCCGCCAGCGCCTCGTCGAAGACGCGGAAATGGCGCGCCAGCGTCGCCGTCGAGTAGACATAGACGGGCGTGCCCACGGCCTCGGCGATGCGCTCGAGCGGCACGTCCTCGGCATGGAGGCGCCCGCCGCGATAGGTGAAGTGATCCATGCGGTCTCCGGGGTAAGCGCGGGACGTGCGCGAACGGGTGCGCGGTCAGCTCGTGGACTGCTCGGTCTTCTCTTCCTTCGGCGGCGGCGGTTTGGGCATGTTCTTCCGCCCGCAGGCCGAGAGCGGCGCCGCAAGAACCGCTGCCGCGGCCACGACCATGACCAAGCGCGATAGCGTCATCCCAGCATCTCCTTCCACCGCGCGATCTGCTCGCGCACCCGGGCGGGCGCGGTGCCGCCATAGGACAGGCGCGAGGCGGTTGACGCCGCGGGGGTCAGCACCTCGAAGACCGCCCGCGTGATCCGCGGCTCGACCTCCTGCATCGCCGCAAGCTCGAGCCCCGAAAGGTCGACGCCCTGCGCCTCGGCCAGCGCCACGATCCGCCCGGTGACATGGTGGGCGTCGCGGAACGGCATGCCAAGCACCCGCACCAGCCAGTCGGCCAGGTCGGTCGCGGTCGAGAAGCCCGAGCCCGCCGCCGCGGCCAGCCGCTCGGGATCGGGCGCGAGGTCGCGGACCATCCCCTCCATCGCCGCGATCGCCAGGATCAGCGCCTCGGCGGCGTCGAACAGCGGCTCCTTGTCCTCCTGCATGTCCTTGGAATAGGTCAGCGGCAGGCCCTTCATCACCGTGGTCAGCGCCACCAGCGCGCCCATGATCCGGCCAACCTTGGCGCGGATCAGTTCGGCCGCGTCGGGGTTGCGCTTTTGCGGCATGATCGACGATCCGGTCGAGAACCGGTCCGACAGCCGCGCGAAGCGGAACTGGGCGGAAGACCAGATCACCAGCTCCTCGGCAAAGCGGCTCAGATGCATGGCGCAGATCGAGGCTGCCGACAGGAACTCGAGCGCGAAATCGCGGTCGGCCACGCTGTCCAGCGAGTTCGCCGTCGGCCGGTCGAAGCCCAGCGCGGCCGCCGTCGCGTGGCGGTCGATCGGGAACGAGGTGCCCGCCAGCGCCGCGGCGCCCAGCGGGCACTCGTTCATCCGCGCCCGCGCGTCGGCAAAGCGCGACCGGTCGCGCCCGAACATCTCGACATAGGCCATCATGTGATGGCCCCAGGTGACCGGCTGGGCCACCTGCAGAT
Source organism: Thermohalobaculum xanthum (assembly GCF_016623495.1). Classification (GTDB taxonomy): domain Bacteria; phylum Pseudomonadota; class Alphaproteobacteria; order Rhodobacterales; family Rhodobacteraceae; genus Thermohalobaculum; species Thermohalobaculum xanthum. The sequence continues at coordinate 48,722 of NZ_JAEHHL010000005.1, read as the reverse complement.
GGGTGAAGCCCGGCATCACGAGGTCGGCCCCCGCCTCGGCCTGCGCGATCAGCCCGCGGATCAGCGCAGCCAGCCCGGCATCCACCTGGTCGATGGTCTTGCGCACCCACAGCCGAAAATCGGTCGCCACTTGGTCGTTGCGCGAGCGCGCGGTGTGCAGCCGCCCGGCGGGCTCGCCGATGATCTCCTTGAGCCGCGCCTCGACATTCATGTGGATGTCCTCGAGCGCGCGCGAGAAGGTGAAGCGTCCCTTCCCGATCTCGTCGAGCACCTGCGCAAGGCCGCGGTCGATCTCGGCCGCGTCCGCCTGCGTGATGATCCCCTGCGCCGCCAGCATCGCCGCATGCGCGCGGCTGCCGGCGATATCCTCGGCCGCCATGCGCTTGTCGAAGCCGATCGAGGCGTTGATCTCCTCCATGATCGCCGCCGGTCCGGCCGCGAAGCGACCTCCCCACATTTTGTTCGATGTGTCGGTGGGCGCGGGCTTCATTCCCGCGACATTCGGCTTATCTTCGCTCATGGCTTCCCGCGCTGATCGGAGGATTAAGGCATGACATTTCCGAGACCTTTCGCCCTCGGGGTTGCGGCCATCCTATACGGCGCGATGGCGTTGACTGCAAACTCGGCGCGCGCCGGCACGCTCGATGCCTCCGAGCGCGCGGCGCTCGAGGCCATGCGCGCAGACGACATGCAGAAGCTCGTGTTCCACGACGCGCCCCGTCCGCGCATCGCCGAGGGCTTCGAGGACGGCGAGGGCCGCAGCCTCGGCCTCGCGGATTTCGCCGGCAAGGTGGTGGTGCTGAACCTGTGGGCCACCTGGTGCCCCCCCTGCCGGGCCGAGATGCCCTCGCTCGACCGTCTCGCGGCCAAGGTGGGCGGCGACGGGATCGCGGTGGTCGCGCTCTCGACCGATCGCGGCGGCGCGCCCAAGGTGCGTGCCTTCTTCGACGAGATCGGGGTGAAGAACCTGCGGATCTATACCGACAAGAGCAACCGCTTCGCCCGCCAGGCGGCGGTGATGGGCCTGCCGGTGACGCTGATCCTCGACCCGCAGGGGCGCGAGATCGCGCGGCTCACCGGCGATGCCCACTGGGACAGCGAGGCGGCGCTGGCCCTCCTGCGAGGCATCGCCGCGGCGACGCGCGACAGCGCGACGCGCGGTGCCTCGGGTGCGGCGCCCGAGGGCCATTCACAGCGGCTCGCACGGGCGGCCGCCGTATCTTCCGAGGTGATCCGATGAAGGACGAGGCCGTGCTGCCCCCGGCGGCCCAGCGGGTTCAGGCGGCACTCGCCGCACTGGGCAGCGACGCGCGCGTGCGCGAGATGCCGGGCTCGACCCGGACCGCGGCGGACGCCGCCGATGCCTGCGGCTGCGAGCTTGGCGCGATCGTGAAATCGCTGGTGTTCCGCGACGCCGCGACAGGTGCGCCGATCCTGGTGCTGACCTCGGGGACGAACCGCGTGCACGAGAAGCGGCTCGGCCGGCAGCTCGGGGTCAAGCTCGAGCGCGCCGACGCCGATTTCGCGCGCGAGGCCACGGGCTTCGCCATCGGCGGCGTGCCGCCGCTGGGCCACCCCGCGCCCCTGCGCACCGTGTTCGACCCCGCGCTTCACGCCTTCGAGACGGTCTGGGCTGCGGCCGGCACGCCCTTTGCGGTCTTTCCGATCGCGCCGGCCGACCTGCTGCGCTTCACTGGCGCCGAGGAGATCGACGTCACCTGAGGCGGGCGCAACCGCGCGCCGCTTCAGCGCCCCAGCAGCATCCTCATCAACACCCGGTCGCGGTCGACGACCTGGTGCTTGAGCGCTGCCAGCACATGCACCGCCAGCAGCACCGCCAGCCCGAAGGCGGCATAGGCATGCACCGCCCCGAAGGTTTCCGACAGCGCCTTGTCGCCCTTCGGATAGGGGTCGGGCATTTCGAACAGCCCGAAGACCATGTTCCTGATCTGCGGCATGTAGCCCCCCGCGTCGTTGAGCGGCGAGGAACTGGCCATCAGCCAGCCGCTCAGCGGCAGGGCGAATATCAGCGCGTAAAGTGCGAGATGCGCGCCCTCGGCAAGCAGGTTCTCGAGCGGCGTCGCCCCGGCCGGCGGCTCGGGCCGGCGGTTCGCAAGCCGCCAGCTGACGCGCACCAACGCCAGGACGAAGACGACGAAGCCCCAGCTCTTGTGGGTCTGCGTCAGCCCGGTGCGCGCCGCGATGCCGTCGACGGTCATCTCGATCGCGTTGACCATGTAGAAGCCGACGCCCAGCTGGAACAGGATGATGGCGGCGATCGACCAGTGCAGCAGCCTCGCCGGCCAGCCCCAGCCCTCGCGCGTGTTCCAAAGGGTCATCTCAGCCCTCCTGAGCGGAGCCGTCGGCCCCGGTGCGGCGCGCAGCCGGCGCGGACGAGACCGGCCGCGCAACAGCGCGGCCGGGAAGGGATCAGTTCGCGGGGCTCATCTCAAGGTCGATCCGGACCGGAATGACCGCGCTCACCGCCGGCGCGGCATAGTCCATGCCGAACTTGGTGCGGTCGATCTCGCCGGTCGCGGTGAAGCCCGCGATCGTCTTGCTGGGATCGAAGGGCGAGGGCCCCAGCTTGTTGAGCTTGGCCATGAAGGTGACCGGATGGCTCGCGCCCTTCATGGTCAGCGTGCCCGCCACGTCGGCGGTGTCGCTGCCCGTCGGGGTGACCGAGGTCGACTCGAACACGATCTCGGGGTTCTCGGCGGCGGCGAAGAAGTCGCCGGTCTTCAGATGATCATCACGCGGGCCCCAGCCCGTGTCGATGCTGTCGGCCATGACGACGAAGCGCAGGCGGGTATCCTCGACCTTCTCGGGGTCGAACTCGATCTGCGCGTCGAACTCGCGGAACTTGCCATGCACGGTCGAGAAACCGAGATGGTCCACCTGGAAGGTGATGCTCGCATGGCTCTTGTCGAGGACATGCGGCTCGGCGGCGGCGGGAAGAACGGCGCCGAGGGCGAAGGCCGCGGCGAGGGCAAGGCTCTGGAATTTCATGCTCTGTATCCGGTGTCGTTGGTCCAACTGCCGTCACTCATACCGGCACGCTGCCGGAATGCGCGCTCAACATAAGTGTGATGGCAGTTTTCTCCAGACGGATCACCGGAATTTAATATTGCCGAGACAGCAATAATCCGGCCCGAGCCTAGCGCGTCGGCACCGGCTTCTCGCCGCGGTAATCGTAGAAGCCCCGCTTGGTCTTGCGCCCCAGCCAGCCGGCCTCGACATATTTCACCAGCAGCGGACAGGGCCGGTACTTGGTGTCCGCCAGCCCGTCATGCAGCACGTTCATGATCGCGAGGCAGACATCGAGGCCGATGAAATCGGCAAGCTCGAGCGGGCCCATCGGGTGGTTGGTGCCCAGCTTCATCGCGGTGTCGATCGATTCGACCGTGCCCACCCCCTCGTAGAGCGTGTAGATCGCCTCGTTGATCATCGGCAGCAGGATGCGGTTGACGATGAAGGCGGGAAAATCCTCGGCATTCGCCGCCGTCTTGCCGATCTTCTCGACCACGCCCTTCAGAAGCTGGAAGGTCTCCTCGTCGGTGGCGATGCCGCGGATAAGCTCGACGAGCTGCATCACCGGCACGGGGTTCATGAAGTGGAAGCCCATGAAGCGCTCGGGCCGGTCGGTGGCCGAGGCGAGCCGGGTGATCGAGATCGACGAGGTGTTGGTCGTCAGGATGGTCTGCGGGCCCAGGTGCGGCCTGAGCTCGGCAAAGATCTTGTTCTTGATCCGCTCGTCCTCGGTCGCCGCCTCGATGATCAGGTCGAGCGGGCCCATGTCGGTCAGCACCTCGGCCACCTTGATGCGCGCCATCGCCGCCTTGGCCTCGGCCGGATCAAGCCGCTCCTTCGAGACCAGCCGCTCGTAGCCTTCCTCGATCTTCCCGAGCGCGGCCTGCACCTGCTCGGCATTGATGTCGAAAAGGCTGACCTCGTAGCCCGCCTGCGCAAAGACCTGGGCGATGCCTGCGCCCATCTGACCGGCGCCGACCACGCCAACCGTGCGGATCTCCATGATCCTGACCCCCGAATTCTTGTGCCGCACCTCTGATTGTGCGTTGCAGCGGACAAGTATGAGGTTCACACCGCCCGGCGCAAGCGCGTGTGACGGAAAATGGCGCATCCCGAGGCTTTTTTGCCAACCAAGTGTGCAGGCCACCGCCTCGCCATGTGACGAGGGTCGCCGGTTGACAGCATCGCCGCAGGCCGGCGAGATCGGAGCAGGAGATTTCCAGGAGATACATTCATGGCAACCGAAGCCGGGGCGCTGAGCCTCGCCGTTCTCATCGACGCAGACAACGCCAACCAAAAATACGCGAAGGCGATTTTCGACGAGATCGCAAAGCTGGGCGAAGCGAACGTCCGGCGCATCTACGGCGACTTCTCGGGCCAGCACCTCGCCGGCTGGAACGAGCCGGTGCAGGCGCTCGCGATCCTGCAGCATCAGCAGCGCAACAACATCAAGGGGAAGAACGCCTCGGATATCGCGCTCGTCATCGATGCGATGGACCTCATGCACAAGGGCAAGCTCGATGGCGTCTGCCTGGTCAGTTCCGACAGCGACTTTACCCGATTATCGCAGCGCCTGCGCGAGGAGGGGCTAAAGGTCTACGGCTTTGGGGAGCGCAAGACGCCGGTCGCCTTCCGCAACGCGTGCTCGCAGTTCATCTATGTCGAGAACCTGGTCGCCGACGCGGCCGACGACCCGCAAGCATCCGCCGAACCACCCCGCGCCGAGGCCGAGCGCATCGAAACGCGCCAGAGGCCCGCCCCCGTTTCGCCGGATCCCGGCGCAGGCTCACCCTCCGCGAAATCTGATCCGGCCACCGCCGTGCCCCCGACCGCATCGGCGAAGGAGCCCGCGTCGAAGGCCGTGCCGATCATCATGAAAGCCATGACCGGACTTGACGACGATGATGGCTGGGCAACGCTTTCCAGCGTCGGCAGCCAGATCACCAAGATCGCGCCGGATTTCGATACGCGCAGCTACGGTCAGACCAAGCTCAAGGATCTCGTCGAGAAAGGCGGCGGGTTCGACATGCGTCGGCACGAGGTCAAGGGGTGGCTCCTGCGGCCGAAGAACGCGAAGCGGAAGCCTAAATCGACCTGAATCCAGCGCGCCCGAATCCCGCCCTGACGCGGGCGCCGCACATGGCTTTCACGCAGACACCTCTACGCAAATCAATTATTTCAATAACTTGACGATGATTTCACGCGTGAAAATCTTGTCCGAAAAGGCGAAAGCCCGCGCCTTTCAGCGCGGGCTTTCGTGTTTCGGCCGGCAGCGCGGGGCTCAGCCCAGCGCCTTCTCCAGCTCGGGCAGCACGTCGAACAGGTCGCCCACCAGCCCGTAATCCGCCACCTGGAAGATCGGGGCCTCGTCGTCCTTGTTGATGGCGACGATGACCTTCGAGTCCTTCATGCCCGCGAGGTGCTGGATCGCGCCCGAGATGCCAACGGCGATGTAGAGGTCGGGGGCCACCACCTTGCCGGTCTGGCCGACCTGCCAGTCGTTGGGGGCGTAGCCCGAGTCCACCGCCGCGCGGCTGGCGCCGGTCGCGGCGCCCAGCTTGTCGGCCACCTTCTCGATCAGGGCGAAGTTTTCCTTCGAGCCCATGCCGCGGCCGCCCGAGATGACGATCTTGGCCGAGGTCAGCTCGGGCCGGTCGGACGACACCACCTTGTCCTCGACCCATTCCGACAGCGCGGGATTGGCACCCGTCGCGATGGTCTCGACCGCGACCGCGCCCTGCTCGCCGGCCGCGTCGAAGGTCGCGGTGCGGATCGTCATGACCTTGGTCGCGTCGGCCGACTTCACCGTCTGGATCGCATTGCCGGCATAGATCGGCCGCACGAAGGTGTCGGCGTCCACCACCTCCTGCACGTCCGAGAGCACCATGACATCGAGCAGCGCGGCCACGCGCGGCATGATGTTCTTGGCGTCGGTCGTGGCGGGCGCGACGACGTGGCTGTAGTCGCCCGCGAGGCTCGCGATCAGCGCCGCCGCCGGCTCGGCCAGGCGGTGGCCGTAGAGCGGATCCTCGGCGCAGAGCACCTTCTTGACGCCGGCGATCTTGGCCGCCGACTCGGCCGCGGCCGCCGCCTTGGCGCCGCAGCACAGCACGGTGATGTCGCCGAGGCCCGAGACCGCGGTCACGGCCTTGCCGGTCGCATCCAGCGACAGGACGCCATCGGTGATTTCAGCGAGAAGAAGAACAGCCATCTCAGATCACCCCTGCTTCGTTCTTCAGCTTTTCGACGAGCTCCGCGACCGAGCCCACCTTGACGCCGGCCTTGCGCGCCGGCGGCTCCTCGACCTTCAGGACCGCGAGGCGCGGGGACACGTCGACGCCGTAATCCGCGGGCGTCTTGGTGTCGAGCGGCTTCTTCTTGGCCTTCATGATGTTGGGCAGCGACGCGTAGCGCGGCTCGTTGAGGCGCAGGTCGACCGAGACGATCGCCGGCATCTTGACCTTGATCACCTGCAGCCCGCCATCGACCTCGCGGGTCACCTTGGCGCTGCCGTCCTCGATCTCGAGCTTCGAGGCGAAGGTCGCCTGGCTCCAGCCGAGCAGCGCGGCCAGCATCTGGCCGGTCGCGTTCATGTCGTTGTCGATCGCCTGCTTGCCGCAGAGCACGAGGCCGGGCTGCTCCTCGTCGATCACGGCCTTGAGGAGCTTCGCCACCGCCAGCGGCTCGATATCGGTTCCGACATCGTCGGCCGCCTCGATCAGGATGGCGCGGTCGGCGCCCATCGCGAGCGCGGTCCGCAGCGTCTCCTGCGCCTGCTTGACGCCGATCGAGACCGCGACGATCTCCTCGGCCTTGCCGGCTTCCTTGAGACGGATGGCCTCCTCGACGGCGATCTCGTCGAAGGGGTTCATCGACATCTTCACGTTGGCGAGATCGACGCCCGTGTTGTCCGCCTTCACACGGACCTTCACGTTGTAGTCGATCACGCGCTTTACGGGCACCAGCACCTTCATATGCGCTCTCTCCTCCAGGCGGCTCGGGGGGCGGGACCGCGCAGGGTCCACTCATCCTGTTCCTATCCGGCGCATCCCTTAGCGCACTCGCGACGGCAAACGTAGGAAAAAAGCGACGCGCATTGACGGGGAATCGCCAGAAACCCGTCTGACCTACGCCAGCCGCGAGGCCACGGGCAACCCGCGCAAAGGGGGGCGATCTGACGCAGGCGGCGATCCCCTCCCGCATGCCACCAGACATCGGCCGCGCGCCCGCACGGTCAGGCGAGGAGCCTCAGTTGCGGCGGACAAGACAGGGCGCCCCGGCCGCGCGCAGCCGCGCGCAAAGCTTTGCCGCCTCGGACCGCGTGTCGGCGCCAAGGCGGACCGACCAAATGCGGCGCGGCCCCGTCGCGGCCCGCGCCCGCACCAGCATCGGCATTCGCGTGCCGATGATCGACGCATAGCGCGCCTGCACGCGGGAAAAATGCCTCAGCGCGACCGAGCGCCGCAAATGCCCCGCAACCTGCACACCCCATGGCTGCCAGTCCGCCCCCTCGAACAGCGCGGCGCGCGTGGGGACAACCGGCAGCATCGCGCAGGCCTCGCGGAAGGAGCGTTCGGGATCGAGCGGGCGTGGCTCGAGCTCGCGTCCCGGCGTCCTGAACCACTCGGCCGGCCGGAAGGTGATCGACAGCACGTAGTCATGCGTCTCGGCTGGCAGGCCGGACCTCCGCGCGACGTAGCGGCCCACCCGATCCTCGCCTGCGTTGTAGGCTGCGGCGGCGAGGCCGAGATTGCCGAAGAGCACCTTGAGGTCCGACAGGTAGCGCGCCGATGCGGAGATCGCCTGTTGCGGGTCGAAGGGGTCGTCGAGTCCCCGCAGGCGGGCGGTCGCGGGCATGAACTGTGCAACGCCAAGCGCGCCCTTCGGACTGACCGCGCGCACATCGAAGCGGCTTTCCTTCCAGATCAGCCGGGCGAGGAACTCGGGCGGCAGATCGTGTTCATGCGCCGCATTCTCGATGGTGTGGCAAAGCCCTTCCGGGCTCTCGGGCGCGACGGAGGGGGCTGGCGGCGGCTCGGGCGGGCGGGCGGATGCCGCGAGCGGCGCGCCGATCATGGCCAGCGCGACAAGCCCCGCCAGCCTCGCCCATGCGCGCCGGGCGCGCGGAAGGCATCGCGAGACGCCCCCCGCGTCGGTGCGGCGCGCCGCGATCAGCGGTTCGCGCCGGGCACCCAAAGCACGTCGGCGCGCCCGTCATCATTGGCGATGCGCGATGCCACGAAGAACCAGTCCGACAGGCGGTTGAGATAGCGGATCGCCGACTCGTTGACCCCTTCGGTCGTCGCAAGCTCGACGGTAAGGCGCTCGGCCCTGCGGCAGACCGTGCGGCACATGTGCAGATGCGCCGACAGCGCCGATCCGCCCGGAAGCACGAAGCTCCGCAGGGGCTGAAGGCGGGTGTTCATCGCATCGATCTCGCGCTCAAGCCTCTCGACCTGCGCGGCCGCGACCCTCAGCGGCGGGTACTCGGCCTCGGCGTCGCGGTCCATGTTGGGCCGGCAGAGATCCGCGCCGAGGTCGAAGAGATCGTTCTGGATGCGCGCGAGGCTCACGTCCATCTCGCCCTCGGCATGAAGCCGCGCGAGACCCGCGACCGAGTTGAGCTCGTCGACCGTGCCGTAAGCCGCGACGCGCGCCGAATGCTTGGCCACGCGGCTGCCGTCACCAAGCGCCGTCTCGCCCGCGTCACCCGTCCGCGTGTAGATCCGGTTGAGCACCACCATCCGTCACATTCCCTGCTTGGCAAACCAGACCATCATCAGAAGCAGCACGATCGCAATCGCCTGCGCGATGACGCGGTAGCGCATCATGCGGTTCGAGAAGCGCGGCGAGGCCTTGCCCGACCCGAAGCCGCCGATGCCGATCAAGAGGACGGCAAGCGTCGCGAGACAGGCCGCCGCCGCGAGATAGAAGAAGATACCTGACATGGACAGCATACCTAGCGCGCCCCGATGTGAACGGACAGGGTGAGTTTGCGTCGCAGCGGCGTCGCGTCCCTTGTCATTGCACCCCCATGATCGCATCCATCCAGCGCGTGGGCAAAAGCCGTTTCATCGCACCCACCAGATGCGTGGGCCGCGTGACGTAGTAGCGGGGGCGCGGCCGGGCCGCCTCGAGCGCCACGAGCACCTTTTCCGTCGTGGCCCGGCAGGACAGCTCGCCGACGTCCGGCGGCGGGTTCTTCTTGTAGAGCCGAGGCTCGAGCGTGCTTCGGTAGAACTCAGCCCAGTGCGTGTTCTCGCGGTCGATCCAGCGCTCGTAATGGGCCTGGGCGTTCTCGCGCATGCGGGTCTTGATCGGACCCGGCTCGAGCAGCACGACATGGATCCCGCTGCCCCTCAACTCGAGGCGCAGGGTATCGGTATATCCTTCGATCGCGTGCTTGGTCGCGATATAGGCGCCACGCATCCTCAGCGCCGAGAAACCCAGCACGCTCGAGCACTGGATCAGTCGCCCCTGCCCCTGGCGGCGCATCACCGGCAGCACCAGCCGGGTAAGCTCGTGCCATCCGAAGAAATTCGCCTCGAAGCTCGCGCGCAGCGCGTCGGTCGGCAGGTCCTCGACGGCGCCGGGCTGGGCGAAGGCACCGTTGTTGAACAGCGCGTCGAGCCGGCCGCCGCTGCGCTCCATCGCGGTCCCGAAGGCGGCGTGGATCGAGGCGTTGTCCTGGTAGTCGAGCCGAAAGCTTTCGAGCCCCTCGTCGCGCAGGCGCGCGCAGTCTTCCTCCTTGCGGCAGGTCGCGAGCACCTGCCAGCCGCGTCGCGCGAGTTCGTGTGCCGCGTGATGACCGATGCCCGACGAGCAGCCGGTGATCAGGATCGTTCTCGGCCCGGCCATTTCAACTCCCCGCCTTCGCTCGTTCCGGTGTCGAGATAGCAGAGCCCGCCGCCCGCGCCCAGAGCGCGCGTGCGACCTGCGCGCCGGTGCCGCCGGGATCACCGTCGCCGTCTTCCGCGCCCGTCGCTGCGGCTGTGGAAGGCCGGGTTACGCCGGGCCACCCAGGAAACGAATCGCGCGATGCGGGGGTGGGCGCGCAATGCCTCGATGCTGTCGTAGCCGCGGGCAAGTTCGGCCTCGCTCAGGGTCGCGTGGATCTCGTTATGGCAGATCTGGTGGAGCAGGACGACGGGACCGCCGGCCCCGCCCTTAAGCCGCGGAACCAGATGGTGCAGCGATCGTTTCGCCCTTGGAGGGATGGGCCGCTTGCAGAGCGGACAGATCGGATCCTCGCCCGGTGTCATGGCCCAGAAGCTAGCGCTGCGGGTGATCCTCGGCCAGTCCCCATTGCGGCGCGCCCGAGCGGACGCCACATTGTCTTACGAGGCACGGGCCGGCCACCCGGCGACGACGCGGAGCATCAGGCATGATGAACAGCGAGGAGTCCCGCCGCGGGTCCCACGAGCGTTTCCATGACGCGGTCGAGGTGGTGGCGCCGCCGGTCGCGGAGGGCGCAGACGGTCGCCCGCGCGGGGTCGGGGTCGAGCTCGAGTTCGGGCAACTGACCGCCTTCGACGCGGCACGAGCCGTGACCCGGGCGCTCGGTCCGGGCTCGGCACTGCACGAGGAAGACCCCCATCGCTTCCGGATCACCCCTCCGGCAGGCAGCCCGTGGCGCGGCAGCTTTCGCGTCGAGCTCGACACGCGGTGGGCGCATCCCGAACATCTGCGCCGCCATGTCGGCAACCCGGATGAGAGCGAGGAGGATAACGAGCTTCCGCGCCTCGCCGCGGCGTTTCTGGGGGACGTTGCGGGCCTGGTCATGCCGGTCGAGCTGGTCGCCCCACCGGTCGGCTGGCCCGATCTGCCGGCGCTGATGCCGCTGATCACAGGGCTCCGCGCGGCCGGCGCAACCGGGACCGAGCATTCCACCTTTGCCGGCTTCGGCATGCATCTCAACGTCGAGGCCGCCGCATACGATGCCGAGTACCTGCTTTCGGTGCTGCGGGCCTATGTGCTGATCGCCCCGCGGCTGCGCCGGGACAGCAGGCTCGCGACGATCCGGCGGATGCAGAATTACATCAACCCCTTCGCCGTCGACTACGCGCGGCACATCCTCGACGCCGGCTACGCGCCGGAACTGGGCCGGCTGATCGACGACTACATCGCGTTCAATCCCACGCGGAACATGGAGCTCGACATGTTGCCGCTGTTTGCGCATCTCGACGCGCCGCGCGTCCGTCGCCGTCTGCCGGACGAGAAGATCTCGGCCCGGCCCACCTTCCACTGGCGGCTGCCTGATTGCCGGATCGATGCGCCGGGATGGCGGCCGATGGACGACTGGACCCGCTGGGTCGAGGTCGAACGGCTCGCGACGCAGCCGCTCGAGATCCGGGCGTTGAGCCGGACATTCCTGTCCAAGGGCCCGCGTTGGGAGATCGAGGCCCGCCTCGCCCGCATCGCCGAGAGCTTCGAGTGAGTCCAGTCGGATCGCGACCGCCGGCGATGGAAGAACCCTGCCCCGTCGAGCCTGTCACAGCCGCGGTCATCGGTGCGGGGCCGGCGGGCCTCGCGGCGGCCGAGGCGCTCCTTTCAGCGGGGCTGCGCCCGGTGGTTTTCGAAGCCAAGCCGAGCGTCGCCCGCAAGTTCCTGATGGCCGGGAAGTCCGGCCTCAACCTGACGAAGGACGAAAGCGCCGAGGCGTTTCTCGCGGCATTCGGCGACGATGGGGCCCGGCTCGCGCCCATGCTCGCCGCATTCGGGCCCCGCGCGGCGATGGATTGGGCGCGCGGGCTGGGCGAGGAGATCTTTACCGGCTCGTCGGGCCGCGTCTTTCCGACGGCCATGAAGGGCTCGCCCCTTCTTCGGCGCTGGCTGCAGCGGCTGAGTGGCGTCGAGTTCCGGACCCGCTGGCGCTGGCAGGGCTGGAACGGGGAGGCACTGGTCTTCGAGACGGCGCACGGGCCACGACGGGTCCGCGCGCAGGTCGCGGTTCTGGCGCTGGGGGGCGCATCCTGGCCCCGGCTCGGCTCGGACGCCGCCTGGGTGCCATGGCTGGAGGCACGAGGCGTGGGCGTGCGCCCCTTCCGGCCCGCGAACATGGGCTTCGATGTTGCATGGTCAGCGCATTTCGCCGCGCAGCACGCCGGGGCGCCGGTGAAGAATGTCGCGCTTCGCGTTGGTACGCGACAGGCGCGGGGTGAGTTGGTGGTCACCCGGCAGGGCATCGAGGGCAGCCTCGTCTATGCCGTGTCCGCCGCACTTCGCGATGCGCTCGGACAGGGCGAGGCCGAACTCCTCCTCGACCTCGCCCCTGACGTGACCCGCGACACGCTGATCCGGCGTTTGTCGAAACCGCGGGGTCGGGCCTCGCTCGCGAACCACCTGCGCAAGGCCGCCGGGATCGCTGGGGTGCGTGCGGGACTGTTGCGCGAGTTGGCCCCGGACGCACTGGGCGACCCGGTTTCGATTGCAGGCGCGATCAAGTCGCTGCCGGTTCCGGTCTTACGATCGCGCCCGCTGGCCGAGGCGATTTCCTCGGCGGGCGGGATCTGCTGGAGCGACCTTGACGAGGGCCTGATGCTCAAGCGCCTGCCCGGCGTGTTTGCCGCGGGCGAGATGCTCGACTGGGAAGCCCCGACCGGCGGCTACCTTCTGACCGCATCGCTTGCCACGGGGTTTCATGCAGGACGTGCCGCCGCGAAATGGTGCACCGAAAGCGCCGGCTTGCATGCTGCAGCCGGGGTGGGCCAGTCTCGTCCCATTGCGCGAAAGGAGCCCGAATGACCGAGACGACGACCGGCTCGGCACCGCAGGGCGAGGTCACGCTCCAGACCATCGCCATGCCGGCCGACACCAACGCCAATGGCGACATCTTCGGCGGGTGGCTCATGGCCCAGATGGACCTTGGCGCCAGCGTTCTGGCACGACGCCGCGCACGCGGACGCGTGGCAACCGTGGCGGTCGAGCGCATGACGTTCCATCGGCCCGTATGGGTCGGCGACGTGGTGTCGATCCACAGCCGCATCGAGGCCGAGGGACGAACATCCATGCGGATCGAGGTCGAGGTCTGGATCACCCGCATGCCGGCGGCCGAGCATGTGAAGGTGACCGAGGCCGTCTTCACCTTCGTCGCGATCGACGACGGCGGCAAGCCGCGCCCGCTGCCCTGAACCCGCTCAGGCGGCTCTGACGTCGCGGGCCACGAGGTCGGCATAGAGCGCGCGGATGCGCGCCGTCACGGGGCCCAGCCCGCCATCGCCGATGCGCCGGCCGTCGATCTCGGCGACAGGGGTTTGCGCGCCGAATGTGCCGGTGAGGAAGGCCTCCTCGGCGGAGTAGGTCTCGACCAGCGAGAAGTTGCGCTCGAAGACCGGGATGCCGTTCTCGCGGCAAAGCTCGATCACGTGGCCGCGGGTAATGCCGTTGAGGCAGTAGTCGCCGGTCGAGGTCCAGACCTCGCCGCGGCGGACGATGAAGAAGTTGCAGGAATTCGTGGTGTTCACGAAGCCGAAGGGGTCAAGCATCAGGGCCTCGTCGGCGCCCGCTTTCTCGGCGTGGATGCAGGCGAGGATGCAGTTCAGCTTGGAATGCGAATTGAGCTTGGGGTCCTGCGTCAGCGGCAAGCCGCGATGCTGGGGCACGGTCATCAACCGGATCCCGCGGGGCAGTGTCGGACGGCTGTGCTCGGCGATGATCACGATCGTGGGGCCCGAACGGGACAGCCCGGGATGCTGGAAGGGTCGCGCCTTGACCCCGCGGGTCACCATCAGCCGCGCATGCGCGTCGTCAGTCATGCCGTTCGCTTCCGCGATCTCGTCGAGCGCCGCGGCGAGGTCCTCGCGCGTGCGGACGATGTCGAGGTCGATCGCCCTGGCCGCCTCGAAAAGCCGGTCGAGATGGGCGTCGCGGAATGCCCAGCGCCCGTGGTGCAGGCGCAGTCCTTCCCAGACGCCGTCGCCCAGCATGAACCCGCTGTCATAAACCGAGACCATCGCCTCGGCGCGTGGCACGAGACGACCATTGACGTGGATGAGGAGCTTCGCGTTGCGCGGATCCTCGGCGGCGTCATGGGCGCTCATGTGCTCGATATCGGTCATGGCAGCGGCCCTCCCGGTCGAAAAAAGGGCTGCGCGCGGTCCCGCGCGCAGCCCGTTCAGTCGGATGAACGATCAGCGGTAGTCGTAGCTGCCGTCCTTCCACTCGTACCAGACATAGCCCGGCAGGGTGACGTCGCCCTTGTCGTCGAAGGAGAGACTACCCAGCACGGTGTCGAACTCGCCCGAGTGCAGCGCCGCCGCAACGGCCTCCATGTCGGTGGCGCCCGCCGCGGCGGCCGCCTGCGCCCATGCCTGGATCGCGGCATAGGTGTAGAGCACATAGCCCTCGGGCTCGATGCCCTGGTCCTTGAACTTCTGCACCACTTCCGCCGCCTCGGGGTTCTTGCGCGGATCGGGCGAGAAGGACATCAGCGTCCCCTGGCCGGCGTCACCGGTGATCGACCAGTACTCGTTGGTCACGAGGGCGTCGCCCGAGATCAGCTGCGTGCTCATGCCCTGATCGCGCATCTGGCGCACGATCAGACCGGCCTCGGTGTGGTAGCCGCCCAGGTAAACGACGTCGATGTTCTCCTGCTTCAGCTTCGAGACCAGCGCGGTGTAGTCCTTCTCGCCGGCCGTGATCGCCTCGTACATCGCGGGCTTGCCGCCCAGGGCTTCGTAGGATGCGAGGGTCTGGTCCGCGAGCCCCTTGCCGTAGGCGGTCTTGTCGTGAAGGATCGCGACCCGCTTGCCGGCGAACTCCTCGGCGAGAAGCGCCCCGGCGACCTGGCCCTGCTGGTCGTCGCGGCCGCAGACACGGAACACGTTCGGACCACCTTCATCGGTGAACTTGGGGTTGGTCGAGGCGGGCGAGATCTGGATGATCCCTTCCTCCTCGTAGACCTGCGACGCCGGGATCGACGAGCCCGAGCAGAAGTGCCCGGCCATGAAGACGACGCCCTTCGACACCATCTGGTTCGCGACCGCCACGGCCTGCTTCGGGTCGCAGGCATCGTCGCCGATGCTCAGGACCAGCTGCTCGCCGTTCACACCGCCGGCGGCGTTGATATCCGCGACCGCCTGCTCGGCACCGGCCTTCATCTGGGCACCGAAGCTCGCATACTGCCCCGTCATCGGGCCCGCAGTCGCGATCTGGATGTCGGCCAGCGCGACGCCCTGCCCGACCATCAGACCGAGCGAGAGCGCGGTCCCCATCAAAAGGAACTTCTTCATTTCGGATCGTCTCCCCTTTTTACGAAGCGCCGTGTCGGCACGCTGCCGCAGCGGCGTTCCCAGTTGTCAACCTTCTTGCGCCATCAGCCCCGCTCACGCCACCCGAATGGGCCGGCGCGCTCGTAGAGCCACTCGTATTGCGTCACCATCTGGTTCACACGTTTGAGCCGATATCCGAGCAGCGCAAGCGCAATCACCGAGGCCGCGTCGACCAGATAGTAATGTACCGACAGAAGCGTCCCGCTGAAGAGCGCGAAGTGGAAGAACCTGATCGCGGCCGCCAGCAGCACCATGTAGAAGATCAGGCGCCAGATCGGCTGCCATGTCGAGGCGAGTGCCCGGCCGGACATGAAGGCCGCGCCCCCGCCGATCACCAGCGTGACGAAGAAGAAGGTGACGAAATCGGTCTCCCAGATCACGCCCATGTCAGTGCGCGCCCCCTTCCAGATAGGCCGCCCGGATCTCGTCGCGTGCCAGCAGTTCAGTACCGGTGCCGCTCATGGTGATCTGGCCGTTCACCATCACATAGCCCCGGTGCGCCAGCTTGAGCGCGTGATAGGCGTTCTGCTCGACCAGGAACACGGTGAGGCCGTCGGCGCGATTGAGCTCGCCGATGGCACCGAAGATCTGCTTGACCACCAGCGGCGCCAGCCCGAGCGACGGCTCGTCGAGCAGCAGGAGCCGCGGGCGTGCCATCAGCGCGCGGGCGATTGCCAGCATCTGCTGCTCGCCGCCCGACAGCGTGCCGCCGCGCTGGTCGCGCCGGTCCTTGAGGCGCGGGAACAGCGCAAAGGCGCGCTCGAGATCCTCGTCGAAGAACTTCTGATCGGCGACCGAGGCGCCGATCATCAGGTTCTCCATCACCGTCATGCGGCCGAAGATGCGCCGGCCCTCGGGCGACTGGGCGATGCCCATATGCATGATCTGGTGGGTCGGGAACGTCGTGATGTCCTGCCCGTCATAGAGGACGCGGCCCGAGCGGGCCTGGGGCGAGCCGCAGATGGTCATCATGAGGGTCGACTTGCCCGCGCCGTTCGCGCCAATCAGCGTGACGATCTCGCCCTGATGCACGTCGAGCGAGACGCCGCGCAGCGCCTGGATGCGGCCATAGAACGTCTCGACCTCCGAGACGGCGAGCAGCGGGTGCGCGCTCATTGCGATCCCTCCTCGCCACTCACCGCAGCCGCGGTTTCCTCGATCTCGTGCTCGACCTCCTCGACCTCCTCGTCCTCGACGCCGAGATAGGCGGCAATGACCTTGGGATCGTTTCGGATCTCCTCGGGCGCCGCGTCGGCGATCTTTGCGCCGTAGTCGAGCACCACGATGTGGTCCGAGATACCCATCACGACGCTCATGTCATGCTCGATCAGCAGGATGCCCACGCCCCGCTCCTTGCGGATGAACAGGAGCAGGCGATTGAGCTCGTCCGACTCGCGGGGATTGAGGCCGGCTGCGGGCTCGTCGAGACACAGCAGCCGCGGGCCCGTGCACATGGCCCGCGCGATCTCGAGCCGTCGCTGGTCGCCATAGGGCAGATCCCCGGCCGCATCGTCGGCGCGCGCCAGCAGGCCGGTCTGCTCGAGCCAGTACTTCGCAAGCTCGACCGCCTCGCGCTCGGCATGCCGGTAGCCGCCGATCCCCAGCACGCCGCCGAAGGTGTAGCCCGAGGCCCGCATCAGGGGATTGTGCTGCGCGACCATCAGGTTCTCGAGCACGGTCATCCCACCGAACAGACGGATGTTCTGGAAGGTGCGCGCAACCTTCGCGGTGCGCGGGATCTGGAAGTCGGGCAGCCGCTCGAGCAGGAAACGCTCCCCGTTGTCGTGGTGCATGGTAATGCGCCCGACAGTCGGCTTGTAGAAGCCGGTGATACAGTTGAAGACGGTGGTCTTGCCCGCGCCGTTCGGGCCGATCAGGGCGGTGATCTCGCCGCGTCGCGCGGTGAACGACAGGTCGTCGACGGCCGTCAGGCCACCGAAGCGCATGGTCAGGCGCTCGACCTCGAGCAGGGCGTCACCAGCCATCTCAGTGCCCCTCGCCCTGCGCCACCAGACTGCCCGATACCGCCTTCTTCTCGCGCAGGAAGATCGACGGAGCACGGGTCGCGATCAGTCCGCGCGGGCGCCAGATCATGATCAGCACCATCGCGAGGCCAAAGATCAGCATGCGATAGTCCTCGGCCTCGCGGAACACCTCGAAGCCGCCGATCAGCGCAACCGAGGCGATCACGACGCCGATCTGCGAACCCATCCCGCCCAGGACGACGATCGCGAGGATGAGCGCCGACTCGATGAAGGTGAAGCTCTCGGGCGAGATGAAGCCCTGCCGCGTGGCGAAGAAGGCGCCGGCGAAGCCGCCGAACATCGCCCCGGTCGCGAAAGCCGTGAGCTTGACCGAGGTGGTGTTGAGCCCCAGCGACCGGCAGGCGATCTCGTCCTCGCGCAGCGCCTCCCAGGCGCGGCCGATGGGCAGCCGGCGCAGGCGCATCGTCACGTAGTTGGTGAGCAGCGCGAGCGCCAGGATCAGGAAATAGAGGAAGATGATCCGGTGCAGCGATGAGTATTCGAGCCCGAAGGCGTCGGCGAACCCGCCCTCGCCGCGGCTGAACTCGATGCCGAAGAAGCTCGGCCGCGGGATGCCGGAAAGGCCGTCGGGGCCTCCCGTGAACCAGTACCAGTTCAGCAGGACCACGCGGATGATCTCGCCGAACGCCAGCGTCACGATGGCCAGGTAATCGCCCCGGAGCCTGAGCACGGGAAACCCGAGAATGATGCCCCAGAACGCCGCGAGAATGCCGGCGACCGGCAGGCAGAGCCAGAACGACCAGCCGAAGTGCAGCGCCAGCAGCGCGTAGGAATAAGCCCCGACCGCGTAGAACGCCACGTAGCCAAGGTCGAGCAGGCCGGCGAGGCCGACGACGATGTTGAGACCCCAGCCAAGCATCACGTAGGTCAGCACGAGGATCGACAGATCGAGGATGTAGCGGTCGGTGAACGGCAGGAAGGGCAGGAGCAGCGCAAAGACGAGTAGCGCCGGGCCGAATACCTTGCCGACCCGCGATATCGCGCTGCCCGCGCCTTCCCGCACCGCCGCGGGGATGAGGGACGGTGCGCCCTCGGGGCGATTCCAGACGGTGAGGAGCAGGATCGCGCGCCCGCCGACGGCCGCCGCGACAAGGAGAAGGGCCGACATCCATTGCGGCTGAAGCTCGAGGCCGCCGGGCACCGTTTCCGTCCGCAGGCCGACCATGACGCCGAAGATCGCCAGGGCGAGGAAGCTGGTAACCGCAAGATCGATGAGAATCGAGCGGGGCGAGCGTTTCAGGGCCATGGATGCCATCAGACCTTCTCGACCTCGGGTTTGCCCAGCAGACCCTGCGGCAGGAAGATCAGCACCAGCGCCAGCATCGCGAAGGCGGCCACGTCCTTGTACTCGATCGAGAAATAGGCCGACCAGAAGGTCTCGATCAGGCCGATCACGAGGCCGCCGAGCATCGCGCCCGGCAACGAGCCGATGCCGCCCAGCACCGCGGCGGTGAAGGCCTTCACGCCGGCGACGAAGCCGATGAAGAAGTCGATCACGCCGTAATAGAGCAGGAACATCAGGCCCGCGACGGCGGCGAGAGCGGCACCCATGACGAAGGTCAGCGAGATCGTGCGATCGACATTGATGCCCGACAGTGCCGCCATCTTGCGGTCCTGCTCGCAGGCGCGCTGCGCACGTCCGAGCGGCGTCTTGGCGATGATCATCGAGAAGGTGACCATCAGCGCCGTGGTCAGCAGGATGATGAAGATCTGCATGTTCGAGATCTGCACGACGAACTCGCCCTGCTCGTCGACGCGCCGCATGATCGTGTATCCGTCCTGGATGATCGGCTGGAGCGGCTTGACGCGCGCGCCCTGGGCGATCTGCACGTAGTTCTGGAGCACGATCGACATGCCGATCGCGGTGATCAGTGGCGCGAGGCGGAACGATCCGCGCAGCGGGCGGTAGGCGATGCGCTCGACCGTCCAGCCATAGACCGACGCGATCAGCATCGCGAAGATCAGGACCAGGATCAGCGCGATGATCGTCAGCCCAAGGCCGGTCGAGGCGGTGAGTCCGAGCGCGGTGATGGCGATCAGCGATACGAAGGCGCCGACCATGAAGATATCGCCATGGGCGAAGTTGATCATCCCGACGATGCCGTAGACCATCGTGTAGCCGATGGCGATCAGCCCGTAGATCGAACCCAGCGTCACGCCGTTGATGAGCTGCTGAACGAAGTATTCCATCCGGACCCCTCTCACGCATCCGCCGCGACTTGCGCGGAACCGATGCCGCCCGGTGGCTCCCCCAACCACCGCATGCCTCGCAGCTAAATCCAACTGCATGGAACTTACAAGCCCCCGTAAGAGGCGCGCGGCCGGACCGCTCGAACCGAGCGTCTTGCCCGTCCACACGGCATCGGGGCATGGTCGGGAATGTGCCTCAACCAGCGGGTCTGACAGATGCGAAACAAGATCGTCTCGGCCTCGGAGGCCGCCCGCCTCGTGCGCGACGGCGACTGGCTCACGACTTCCGGCTTTGTCGGCATCGGCGTGCCAGACGAACTCCTCGCCGCGATCGAGGCGCGCTTCGTCGAGACGGGCGAGCCGCGGGGCCTGGGGCTCCTGTTCGCTGCCGGCCAGGGCGACGGCAAGACGCGCGGGCTCAACCGCCTCGGGCATGACGGCCTTCTGGCTCGGGTGATTGGCGGCCACTGGGGGTTGATCCCGAAGATCGGGAAGCTCGCGATCGAAGGCAAGATCCAGGGCTGGAACCTGCCGCAGGGCGTGATCAGCCAGCTCTATCGCGAGATCGCCGCGGGCCGACCCGGCGCGATTTCCAAGATCGGACTCGAGACGTTCGTCGATCCGCGCCTCGGCGGCGGCCGGATAAACGAGCAGTCGCGCGACGTCGTGGTGGAACTGATCAGGATCGGCGGCGATGACTGGCTCTTCTATCGTCGCCAGAAGCTCGACGTGGCGCTGCTGCGCGGAACCACCGCCGACGAGACGGGCAACGTCACGATGGAGCGCGAGGCCCTGATCCTCGACAACCTCGCCCAGGCGATGGCGGTGAGGAATTCCGGCGGCCTCGTGATCGTTCAGGTCGAACGCATCGCTGCCTCGCACACGCTCAATCCGCGCGACGTCGTGATCCCCGGCACGCTGGTCGATGCCGTGGTGGTCGCGCGCCCCGAGAACCACCTGCAAACCTATGCCACCGCCTATTCGCACTACTTCTCGGGCCGCTTTCGCGCCCCGGCGAACGCCGTCAAGTCGATGCCGCTTGATGCGCGCAAGGTGATCGCCCGGCGCTGCGCCTTCGAGCTGCCCGTCAACGGCGTCGTCAATCTCGGCATCGGCATGCCCGAGGGGGTCGCCGCGGTCGCGGGCGAGGAAGGACTCACCCAGCACATGACCCTGACGGCCGAGCCCGGCGTGGTCGGCGGCCAGCCCGCCTCGGGCCTCGATTTCGGCGCGGCGATCAACACCGACGCGATCATCGCGCAGAACGCCCAGTTCGACTTCTACGACGGGGGCGGGCTCGACATGGCCTGCCTTGGCCTGGCCGAGGCCGACGCGACGGGCAACGTGAACGTTTCGCGCTTCGGACCCAAGCTCGCGGGCGCCGGCGGGTTCATCAACATCTCGCAATCGGCCAAGCGCGTGGTGTTTGCCGGAACCTTCACCGCAGGCGGGCTCGACGTCGCCATCGAGGACGGCCAGCTGGCGATCAGGACCGAGGGCCGTGCCCAGAAGTTCCGAGAGGCCGTCGAACAGATCACCTTCTCGGGCTCTCGGGCCGCGCGGCTTGGGCAGCCGGTTCTCTATGTCACCGAGCGGTGCGTGTTCGAGCTCGCGCCGGATGGCCTGCGGCTTGCCGAGGTGGCGCCGGGCGTCGACATCGAGCGCGACATCCTCGCGCAGATGGCCTTCCAGCCGGTCATCGACGAGATCATCACGATGGACGCGCGTATCTTCCACGACCAGCCGATGGGGCTGAAGACCGACCTCTTGCACCTCGATCTCGCGGACCGCATTGCCCTCGATCCCGCCACGGGACAGCTCTTCGTGAACTTCGAGAAGCTGCGCGTGCGCAGCCTCGACGAGATCGAACGGATCCGCGCGCGCGTGGCCGAGGTCTGCGCGCCGCTCGGCCGGCGCGTCGACGTGGTGGTCAACTACGATGGCGCGCGCATCGACGAGGACATCGCGGAGGCATACACCGCGATGGTCGCGGACGTGACCGAGCGCTTCTACGCGCGCGTGAGCCGTTACTCCGGCTCGGCCTTCATGCGGCTCAAGCTGGGCCACGCCCTGGCCGACCGGGCGCTCTCGCCGCATATCTTCGAATCGGCGGCCGAGGCGCGCGCCTTTCTCGACGCCGGAGAGGGTATTTGACCGCTGCCGCCGCGCGGGCTAGGCATGATCCCCGACAACAACCCCGAGCGGAGGGATTTCATGCTCAGGAAGCTCTGCCTTCTGGCCGCCCTGCTCTTCACATTCGCGACACCGGAGGCACGCGCCGTGGACATCAAGGACCCCGAGAACACCCTGATCATCGAACTGCGCTCCGGCGAGGTGGTGATCGAGATGCTGCCCGACGTCGCCCCCGGGCATGTCGATCGGATCAAGAAGCTCACCCGCGACGGCGAGTATGACAACGTCGCCTTCCACCGCGTGATCGAAGGCTTCATGGCGCAGACCGGCGATGTGCAGTTCGGCGACATGGAGGACGGCTACAATCCATCTCGCACCGGCACGGGCGGCTCGGATCTCGCCGACCTGAAGGCCGAGTTCTCGTCGGTTCCCTTCGACCGCGGCGTGGTTGGCATGGCGCGCGCGCAGAACCCCAATTCGGGGAACTCGCAGTTCTTCATCATGTTCGATGACGGCCATTTCCTGAACAACCAGTACACGGTCTGGGGCCGCGTCATCGACGGCATGGAGCATGTCGACAACATCAAGCGCGGCGCACCCGGCTCGGGCGCGGTCACGGACCCCGACCGCATGATCAAGGTCACCGTCGCCGCCGACCGGTAACACGCGGGCCCAATCCGACGACGGGGCGCGGTGCCATGGCTCCGCGCCCTTTTTCGTGTCATCCGACGCAGCGGGGTTTCTGGCGGTTCGCGGTTGCAAAGACCCTTTACCGGGCCGGCCCCCTCGCCTATCTGCGCGCCCATGCAGCTTTCCGACTTCGACTTCGAGCTTCCCGATGCGCTGATCGCGCTCCGACCGGTGCGGCCCCGCCCAGCGTCGCGGCTGCTCGTCGCCGCAGAAGGCCGGATCAGCGACAGCCATGTTCGCGATCTGACCGACTGGCTTCGCCCGGGCGATCTGCTGGTCTTCAACGACACGCGCGTGATCCCCGCCCGCCTTTTCGGCGAGCGGCGGCGCGAGACGCAAGACGGCGCGGGCGTCGCGAAGATCGAGGTGACGCTCATCCATCGTGATGGCCCGGATCTGTGGTCGGCCCTGGTCCGGCCGGCGCGCCGGCTGCGTGCCGGCGACCTGATCCGGTTCGGCGAGGGCCTCGCGGCCGAGGTGATACGAGATCCGGGCGAGGGCGAGACGGCGCTGCGTTTCGATCAGGCAGGCGATGCGCTCGACGCTGCCATCGGACGCGCGGGAGTGATGCCCCTGCCACCTTACATCGCGCAGAAGCGGCCCGCGGACGCGCGCGACATCGAGGATTACCAGACAATCTTTGCCCGCCGCCCCGGTTCGGTCGCCGCCCCGACCGCGTCACTGCATTTCGACGAGGCGCTTGTCGAGCGTCTCGCCGCCAGCGGGATCGGGTCGACCCGCGTCACGCTCCATGTCGGGGCGGGAACCTTCCTGCCGGTGAAGGTGGAAGATATCTCGGCGCACCGCATGCATGCCGAGTGGGGCGAGATCGGCGCCGATGCGGCCGAGACGATCAACGCGACGCGCGAAGCCGGCGGAAGGGTAATCCCGGTCGGCACCACTGCGCTCAGGCTCATCGAGAGTGCTGCCGACGAGGATGGGCGAATTGTGCCGTGGGTCGGAGAGACCGCGATCTTCATCACCCCGGGCTACCGCTTTCGCATCACGGACGCGCTGATGACCAATTTTCACTTGCCAAAATCCACGCTCTTCATGCTGGTGTCGGCGCTGATGGGCCTCGAGCGGATGCAGGCGATCTACGCGCATGCCATCGAAAGGGGCTATCGATTCTTCTCCTACGGCGACAGTTCGCTGCTCGTGCCCGAGCGCCGCTGATCGCCGGATCCGCGACATCTTCTGCCGCACATGGGGTGGCATGACTTAGCAAATGGCATCAGGATGCCCGCAAGCCTGACCGCCGAGCCGAAGGATTACCGATGCGCGCCGTCCTGAAGACCTCCTGGCCGCTGTTGATCGGGATGTTCCTGCTCATGATCGGCAACGGCATGCAGGGCACCGTCCTGGGTATCCGTGGCGGGCTCGAGGGATTCGACGCGACCACGATGGGTCTCGTCATGTCGGGGTACTTCCTCGGCTTCCTCGGCGGCGCACGGCTCACACCGGTGATGCTGCGCCGGGTCGGCCATGTGCGCGTCTTCGCGGCCCTGGGGTCGATGATCTCGGCGGCGCTGGTCATCTACGGCGCGATCGTCGATCCCATCGCCTGGACGCTGATGCGCGTTCTCGTCGGTTTCTGCTATTCCGGCGTCTACGTCGTGGCCGAGAGCTGGCTGAACAACCAGGCGACGAACGAAACCCGGGGGCGCGCCCTCTCGGCATACCTGATCGTGCAGATGCTGGGCATCATCGCCGCGCAGGGCCTGCTCAACACCGCCGATGCGGCGGGCTACGAGCTCTTCGTGATCATGTCCGTGGCGGTTTCGATCTCGTTTGCGCCGATGCTCCTCTCGGCGGGGCCGACGCCGGTGTTCGAGACGACACGCACCATGTCGCTCGGGCGGCTCTACCAAAGCTCCCCGCTCGGCTGCGTCGGGACCTTCCTTCTGGGCGCGATCTTCGCCTGCCAGTTCGGCATGGCGCCCGTCTACGCCACGCTGCGCGGGATGACGACGGCCGAGATCTCGATCTTCGTCGGTGCCTTCTATGTCGGCGGGCTGGTGCTGCAGTACCCGATCGGCTGGCTCTCGGACCGGATGGACCGGCGGCATCTCATCGCCGTGGTCACCGCGATCGGGGCTGCCGCCGCCTTCCTCGCGCTGGTCGCGGGGGGCAGCTTCATCTGGCTGGTGATTGCGGCGACGCTGATCGGCGGCACCTCGAACCCGCTCTACTCGCTGCTGATCGCGCACACGAACGACTTTCTCGCGCCCGAGGACATGGCGGCCGCATCTGGCGGCCTGATCGTTCTCAATGGTATCGGCGCCGCCGGGACGCCGATCTTGGTCGGCTATCTCATGCGTGATTTTGGCGAGACCGCCTTTCCGCTGTTCCTCGGGGCGGTGATGTCGACCATGACCGTCTACGCGCTCTACCGCATGACCAAGCGCCGCGCGAAGCCGGCGACCGAAACCGTGCCGATCTCGCCGATCACGCTGGCCGCTACCCCGGTCGCGGGCGAGATCGCGCAGGAAGCGGCCGTCGAACAGATCGAGGCCGCCGGCGAGGGCGATCAGGCCCAGGTGGGCGCGACATGATCCCGGACCGCCGCGCCGCGATCGCCGATATCCTCGGCTACTGGATCGACGAGGTCGGGGTCGCGCGCTGGTATGTCGCCGACCCAGCGATCGATACCGAGATCACCACCCGTTTCGGTGCGCTCTGGCGCGAGGCCCGGAACGATCCGGCCCAGGCCTGGGCGGCGACGGCGCAGGGCGCGCTCGCCAACCTGATCCTGCTCGACCAGTTCCCGAGGAACATGTTCCGCGGAACGGCTGATGCATTTGCCTCCGATCTCGCGGCGCGCGCCCGGGCCAAGACGGCGATCGCGCATGGCCTCGACCGGCAGGTTCCCGAACCTGAGCGCCAGTTCTTCTACCTGCCCCTGATGCATTCCGAGTCGCTGAGCGATCAGGAACTCTGCGTCGCGCTCCTCGTCATGCGGATGCCGGACACGGGTGCCGAGAACATCTCGCATGCCGTCCGCCACCGCGGCGTCATCCGGCGCTTCGGCCGGTTTCCAAGCCGCAACGCCGCGCTCGGTCGCATCGACTCGGCATCGGAACTCGCCTACCGGGCGGCCGGCGGCTACATGAGCTGAGCGTTGCCGATTCGCGACTGCTGATCGCGCTCGAACAAGGCGTCGCCGCGGGGCTTGGGCCCGGACGGCGCCGTCGGGGCAGACCCCGCCTCGCCGAATGATCTCGCCGCAACGGATCACCGTGTGCGCTGGCCCCTTCGTTCAGAAAGTTTCGCGCGCGATCTGCCGCAAGCTCCTGCGGTGCCATGGCGTTTGCCCTGTCTGCCATTCCTGCCTTAGGGTTCCCGAAACCGTCCCAGGGAGGCCCAGATGTCCAAAAGCTTCGATGTCGTCGTGATCGGCGCCGGACCAGGCGGCTATGTCGCCGCAATTCGCGCCGCACAGCTCGGTCTGAAGACTGCGATTGTCGAACGCGAACATCTTGGCGGCATCTGCCTCAACTGGGGCTGCATCCCGACGAAGGCGTTGCTCCGGTCGGCCGAGGTATTTCACCTGATGCATCGCGCAAAGGATTTCGGGCTCAAGGCGGACGGCATCGGGTTCGATCTCGACGCAGTGATCAAACGCTCGCGCGGTGTCGCGAAGCAGCTCAACTCCGGGGTCGGCCACCTGCTCAAGAAGAACAAGGTCGAGACGATCATGGGCGAGGCCACGATCCCCGCCAAAGGCAAGGTTTCGGTCAAGACCGACAAGGGCACTGAAATACTCGCCGCGAAATCGATCATCGTCGCGACCGGGGCGCGAGCGCGCGAACTGCCGGGCCTCGAGGCCGACGGCGACCTCGTCTGGACCTACAAGCACGCGCTGGTGCCGCCACGCATGCCCAAGAAGCTGCTCGTCATCGGGTCGGGGGCGATCGGGATCGAGTTCGCGAGCTTCTTCAACACGCTGGGCGCCGAGACCACCGTGGTCGAGGTGATGGATCGCATCCTGCCGGTCGAGGATGCCGAGATCTCGACCTTCGCCAAGAAGCAGTTCGAGAAGCAGGGCATGAAGATCATGGAGAAGGCCATGGTCAAGCAGCTCGACCGGGCCAAGGGCAAGGTGACGGCGCATATCGAGAAGGGCGGAAAGGTCGAGAAGCTCGACTTCGACACGGTGATCTCGGCGGTCGGCATCGTCGGGAACACCGAGGGGCTCGGCCTCGAGGCGCTGGGCGTCAAGATCGATCGCACCCATGTGGTGACGGACGAGTACTGCCGCACCGGCGTCGATGGCATCTTCGCCATCGGCGACATCGCCGGCGCGCCCTGGCTGGCGCACAAGGCGAGCCACGAGGGCGTGATGGTCGCCGAGCTGATTGCCGGCCGCCACGTCCATCCCGTCAAGCCCGCCTCGATCGCGGGCTGCACCTACTGCCATCCCCAGGTGGCCTCGGTCGGACTGACCGAAGCCAAGGCCAAGGAGGAAGGCTACGCGGTGAAGGTCGGCCGCTTCCCGTTCATCGGCAACGGCAAGGCGATCGCGCTGGGCGAGCCGGAAGGCATGGTGAAGACGATCTTCGACGCCAAGACCGGCGAGTTGCTGGGGGCGCATATGGTCGGCGCGGAAGTCACCGAGCTGATCCAGGGATACGTCGTGGGCCGTCAGCTCGAGACGACCGAGGAGGACCTGATGCACACGGTCTTCCCGCACCCGACCCTTTCCGAGATGATGCACGAGAGCGTGCTCGACGCATATGGGCGAGCGATCCATTTCTGAGCATGGGCAGGGAACCAACGCGGCCGTGCCGCGTTGACGAATGCGCCGATCTCGGGATCGGCAGCCCCCACATCCAGTCAGGGCCCGGTGTCATCCGGGCCCTTGGCCTGTTGGCCGCACAGCCGGGCCTTGGGCCCTTCGGGAGAGAGTTAATGACGCGCGTGACCCTTGCCTTGTTCCTGGCCTGTATGCTTCTTCCAGGCTGTGTCGCGATCCTCGCCGGCACCGCGGGCGGACTGATCGTCGATGAAGGCATGGTCGAGAACGACGGAACCTTCGATCCGCTGGAGAACACCGAGATCGGGCGCCAGATCTACCATTGAGACGTGGCCCGGCGCGCCCCGACGACGTTGGCAAGCGATCCGCCATGGACCGGCTCGCCGAACCTTCATCATTGCTTATAATGGAAAATTTCGGAACTCCGGCCACAGGTCTCGCGTTTCTCCCCTAGCCGCGGCGCAACTTCATGCGCTGCACAAGCAGGAACGGAGAGACCCTATGAACGGATCGAACCGCCCCGGCCTGGCACCGATTGCGGCCCTTCTCGGATGCATGCTTCTGGGCGCCTGTGCCGCCGTCGCCGCCGGCACGGCCGGTGGCCTGATCGTCGACGAGGGCATCAACGAGAACGATGGCACCTTCGACCCCGGCGAGAACACCGAAGCCGGCCGCAAGATCTACGACTGAGCAGACGGCGCATCCCGATCGCGGGATTTCGGCAGGCTCGATCATCCGAGATGCAGCCCGAGATGCAGGAGGCCCGCCGCGGTCAGCGGCGGGCCTCGCAATTCAAGACATCGCAACCGGCAGGTGACGATCAGTTCGGCTGAGGCTCCATACCGCCGTCGCCGAGCCCGCCGCCCCGCTTGGGCTTGCCGGCCTTGGGCACGGCCGTGCGACCACCATCGCCGGGCGCCGCCGGGGGCAGCCCGGAATCGTCCGACCGGTCGAGCTTCTCGCCCGCGATCACCTTGCGGATCTCGTCACCGGTAAGGGTCTCGTATTCGAGCAGACCCTCGGCCAGACGAACGAACTCGTCGTGCTTCTCGGTCAGGATCCGCTTGGCGGTCTCGTAACCCTCGTCGATCAGAGACTTCACCTCTTCCTCGATCGCGCGCTGGGTGTCGGTCGAGATCGACACCTGCCCGCCATAGACACCGAGGAAGCTGTCCCGCTGGTCCGCGTAATCGACGTTGCCCAGCTTCTCGGACATGCCGAACTGGGTCACCATGGCGCGCGCGATCTTCGAGACCTGCTGGATATCCGACGTTGCACCCGAGGTGACGTTGTCGGGGCCGAAGGTGAGCTCCTCGGCGACCTTGCCGCCCATCGCCATCGCGATCTTGGACTTGTACTTGCGATAACTGATCGAGAGGTGATCGCGCTCGGGCAGGCTCAGAACCAGGCCCAGGGCGCGGCCGCGGGGAATGATCGTCGCCTTGTGGATCGGATCGTGGTCGGGGACGTTCATGCCGACGATG
The DNA here is from genome assembly GCF_016623495.1 of Thermohalobaculum xanthum. GTDB lineage: Bacteria > Pseudomonadota > Alphaproteobacteria > Rhodobacterales > Rhodobacteraceae > Thermohalobaculum > Thermohalobaculum xanthum. The sequence goes on along the minus strand of NZ_JAEHHL010000005.1, from coordinate 20,125 downwards.
GCATGTCCCGCCTCGTGATAGGCGGTCAGCTTCTTCTCGTCCTCGGTCATGATGAGCGAGCGGCGCTCGGCACCCATCATCACCTTGTCCTTGGCGCGCTCGAAATCCTCCATGGTCACGAGGCGCTTGTCGGCGCGCGCCGCCGTCAGCGCGGCCTCGTTCACGAGGTTCGCGAGATCCGCGCCCGAGAAGCCTGGGGTGCCGCGCGCAATCACCTTGAGGTCGACGTTCGGCGCCAGCGGAACCTTGCGGGCGTGGACCGCGAGGATCTTCTCGCGCCCGCCCACATCCGGGTTCGGCACCGTCACCTGCCGGTCGAAGCGTCCGGGACGAAGCAGGGCGGGGTCGAGGACATCCGGACGGTTGGTGGCCGCGATCAGGATCACGCCCTCGTTCGCCTCGAAGCCGTCCATCTCGACCAGGAGCTGGTTCAGCGTCTGCTCGCGCTCGTCGTTGCCGCCGCCATAGCCGACGCCACGGTGGCGTCCGACGGCGTCGATCTCGTCGATGAAGACGATGCAGGGCGCGTTCTTCTTGGCCTGTTCGAACATGTCGCGCACGCGGCTGGCGCCGACGCCCACGAACATCTCGACGAAGTCCGAGCCCGAGATGGTGAAGAACGGCACGCCGGCCTCGCCCGCGATGGCGCGCGCGAGCAGCGTCTTACCGGTGCCCGGAGGGCCAACCAGCAGCGCGCCCTTCGGGATCTTGCCGCCGAGGCGCGAATACTTCTGCGGGTCGCGCAGGAACTCGACGATCTCCTCGAGCTCCTCCTTCGCCTCGTCGATGCCCGCGACATCGTCGAAGGTGACCTTGCCCGTGCGTTCGGTCAGCAGCTTGGCGCGGCTCTTGCCGAAGCCCATGGCGCCACGCCCGCCGCCCTGCATGCGGTTGAGGAAGAAGATCCAGATACCGAAGATGATCAGCATCGGCAGCCAGAAGCCAAGCGTGGACAAAAGTCCCCCCCGCTCCTGCGGCTCGACCCGAACATCGACGCCGGCGGCGCGCAGCGCCTCCATCAGCGTCCCGTCATTCGGCTGGATGGTCTGGAAGCGCTCGCCATTGCTTGCGCGACCACTCACCGTTTCGCCGTCGATCACGACGCTCGAGATGTCGCCCTGCTCGACGCGATCGAGGAACTGCGTGTAGGACATCGAGGCGCCACCGCCTGCCGGGGACCCGTCCTGGAACACGCTGAAAAGCGTGACGAGAAGGAGGATCAGGATCGCCCAGAAGGCGAGGTTCTTGGCATTTCCCACAGAAGAGAGCTCCCGCAAGTTGGTCCACTGCAGCCGCGACTGCGGCACGATGCCATTAACATAGGGCGCGTGGGCGCAAGGTTAAGGCCATGAAACCCTCACTTAGCGCCTGTCTTGCGTGAAGGGCAACCGCTCGCGAACCAGATTGCGCGCGAGCACCGCGAAACCGGGCGTTTCGGCCAGCGGCATGTCGCCACGCGGCTGGGGAACGCCCACCAGGTTGCCCCGGTGACGGATCGCCGGAAGGGTCAGCCGCACGACATGGGCCATGTCGTCCCATCCAGCGGGGCGCAGCGCCGGCGGCAGGTCACGCACGCCCGCAGAGCCCAGCGCCCCCAGCGTGACATCCGCCCCATCGAAGGGGTCGACCTGCCAGCGCGCGTCCCATGTCGCGCCGCGAGGCCCGATTGCGACCTCGGGAGCGACCGCTGCAGGCTCGCGGCAGAGCAAAACCCTGCCACGGCGCGCGGGGCGCGCAATCACCCCGCCCAGCGTGGCGCCCCGTGGCCGCGCAAGGCTGAGCCCGGCGATCAGCGCCGCCAGCGCCGCGCCGCGCGGCGCATAGTCGGCGCCGGTGATTGCCATGATGCACGCAGCGATCATGCGGCCAGCGATCTCGGGATCTGCGGCGGCGAGGCGGGCACGGTCGACCAGAAGCGCGCCACCAGGGCCGAGTTCGAGCGCATCTGCCGCGAGATCCGCCGTCACGCCGTCGAGCACGCGACGCTGAGCGCGCAGCCTCGACGCGCTCGCGGCAATCATCTCGGGGTGGATTCCGGCCTCTTCAAGCACGGTGAGCGCGCGCCGCACGCGGACCCGTTGGTGAGCGACATCCTCGTTCGTGGGATCCTCGATCCAGGCGACGCCGCGCGCCTCGAGCCAGCGCCGCAGATCGGCGCGCCGCAAGGACAGCGCCGGGCGCAGCCAGGACAGGCCCAGGCGCTGCGTCGCCTCGGCCATCGCCGAAAGCCCATCCGCGCCCGAACCGCGACCGAGCCGCATCAGGACCGTCTCGGCCTGGTCATCGAGCGTGTGGCCAAGAAGCACCGCCGCGAGTCCCTCGGCGCGCGCCCAGTCGGCAAGCAGCCGGTGGCGCGCGTCGCGCGCACGGGCATTGACGTTGCCGGGCGGAAGGGACGCGACCTTCAGCGTCGCGTGAGAAAGCCCCATCCCTTGCGCAAGCCGCGCTACCTGCAGCGCTTCCGCAGCAGCCTCGGGTCGCAATCCGTGATCGATGGTAGCAACGGAAAGGCCTCGCCCGCGCGCGGCCGCCCAATCGTGCGCAGCCACCAGCAGCGCCATGGAATCACCGCCGCCCGAAACCGCGACACCCAAGCGCCCGCTCGGTGCGAGCCGGTCGAGCGCCGCGGCGATCGCCTCGCCCGCATCCGACAGGACACGAGCGGCCGCGTCGTCCGCGGCATGGCCTACGGAGTCCCCGCGCGCACTCCCCTGTGCGCGGGGGCGCCTTGGCATCTTAGCTGCAGCCGAGCCGCTGCGCCTCGGCCTGGGCCTCGCCGACCGCGCGGCTGTCGCTTGAGAACTGGTTGCTCACCTCGTTGAGCGTCAGGCAGGCCTCGCGGACCTGCCCAAGGCGTCCCAGCGTGACGCCCAGTTTCACGAGGTTGCGCGCCGCCAGCGGGCCCTGGCGGTCGACTTCGTAGCCGCCCAGATAGCTGCGTGCAGCCTCCTGGAACGCGCCACGGACGAACTGGCTTTCACCCATCCAGAACTGAGCCTCGCTCTCGAGCGGGCTTCTGGGATAATCGTTGAGGAAGCGGCGCAGCCTGTCCTCGGCCTGGTCGAAGCGTCCCTGCTGGACATCACGGATTGCCCGGTCGAGGTCGCTGCGCTCGGACACCGATACCTCGGGACCGGTCGTGGCGAGCTGCGTGCCCGGGTCGCTGGTCCCGACGGTCGCAGGCGCGCCGCCAACGGGCGGCGTCTGACCCAGGGCCGAGATATCGCCACCTTCAAGCTCGGTCAGGCGGAACTCGATGTCACCAAAGCGGCGCGTCGAATCATTCGAGACCTGGTCGATGCGGAAGCGGAGTTCCTCGACCTGGCCCGTGAGGCGGCTGATCTCGGCCTCGAGCCTCTGGATCCGCACGAGCGCGTCGCCACTTGCCGGCACGGTACCGCCGCCACTCGATACGCCTGCGCCCCCGATCTGCGCCTTGAGCTGCTGCACCTCGGCGTCGATCACGCTCAGGCGGTAGCGCAGATCGTCGGCAGAAGGCTGAGCGGCCGACCAGGACTGCGCCACCGCCACCCCGCCGAGAGACGTCGTCAGTATCAAGGCGGCAAGCGCGGAGAACCTCACGGCGCTGCGTGCGGGCCGGGCGGAGTTCGTCGGACGCATTCTGTCGTCTCCCTTTCGATACGTTCGGGCGGAGGCCATCACCCCCGCCCGAACCTGCCGGATCCGGCTCAGCTGGTGGGCGCACCCACGACGACGCTGACCGCACGGCGGTTCTGCGCCCAGCAGCTCTCGTCCGAGCACAGCGCAACCGGCCGCTCCTTGCCATAGCTCACGGTGCGAAGACGGTCCGCCTGCACGCCCTGCGAGATCAGGAATGCGCGGGCCGCGTTGGCACGGCGGGCGCCGAGCGCAAGGTTGTAGTCACGCGTGCCGCGCTCGTCGGTGTGACCCTCGATGGTCGCCGTGGCGGCCGGGTTGTTCCGGAACCACTGGGCCTGCTGCGCCAGCGTCGCCTGTGCCTGGGAATCGATCTCGGAGCTGTCGAACGCGAAGAATACCCGGTCACCCACGACCTGGTTGAAATAGGCGATCGTGCTGGGGTCAGGCTGACCCGCGACGCCGGCACCGCCCGCGCCTGCACCGGCCGAGGCATCGACCGCATCATCGCCCGCACAGGCCGCGAGCAGGGCCACAAGGCCGAGGGCCGCGACTGCTTTGATCTTCATCTGGCTTATCTCCTTTTCGAAGCCGGATTTGCGCCGTGGCAACCACGCCCCGGCGCGCACTATCGCCCGCACCCCGACGCCCCGCAACCCGGGCGCGACGTGGCGCGGAAGAATTCCCCTATCGCCTGAGTGGCGACCACGCGGGATCTGACGCCGCGTTCGGCGTCGGGACGACGCGAAGGTTTCGCCCCGTGATGTCGATCGACATCATCTGGGCGCTACCGGACTGGCCAGGGCTCTCGCGGAAGAACATCAGCACCCGGCCGTTCGGCGACCAGGTCGGCCCCTCATCGAGGAAGCTCGACGTGAGCAACCGCTCGTCCGAACCATCGGTGCGCATCACGCCGATATGGAACCGGCCGCCGAGGATCTTGGTGAAGGCGATAAGATCGCCCCGCGGCGACCAGACCGGGGTGCCGTAGCTGCCGCGGCCGAAGCTGATCCGGCGCGGCTCGCCGCCCGCGTTCGACATGATGTAGAGTTGCTGGCTCCCGCCGCGGTCGGACTCGAACACGATCTGCGTCCCGTCGGGCGAGAACGAGGGCCCGGTGTCGATGCCCGGATGCGACGTCAACCTGCGCATCTGGCGGCCCGCCAGGGTCATCGCGTAGATGTCCGTGTTGCCGTCCTGCGCCAGCGAGAGCACGACCTGCGACCCGTCAGGCGAGAACCGCGGGGCAAAGGTCATGCCGGGGAAGTTCCCCAACCGCTCGCGCTGACCGCCGTCGAGGCTCATCAGGTAGACCTGCGGCTCGCCCGTGTCATATGAGATGTAAAGGATGGCGCGGTCCGAGGGCGCAAAGCGCGGCGTCAGGACCAGCCCCTCTGCCGGCAGGTAGCGCAGGTTGGCGCCGTCCTGGTCCATGATGGCAATCCGCTTGCGGCGGTCGCCCTTGGGGCCCGTCTCGTCGACGAAGACGACGCGGCTGTCGAAATACGGCCCCTCGCCCGTCAGGCGCGAATAGATGCCGTCCGCGACCTTGTGCGCGACGCGGCGCCAGTCCTCGGGCGCCGACAGAAGCTGCAGCCCCTCGACCTGCTCTTCGCCCTGGGTGTCGAAGACCCTGAACTGCACGCGCAGCCGCCCGTCTTCGGCCCGCGCCAGGAGCCCCGTCACCAGGGCATCGGCATTGATCACGCGCCAGTCGGCGAAGGCCGGCATGCTGTCGAACGGAACCGCGCGGCTGACATGCGCCTCGCGCGGAACGATCCTGAAGAGGCCCGAGCGCTCGAGGTCGTCCGAGATCACCTGCACGATGTCGGCCGCGACCGACGTGAGCGAAGGATCCGCGCTCTGGAACGGCTGGATCGCGATCGGCATCGGCTCGAACTCGGCTCCCGCCACGGTGATCTCGAGCGGCGTCCCCTGCGCTCGCGCAAGGGGCGCCGTGATCAGCACGCTGAGCGCGAGCACCGCACCGAGCGCGAACAGGCGCCGGATGTGCGTCAGGGAGAAGGGCCGCCACGAGGCGGGCGATACCAACGAGATCATGAGGAAAACCCGATTTCTTCCGGTGTGAAGGTCACGTGGATGAGGCGCCAGACCTCGTACTTGTCGGCCGGGAGCTTCCCGAACTCGCCCGCGTTCATGGCACGCAGGAGCGCACGCCGGCCCGCCTGGTAAAGCGCGCTCTGGGTCGCGTCGTCGCCGCCCTGGGCACGCAGAAGCTCGGGCCCCGACGTGATGCGGCCAGTGGCGTCGAGCCCGATCGCCAGCGTCACGCGAAGGCTGCGATCGGCGCGATTGCCGTTGTAGGTGAAGTACTTGCGCAGCGCGAGCGACAGCGCGTCCTTCTCCCCCTGGCTGAAGGTCGCGGCAAAGCGCGAATTCGAGCCGCCCGAGGGCTTGGGGTCGGTCGCCGCCGGCTTCTCGGCAGTCTTCTCCGCAGGTTTCGCCTCGGCCGGCTTCGGCTTCTCGGCCACCTTCTCGGCGGGCGCCTCGGCGGGGCCCGTGGCGGGCGCCGCGCGCGCGACGTCCGCCGGACGCGCGACCGGAAGGCGCGCCTCGCGCGGCGCGGGCGCAAGCGGCGCGTCGGGCTGCGAGGCCTCGGCCACGGCGGTCGGGTCGGGCTTGTCCTCGGGCTTCTCCTCGGCCGCGTCGGGCGAGGGCTCGGGCGTCACCGGACGCGGCGCCACGGGTGCGGGCGTCAGGATCTTCGACGGCACCGAGGCGAGGGCCGACACGGGCTCGGTCGACGGCTTGCTCTCGGGCTCGCGAGCCTGCGGAATTGGCAGCGAGTCCGGGATGGGAATATCCGCGATCGTCATGCGCGGCGCCTCGGACGGCACCACCCGCACGCGGGGCGGCGGCGTGATCTCGGGCCGCTCGGCCGCGCCTTCCGGAACATCGGTCTTGCTCGCCAGCGTTGGCGTCTCGGGCGGGGTGATCGCCAGGTCCTGCTTGTCGGCCTCGACCTCGGCGGCTCGGTCGGCCTCCGGCTGGTTCAGGTCGTTCGGCTTGTCGTCCGGTCGATTGGGCTCGGTCGAGAGCATGGCATCGAACTGCGCCACGTCGATCACCTCGACATCCGCCATCACCAGAGTGACGGGATCGCGCGACGGGAACAAATTGGCCCCGAACACGATGAGCATGAGCGCTCCCGCGTGCAGTGTCCCCGAAATGATCGTCCCGGTTCGCATCTTTTCCACCGTGGCGGCACCCGAGAGGGGCCTGCCAACACTCCCTTACCGATCGCCGCGGTCGGCTTGATCCGTCACGAGGGCCACCCGCGCGAAACCGCCGGCCGACAACGCACCCATCACCTGCATCACCCGGCCGTAGTCGAGCGACCGGTCGGCGCGCAGGTAGATCTTGTCCGACGTCCGCTCGGCCTGGATCGCCGCCAGGCGCACGATCAGCTCCTCGGGCAAAACCTCGGTCTTCTGGATGTAAACGCGCCCCTCGCCGTCAAGGTTCACTGTCAGCGGCGGCTCGTTCTCGGAGGGCAGGCTCTGCGCCTGCGTCTTGGGCAGGTCGAGTGGCACCCCGACAGTGAGCAGCGGCGCCGCCACCATGAAGATGATGAGCAGAACCAGCATCACGTCGACGAAGGGCGTGACGTTGATCTCGGACATCGGCGCCGTGCGTGCGCGGCCCCTGCGGCTCACGCGTCCCGACTTCTGAACTGCTGCACCCATCTCAGGCCTCCCCGCCGCTCTGCCGGTCGAGCTGCCGGCCCAGGATGGTCGAGAACTCGTCCGCGAAGTTCTCGAGCCCGCCGGTCAGCCGGTCGGCGTCCGCCTGAAGACGGTTGTAGGCCACCACCGCCGGGATCGCCGCCAGCAGGCCAAGCGCGGTCGCGAACAACGCCTCGGCAATGCCGGGCGCCACGACGGCGAGGTTTGTCGACTGCTGCATCGCGATCGATTCGAAGCTGTGCTTGATGCCCCAGACCGTGCCGAAAAGCCCGACGAAAGGCGAGACCGAACCGACGGTCGCAAGGAACGGCAGGCGTTTCGTGATTTCCTCGGACTCGCGCGCGATTGCGACATCCATCGCCCGCTCGACCCGCTGCTGCGTGCCGGGCATCATCCCGCCGACCTTGCGGACCGACCGGTTCCACTCCGTCATTCCGGCAACGAAGACGCGCTCGATCGGCGAGCGCGCGCGCTGACCGATGCGGTCGAACAGCTCCTCGAGCGGCTGGCCGGACCAGAAGTCGCCCTCGAACTGCGCCACCATCCGGCGCAGCCGGCCGAACTGGATGGTCTTGTCGAAGATGATTGCCCACGACCAGAACGACACGAGCACGAGGAGGATCATCACCACCTGCACGACGACGGTCGCGCGCAGGAAGAGGCTCCACGCCGAGAAATCGACTTCCCCCGCCGCCGGAAGACCCAACGGCGCCTCTGTGGCCGCCGACTGCACCAGGCCAATGGCCGCAGTGCTGAGGCCAAGTACATCCATGATTTTCTCTGCCCTGCTCTCGATCCGCGCGCGCGCGGCTGCCTTGTTTGCGGTCGACCCCCGCCTCCGTGGCGGTGGCCTTGCCATCTCTTTTTTGTCTCACGCATTTATGCGCGAATCTGGCCGAAATTTCGAGGGATTTAGGGGGCGACCCACCATATTGGCAAGAGCACGCATGCAATGCGTCCCAACCTTGAACGGTTACGCGTTCCCCGGCCTTCAGCCGTGCGGTGCGAGCGCCTCTCGAACCACCCCCGGCAAACGTCTCGGGCGCCCATCGGTTCCCATGCATGCGATCACAACCCGCGCGCGGAAGAGAATCACGCCGTCGCGCGCCACCTCCTGCGCCATGGTCACGGTGGCGCCGGTCATCGCCTCGACCCGCGTCGCGACCGCAAGCATGTCGTCGAACTTCGCTGGCGCGAGATAGTCCGCCTCGATCCGGCGCACCACGAAAACGGCGCCATCCTCGGCCTTGAGGCGCCCCTGATCGACGCCGGCTGCACGCAATGCCTCGGTCCGGCCACGCTCGATGAAACGCAGGTAATTCGCGTAATAGACGACACCGGCAAGGTCGGTGTCCTCGTAGTAGACGCGGACGGTCATGCTGTGGGGCATCGCAACGGGCCTCCTCGGGGTCGGCCGGCATCTTGCGGGCGCGCGCCCGACTTGTCATCCTCCGCCAACGAAACGGACGGGGGAGGAGAGAATGGCGGGGTATGGCCGTATCGCGGGCGCGGCGACGCTGGTTCTGGTGGCGGCATTGTCGGCCCGGGCCGACGACAGCGCCGGCGACAGCATCGTCGAGGTGCTCAACAGCTGCAGCACCGACATTACCACCCATTGCGCCGGGGTCGCACCCGGCGGGGGGCGGCTCCTTGGTTGCCTCGCGCAGAACGAGGCGGCGCTCAGCCCGCGCTGCGGCTCCGCGCTTGCCATCGCGCCGCGGCCGCTCGAGGCGCTCTCGAACAGCTTCGCCATTGTCGAGCGCGCCTGCGGCGACGAGATCGCCCTCGCCTGCGGGGCGGTCGAGCCGGGTGACGGCCGCGTCATGGCCTGCGTCGACGAGAAGGCGGCTGGCATGACGCCAGGCTGCCGCGAGGCTCTACAGGGGCTCGGCATCGCGCGGTGAGGCGTGCTCAACTCGCGCCGCTGCCCTCCGCCTGCTCGATCAGCATAACCCGCGCCGCGAGACGCAGCGCAAGCGCCGCGTCGGCCGAGGCGGCGGGCACGGCGGCGTCATAGGCCGCGCGCATCAGCGCCTGGAACCAGGGCTTGACCACGCAGCGCCCGGTGTCCTGGATGAGCGCGATCGGGCTCTCGGCCGCGAAGGCGCGGTCGGACCAGAGCAGGAGCCCCATCAGGCACTGGCTCACCGCAAGCGTCTGCGCCGAGACCTGCTGAAGATCGTCGTCATAGCGGATCAGCGTGATGCAGATCCGGATTGCACCGGTCCCGTCGAAGCCGAAGATGCGATACTGGTTCGCGCCCGCGCCGCTCAGCGTCGGGACGAGACGGTCGAGATCGGGGATGAGCTTGGCGAGGTTCGGCACCTCGGTCAGTTCGTCCCAGTCGCGGCAGAAGAAGACAAGGAAGTTCGCGCCAAGCTCGGGGTCGAGTTCGGCGGTCGCGAGCCCGGTCAAGCCGGCGAGCGAGGCGAGTGCCTCCTCGACAATGCGGATGCCCTCGTCGTTCGTGCCGTAGACCATGGGGGCGAGCGGCCTGCCCCACCGGGCAAAGCGGAACGAGCCGTCCGAGCGGGTGAAAAGCGCCTCGATCCGGCCGGCACTGTCCGGCGGCGTGGCCTCAGCCATCTGCATCCCCGAACAGCCCCGCCTGCTCGGCTGACTTGGGCGGCGTCAGGCCAAGATGCCGCCAGGCGCCGCGGGTGAGCATGCGCCCGCGCGGGGTCCGCGCGACAAGGCCCGCCTGCATCAGGAAGGGTTCGATCACCTCCTCGATCGCGTCGCGCGCCTCGGAAAGGGCGGCCGCCATGGTCTCGACCCCGACGGGCCCGCCCCCGTAGTGCTCGGCAATCGTGCCGAGGTAGCGCCGATCGGCGCCGTCCAGCCCCAGGTGATCGACGCCGAGGCGCTCGAGAGCGCGGTCCGCAAGCGCCCGTGTGAGCCGGCCCTCGGTCTCGACCAGCGCAAAATCGGCCACGCGGCGCAGCAGGCGCCCGGCAATCCGCGGCGTTCCGCGGGCGCGCCGCGCGATCTCGGTGACGCCGTCGGCCTCGGCGGTCAGGCCCATCATGCGTGCGGCACGGCCGACGATCAGCGCAAGCTCGTCATGCGTGTAGAACTCGAGCCGGGTCGGAATGCCGAACCGGTCGCGCAGCGGTGTCGTCAGCAGCCCGAGACGCGTCGTCGCACCGATCAGCGTGAAGGGTGCAAGGTCGATGCGCACGGTTCGGGCGGCAGGCCCCTCGCCGATGACAAGGTCGAGTTCGAAATCCTCCATCGCGGGGTACAGAATTTCCTCGACCACGGGGCTGAGGCGGTGGATCTCGTCGATGAACAGCACGTCGCGCGGCTCGAGATTGGTCAGCACCGCCGCAAGATCCCCGGCCTTGGCGATCACGGGGCCCGAGGTCATGCGGAAATTCACGCCCAGCTCGCGCGCCACGATCTGCGCCAGCGTGGTCTTGCCGAGGCCCGGCGGCCCGTAGAGCAGCAGGTGATCCATCGCCTGCCCGCGCCGGCGCGCCGCCTCGATGAAGACACGCAAGTTGGCGCGCGCTTCGGCCTGGCCGGTGAAGTCGTCGAGCGATTGGGGCCGCAGTGCTCGCGCCTCGGCCTCGGCATCGTCGGGCTGCGGATCGGCGCGCAGGATCGGATCGGGGTTCGCCATCGCGCCGAGCCTATGCGGTAGGAGCAAGGCGCTTCAAGGCCGCCTTGATCAGGTGCGCGGCACCGGCGCCGCTTTCTTCCGATGCCTCTGCAACCGCACGGGCGGCCTCGCCCCGTTCGTAGCCAAGGTTAACCAGTGCGGAAAGCGCATCGGCCACGGCATTGGCGTCGGCCGCGACCTCGACCGGCGCCGGGCCGACGGCATGCGCGCCGCCCGGATCATCAGCCATGGCCGCCGACGGAGGCGCCGATGCCCCCGACACCGGGCCAGCCACGGCGCGCTGGCCTGCACCCAGCGCCATCACGGCGGGCGCCTTGTCCTTGAGCTCGTTCACGACGCGGGCCGCCAGCTTCGGCCCGACCCCCGGCGCGCGGCGGATCGCGCCCGCATCGCCAAGCGCCAATGCACGGCTCACCCCGTCGGGACCGAGGGTACCCAGGATCGCGAGCGACACTTTTGCGCCCACCCCCTGAACGGACGTGAGCAGCCGATGCCACTCGCGCTCGACCACCGACCGGAAGCCGTAGAGCTGCATCAGGTCCTCGCGCACCACCAGTTCTGTATAGAGTGCAGCCACTTCGCCGGGCGCGGGCAGGCTCGCCAGGGTGTTGGGCGCACAGAAGATGATGTATCCCACGCCCGCTGCCTCGATCAGGGCGTGATCCTCGGCGACGTAATCAACCCTTCCCGTGATCTTGCCGATCATGCCCGCCGCTCCAGCGCAGCGCCGAGCCGGGCGCCCGCCCCGGCGCTCCATGCGTGGCAGATGGCGATCGCGAGCGCGTCCGCGGCATCCGCGCTCCCGAAATGCACGCCCGGCAAGAGCATCCGCACCATGTGCTGGATCTGCGCCTTTTCGGCATGGCCGACCCCGACGACCGCCTTCTTGACGGCGTTCGGCGCGTATTCCGCAACGGGGATGCCACGCTGAGCGGGCACCAGCAGCGAGATGGCCCGCGCCTGGCCAAGCTTGAGCGTTCCCGCCGCGTCCTTGTTGACGAAGGTATGCTCGACGGCCGCACAGTCCGGCGCAAAGGTCTCGATCACGCGCTCGATCTCGCGATGCAGCCGCGCGAGCCGAAGCGCGAGATCGCCCTCGCCGGACTCGCAACAGCCATTTGCGACATGGGCCAGCTTGCTGCCGGTCACATCCACGACGCCCCAGCCCGTGCGCCTGAGCCCCGGATCGAAGCCAATCACCCGCATTCTTTTTCCCCCGCCGCGGCAATTCGGCAACGACTAGCACGAAACGGGAACGCCCGCCAGCACGGAGATGCCGGAAAGCGACTTTTGCGGCCGCGAAGAAGTCGCTTTTGTGCGCCGCACAAGATCCGGCAAAACCGCAACTCAGCCATGCGTTTATGGCAATTGTTCAAGTTCGTCGGAAGCCCTATCTGCGGTCGACCAACGGGCAAGGCCCAGTGCAGTTTCTTTCGAGGAGGCGCCGCCATGGCGATCACCACAAACAACCAGACCACGCTGCCCCTCGGCGCGATCACCCTGTACCGCGCCGTGTCGGTGGCGTCCGACATCATCTCCCGCGCTCAGGCGTGGCGCGATGCACGCCGTACCGCGCGGATCCTGAACGGGCTCAGCTCGCGTCAGCTCGAGGACATCGGCCTCACCCGCGCCGATATCGAGACGCTGATCAGCAAGGGCCGCGTCTGACGGCATCGTCGACCCGGATCGGTCAATCAAGAAATGCGTAGGCCGCCCACCGGGCGGCCTTTTCGCATTCCGGGCCGGGCAACTCGGCGATCAACCGCCGCGGCGCATCAAGAGCGTCGACCACGCGTCCAGCCTGACCCTCTTCTCGGGCGTGAAGCCGTGACCGCGGAACACCGCCTCGACGCCCGGCACCTGCGCATGCAGAAGCCCCGAGAGCACCGCGCGCCCGCCGGGGACCAGGTGCCGTGCGATCTGCGGCGCGAGCCGCTTCAGGGGCGCTGCCAGGATGTTCGCGAAGACCAGGTCGTAGGGCGCACGAGACGGCGCGAGCGTCCCGCGAAACCCTGCCGCCGTGCCCGTCCTGACCCAAGGGTGGAGATGGTTCGCGACGGCGTTCGCCCGCGCCGTCGCACTGGCCACGGGATCGATATCGGCGCAGATGACCGGAACGCGCCATACCCGCGCGGCCGCCATGCCCAGAACGCCGGTGCCGCAACCGATATCCGCCACGCGCCGCGCCTTGAGCCCGTGGCGGAGCAGATGGTCCAGCATGACAAGGCAGCCCTGCGTCGTGCCGTGATGCCCGGTGCCGAAGGCCATCGCGGCCTCGATCATCAATCCCGGCCGGTTGGGCGGGATGCTGGCCGCGTCATGCGGCCCGTAGACGATGAAGCGTCCAGCCTCGATCGGGTGAAGCTCGCGCCGAACCTGCGCGACCCAGTCACGATCCTCGACACGGCTGACGGAGAAATCGCGCGCGCCGTGGACGGTCGCGAGAACCGTAAGCGCTGCCGTATCAGGGCGTTCCAGGAAGTAGCCGCCGACCTCCCAGCGACCCGAGCCGTCCTCGATCTCGAAGACGCCGATGCCTGTCGGCGCGGGGTCGAGCAGCTCCTCCATCGCCGCGCCAAGCGCCGTGGCCGAAGGCTCGCCGTCGGTGGTGGTCAATGCCGTCCAGGTTGGCATGTGGCGCAATCCCCTTCTCCGATCTTGCGGGCCCGGGCATACGCGCAATCGCGAGCCGAGAGAAGGGGCATCAGTGCCTGTTGGCGACCGCGTCGGAGACGATCGGACCGTCGCGAGAGATCAGACGCCGGTGCCGACCGGGCAGCTCACGCCTACGCCGCCCACGCCGCAGTAGCCGCCGGGATTCTTGGCAAGGTATTGTTGGTGGTAGTCCTCGGCATAATAGAACTCGTCGGCCGGAAGGATCTCGGTCGTGATCGCACCGAAGCCCGCAGCCGCAAGCTGCTCCTGGTAGACGGCCATCGAGGCCTCGGCCGCAGCGGCCTGCTCGGCCGAGTAGGTGTAGATGCCCGAGCGGTACTGGGTGCCGACATCGTTGCCCTGCCGCATGCCCTGCGTCGGATCGTGCCCCTCCCAGAACACTCGGAGAAGATCGTCATAGCGCACCAGCGTGGGATCGAAGACCACGCGCACGACCTCGTTGTGCCCGGTCTGGCCGCTGCAGACCTCGCGGTAGGTGGCGTTCGGCGTCTGGCCGGCTGAATAGCCCACCATCGTCACCCAGACACCGGGGATCTTCCAGAACATGCGTTCGACCCCCCAGAAGCACCCCATCCCGAACATCGCCATCTCGGTGCCCTCGGGATAAGGGCCCATGAGCGGGCGGCCGTTGATGAAATGGTTCGCGGCCGTGGCGATGGGCTCCGCGCGGCCTGCGAGGGCCTTCCCGGCTTCCGGCATCAGCGTCTTCTTTGCTCCGAAAATCCCGAACATCGGTGCGCTCCATCGTATCTGGTATCGCTCAACTATGGCTCGCGGGGGACACGCGGCAAGACCTGCAACGGACTCGTGATCGTTGCGCGCGCCTGCCCGGGGCGCCGAGGCGGCTGCAAACTCGGCGGCCAATTTGCGAACATGTCGCGAACAGGCACTTTCCCATCTGCGTGCCCAACGCTATCCTCCGCCGCATGACAAATGCCCATCCGAGCGAGATCGACGACTTCGACGCATGGGAGAGCCGACCGCTTTCCGAGCGCGCGCGCCCTCAGCCGCCATACCTTCCGGGATTGAACGAAGCACAGCGCGAAGCCGTCGAACTGCTTGACGGCCCGGTGCTGGTGCTCGCCGGCGCCGGCACAGGGAAGACGCGGGTGCTGACCACGCGGCTCGCGCACCTGATCAACCAGCAGCGCGCGTTTCCCAGCCAGATCCTCGCTGTGACCTTCACAAACAAGGCCGCGCGCGAGATGAAGGAGCGGGTGGCTCAGCTTCTGGGCAACGCGGTCGAAGGGATGCCCTGGCTGGGAACGTTCCACTCGATCTGCGTCAAGATCCTGCGCCGCCACGCCGAACTCGTCGAGCTCAAGCCCAATTTCACGATCCTCGACAGCGACGACCAGTTGCGCCTGATCCGCCAGTTGCTCGATGCCGAGGGCGTCGACGACAAGCGCTGGCCCGCACGGATGTTCGCGGCACAGCTCGACCGATGGAAGAACCGCGCCCAGGGCCCCGGGCAAGTGCCCGCCGACGAGACCGGCTTTGGCGAGGGCCGCGGGGTCGAGTTCTACCGCATGTACCAAGAACGTCTGCGGACGCTGAACGCGGTCGACTTCGGCGACCTGCTGCTGCATGTCGTCACGATCTTTCAGCACCATCCCGACGTGCTGGCCGACTACCAGCGGCGCTTTCGCTACATCCTTGTCGACGAGTACCAGGACACGAACGTTGCGCAGTACCTCTGGCTGAGACTGCTCGCGGCGCAGCACCGCAACATCTGCTGCGTGGGCGATGATGACCAGTCGATCTACGGCTGGCGGGGCGCCGAGGTCGGGAACATCCTGCGCTTCGAGCGCGATTTCCCGAGCGCGCAGGTCATCCGGCTCGAACAGAACTACCGCTCGACGCCGCATATTCTCGCCGCGGCCTCCGGGGTGATCGCCGCGAACCGCGAGCGCCTTGGAAAGACGCTCTGGACCGATGCCGACGCGGGCGAGCGGGTGCGGCTGATCGGGCATTGGGATGGCGAGGAGGAGGCCCGCTGGATCGGCGAGGAGATCGAGGCGTTGGCCCGTGGCACCCGGGGTCACGACGCGCTCAGCCTCGACGAGATCGCGATCCTGGTGCGGGCTTCGTTCCAGATGCGCGCTTTCGAGGACCGCTTTCTTGCCATTGGCCTGCCCTATCGCGTCATCGGCGGCCCCCGCTTCTACGAGCGCATGGAGATCCGCGATGCGATGGCCTATTTCCGCATCGTGGTCAGCCCCGACGACGGCCTCGCCTTCGAGCGGATCGTCAACACGCCCAAGCGCGGGCTCGGCGACAAGGCGATCCAGCGTCTCAACCAACTGGCGCGCGAGCGAGGGACAAACCTGCTTGAAGCGGCACGCATCGCCGCAGGCGGCGGCGAGGGCATCACCCGCAAGGGCGCGTCGGCGCTTGGCCAACTCGTCGGTCAGATCGACCGATGGGCCGAGATGCTGCGCGGCACCGAGGTGAGCCATGTCGAGCTTGCCGAGATCATTCTCGACGAGTCGGGCTACACCGCGATGTGGCAGGCCGACCGCAGCGCCGAGGCGCCCGGGCGCCTCGAGAACCTCAAGGAACTGGTTCAGGCGCTCGAGGAGTTCGAGAACCTCCAGGGCTTCCTCGAGCATGTCAGCCTGGTGATGGACAACGAGCGCGACGATGCCGGCGCGAAGGTCTCGATCATGACCCTGCACGGCGCCAAGGGGCTCGAGTTCCCGGCGGTGTTCCTTCCGGGCTGGGAGGACGGCCTCTTTCCCTCGCAGCGCTCGATGGACGAGAACGGCGTGAAGGGCCTAGAGGAGGAGCGCCGCCTCGCCTATGTGGGCCTGACGCGGGCTCGGCGGCATCTGACGATCAGCTTCGCCGCCAACCGGCACATCTACGGGCGCTGGCAGTCCTCGCTGCCCTCGCGTTTCATCGATGAGCTGCCCCCCGAGACGGTCGAGGTGCTGACGCCCCCGGGCCTCTATGGCGGCGGCTACGGCGCAGCGGCGGCACAGGAAATGACCGGCTCGACGCTTGAGCGCGCCGCGGCCGAAGCCTCGACCTACAACTCGCCCGGCTGGAAGCGCATGGCCGAGCGCAGGGCGTCCGCCGGCGCGGGCCAGGGCCGGGGGGCGCATTCACCCGTCGTGAACGCCACCGCATCCGCCCGCTTCGAGACCGGCACCCGCGTGTTTCACCAGAAGTTCGGCTACGGCAGGATCACGGGCATCGAGGGCGACAAGCTGTCCATCGCCTTCGAGAAGGCGGGCGAGAAGAAAGTCGTTGCCTCCTACGTCACACCGGCGGAAAACCAAGGTGGCAGCGAGGATATCCCGTTCTGATCCGCGGGCACGCCGCCAACTGGCCGGCCCGCGTGAAGGTTTCCTGCACAGATGCACGACTTCCAACCTGTAGGGCGGCTGATCGGGCAACTCAGTGCGTTGCTTGGGGCCAGTATGATGGTGCCCGCCGGGCTCGACTGGTGGGACAACAACCCGAACTGGCACGGCGTCCTTCTGGCGGGCTTCCTCGCCATTGCATGCGGCGTATCGATCTCGACTGCCACGCGCGGAAGCGATCTGCATGGCCTCACGCGGCGGCAGGCCTTCATGTTGACCGTCCTCGTCTGGGCCGTGCTGCCGGTGTTCGGCGCCCTTCCCTTCGTGTTCGGTGCCCCCCGGGTGTCGTTTACCGACGGCTATTTCGAGGCGATGTCCGCACTCACGACGACCGGGGCGACCGTCTTCACCGGCCTGGCCGACGCGCCACGCGGGATGTTGCTGTGGCGCGGCATGATGCAGTGGTTCGGTGGTGTCGGCATCGTCGTGGTGGCAATCGTGTTCATGCCCGCACTGCGGATCGGCGGGATGCAGTTCTTCCGGTCGGAAAGCTTCGACCTCTCGGGCGACATCGTGCCGCGCGCGACCGAGATCGCCGGGTCGCTTGCCTGGATCTATGTGGGCCTCACCGCGGCCTGCGGGCTGGGCTACTCGCTCACGGGCATGTCCGGCTTCGACGCGCTGGTGCATTCGATGACCACGCTCTCGACCGGGGGGATGGGAAACTACGACACCGGTTTCGAGCATTTCTCGGAAGGGGCGCATTACGTCGGCGTCCTGTTCATGATCCTCGCGGCGGTGCCGTTCATCCGCTTCATCCAGATCATGCGTGGCGCCCCGATGGCTCTGTGGCGCGACTCCCAGGCGCGTGCCTTCGTCGCGATCCTCGGCGTGGGCATCGGCGTCGTCACTGCCTGGCTCGTGTGGCATGGCCATCATCTGCCGCGCGACGCATTGCGCGAGGCGTCGTTCAACCTGACTTCCGTGATGACCGGCACGGGTTACGCCTCGGACGCGTATGACCGCTGGGGCGGGTTCGCCGTCACGATCTTCTTCGTCTGGGCACTGATCGGCGGATGCTCGGGATCGACCACCTGCTCGGGCAAGGTGTTCCGCTACCAGATCCTCTATGCGGCGCTCGTCGTGCAGATCAAGCGCATCCACAGCCCCAACGGCGTGTTCCCGCTGCACTACCAGGGCCGCCCGGTCGAGCCGGAGGTTGTCTCCTCGATCATGGGCTTCTTCTTCGTCTTCGTCGTATGCCTCTCGATCTGGTCGATCCTGCTCTCGCTCATGGGCTACGACACGCTCACGGCGATCTCCGGCTCGGTCGCGACGCTCGGCAACGTCGGGCCGGGCCTCGGCCCCGTGATCGGGCCTTCGGGCAACTTCGCTCCGCTCGGCGAGGCCACGAAATGGCTGCTCAGCTTCGGCATGCTGCTTGGTCGCCTCGAATTCCTCAGCGTGCTGGTGCTCTTCACACCACTTTTCTGGCGCAAGTGATTGACCCGGGCGGCCCGAGAGCATTGACTGGCGCCATGCCGCTTGCAGCCTCCGGGATGATCGACCGATGACCGAGACGCTCCTCGCCGAGTTCGCCGCAACATGGGCGCTTGTCTTCGCGGCAAGCGTGGCGGTGTTCCTGTCGCTCGGCTTGACACTCGAGGCGATCAACCGGCGTCACCCCGAGCGCAAGATCCAGCAGCGGGAAGCAAGCTCGGATCGGATCAGCGACATGCTGGCCTCGATCCGTCAGCTCGTCGTGACCTGCACCTGCATTGCGCTCGGCATCACGCTTCAGCGCGCGGGCTGGGGCGTGGGGCCGCTCGAGCCGACGTGGTGGTCCGTGCCGCTGATGGCGGGCCTGGGCATCGTCCTGCTCGACGCCTGGTTCTACGCGGTGCACCGCCTGCTCCACACCCGGCCGCTCTACCGTTTTCACAAACCGCATCATCTCAACGTGACGCCGACGGTCTGGAGCAACGACTCGGGACATGCGGTCGACACGGCGATGACCCACAGCTTCTACGTGCTGCTGCCGCTCCTGCTCCCGGTGCCTCTCTTGTCGATCGTCCTTGTGCGCCTCTTCGACCAGATCACGGCGATCATCGGGCATTCGGGCTACGAGCACTTCGCGGGTGCGACCATGCGCTGGCCATGGCTCGGCATCTGCACGGTCTATCACGACCAGCATCATTCGGCCTTCCGCTACAACTACGCCAATTTCTTCTCGCTCTGGGATCGCGTCTTCGGAACCATCCATCCGGACTACGACACCGAGGTCACGAAGTGGGAGGGGCGCTTCGACGCGACCGAGGCGGCGCGGCGCAGCCCCGCCAAGTGACCCGGGCATCCCGATTGGAAAAGGAAAGCGCAGAGCGCCCCGAAGCGATCGGCGATGCGCTCTACGATGATCCGGCGCTCGCTGCCTTCTACGATCTTGAAAACGGGTGGGCCGAAGACACGCGCTGCTGCCTGCGCCTCGCGCAGGATGCGGCACGCGTGCTCGACCTCGGATGTGGCACCGGTCTTCTGGCCGCGGCGATCGCCGAGCGTGGAGGCGAGGTGGTGGGCGTGGACCGCGCCGGCGCGATGCTCGATCTTGCCCGAGCCCGGCACGGCGGCGGCCGCGTCGAGTGGATCGCGGGCGACGCGCGCGACCTCCGACTTGGGCGCCGATTCGATCTCGTCGTGATGACCGGCCATGCCTTCCAGGTATTCCTGACGGAGGCCGACATGCGCGCCGCCTGTCGCACGATCGCGGCGCATCTCGCGCCGGGTGGCCGCTTCGTCTTCGACACGCGCAACCCCGGCGCCGCCGAATGGCAGGAATGGGTGCCGTCGCTGTCGCGGCGCACCCTGCGCCACCCGGCACTTGGCGAATTCGATGCGTGGAACGATGTCGACGGGCCGTCGGCAGAGGGGATCGTGACCTACACCACCGTGTACCGAAGCCACGTCACGGGCCACGAGCTGAGCGCGCATTCGCGCATCCGCTTTTCCCGGCGCGAGACTGTCGCTGCCTGCATCGGGGATGCGGGCCTTTCCGTCGACGCGTGGTGGGGCGACTGGAGCGGCACGCCCTGGACGCCGGCCGCGCCCGAGATCATTCCTCTCGGCGGCCGGGCATGACGCCCGCGCGCACCACTGGCGCGGAGCAGGTCGCAGGGGACATTCATTTCTGGGAGGGA
>NZ_JAEHHL010000004.1 GCF_016623495.1 Thermohalobaculum xanthum | reverse complement strand
AGGTCGCAGGGGACATTCATTTCTGGGAGGGATGGTACGCCCTACGGGACTCGAACCCGTGTTTTCGCCGTGAGAGGGCGATGTCCTAGACCGCTAGACGAAGGGCGCTCAGCGAGACGCGCATATGGACCTTTTCGCCCTGCCCGTCAAGCCCTGCCGGTGGTACACCCTACGGGACTCGAACCCGTGTTTTCGCCGTGAAAGGGCGACGTCCTAGACCGCTAGACGAAGGGTGCAGACCGGTCAGGTGGAGGGTGGATAGCGAAAAGGCCCCAGCCGATCAAGGGCGAATCGTTCGGCTTTTCAGCTTGCCGGCGCGGCATCCTCGATCCGCAACTTTGCCCGCCGCGTCCCGCCCCAGTCGTCGATCTCGAGCCGCCCCGCCACATGGACCGGCGCGCGCGCCGCGGCCCGCGCCTCGAAGAGCTCGGCGATGCCGCTGTCCCGCGCGCCGAAGGCAATGCCCGCCAGCGCGCCGCCCCGCCCCGGAGCGGACAGCCGGATCTGGCAGT
The DNA here is from genome assembly GCF_016623495.1 of Thermohalobaculum xanthum. Classification (GTDB taxonomy): domain Bacteria; phylum Pseudomonadota; class Alphaproteobacteria; order Rhodobacterales; family Rhodobacteraceae; genus Thermohalobaculum; species Thermohalobaculum xanthum. The sequence continues at coordinate 295,990 of NZ_JAEHHL010000004.1, read as the reverse complement.
GCCCCTGCCCGACGATGCGCGCACCCGAAGGGATCACGTCGCCGAAGGCCAGGCGCGGGGCGGGGTTGGCCTGTCCGAAGGGGCCAGCGGCCTCCAGGTGCGCCACGAGCTCCGCGGTCGCGGCGGCGGGCGACAGGCTTCCGTCGATCCTGAGATCGCGCGGCCCCTCGGCGCCGGCGCCCTGCCGCGCAAGAAGCGCGGCCAGTTCGGCCATCGCGTCTTCGAGCCGGTCCTCGGCCACCGTCAGACCCGCGGCCATGCGGTGCCCGCCCCCCTTGATCAGCACGCCCTCGCGCGCCAGTGCCCCGACCGCCGAGCCAAGATCGACGCCCGGGATCGAGCGGCCCGAGCCCTTGCCTTCGCCCGCGTCGATCCCGATTACCACGGCGGGTCGGTTGAAGCGCTCCTTGAGGCGCGCGGCGACGATCCCCACCACGCCGGGATGCCAGCCCGGTCCGGCGGCCCAGGCCAGCGGCGCCGCGGGATCGCGCGTCTCGACCTGCCTGATCGCGGCGTCGAGAACCTCGGCCTCGATGCGCCGGCGCTCCTCGTTCAGCAGGTCAAGCTCGGCGGCGAGCCGCGCGGCAACCGCCGGATCGGCCGTCGTGAGAAGCTCGACCCCGAGGCCGGCGCGTCCCACCCGGCCACCAGCATTGATCCGTGGTCCCAGCACGAAGCCGAGATCGCGCGAGCCCGGCGGCGCCCGCAACCGGGCGACGTCGGCCAATGCCGCGAGCCCGGGCCGTCCGCGCCGGGCCAGAACCGCGAGCCCCTGGCGAACGAAGGCGCGGTTCAGACCGATCAGTGGCGCGACATCGGCCACGGTCGCGACCGCCACCAGGTCGAGCAGGTCGATCAGCGGCACCTCGCGCCCGCCCGCGACCCGGATCAGGCGGTTCGCTGCCACAAGCAACAGGAACACGACGCCCGCGGCGCAGAGATGTCCCTGGGCCGAAGCGTCGTCGTGCCGGTTCGGGTTCACCACGGCGACCGCGGGCGGCAAGGTTTCCCCGGCAAGATGGTGGTCGACCACGATCACCTCGGCCCCGGCATCGCGCGCCGCCGCCAGAGGCTCGTGGCTGAGCGTGCCGCAGTCGACGCAGACGATCAGGTCATGCGCCGCCGACAAGGCCTGCATTGCCGGAACATTGGGGCCGTACCCCTCGTCGATCCTGTCGGGGATGTAGACCGTTGCCGCGGTGCCCATGGCGCCCAGCCACAGCCGCAAGAGCGCGGCCGAGGCCGCGCCGTCCACGTCGTAATCCCCGAAGATCGCAACGGCCTGACCGTCACGGACCGCGCGCACCAGCCGCTCGGCGGCGACATCCATGTCCGCCAGCATCGAGGGGTCGGGCATCAGGTCGCGCAGCCTGGGTTCGAGATAGCTGACCGCATCCTCGGGCAGCACGCCGCGTGCGGCAAGCACCCGGCCGACGATCTCTGGCACCTCCGCCGCCTGCGCGATCGCCAGCCCGAGCCGCTCGACCGCCGCATCCGGCCCCAGCCAGCGCCGGCCGGTCACCGAGGCGGTCACGCCGAACAGGGCGGGGCGATCGCTCATGACGGCTTCCAGTGCCACGACGCGGGCCGCACGCCGCGCGTCAGAAGTTGCGGGTGCGGTACCGCAGCCGCCGCACCGAGCCCGTGCGCGAGCGCATCAGGATCGTGTCGGTCTGAAGATAGGGCCCATCGCGATGCGCCCCCTTCAGGATCGAGCCGTCCGTCACGCCCGTCGCGGCGAAGATCACGTCGGCGCTGACCATGTCGTCGCGGGTGTAGATGCGATCGAGATCCTCGATCCCCGCCTTCCGCGCGCGCGCGATCTCGCCGTCGTTGCGGAACAGCAGCCGGCCGAGGATCTGCCCGCCCATGCATTTCAGCGCCGCCGCCGCCAGGACACCCTCGGGTGCACCGCCCGACCCCATATACATGTCAATCCCGGTCTCGTCGGGTTCGGCACAGTGGATCACCCCCGCAACGTCGCCATCCGTGATCAGGCGGATCGATGCTCCGGTCTCGCGCACGCCCGCAATCAGCTCGGCATGGCGCGGGCGCTCGAGGATGCAGACCGTGATGTCCGAGGGCGGGCACCCCTTGGCCTTCGCCAGAGCCTCGACGCGCGCGCGCGGGCTCATCTCGAGGCTCACGACGCCATCCGGAAAACCGGGGCCGATGGCAAGCTTGTCCATGTAGACGTCGGGTGCATGCAGCATCGAGCCGCGAGGCCCCATGGCGATCACCGTGAGCGCGTTGGGCATAGCCTTGGCGGTAAGCGTGGTGCCCTCCAGCGGGTCGAGTGCGATGTCGACCTCTGGACCGGCACCGGTTCCGACCTGCTCGCCGATATACAGCATCGGCGCCTCGTCGCGCTCGCCCTCACCGATCACCACGACGCCGCGGATATCGAGCTTGTTGAGCTCGGAGCGCATCGCCGCGACCGCGGCAGCGTCGGCCGCCTTCTCGTCGCCGCGCCCGATCAGGCGTGCAGACGCGATCGCCGCCGCCTCGGAAACGCGGGCGAGGCCCAGCGAAAGCATGCGGTCCTGAAACGTGACGACGGTATCGGCACTCATCGGCTTCTCCCTCCCTCGGGGGGTCCCGCGCGTCGGCGCGCTCCCTCTTGTCCTCACTCGTGTCTAGGCGGGCGCCGGCACGCTGGCAAGCGTGCGCCCTGTCGCGCGGGATCGCGGCCGTGGCGACGGTGCCGCCCGCGTCAGACTTCTTCTATCCGGATCGCGACTGGCGGCTCGGCGCTGACAGGCAGCGCACCGATCTCGGCCAGTGCCGCATCGATCGCGTCGCGCCGCGCATCGTGGGTGACGATCACCACCGGCACCGGATCGCCCTTGCCGTACTGGCGCATGCGGTGGATCGAGACGCCCTGCCGGCCCAGCGCCGAGGCGATCTGGGCAAGCGCCCCGGGCCGGTCGGCGAGGGTGAACCGCAGGTAATAGGGCGAATGCTCGTCGCCATGGCTGAGCCGCGGCGCCGAAGCGAGCGCCGTCGCCGCCCGGCCGAACAGCGGCCGCACCGCGCCCCGCGCGATGTCGAGAACATCGGCCATGATCGCGGAGGCCGTAGGCCCCTCGCCTGCTCCGGGACCCGAGAAGGCGCACTGGCCGACGAAGTCGCCTTCGACCACCACGGCGTTGGTGACGCCGGGCAGCGCCCCGATCAGGCTGCGCTCGTCGACCATGCACGGCCGCACCCGCTGCTCGAGCCCCGCCTCGTGCATCCGCGCAAGTCCCAGCAAGCGGATCGAGAAACCCATGTCTCGCGCCGTTTCGATGTCGGCAAGCGTGATGCGCTCGATCCCTTCGGTCACCACGCCCTCGAAGTCGACCCGCGTGCCGAAGGCCAGCGCGGCGAGGATGGCAAGCTTGTGCGCGGCATCGATCCCGCCCACGTCGAAGCTTGGATCAGCCTCGGCATAGCCGAGACGCTGCGCATCGGCGAGGACCGCCTCGTAGGGCGCCTTGCGAGCCTCCATCTCGTTCAGGATGTAGTTGCAGGTACCGTTCAGCACGCCGAAGACGCGGGTGATGCGGTTGGCGGCGAGCCCTTCGCCAAGCCCCTTGAGCGCCGGAATGCCGCCCGCCACCGCGGCCTCGCCGGCAAGCGCCACGCCCGCGCCCTCGGCCGTCTCGGCGAGTTCCTGACCGTGACGCGCCAGCAACGCCTTGTTCGCGGTGACCACGTGCTTGCCGGCTGCGAGCGCGGCGTCGACCAGCGCCTTGGCCGGTCCGTTGGCACCGCCCATCACCTCGATCACGCAGTCGACATCGGCGCGGCGTGCAAGGGCGACCGGATCATCCTCCCAAGCGAAGGCCGTGAGGTCCACACCGCGGTCACGACGCCGGTCGCGCGCCGACACGGCGACGATCTCGACCGGTCGGCCGACACGCGTGGCGATCTCGGCGCCATGCTCGGCAACGATGCGGACGACGCCGCGCCCGACGGTTCCAAGCCCGGCGATGCCCAGACGGAAAGGGGTGGTCATGCCGGCGTCTCCCTCAACTGGCTGTAACGCTGGAGAACCTCGTCCGCGTTCTGGATCAGCCGCTTCACACCGCGCGCGGCCTGGCGGATGCGGTGCTCGTTCTCGACCAGGCCGAGCCGCACGAAGCCCTCGCCATACTCGCCGAAGCCGACGCCGGGCGCGACCGCGACCTCGGCTTCGGCCAAGAGCACCTTGGCGAACTCCATCGAGCCCAGCGCTCGGAACGGCTCGGGGATCGGCGCCCATGCGAACATCGTGGCCGGCGGTGCCGGGATGTCCCAGCCCGCCCGCTTCATTGCGTCGATCAGCACGTCCCGCCGCGCCTTGTAGACGCCACGGATCTCGGCCACGCAATCCTGCGGACCGTTCAGCGCCGCCGCGGCGGCCACCTGGACGGGCGTGAAGGCTCCATAGTCCAGATAGCTCTTGATCCGCGTCAGCGCCGCGATCAGCCGCTCGTTGCCGACCGCGAAACCCATGCGCCAACCCGGCATCGAGTACGTCTTCGAGAGCGAGGTGAACTCGACCGTGCACTCGATCGCGCCGGGAATCTGCAGAACCGAGGGCGGCGGATTTTCGTCGTAGTAGATCTCGGCATAGGCCAGATCCGACAGGATCCAGACCCCATACTTGCGCGCCATGGCCACGAGGTCGCGGTAAAAATCGAGGTCGCAGACCTGGGCCGTCGGGTTGGACGGGAAGCTGACGACGATCGCGACTGGTTTCGGCACCGAATGGTGGATCGCGCGGTCAAGGGTGCGCAGATACGCCTCGGGGTTGAAGCGCCCGTCATCGAGCGCGGGAATGTGGCGCAGCGTGCCGCCCGCGATCATGAAGCCATAAGGGTGGATCGGGTAGCTGGGGTTCGGGCTCAGGATGACGTCGCCCGGCGCCGTGATCGCCATGGCGAGGTTCGCGAGCCCTTCCTTCGAGCCGAGCGTCGCGATCACCTGCCGCTCGGGGTCAAGCGTGACGCCAAAGCGCCTTTGGTAATAGCCGGCTTGCGCCCGGCGCAGTCCCGGAATGCCCTTGGAGGCCGAGTAGCGATGCGTGCGCGGCTTCTTCACCGTCTCGATCAGCTTCTCGACAATATGCGCGGGCGTGTCCATGTCCGGGTTGCCCATGCCGAAGTCGATGATGTCGCGCCCGGCGGCGCGCATCTCGGCCTTCATCCGATTCACCTCGGCGAAGACGTAAGGCGGCAGGCGCTTGATGCGGTAGAACTCTTCGACCATGGGCGGCAGTCCCGGACCCCGTTGTGATGGGCTGCCTTCTCTAGCAGCTTCGCCCCGAAAATAAAGCGGCAAAGGCCCGCTGCTCAGCGGCGTAGCTGCTTCAGATCGCTCTCGCCGAGCACGGGATCCCTCAGCGTTTCCGCGCGAGCGGCCGAATCCGTGGCAACCGAGGTGAGATCGCTCACGACGGCGACGCCCTGCGCGGGGTCCGGAACACCGGGGCCGTATGTGCCCTGCGGCGGAGGCGTGGGCGTATCGACGAGGCGCGGCCAGGGCGCCTCGGCAACCTCAGGGGATTCCGGCACGTCGTAGGTGCCGAAGAGCTCGGTCGTGCCGCATCCCGCCAGCACGGCGGCAAGCGTCAGCAGCGCGGGCCCCGCTCGTCTGCACACCATCTTCCCACCCGATCCCATTGAGCGACCTTCTGCCCGATTGTCCTGCACCAAATGGCGAACCACCTTGCGCCGGCGCCACATTAGCGAGCGGTGCACGGCGGCGCCAGACGTGTGTATGATGGTGCGGAGGCCGGCGCCACGCGCAACGACCGGCCGCGATGGGAGGACGACGCCGATGAGAAACGACGACCACAAACCGACGGCAGCCGAACTCGCGGAAGCCAAGGAACTGGCCGAGAGACTCCAGAAACTCGTCGGTCGCAGCCAGAAAGTCTGGGCGCAGTCGCTCGAGCGCTCGTTGCACGACATCACCACGCTGAAGCCCGACCCGCTCAACACCGCGCCGGCGATGGCGAAGCTCGCCTACGACTACATCGATCACCCGCAAAAGTTCATCGAAGCGTCGATGGCCTTCTGGGCGGGGCACGCCGACCTCTGGAGCCGCACATGGGCGCGCGCCTTCGGCGAGGAGAAGGTGCAGCCCGTCGTCGAGCCGTCGCGCAGCGACAAGCGCTTCAAGGACGAGATCTGGGAGCAGAACCCCTTCTTCGACCATCTCAAGCAGTCGTACCTGCTGACCGCGAACTGGCTCAAGGACAGCCTCGAGAAGGCGGAAGGATTGAGCCCGCAGGAGCGCAAGAAGCTCGATCTCGTCGTTCGGAACTTCATCGAGGCACATGCACCCTCGAATTACCCCGGGCTGAACCCCGAAGTGCTCAAGGCGACCGTCGACCAGAAGGGCGAGAACCTTCTGCGCGGGCTCGAGCACATGATCCGCGACATGGAACGCGGCAAGGGCGTCCTGATGATCCGCCAGACGGACATGGACGCATTCGAGGTCGGCAAGAACATGGCCACGACGCCGGGCAAGGTCGTGTTCCAGAACGACGTGATGCAGCTCATACAGTACAGCCCCAGCACCGAAACGGTGCGCAAGCGCCCGCTGCTCTTCATCCCGCCCTGGATCAACAAGTTCTACATCCTCGACCTCAACGAGAAGAAGTCGATGATCCGCTGGCTGGTTGGCCAGGGCTACACGGTCTTCGTGATCTCCTGGATTAACCCGGACGAGCGCCAGAAGGACGAGACCTGGGGCAGCTACATGGCCAAGGGGCCGCTTACCGCCATCACCAAGGCGCTGGAGGAAACCGGCGCCGACAAGGTGAACATCGTCGGATACTGCATCGGCGGCACCATGCTGGGCACGACCCTCGCCTACATGGCCCAGAACGACGACAACCGGGTGGCGTCGGCCACGTTCTTCACGGCGCAGCTCGACTTCACAGATGCGGGCGAGCTGCAGGCCTTCGTCGACGACGAGGTAATCGACACGATCGAGGGTGCGGTCGGTGAGTGCGGCTATCTCGCTGCAGAGAACATGGCGGGCGCGTTCAATTCCCTGCGCTCGACCGACCTGATCTGGAGTTTCGTGATCAACAACTACTTCCTCGGCAAGGAAAACTTTCCGTTCGACCTGCTCTACTGGAACTCGGACTCGACGGCGATGCCGGGCCGCGTGCACGTCTTCTATCTGGACCAGTTCTACAACCGGAACGCGCTGGCAAAGGGCGCCATCGAGATCGATGGCGTGAAGCTCGACCTCGCCAAGGTGAAGGTGCCCAGCTACCACGTGGCTACGATCGAGGATCATATTGCCCCGGCCGCGTCCGCCTATCGCGGCGCCCGGCTTCTTGGCGGGCGCTCGCAGACCTACGTGCTCACCGGCTCGGGGCACATCGCCGGCGTGGTGAACCCGCCCGAGCCGCAGAAGTACCAGTTCTGGACCAAGGCCGGGATGAAGGCCGACAGCCTCGAGGAATGGCGCGAGGGGACCACCGAGACGCCTGGTTCCTGGTGGCCCCATTGGGATGCCTGGCTCAAGAAGCACAGCGGCCCCAATGTGCCGCCGCGCCAGCCAGGCGCGAAGCTCGGCGTGATCGAGGACGCCCCTGGCTCCTACGTCAAGATCCGCGCCGACCAGCGCTAGGCAGGTGACAAGGCCGGACCAGCGGCTGGGAGGAGCAGGCCGGGTAGCTGCGCATGACGATCTGGGAATGCTGATGACGATGGTGAACCGGCTGCCGCTTTTCCTGGCGTTTCTTTCTTGCGCTCTGGTGTTTTCAGTCGGCTCCGCACCGGCGGATCGTTTCTGCAACTCCGGCGACACGCGGATCGCCTGCTCGCTGCCGAGCGGGGACTACCACGTGCGGACGCCGGACGGTCCAGGCCCCTTTCCCGCCGTCGTGATCCTGCACAGCGCCGGCGAGACGGGGGCGGATATCGTCAATGACCCGTTCTACGTGGCGATGGTGCTGGGCCGCGGCTTCGCGATCGTCGCGCCTACCGGGCGCCCGCAGCCCTATTCGGACGGCAGGACCGCGACGGGCTGGCACGTGCGCAAGACCTCGACCGGCGGCCGCGACGATGCGGCATTCATCACCTCGGTGATCGAGGTGGCGGCGCAGCGTTTCCAGCTCGACCGCAAGCGCACCCTTCTGACCGGCTACGGCAACGGAGCAACCCTGGTATGGGAACTCGCGTGCCTGTCACCGTCTACCGCGTCGGCTTATGCCCCGATGAACGGCGGCTTCTATGAAGCGCTCCCCGGCCGCTGCCGCGCGCCCGTGCGCATGTTCGTGCTGCACAGCCGCAGGGATGGATTCTGGCCGCTCGATGCCGACGACGTGCGCGTGCAGGCAAACAGGGCCACACCCGTGCCGACCCGGGCGCATCTCGAGCTCATTCAGCGCATCAACGGCTGTGGGACCCCCGCGGCAGGCGCCGGCGAGGCGCCCGAGAACACCACGCTGATCGGCTGGCGCGGCTGCCACAGCGGATCGGACCTCGTTTTCCTCGAGCAGCAAGGCACGGCGGTCCTGACGGCAGACATCTTCGCGACCGTGCTCGACTGGTTCGAGCCACCCGCCCCGCCAAGCCGCGTCGCCCCGCCGGGCGTGGGCTCCGTTTTCCGTCGCCCCGGCGAGGGGCCGACCCCGTTCGGCAAGCGCCCCCCGGCTCAGTGACGGCAGCGCTTCGACCAACCGCCCCCGTTCAGGCGTCGATCATCGCCTCCCATGACGGCCGGGAGCCGATGCGCGCGCGCAGAAAGTCGATGAAGGTGCGCGCCTTGGCCGACAGGTGCCGCGTCTGCGGATAGACGGCGAAAATCGCGATCTCCGGCCAGGCGTGATCGGTCAGCACGGTCTCGAGCTGACCGCTGCGAACCGCCTCGCAAAGGATGAAGCTGGGCTGAATCACCACGCCCAGTCCGGCCGCCGCGGCACTCAGCAGGACCGTTCCGTTATTCGCGCGCATCCGCACGGGAAGCTGGACCGACCCTTCCCCGCCATCCGGACGGCGAAAGCGCCAGATGTCGGGCCGCTCGCTTCCGACATAGGCAAGCGCGGGCCAGTCGCGCATGTCTTCGGGCCGCGTCGGGCGGCCATGCTTGTCGAGGAACGAGGGCGCCGCCGCCACCGCGACGCGCACGTCGCAGATCTTGCGGGCGACCAGCGTGCTGTCGCGCAGCGATCCGATCCGGACCGCAAGGTCAAAGCCCTCGCCGACCAGATCGACGATACGGTCCGACATGTCGACATCCACCGCGAGCTCGGGGTGCATGCTCACGAACTCGGTGATTATCGGAGTCAGATGCGCGACGCCGAAGGTCAACGGGGCTGCAATCCTGAGCTGACCGGCCAGCATGCGCGACGTGTCGGACACTTCCGACTCGGCTTCATCGACATCCGCAAGGATACGCCGGGCCCGCTCGCAGAAGATCTGCCCGGCCTCGGTCAGGCTCATGCGCCGCGTCGTGCGCGCCATGAGCTGGACCCCGAGCCTGAGCTCGAGATCCTTGAGACGACGGCTGACCGCCGAAGGCGCGATCCCCAGCGCCTCGGCCGCACGCGTGACGCTGCCCTGGTCGGCGACCTGCACGAAACACCGCATGTCCTCGAATCTGTCCATGAACCACCGTCCTCGAAAAAAAACTGCCCAACCCGCAATCGTTAAAATTGCGTCCGGATAAGAAGCAACTTTTCCGTGATCATGCACAAAGCAGTTAATGAATGGTTATCGCGCCGCCAAGAGGCATGACGCCGGGCGGCGCTTCCGCGGCGCTTGCCAAATCGCCCACGAAGCCGTCGCGCGAGGGCATATGCCCTCTGCCCACAGGCCCGCGGCCCGCAACAAAGACCCGACGGATCGCAACAGAGCCGCGGCGAGCGAGGGGCTGCGCCGCAAACTTTCGCGATGCTTCAGCGCATCCGGTTGGTCGGATTGCCGATGATGTCCATGAACTCCTTGCGGGTCCGCGGATCGTCGCGGAACTCGCCAAGCATGGTCGACGTCACCATGGACACGCCCGGCTTGTGCACGCCGCGCGTCGACATGCAGTGATGCTCGCCTTCGATCACCACGGCAACGCCGCGTGGGCGCAGGACCTCGCTCAGCGTGTTGGCGATCTGAGCGGTCATCTTCTCCTGCACCTGAAGGCGCTTGGCGAAAGCGTCGACCACGCGCGCGAGCTTTGAGATGCCGACGACGCGGTCTGTCGGGATGTAGCCGACATGAGCGACGCCAATGATCGGGGCAAGATGGTGCTCGCAGTAGCTCTCGTAGCGGATGTCGCGCAGCACGACCATCTCGTCGTAGCCCTCGACCTCCTCGAAGGTGCGCGCAAGCATCTCGACGGGGTCTTCGCGGTAGCCGCGGAACCAGTCGCGATACGCCCTGGCGACGCGGGCGGGCGTGTCGCGCAGCCCCTCGCGGTCGGGATCGTCACCGGCCCAGCGCAAGAGCGTGCGCACCGCGGCCTCCGCCTCCTCGCGGGTCGGGTGATCCACCGACCTCGCCTCCGTCGCGATGCCGGCCTGAGGATGGATCTTGTTCATTGCGATGTTCCCTTGCCGCGTTCCTCAGACGACCCAGAGCCGTCCCGATGCCTTGGCGGATATAGGCCGCCATTTGCGCAGGACAAACCATGATGGTTGATGAAAGGTAAACACGCCAGCCCTCCCATCATCATTGCGGCGCGAGCGCCACCCACCTGGCACTCCGGCATTTCTCACACCCGCGCCAGCGCCCTGTCGATATCCTCACGCAGATCTTCCGGGTCTTCGAGCCCGACCGAGAGCCGCACCAGGCCCTGCGCGATTCCCAGATGCTCGCGCGCCGCCTCGCTCAGACGCTGATGCGTCGTGGTGCTCGGATGCGTGATGAGGCTCTTCGTGTCGCCGAGGTTGTTCGAGATCGCCACGATGCCGAGCGCATTGAGGAACCGGAACGCCCCCGCCTGCCCGCCCGCGATCTCGAACGCGACCATCTGCCCGGGCCGCTCCATCTGACGCGCGGCCAGGTTGTGCTGCGGGTGGCTCGGCAGTCCGGGATAAATCACCCGCCCCAGCGGCGCGCCCTCGCGCGCCCGGGCGTCGAGATGACGCGCGAGGATCTCGGCGCCGTCCGTCTGGGCGTGCACCCGAAGCGGCAGGGTCTCGAGCGACTTCAGCATGACCCAGGCGTTGAACGGGCTCAGCGCCGGGCCGGTGTGCTTCACGAAGGGTTCGACCTCGTCGCGGATGAAGCGCTCCGAGCCGCAGATCACACCGCCAAGGCAGCGGCCCTGGCCATCGATATGCTTTGTTGCCGAATAGACGACGACGTCGGCACCAAGTGCCAGCGGGCGCTGGAACAGCGGCGTGGCGAAGACATTGTCGACCACGAGGCGCGCGCCCCACTGGTGGCCGATCTCGGCGACCGCGCCGATGTCGATCACCTCGAGCGTGGGATTCGACGGGCTCTCGAGGAACAGCAGCCGCGTTTCCGGCCGCATGGCGGCGCGCCACTGGTCGAGATCGGTGCCGTCGACCAGCGTCACGTCGATGCCGAAGCGCGGGCACAGGGTTTCGACAATATAGAGGCACGACCCGAACAGGGCGCGGGCGGCCACGACGTGATCACCCGCCTTGAGCTGACACATCAGCGCGGCGTGCACGGCGGCCATGCCCGACGCCGTGGCAAAGGCGGCCTCCGCCCCCTCGAGGGCCGCGATCCGGTCCTCGAACATTGCGACCGTCGGGTTCCCGTAGCGGGCGTAGATGAAGCCTTCCTCGCCCGGGGCAAGTTCGCCCTTGAAGCGGGCTTCGGCGGCCTCGGCATCGGGGTAGACAAAGCCCTGCGTCAGGAACATCGCCTCGGAGGTCTCGCCATACTGGCTGCGGCGCGTGCCTTCGTGGACAAGGCGCGTGCGCACACGCCAGTTCGCGCGCTGTCCGGCAGCATTCGGGGCGTTTTTGGGGGCGTCGTCGTTCATCGGTTTCCGCCGGGAGACCCGGCCCTCTCGCTGTGGACCGGACGGAAGGGGCGGATCAACGGCCCCGACCTCTTTAGCGGATTCTTTTACGTGGCCCGCAAGCCGGTCCGACAAATCGCCACGTAGGCTGCGGATAGTGGATGCGACCGGCACGGTCAAGCGCCACGCCTGCGCCGCCGTAGAGCGCGCCCGCGCGTCACGAGGCTGTCATGGCGGTTTCATCAAGATGTTGGGCCACACGCGTAAACGCTCCACAAGCCGTGAGGCGGTGGGGAGCCAAGGGACGAATGGGAATCCTTCGGATAAATGCGACCCGCACCGGCCAGGTGCAGAGCGCGACTGAAGGCAGGGACTGGGTCCGCGACTGCACGGAGCTTGTCTCGCGAATCCCGGCCGGTGCCGCGGTGACGGTGCTGATCCATGGATACCGCTTCTCGTGGCGCAGCGGCCCGAAATCCTGCGCGCAGGGTCTGCTCTACCTCGACCAGCCAGTCGCGCCCTCGGACCGACGCCGCCCGCCACTGGCCGACTGGCCCGCACGCCTCGGCTTCAGCGCCACGCAGGAAGCCGAAGGGCTGTGCATCGCCTTCGGCTGGGATGCGCGGCGCGCGAGGCTGCGAAGCCTTGCGATGCGCGGCACCAATGATTTCGCGCTGGTCTATCATGGCGCCGAGGCCGCTGGCCGCGCACTCGCCCAGGTCCTGGGCCTTGTCGCGAACCTGCGCCCCGACCTCAGGCCGGGCATCCTCGCTCACAGCCTCGGCGCGCGCGTTGCGCTCGCGGCCGCGCGCTTTCGCCCCGACCTGCGGCTCGGGCGCGTGATCATGCTGGCTGGCGCCGAGTATGCCGGCGCGGCGCAGGAGACGCTCGCGTTGCAGGACCGGGCGGGCGGGACGGGCGACTGGCTGAACGTCACCAGCCGGGCCAACGACATCTATGACGCGCTGTTTCTTGCCTTCGCGCCGCGGCCGGCAAGGCGGGGCGACCGGCCGCTTGGCTGGGCCAGCCTGGGCGACATGCACCCGCGCTGGCGCGATCTGCAACTCGACCATCCGGCGACAAGACGGTGGCTCGCGTCGCAGGGTCTCTCGGTCGACAAGCCCTCGGCGCGGCGGATTTCTCACTGGCACTTCTACGCCGACGCCGCGGCCATGGCGCTGTGGGGCGCATTGCTGCGTGGGGCGCCCGGCTGGCGTGAGACGCCGCTTTCAGCGATTGGGCTGCCCGCGGATACCGAGCCCGTGTTTGGCCGCCTCCTTCCCGCGATACCGCGCCCCGTCACGTCCGCACGCCGACCAATCGCCACCGACGATCTCCTCGCAAACGCGTGATCGGCCCCTTGCGACTGAAGTGATGGTAGCGCATCTACAAGCCTCGCAGCATTTCCACACCGGTGTGAGAGGTTCTTACGATGTCGTCCCCTATCGAGCTGTATTACTGGCCAACCCCCAACGGCTGGAAGATCACCATCGCGCTTGAGGAGATGGGCCTTCCATACGAGGTAAAGTACGTGAACATCGGCGCAGGAGAGCAGTTCGACCCGGACTTCCTGAAGATCGCGCCGAACAACCGGATGCCCGCCGTGATCGACCCCGACGGCCCGGATGGGAGGCCGATCTCGATCTTCGAATCCGGCGCGATCCTGCAGTATCTCGGGCGCAAGAGCGGCAAGTTCTACGGCAAGACAGAACGCGACCGCGTCGAGATCGAGCAGTGGCTGATGTGGCAGATGGGCGGCGTCGGGCCGATGGCGGGCCAGGCACATCACTTCCTGAACTATGCCCCGGTCGATATCCCCTACGCCAAGGAGCGCTACAGCAACGAGGTCAACCGCCTCTACGGCGTGCTCGACAAGCGCCTCGCCGATCGTGACTTCGTGGCCGGGGACTACTCGATCGCCGACATGGCGATTTGGCCCTGGGCGCAGGGCTGGAGCCGGCAGAACCAGGACATTGCCGATTTCCCGCACATGCAGGCCTGGCTCGAGCGCATGTGGGACCGCCCCGCCGTGAAAACGGGCAAGAAGATCGGCGAAGACAGGCGCATGAACCTCGCCGACGACAAGGAAGCCCAGAAGATCCTCTTCGGCCAGCGCGCCCGCTGATCGCTGCGCTGTTCTGGCACCACCTGCCGGAAAGAAAGAACGGGCGTCAGCGGATTCGCCAGCTGACGCCCGAGGTTGAGAGGTCTCACAAGGAACACACGTGGCCGTCTTGGGCGCCTGATCTGCAGGAATGCGTCGGGACAGGGACGACCGGGCGCCCGGGACACCCTGACTGTGCCCGAATCGAGCGCCCGCGCGATGTGACCATCGTCACAGCCGTGGCGCTTGAGGGGCCATGTCGGCGATCGATTAGCGTTGGACGGTTGTCGTCTCGCGTGCCCCCTTCGGGAGCACGTCGCCTCCAATTCTACGCGTTGGAAGTGGGCTGAAGGCCGGGTCCATTCGCGCCGTCATGCGCTTGCCGGGGATGGCTTCAGTCGGTCAGCCCCGCAACCCGTGTCTCGGCCGGGCCTGGCGCGGCGTCGCTCGGAGAGGCGGAACCGACGCGCGTCGTTGTCTGCGCTCCGACCGGCTCGAACACCACGCGCACGTCGCTGCCGCGGCGGATGAAACTGAAGCGCTCGCGAGCGCCGGATTCCGCGGCGCCACCAGCGATCAACGCGTGGCGTTGGCCATCGCGCATCGGCATATGGCTGCGAATGATCTCGCCCCCAAGGTTTCCGCCGCTGAGCAGGATGGTGAGCGCGATCTGGTCGCCCCCGCCTTCATAGAAGGCGATGACGCGGGTGCTCAGACCCCGGACTTCGACCGCCTGCCCGGCATGGCTCAGGACGCCCGTCTCTCGTCCGAACCCGTCCGCAGCGGCGTAGCCCGCACCGGCAACGAGGAAAATTGCCGAAGCGCATACATGTCTGAAAAGGACGTTCCACATTACACATACTCTGATCGCGGGGACCGAACCACTCTACCTTAGCGCGAATTCCAATCCATGCACAGTCTCGCCTTGATATCGGCGGATTCATACCACGCGGGGAGTTGAGAATGTCCGAAGACGAGATGTTGTGTCCCAATTCGGGACCAGCACAACAGGTCAGGGCGCGATGAAGCGGAAGAGAGCCGCAGCCGCCCAGCCGGCGACAAGCGCCACAACGATAGAGAGAATCCCGTAGAGCGCGCTGCGCTCGTGCGCCATCTCGTCTATCAAGTGCTCGATGCCCACCTTGCGCACGGCGATCGAGGTTTCGTAGTAGTCGACGACCGCCCGGTTTCGCGTCAGGAAGATGCGCGCGCGGTAGTCGCCCTCGACCAGTTGGGCCGGCAGTTCGATCCGGGTCTGAAAGAGCGTCTCCTCGTCGACGGTCACGCCGCCGATCTGTTCGAAATAGACACCCTGTGCGCGACGCAGCCGCACCACCGCTTCGAGATACTCGTCGCGCTGATCGCCCAGCCACGCGGGCGCGTCGACCAACCTGATGACCTGGCCCAGGCCCTTGAGGCCGACCGCGTAGCGCAGGTCCTCGGTCGCGCTCAGCGTTTCGACAAGCGGCCGCGTCGTCGAGACAGCGTAGAAGCTCGGCGCCGCGTCAACGTGCAGACCCGGCCCGTTCACCCAGACGCCGAACTCGCGCGACTTGCGCCGCACGATCACGGGCGTAGATGGCCCTGTGACCGCGATCACCACGTCCAGCGGAGGTCCCTTCGGAATGGGCGCCTCGCGCTTGACGGCACCGTAAATGAAGATCTCGGAACCCGAGAACCAGGTCGTGATCGACACGCGAGTCTGGCTGAGCCCGGCCACCACCTCCTCTGCGCTCGCGCGCGGCGGCGCGACGAGGGCGAGGAGCATGACCAGTATGAGCGCCGCTGCGCGCATCACTGAACCGCCGAGAGGTTGTAGAGTTCGGCCGGACGCTGCACCAGGTCGAACGCGAGCTTCAGGCAAACCAGCAGGACCAGCACCGAGAGTGCGATCCGCAGTTCCTCGGCACGCAATCGCGGGCTGAGCCGCGCCCCCACCTGCGCGCCCAGCACGCCGCCAACGATCAGCACGATCGCAAGCAGCGCGTCGACGGTCTGGTTGAGGATCGCGTGCATCATCGTCGTGAAGGCCGCGACGAACAGAATCTGGAAGAGCGAGGTGCCGACGACCACCGAGGTCGCCATGCCCAGGATGTAGATCATCGCGGGCACCATGATGAACCCGCCACCGACGCCCATGATGGCGGCCAGGACGCCGACGAGCATGCCGACGACGACAGGTGGAATCGCGCTGATGTAGAGGTTGGATTGCCGGAAGCGCATCTTGAACGGCAGCCCGTGCACCCAGTGGTGGCGCCGCACCCTCCGCGCGGTGCCACGGCGGGTGCGCCGCCGCGCGCGGACGCTTTCCGCCAGCATCAGCGCGCCGACGACACCGAGAAAGACCACGTAACAGAGCGAGACGAAGATCTCGACTTGGCCCAACCGCCTGAGCCAGGCGAAGAGCTGCACGCCGATCGCCGATCCGACCAGACCGCCGCCCAGCAGGACCAGCCCCATCTTGAGGTCGACCGTCCGCCGGCGCCAATGCGTGAGGACGCCCGAGAACGATGCTGCCGCCACCTGGTTCGTTCCGGTCGCAACCGCCACCGCGGGCGGTATGCCGACGAAGATGAGAAGCGGCGTGATCAGGAACCCTCCGCCCACGCCAAAGAGCCCCGAGAGCACGCCAACGCCACCTCCCAGGCCGAGCAGGACAAAGACGTTCACGGAGACTTCCGCGATTGGCAGATAGATGTTCATCCGCGCTCCGTCGGCTCGATGTTCCCGTTTACCGCAGTGCGGCGAGAGCGCCAAGGACCACGTCGGCGGCGACCACCGGACCAGTCGCCCGCGCGACACCTCTGCCACGCGCCGAAGCGGCCGTGAAAGGACGATTGCCGATGTCCGGGATCTTGATCTCGCGCAAGGCGGGCCGCCTCGTGCAGGCGATAGCGTCCTCCCGAGCGCCAGTCATCACGAACCACGGAGCAGCAGGATGACCCACACACCGCACGAACTCAGCGAAGCCTTCCCCGAGGACGCCGAAACCATCCACCTTCTCAAGACGAGGGACCAACATTTCGCCCGGATGGCCGACGAGTATCACCGCCTCAACCGCGCGATCCATCGCGCCGAGACCGATATCGAGCCCGTCGCGGACTTCACCCTCGAAGACATGAAGAAGGAGCGGCTGCAGCTGCTCGACGAGATCGCCGCGCAGTTAAAAAGCGCGCCGACAAACGGCTGAGGCCGGTCCCGATCCGCGAGCTGTCCAGCGGAAGTTCAGCGATCATCGACGCGACCGTGTGTGCCGGTCGCTGCAGGTTGCGGCTCGGCGAGGTCGACGGCCGCGCGCGCCGCAGCACCCGCGGCTTGCTGCTCGTCCTCCGTCAACTCGCGGTCTTGCGGCAGATTCGGGATGCGCACCGTCACCTCGCGGTGGGCGAAGTGGATGCCCTCGCGCTCGAACAGGTCGCGAATGTCCTGGTAGACGCGCTTGCGCACGACCCACTGATCGCCCGGCCGGGTCATGAACTTGACCCGGACGATCATGGCCGAGTCCTCCATCTGGATGACGCCCTGGCTCTTCAGCGGCTGCAGGAACTTGTCGCCGACCGTGGGATCCTCGAGCAGTTCCTGCCCGAGCTTTTTCACGAGTTTGCGGACCTTCTCGACGTCGGTGTCGTAGGTGAGCCGCAACGGCAGCTTCATCATGACCCAGTCGCGCGAGAAGTTTGTCAGATGGGTGATCTCGCCGAAGGGAATGGTATGCAGCGCACCCAGATGGTGACGCAGCTGGAACGAGCGTATCGAGATCTTCTCGACCGTGCCCTTGACCTCGCCGACATCGATGTATTCGCCCTTCCGGAACGCGTCGTCGATCAGGAAGAAGGCGCCCGAGATGATGTCGCGCACCAGCGTCTGAGCGCCGAAGCCGATCGCCAGGCCGACGATGCCCGCACCGGCGAACAGCGGCGCGACATTCACGCCCAGTTCGATCGCCACCAGCAGCGCCACGCTGACCGCGATCACCGCCAGGATCGAGTTGCGCACCAATGGCAGGAGCGTCGCCAGGCGCGAGGCCCCCATTCCCCCGCCCTCGCCATCCAGCGGCGTCGCGGGCATTTCGTCGCCGCCCTCCTCGGCGATCTTCTGGTCGAGCCAGATACGGGTCGCGTGGAACGCGATGTAGCCGATCAGCAGCACGTCCACGAGGCTCTCGACCGCCTTGTAGATCGAGCTTTCGATGAGGTAGCCACCAACGCCCCAGAATTGCAGCAGGAGATACGCGGCCATGCCGACCGCGACCAGGCTCGCGACCCGGCGCGCGAGATCCTCCATGGTGCGCATGCCTGGTCCGGGCAGTTGCTGGGGGGGCGGCGGCGCACGCTCCTCGTCGACGGCGTCGCCATCCGCCCGCTCGGGCTCGGGCGAAGGCTTGGCCAGCCGCAGCATCGCGCCGCCGCCTTCCTCGTCGCCATCGCCGTCGATGTCCGCGGTGTCGCCGAAATAGGCTTCGTCGCGAATCGCAGCGACCCTTGCCACCGTCTCCGACCGCTCCTCGGCGAGTCGGCGCTCCTCGGCCTCGCGATTGAGCGCCCGCACCCTGCGCTGGCGGGCGAAGACGCGCTCGATGACGTACATGATGGCGCCGTAAATCACGACGCCGGCAATCAAGACGAGGAACGGCACAAGGATCCGCCCCGGCCCGGCCTCGACGCCCATGACCATCCGGAACGCGAGATCCGCCCATGTCACGACAAGGTAGACCGCGGCCGACGGCGCCCAGAGGGCGGCCACCATGCGCGTGATCCAGCTCGCTTCGGACGCGGGACGGCCGGACAGGATCACGCGGCCCACGGCGGATGCGTTGGTGCGGATCGTCACCAGCAGCAAGATGACCGTGACAAGGGTCAGCACCAGCGTCACCAGAACATGCGGCCCCCGCGGCAGACCCAGTTCGTGCGCCCAGTAGCTGAACGCCACCCCGGCGATGCCGACGATGCTGGCCGTATTGACCGACATGTAGAGCCGCCTTGCCGCACCGTCGCCGAGCGGCGGCAGCCGATACTCGGGCAGGTAGGGTGCGAGGATCATTCGCCACAGCACGTTGACGATGTTGAGCGCGGCGTATGTGCCAAATACCATCAGCACTGTCAGGTTCGTCGCGACGTGATCTTCATAAAAGATCAACCCGACCAGTGCCGCGATGATGAGCATGCCGAGAAGGCCCACCCATCCCAGCAGCACGCGGTTGACGAGCACCGGGAGCTTCTCGATGTATCCGACCGGATCCGGACGCTGCATCCGCACGAAGACCGGCCGTGCGACGAAGATGTTGTAGAGCTCGATCACCGCGCGCCCCAGCACCAGCAGAAGCCCCGCAAAGACCGCAATGCCGAGGAAGTAGATCGGGTGACCGGTCGGGCTTGCCGCGGCCAGCGTCTTGCTGATCTCGCCGAACGCGCTTGGCGCATGCGACAGGATCATCACCAGCCGGGCACGGAAGATGCCGACGAACGTCTCGGCGGAATCGATCATCCCGCGCGCGCCGAGCGTTTCCGGGGCGACGCCGCGTCCGGCGACACGCGCATAATCCATCGCACTGGGGGCGGAGGCGGGGTCGAAAGGCCGCGACGGGAGGGACTGCAAAGGAGGCCGGGGCTCGGGCATCTCGGGCTTGGCTTCCTGGGCCGGTGTCTTGCCGCCCAGGATGTTGGTCAGGTCAAACAGCTGAGCCTGAGCGGCGCCCGGAACGGCCGAGACAGCAAGGATCAGAGCAAGCATGATCGCTGCCAGCGCTCGCTTGAGCGCCGCCACCATGCCGACCCGTCCTGCCCATCGCCTTATCATTCGTCTTGCATGTCCCACTGAACCGGGCCAGAGCTCCGCGCTCGACGTCAGATCCTCGCCCAAGCGCCCTCCCCGGCCGGATAATGTAGAGCAACCGCGCGGATCCCACACCGGCCGCTCGCGCGATCGTGCCAGATTGTAACGCGGCGCGATGAGATGACCGAACGCTTCGATTGCGGCGCGATTGCCTGGCGGTTCGGCCGCTGGAAGGTTAATCCGGGCTTGCTGCGGCGCGCAAGATATTGCAAGGCTTCAGAAGGATCCCGTTGGCGGGGGATGATAATGACCGGCTTTGGCTCCCCTTCCCACGGGTCGCCCGCGCCGCGGACGCTACTATATAGTCACGACACCTTCGGGTTGGGCCACCTCCGCCGTTCGCGCACGATCGCGAGTGCGCTGGTCGATGCGAATGTCACGTCCTCTGCGCTGATCGTCACCGGCTCGCCCATCGCGGGGCGCTTCGACTTCCCCGAGCGGGTCGACCACGTGCGGCTTCCCGGGGTGATCAAGCTTCCAGACGGAAGCTACACCTCGTCGTCGCTGGCCATCAACATCGACCACATGACGCATCTGCGCGGCGCGATCATCGAGGCCGCCGCGCGCGAGTTCGCCCCTGACCTGCTGATCGTCGACAAGGAGCCCTGGGGTTTCCGCGGCGAGCTTGCAACGACACTGGACATGCTGCGCGCGCAGGGAACGCGCATCATTCTGGGCCTGCGCGACGTTCTCGATGACGAGGACCTGCTCGCCGCAGAATGGGCGCGCAAGGGCGCCGTCGACGCCATCGAGCGCTTCTACGACGAGATCTGGGTCTATGGCATGCCGCAGATCTGTCGCCCGCTCGACGGCATGGGACTTTCAGCCCGGATGCGCGACCGGATCTTCTACACCGGCTATCTGAGGCGCGCGGTTCCCGAGTGGCCGGCCGAGCCCGACGGTGAACTGCCCGATCAGCCCTATCTGCTGGTGACCACAGGTGGCGGCGGCGACGGGCGCGAACTCGTCGACTGGGTGCTCCGGGCTTACGAGGAGGACCGCGGCATCGATCTGCCGGCGCTCATCGTCTACGGCCCGTTCATGAAGGCGGCCGACCGGGCGGATTTCGACGCTCGGATCGCGCGGCTGGACGATCGGGTCACGTCTATGGCGTTCCACGCCCGGCTGGAGCGGTTGCTGGCCAATGCCGCAGGCGTCGTCGCCATGGGCGGCTACAACACCTTCTGCGAGATTCTCTCGATGGGCCGCCCCGCGATCATCGCGCCGCGCACAAGACCACGGCGCGAGCAACTGATTCGCGCGCGTGCGGCCGAACGGCTGGGGCTTCTACGCATGCTCACACCCGAGCGCGACGGCCATTCGGCGCTGACCATGGCCCGCGCGATCCGCGAGATCGACCGCCAGGCGCCGCCCTCCGAGGCGCGCATTCCCGGGCTCCTCTCTGGGCTCGAAAGCATTGTCGAGCGTGCCCGGGGGGACATGTCGAACCTCGTATCCGTCGGCGGGTAGGGCACCATGGCGGCACCGCTTGCGGTCGTGCTCAAGGGATATCCGCGTCTCTCCGAGACCTTCATCGCACAGGAACTCGCGGCTCTCGAGGCGCGTGGCCACGAGTTCGAGATCTGGTCGCTCCGCCAGCCCTATGACGATCGGATTCATCCGATTCACGAGCAGATCCGCGCACGCCGACGCTACCTTCCCGAATACCTCTGGCGCGAACCGCTCCGCGTGCTGCGCTCGGTCGCGATCGCATCCCGCCAGCCCGGCTTTCGTCACGCCTTTAAGTCCTGGTTGCGCGACCTTCGACGCGACCTCAGTGCCAATCGGATCCGCCGGTTCGGCCAGGCCTGCGTCCTTGCCGCCGAGCTTCCGCGCGCTACCCGGTTCATCTATGCCCATTTCCTGCATACGCCGGCGTCAGTGGCGCGCTACGCCTCGATCATGCGCGGCGTCGGATGGGGCTTCTCGGCACATGCCAAGGACATCTGGACCATTCCCGACTGGGAAAAGCGCGAGAAGATTGCCGCTGCCCGGTTCGGCCTGACCTGCACCCGCGCAGGTGCGGATCACCTGGCCGGACTGCACTCCGGGGAAACCACGCAGGCGAACGGTGCGACGGCAACGCATGGCAAGATCGGGCTCGTCTATCACGGGCTCGATCTTGGCCGCTTCCCGCCGCCGCCGGACATCCGGCCGCACGGCAGCCACTTCATGCTGCTGTCGGTGGGCCGTCTGGTCGAGAAGAAGGGATATGACGACCTGGTGGAAGCGCTCGCGAGCCTGCCCGCCAGCTTCGATTGGCGTCTCGTGCACATCGGTGGCGGCAAGCTCGAGCGCGAGCTGCGTGCACGCACCCGCGCCGCCGGGATCGACGCGCGCATCGACTGGCGCGGCAAGCGCGACCAGACCCAGGTGATCGATGCGATGCGTCGCGCTGACCTCTTTGTCCTGCCGTCGAAGATCGCGGGCGACGGCGATCGTGACGGCCTGCCGAACGTGCTGATGGAGGCCGCGAGCCAGAAGCTCCCGATCCTCTCGACCGCGGTCGCGGCGATCCCCGAGTTCATCGAGGACGGCGTGCATGGCCGGCTCGTCCAGCCGGGCGACCCCGCGGCGCTCTCGGGCGCGATCATCGCGCTCGCGGCTGACCCGGCGCAGCGGCGCCGATTTGCCGAGCACGCATACCAACGCCTCCGCGCCGAGTTCGGGATGGATGCCGGCATCGCCCGCATCGACCGCGAACTGCGCGCCGCTCTCTCGGGCGTCTGAGGCGGCACGCATGCCCACTGCCTGCCAAACCGACGAGCGAGGCGCCACGCGCGGCGGTTCCGTCCAAGATCCGACGACGCACGGATGAGCGCACAGCAGCAGCGCCCCCGGCTGGCTTTCCATGCCCCGATGAAGCCGCCCGACCATCCCACCCCCTCGGGCGATCGTCAGATTGCGCGGCTCACCATGCGCGCCCTGACCGAGGCAGGTTTCGAGGTCACCCTCTCCTCCCGCCTGCGCAGCCTCGACATGACCGGCGATGCCGCGGTCCAGAACAGCCTGCAGCGCGAGGCGGACGCCGAGGTTGAGCGCATTCTCGCAACGCCTGGGCCGCGACCACAGCTTTGGTTCACCTATCACTGCTATTGGAAAGCGCCCGATCTTGTCGGTCCCGCCGTGGCGCGCGGCCTCGGCATTCCCTACGTGATTTCCGAGCCCTCGCTTTCCCCACGGCGGCACGAGGGTCCATGGGCGCGCTTCGCCGAGGCGGCGGCGGCTGCGATCAGGCAGGCAGACTGCCTGTTGTGGACCACGCAGCGCGACCGACCGGCGCTCGAAGCAGCCGGGCTCACGCGGCGCATGATCGAGCTTCCGGCCTTCATCGACACCGGCGCAGCGCCCCTTCCACGTGCCGCCGGCACGCCGCTTCGCCTTCTCGCGGTGGCGATGATGCGCGAAGGCGACAAGCTGGAGAGCTACTGCCGGCTCGGTGCAGCGCTCGCTGCCCTCGATGCGATCACGCCGGCCTGGCGGCTCGACGTCATTGGCGACGGCCCGGCACGGGGTGAGGTTGCGGCACTGCTCGCGCCGTTCGCGGAGCGCGTCACGCTCCTCGGCATCCGAGACGACCCCGTCGAGATCCGGGCGGCGATGGAGGGCGCCGACCTTCTCGTCTGGCCCGGCGTGGCCGAGGGCGTGGGCCTCGTCTGGCTCGAAGCCCAGGCCGCGGGTCTTCCGCCCATCGCCGAGGATGGCCCCGCCGCCCGAGCGGTCATCGCCCCCGAAATGCAGCCGCTGCCGCCACCTGGCGACGCTGCGGCTTTCGCGAAGGCCATCCATCGCGCCTCGGCGCGGCGTGCGGCACGAAGCGAGGCCGTGCGCCGACACGCCGAGGCCCGCCACAGCCTCGATGCCGCCGCCACGAGGCTCCGGGCCGCATTGATGCCGCTGATCGCCCCCTCGACACCGGACCCAAAGGGGGGCTAGAGCCGGAACCATGACGCGCATCGCCCTCATCCGTCACTTCCCAACCGACTGGAATCTCGAGGCGCGCCTTCAGGGCCGCACCGACCGACGCCTGACGGACGAGGCGCGCAGCAAGCTCGCCGGGCTCGCATTGCCGCCGGACTGGGCCGACGCCGAGATCGTCTCGAGTCCGCTCAGCCGTGCGGCCGAAACCGCGACGATCCTCGCCCAAGGCCGCCGCATCCGCCTGGACCCCCGGCTGGTCGAGATCTCGTGGGGCGCGTGGGAAGGCATGCGCGCCGCCGACCTCATGGCCGATCCTGCCTCGGGCTTCAGGCCGACGCACGAGATCGGCTGGACCGACAAGGCCCCGGGTGGCGAGAGTGCAGCCGAGGCCTGGGCGCGCGCCAAGCCCGCGCTCGCGCGCATCGTGCGAGACGGCAGGCCTGCAGTCCTCGTCTGCCACAAGGCGCTCATGCGCGTGGTGCTGGGCATGGCCTGGAACTGGCGTCATCCCGAAGGCGGCTTGCCCCCGATCAAGCGCGCCCGGCTCTACCCCCTGACGCTGCGCGGCGACGGCCAACCGGCGGAACCGGGCGAGCCCGTCCGCCTGATCCCTCGCGAGGTCCCACCTGCGTCCGACGCGATGCCGCGCGAGGGGCGCGCGTGACGCGGGTCCTGTTCCTTGCCTGCCATCTCGCCGGCAGCGGGCATCTCGTGCGCACCATGGCGCTCGCCCGCGCGGTCGAGGCGGCAGGAGGCGAGGCGCGGGTGATCTCGGGCGGCCGGCCGCTTGCGCATCCGGATATCGACAGCGCGAATATCGTGCAGATCCCTCCGCTGTCGGTCGAAGGGCTTGATTTCTCGCGGATGCTGACGTCCGACGGCGAGCTCGCCGACGAGGCCCACATGGCAGGTCGCGCGAAGGCCATCGAGGCCGCCATCCGCGCGTTCAGGCCCGCCGCGCTGGTGACCGAGACCTTCCCGCTGGGCCGCCGCCGCCTCGCCGCCGAGTTCGAGGCGGCGATCACCGGGGCGCGCAGCCTCGACCCGCAGACCGCGATCATCGCGTCCGTGCGCGATGTTCCCGAGCCGCCCTCGTCGCCCGCGCGGCTGGAGGCCGCAATCGGGCGGCTGCGGCGTCTCTTCGACCTGCTCGTCGTGCACAGCGATGCAGGGATACTGCCGCTCTCGGTCAGCTGGCCGCTGCCGCCCGATCTCGAAGCAAGGACCGTCCACGCCGGATATATCGGCGGCGGCGTCGCCGAGGAAGGCGCCCGCGCGCCAGCTCCGGACGGCGAGGTCCTCGTCTCCGTCGGCGGCGGAGACCGGGGGCGCGGCCTTCTCGAACTCGCGGCACGCGCGGCCTACCACTCGCCGCGGCGCTGGCGGCTGCTCGTCGGGGGCGCCGACGCGGCCGCGGTGTCAAAGGCACTGAGCGCCGCCCATCCCGCGCCGAACCTTTGCGTCGAGCCCGTCCGGGCCGACTATCGCTTGCTGCTTTCCCGCGCCGCCGTGTCAGTGAGCCTCGCCGGCTACAACACCGTGATGGACCTTGCGCCGATCGCCACGCCCGCCATCCTCGTGCCGGACGAGACGGCGGGTGAGCGCGAGCAGGCCATCCGAGCGGCGGCCCTGGCCCGCCATTCGGGGATCGCATCCCGGGCACTCGCCGAGCTCACGCCCGAAGGGCTCGGTGCCCTGGCGGAAGCGATGGCGGGCCGCCCGAGGCCGCCGCTGCCGCTGTCGCGCGATGGCGCCGCGCGCGCCGCCGACCTGATCCTAAAGGCCACCCGCCGAAAGTCCGGACCATGACCGAGCCGCGCCAGATCCACGACGTCGAAGGGCTCAACCAGCGCCTCCAGGCCATTACGCGCCGCGCCAGGGTCGATCTGCGCTACCTGCATGACGACCGGAGCCGCGCCCATGTCGCCGGGGCAATCGACGGCATGGCCCGCGTGCTCGATGTCGGCGCAGGCATGCGCGGCGCGCTGACGGGTTTCACCGGAAAGGTCGAGACGCTCGATCTCAACGACATCGACGCCACCGAACAGAACCTCACGCGACCTGATCTTCTGGGCGATGTCTGCTCGCCTTTCCCGGACTGGATGGCGGGGCGCTACGACGCGGTGATCGCGCTGGCGATCCTCGAGCATGTCTACGATCCAGCCGCCGCAGTCGCCAATTTTCGCGGCGCCCTGAAGCCGGGCGGACGCCTGTTCCTCTATGTCCCCTGGATGTGGCGCTACCATGCGCCGCGCAGCCTGGTCTTCCAGGACTACCAGCGGCTCAGCCGCGACGGCATGGCCTACCTGCTGCGCGACTTCGACGAGGTGACGCTCTACCCGCTGAGGGGAAAGTACTCGGCCATCCTCAACATGCTGAAATGGTGGAAGCCGATGGTCGAGCGCCGTCTCCGCGGGCGCGTGAACCGGCTGGTTGACGCGCGCGCGTCGGATTGGCGCAACACGATGCAGGCCTCGGGGTTTTTCGCCGAAGCCGTCAGACCGGCCGACTGACCGCGAAGAGCGCGGGGCGCCGCCACGCCCCCGGCGGTGCCCGTCCGAACGACGGCCTCAGCCGCCAGTCGATGGCACGGTGGGCGTGGGCTCGGGGATTTCGCCCTGCATCAGCGTACCGCCTCCCTGAAGGTCCTTCTCGGCCTCATCGACGGACTTCTCGGCATCCTTGATCTGCTGATCGACCTCGTTCTCGACAGTCGACTCGGTCGCCGAGCCCGGGGGGGCTTCAGGCACGGCCATGGTTTCGCCCGTCGGCGCCACCTCCTTCACGACGTCCGAGGTCGCGCCGCCTGTTGCCACCTGCGCGGTCGCAAGCAGCGGTGAAAGAAGAAAGAAAAGCGCCAAGGAGCCTGAACAGGCGTACTTCATTCGATGGACCTCCCGCGGACGCGGCCTGCAGCAAGGCGCCGCGCCTGTTGCCAATGCGACGAGGCTAACATCACAGCGCCGCTCGCGACAGCGGCGCGGCGCGGCGCGCGGGCGGCGTCACGCCGCAGGCGGCAGCCCTCGGGCCTCGCCTGCCGCAATGACCGCGGGGTCCCAGGCCTTTCGGGCAAACACCGCGCGCACCTCGTCCGCGAAGCTCTCCAACGGGTCGGAGCGGTACTCGGGATCGAAGCTCGACTGGTCCCAGCGCTCGCAGAAATCGACGCAGGACTGGTAATATGGACTGTCAGCGTATTTCTGGCGCAGCTCGCGGTCCCAGCCATAGTGATGGGCGTAATAGTACATCTGGAAGATGCCGTGATGCTCGACGACCCAGGTCACCTCCTCGCGCATGAAGGGGCGCATGATCTCGGCCGCGAACTTGTCGTGGTTCTGCGGCGCGAGGCCATCGCCGATGTCGTGGAGAAGCGTTGCGACGACCCAGTCGATATCTGCCCCCTCGCGCCGCGCGCGGGTCGCCGCCTGAAGGCCGTGCTCGAGGCGGGTGATCCTGTAGCCAGACAGCGTCTCGTCGGCCTGGCCCGCAAGCTCGCGCAGCAGCCGGTCTGCCGTGCCCGCGAGATAGGGCTTCTCAAGCTCGTGGAGCAGTTCGTACTCCTCCTTGGTGCCATCCTTCATCTGGGTGAAGCTCACCATGGGCTGATGGCTCATCGGTCCCTCCTCACGCTTCGGCATAAAGCGAGACGCCACCCTCGGCGCCGTCACTCAGTGTGGCAGACTGCGCGGCCAGGATCTCTTCGTAAAGGGCGATCGCAGCGGGCGAGAAATCGCCGGACGGCGGGACCATGTTGATCCGGCCAAGCGTCCGGTCGCAGCCTCGCACAAGCATCGCGTAATCGCGCCCCACCCCGGTCGAGGGCGTGTCCGGGCGGATGTAGCGCACGACCAGTCCGATGCGCCGATCATCGGTGACGTTGGGCCCCGAGGCGTGGAACAGCCGCCCATGATGGAGTGACATCTGCCCCGGGTTCAGCGCGGCGACCACGGCATCCGCCTCGTCCACCTCAACCGCGATCTCCTGGCCGCGGCTGAGCAGATTGTCTTCGGCGAAGGTATCACGATGGGGCACGAGCGCCTGGCCATGGCTTCCGGGGACGAAGCGCATGCAGCCCGACGCCTCGGTCGCGGGCGAAAGGGCGATCCAGGCCGTCACCTCGTGGTCCGAACCGTCCATGCCCCAGTAGGTCAGGTCCTGGTGCCAGCTCACGACCTTGGTCGTGTGCGGCTCCTTGATGAAGTATTCGCAGGACCAGACCATGAGATCGGGGCCAAGCAGGCTCTCGACCGCATCGAGGATCCGGCGCTCGGCCGCGACCCTGCGCGCTGTCTCCATCACCACATGGGCGTTGACGCGCTGATACTGGGCTATGTCGCGCTTCAGGCCACGGGACGGATGCAGCGCTTCATGCGCCTCGAGCTCGGCGCGCAGCTGCTGTGCCTCGGCAGGCGTGAACACATCGACCGGACAGAGAAAACCGTCGCGGCGATAGGCGGCGACCTGGGTTTCGGCAAGAGCTGGCATTCGTCACCTCCAACTGCGGAACGCCCCGAGACTGCGTGCAGCCAGGGCCGCATGCCAGTTCGATCTGTTGTGCTTGAGGAAAAGCTGAGCTTAAGCTTAATCATGGCTCCGCCCCGCATCCCGTCGCTCAACTGGCTCCGCGTCTTCGAGGCCGCGGCGCGCTACCAGAGCTTCGCTCGCGCGGCCGAGGTGCTGAACATGTCGCCGCCTGCGGTGAGCCAGCAGATCCGGGCACTCGAGGGCGCATTGGGGCGCGAGCTGTTCGAGCGCGGCGCGCATTCGGTCAGGCTGACGCAGGCCGGCCTTGCCTTCCTGCCAACGGTGGCCGAGGCGCTCGGCGAGATCGAGGTCTCGGCCGCGAGCCTCTTCGGCAACCCCGGCGGCGAGACGCTGAACCTCCAGGTCTCCCTGATGTTCGGCTGCTCGTGGCTCGCCGCCCGGCTCCCGGAATTCCTCGAGGCGCATCCCGGGATACAGGTCTCGGTCATGACCGCCATCCATGACGAGGAGTTCCGCCGCAGCGGGGCCGACATGCGCATCACCTTCGGCCTGCCCCCCGGCCCGGGCGAGGATGGCGACCGGCTCTTCGGCGAAAGGCTGTATGCGGTCGCGCGGCCCGAAATCGCCGCGACGATCGGCGCGGCCGCCGACCTGACCCGCCACACCCTGATCGAGATCGCAACCCACCGCGCCAACTGGATGCGGTTGCTCGATCATGCCGGCGTCGCGCCGGAGCGCGGCCTGAGGATGACGTGGACGGACACAACGCAGCTTGCCTTCGCGCTCGCGGCGGCCGGCGGCGGCGTTGCCCTCGCCCGCGCCCCCGCAACGGATCAGCTTGAGCGCGATCTCGGGCTCGTGCCCTGTGTTGCGGGGCTTACCATGCCCGGCCTCCAGCACTACCACCTCACCTATCCGGCGACCGGGCGGCTGAGCCGTGCCGCGCTGGCGTTTCGTGACTGGTTGCTCTCTCGGGTCTGACGTCCACGGATTGCACCGCAACGAGGGCAACCTTAGGATCGCCGCCCATCAGCGGCGAGGCAGGCGACATGAGCACGGCGGATCAGCAGGGCGGGGCGGGAATCCAGGTCCGCAATCTCTTCGCGACGCCGATCGCGAGCTTCCGCGTTCCGGATGCGGCCCGGATCAACGACGCGCTCGAGCGCCGGATCTTCGCGCGCGAGCGCGAGGTAGCGAGCGTGCACCACTCGAACCTCGGGGGCTGGCAATCGCCCACCGATTTCGAGACATGGTGCGGCCCCGAGGGTGAGACCGTCCTGAACCTGGCGCGCAAGATGGCCACGGCACTGACCTGCGACCGCCAGGGCCAGCCGGTTTCCCCCGACTGGCACATGAATTGCTGGGCCAACGTCAACCGTGCCGGCCAGGCCAACGAGTTTCATACCCATCCGGGCGCCTTCTGGTCGGCGAGCTACTACGTGCGCGACGGCGGCGCGGCCTCGAACCCGGCCTTGGGCGGCGAGTTCGAGATGGCGGATCCCCGCGGCGTCGCCCCCGCAATGCTGGCGCCTCAGCTATGCTTCCGCACGCCCGGCGGACAGTCGATCGGCGCGAGCGAGCTTGCCCAGCCGACCGAGGGAATGCTGATGCTCTTCCCGTCCTGGCTGAGCCACGCGGTCCGGCCCTACCTCGGCAATGCCGTGAGAATCTCGATCGCGATGAACTTCACGCCCTGATCGGGTCACGAATAGGGGTCGAGCGCGTCCCGCAGCGCGTCGCCGACGAAACTGAAAGCCAGCACGGCGAAGATGACCGGCACCATCGGCATCAAGAGCCAGGGGTAGATCTCGACCGCGCTGAGGTTCAGCGCGTCGTTCAG
Source organism: Thermohalobaculum xanthum (assembly GCF_016623495.1). GTDB lineage: Bacteria > Pseudomonadota > Alphaproteobacteria > Rhodobacterales > Rhodobacteraceae > Thermohalobaculum > Thermohalobaculum xanthum. The sequence continues at coordinate 265,886 of NZ_JAEHHL010000004.1, read as the reverse complement.
CATCATGCCCCAGCTCACCGCCGGCGGCCGTAGGCCGAGCCCGAGGAAGGACAGCGCCGTCTCGCCAAGGATCATGGCCGGGATCGAGAGCGAGGCCGAGGCGATCAGGTGGCTCATGAAGTTCGGCATCATGTGGCGCCAGATGATGCGCGAGGGCTTCGCCCCCATCAACTCGGCGGCGCGCACGTAATCCTCCTCGCGCAGGGCGAGGAACTTCGAGCGCACCGCGCGCGCGAGCCCTGGCCAGTCGAGTAGGCCGAGGATGATCGAGATCATCACGAAGACCGAAACCGGGCCCCAGTTCACCGGGACGGCGGCCGAGAGAGCGAGCCAGATCGGCAGTTCGGGCAGACTGCGAAAGATCTCGATCGCCCGGCTCACCGCGGCGTCGCACCACCCGCCGAAATAGCCCGCGAGGCCACCGAGGATCAGACCGATCGTGAAGCTCACGACAACGCCGATCAGGCCCACCGTCATCGACAACCGGGCCCCGTGAACCATGCGGCTGAACATGTCCCTACCCAGCCGGTCCGATCCAATGAGGAAAAGCTCACCATCCTCGGGCGGACAGATGACGCGGAAGCGGCCCTCTATGAAACCGAACAGGTGATAGGGCTCGCCGCAGGTCGTCAGCACCGGGACCGGCAACGGGTCACTGCGATCCGTGACCCGCTTCACCAGACCCGTCTCCATGTCGTAGACGGTGGCCGTCGGATAGGTGTGGAGCCCGACATATGCCCCCTCGTGGAACAGATAGAGCCCCTGAGGCGGCGCGTAGATATTGTTCTCGTCGAAGTCGTTCGGATTGTAGGGCGACAGGATCTCGACGAAGGGCAGGATCGCGTAGCCCAGGGCCAGGATGATCAAGCATAAGACGCCCAGGCGGTGCCGGCGGAACCTGCGCCAGACCAGCACCCGGGTCGGCGCGTCGAGATCCGCGCGGTCCAGCGCCTGCCGGTCGAGATCGGCATCGTGGCCGCGGTCGGGGGCGACATAGTGCTCCATTTCACGCGCCCTCCCGGCCCGCGAGCCGGATGCGAGGGTCCAGCACCGCCAGGAGGATGTCCGAGATCAGCATTCCCAGGAGCGTCAGGCCGGAGACGAAGAGCAGCACGAAGCCCGACATGAAGATGTCCTGGCTGCGCAGGCTTTGCAGCAGGATGGGACCGAGTGTCGGCAAGCTCATCACGACCGAGATCATCACCGAGCCCGAGACCAGCTGTGGCGCCAGGTTGCCGATATCCGCGACGAAGGGATTGAGCGCCATGCGCAGGGGGTAACGTACCACCCGCGTGACCGGCGGCACGCCCTTGGCCTTTGCCGTCTCGACATAGGGCTTGTTGAGTTCGTCCATCAGGTTGGCCCGAAGGCGGCGCATGACCGCCGCCGCCGCCGAGGTCCCGATGACGATCGTCGGGACGATCAGATGGGTCAGGATCGAGAGGAACTTGTCCCAGCCCATGGGCTCGCCTTCGTACTCGCGCGCCATGAGTCCGCCGATCGGGATGTCGAAATAGCGCGCTCCGTAGAACAGCATGATCAGGGCGAGCAGGAAGTTCGGCGTCGCGAGTCCGATATAGCCGATCAGCGATGCGATATAGTCGATCCAGGAATTCGCCCGCACCGCAGCGATCGTTCCAAGCGGCAAGGCGACGAGGTAGACGAACATCAGCGCGGCAAGATTGACGATGACCGTCAGTCCGGCGGTCTCTCCGACGACCTCGGCGACCGGGCGCGCCAATTCGAACGACCAACCGAGGTTCCCCTGAAGGAGACCGTTGAACCCGGCCGGTCCGGGCGCGGCGCCGATCCAGATCAGGTATTGTTCCCATAACGGACGGTCGAGCGAGTGCTCCTTGATCAGGGCAGCCGCGCGCTCGACGCCCGCCGCCTCGCCCGAGCTGCGCATCTCGGCAATCTGGTTCGAGACATAGTTGCCGGGCGGCAGGTTGATGATGATGAAGACAAGCGCCGATACCGCCACCAGCGTCAGCACCATCGTGACGGTTCTGCGCAGCAGGAAACGAATCATTGGCGAGTGCCCTGCGCGAGGCTGCCGTCCTCATGCGCGTCGTACCAGAACTCGTCGATCCGATGGATGCCAAGCTGCGCACCGGGGTCCCAGGCGTAGAGAGCCTCGCCCGGCACATTGCGAAGATGATTGTTGGCGACGACCGGAAGCGGAGCCCGGGAGACCGTGCCGATGGCCAGCACCTGGTCGGCATGGATTGCCAGCATCTCGCGCCACGCGGCGCCACGCTCGGCATCCGTCGTCACGGTGGACCACAGCTCGAAGAGCTCGAGCAGGCGTATCGCGGCCGGCATGTCGGGTGCCTCTCCGGCAGCGCCCTTCGTCTGATAGTACTGTCCCCATCGCGGCCAGGTGAAGTTGGCCTGATCCACGGGCGCAAGCTCGAACGGGGGGGCGTCCGGCGTGGGCACGCCGTTGTTCCAGCCATACCAGGCGACCATCATCGACAACCCGGCATAGGCGCGGTTGCGCAGGATATCGCGGTCAAGCGTCTTGACGAGCAGCCGGATACCGACCTGCTTCCATGTCTCGCCCACGATCTGCAGGGCATCCGTCTCTTCGCGCCGCTCGCCGGCGGTCTCGATCACGATTTCCATCGGCCGGCCATCGGGCAGGAGCCGGATACCCGCGGCATTCCTTTCCGTGAGGCCCATCTCGTCAAGCAGCCGATTGGCCTCGTCGAGGTCGAAGTCCGCCCAGGCATGTGCCGCCTCGGCGTCGAAGAACGGGCTCTCCTCGAGCGCCGCGAGCGCACGCTCCTTCGCGAGGCCGAAATAGAGCACCTTGTTGATCGCCTTGCGACTGATCGCGAGGCTCAGCGCTCGTCGGAAGCGCAGGTCGCGGAACACGTCGCGCCAGACCGGATCCGCGTAGGTCAGGTTGGGATAGATCGCCACCTCGGACGCCGTGCCCGAGCGCCACAAATGGGTCTCGTACCCACCGCTCGCCTCGTTCTTCTTAAGCACAGGCGCATCCGAGAAACCGAGCGAGCGGACCTGCAGATCGGCCTCGCCCAGCGTGGCCTTCGCGGGGATCAGCCCGCCGGCGGCGACCTCGAGCTCGACGGTATCGATGTAGGGCAGCTGCCGGCCGCTCGTGTCGACACGGTGATAGTAGGGGTTGCGTTGCAGCACGTAGCGCTGGTTGTTCCGGTCGCTCGTGTTCATCCAGGGCTGCAGCACCGGGAGTTCCGGATTGTCGAATTTGTAGAGGTCATCCATCCCGTTGTGCAGTTGCGCCCAGTTGCGCGCCTTCGAGCCCTCGACATGCTTTGCCAACGCGTCGGGATCGGCAAAATCGGCATGGAACTGTTTCACGTAATGCGCCGGGCGGTAGATGTAGAGCGGACGCGCCTGCGCCAGTGCCGGCAGGAACCGCGGGTTGGGTGCCGGCCAAGTATAGGTGATCCGCGTCTCGTCGATCACCTCGACCTCTGGCAGGGCGCCGCCCACGATCATCTCGACCGGCGGACCCGAGGGACTAAGCTCCTCGTTGAGCGCCACGTCCTCCCACCAGTACCGCAGATCCTCGGTCGTGAAGGGATGACCGTCGGACCAGCGGTGACCCTGGCGCAGCACCAGCGTGTAGCTGCGACCATCCGGGCTGATCTCGACCGCCTTCAGGATATCCGGCTCGAGCTCGTAATCTTCGTTGTATCCGACCAGCCGGGCATATCCCCACGCCGCCATGTAGCGCACGTCCTTGGCCCGGGTGACAAACATGCGGACGAGGCCACCATGCACCCCCGGCTTGCGTCCCTTGGCACGCAGGTCGACGACCTTTGGCTCATCGGGAAGCCGCGCCCCGACCGGTGGCAGCTTCCCCTCGGAAACCGTCTCCACCAGGTCCGGCGTCTCGATGGTCGCGCCGGCGGAGAAGGGGACGAGCGCGGTCGCGAGCATCATCGCCATGCCCCCGAGCAGCGACACCCTCCAAGGGGTTGCCCGGCAATTCGCGGCGACGGCGGCGCCAATCATGGCCACTCCGTAACCGACAGATCCCAACCAGCGAGTCATGCCGCCCTCCGAACGCGATGCCCCGGCGCGACCTCGATCAACTGGGGCGCCGCCTCGCCATTATACCCGAAAGGTTCGGGCCAGGTATTGGGCTCGCCCGCACCGCAGGCCACTGCCGTCAGGTCGAGCCGACGATGCATGTCCGGCTCCGGGCTGGCCGCGATCAGCGCGCGAGTATAGGGGTGGCGCGGGTCGTTGAAGATGCAGTCGGGAGCTCCCTCCTCGACCACGCGACCACGCCGCATCACCATTACGTGGTCGGCGAGCGCCGCGACCACGGCAAGGTTGTGGCTGATGAACAGGTAGGAGAGCCCCAGTTCACCCTCCAGCTCGCCCATCAGCTCGAGCACTTCGGCCTGGACCGAAACATCGAGCGCCGAAGTCGGCTCGTCGAGAACCAGGAGCTCCGGCTTCAGCGCCAGCGCCCGGGCGATGGCGATCCGCTGGCGCTGTCCGCCCGAGAACGCGTGCGGGAAGCGCCCGAGATGATCGGGGCTCAGTCCCACGCGCGCCATCAGCCAGGCGGCGCGCTCGCGTCGCTCGCTGCGGGTCCCGAGACCGTGAATCACGAGTGGCTCGGTCAGGATGTCCTGCACCGACATGCGCGGGCTCAGCGCGGCAAAGGGGTCCTGGAAGACCATCTGCGCCTTGCGGCGGAACTCGGTCAGCCGCTCGCCCGCGAGCGACGTGACGTCCATCGGCTGTCCGTCGCGCGGGTTGAACCGGATCGTGGCGCCCGGGTCGGGAAGCTCGGCGCGCAGGATCAGCTTCGCCACGGTCGACTTGCCCGACCCGGACTCGCCCACGACGGCGACGGTCCGGCCGCGCTCGAGCCGCATCGAGAAATCGCTCAGGGCGTAGACCGGGGATGCAGGACGCCCGAACGACCGGTGGCGCCCCGGATAGGTCTTCGAGAGGCCGTCGACCGTCAGGATGTCGTCCCGTTCGGGGGGCGCGTGCACCGCGATCGATTCAGGCACGCGGGGCGCGGCGTCGATGAGGCGCTTGGTGTATGAATGCCCGGGATGGGTGAGCACGGCGGAAGCTTCACCACGCTCCACGACCATGCCGCGCCGCAGGACGACGACTTCGTCGGCCATGTTCGCGACCACGCCCAGGTCATGAGTGATCAGAACGGTGGCCAGGCCGTGATCGCGCGAGACCCGCCGAAGCAGGTCCAGCACCACCGCCTGGGTGGTGACGTCGAGCGCCGTCGTCGGCTCGTCGGCGATCACGAGGCGCGGCGCCCCGATCATCGCCATCGCGATCATCGCGCGCTGACGCAGCCCGCCCGAGAGCTCGAACGGATAGGCGGCATAGGCACGCGCGGCGTCCGGACAACCCACCTCGGCGAGCATGTCGAGCGCCCGTTTGCGGGCTTCCGCCGCGTCGCACATCCCGTGCACGCGCAGCACCTCCGAGATCTGCGACCCGACCGTGTGCAAGGCCGAGAATGCGCTCATCGGCTCCTGGAAGATCATCGAGACCTGGGCGCCGCGGATCTGGCGCATCACGGCCGGAGACTGGCGCAGAAGGTCGACCGGACCATCGGGCCTCTGGAGCAGGACGCGCCCCGCGCTCACGCGCGCGCCGCGCGGCAGCAAGCCCATCACGGCCTTGCCGGTCAGGGTTTTGCCCGACCCCGATTCTCCGACCAGAGCCAGCGTGCGCCCGGGAGCCAACTCGAAGGACACGTCATGAACCACTTCGATCGATGCCCCGGGCAGTCCGAAGCAGATCGACAGTCCTTCAACCTTGAGAAGCGGAGTTTGACGCATCGCGGCCCCTACGCTCGATGGCCCGATTGTGCAGGCGATAGCGGGCAAGGCAAGCCCGATTCTCGTAACGGAAGATTCACGCCGCCCTGCCGCAACCGCAATCCCCCCGCGAACCGCCCTGCCCCTGTGTCACAACGCTTTCCAATCGCGGGATCGGCGCGGTATGGTCAGCTAAATTGACCGCAGGGGGATTTTTCAAATGCCGTTCCGTCCGATCTCGGCCGACCGGATATCTTCGGCGATCGTGCGCCAGATCGAGGAACTCATACTGCAGGGCGTGCTTCGACCCGGCGACCGGCTGCCGGCCGAGCGCGAGCTCGCCGAGCAACTCGACGTCTCGCGCCCCACCCTGCGCGAGGCGCTGGCCGAACTGGACGAGCGGGGGCTCGTGGTCGCGCGACCGGGCGGCGGGACCTTCATCGCCGACGTGCTGGGCTCGGCCTTTGCCCCGCCGCTGATCGAGCTCTTTGCCACGCACGACACGGCGCTTTTCGACTACATCGCCTTCAGGCGGGATCTCGAGGGACTCGCCGCCGAGCGCGCCGCTGTTCATGCGACCGAGGCGGATCTCGCGACCATCGCATCCGTTTTCCGGCGCATGGAGGAGGCGGCAGGCAAGCGCAACCCGGACGAGGCGGCAGCGCTCGATGCCGAGTTTCACATGTCGGTGGTCGAGGCCGCGCACAACGTGGTGATGCTGCACATGATGCGCTCGCTCTATGCGCTCCTGGTGCAGGGCGTGTTCTACAACCGCAACATCGTCTACGGCGTGCGCAAGGGCCGGGACATGCTGCTCGAGCAGCATCGCGCGATCCGCGATGCCGTGCTCGCGCGCAATCCGCGCGCGGCCCGCCGCGCGGTCGAGGAGCACATGGACTACGTGGCCGCCGCGCTGCACGAGGCCGACCGGATGCGCACGCGCGAGGAAATCGCGGCGCTGCGCCATCGACACGAGCAGCTGCGCGCGACCAAGCCGCGCAAGGCGCGCCAGAACGGGAACACCGCCTGAGCCGGCCCCGCTCGCCGATCAGTTCTGCCCCAGCGCCTCCAGCGCGGTCAGCGCGTCGTGGCGACGGTCCCACGGCACGAAGACGTGGTCGTGGTAATAGGCCGCGACGACGTTCGCGCTGATGCCTGCATCGGTCAGCGCCGCCGCGATCGCAGCGGTGAGCCCGACCGCCTCAAGCGACGAGTGAACCGTCAGCGTGATCCGCGCCCAGCCGGGGCGATGCGCGAGCCCCGCCGCGACCAGATCGGACTGCGGCGCGATCAGCGTGGTGCCCTCCTCCTCCTCGAACAGGCACAGCGGCCTGAGCGCGGGCGGCAGCGTGGCATCGCGTTGAAGGGTCGAAAAGCCGTAGACCACCGGATCGAGCACAGGCCGCATCCCGCGCAGCAGCACCGCCAGGTCGGTCTCTCCCGTCACGTCCGATCACCGCATGCCGTAATAGAAGGCTTGGACATGCTCGGCCTCGGCAAAGAACAGCCAGCGCAGCGCCAGGACCCCCGCGACATGCGAGATCAGCGCTGGCACGAGCAGCCACCCGCCCAGCGCCCAGGCAAGCAGCGCGAGCGCGAGAGGCACGAGAAAACCGAGCACCGCGCCGATGCGGCGAAGCTGGAACGCGCGCCCGCGCGCCACGCGGAAGGCCATCTCGTCGAGCAGGTAGTTGCGCCCCGTATGCGGCGGCTCGAACAGCCGGACTCGTCCCAGGCGGCCGAGGCCCGTTGCCGTGCCGATGTCCGAGCCTGATGCCCGCCGCCCGGCCCCCGCCGCGACCGTCTGCCACCAGACCGCCACGCCGGCCGCGAGCGCAATTCCCAGCGCGACCCAGCCCGACGGCGCAGACGCGCCGCCGAGCGCCGCTGCCGCACCGACGCCCAGAAGGCCTCCGACGGCCGAGAGGGCGAGGAACATCTGGGGCGTGGGTGCGAGGCTCCAGCGCGGCACGGTGCGCAGCTGCGCGTAGATCATCGCGGTCGCATAGACGGTCGCGAGCGCAAGCACCGACGAGAGCCAGCCCAGCAGCCAGTACCGGGTGCCGCCAAGCATCCAGATCGCCGCGTAGAGCGCGAAGGCCCCGAGCGCCGCGACCATCAGGCAGGCCTCGCGCGAGAGCCAGGACGAACGCCATTGGCTGAACGCCCGCCAGGCCCGGTCGGGCCGCGCGAGATGGCCGGTGGAAGCGGCCCCTCCCGCTGCGGCAAAGCCGAGCGCGAGCAGGGTGATCCACCAGCGCGCGGCACCCTGATCGGGGCCGGCACCCAGCCCCACCCAGAACACCATCCCGAGCCCGAGCCCCGAGAGAACGGTGAAGACGATGATCGACGGCGCGGGATGCATCAGCCCAGCCTCCCCAGCGCGCGGTCGAGCCAGCCGAGGAAGCCGGTCGCCTCGGGCTCGGCCAGGGACGCGAGCCGCACGGTCTCAGGCGCCGTCGCGTGACGGTCGCGGATGCGCGGCGGCAGGTACTTGTTCACCGGCCGTGTCTCCTGCTCGGGCATCAGGTCCATGCCGCCGCGGTCCTGCACCATGCGGTTGACCGCGCTCGCGGGATCCCGGAAATCGCCGAAATGCCGCGCACCCGCGGGGCACGATCGCACGCAGGCCGGCACGCGGTCCTCCTCGGGGATGTTGTCGTTGTAGATGCGATCGACGCAGAGCGTGCATTTCTTCATCACGCCCTCAGCCCGGTCGAGCTCGCGCGCACCATAGGGGCAGGCCCAGGCACAAAGCCCGCAACCCATGCAGGCGTCCTCGTTCACCAGAACGATCCCGTCCTGGACGCGCTTGTAGCTCGCACCGGTCGGGCAGACGGTGACACAGGGGGCGTCCTCGCAGTGCAGGCAGCTTTTAGGAAAATGCACGATCTGAGCGGGCGCGCCTTCGGGCTGAATCTCGAAGCTGTGGATCCGGTTGAGCCAGGTTCCCGAGGGATCGGCGCCGTACGGGTCCTGGTCGGAGAGGGGCGCGCCATAGCCTTGGGTGTTCCACTCCTTGCAGCTGACGGCACAGGCGTGACACCCGACGCAGATGTCGAGGTCGATCACGAGCCCCATCTTGCGCTCGGTCCGCTCGGGCAGGCTCGTCATGCGGCACCTTCATGCAACTCGGCTGCAAAATCCGCGAGATCGGCGTCGAACCGCTCCGGCGTTTCCCAGAAGGGCGCGTGTCCTGCACCCGGATAGATCACCGACCGGGCGCCGGGAATCGCGGCCACCATGTCCTCGAACATCGGCTTGAGGCAGACGCGTTCGGCCGCGCCCTGGATCACCAGGGCTGGGACTTCGAGCCTCGCGAGATCCCGCCGCCAATCCTCGTCCCGCATGCGTGCCGCTCGCCGCACGCCCGGCGGCGTCAGCATGTTGAGCCCGACCATGTAGGCGAGATCGCGCTTGGAAAGCGGCGAGGCGACGCAAGCCTTGACGAAGGCGATCGCGGCTTCGGCCTGCCGGCCCTGATCCTCGGAATACATGCCCTCGGCCCGCACGTCCGGCTTGCGCATCGCAACGACAGCCGGATCGGCATGGCGGCCGATCCGGGGCGAGGTTCCGGTGAACACGACGCCGCCGAGCGCTCCGGGTCCGAAATGACGCAGATAGTCCTGCACCACCCAGCCGCCCATCGACCATCCGACCAGCACGGGCCGCGCAAGCGCCAGCGACGTGATCACTGCTGCGACATCCTCGGCCCATAGCCGCGAGGTCTGGTAGGCCTCGGGCGCTTCTGGCTTGTCCGATGCCCCGTGACCGCGCAGGTCGAAGGCGACGACGCGGAACCGTTGGGCCAGCGGGCCCGCAAGCTGCTTCGCCCAGCTCAGGTAATGCTGCGACCAGCCGTGGACAAGCACGAGCGCCGGCGCATCCCGCGGACCCGCATCCACGACGTGAAGGCCGACGCCGCCACCGCCCCTGACCCGGTGATGCCTCATGCCCATCCTTTCCCCCAGCGCAGTTCGGCCGGGCCCCGCCCCACGGGCGAGGCCTGCCGCCCGGTACGCGGCAGGCTTTCCTCGCCCGGCTCGGCCTTCTCGATCCTGACGCGAAGGTCGTACCATGCGGCCTGGCCGGTCACGGGATCCGAGTTCGACCAGCGCAGGCCGTCGCCCTTCTCGGGAAGAAGCTCCTTGATCAGGTGGTTAAGCAGGAAGCCCCGCCTTGCCTCGGGCGCGGCGGGATCGAGCGCCCAGGCGCCCTCGCGCTTGCCGATGGCATTCCAGGTCCAGACGGTCTGCGGGTTGACCGCCCGCATGCCGCGCACGCGCACCTTGATCCGGCCGTGATGCGAGATCACCCAGACCCAGTCGCCGTCCGCGAGCCCCGCCTCGGCCATCGCATCAGCCGGTACATAGAGCGGGTTTTCGCCGTGGATCTGCCTGAGCCACGCGTTCTGGCTGCCCCAGGCATGATACATCGCCGCCGGGCGCTGCGTGATCGCGTGGAGTGGATAGTCCCCGACATCCAGCGCCGCCTGCTCGAACGGCTCCCACCACACCGGCAGCGGGTCGAAGGCCATCTTGATCCGGTCGCGCAGATGTTCGGGTGGCTGGTGCGGCCCATGTCCCTCGGCCGCGAGCTGGAAGCGGCGCAGCGGCTCGGAATAGATCTGAAAGACATAAGGCTGCGGCTTGTCGTAGAAGCCCATGCCCACGGCCCAGTCCTGGTAGGCCGTGTTCGCCTGCTTCATGAACCGCGCGCCCTGCGGCACCTCGGCCTGCCAGAAGCCGCCATTGGCGACATAGAGGGCCAGCTGATCGGGATTCGGTGCGCCGCGCCCCTCGGCGGTGCCGTCGCCTCGCCAGCCCGCAAGCGGGCCGACGCCGGGGCGGCGCTCGTGGCGCACCATGTAATCGGCGTAGTCCGCGTATCTTGGGCTGCCGTCCTCGTCGACGAAGCCGGGCAGCGCTAGGCGCGCGCCAAGATCGATCAGCACCGACTGGAAGCCGCGCACCGTGCGCCCTTCCCCCTGCGTCTCCGGCGGAACGACCGGCCAGCGGATCGCGTCACCCGCATGGTCGGGCTCCGAGATCGGGCGGTCGAGCAGGCTGATGCAGTCGTGGCGCTCCAGATAGGTCGTGTCGGGCAGGATCAGGTCCGCATAGGCCACCATCTCGGAGGAATAGGCGTCGGCGTAGATGATCTTCGGGATCTGGTACTCGCCATCCTCGCGCTTGCGCGTGAGCATCTCGATCACGCCGGCCGTGTTCATCGACGAGTTCCAGGCCATGTTCGCCATGTAGAGGAACAGGACATCGACCGGGTAAGGGTCGCCCGCCGCGGCGTTCGAGATGACCATGTGCATCATCCCATGGGCCGCGAGCGGCGCCTCCCACGAGAACGCCTTGTCGATCCGGGCGGGCCCGCCATCATCGTCGAGCGCGAGATCCTCGGGCCCGCGCGGCAGGCCAAGGTGCGGGCCGGGAAGCGGGCAGTTCGGCTGCGTGTGGCAGTGCGGCGTCGGGTGGGCTTCGAGCGGCTTGGGATAAGGCGGCTTGAACCGGAACCCGCCGGGCGCCTCGACCGTGCCCAGCAGCAGTTGCAGCACGTGAAGCGCGCGGCAGGTCTGGAAGCCGTTCGAATGCGCCGAGATCCCCCGCATCGCGTGGAAGCTCACCGGACGGCCGGTGAAGCCCTCGTGCCGCTCGCCCCGGAAATCGACCCACGGCTCGTCGATCGTGACCGGGTGATTGAAGGCCGCGTCCGCGATCTCGGCGGCGATGCGTCGGATCGTTTCCGCCGGCACCCCGCAGCGCGCTGACACCGCATCGGGCGCATGCTCGGGCTCGAGATACTTGCGCGCCATCAGCTCGAAGGCCGGGGTGGCCCGCCCGCCCGAGGGGGTCGGGAAATCGCCCTTGAGCGCCGGCTTCAGGCCCGGCGCGTCGAAGGGCTGGAGACGCTCGGTCACCGTGTCCCAGACGAGCGGCTTGCCCGCCTCGTCGCGCACGACCAGACCGAAGCCCGCCCCCGTGCTGCGGCTGATCAGCCAGGGCGCGTTCGTCCATCGCGAGAGATAGTCGACGTCGACATGCCCGGTGCGGATCAGCTCGTGCACCAGCGAGAGGATGAAGAGACCGTCGGTCCCGGGCGTGATGCCGACCCACTCGTCGGCGATGGCGTTATAGCCCGTGCGCACGGGATTGACGCCGATCACCTTCGCGCCGCGTCCCTTGAGCTTGCCCAGGCCGATCTTGATCGGGTTCGAGTCGTGGTCCTCGGCGACCCCGAAGATCATGAACAGGCGCGTGCGCTCCCAGTCCGGGGTGCCGAACTCCCAGAACGCGCCGCCCAGCGTGTAGATCCCGGCCGCCGCCATGTTGACCGAGCAAAAGCCGCCATGCGCGGCATAGTTCGGCGTGCCGAACTGCTGCGCCCACCATGACGTCAGGGACTGCGACTGGTCGCGGCCGGTGAAGAATGCAAGCTTTCGGGGATCATCCGCCCGTACCGGTGCCAGCCACGACGTGGCTGTCGCCAGGGCTTCCTCCCAGCTGATTTCCTCGAATTCGCCCGAGCCACGCGGCCCCTTTCGCCGCAGCGGCCGCATCAGGCGCGCCGGCGAATAGTGCTGCATGATCCCGGCCGAGCCCTTGGCGCATAGAACGCCCCGGTTCACGGGATGGTCGCGGTTCCCCTCGATGTAGGAGACGATCGGCACGCCGTCGGCGGTTTCGCGCAGGTGAACATTGATGCCGCACCTGCAGGCGCACATGTAGCACGTGGTCCGGCGAACCTCGTCCGAAACCTGCGGGCTCGTCTCGATGGCCGGCTCGGTTGCCGTTCTCGTCGTCCCTGCCGCGCTCACCGCTTCCTCCGAACTGCTCCGCTTGCCACATTTTCCAGATTATGCCCCCGGATGCGAGGGGCCAGTTCCTGCGGAGCGTCGAGCCAGCAAAAGCCTACCGGAATGTGAAACTCCTCACAGAAATCATGCAGGGACTCGCTATTTTTACGGGAAGATGACGTTCTCCGAACGATGGGGCAGACAGATGATCGATATTTTCGAGCGCTTCGCGATCTCCTGGGTTCCGCAGCCAGGCAGCCCGCTCGCCCGGTTCGGAGCGTCCTGGACCGGCTGGTGCGCCGACGCGGCCGAGCGGCGCGCGCGCTACGACCGCGCAGGATTGCCGTTCAGGCCCGAACAGGTGACGGGCCCGCTCGAATATCAGGGGCTTCATGCCGAGATCTACGCCCCCTTCCGGTTCCGGCGCGGGGCCAGTGCCTGGGCGTTCGAGCGGGAGCTTGCGTCACTGAGTTCGGTGCTCGAAGTCTTCACGCTGCCACGCCTCTCGGTCGCGGTAGTCGAAGGCCGTATCGTGCTGACGCCCGCGACGACCTCGGCAGCGCTCGAGCACTTCATCGAGACGATCAGTGCCCGCCTCGCGCAGTTCGACACCGACGCCGAGGCGCGCGAGACGGCCACGGCACGCATGGGGTTCGTCGGCTCGCGGTTCATGATGCCGCTCACACGCACCCTTGCGCCGGAGGAAGCCGAAGCGCTCGCCCGCCCGCTTGCCCGCGAGCTCGAGCCGATCCTGGCCGAGCGTCAGCAGATCCTCGATTTCGCCGTGATGGGCGACCCGGGCGGCGGCCGAGCGCTTCGCGTGATCGAGCGCCACGAACTCGCCGAGCCACAGCAGAAGTTCGAACTGCGCGGGCTTTCCTGCAGCGGACCGCGGCTCTACACCGGCATCGGCGGCTTGCGCGCCGTCAACTGACGCCGCTCAGAGGCCGACGGCCTCCTGCGGCAAGTGGATGCGGAATCGCGCGCGGATCGCCTTGTCGGTCTCGTGCGCGACATGCATCGGGAAGAAGCCCTCGAGGATCTCGCGCTTTTTCGCGACCGCGCGCGCGATCAGGTCGGGGCGCCCTTTCTCGACCCATTCCTTCGGCGACGTCCGATCCCCCAGACGCGGATAGACATAGTCACGCTGCATCAGCGCGAGCGTCTGATCATGGCCAAGGTAGTGGCCGGGCCCGCCGAGACAGACCGCGCGCATCGCGTCGAGCGACAAAGCGTCCTCCGTCACCTCGATACCGCGCACGCAGCGCTCGGCCTGCCCCAGCAGATCATCGCCCAGGATCAGGCTCTCGAGACAGAAGCCCAGGAGCGAGGCATGCATGCCCACCGCCTCGTAGACCATGTTGAGGCCGGCGAGCCCCGCCATGACGTTCGAGCACATCTGCTCCCATCCGGCCTGCATGTCCGGAAGCTTCGCGTCCGCGATCCCCGCCGCCGCACCGCCAGGCAAGCCGTAGAAGCGGTGCATCTGCGCGCAGCCCGCGGTCAGCAGCGCCTGCTCGCCCGACCCCCCGGACATCGCGCCCGTGCGCAGGTCCGAGACGAACGGCCATGTGCCGAAGATCGCGGGATGCCCGGGTGCGATCGCGTTGACGTAAACCACACCCGCGAGGCACTCGGCCACCGCCTGCACGATGGCGCCGGCGATCGAGGCGGGAGCGGTCGCCCCGGCCTGCCCGGCCGAGAGCAGCAGGACCGGCATGCCCGCGCGGATCAGCTCCTCCATCACGAGGCAGCTCTCGGTCGCGAACTTCATCGGCGGCACGACAAAGCAGTTCGAGTTCGAGATGAAGGGCCGCGCGCGCCACTTGTCCTCGCCGCCCGCCAGCATGTGAATAAGTTCCATCGAAGGCGCGATATGGCTCGCCTCGACGAAGCTCACGCCGACATGCTTCGTGGTGCCCCGTGCGCAGGCATAGATGGTGTTGAGATCCATCTCGAGGTTGTCGGTCACGTCGCGGCAGACCATCGGGCGCTGGAAGAAGTGCACGTTATCCAGCGTCTCGGTGATCCGCGCCGCGTCATAGAGGTCCTGCACCGTCGAGTCGCGGTAGACACGTCCCTCGACATCGACCATGTGCACCGCGGCCCCAGCGGTGCCGTAATGCACTCGCGACCCCGAAAGATGCATGTCGTGCCGCGGATCCTGGCCGCAGAGCGTGATGTTGCGCGCGGCGACCGCCAGCATGTCCTCGACCAGTGCGCGGGGGATGCGGATGCGGCCGTCCACACCCTGCACGGCGCCCGCCCCCGTCAGGGCTGCGACACCCGATGGCGGCGCGTCGGCAAGGCCGATTTCCTCAAGCGCCGTCAGCGCCGCCTCATGAATGCGCTGGACGCCGGCCTCGCTCAGCGGCTGGTACCGTCCACCCGAAAGGCCGGGCCGGATCGGGCGCACATCCTCGGCCAATGGCGCGGCACGCAGGGCTTGCCTCGCCGCGCGCCCCCCGGCGCGACGCGATCGGCAGGCTGCGGCACCGACGTCCCCAGAACCCTCCTCGGGCTGATCCGTTCGGGTATCGGCGGCCTTGGGTTCGTCCATCGCAACCTCCATGTGGCCGTGCCGGCACAGCCATGATCCCGCAGGCTAGAAAGCGGGCACCCCCACTGGCTTGCTCGTTTGCGGCTTGAAGCGCCGTATTCAGACGTTGCGCCCCGGCTTTTCCGCAGGCGCGCACCGGTCTAGCCTGCCGCACATCGAGTCGTGGGACGGATCATGGCACTCACCAACAGCGACATCGTCGAGCTGACGGCCTGGCGCCGGCATCTTCATGCCCGTCCCGAGGTGTCGGGCGAGGAAAAGCAGACCGCGCAGGACGTGGTCAGGATGCTTCGATCCTGTGCCCCCGATTCGGTGCTGACCGCCATGGGCGGGCATGGCGTCGCGGCGGTTTGGGAGAGCGCGGCCCCGGGTCCGACGGTGATGTTCCGCGCCGAACTCGACGCGTTGCCGATCGCCGAGCTTTCCGATCTCCCCTACCGATCGACGAGGCCTGGCAAGGGACATCTCTGCGGCCATGACGGCCACATGACGATCCTCGCCGGTCTCGCGCGGATGATCGCACGCTCACGGCCCGAGCGCGGTCGCGTGGTCGTGATGTTCCAGCCGGCCGAGGAGGATGGCTCGGGCGCAGCAGCGGTGATCGCTGACCCACGCTTCAGCCAGATCGCGCCCGACTACGCCTTTGCGCTCCACAATCTTCCGGGCGTTCCGCTGGGCAAGGCGGCGCTTCAGCCCGGGCCTGCCAACTGTGCGTCGGTGGGATTGCGCATATTCCTGACCGGCAAGACCTCCCACGCCTCGGTCCCGGAAGCAGGCGTTTCACCGTCGATGGCGTTGGCACGCCTGATGCCCGCCCTGACGGCGCTCGGCCCGGGTGGCGACCTGGTTCCGGGCTTCCGGCTGGCAACGGTCACGCATGCGCGCCTTGGCGAGCGTGCTTTCGGCATTGCGCCGGGCGAGGCCGAGCTTCTGGTCACACTCCGTGCCCTCACCGATGCCGACATGGCCGATCTCGAGGCCCAAGCCACGCAGCTGGCTCGGCAGGAGGCGGAAGCGGCGGGCCTGGGCCTCGCGATCAGCCGCCATGACGCCTTCGACGCCTGCGAGAACGATCCCGAGGCAACGACTCACCTGGCCCGCGCGATCGAGGCCGTGGGCATCCCTCGGGCCGAGTTCGACCTGCCGATGCGGGCTTCCGAGGACTTCGGCCGCTTCGGCCAGCACGCCAGGGCCGCGATGGTTTTCCTGGGGGCGGGCGAGCGCCATCCGATGCTGCACAATCCGGACTACGATTTCCCCGATGCGCTGATCGCCCCTGCCGTAGCGATGTTCGACCGGGTGCGGCGCGATCTGACCGGCTGAACGCAACAGCTGTCGATCGCAAACGCTCAACCGCCTAGAGGCCCTTCGCCGTGTTGCTCGGCGACGCGGCCCCAGGAGATCCGAGCCCAGACCCGTTCATGCGCGACATAATTCACGGTGCCGATCGCCGCGGAGGTCACCGCAAGCGCGCCGCCCGCGCCGACCGAGCCCGTGAAGAGATATCCGAGCAGCGTCATCACCACGACGCCAAGTGCCTGCCAACACACCGCTTTCGCAATCGTCCGCGCCGTCGTGTCCATCACCCGCCTCCGCTTTTACGTGCACAGCGCTAGCAGAGGGTCGGCAGGTCCGGTATTCTGACAATGAACGACAAAACTCGTCGTTTGTTTATATTAATAAACCGTCATGCAAAAAATGGACAAGCGAGCACGCGCGGCGACCTTTCGGGAACGCCTCTTGTCGGCGATGGAGCACGCGGGCACGAACCGCAGCGCGCTCGCGCGTGCAACGGGCGTGAACCGCTCGACAATCTCGCAGCTGCTGGACGCGCAGGCGGTGCGGCTGCCGAATGCGCAGCTCGCTGCCGACTGCGCCTCGGCGCTCGCAGTCAGCACGGACTGGCTCCTGGGCCTGACCGACCGGCCCGAGCGTCCGGGCGACATCGTCGCGGCGGCGATGCAGATGACCGAGGCCGCGCGAACCATTTCGGACGAGCAGCTCCTCGAATGGCACCGCGAGGCCGCCGGCTATAAGATCCGACATGTGCCCGCGACCCTGCCTGACATACTGAAAACCGAAGCCGTGATGCGCTGGGAATACGCGGCCTTCCTGGGAAAGACGCCCGACCAGGCGATCGGCGCGATGCGCGACAAGATCGACTGGCTGCGCTCGGCCGAATCCGACTACGAGATCGCACTGCCGCTCCACGAGATCGATGCCTTCGCGCGTGGCGAGGGCTACTACCGGGGCCTCGACGCCGAGGCACGGCGCGTGCAGATCGAGCAGCTCGCGACGCTGTGCGACGAGCTCTACCCCTCGCTTCGGCTCTTCCTGTTCGATGCACGCCGCGTGTTCAGCGCGCCCATCACCCTGTTCGGGCCACTCGTGGGGGTGATCTATGTCGGGCGCTTCTACCTCGCCTTCCGCGAGTCGTCGCGGCTGAAGTCCCTTACCCAGCATTTCGACTGGCTGGTGCGGGAGGCCGAGGTCGATGCGCGCGACGCGGCCCGGCACCTCGCACGACTTCGCGATGCCGTGCGCGGTGACGCGGACTGATCCGCTACTTTGGCGGGGAAAGCGGGCCTGTCAGGCCCGCACCCGGTCCGCCGAGGGATCATAGAGCGGCTTGAGGCTCGCCTCGGCCCCGACACGACGGCCCGCGACCTCGATCTCCCAGTCCGAGTTCAGCAGCGCGTCCCCCTTCTCGTCCGTACAGGGCACATAGCCCATCCCGATGGCCGCTCCCAGGTGATGTCCATAGGCGCCCGAGGTCAGATGGCCGACGATCTCTCCATCGCGGAGGATCGGCTCGTTGTGGTAAAGCAGCGGCTCGGGATCCTCGAGGCGGAACTGGAGCATGCGCCGCTCGAGGCCCGCCGCACGCTTGGCCTGCACCGCCTCGCGCCCGATGAAGTCGCCGAAACGGGACGGCGCCTTGTCGAGCTTCACGGCAAAGCCGAGACCTGCCTCGAGGACGTGATCCTCGTCGGTGATGTCGTGGCCCCAGTGCCGGAAGGCCTTCTCGATCCGACACGAGTCGAGGACGTGGAGGCCGCAAAGCCTGAGGCCATGCGCGCGCCCCTCCTCCTCGATCGCCTCGAAGACATGCGCCGCCTGGTCCGACGGAAGATACAGCTCCCAGCCAAGCTCGCCGACATAGGACACGCGATGCGCACGGCCTCGCCCCATCGCGATATCGACCTCCTGCGCCGTGCCGAAGGGGAACTCGGCGTTCCCGAGGCCCGACCCGACCAGCGGCGCCAGCAGGTCGCGCGCCCGGGGCCCCATCACCGCGATCACCGCCTCGGCCGAGGTGACGTCGATCGCCACGCAGTTCGCGTTGTCAGGGATGAGCGAATGGATCCGGCCAAGGTCGCGCCGCAGGGTGGCCGCGGGGGTGACCACGAGGAACGCGGTCTCCGACAGGCGGGTGACGGTCACGTCCGCCTCGATCCCGCCCTTCGCGTTCAGGAACTGGGTGTAGACAATGCGCCCCACCGGCACCCGAACGTCCGCGCCGCAGATGCGCTGGAGCACGTCCTCGGCGTCGCGGCCTTCGACCCGGATCTTTCCGAACGTCGAAAGATCGAACAGCCCGACGGCCTCGCGCACCGAACGGTGTTCCTCCGCGGCGTTGGCGAACCAGTTCTGCCGCCCCCAGGAATAGCGGTACTTGCGCTCCTGGCCCTCGCGCGCGAACCAGTTGGCGCGCTCCCATCCCGCGGTCTCGCCGAACACCGCTCCGCGAGCCTTGAGATGTTCGTGGAGCGGTGTCCGCCGCACGCCCCGCGCCGTCGCGACCTGGCGGTAGGGAAAGTGATCGGCGTAGAGCAGCCCCAGCGTTTCGGTCGAGCGCTCGAGCAGATAGCGCTTGTTCGACTGGAAGGGCTGCGTGCGGCGGATGTCGACGTCCCATAGATCGAAGGGCGGCTCGCCATCCTCCATCCACTGCGCCAGTGCCATGCCCGCCCCGCCGGCCGACTGGATGCCGATCGAGTTGAAGCCCGCGGCGACCCAGAAGCCCCGGCATTCCGGCGCCTCGCCAAGCAGGTAGCGGTCGTCGGGGGTGAAGCTTTCGGGCCCGTTGAAGAAGGTGTGAATGCCCGCCTCGGCCAGCATCGGCACCCGGTTGACGGCGCGCTCGAGGATCGGCTCGAAATGATCGAAGTCCTCGGGCAACTGGTCGAAGCAGAAATCCTCGGGGATCCCGTCCGCGCCCCAGGGCTTGGACACGGGCTCGAAGGCGCCGAGAAGGATCTTGCCGGCGTCCTCCTTGTAGTAGGCGCATTCGTCGGGCACACGCAGGACCGGCATCTGGGTCAGGCCCTCGATCGCCTCGGTGACGATGTAGAAATGCTCGCATGCCTGGAGCGGCACCGAGACGCCGGCCATGCGGCCGACCTCGCGCCCCCACATTCCTGCGCAGTTGATCACGGCCTCGGCCTCGATGTGACCGCGCTCGCCGCCCATCTCCCAGTCGACGCCGCGCGCCCGGCCGCCCGCACGCGTGACGCCGGCAACCTTCACGCCCTCGACCACCTTCGCGCCGCGCATGCGCGCGCCCTTGGCAAGCGCCAGCGCGATGTTGGCGGGATCGGCCTGCCCGTCGGTCGGCAGCCAGACACCGCCCTTCACGCCGTCGATGTTGAGATGCGGATAGCGTGCCTTGACCTCGTCGGGCGAGATTTCCTCGACCGGCACGCCGAAGGCCCGCGCCATCGACGCGCCGCGGTAAAGCTCCTCGCGCCGCTCGCCCGTCAGCGCGACCGAGATCGACCCCACCTGCCGCATTCCGGTGGCGACACCAGTCTCGGCCTCGAGCCCGAGATAGAGATCGGCCGAGTATTTCGCGAGGCGCGTCATGTTGGCCGAAGCGCGGAGCTGACCGATCAGCCCGGCGGCGTGCCAGGTGGTGCCGCAGGTCAGCTGCTTGCGTTCGAGCAGAACGACGTCGGACCAGCCGAGCTTCGTCAGGTGATAGGCGACCGAGCAGCCGACAACGCCGCCTCCGATGATGACGGCGCGCGCGCGCGTGGGAAGTTGGCTCATGGCAGGACCTCGGGTGGCAGAAGGACGAGCTTCCCAGGGAAGCGTTTGGCAGCGAAATCGGCCTGCGCCCGGGCGATGTCTCGCAGCGCATAGGTCGCCGAGACAAGCGGGCGGATCGCGCCGGCGTTGATCAGCGCAACCAGCCCGGCA
Source organism: Thermohalobaculum xanthum (assembly GCF_016623495.1). GTDB lineage: Bacteria > Pseudomonadota > Alphaproteobacteria > Rhodobacterales > Rhodobacteraceae > Thermohalobaculum > Thermohalobaculum xanthum. The sequence continues at coordinate 245,515 of NZ_JAEHHL010000004.1, read as the reverse complement.
AAGACCTCGGCGGGCTGGTAGGTGCAGCCGAAGAGGGTCAGGTCGTTGAGGTAGATCGTGCGCAGGTCGGCCTCGACGACCGGCCCGGCGATCGCACCGGACACGGCGTAGCGCCCGCCTGGAGCCAGCGCGTCGATCACGCGGGCCCAGCCGGGTCCCCCGACCACGTCGATCACGGCGGTGAAGGCGCCTGCGGGCAGGACGGCATCGCGCTCGAGCACGTCGTCCGCCCCCATCGCCCGCACGGCGTCCCATTTCGCCGCGCCCGACAGCGCGGTGACATGGGCGCCCATATGCCTGGCAAGCTGGACCGCCGCGAGCCCGACCCCGCCCGAGGCGCCGGTGACGAGGACGCGGTCGCCCATGCCGACACCAGACCGCGAAAGCAGGTTCCATGCGGTCCCATACGCGCAAGGCATCGCCGCCAGTTCCACGTCGCTCAGTGGCGCTGCACTCACATCGTGAAGATGCCGCGCGGGAACAGCGCAGAACTGCGCGAAGGCGCCGTCGAGCTCCGAGCCGAGCGCGCGGAACGCGGTCGGCGCGGCCTCGGTCGGCTCGGGCAGGTTGATCGGGCAGATCACCCGCGCCCCGATGCCCGGACCCACCGCCCCCTCGCCCAGCGCGACGACCTCGCCGCAGAGGTCTCCACCCTGGATCAGAGGAAAATCGAGCGCGCCGGACCAGCCGCCGGCCTCGATCCCCTCGGCGGCATCGACGGTGTCGGTGCCACCCGCGACCTCTTTCGCGTACCAGCCGATGCGAGTGTTGATGTCGGTGTTGTTGACGCCCGCCGCCCGCACGCGCACCAGCGCCTCGCCCGGACCAGGGCGCGGCACCGGGATCGCGTCCGACCAGACCAGCTTCTCGGGGCCGCCATGACCCGTCAGCAGGACGCCCGACATCCTCTCGGGAAGCGCATGGCTCAAGGCGCGCACTCGGGCGCGAGGATCTCGTCGCCAGCCTCGGCCAGGCGTCGCGCGATCTCGGCGATATGGGCCGGATTGGTCTCGCAACAGCCGCCGACGATCGTGGCGCCGTCGCCGATCCAGCGCATCACATGCCCGGCATAGGCGGCCGGGCCCATGTCCGTGCGGCTCGACAGGTCCTCAACCGTCTTGCCCAGCGCGTGCCCGCGTTCGAACGGCGTGAACCCGTTGGCATAGCCGCCGAAAGGCCGGCCATCGGCCGACAGCGCCGTCATGCATCGCCCGACCGCCTCGGGCGAGGAGCAGTTGACGAGCAGCGCGGCAACCGGCGTCTCGCCCAGCGCCGCGATCGCGTCGGCCAGCGGCTCGCCGCTGCGCACGGTCGCTTGTCTCTCCTCGGACACGGTCCACGACACCCAGACCGGCTTGCCCGACTTCGCCGCCGCGCGCGCGGCCCCCGCGGCCTCGCCCGCCGCCGCCATGGTCTCGCAAAGGAAGAGGTCGACATGCGGCGCCTGCTCGACCACCACGCGATCATAGATCGGCAGCGCCTCGTCCTGCGAGCGCGCAAGCTCGGGAACATAGGACCATTCGAGTGGCGGCAGACAGCCCGCGATCCTTACGCCGGCGCCGGCATCGCCCGCGCGGTCCCGGGCGCGAAGGGCCAGCCGGCACGCCGTCTGCTGCAACTCGGAGAAGGCATCCTCGACACCGAAGCGCTGCAGTCGGCAAGGCTCGGCCGAATAGGCGTTGACCGTGATCACCCGTGCGCCGGCGCGGATATAGTCGAGATGCAGCTGCTCCACCGCCTCGGGCATCTCGCGCATCACCTGCGCCGACCACAGCGGCGTCGGCGCAAGCCCGGTCCGGGCCAGCAGCTCCTGCCCCATGCCGCCATCCGTCAGAACGATCCGGCTCATGCGCCGTCCTCCCCAAGATCCTCGATGACCGCGAACCGCTCGCAGACCAGCATCATGTCGGGCGAGAAGCCCCCGTTTCGTTCGAAGTAGCGGCGGTGACCGGCCTGCCATCCGGCGAGGCTCTCATCCTCGCCCTCGGCCAGCGCGAAGTCGGCGCCGACCGCGTCGAAGCGGCAAAGCGTGACCTCGACCGTCTCGATCACCAGCGCGGGCGTGCCCGCCCAGTCGAGCACGATGTCGCGTCGGCCGACGACCGGCATGGCCTCGCGCCCCTCCTCGACCTCGCGAAGCGGCGTGCAGGTGGCCCGCTTGGCGCCCGACCGCACGAGCGCCAGCAGCTCCGCCGACAGCGCCGCGCTGTCGCCGAACCGGAAGGTCTCGGCCCCCGGATAGCGCGCGCGCAGATGGTCGAGGCCGGCCGCCACCGATCAGGCCCTCAGCCGCGCGTTCTCAGGGTCCCACAGCGGCCCGTCCGGCTGCACCTCGGCCGGGAACCGCTCGCCGAAGATCTCGACTTCTAGCCTCGTGCCCGGAACCGCGAGATCCGCCCGGATCGTGCCGAGCGCGAGCGAGCGGCCGACACGGTAGCCCCAGCCGCCCGAGGTCGTCTCGCCCACCACGCTGTCGCCCAGCCAGACGGTCGACATGTAGGGCGCGTCTGCCGCGCCCGCCTCGACCGTCATGGTCACGAAGCGCTTCTTCACGCCCCGCTGCTTCTCGGCCATCAGGGCCGCCTTTCCGGGGAAATCCTGCGGCTTGTCGAACTTGACGAACCGATCGAGCCCGCCTTCCAGCAACGTGTAGTCGGTCGAGAGATCGCCCTTCCAGGCGCGATAGCCCTTCTCGATGCGCAGGCTGTCGAGCGCGAACATCCCAAAAGGCTTCGCACCGCACGCGAGCACCGCATCGTAGATTGCGGGGATATCGGCAACCGCCGCATGGACCTCCCAGCCAAGCTCGCCCGCGAAGCTGACCCGCGCCAGCGCCGCGTTCCGGCCGGCGACGCGCGCGGGCTGATGGCTGAGCCAGGGCAGGGTCAGGTCGGCCTCGGCGATCTCGTCGAACAGCGCGCGCGACCCCGGACCGCAGACGATCAGCGTCGAATACTCGTCCGTGTGATCGGTCAGGCTCAGGCCCTCGGGCAGGTCGCGCTCCAGCAGTTCGAAATCGTGAAGCTGTGCGGTCGCGGCCGTGATCAGCGTGAAGAAATCCACGTCATGCCGCATCACCGACATCTCGGTCACGATGCGCCCGCGCGCGTCCGCGAAATAGGCAAGGTTCATCCGCCCGACCTTGGGCAGCGCCCCGGCGATCCGCCCCAGCAGCCAGTCCGCCGCCCCCGCGCCCGAGAGGTTGAAGCGCGAGAAGCCCGGCAGGTCGAGCACGCCGACCGCGTCCCTCACCGCCTCGCATTCCTCGCGCACCCGCGGCTCCCACGGGCCCGCCCGCTCCCAGGTTTGCGTCGCGGCCTCCGAGGTATCGTCGCCCTCCTTCGCGAACCACAATGCGCGCTCCCAGCCATTGTAGGCGCCCATCTGGCCGCCGAGCGCCTTTACCTTGTCGTGCACGGGCGACAGCCGCCGGTCGCGCGCGGCGGGCCAGGCGTGATGCGGGAAATGCATCCCGTACTCGTGACCGTAGACCTCCATCGCCTTGTCGACGCAGTACTGGTGGTCGATCCAGCGCCCGAACCGGCGCGGGTCGCAGGACCACATGTCCCACTCGGTGCCGCCTTCGGTCACCCATTCGGCAAGGACCTTGCCGGCACCGCCCGACTGGCAGATCCCGAAGGTGAAGACGCAGGCTTCGAAGGCATTGGGCACCCCCGGCATCGGCCCGATCAGGGGGTTGCCGTCGGGCGTGTAGGGGATCGGGCCGTTGATCACGCGGGAAAGCCCGGCCTTGCCCATCACCGGGACGCGGGCGAGCGCGTCCTCGAGGTAATGCTCGAGCCGTTCGAGGTCGTCTGGCCAGAGCTGGAACGAGAAGTCATCGGGCATCGGGTCATCGGGCGTCACCCAGTGGGCGCGGCAATTGCGCTCGTAGGGTCCGAGGTTGAAGCCGTTCTTCTCCTGCCGCAGGTAGTAGCTCACATCCACATCGCGCAGCAGCGGCAGCTTCCGGCCCCGCTCGGCTGTCAGCTGCGCCACCTCCTCCACTTCCTCGAACAGGATGTACTGGTGGCTCATGGTCGCCATCGGCACTTCGCGGCCGAACCAGCGCCCGACCTCCTGCGCGCGGTAGCCGGCGGCATTGACCACGTACTCGCACCGGATCTCGCCCTGCGCGGTCTCGACGACCCAGTCACCGCCCTCGCGGCGCACGCCTGTCGCGGGGCAGAAACGGATGATCTTCTGGCCCAGATCGCGCGCGCCCTTGGCCAGCGCCTGCGTCAGCTGCGCGGGGTCGATGTCGCCGTCGTAGGGATCCCAGAGGCCACCCTTCAGGTCGTGCGTCTCGAGGAAGGGATATTTCTCGCGCAGCTCCGAGGGCGAGCAGATCTCGAGCTCCATGCCCTGGTAGCGCCCCATCCCCTTCACCCGCTCGAACTCCTGCATCCGCTCGCGCGAATGCGCGAGCCGGATCGAGCCCGTGACGTGGTAGTTCATCGGGTAGTCGACCTTGTCCGCCAGCCCGCGATAGAGCTCGGCCGAATACCGCTGCATGTTCATGATCGACCACGAGGACGAGAAGGTCGGCACGTTCCCGGCCGCGTGCCAGGTCGAGCCCGAGGTGAGCTCGTTCTTCTCGAGCAGCACGCAGTCTGTCCATCCGGCCAGCGCAAGGTGATAGAGCGCCGAGGCGCCGACGGCTCCGCCCCCGATGATGACAACGCGGGCGGTAGTGGGCAGGTCTGCCATGACGCTCTCTCCCTCTTTCTTTCTCAATCCAGCACGATGCGCGCGGCAAGGCCGCCGAAGGCCACGGCGCTCACCCGGTTCATGAGGCGCGATGCGCGCTTCAACCGCTCGGCAACGAGGCCGGCGAGCCCGCCATAGAGGCAGTCGAAGATCAGCCCGATCAGCGCGACGCCCGCGCCGAAGATCAGGAACTGCGCCCAGGCGGGCCCGACGGCCGGGTCCACGAATTGCGGCAGGAAGGCCACCATGAAGACGATGACCTTCGGGTTCATCAGGTTGGTTGCGAGTGCGCGAGCGAAGGCGCGCGCCATCCGGCTGCGCCCCAGCCTCCCGCCCAGATCGTCCCCCGCGGTCCAGCTCGACCAGGCCAGCCAGACGAGATAGGCCGCGCCGATCCAGCGCACCGCGTCATAGGCCCCCGGTGCGCCGAGGATCAGCGCCGAGAGGCCGGCTGCAGCCAGAATGGCATGCACCATCATGCCGACGGCCGAGCCTACTCCAGCCGCGACGCCGGCCCAGGCGCCACCCCTCAGCCCGCAGGCAATGCAGAACATCATCCCGGGCCCCGGCGTGATCATCAGAACGACCGAGGCGATCACGAAGGCCACGCCCGTCCACGGATCGATCGACATCAGCGTCTCGAACATCGCAATGCCCTCAATAGACCGGCGGCGCGATCACCCAGATCGCGACGGCGGGCTCGGTGCCCGGATTGCGCCAGCGGAAGGCCTCGCCCCGGATGCGGAAGCTGTCGCCGGGACCGAGGCGGTGGCGCGCGCCCTCGATCTCGATCTCGAGCGTGCCGGATACGATGTAGCCCGCCTCCTCGGTCGGCCGGGTCACGGGCTCGGTCAGCCGCGCGCCCGGCGCGAAGACCGAGCGAACGATCTCGAACGAGCCCGAGAGGTCGGGCGAGAGCAACTCCTCGCAGAGCCCCTCGCCGGCGCCGCCCAGCGTCCTGCGCGCGCCCGCGCGCACGACATGGCCGCGCTCGGCCTCGGGCCCCTCGGCGCCGCCGAAGAAGAGCGAGAGCGGCTGATCCAGCGCATTCGCGATGCGGCGAAGGTCGGCGATCGGGGGATCGGTGATCCCGCGCTCGACCTCCGAGAGCCAGCCGACGGACCGCCCGATCCTGAGCGCCAGCGCCGCGAGCGTGAGGTTGCGCGCCCGGCGCAGTGCGCGCAGATCCGCGCCGACGCCGCCGGCCCGGGCCGTCTCCTCCAGTCGCGCCGCTTTCATCCGCCGCCGCTCCGTGATTCGCCCCGAGGGGCCTTGGGTGCGTGAAATTTTGCGCCGTATTTTCACGCAACAGCGCGCCCGATTGCGCCGGAGGACGTCGCATTCGGGACATTTCGGCACCCTGCCGCGAGAAAAATTTCAGGCAGCGGGCGCTGGAGAATTCCATGCCCGTGCGTAAGATCGCGGCACGTCACCCAAGCACCCCATCCGGGGGCGCCAATTGAAGGACCACGCCATGCTGCGCCTCATTCTCGCGCTCGCGATTTTCGCTGCTGCCCCTGCCATCGCAGACGAAAGCGCACCGCCCCGAACCCTTTCGGTGACCGGCCGGGGCGAGGTGACCGCGCCGCCCGACATTGCCCGCGTGAACCTTGGCGTCACCACCGAGGGCAACACCGCCGCGCAGGCGCTCGACCGCAACTCGAAGGCGATGAGCGGGATCTTCGAGGCGCTGAAGGCCGCCGGGATCGAGGAGCGGGACATCCGGACCACGAATGTCTCGCTCTCGCCACTCTGGTCGAGACCGGAGGGCAACGACGAGCGCCCCAAGATCCGCGGATACAGCGCCAGCAACACCGTGCAGGTCACCGCGCGCGACTTCGATGCGCTGGGCGGGCTTCTCGACCGGGCGACGCAGGCCGGAGCGACCGACATCGGCGGCATCTGGTTCGACGTCTCGGATCGCGAGACCCGCCTCGACGCGGCACGCGAGGCTGCCGCCGCCGATGCGCGGCGCAAGGCCGAAATCTATGCCGGGGCGATCGGCGCGACACTCGGCCCGGTGCTCTCGCTCGTCGAGGGCGGCGCCATGATGCCGATGCCCAAGCTCGAGATGCGCATGGCCATGGCCGATGCGGCCTCGGTTCCGATCGCGGGCGGCGAGGAGACGCTGTCGGTCAGCGTGTCGGTCGTGTTCGAGTTGAAGTGACGCGCGGATGAGCCCCGTGACCGCCTTCATCCTGTTCAACCTGGTTGGCGCGCCCGTTGCCGGGCGCGTCCTCTGGCTCGGGATGGGGGCGTTGCACGGACAAGGGGCGACCTTTGGTGCCGTCCTGCTCAGCATGGCCGGTGCGGGCGCCATTCTGGCGGTCAATGTCGTGCTGACCCGCAGGGCCGCGCGGGGCGGATTGCACAAGCAGGGCGTGATGGCCATGGCAGCCGTCACGCTCGTGACCCTCGGGCTCACGGTGGGGACGGGCTTCTTCTCGCCCCTCAACCTCGCCTTTGCATTGCTCCGCGCCTGACCGGCAGAAGTCAGAGCGCCTGGTCGAGATCGCGGATCAGGTCCGCCGCATCCTCGAGCCCGATCGAAAGCCGGAAGATCCCGTCCCCGGCCCAGTCACGATAGGCCGCGGCCTGCGCGCCTTCGAGCCGGAACGACGTCTCGATCAGGCTCGCCGTCGGCATCCAGCAGACCAGCGTGCGGTGATGGCCCAGCGATACGGCGTGATGGATCACGCGCAGCCGCGCGGCCATCCGGGTCGCGACCTCGGCACCCTCGGCCTCGCCGCCCTTCACGCGAAAGCTGAGCATGCCCGAGAAATTCTTCATCTGCCGCCGCGCGAGGTCGTGCTGCGGATGGCTGGGAAGGCCCGGATAGATCACCCGCTCGACGCGCGGGTCGGCCTCGAGCCAGCGCGCCACCGCCAGAGCGGTCTCCTCATGCGCCCGCATCCGCAGCGGCAAGGTCGCGGCTCCGCGCGCGATCAGCCAGGCATTGAAGGGCGACATGATCCCGCCGTAGTGGACGATGGCCTCGCTCACCAGCGGACGGATCAACTCCGCCCTGCCGCAGACCACGCCCCCGATGGCGTCGCCATGCCCGCCGAGATACTTCGTGGCCGAATGCATCACGTAGTCGGCGCCAAGCTCCAGCGGCCGCGTCGCGACCGGGGTGGCGAAGGTCGAATCGACCGCCAGCCGCGCGCCGGCCGCATGCGCGATCCGCGCCACCGCGGCGATATCGGTCAGGCGCATCAGCGGATTGCAGGGCGTGTCGATGAAGACGAGCTTCGTCCCGGGCGTCACCGCCGCCTCGACCGCCGCGAGGTCCGACATGTCGACGGTCGCAACCTCGACGCCCATCCGGGGCAGCGTGTCGCGCGCCAGTTCGGCGATGCCTGCATAGCTCACGTCCGAGAGCACCAGCCGGTCGCCGGACGACAGTTCGGAGGCCAGGATCGCATGCGCCGCCGCCATGCCGCTGGCAAAGGCCGATGCCGCCTCCGCTCCCTCGAGTGCCGCGACCTTTTCCTCCAAGCCGCGGACGGTCGGGTTTGCCCAGCGGGTGTAGACGAACGGGCTCTCCTCGGTAAGCTCGCTGGCCGAGAAGCCCTCGGGCTTTTCGGTGACGAAGGTCGAGGACATGACGATGTTCGGGCTCGACGCCCCCGTTGCGGGATCGGGCCGCTCGCCCGCGTGGATTGCGAGCGTGCGCGCACCGGCGCTTCCGGCGTCGAGATTGCGTGCCATCTGATGTCCTTCCCAAAGGTTGTCGCGGCCACAGAAGCCCGGCGCCACACCTCGCGTCAACCGCCCGCTGCCAAAGGGGTGGATCGGCGTGCCGCTTTGCCGCTATGCCTCGATCCAAGCCGATCGCAGGAGGCCGCGATGACCACGCCCGACCCCACGGACTGGGTTGGCCGGAGCCGCACGGAAACCGACCCAATGAGCCCCTGGGCCGCCAACGCCCTGGTCGCGACGCTGGGACTCGACCGACCCGCTTTCGCCCCCGGCGACGCGCTGCCGCCGTTCTGGCACTGGATGTATTTCCTCGAGGCCCGGCCACGCACCGAGCTCGGCCCCGACGGCCACCCCGCGACCGGCGGCTTCATGCCCGCCGTGCGTCAGCCGCGGCGGATGTGGGCCGGAGGGCGGGTCGAGTTCCACGCGCCGATGCCGCTCGGCGCGCCGGCCACGCGACGCTCGACGATCGCGCAGGTCGCCGAAAAGACCGGTCGGGCGGGCGAGATGACGTTCGTGACCGTACGCCACGAGATCGGCGGAAGCGGCGGGCCCGCCATCGTCGAGGAGCAGGACATCGTCTACCGCTTCGATCCCGAGCCGGGCGCGAAGCCTCCGGCGCCGAAGGCTGCCCCGACCGACGAGACCGCCCGGCGCGAATGGTCGATGGGACCGGTCGAGCTGTTCCGCTACTCGGCCCTCACCTTCAACGGCCACCGCATCCATTACGACCTTCGCCACGCGACCGAAACCGAGGGCTACCCGGGCCTCGTGGTGCACGGCCCGCTGCTCGCAACGCTTCTGCTGGATCTCGCGGGTGACATGGCGGGTGGCGCGCATCGAATCCGGCGCTTCGACTTCCGCGCGCTCGCGCCGGTCTTCGCCGGCGAAACCTTCACCGCCTGCGGGCGCGAGGCGCCGGAAGGTGCGGACCTCTGGATCCGCGGTAACGACGGGCGGCTTACGATGACGGCGAGCGTGGACCTCTGACGCGGCTCAGCCGCCGGCCCGGGGCCCCTCGATCAGCGCGCCGTGAGCCGGACGTTCGTAATCCGCCGGCGCCGAGCCGGCATGACCACCGCGCTTGAACTCGTAACCTGCCAGCCCGTCCCGCGCCCACGAGAGCACGACGAGATGGCGTCCGATGCGGTCCTCGCCCTTCACGATGTCGACGAAGCCCCTCAGGTGCGGCGTGTCCTCGGCGCGGATCACCATTCCACGGCGATCCAGCTCGACAACTGCGTGCCGCTGGGGGCCACTTGCGGCGGTCGCGACCGCGAACAGTCCCTGCGCGCGCCGCCCTGGGTTGGGAGATCGTTTATCGAGGGCAGAGCGCATCTCACTCGGCAAATCGTTTTCCATCACGCAACTCCGTTCACCCCGCATCCTCAGCATGCGCCGATTCGCGCGAAAGAAAAGTGACCAACTCGCGACTTTCCCGGAATGGGACATAGAATCTGGCGTATTTCCAACCTCGTGGCGCCGATGCGACGCCTCGTTTCCGCGTGACAGGCGCCCTGGCGCCGTGCAATCTCTCGCCCGAGCGTCCGGCGATGGCGTCGCCGGGGCGGGGAGTGCCCGCCATGCTTGCGGCTCTGCCGGGCTGTCGCCCGGGCCCGCACCGTCCTGCACGCCGGGATCTTCTGTCCCGGCGGCGGATCACGGATCTCCCCGGGACCAAGGGAGGTTCGCATGGCATCCCCGACCACGACCCCACGCCCCGAGTTCTTCACCTTTCGCAACGGCGTGCCCGCGCCCAAGCCCTTCGCGCCCGAGGAGTACGCCGCCCGCGTCGCCGGACTGCGCGCAATCATGGCGGCCCATGGGCTCGACGCGGTGATCCTCACCTCGATGCACGGCATCGCCTATTACACGGGCTTTCTCTATTGCGCCTTCGGGCGCCCCTTCGGCGCCGTCGTCACCCATGACCGGGTCACCAGCGTCTCGGCCAATATCGACGGCGGGCAACCCTGGCGGCGGACCGAGGGCGACAACATCGTCTACACCGACTGGCAGCGCGACAATTTCTGGCGCGCGGTTCGGCACGTCGCGGGACGCCCGCGACGCATCGGCGTCGAAGGTGATCACCTGACGCTGCAGGCGCGCGAGAAGCTGGCCGACTTTCTCGATGCGCCCGAAGTTGTCGACATTGCCCCCGATGCGATGCGCCAGCGCATGGTGAAGTCCGCCGCCGAGATCGCGCTGATCCGCGAGGGTGCCCGGGTTGCCGACATCGGCGGTTTCGCCATCCGCGACGCGATCCGCGCGGGCGCGCGCGAGATCGACGTGGCCATTGCCGGGCGCGACGCCATGGAGGTCGAGATCGCCCGCGCCTTTCCCGATTCGGAACTGCGGGACACCTGGGTCTGGTTCCAGTCCGGCATCAATACCGATGGCGCGCACAACCCGGTCACCGCCCGGCCGCTCGCCCCCGGCGACATTCTCAGCCTCAACTGCTTCCCGATGATCTCGGGCTACTACACCGCGCTCGAGCGCACCCTCTTTCTCGGCGAGCCCGACGCCGCCTCGCTGAAGCTGTGGGAAGCCAATGTCGGCGCGCACGAGCTTGGCCTCTCACTGATCCGCCCGGGCGTGCGCTGCTCGGATATCGTCGCCGAGATCAACGCCTTCCTCGAGGCGCGCGATCTCCTACGCTACCGCTCGTTCGGCTATGGCCACTCCTTCGGGATCCTGAGCCACTATTACGGGCGCGAGGCGGGGCTCGAACTGCGCGAGGACATCGACACGATGCTCGAACCCGGCATGGTCGTCTCGATGGAGCCGATGCTGACGGTGCCGGAAGGAACCCCGGGCGCCGGCGGCTATCGCGAGCACGACATTCTCGTGGTCCAGGAAACGGGCGCCGAGAACATCACGCGCTTCCCATACGGACCCGCGCACAACATCGTGCCCGCCTAATCGCGCGGCGCACACCACCCGCGTCCCCGGCGTCACGCCCTGCCGGGGGCGCTTTGCCGCAGCGCAACAAGTCCTTGACTTTCCGGGCCCGGCGCCCGATGTGAGGGGCGCACGTTGCTCGGCCGTCGCGTGAACGGCCCGCACCCCTTCCGTTGCGCCCAGGCGGCGCGGACTTTCCGGTGCAGGACACGATGCAAGGCACGCCGGTCGCCCATGGGGCGCCCGACAGCCTCCGACCGGGTTCCCAATTCACGCTGGGTTCTCACGGCCCGATCGCGCGCAAGGCGTGCGTTACCGGGCCGGAACCAGCCATCGGGCCTCGCGCGGCGCAATGCCGGGCGCGGGTCCGTCCCGACGCCCCCGCAGGAGCGGGGCTGCGGGCCGCTTCGTGCGCCCGCACAACACGAAAAGGCATATCCCTTGACGACTTTCGAAGCCCTCGGGCTTGATTCATCCATCCTCCGCGCCATCGCCGCTCTCGGCTTCGAGGCGCCGACCCCGATCCAGCGGGACGCGATCCCGCATGTGCTCGAAGGGCGCGACCTGATGGGCCTCGCGCAGACCGGCACCGGCAAGACCGCGGCCTTCGGGCTGCCGCTGGTCCAGCACCTCATGGCCGAGAAGCACCTGCCCGAGGCCCGGACCGTGCGCGCGCTGGTGCTCGCGCCGACCCGCGAGCTGGTGAACCAGATCGCCGACAACCTGCGTGCGTACACGCGCCGCACCGATCTGCGGGTCGCCACGGTGGTGGGTGGCGCCTCGATCAACAACCAGATCCGGATGCTCTCGCGCGGCACCGACCTCCTGGTCGCGACGCCCGGGCGTCTACTCGACCTGGTCGAGCGCCGCGCCGTGCGCCTCGACACCGCGCGCTTCCTGGTGCTCGACGAAGCCGACCAGATGCTCGATCTGGGCTTCATCCACGCCCTGCGCAAGATCGCGACCCTGGTCGGCACCCCGCGCCAGACGCTGCTGTTCTCGGCCACCATGCCCCGGCAGATGGAGGAGCTCTCGCGCGCGTATCTCTCGGACCCCGTCCGGGTCCAGGTCTCGCCCCCGGGCCGCGCCGCCGATCTCGTGCGCCAGTCGGTGCATTTCGTCGAGCAGTCGGCCAAGACCGACCTGCTCAAGCGCCTGATTGCCGAGGATCGCGATTCACTCAGCCTCGTCTTCTCGCGCACCAAGCATGGCGCCGAGCGGCTGATGAAGCAGTTGGTCGCGGCGGGCTTCAAGGCCGGGTCGATCCACGGCAACAAGAGCCAGGGCCAGCGCGAGCGCGCCATCGCGGGCTTCCGCAAGGGCGAGATCCGGGTTCTGGTCGCCACCGACGTCGCCGCGCGCGGCATCGACATCCCCGGCGTCAGCCATGTCTACAACTACGACCTGCCCGAGGTCGCGGAATCCTATGTCCACCGGATCGGGCGCACCGCCCGCGCCGGCGCCGATGGCGAGGCCGTGGCCTTCTGCACGTCCGAGGACATCGGCCTCCTGCGCGCCATCGAGAAGCTCACGGGCGTGCCCGTCGCCGTCGCCAGCGGCGAGGCGCCGCCCGAGCCGCGCGGCGGCGCCCGCAAGGGTCCCCGCCGCGGCCGTCCGTCGCCCCAGGGCGCGGGCCGTCCCGCGGGGCATGGCGCGCAGCAGAAGCCGCGCCGGCACGAGAGCGCCTCGGCCCCCAGCGCGGCGAAACCCGCGCGCCGCTGGCGCCCGGCACGCCGGCGCGCCTCCGCGACCGTCGACGCCTGAGCGGACGACCAAGGACAGAAAGCGGGCCCCGGCGGGCCCGCTTTTTTGATTCCGGGAATGGCAGCACCCCGGCGGCGAAGCAGCGCGCCCGAAGGCCATGACGGTCCCGATGCGACACAAGGCGCCGCGTTCCGCACCGCCAGAGCCGCGGGTTGCGGAATCCCTTCCTTGCCCCGGGGCGCGGGATCGGTATAACGCTCGCCAGTTTGCCGCCAGACCGCCCGACCGGGCCGGGCAGCCCGCCCGGAGCGGTTCGCTCGCGCCGGAGTGAGACATGCCGAAACGCACCGATATCCGCTCGATCATGATCATAGGCGCAGGACCGATCGTGATCGGGCAGGCCTGCGAGTTCGACTATTCTGGCGCCCAGGCCTGCAAGGCGCTGCGCGAGGAAGGCTTCCGGGTCATCCTGGTCAACTCGAACCCCGCGACGATCATGACCGATCCGGGGCTCGCCGACGCGACCTATATCGAGCCGATCACCCCCGACGTCGTCGCCCGCATCATCGAGAAGGAGCGCCCCGACGCGCTCCTGCCCACGATGGGTGGCCAGACCGGGCTCAACACCGCCATGGCATTGGCCGACATGGGTGTCCTCGACAAGTTCGGCGTCGAACTCATCGGCGCGAACCGCGAGGCGATCGAGATGGCCGAGGACCGCAAGCTGTTCCGCGAGGCGATGGACCGCATCGGGCTCGAGAACCCGCGCGCCACCATCGTGACCGCGCCGAAGATCGCCGGCGGCAAGCGCGACATCGCCGAGGGTGTGCGCCTCGCCGTCGCCGCTCTCGACGAGGTGGGCCTGCCCGCCATCATCCGCCCCGCCTTTACCCTGGGCGGCACCGGCGGCGGCGTTGCCTACAACCGCGAGGACTACGAGAAGATCTGCCGCTCGGGGCTCGAGGCCTCGCCGGTCGGCCAGATCCTCGTCGACGAGAGCCTGCTCGGCTGGAAGGAATTCGAGATGGAGGTGGTCCGCGACCGCGCGGACAACGCCATCATCGTCTGCTCGATCGAGAACATCGACCCGATGGGCGTGCATACCGGCGATTCGATCACCGTGGCGCCGGCGCTGACGCTGACCGACAAGGAATACCAGCGGATGCGCTCGGCCTCGATCGCCGTGCTGCGCGAGATCGGCGTCGAGACCGGCGGCTCGAACGTGCAATGGGCGATCCACCCGGAAACCGGGCGCATGGTGGTCATCGAGATGAACCCGCGCGTCTCGCGGTCCTCGGCGCTCGCCTCCAAGGCCACGGGCTTTCCGATCGCCAAGGTCGCGGCCAAGCTTGCCGTGGGCTACACGCTCGACGAGCTGCAGAACGACATCACCGGGGTCACGCCCGCCTCGTTCGAGCCGACGATCGACTATGTCGTCGTCAAGATCCCGCGCTTCGCCTTCGAGAAGTTCCCGGGATCGAAGCCCGAACTGACCACTGCGATGAAGTCGGTGGGCGAGGCGATGGCCATCGGCCGCAGCTTCCACGAGGCCATGCAGAAGGCACTGGCGTCACTCGAGACCGGCCTCACCGGCTTTGACGACATTGCCATCGACGGGGTCTCTCCGAACCAGACGGCCGAGGAGCGCAAGCGCGCGGTCCTCGCGGCCCTCGGGCGGCAGACGCCCGATCGCATCCGGATCATCGCGCAGGCGATGCGCGAGGAACTGACCCTCGACGAGATCGAGGCGGCGACGAAATTCGACCGCTGGTTCCTCGAGCGTATCGACGAGATCGTCTCGGAGGAGGCCCGCCTGGTCCGCGACGGCCTGCCGGAGGACGCGGCGGGGATGCGGCGGCTCAAGATGATGGGCTTCACCGACGCCCGCCTGGGCACGCTCACCAATCTCGACGAGGGCGACGTGCGCCGCATCCGCCATGCGATGGGTGTGACCGCGGTTTTCAAGCGCATCGACACCTGCGCCGCCGAGTTCGAGGCCCAGACCCCCTACATGTACTCGACCTACGAGGCCGACGTGGCGGGGGCGGTCGAGTGCGAGGCGCGTCCCACCGGCCAGAAGAAGGTCGTGATCCTCGGCGGCGGGCCGAACCGGATCGGCCAAGGCATCGAGTTCGACTATTGCTGCTGCCACGCCTGCTTCGCGCTGACCGAGGCCGGCTACGAGACGGTGATGGTCAACTGCAACCCCGAGACGGTCTCGACCGACTACGACACCTCGGACAGGCTCTATTTCGAACCGCTCACGCTCGAGCACGTCCTCGAGATCCTGCGCGTCGAGCAGGAGAACGGGATGCTCCACGGCGTGATCGTGCAGTTCGGCGGCCAGACGCCGCTCAAGCTTGCGCGCGGGCTCGAGCAGGCCGGCATCCCGATCCTTGGCACCACGCCCGATGCGATCGACCTCGCCGAGGACCGCGAGCGCTTCCAGAAGCTGCTGCACAAGCTCGACCTGCGCCAGCCGCACAACGGAATCGCTCATTCTCCCGAGGAAGCCTTCCACATCGCCCAGGAGGTCGGCTATCCCGTGGTCATTCGTCCGTCCTACGTGCTGGGCGGGCGTGCCATGGAAATCGTGCGCTCGGATGCCGAGCTCGAGCGCTACATCCGCGAAGCGGTGGTCGTGTCGGGCACCTCGCCGGTCCTGATCGACAGCTATCTCTCGGGCGCCGTCGAGGTCGATGTAGATGCGCTTGCCGACGGCGAGAGCGTCCACGTCGCGGGCGTCATGGAGCATATCGAGGAGGCCGGCGTCCATTCCGGCGACTCGGCCTGCTCGCTGCCGCCGCATTCGCTCAGCCGCGCGACGATCGAGGAACTCGGCCGCCAGACCGAGGCGATGGCCTTCGGCCTCGGCGTGAAGGGCCTGATGAACGTGCAGTTCGCGATCAAGGACAACGAGATCTATGTGCTCGAGGTCAACCCGCGCGCCTCACGCACAGTGCCCTTCGTCGCCAAGGCGACCGGCTCGCCGGTCGCGTCGATCGCCGCGCGGGTGATGGCGGGCGAGCCGCTGACCGGCTTCGACCTGATCGATCCCAACACCCCGCACATCGCCGTCAAGGAAGCGGTCCTGCCCTTCGCGCGCTTTCCGGGCGTCGACACGATCCTCGGGCCCGAGATGCGCTCGACGGGCGAGGTCATGGGCCTCGACCGCAGCTTCGCGCGCGCCTTTCTCAAGAGCCAGCTCGGCGCCGGCACGCCGTTGCCGACCGGCGGGTCCGCCTTCGTCTCGGTCCGCGACCAGGACAAGCAGGCGATCCTTCCGGCCGCGCGCATCCTCGACCGGCTGGGCTTCACGATCCTCGCCACGGCCGGCACCTGCGCCTTCCTGACCGGGCATGGCGTGCGTGCCGAGCGCGTGAACAAGGTCTATGAAGGCCGCCCGGATATCGTCGACCACCTCAAGAACGGAGGGGTCACGCTGGTGTTCAACACCACCGAGGGCGCACAGTCGGTCAAGGACAGCTTCGACATCCGGGCGACGGCCCTGACGATGAAGATCCCCTACTACACCACCGCGGCCGGCGCCGTGGCGGCCGCGCGCGCGATCGAGACGCTGAGCGAGGGCGAGATCGAGGTCGCGCCGCTGCAGGGCTACTCGGCCAAGATCGCGACCGCCTGACCGCGGTCATCCGGCAGCTCGCCTGCGGCGCGGCCCTCGGCGGTGATCCAGTCTCGGAACGCCGCGATGACCGGCTCGTCCTGCCGGTCAGCGGGGCAGGCGACCGAGTAGATGAGGTAGGGCCCGCTCTCGCCGTCAAAGAGGCGCACAAGCCGGCCGTCGGCCAGCTCGCGCTCGACCAGCCGCAGATAGGCAAGGGCCACGCCCTGCCCGCTCTCGGCCGCGTTCATCGCGAGCTCGCAATGCGCGAAGGACGGGGCCGTCGGCCGGTCCGGCGGCGCGGCGCCCACGGCGAGGAACCAGTCCGACCACCCGTCCATCACCTCGTCGCGCAACAGCGGAAACGTCGCCAGCGCGGCGGGGTGGCTGGGATGGCCGCGCTGCTCCAGCAGTGCGGGCGACGCGACGGGGCCGCGCGGCGAGGCGAAGAACGGGGCCACGCGCGCGCCGGCGACCGGGTCGGCGCCCCAGTGGATCACCACGTCCGTGCCATCCGAGAAATCCGTCGGCGGTAGCCCCGTCGAGATCGAGATCTCGACCTCCGGACAGAGCGCCGCGAAACGGTCGAGCCGCGGGATCAGCCAGCGCGCGGCGAAGGCAGGCGTCGCGCGCACCGACAGGCGCTCGGCCGTCCTCCCGACGCGCTCGGTCGCGCGGGCGAGGCGGTCCAGCACGGGCGCCACCTCGGCCAGATACGCGCGCCCGGCGCGCGTCAGGCTGATCCTGTTGTGACCGCGCGCGAAAAGCTCCTGACCGAGCAGCGTCTCGAGGCTCCTGAGCTGATGGCTCACCGCCGACTGCGTCACGCATAGCTCGTCCGCGGCGTCGCGAAAGCTCAGATGACGCGCCGCGGCTTCGAAGGCGCGCAGGGCGGCGAGAGGCGGGATCCGCCGCGTCATGGTGGTTGAACCAAGTTCATGGCCGGATGAAATCCTCTCGTTTGGCGCGGCCAGCCCCTGTTTCTACCATCGAATGCCGAGTCCGGCCAAACCGAGGAGGTAGCGATGGCCCGTTCACGAACAGAGTTGACCCGCCTCGCCGCCGCGGTTGCGCTTTTCGCCGCCGGCGCGCTCGCCGGGACCGCGCTGGCGACCAGCGAGCCGCCCACCGAGCACAAGGGCCTGAAGGTCGAGTCGCTCGGCAAGGTCGCCGAGACGTCGATGCGCACGCAGATCGGGCTCGAGGGCCACGTCCTCCAGCTTCGCGCCATCACCATCGAGCCCGGCGGCCAGATCGCGCGCCACAGCCACGCCACGCGTCCGGGCCTCGTCAAGGTGGTGAGCGGTACCTGGGTCGAGGGCCGCCCGTCCGGCGAAGCCGTCTACGGCGCCGACACGCCCGGCGGCATTCTCGAGGATGCCGAAACCGATCACTGGTTCTTCAACCGCGGCGACGAGCCCGCGACCGCGATCGTTTGCGACATCGTCCCCGCCGGCTGACGCCCGGCCGACGGATCAACCGGGCACGGCCGCCTCGACAACGTAGCCGCGAACCGCACCGTCGACCGGTCCGTCGCCCCAGACACGCGCGATGGCCCGGCCGGCATGCTCGGTCGCCCTGCCAAGCCCGTCGGGGTCGCGCGCCTCGATCTCGCCGCGCAGCGGCGTGCCCTGACAGTAGGCCAGCGCCGCCTCGTATGCCGTGGCCGCGCGGCTGCGCGCCGTCATCGGGTCGATCTGCCTGAGCACGAGCCCGGCCGCGGCCACCTCGCGGGCGATCACCTCGGGGCGGCCGTGTCCATGCGGCGTGCGGGCCAGGAACCGCGGCGGATCGTTGGGCCAAAGCTGGGCCAGCGCCTCGGTCACGGCATGGGCGAAGTCGTTTGCCTCGATCGCGTCCCACATCGTGAACAGGAACCGTCCGCCCGGCTTCAGCACCCGCCGCGCCTCGGCGTAACCCTTCACCCGGTCGGGGAAGAACATGGCACCGAACTGGCAAGCCACGAGGTCGAAGCGCGCCGCATCGAAGGGCAGCGCGAGGGCATCGGCCACCTGCCACTCGACCCGGCGCGCGCCATCCATGCGCCTGCGCGCGTAGTCGATCATCGCCGCATTGAGATCGGTCGCGACAAGCTCCGTGCTCTCGGGCAAGACCCTTGCGAGCACGCGCGTCAGCACGCCGCTACCCGCGGCCGTCTCGAGGACGGCGTCGGGTGCGCACGCGGCGGCCAGTGCACCCATGCGCTCGGCGAAATCCTGAAAGATCAGGGGAACCAGATACCGGTCGTAGATCTCGGCAACCGAACCCGAAAAGGCCGTATCCGTGCCGGGGCGGAATTCGGACATTGCCGCGCCTCCATTACCCGCCCCGCCGGGCGAGGATAGCGCAGGCCAGCCCGATCCTGATGCAAAAAAATGGGTTTCACTCCAGGAACGCCGGCAGGTCCGACGGACGCCGCGCGCCCAGCTGGCCCATGGTGATCGACAGTTCCTCCATCAACACATGGATGGCGTGCGCCGCTCCCGCCGCGCCCATCGCCGCGACTCCATAGTAGAAGGCGCGCCCCAGCAGCACGAAATCCGCGCCACAGGCGATCATCCGCATGATGTCGAGCCCGGTGCGCACGCCGCCATCGGCCAGCAGCGGGTAGTCGGGCCCGACCGCGGCGCGGATCGCCGGCAGCACCTCGACGGCCGAGCGCGCCGCGTCGATCTGCCGGCCGCCATGGTTCGAGACAACCACCGCGTCGGCACCCACGTCGCGGCAGATCACCGCCTCATCGGGGCTGAGGATGCCCTTGATGATCAGCTTGCCGTCCCAGTCCTCGCGGTACTGACCAAGCTTGGTCGCGGTGATGCGCCCGTCGCGCAGGCGGCTCAACTCGGCGCCGATCTGCTCGACCGTCAGCCCCTGTGGCAGATAGTCGGTCAGGTTGTTGAAGCGCGGCATGCCGTGTTTCGCCATCGCCATCGCCCAGGCCGGATGCCGCGCGATGTCGATGGCAAGCGGCAGGTCCCAGCCTGGCGCCCAGCCCAGCCCGTTCCTCATGTCGCGATCGCGGCGCATCTTCTTGGGCACGTCGACGGTCACGACCAGGGTGTCGAAGCCGGCGGCCTTGGCGCGCCCCAGGATGTGGCGGTTCTTCTCGCGATCCTTCATCGCGTAGAGCTGGAACCACGGATGGCCGGGCGCGAGGGCTCCGATCTCCTCGATCGTGGCGTTGGCAACCGTGGAAAGCGTGAAGGGGATCCCCGCCTCTTGCGCTGCGCGCACCAGATATTCGGCCGAGCGTGGCCAGAGCAGGCCGCCGAGCCCCACGGGTGCCACGCCGAAAGGCGCGGCCCAGTCCCGCCCCAGGAACCGCGTCGACAGGTCCGGCGACCCTTCCCACTCGCCAAGGTAGCGCGGCGTCAGGATCACCTCGTCCAGCGTCCGGCGGTTGCGGTCGAGCGAGACTTCGAGCCCGATGCCGCCCGCGAGGTAGTCCCAGGCGATCTTCGGGATGCGCCGTCGCGCAGCCTTTTCCATCTCGGCGATGCAGGGAAACCGACGATCGAGGTTCATGCGCGCCCCCTCCCGCGTTGGACCGGGAACCAGCGGTAGCCTCTCGCCCGCCCGCCCGCAAGGCTCGGGCTTTGCGCCTGCGCGACGGTGCTTGCATTTCCCGCCCGACGGATTCTAAGCTTCATCGAAACGGGGCCGCGCCGGAAAGGCGCGGTCTTGTTTTTGACACGGCGCGAAGGACGGCCCGGCGGGCCGCCCGTCGTGTCGCGACGACGCTCACGCCGAGGGGTTGAGATGGAAAAGGTCCCGATGACCAAGCAGGGCTATGCGGCCCTGAACGTGAAGCTCAAGCAACTCAAGGACGAGGAGCGCCCCGCGATCATCTCGGCCATTGCCGAGGCGCGCGAGCATGGCGACCTGTCCGAGAACGCCGAGTACCATTCGGCGCGCGAGCGCCAGAGCTTCATCGAGGGCCAGATCAAGGAACTCGAAGGCCTGATCAGCCGCGCCGAGGTGATCGACCCCGCCAAGATGTCGGGCCCGACCGTGCGCTTCGGCGCGACCGTCACGCTGCTCGACGAGGACACCGAGGAGGAGCGCGTCTTCCAGATCGTCGGCGAGTCCGAGGCCGATCTCGAAGCCGGCAAGCTCAACCTGCGCTCGCCGCTCGCGCGCGCGCTGATCGGCAAGGACGAGGGCGACTCGGTCGATGTCAACACGCCCCGCGGCGCCAAGAGCTACGAGATCCTGAGCGTGCGATACGTCTGACGCGCGGCACCGGCCGCCCCTGCCATGCACGGCCCCGGGCCACCTCCGGGGCCGTTTCGCATCCGGCGCGCCGCTCATGTCGGCATCAGCCGCTCGCCATCCCAGCGCCGTATCAAAACCAGCGCGGCGATGAGCGAGACGGCCGAGAGGCCGGCGGCCAGCCAGTAGCTCGCGGCCATGCCCTGCGTGCCGCTCACGACCCCGGCAAGCAGGGTCGCCCCGGCCATCACCGTGCCCGAGATCGTGCCGACATAGACCCCCTGCGCGGTCGCGGCCAGCCGCGGCGGAATCGCCGAGGCGATGAAGGCCATCGCCCCCAGATGCGCCAGCGCGAAGGTCAGTGCATGCAGAGCCTGTAGCGGCCAGAGCGCCCAGAGCGCAGGCTCGGCCGACAGCATGCCCCAACGGAGGATGCCGGCCGCCGCGCCGATCGCGAGTGCTCTCGCCGGGCCCAGTCGCACCACCAGCCGAGCGCCGGGTCCCAGCATCAGCGCGACCTCGACCGCGACCCCCATGGCCCAGAGCTGCCCGATGACCTCGGCGCCGATACCCTGCGCCGCCCAGACCAGCGAGCCGTAACTGTAGAACACCGCGTGGCTTGCAAGCCCCGCGCTGGCGGCGACGACGAAGGCGAGGAACGCCGGGCTCGCCGTCAGCTGCCAGCCCTCGCGCAGCCCCGCCGTGTCGAGCCCGCCACCAGGCGGCGCGCCGCCGCCCGGATGCATCAGTCCGAACACGGCCGCGAGTGCGCAACACACGACCAGCGACCACAGCGCGGCATCCGGCCCGACATGCGCAATCGCGACGCCAAGCCCCAGGTTCATCACCAGGAAGGCGGCCGAGCCGACCGCTCGCGCTTGTGGATAGGGAAAGCCGTGCCGGATCGCGGCCCTCAGGCCCAGCGCCTCGCCCAGCGGGATCATCGGCGAGAGCGACATGGTCACCATCAGCGTGAGGACGAACAGGACGGGCCGGCTCTCGGCCAGCGCGTGCAGCGCGAAGACCGTGGCCGCCACGAAGCCGCAGATCCCCAGCATCAGCCGCCGCACCGCATGGGCGTCCGCGACGGCCGACATCGCGGCGTTCGCCACCAGCCGCACCGCGAGGGCCGCGCCCAGGTAGGTGCCGATCTCGCCGTCGCCAAGGCCCCAGGCCTTGAGCCAGACCGGCCAGTAGGGAAGATGTGCCCCGACGGCCAGGAACAGGGCCGCGTAATACCCGCAGGTCAGCAACCCCGCCCGGCTCGCGAGCGCGGAGCTCATGTTCCGAAGGCAGCGAAGGGCAGGAAGCGCACCGGCAGGCCTGGCACCACCTCCAGCGCACCGTCGGGCAATTCGCACAGTCCCGTCGCCCAGCTCAGCCCGCCGATGAGGCCCGAGCCCTCGGAGCGGAAGACCTCGACCCGGCCCTCGGGGTCGAGGCGTGCCCGCAGATACTCGCGCCGCCCGGGCTTCTTGCGCTTCTCGAAGGCGGCGGGCAGCATGACGCCCTCGGGCTCGACCCATCCTGCCCCGGCCATCAGCATCAGCGCGGGCCGCGCGAAGACCAGGGCACAGACGAAGGCCGCGACCGGATTGCCTGGCAGGCCGAAGATCGGCACGCCGCGCCACATCCCCAGCGCGAGCGGGCGGCCAGGCTTGACCGCGATGCGCCAGGTCTCGATCCGTCCCTCGGCGCGCAACAGCTTCGAGACGTGGTCCTCGTCGCCGTCCGAGGCCCCGCCGGTTGTCAGGATCGCGTCGACCTCGTCGGCCCCGCGGTCGAGCGCGGCGCGCACCTCCTCGGCCCGGTCGGGCGCGCGGCCCAGATCGACCGCCTCGAAGCCCTGCGCGGCAAGAAAGGCGAGCAGCATCGGCCGGTTCGCATCGAAGATGCCGGCGCCCTCGGCACCGGGCTCGATCAGCTCATCCCCGGTCGACAGGACGCCCACGCGCAGTCGGGCGCAGACCGCGACACGGCCGACGCCGACCGAGGCGATCCTCGCCAGATCCTGCGGGGCGATGCGCCGCCCCGCGGGCAGCGCCTCAGTGCCCGCCACCGCGTCCTCGCCTGCCGCGCGGGTGTTGGCGCCGCGCTTTCTTGGCGCGGCGATCAGGACCTCGTTGCCCGATACCTCGCAATCCTCCTGCAGGACGACCGTGTCGGTCCCCGCCGGGACCTCGGCCCCGGTCAGAATGCGCAGCGCATACCCCGCCGGAACCGTCCCACCGAAAGGCCGCCCCGCGGCCGCGCGCCCCTCGGCCAGCGGCAGGCGGGCCTCGTCGGCACCGCAAAGGGCGTCCCAGGCGAAGGCATAGCCATCGACCGCCGCGTTCGCGGCCGGCGGGTTGTCGCGCTTCGCGATCACCGGCCGGGCCAGGATGCGGCCCGCGGCCGAGGCGAGCGGCACCTCCTCGTCGGCGGTCACGCGGCTCAGCGCCGCGCGCAGCCGCGCCAGCGCCTCGTCGACCGGCGTCCAGTCGACCCCAGGCGGCAGGGCGAAGCAGTCGTCGCGCAGGCGTTTGCGGGTCATGCGGCTCAGGCGGTCTTGCGCAGGGCGAGGCCGGCATCCTCCAGCACGAAATCGGCGATCGCAGGGATGTCGTCGAGTCCGATCACCGGCCGGCCATGTCCCTTGGGCGGGTGGTCGTTGGTGGCGACCGCACGCACGGTCGGGTCATCCATCGCGATCAGCGGCTGACCGGTCTCGGCCCGCCAGGCCTCGACCTTGGGGTGGCGGTCGCGCTTCCATCCCTCGACGATCACGATGTCGACGGGGTCGAGCCGCGCGATCAGCGACTCGAGCGCAGGCTCGGGCCCGCCACGCAGTTCGGTCATCAACGCCCAGCGGCTCGACGAGGCAAGCACCACCTGCTGTGCGCCCGCCTCGCGGTGGCGGTAGCTGTCCTTGCCCGGCCGGTCGAGGTCGACCAGGTGATGGGTGTGCTTGAGCGTCGAGACCGAGTAGCCGCGCGAGGAAATCTCGGCCACCAGCCGCTCGACCAGCGTGGTCTTGCCGGCATTCTTCCAGCCGATGACGCCGTAGATCTTCATGCCCCACTCCTCTCCGGCGCGAGCCGGGCGGCTTCCTCGAGATCCCCGGGCGTGTTGACGTTGAAGAAGGGAAAGCTGCCCGCCTCGTCGAACACCACCCGCGCGCAGCCGTGGCGCGAGGCCCAGACGATGACCTTGCGCATGTTCCCCGTCGTCAGCGCGGTCTCGAGATCGTCGGCCAGGTCGACGGGCCAGAGCCCGAAGGTCGGATGCTCGCTCAGGCCGCGCTCGGGGTCGTTGGTCGCGGCGATGGCGATCCGGTTGCAGTCCGACAGTCCAGATGCAAGCCGCGTGACCAGGTCGCGCGGGAAGAACGGCGTGTCGCCGGCCGCGCTTGCCACGTGGCTGAAGCCGCGCGCCGCTGCCCAGCGCATCCCCGCGAGAACCCCGGCCAGCGGCCCCGCGAAACCCTCGACCGTGTCGGGGATCACGTCGAGGCCAAAGCGTGCGAACCGCGCCGGATCGCCATTGGCGTTCAGCACCACGGCGCCCACCTGCGGCGTCAGGCGCCCGATGACATGCGCCAGCAATGGGCGGCCATCGATCTCCAGCAGCGCCTTGTCACCGCCGCCCATGCGCCGGGCGAGCCCGCCCGCCAGGATCACGCCCGCGATCTTCATGCCAGCCCTATCCGCACTCTCAGACACCGCGCCGACCCGACTTGTAGGCCTCGGGCATCAGTTCCGCCAGCCGCCGCAGGGCGAACCCCTCGCCGTCGCGCGGCACGGCAATGACCGCCTCGGGCCCGTAGTCGAGCAAGAGTTCGCGGCACAACCCGCATGGCGCCACCACCACCAGGCGACGGTTGACCGCGGCGGCGAAGACGATCTCGGCCTCGTTCTCGGCGGCGCAGGCCATGCCGATCGCGATTGCCTCGGCGCAGACCGCGGCCCGGCCCAGGGTCGAATCGACATTCACCGCCGTGTAGCTGCCGCCAGCCTTGGTCAGCACGGTGGCGGCGACATGGTGACGGCCCTCCTTGGCGCGCGCGGCAATCAGCCGGCGCGCCGCGTCGATGGCGGCGTTGTAGGCGTCAGTCAGCATCAGCCGCCACCGCTCCCTTGCGCCGGTGACGCGCATCTTCCTCGCCGACCGCGTCGGGATCGCTGTCGAAGATCAGCCGCTCGGCCCCGGAGAGGCAGTGGAAGCGCTGGCCCCGCATCCGCCCGATCAAGGTGAGCCCCACCTGCCGCGCCAGGTCGACGCCCCAGGCCGTGAAGCCCGAGCGCGAGGCCAGCACCGGGATGCCCATCAACGCCGTCTTGATCACCATCTCCGAGGTCAGGCGCCCCGTGGTGTAGAGGATCTTGTCTGCGCCGCTCACGCCCTCGCGAAACATCCAGCCGGCAATCTTGTCGACCGCGTTGTGCCGGCCGACATCCTCCATGAACACCAGCGGCCGGTCCTGCTGGCAGAGCACCGTGCCATGGATCGCCCCCGCCTCGAGATAGAGGCTGGGCGCGGTGTTGATCTGCTTTGCCAATGCATAGAGCCACGAGGTCCGCACCTCGGCCACAGGCAGCGTCAGCCCCTCGAGCGCCTCCATCACGTCGCCGAAGACCGTGCCGACCGCGCAGCCCGAGGTGCGCGTCTTCTTCTTCAGCTTCTCCTCGTAGTCGGTCTCGCGCTCGGTGCGCACCACGACGGTCTCGATCTCCTCGTCGTAGTCGACCCCTGTCACGCGGTCGTCGGCGCGCAGCATTCCCTGGTTCAGCAGGTAGCCCAGCGCCAAGTAATCCGGGTAATCGCCGATGGTCATCGCGGTCACGATTTCCTGACCGTTCAGGTAGATGGTCAGCGCACGCTCCTCGACCACACGGATCTGCGCGTCGCGGCCGGTATGGTCGACACCGGTCACGGGCCGCGTCAGCCGCGGGTCGTCTGGATCGGGAGCGATCAGGAAGGGCGTGGACATGCGCCCCCCCTCGATGTTGGCCCGAGCCGTCCTCTCGCAAGGAATTCCGCAGTCATCTCGGCAACCCTTCTGCTGAGGGGGAGCAACGTGTGACCGCAATCCACGGCACCACGCGCTTCGGCCCCCGCCCAAGCGGAACGAACCGACACCAAACCGTCACCCGAACCGCTCGCACCAAGAAGCACGCCCGGCAGGTGCCGCTGGCCGAACCCTGCGATCGCTGCCACGCCACGGCGACGAGGGATCGGGGGCCGCGGCTCGGAAAGCTCGCTTGCCGCGGGTCCGAGACACCAGCCCAACGGAAGGAGACGAATCAGCCGCGCCGCCGTCCGCGAACCACGGTTCGGAGCACCGATCTGGACCACGCGTCCGACCGGGATCAAGCCCGCCGAAGCAATCCGACGCGCGATGACACCACCGAAAGAGTGGCCGACAAGATGCAGCCGCCCCAAACGGCTGGCCAACGGCGCCAAGGCAGCGGCGATCCGCTCCGCCGCGTCCGCCACGTTCATGCGGCGCGAGGGATAACCGATCCTCCAGACCAGAAAGCCGGCACGCGCAAGACGCCGGCCAAGCAACAACATCGACCCCGTGGACCTGCCAAGCCCATGAATCAGTGCAACGCCATTGTCGTGCACCGGCGCGATGGACGGTCGAGCTTCGCGATCGGGAAGGATCAGAATTTCTGTCATCACTCTTCACAAAACCTGACTGGCGCCCTCAGTCAAGGCCGGTTACGGAGAGGCCATGCGCAGACCCGACCAAGATCGCGTGACCCCCTCGCGCCGCGGCCTTCTCGCCGGGGCGTGGGCCTCGCTGCCGGTGCTGCTGGCCGTCGCTCCCTTCGGGCTGATCTTCGGCACGCTGGCGACCGAGGCGGGCTTCGACCTTCTCCAGACCATGACCTTCACCACGATGGTCGTGGCCGGCGCCAGCCAGCTTGCCGCCTTGCAGCTACTCTCGGACGGGGCGCCGGCGCTGCTCGCGGTCCTGACCGGAGCTGTCGTGAACCTGCGCATGGCGATGTATTCGGCCGCGATCGCGGTGCACTGGCAGGGCCTGGGGATGGCCTGGCGCATCCCCGCGGCCTTCTTCCTGCACGACCAGGCCTTTGCCCTCTCGATCGCCCGCTACCGCGCCAGGCCGGACGAGAGGGTCGCGGACCGGGCGGGGTATTTCTTCGGCATCGGCATCACCACCGTGACCGTCTGGATCGCCTGCTCCTGGCTCGGCGCCGAGATCGGCGCGCGCATTCCCCCGGGCTGGGGCCTCGGCTTCGCGGCGCCGGTCTGCTTCATCGCGGTCGTCGCGCCGATGATCCGGGGCACCGCCAATGTCGTGGCGGCGCTTGTCTCGGCGGTGCTTGCGGTTGTCCTGGCCGGCCTGCCGGGCGGCACCGGCCTGATCGTGGCGACCGCGGGCGGCATCGCCGCCGGCATGGCCACGGCGCGCCACATCGCCCGCAAGCTCCGCGTCGTGCTGGAGGCCGCCGAATGACCGACACCGCCATCTGGACGATGATCGCGGGCCTCGCGGTCGCGACTTACCTGATCCGCTTCTCGTTCATCGGCTTGCTGGCGGGCCGCCGCCTGCCCGCCGTGGTGACCGAGGCGCTCTCGTTCGTCCCCGTCACCGTGCTGCCCGCGATCATCGCGCCGATGGTGCTGCTGGGGCGCGACGGCCATCTTGTGGCCGATCCCCAGCGCCTCGCGGCAGCGGCCGCCGCGCTCGGGGTCGGGATCGCCACGCGCAGGATGCTGGCCGCCATCATCACCGGGATGGCGGCCTATATCCTGCTGGGCCAGACCGGCCTCTGATCAGCTCGACTGCCGGGCCAGCAGGTCGCGGATCTCCCCGAGAAGCTTCTCCTCGGCGCTCGGCTCGGGCGGCGGGGCCGGCGCGGCCGCCTCCTCGCGCTTGAGCTGGTTGATGCCCTTGATCACCAGGAACAGCACCCAGGCGACGATCAGGAAGCTGATGATCGCGTTGATGAAGAGGCCGATGTTGATCGTCGCTGCCCCGGCCTCCTGCGCCGCGGCCAGAGAGGCATACTCGGTTCCGCTCAGGTTGATGAAGATGTTCGAGAAATCGATGCCGCCCGTCACCACGCCGATGATCGGGTTGATGATGTCCGCGACGAAGCTGTTGACGATCGACGTGAAGGCCGCGCCAATCACGATGCCGACACCCATGTCGACGACATTGCCCCTGACGGCAAATTCCTTGAATTCCTTGAGCATCCTTCCCCTCCAGCCGTGTGTCCTGCGCAACCCTCGCACGAAACCGGAAAATCGGGAAGCGCCCCCCTTGCCGCGGTCCGGCGCCCGGTTCAACTCCGCAGACTGGCGCCGGTGGCCTTCGCGACGCCCTCGACCACGCGGGCCGAGACCGCCTCGATCTCGGCCTCGGTCAGGGTGCCGGCGGTCGGCTGAAGCCGCACGCTGATCGCGACCGACTTGCGGCCCTCGCCCAGCTGCTCGGCCGCCCGCTTGCCCTCGAAGATGTCGAAGACCGAGACACGCTCGATCAGCTTCTTCTCGGCCGCTCGCGCCGCCTTCAGGATCGCCTCGGCCTCGACGCGCGCGTCGACGACAAAGGCAAAGTCGCGCTCGACCGCCTGGAAGTCCGAGGTCACCAGCGCCGGGCGCGTCGTGCCCTTCTTCTTGGGGAAGGGCGCGGCCTCGAGATGCACCACCGCGGCGACGGCGGGGCCCTTCACGCCCATCGCCTCGATCACCCTGGGGTGCAGTTCGCCGAAGGCGGCCAGCACGTTCTTCGGGCCCAGCTTTAGAACCGCCGACCGGCCCGGATGGAACCAGTCGGGCGCCTCGCGCGCCACCATCAGCTTCGAGGTGTCGACCCCCGCCGCCGCGAGCGCCGCCAGCGCGTCCGCCTTCGCGTCCATCAGGTCGACGCCGCGCCGCGTGCCGGCCCAGTGGCGGGGCGTGGTGGCGCCCACGCGCAGCGCCGCCGCGACGGTTTCCTGCTCGCCCGGCTCGCCGCCCCGGAAGACCGGGCCGACCTCGAAGATGCCGATCTCGCCCGCCCCGCGCGCCTGGTTGCGCGCCGCCGCGGCCAGAAGCCCCGGCAGCAGGTCGGGACGCATGTCCGACAGGTCAGCCGAAATCGGGTTCTCGAGCCGACGCGCAGCGTCGCCGCCGCCGAACAGCGCCGCATGCGCGCCCGAGACGAAGGAGTAGGTGACGCACTCGTTGAGTCCCTCGGCCGCCAGCGCGCGGCGTGCCAGGCTGACCCGGCGCTGCATCGGCGTGATTTGTGGCGCGGGCACGCCTTCCGACGCCGGCGGCAGCGGCTTCGCCGGCAGCCTGGTCAGCGAGGCGATGCGCGCGATCTCCTCGACGAGGTCCGCCTCGCCCTGCACATCGGGCCGCCAGGACGGAACCCAGACCTCCAGCATCTCGCCGAGGCCGGTGGCCGAGAAGCCCAGCTCGGTGAGGATGCGCACCTGCTCGGCGCGCGGGATCTCCAGGCCCACGAGGCTCACCACCCGGGCCGGATCGAGCCGGTAGCTGCGCGCGGTGTCGGGCACGCGCCCGGCAATGACCATCTCCGACGCCTCGCCGCCGCACAGGTCGAGGATCATGCGGGTCGCGATCTCCATACCCTCCGGGGTGAAGGCCGGGTCCACACCGCGCTCGAAGCGATAGCGCGCATCCGAGTTGACCCTCAGCTTGCGCCCGGTCGCGGCGGTGCGCACGGGGTCGAAATAGGCCGCCTCGACGAAGACGTTCACCGTCTCGGGCGTGACGCCCGAGGCAAGCCCGCCCATCACGCCGCCGATACCCTCGGGCCCCGCGTCGTCGCAGACCAGCGTCATCGAGTCGTCGAACTCGTAGGTCTTCTCGTCCAGCGCCTCCAGCTTCTCGCCCGGACGGCTCAGGCGCACATGGATGTCGCCGGTGACCTTGTCGGCGTCGAAGACATGCAGCGGCCGCGCGCGGTCGAACGTCAGGAAGTTGGTGATGTCCACCAGCGCCGAGATCGGCCTGAGCCCGATCGCGCGCAGGCGGCGCTGCAGCCAGTCGGGGCTGGGGCCGTTCTTGACGCCGCGAATATAGCGCCCGACGAACAGCGGGCAGAGCCCGTCCTTCACGTCGTCATTGAGCCGCACGCCGATCGGGCTGGCGAAGGCGCCCCTCACTGCCTCGGTCTCCGGCGTGATCAGCCGTCCAAGGCCGCGCGCGGCCAGGTCGCGCGCGATCCCCGAGACGCCCAGCGCATCCGGGCGGTTGGGCGTCACGGCGATCTCGATCACCGGGTCGTTGAGCTTCGCGTAATCGATGTAGCGCACACCCATCGGCGCATCCGCCGGCAGGTCGATGATGCCCTCGTGGTCGTCCGAGATCATCAGCTCGCGCTCCGAGCACAGCATCCCGTTCGACTCGACGCCGCGGATCACGCCGGGCTTGAGGTCGACCCCGGTGCCCGGAATATGCGTGCCGGGCGCGGCGAAGACGCCGACGAGCCCGGTCCGCGCATTGGGCGCGCCGCAGACCACCTGCACCTCCTGCGACGGGGCATCGGGGCCGTTCGGCCAGGCCTCGACGCGGCACAGCCTCAGCCGGTCGGCGTCGGGGTGCTGAACCGCCTCGATCACCCGGCAGATCGTGAACGCGCCCAGCCGCTCGGCGGGGTCCTCGACGCCCTCGACTTCAAGACCGAGGTCGGTCAGCGCGTCGGTGATCTCGGTGAGGGATGCGTCCGTCTCCAGATGCTCCTTCAGCCAGGACAGGGTGAACTTCATGGCATTCTCGCTCGGCTCGGGAGGGCGCGCGACCGGGTTGACCGGGGCGCCCGGCGGGTTCGGAGCCGTCCTTAGCGAAATTCGCCGGGCGCGGGAAGGGGGCGGCTCACTCGGCCGCCCGATCCGCCGCCCGATCCGCCGCCCGATCCGCCACCGTGGCACCGGCCAGCACCATGCGAAGCCAGTTGTCCAGCTCGGCCGTGCGCGCCGCGAAATCCACCACCTCGGGCGCGATGGAGTGGCGCTGCATCAACGCGGCGTTCGTCGTGGGCGCGTCCGAGACGGCGATATAGGCTTCGACCGCGGGGTCGGGCTCGATCGCGGCGCTGCCCTCCATCACCGCGCCCCTGCCCCGCAGCATGCAACGGGCCACGTCGGCCAGCGCCATCTCGGGATGGTACTGCATGCCCCAGAACCGCACCGCGCCCTGCTCGTAGACCATGGCCTGCACCACCGAATGCGCGTTGGTCGCAGTGAGCACCGCGCCGGCGGGCAGGTCGGCCACCTCGTCGCGATGGATGCAGGGGCAGTCGAACACCGCCGGCCGGCCATCGTGCAGCGGATGCGCGCGGCCCGCCTCGGTCAGCCGGATCTCGCGCGCGATCGGCAGCTCGGCGCCCTTGGGGTTCCAGCGCACCCGCCCGCCCAGCACTGTCGCGGCAAGCTGAAGGCCATAGCACGAGCCGATCGCCGGGATCCCGGCGGCGAAGACGCGCTCGACCACCGCGCGGTGCGCGGCCGCCTCGGGCGCGTCCGCCGACCAGCGCACGCCCGACCCGGTGAATACCACGCCCGCGACGCCCTCGAACGCCACCGCGTCCCTGGCGAATTCGGACATCGAGAATTCTGGGAAGGACGGGCGCAGGATCCGCGTCTCGATCCGCACCCCCATCCTCTGCGCCAGCGCCGCTAGCACGTCGGCATAGTTCTCGGCCGCCGCAATGCCGCCCGCCTCCAGCGTGCGGGCAACCACCTCGGGCGTGTTGCCCTCGACCACCAGAATCGCCGCCATCCCGTCCTCCCGAATGCGCATGACGGGACAGGATTGCGAGCTGCGCGCGCAAGCAGCTAGCGGGCGGACGTCACCGCACGCGAAAAAGCCGACACCGGCGCGGAAAGCGGGCTGTCAGGAAGGGCGCCGCGGCCTCAGCGGCTCAACCCGGCATGCAGCGTGGGCACATCGAGGGCCGCGAAGCCGTAATGCCTCAGCCACCTCAGGTCGGAATCGAAGAAAGCGCGCAAGTCGGGGATGCCGTATTTCAGCATCGCGATGCGGTCGATGCCCATGCCGAAGGCAAAGCCCTGCCAGGCCTCGGGATCGACATTCGCCGCGGCAAGGACCTTCGGATGCACCATGCCCGAGCCGAGGATCTCGAGCCAGTCGTCCCCCTCGCCGATGCGCAGCTGTCCGCCCGCCCAGGAACACCGGATATCGACCTCGGCGGAGGGTTCGGTGAAGGGGAAATGCGAGGCGCGGAAACGCAGCTCGACGCCCTCGACCTCGAAGAAGCTGCGGCAGAACTCCTCGAGCACCCATTTCAGGTTGGCCATCGAGATGTTCCGGTCGATGCAGAGCCCCTCGACCTGGTGGAACATCGGCGTGTGGGTCTGGTCATAGTCGCAGCGATAGACGCGGCCCGGCGCGATCGCGCGGCAGGGCACGCCGTTCGCCGTCATGTGACGGATCTGGACCGGGCTCGTATGCGTGCGCAGCACATGCGGCGCGCGCTCGTCGCCCTCGGCCCGGGCCATGTAGAAGGTGTCCATCTCCTGCCGGGCCGGATGCTCGGGCGGGATGTTGAGTGCGTCGAAGTTGTGCCAGTCGGTCTCGATCTGCGGCCCCTCGGCGACGGTGAAGCCAAGCGCGGCGAAGATCGCCACCACCTCCTCGGTCACCTGGCTCACGGGATGGATCGTGCCGGCCGCAGCCGGGCGCGGATCGAGCGTCACGTCCAGCCACTCGGCCTTGAGCCGCTCAGCCAGCGCCCCATCGGCCAGCGCCGCGCGGCGCGCCTTCACCGCCGATTCGATCTCGTCGCGCAGCGCGTTGAGCGCCGGCCCCGCGGCCTTGCGTGCCTCGGGCTCCATGCGGCCCAGTTCGCGCATCATCAGGCTCACTTCGCCCTTCTTGCCCAGGGCGGCCACGCGCACCGCCTCGATGGCGGGCTCATCGGCGGCCTCGGCCACTTCGGCGAGATACTTGACGCGGATCGGGTCGAGGTCCTGCATCGGCTCCATCCTCTGGCTCATGCGCCGCCGGGTTAGCCGGGCGCGCGGGAAAACTCAAGCCGTGGGCGGAACGACGCGGCACCTTCGTGGTGCGCGAGGGACGCGACCGGTCGCCGGGGCGCGGCATCGCCGGACCGGGTGGGTCCCGCCGGCAGGCGCGGCGGCGCCAGGATGGCGGCGGCGAGGATGCTGGCGGCAAGCCGCGCCCCCTCGGCAGATGCGTGGTAGCCGTCGGCGGCGTAGAGCGCCGCCTCACCATCCCGCGCGGCCACCACGAGAAAGGCATCGCCTATCCCCGCGACGCGGGCGCCCAGCGTCTCGCCCAGCGCCGCGTAATGGGCGCGCACCCGAGCGTTCATCGCGGCGGGGCCCGCCGGCATTCCCGGCTTGCCATAGAGCGCGTGGCCCGGCGCCCGCGGCCAGGTCGCGAACAGAATGATCCGCGCCGCGCTCAACCCGGCAAGCCGGATCACCGCCATGCGCGAGGCCGCCGCACCCTCCGGCGTGAGGGCGGCGACGCTGTGGTCCTGGAGCACGAGAACGTCCCAGTCGAGCCCGCCGATCACCGCCGCGACCCCCGCGTCAGCGACGTGTTCGCCGAGCTTAGTGCCGTTGCCGACGATCATGCCGGCCCGCAGCCGCACCTCGCGCCGCGCGGCAAGCGCCGTCACCTGCGCGGGCACGTCGTGCTCGCGGGTGAAGGAGTTGCCGAGGAACAGCACCCGCACCTCGCCTTGGGCGCGTGGCGCCGAGAATACCGCCGTGACCTCGGCGACCCCGGAAGCCGTCTGCGCACGCGCCACCGGCACCAGCAGGACCGCCGCCACCATGAGGATGGCAAGCCAGCCTGCCCGCCTCAGCAGCCTGGCGCGCGCCATTTCGGCACCTGGTTCAGCCCATCGCCTCCAGCTCGTCGATGAAGCGGCCGATCAGCCCCAGCCCCTTCTGCCAGAATGCCGGGTCCGATGCGTCGAGCCCGAAGGGCGCCAGAAGCTCCTTGTGGTGCTTGGCGCCGCCGGCCGCCAGCATCTCGAAATACTTGTCCTGGAACCCCGGCACGCCCTGCTCGTAGACGGCATAGAGCGCATTCACCAGCCCGTCGCCGAAGGCGTAGGCATACACATAGAAGGGCGAGTGGATGAAATGCGGGATATAGGCCCAGAAGGTCTCGTACCCGTCGGCGAGGTTGATCGACGGCCCCAGGCTCTCGGACTGCACCGCAAGCCAGTGCGCGGCAAGATCCTCGGCGGTCAGCTCGCCCTCGCGCCGGGCGGCGTGCACGCGGCGCTCGAACTCGTAGAAGGCGATCTGGCGGATCACCGTGTTCAGCATGTCCTCGACCTTGCCGGCCAGCAGCATCTTGCGCCGCGCCGGATCGGACTCGGCGGCCAGCAGCTTGCGGAAGGTCAGCATCTCGCCGAAGACCGAGGCCGTCTCGGCCAGCGTGAGCGGCGTGCGGCTCAGAAGCTCGCCCTGCCCCGCCGCCAGCCGCTGATGGACGCCGTGGCCCAACTCGTGCGCCAGAGTCATCACGTCCCGCGTCTTGCCCAGGTAGTTGAGCATCACATAGGGGTGGACATCGACGACGGTGGGATGGGCGAAGGCCCCCGGCGCCTTGCCGGGCTTGACGCCCGCATCGATCCAGCCGCGCTCGAAGAACGGCTCGGCCAGCTCGGCCATCTTCGGGCTGAAGCCCGCATAGGCGTCGAGCACGATCTCGCGCGCGTCGGGCCAGGGCACCACGCGGTCGTCCGATTCCGGCAGAGGCGCGTTGCGGTCCCAGTATTCGAGCTGTTCGAGCCCCAGCCACTTGGCCTTCATCGCGTAGTAGCGGTGGCTGGTGCGCGGGAAGGATTTCCACACCGCCTCGCGCAGCGCGTCGACGACTTCCGGCTCGACGTGGTTCGCCAGATGGCGCGAGTGATCGGGCGCCGGCATCTTGCGCCAGCGGTCCTCGATCTCCTTCTCCTTGGTCAGCGTGTTGGTGATCAGCGCGAACAGCCGGATGTTGTCGGCCAGGACACCCGCCAGCGCCTTGCCGCCGGCCTCGCGCCGGGCGCGGTCCTTGTCCGACAGGAGGTTCAGCGTGCCTTCGAGCCCCAGCGGCTCGTCCTCGCCCTCGACCTCGAAGCTGAGTCCCGCCATCGTCTCGTCGAACAGCCGGTTCCAGGCCGAGGCACCCACGACCGACTGGTCGTGCAGGAACTTCTCGAGCTCGTCCGACAGCTGGTGCGGCCGGAAGGCGCGCAGGCGGTCGAGCCAGGGTCGGTAACGCGCGAGGCGCGCGCTTTCCGCCATGAGGGCCTCAACGTGGGTCTCCTCCAGCCGGTTCAGCTCCAGCGTGAAGAACACCAGCGGCGTGGTGATCGCCGTCACACGCGTCTGCGTGTCGCCCATGAACTTGGCGCGCGCGGGATCGGTCGTGTTCTGGTAGTAGCGCAGCCCCGCATAGGACATGACCCGCCCCAGCGTGAGGTCGATCGCCTCGAAGGCCGCGATCGCGTCCGCCACCTCCTCGGCGCCCAGCGATGCGATGCGGCCCTCGAAGCGCGCCGCGAAGTCGCGGCACTCGGCCTCGACGCGGTCGAGATCGGCAGCCAGCTCGGGCGCGGCCGGCGCCGCGTAGAGATCGCTCAGGTCCCATTCCGGCAATTCGCCCAGGTCGACGGCGCCGCCGCGCTCGGCGGCCGTGTCGCGCAGCGGGCGGATATGCGAGGTGGCGGGAAAGGCAAAGGCGAGGTCGTGCAGGTTCGGCATCAAATCACTCCGTTGTCCTGCACGAAGACATAGCGGCGCGGGCGGCGCTGCGAAAGGCCGCTCAGGTCTTAATCCCCTTCCCGTCG
The DNA here is from genome assembly GCF_016623495.1 of Thermohalobaculum xanthum. Taxonomy (GTDB): domain Bacteria; phylum Pseudomonadota; class Alphaproteobacteria; order Rhodobacterales; family Rhodobacteraceae; genus Thermohalobaculum; species Thermohalobaculum xanthum. The sequence continues at coordinate 209,861 of NZ_JAEHHL010000004.1, read as the reverse complement.
TCTTCCGGCGTCTCGGTCGGCGCGCGCTCGGGCTCGTCGGGCAGTGGCGGGGCATCCGCCTTGCGGCGGATCACGATGTCGCCATTGGGCAGGACCTCGGGACGCTCGTAGTTCTCGAGCCCGTCGATCTGGTCCAGCGTGTCGATCAGCGCGCCGAGGCTGTCGATCGTGGGGCCAAGCTCGCGCATCATGTCGTCCCAGGCCTCGTCGAGCCGACGCTTGAACTCCTCCATGTCGGGGCGCGGCTCGGGATCCGCCGCGAATGCCGGCAGCCCCGGCCCGCCGATCGCCACCGCGGCGGCCAGCATGACGGAAAGCGCGGCGGTCGGCACAAGCCCGCCCGGGCGACGCTTCGACAGGTCTCGACGCATGGTCCCTTGCCTCCATGGACGCGGTTGATCCGCGCCCGAGCATAGCCCGTCGCGCCCCGTCACGCACGTGGTGCACCACGGGAAGCTTCAGTGGGGACCTCGACGGAAGGCGGCGCCGGGAGCACGGAAGGCGCCTTCCCCGTCCATCCGACGACGGCGGCGCCCGGAAAAAGCGAAGCCGCCCCGCGCTGGCTGCGCGGGGCGGCTGATTTCAGACCGTCGCTGGCGCGATTACTGCGACAGCGTGATCTCGACGCGGCGGTTCAGCGGCTCGCGGGTGTTGTCCGGGGTCGGCACCGCAAGCTCACGCTCGCCACGGCCGGCCAGGGTCATCGCACCGCGCGGCACGCCACGCTCGACCAGGGCATCCGCGACGCGGCGGGCGCGACGCTCCGACAGGCCCTGGTTGTACTCGTACGAGCCCACGGTGTCGGTGTGGCCGACGACCGAGAGGGCCTGCGTGCTGAGCGCCTGCACCGCCTCGACGACCTCGTCCAGCGTCGCGCGGGCGGTGTCGGTCAGGTTGGTGCGGTTGAAGCCGAAGTAGACAACGAAGCTGTTGCCGTAGGAGACGCCGGTGCAGGCCAGCATGGCTTCGTCGAACAGCGCGCGCGCATCCTCGGGATCCGGGCAGCCGCCGGGCTGGCCGCGGAGCGCCTCGAGGTACTGGTCCCACATCGCCTGGGCGCGGGCGCAGGCCTCGGGCCGCTCGCCGCGGTTGGCGAGGATGGCCGCAACGACAGCGTCATACTCGTTGGCAGCTTCGCCGCTGACGCCCAGCGATTCCGGGCTCCACGGGCCGACATCGGCACCGGCCTCGGCAGCCTCGGCCTTCGCGATGTAGGCAGTGGCGTTGTACCAACGCTGGTCCTTGTTCGCCGAGCGGCGGGCCAGTTCGGTGTATTCCTTCGCCAGCGCGCCGTTGAAGCCCGAACCACCGTGATCCTGCTCGAGGAACCGCTCGGCCGTGAAGGTGCCGCCAAGGTTCGACCCGGGCAGGTCCGGCTTGGTGCACGCGGCCAGCGCGACCGCCGACACCGCAAGCATCAGTTTCGTTGCAGTCTTCATCCCTCTCTCCGTTCCTTAAGGGACGCTCCGAAAGGTCGCCCCGGAATTGGTTTTTCGGCCACTAATGCCGCTCCGCACCCTTGCTTTGGCACATTCGAGATACCAGCACAATCTGCGCGGGGGATTGGACCGCCCCCACGAATGAATTTATCCGGGTCGTCGCAGATTAACAACAGCTACGCAGTATTTTCGCCACCACGTCGCAGGGAATCGCTGCAACCGTCCCGTGTTGGCACGAAATCGCCCTATTGGCGCCATCAGCGGAACCACAATGGCGTTCAAACAGGCAGCGTGTACGGTTCTTCGCTTGCGAGTAGGGTGTGTAATGGCAGCGACGGTTCTGGTGGCCGATGACGACCGGCTCCAACGTAATTATCTGTCAGCGGTTCTTTCTTCGGCCGGGTTCACGATCGAGGCGTGCGAGGGCGGCGCTGCTGCGCTCGACCGCCTCACACGGCGCGATTCACGCATAGATATTTGCCTTTTGGACCTGAATATGCCGGATCTTGACGGTTTCGGCGTGCTCGAGCGCATGCACGCGGCCGGGATCGACATGCCGGTGATCGTGCTGACGGCCGACGGTTCGGTGAAGCGCGCGGTCGACGCGATGCGCGCCGGTGCGGTCGACTTCCTCGTGAAGCCGGTCGGACCCGAGCGGCTCGAGGTCTCGATTCGCAACGCGCTCGAGATGTCCAACCTGACGAGCGAGGTGCAACGCCTCACGCGGCAGGAGAGCGACCGCCTCGGTTTCGACGACCTGATCGCCGCGAGCACCGCGATTCGCGAATCGATCGCACTGGCGCGCCGGGGCGCCTCGACCGACATTCCGGTGCTGATCTCGGGCGAATCGGGGACCGGCAAGGAAGTCTTCGCCCGCGCGATGCACGGGGCCGGGCCGCGGTCCGGCCAGCCCTTCGTCGCCGTGAACTGCGGCGCCCTGCCCGGGGACATGGTCGAGTCGATCCTGTTCGGCCACGAGAAGGGCGCCTTCGCCGGCGCCACCGAGCGCCGGCCCGGCAAGTTCCAGGAAGCCTCGGGCGGCACGCTCTTCCTCGACGAGGTCGGCGAGCTGCCGATGCCGGCGCAGGTCAAGCTGCTGCGCGCGATCCAGACGGGCGAGATCGATCCCGTTGGCGCGACCGGGTCGTTCCGGGTCGACATCCGGCTGATCTCGACCACCAACCGCGATCTGCGCGCGATGGTCGCGAAGGGAACCTTCCGCGAGGATCTCTATTACCGGCTCAGCGTCTTCCCGCTCACGCTGCCGCCGCTGCGCGAGCGGCGGGCCGACATCTCCGGCCTGGCCGAGATGTTCCTCGCCCGCTACCGCGGCGCGGCGCAGGTCCGGCTCCAGGGCTTCTCGCAAGCCGCGATCGAGGCGATGCGCCGTGCCGACTGGCCCGGCAATGTCCGCCAGCTCGAGAACGTGATCCACCGCGCGGTGGTGCTTGCCGACGGCCCGCTGATCCGGCCCGAGCATCTCGTGGGCCTCGACAGCACGTCCACCGAGGTCACCGAGAAGGCTCACGTCAACGGCAACGGCAACGGGCACCGGATGCACACGCCCGAGATCGGCGTCGACATCCTGCAGCGCCCCGACGGGCACACCCGCACCCTCGCCGAGATCGAGGCCGAGGTGATCCGCCGCGCGCTGGGCCAGTATCGCGGCCGGATGGCCGAGGTCGCCCGCCGCCTCGGCATCGGGCGCTCGACGCTCTACCGCAAGCTCGACGACTACGACATCCGCAAGCCGGGCGCCTGAGCGGGCCGCGGCGCGGCCGGGTGGGGCTGCGGCGCGGCCGGGTGGGGCCGCAGCCTCCGCCTCAGTCGGCGGGCGTCAGCATCCCCAGAGCCGAGAGATAGAGCTCGAGCACGGCCTCCTCTTCCTGCCGCTCCTCGGTGGGCTTCTTCCGCAACGACACGACCTTGCGCAGGATCTTGGCGTCGAAGCCGTTGGCCTTGGCCTCGGCATAGACCTCCTTGATCTGCTCGGCGACCTCCTTCTTCTCCTCCTCCAGGCGCTCGATGCGCTCGATGATGGCGCGCAGCTGCCCGGCGGCGACGGTGGTGGTCGAGATGTCTTCCATTGGGGATGTCTCCTTGGCTCGGTCGAGGCGCGTCAGCCTTTAGCCGAGGCGGACGCGCCGGGCCAGCCCGATCTGCCGCCCGCACTCCCCGCGGCCGCGCCGCGAACGCCGCGGCGCGCGCGATCCCAGCGTCGGCAGGGGTCAGTGGCCGGGATGGCTCTTGGCGAAGGCGGTTTTCTGCTCGGGCGTGGCCTCGGTCTGGTGCTTCTCGCGCCACTCGTCATAGGGCATGCCGTAGACCGCCTCGCGCGCCTCCTCCTTGCTGATCTGGCCGCCGCGCTCCTCGATCGCCTCCTTCATCCAGTTCGAGAGGCAGTTGCGGCAAAAGCCCGCCAGGTTCATCAGGTCGATGTTCTGCACGTCGGTGCGCGCGCGCAGGTGGTCGCGAAGGCGGCGGTAGATCGCGGCCTCGATCTCGGTCTCGCTCGGCTCGGTCATGCGGCTTTCCTCCTTGGCCCGTTTCCCCAGATATCGTGGCGCGGCCCTGCCGGCTCAATGGCCGTCGGCGCGCAGATCCTCGATGGCGCCACGGATGACCGGCGCCAGGCGCTTTGCCCAGTCCGCCTGACCGTCATGGGTCGCGATCAGGTCGTTGCGCACCTCGATCAGCACATGCGGCAGGCCCCGCGCCGTGCCGTGCCGCCACATGCAGTCGCCGCGCAGCTGGCCCGAATAGGGCTCGTTGTCGCCGACGCAGAGATCGCCCTCCGCCTCGAGCCGGCGGATCAGCGGCCGCGCCAGCCGCTCGTCGCGGTCCCACAGCACGCCCACGTGCCAGGGGCGCGGCGGCCGTCCCTTGAACTGGGGCGTGAAGGAATGGATCGACACCAGCGCCGGCGCGCCCCCGGCCTCCAGCACCTCGTCGATCGCCAGGTCGATCGCGTCGTGATAGGGCCGGTGATAGGCGGTGAGGCGGCGCTCGACCTCCGCATCATCGGCGTGGCGGTTGGCCGGGATGATGGTGCCGTCATAGAGCTTCATCACCAGCGTGGGGTCGTCCTCGCCGCGGTTGGGGTCGATCACCAGCCGCGAATAGGTCGACAGGACCGCCCCGGCCCCGAGCCACGCCGCAAGCCCCAGCGTCACGCCGCGCGCCCCCACGTCGAAGGCGATGTGACGGTTCATGTCCTCGGGCGGCAGGCCCAAGTCGCCGATCTCGGGCGGGACCGCGTTGCGCGCATGGTCGCACAGCAAGATCACATCCCGCATCGCCTGCGGGCTCGATCCGGGCGAGACATGCTCGACGGGGACGAAGACGCTCATCCGATTCCCTTGCATTCAGCCATCCGCGGAACGCGGGGCGCCGGAACCTAGCCTCACCGCGCCGACCGAGACAAGCACCTGTCCCGCCCCCGGTGGAATCGCAAGGAAACCGTCACGCAGTTCTGGTATACCAGAACGCAACAAAGTTGCCGCGCAAGCACTTGCATTGACGCGGCGCCGCCGGGATGATCCCGGCCGCATCTTGCGCCATCACCGAGGGGGAGCCATGCGCCGCCAGAGAAACGTGAAGATCGTCGCGACCGTGGGACCCTCCTCCTCGAGCCGCGAGGTGCTGCGGCAGCTGTTCCAGGCCGGTGTCGACGTCTTCCGCCTCAACATGAGCCACGGGACCCAGGCCGACCAGTCCGAGCGCGTCAACCTGATCCGCGAGATCGAGCACGAGTTCGAGCGCCCGATCGGCATCCTCGCCGACCTGCAGGGCCCCAAGCTCAGGGTCGGCCAGTTCGCCAAGGGCCCAGTGACGCTCGAAGTCGGCCAGCCCTTCCGCTTCGACCTCGACGACGCGCCGGGCGACGGCGGGCGCGTCCAGCTGCCCCACCCCGAGATCTTCGCCGCGCTCGAGCCGGGGGCGACCCTGCTGGTGAATGACGGCAAGATCCGTCTCAAGGTGCGGTCGTGCGACGCCAGCAGCGCCGATTGCGAGGTGGTCGTCGGCGGCGAGATCTCGAACAACAAGGGCGTGAACGTCCCCGACGTGGTGCTGCCGCTGGCCGCGCTCACCGCCAAGGACCGCGCCGATCTGGAGTTCGCGCTGTCGCAGGGCGTCGACTGGCTGGCCCTGAGCTTCGTGCAGCGCCCCGAGGACGTGCTCGAGGCGCGCGAGCTGATCGGCGACCGCAAGGTGGCGGTGATGGTCAAGGTCGAGAAGCCCGCCGCCGTCCAGCGCTTCGCCGAGATCCTCGATGTCGTCGACGGCATCATGGTCGCGCGCGGCGATCTCGGCGTCGAGATGGACATCGCCGAGCTGCCGCCGATCCAGAAGCGCATGATCCGCCAGTGCCGCAAGGCCGGGAAGCCGGTGATCGTGGCGACCCAGATGCTCGAGAGCATGATCACCAGTCCCATGCCGACCCGGGCCGAGGTCTCCGACGTCGCCACCGCGATCTACGAGGGGGCCGACGCGGTCATGCTCTCGGCCGAATCGGCGGCCGGGCAGTTCCCGGTCGACGCGGTGTCGATGATGGACCGCATAGCCATGCGCGTCGAAGGCGAGGAGTTGCACCGCGAGATCATCACCGCCGCGCGCCGCATCGACCGCACCACCGTGGCCGACGCGATCACCGCCGCCGCGCGCGAGGTGGCCGAGGCAACCCACGTCAAGGCGATCTGCTGTTTCACCCATTCCGGGGCGACCGCGATCCTCGCCGCGCGCGAGCGGCCCAGCGTGCCGATCCTCGCGATCACGCCGGTGCGCGCGACGGCGCGCCGCCTCTGCCTCGTCTGGGGCCTGCACTGCATCGTCGCCGAGCCGGTCGACCGCTTCAAGCTCGCGGTCATCAGCGCCGTGCGGGCGGTGCGCCGCGACGGCTTCGCCGGCGGCGATGACCGCATCGTGGTCACCGCGGGCGTGCCCTTCAACGTGCCGGGCTCGACCAACATCCTGCGCGTCGCACCTTGCGACGAGAAGCAGATCTACGAGGGCAGCATCGAGTACTGACGCCCGGCGGCGCGCGCGCCCCGCGCCGCACCGCGCGGGCGCCCTTGCCTTCGGACGGGCTCGCCTGTATAGAACCCGCTCTCAGACTTTCGACGAGGCTGCCGGCCGGTATGGGCTGCCGCGCTGCCTCATGACACGTCACAAGACGACAGGAGACGTAAATGCCCAAGATGAAGACCAAGTCGGGCGCGAAGAAGCGCTTCAAGGTCACTGCCTCGGGGCGCATCAAGGTCGCACAGGCCGGCAAGCGCCACGGCATGATCAAGCGCACGCCGAAGTTCATCCGCAACGCACGCGGCACGACCGTTCTCTCCGCACAGGACGAGAAGATCGTGAAGCAGTTCCTGCCGTACGCGGGTTGAGGGGAGGCTGACCGATGTCCCGAGTGAAATCCGGACCCGTGACGCATCGTCGTCACAAGAAGGTTCTCGACAAGGCCAAGGGCCATTACGGCGCGCGCTCGCGCAGCTTCAAGACCGCCAAGCAGTCGGTCGAGAAGGCGATGCAGTACCAGACGCGGGACCGCAAGCGCCGCAAGCGCGTCTTCCGCGCGCTCTGGATCCAGCGCATCAACGCCGCCGTCCGCGCGCATGACGAGAACCTGAACTATTCGACCTTCATCAACGGGCTTGCCAGGTCCGGCGTCGAGGTCGACCGCAAGGTGCTTGCCGACCTCGCGGTGCACGAGCCCGCTGCCTTCGGCGCGATCGTCGAGAAGGCCAAGGCCGCGCTCGCCTGAGCCGGTCTGAGAGAGAGGACAGGGAAATGAAGGTCAAGAACTCGCTGCGCTCGCTCAAGGGCCGCCATCGCGATTGCCGCGTCGTGCGCCGCAAGGGCCGCGTCTACGTCATCAACAAGACCCAGCGCCGCTTCAAGGCCCGCCAGGGCTGAGCCGACGCGACGCGCAGATGCGCATCATCGACATCGAGAACGCCGCTCCGGACCCGGGGCGGCGTTTTTCGTTGTGGGCGGCCCGGGAGACAGCCCCCGCGATCCGCCCGATCGACGGTCACTCGGCCAGAGGGGGCGGCACAAGGTGCGCCTGATCCGCCTCACGACGGCCGCGGTTCTGGCGCTGGTGGTCGCCATGACGTGCCTGCGCGCCGCCCAGGCCCAGGATCTCGAGCCGCGGGCCTTCGCCAACACGCCCGTCGGCATGAACTTCATGCTCGCGAGCTTCCGCTACACCGAGGGTAGCGTCGCGTTCAACACCACCCTGCCGGTGGAGGACGCCGAGGTGCACAGCCACTCGGGCGTGCTGGCCTATATCCGCGCCTTCGACCTTGCCGGCATGTCGAGCAAGATCGGCGTGGTCGTCCCCTTCGCGCATGTCTCGGGCAGCGCCCTGCTCGCAGGCGCGCCGCAGGCACGCGAGGTCACCGGCTTCGGCGACCCGCGCCTGCGCCTGTCGGTCAACTTCTTCGGCGCGCCGGCGATGACGCTCGAGGAGTTCGCGAGCTACCGGCAGGACCTGATCCTCGGCGCGACCATCGAGGTCTCGCCCCCGCTCGGGCAGTACAACGAAGACAAGCTGCTCAATGTCGGCTCGAACCGCTGGTCGGTGAAGGGCGAGGTCGGCGCGTCGAAGGCGCTGGGGCCGCTCACGCTGGAAACCAGCGTCGCCGCGACCGTCTTCACTGCGAATGACGACTTCCTCGGCGGCAAGAGGCTAGAGCAGGACCCGCTCTTCGCCGCTCAGGCGCACATGATCTACCAGTTCCGGCCGGGGCTGTGGGGCTCGCTCGACGGCACCTATTACACCGGGGCGCAGCCGACCATCGACGGCGTGCCTGGCGAGCATCTCGCCAATGCACGCCTGGGGCTCACGCTTTCGGTTGACCTGAGCCGTCACAACTCGATCAAGCTGTTCGGCACCACCGGTGTCTACAGCCGGACGGGCCTAGACTTCGACAGCCTCGGCATCGCCTGGCAGGTGCGTTGGGGCGGATGAACGCGACGATGCGGGCGCTCGAGCCCGCGGATCAGACAGGGAGAATGCCGTGAGAACGTGGATGACTGTTGCCTTGCTCGCCGCCGCGCCGGCGATGGCGCTCGCCGACGGCGCCGATGGCGTCTGGGCGACCGAGAAGAACGACAAGGGCGGCTATCTCGAGGTCACCATCGCCCCCTGCGCCTCGGACGGGGCCAAGACCTGCGGCACGATCAGCGGTGCCTTCACGGCGAAGGGCGCGGACCCCGCCTACCCGCACCTGGGTGCGAGCATCATCTCGGGCATGACGCACGACGGCGACGGGTCTTATTCCGGGGGGAGCGTCTGGGACCCCGAAGACAACAAGACCTACGACTCGAAGATGCAGGTCAAGGGCGATGTGCTCGACGTCGAGGGCTGCGTCTCGATCTTCTGCCGCGGCCAGGACTGGAAGCGCGTCAAGCACTGACTCGCAGCAGGCGCGCGCCGCGGCCCGTTGCGGTGCGCGCCCGACCGTCAGACCGGCCGGCGGAAGGCCTTGCGCGCGCGCTCGGCCTCGGGGCGCATGGCGCATCCCTCGACATGATCGTTGATCAGCCCCATGGCCTGCATGAAGGCATAGACCGTTGTCGGCCCGACGAATTTCCAGCCGCGCTTCTTGAGATCCTTCGACATCGCGACCGAGGCGGGCGAGGTCGAGACGCTCTGCGGCACGCCCAGCGCCTCGGGTGCCGGCTCGAAGCGCCAGACATAGGCCGCGAGCGAGCCCTCCGCCTCGACCAGCTCGCAGGCGCGTCGGGCGTTGTGGATCACCGCCTCGATCTTGCCGCGGTGGCGCACGATGCCGGGATCCGCCAGCAGCCGCGCCACGTCCGCGTCGTCGAACCGGGCCATCTCGCGGAAGTCGAAGCCGCGGAACGCCGCCCGGAAATTCTCGCGCTTGGCCAGGATCGTGCGCCAGCTGAGCCCGGACTGGAAGCTCTCGAGGCAGATCTTCTCGAACAGCCGCCGGTCGTCGCCGACGGGATAGCCCCATTCCCGGTCGTGGTAGTCGAAGAATTCCGGGGCGGCGGCACACCAGCTGCAGCGCGGGCGGCCGTCCGGCCCGTCGACGGTCCTGCTCATCGCCTGTTCCTCACGCCACCAGGAAATCGAGCCGCGCATCCGCGCGCGACGGGCTGATCTCGAAGATCTCGGGCTCCACGACCCCCTCGGCAACGAAGGGATCCTCGGCCAGCCGCGCCTCCAGCGCCTCGCGGCTCAGCCCGTGCGCCAGCACCGCGCCACCCGCGCTGGGCTGAAGCGCGCCGACGGTGAGGAAGACGCCGTCGTCGAAGCCGCGCCGGATCCAGTCATTATGCGCCGCCATCAGGCGCGGCGCTTCCGACTTGCGCGCCGAAAAGCGCAGAAAGACCACGAACATCCCAGGACCCTCCCTTGATCGCCCGCAACGCGGGGTCAGCCATTGCGTCCGCCCGCGATCCGGTCGAGCCACTGGCACAGCCGGTCGACCTCGTCGCGGATGAAGCTCTCGTCGTGAAAGGCGCTGGCCAGCGTCGCCACGCCCTGCGAGCGCGCCAGCACATGCATCGCCAGCGCGTCGGCATCCTCGGGGCGCCCCATGGCCTCGAACTGCCGGGCCAGCCAGTCGCGGAACAGCGTGAAGATCCGCGCCGCGCCCTCCAGCGCCAGGTGGTCGAGCTTGGCAAGCTCGGTGACGAGCGTGCCCACCGGGCAGCCATGCAGCATGATCTTCGCGCGATTGGCGATCAGGATGCGGATGAAGCAGCGGATCCGCGCGGCCGGATCCGCGCCCTCGGCCTCCCACCCCGCCAGCATGGCGTCCGTCGCCGCGATGCGGCGCGCAATGACCGCTTCGAGGATCTCGTCCTTGGTCCTGAAGTGGTAGTAGAAATTCCCGCGAGAGATCCCCACGGCCGTGGCGATGTCGGAGAAGGATGTCGCCTCGAAGCCGCGCGCATAGAACAGCGCATCCGCCTGCGCGACGATCTGCTCTCGCGTGGTCTGGCTACTCATCGGGCCCCCGGCGATCCGTGTCGCACCAAGAATTAGGACAATCGTCCTAGGAATGCAATCAGCGATTTTCGAACTGCGCCCCGGGCCGCGGTCGCGGCCCAAGGGGCAACGCGCGAAGGCAATCGGTCGCGGTCCGCGCAAACACGGCCGCAATATCGGTCGAGAAATCGGGGGTGCCGGCGCGGCCGTCACGCAGACAGGTCGGGCGGGCCGGGGCCCGCCGCGGTGATCCGACTCAGTCGAACTTGCGCAGGTCGTCGATCACCTTGCCGTCATTCGGCAAGGACCCCGGCAGATCCGCCTCGACCTCGCCCTTGAGCTTGAGCACCGCCTGCATTGTCTCGCGCACCCTGGCGGCCAGGTCCGCCGAGGGCTCGGCCGCCTCGATCGCCAGGGTCATGCGATCCTGGTCCGCCTCGCGCGTCACGCTCAGGCGCGCCTTCGCGATCTCGGGATGGCGCGCGAGGATCTCGGCCACCTGCTCGGGGCGGACGAACATGCCCTTGACCTTGGTCGTCTGGTCGGCCCGGCCCATCCAGCCCTTGATGCGCATGTTGGTGCGCCCGCAGGGGCTGATCCCCGGCAACACGGCCGACAGATCGCCCGTGGCGAAGCGGATCAGCGGATAGTCGGGGTTGAGCGCGGTCACCAGCACCTCGCCGACCTCGCCCTCGGGCACGGGATCGCCGGTGCCGGGCCGGACGATCTCGACGATCACGCCCTCGTCGACCACCATCCCCTCCATTGCAGGGGTCTCGTAGGCGATCGAGCCCAGATCGGCGGTCGCGTAGCCCTGCAGGCAGGGGATACCGCGATCGGTGTAGAACTGCCGGAGCGAGGGAAAGAGCGGCCCGCCCGAGACCCAGGCGCGCGCGATCTTCAGTTCGCGGCCCAGTTCCTCGGCCTTCTCGATCATGATCTTGAGGAAGTCAGGCGTGCCGATATAGCCGCTCGCGCCGATATCCGCGGCCGCCGTTGCCTGCGCCTCGGTGTTGCCCACGCCACCGGCGAGCACGGCGCAGCCAAGCGCCCTCGCGCCCGATTCCAGCATCACGCCAGCCGGCGTCAGGTGGTAGGCGAAGCTGTTGTGCACGATCTCGCCCTTGCGGAAGCCCGCGGCGTAGAGCGCGCGCGCAAAGCGCCACCAGTCCGCCACGCTCGACACGCCCGGCTCGTAGATCGGCCCGGGCGACTGGAAGACATGCTCGAAGGCCGCCGCGGGGCGCGTGGTCAGCCCGCCGAAGGGCGGCTCGGCCTTCTGCATCTCGACCAGCGCCGACTTGCGCAGCACCGGCAGCTTCGCCAGCGCCGCGCGGTCGGTCACCGCGCCCGGCTCGACGCCCTCGAGGTGGCGCGCAAGACCCGGTGCCGCGGCGCAGGCGGCGCCGAGCTGGCTGCGCAGGCATTCGAACAGCGACGCCTCGCGCGCGTCACGGCTGCGGGTTTCGAGATTGTCGTAATGCGTGCTCATCCTGCCCCCACGGCCCTGTCGCGATCCCCGGTGCCGGCCCCGTCCGGGCGCCCGCTCAGTTCAGCCAGCGCTTGCGCCGGCGGTAGCTGCGCACGTCGCGGAAGCTCTTGCGGCCTTCCTCGGCCATGCCGAGGTAGAACTCCTTCACGTCGGGGTTCTCGCGCAGCTCGGCCGCCGGGCCGTCCATCACCACGCGGCCCGATTCGAGGATGTAGCCGTGATGGGCGTAGCGCAGCGCCACGTTGGTGTTCTGCTCGGCGATCAGGAAGCTCACGCCCTCGTTCTCGTTGAGCGACTTGACGATGCCGAAGATCTCCTCGACCAGCTGCGGCGCCAGGCCCATCGAGGGCTCGTCGAGCAGGATCGTCTCGGGCCGGCTCATCAGCGCGCGGCCGATCGCCGTCATCTGCTGCTCGCCGCCCGAGGTGTAGCCGGCCTGCGACCTGCGCCGCTCGCGCAGGCGCGGGAAGTAGTCATAGACCATCTCGAGGTCCTTCTGCACCGCGGCGCGCCCGTCGGTGCGGGTGTAGGCGCCGGTGAGCAGGTTCTCCTCGACCGTCAGGTGCTCGAAGCAGTGGCGCCCTTCCATCACCTGGATGACGCCTCGCTTGACCAGCTCGGAGGGGTTCAGCTCGGCCACGCGCTCGCCGCGATAGCGGATCTGGCCCTTGGTGACCTCGCCGCGCTCGGAATGCAGCAGGTTCGAGATCGCCTTGAGCGTCGTCGTCTTGCCCGCCCCGTTGCCGCCCAGCAGCGCGGTGATGCCGCCCTTGGGCACGGTCAGCGAGACGCCCTTCAGGACCAGGATGACGTGGTTGTAGATCACCTCGATGTTCGACACCTCGAGCAGGGCGTCGTCATGGCTCGCTTCAGGCATCTCCGCGGTCCTTCCTCGGCGTGGGCCGCCAGGCGGCGCGCCAGATCGTCGTCGCCCCGCAAGGGGCAGGTTCGAAATCCCGGGCAGGCCGGTCACCCCGCCTGCGGTTCGCGCAGCACCCCGCGCAGGGGCGGGCGGTGCCGGCCGCAGGCGCGGCGCGCCCGCGCTGCCGGGAATGGGCGGGCCGCCCAAGGCGGCCCGCCCCCGTCCAGGCTTACTCGCAGGCGCGCGGGGTGATGCCCGCCTCGGCCGCGTAGGCCGCCGAATCCTCCTCGATCAGGGGATCGACGACATCGCGGTCGGCCGCGATGAAGGGCGAGATGATCTTCCAGGTCTTGTCCTTGGCGTTCCACTGCTGGATCGCGCCCAGGCCCGGGACGCCATGGTTGGCGCAGCTCACCGTGAAGGTCGGCACGAAGTCCTTGAGACCGAGCGCCTCGAGCTTCTCGTCGGTGATCTCGAGGTTCTCCATGCCGTCGCGCATCATTGCCGGCGTGATCTTGGCGGTGCCGTGGATGCCCTGCGCGGTCCTGGCGGCCTCGACGGCCAGCATCGCCGCCAGCATGCCGCGGTTGTAGAGCACCGTGCCGTGCTGGTCGCCCGCGCCGGCCGACAGGCCCTTGTCATAGACATGGGTCTTGAGGTCGGAATAGACGGGGAAGTCCATGCCCACGCCGTGCATGGCGATGGCCTTGTAGCCGTCGGCCGCCTCGCCCGCGGGCAGCACGTCGTTCTCCGAGGCCGACCACCACACGCCGATGAACTTGTCCATCGGGAAGCGGATCGAGGCCGCCTCGCGGATGGCCACCTGGTTCATGACGCCCCAGCCCCACATCACGACGTAGTCGGGACGCTCCTTGCGGATCTGCAGCCAGGTCGCCTTCTGCTCCTGGCCGGGGTGGTCGACGGGCAGCAGCAGCAGTTCGAAGCCATGCTTCTTCGACAGCTCCTCCAGCGTGCGGATCGGCTCCTTGCCATAGGCCGAGTTGTGGTAGACCAGCGCGATCTTCTCGCCGTTCAGGTCCTTACCGCCCTCCTGGTTCATGATGTACTTCACGATGATCGAGGCGGCGTCCCAGTAGGTGCCCGGGTAGTTGAACACCCACTCGAAGACCTTGCCGTTGGCGGCCGAGGTGCGGCCATAGCCCATCGAGTGGATCGGGATGCCGTCGGCAGTCGCCTTGGGGATCAGCTGGTAGGTGATGCCGGTCGACAGCGGCTGGTAGACCAGCGCCCCCTCGCCCTTGGTCGCCTCGTAGCACTCGACGCCCTTGGTGGTGTTGTACTCGGTCTCGCATTCCAAGAGCCGGGTCTTCTCGCCGCCGATGCCGCCGTCGCGCTCGTTCACAAGCGTGAGGTAGTCGGCATAGCCGTCGGCAAAGGGAATACCGTTCGGCGCATAGGGGCCGGTGCGGTAGCTCAGCGCCGGAAACACGAGATCGGCCATCGCCGCCGGGGCGGTCAGGCCGATCGCCGTCGCGGCGACAAATGCCAGTTTCGTCAGTCTCATCGTTGTCCTCCCTGTTGGACGTGTTCTTCGGGGCGTGCGGTTCTGGCCCGCCCCCTTTCCGTCTCGGGCCAAGCCTAGTGCGGGAATGGCCAGAGGCGCAATTTCTCCTTGATGATGCGCGTCAGCGCGGCGATGCCGTGCGGCTCCTTGATCAGGAAGAAGATGATCAGGCCGCCGATCAGGATGATCTCAAGATGCGCCGCGATGTCGGTGGGCCAGTCGAACTGGCCGACCAGGATGTTCTTGAACAGCACCGGCAGCAACGTGAGGAAGGCCGCCCCGACAAGGCTGCCGAAGATCGAGCCCAGCCCGCCCAGGATGACCATGAACAGCACCAGGAACGAGATTTCGATCGAGAACGCCTCGGTCCCCTCGGCCGCGCCTTTCCAAATTGCGAAATACATCGCCCCCGCCATGCCGATGTAGAACGACGAGATCGCGAAGGCCGAGAGCTTCGCCATCAGCGGGTTCACGCCGATGATCTCGGCGGCGATGTCCATGTCGCGGATCGCCATCCAGCTGCGCCCGATCCGCCCGCGCGTCAGGTTGCGCGCCACCCAGGCGAAGATGAAGACGAAGCTGAGGCAGAAGAGATACGTGGCCCAGGGCGAGGTGTTGGGCCCGGTCACCAGCACGCCCATGAACGAGCGCTCGGGCGCGTTGATCTGGCCGGTGGCCGAGTAGTTGTAGAACCACGGGAACTTGTTGAACATCCAGATCAGGAAGAACTGCGCGGCCAGCGTCGCCACCGCAAGGTAGAAGCCCTTGATCCTGAGCGAGGGCAGGCCGAACAGGATCCCCACCCCCGCCGCGCAGACGCCCGACAGCAGCACGATCACCGGCATGGGCATCCACTCGAAGCCGGTCATCAGCTTGTAGCAGGCATAGGCACCCACGGCCATGAAGCCGCCCGTGCCCAGCGAGACCTGGCCGCAATAGCCGGTCAGGATGTTGAGCCCCAGCGCCGCCATGGCAAAGACGAAGAAGGGCAGGAAGATCGCCTGCTCCCAGTAGGGGTTGATCAGGAAGGGCACGACCAGGAAGGCCAGAGCCACGATGACGTAATAGCGCCAGCGGTCGAAAGCGATCGGGAAGGTCGCCTGATCGTCCTCGTAGCTGGTCTTGAACTCGCCTGCCTCGCGGTAGAACATCAGGAAGCTCTCCCATTTATCGCAGCGGGTCGAAATGGCGAAGGCATAAAGAACAAAATGATGAGGCACAGCAAGGCGGCGAAGGCAAGAATAGCTACAAGCAAAAGAATGGCCCCACGCCAACCATCAAGGCACGGCCCGTGGCACCCTGTAAGTATGAAATTCATATAACTCGCAAGACAACCCGCACCGACAAACGTCAGGACGGCCGAAATCCGTTTAAATGCCTTGCCGACGATCACATTTCTTAAATAGTATCGGCGTACGAAATAAAATATAAAAAAATATATGGATGGAAGTAATGTATAAATTGAGATAAAAATGTAACCTTCGCTCAATGGATCAGGGCGAATCCGTAGCATCCATCCAAAGAAAATAACGAATGCGGCGCCAGCAATGACAGTCAAGATAAATGATGCCCACTCCCCGACCTGAATTATGACCCACGCGGTCCTAGACATTCCAGTGGGATGGCTGATGGTCATTCGTCCCACTCCCGTGCGTTGCCGGGGAAATCGTCGCCTTGCGGCTTGACGATGCAGAAGCGGTGGCCGGTGGGGGCCTCCATCACGATCCAGCCCCTGACCCGGTCGATGACCTTCGCGCCCAGGCCCTCCAGCCGCACCGCCTCGGCCTCGCGGTCGTCGGTCTCGATGTCGAGATGGACGCGCGACGCATGGTCGACCGCCTGCACCAGCAGCTTGGGGTATCCCTTGCGGTCGGCCAGCACGGCATATTTGCCGTCCTCGTCCACCTTACCCGTGACGCCCAGCGCGGCCGCCCAGAACCGCGTGGCCGGGCCGAGGTCGTCGGTCTGGCAGTCGATCACGAGACAGCCGAGGCGCGAGCGGTGAGCCATCACACCCTCTCGATGATCTTCTCGCCGAACAGGCCCTGCGGCCGGAACAGCAGGAACATCAGCGCCAGCATGTAGGCGAACCAGTTCTCGGTGGCGCCGCCGATGAAGGGGCCGACATAGAGCTCGAAGATCTTCTCGCCCACGCCGATGATCAGCCCGCCGACGATGGCGCCGGGGATCGAGGTGAAGCCGCCCAGCATCAGCACCGGCAGCGCTTTCAGCGCGATCAGCGACAGCGAGAACTGCACCCCCGACTTCGCGCCCCACATGATGCCGGCGACCAGCGCGACCAGCCCCGCGATCGACCAAACGATCCACCAGATCGTCTCGAGCGAGATGCCGACCGAAAGCGCCGCCTGGTGGTCGTCGGCCACGGCGCGCAGCGCCCGGCCCATCTTGGTGTATTGCGAGAACATCATCAGCGCGACCACCAGGATGACCGCGACCACGGCGGCCGAGATCTCGATCTTCTCGACGAACATCCCGGTCGCGTCGATGATCGTGTCCGACGGCCCCTGCGGCAGCCCCACGTCCAGCGTCTTGACGTTGGCGCCCCACATCAGGTCGCCCAGCCCTTCAAGGACGAAGGCAAGGCCGATCGTGGCCATGAAGAGGATGATCCCCTCCTGGTTCACCAGTGGGCGCAGCACGACGCGCACCACCACCCAGGCAAGCAGGATCATCACGCCCAGCGAGAACAGGATCGCCACCAGCGTCGGCAGGCCCGCGCCCCAGTTGTGGATCTCGGTCCCGGTCAGCCAGCTCAGCACATGCGCGAAGGGCACCTGCCCGGTCTGGAAGCCGACCAGCGTCAGCGCCGCGAACAGCGCGAAGACGCCCTGCGCGAAGTTGAAGATGCCCGACGCCTTGAAGATCAGCACGAAGCCCAGCGCCACCAGCGAATACATCACCCCGGCCAGCAGGCCCGAGACGACGATCTCCCAGAAGAACGGATCGGTCAGGAACATCGCCACCCCCTCAATCGTGCGCCACGCCCAGATAGGCGTCGATGACATCCTGGTTCTTGCGCACCTCGTCGGGTGTGCCGTCGCCGATCTTGCGGCCGTAATCGAGCACCACGACCCGGTCGGCAATGTCCATCACCACGCCCATGTCGTGCTCGATCAGCGCGATCGTGGTGCCGAACTCCTCGTTCACGTCCAGGATGAAGCGGCACATGTCCTCCTTCTCCTCGACGTTCATGCCGGCCATCGGCTCGTCCAGCAGCAGGAGCTGCGGCTCGGCGGCAAGCGCGCGGCCCAGTTCGACCCGCTTCTGCAAGCCGTAGGGCAGCCGGCCGACCGGCGTCTTGCGGATGTGCTGGATCTCGAGGAAGTCGATGATCTTCTCGACCCGCTCGCGGTGCTCGATCTCCTCGGCCTCGGCCGGCCCGGACCAGAGCGCCTGCCAGAACATGTTCTTGTGCATCTTGGTCAGCCGCCCGGTCATGATGTTGTCGAGCGTGGTCATGCCCTTGAACAGCGCGATGTTCTGGAAGGTGCGCGCGATCCCTTGCTTGGCGATCTCGTGGGGCTTCATCGCGCCGCGCTTCTTGCCGCGGAACCAGATCTCGCCCTCCTGCGGGTGGTAGAAGCCATTGATGACGTTGAGCATCGACGACTTACCCGCCCCGTTCGGGCCGATGATCGCGCGGATCTCGCCCTCGCGGACATCGAACGAGATGTCCTTGATGGCCACCACGCCGCCAAAGCGCAGCGTGATGTTGCGGATATCCATGATCACCGGGCCGACCTGGCGCGGGTTCAGGCCGTGCTCCTCCTCGGCCGCCGCATAGGCGTCGTCGTTCTCGGCGGCCTCGGCGGTCGGTGGCAGGCTCATCGGCGGCTCTCCTCAGGCGGCCTTCGGCGCCGCATCGGCGCGCGGGAAGGTCTTGACGTCGCGGATCTCGAGCGTGGCCTTGATCTTGCCCTTGCGGCCGTCCTCGTAGGTCACCTCGGTCTCGGTGTAGATGCTGTCCTTGCCGCCATAGAGCGCCTCGATCAGGTCGCCGAATTTCTCGGCGATGATCCGGCGGCGCACCTTGCGGGTGCGGGTCAGCTCGCCGTCATCGGCGTCGAGCTCCTTGTGCAGCACCAGGAAACGCGTGATCTGGCAGCCCGACAGCATCGGGTCGTCGGCCAGGCTGCGGTTCGTCTCCTCGACGTTCTGCTCGATCATCTCGTAGACGCGCGGATGGGCGGCCAGCTCCTGGTAGCTCGAATAGGCGATGTTGTTGCGCTCGGCCCAGTTGCCCACCGCCATCAGGTCGATGTTGATGAAGGCCATGCAGGACGGGCGCTCGTGGCCGAAGACCACGGCCTCGAGAATGTTGGGATAGAACTTCAGCTTGTTCTCGATGTACTTGGGCGCGAACAGCGCGCCGTCGGCCAGCCGCCCGACGTCCTTGGCCCGGTCGAGGATGCGCAGCTGCCCCGAGCGCTGGTCGAAGAAGCCCGCATCACCGGTTGCGACCCAGCCCTCGGCATCCTTGGTCTCGGCCGTCGCCGCGGGGTTCTTGTAGTATTCGAGGAACACGCCGGGCGAGCGGTAGAACACCTCGCCCGTGGTGTCGTCGATGCGGATCTCGACGCCCGGCGTCGGCACGCCAACCGATTCGAGCTCGACCGCGCCATCGGGGTGCTGGGTGATGAAGACCGAGGCCTCGGTCTGGCCGTAGAGCTGCTTGAGGTTCACGCCGATCGAGCGGTAGAACTCGAACAGGTCGGGCCCGATCGCCTCGCCGGCGGTATAGCCCACGCGCACGCGGCTCAGGCCCAGGTTGTTCTTCAGCGGGCCGTAGACCAGCAGTTCGCCCAGGGCATAGAGCAGCCGGTCGGCCGCGCCCGGCTCGCCGCCGGCCTTCCGCGCCGCCGCCACGCGCCGCGCGACCCCCAGGAAATAATGGAACATCCGGCGCTTGAGCGCGCCCGCATCCTCCATCCGGATCATCAGCGTGGTCAGCAGCGTCTCGAAGATCCGCGGCGGCGCGAAGAAATAGGTCGGGCCCAGTTCCTTGAGGTCGGCCAGCATCGTCTCGGCGCTTTCGGGACAGGCGACGCAGAAGCCCTTGGCGTATGCCTGCCCCATCGAGAAGATGAAGTCGCCGACCCAGGCCATCGGCAGGTAGGCCAGCATCGAGTCGGTCTCGTCCAGCCCGTCGAAATCGGCGGCCGCGCGCGCGGTGACGAGGATGTTGTCATGGCTCAGCACCACGCCCTTGGGCTTGCCGGTGGTGCCCGAGGTGTAGAGCATGACGCAGACATCCGCGCCCTTGCCCGCCTCGATCCGCTGGTCCAGCTCGCGCCCCAGCCGGCCCTCGGCCGCGCGCCCCTCGGCGCACACATCCGAAAGCGCGTTCAGCGTCGTGTGGTCGTAGTTCCTCAGCCCGCGCGGGTCGAGATAGATCATCTGCGCCAGCTTCGGCAGGCGGTCGGCGATGCTCAGGACCTTGTCGACCTGCTCCTGGTCCTCGGCGATGACGAAGCTCGCCTCGGCATGGTCCAGAACATAGGCCATCTCCTCGGCCACGCTGTCCTGGTAGACCGGCACCGGCACGGCGCCCGCCATCTGGCTCGCGACGATCGACCAGTAGAGATGGGGACGGTTCGTGCCGATGATGGCGACGCGCTGCCCGGGCTCGAGGCCCATCGCGACCAGGCCGATCGCGATCGCGCGCGTCTCGGCCGCCACCTCGGCCCAGGTCCAGCTCTGCCAGATGCCGTATTCCTTCTCGCGGCTCGCGGGGCGCGTGCCGCGTTCGCGGGCATTGGCTACAAGCAGCTTGGGAAATGTATCGCGGCCATTGGCCGCCGCCGACGCAGCCGTCACGGTTCAACCTCCCCTACGACGCGTCGCCCCTTCTTGCCGAGGGATCCGGCGCCTTCCCTGTCGTCCTGGCGCCTTGTGCCGGCGCCCATTCAAACCAGTCCGTGCAAACCAAGATGTCGCACACGGAATCACGGTCAAGACCGCAGATTTGAACAAGTGTTCAATTAAGCGGCTTCCGCACGCCATGCAAGCGAAAACGCGCCCGGGAATCCCGGGCGCGCGCAACAATCTTTCTTGTACAGGGATCTCCGGGACGCGGTATGTCGCCGCAGCCCCGTCCAGGGGCCTCAGCCCTCGATCACGTTGCCCTGCGGAGCGCGGGTCGTGATCGCGATGTTCCGGGGCTTGAGCGCCTCGGGCACCTCGCGCACGAGGTCGACATGCAGAAGCCCGTTCACCAGCTCGGCGCCGTTGACCTTGACGTGATCGGCAAGTTGGAAACGGCGCTCGAAGCCGCGCTCGGCGATGCCGCGATGCAGGTAGACGCGCGACTGCGACGCCTCGGTCTCCTGCTTGCGGGCGGTGACGGTCAGCGTCTGGTCCTTGACCTCGAGATTTAGCTCGTCCTCGCCGAAGCCGGCAACCGCCAGCGTGATGCGATAGGCATCCTCGCCGGTCTTCTCGATGTTGTAGGGCGGGTAGCCCGGGGCGGGCGCGTCGCCGCTCATCACCTGGTCGAGCATCTGCGCGAGCCGGTCGAAGCCGACGGTCGAGCGGTAGAGGGGAGAAAGATCGAGAGTGCGCATGGTTCATATCCTCCGTTGAAGCGATATGGCTGCGGGCCACCCCGAGGGGCTGGCCCTTCGTCCTAACCGGACCCGCCTCGCGGCGCCCGGCGTCACAGAGATGGGAAAACACCCACGCCCGGTCAAGAGGTCCGCCGCGCCCGACACGGCAGCGCGGGGCTCAGCGCATCGCGGCCAGCACTTCGGGCATCGCGTGGTCGACCCGCACCGCGAAGGCCAGCGGCTTGCGCGTCGCGCGGTCCTGCCCCATCGCCGACATCACCGCGACGATGCGCGGCGCGCCGTCGGCATCGGCGAAGATCGGCGACCCCGAGGCCCCGAAGGTCACGTCGCAGTTCAGCGCCAGCACCGGCCCCTGCGACCCGCGCAGATCGCAGCCGTCCTGGCGC
Source organism: Thermohalobaculum xanthum (assembly GCF_016623495.1). Lineage (GTDB taxonomy): Bacteria > Pseudomonadota > Alphaproteobacteria > Rhodobacterales > Rhodobacteraceae > Thermohalobaculum > Thermohalobaculum xanthum. Next base: position 188,596 of record NZ_JAEHHL010000004.1, on the reverse strand, counting down.
GTCAGCGCATGCGGGCGGTCACGGCGATAGCTGATCAGGGTCAGCGCGTCCTTGCCCTCACTCGGCTCGCCGACCGCGAAGAACGGCGCCTGGGCCACCGGGATCGGCGCGTCGAGCCGGATCAGCGCAAGGTCGGCACCGATCTCGTCGAAGCCGGGATTCTGGGCATAGGCATAGCCCGGGTGGGTGGTGATCTCGATCGCGCGTCGGCTTGCCACCTTCTGGCCGCGGCGCCAACCGGCAACGAAATAGACGTCGTTCACGGGCTGCACCTTGCCCGTCCGGGGCGAGATCACGCAGTGCGCGGCGGTGATCACCAGATCCTCGGCGACCAGCGTGCCGGTGCACATCGAGCGATCGCGCAGGCCCGCGACATTCACCCGCCCGACGCCGCGCCAGGGCACGTGCTCGGTCGCTGTCAGCATGCGCCGCCGCTCGAGGTCGAGCGCCTCCGCCGGCGGGACCTGCCCCACCGCCAGAATCGCCGCCACCAGGACAAGCAAACCCCGCAACATGCATTCAGGCTAGCGCGCGCCGCCCGGGCGCGCGAGTCCCGCGTGAACGAGCGGCGGCGCTTTTTGGTTTTATGTTTTATTCCAGACACATGACATGGCTTTCACGTGTGAAAGCCATGCCGCGCCGCCGCGCCGGCTCATTCGGCGGCCAGGGGCTCGGGCAGCCCCTCCAGCGCGCGCGGCACCGGCCCCCCCGTGGCCCAGTCCAGAAGCTCGGCGGTATGGACGACCGGGATGCCGGTCCCCGACCCGATCTGCATCATGCAGCCGATGTTCCCCGCCGCAATCACCTGCGGCCCCGTCGCCTCCAGCGTCGCCACCTTGCGCCGCTTCAGCTCGCCCGCGATCGCGGGCTGGAGCAGGTTGTAGGTCCCGGCCGAGCCGCAGCACAGATGGGCGTCGCGCGGCTCGACGACCTTGAAGCCGGCCGCGCGCAAAAGCTTCTTCGGCGCCTCGGTCACCTTCTGACCGTGCTGCAGCGAGCAGGCGGCGTGATAGGCGACCCGCAGCTGCGCGGCGTGCACCGGTTCGGCCAGGCCCTTGTCCGCCATGAACTCGGTGATGTCCCGCGTGAGTCCCGAGATGGTCTTCGCGGCCCCCGCCATCGCCGGGTCGTCCTGGAACATCCAGCCGTAATCCTTGACCGTCGTGCCGCAGCCCGAGGCGTTGATGATCACGGCATCCAACCCCTCGCCATCGACCTCGCGCATCCAGGCCCGGATATTGGCGCCGGCGAAACGGTGGCTCGCATCGGTCTTGCCCATGTGATGGGTGAGCGCCCCGCAGCAGCCCGCGCCGTCGGCGATCACGACGTCATAGCCGTGCCGGGTCAGCAGGCGGATCGTCGCCGCGTTGATATCGGCGTTGAGTGCCTTCTGGGCGCAGCCGGTCATCAGCGCGACCCGACCCGCGCGCGGCCCGTCGGCCGGGTGCACCTGCGGGTCGTCATGCGCCGCCGGCGGCTCGATCCGCGGCGGCACGATGTCCAGCATCGCGCCCAGCTTGCCCGGGATCAGCCGCCGGAACGGCAAGCCCAGCTTGGCCGCCGCCAGCGCCAGCCGGAAGCGGCCCGGATAGGGCAGGATCAGCTGCAGCACCCATCTCAGCGCGCGATCGTGCCAGGGCCGGGTGTAGGTCCGCTCGATATGCTCGCGCGCATGATCGACGAGATGCATGTAGTCGACGCCCGAGGGGCATGTCGTGGTGCAGGCAAGGCAGCTCAGGCAGCGGTCGATATGCTTGACGATCTTGGCATCGGCGGGCCGCCCGTTCTCCAGCATCTCCTTGATCTGGTAGATGCGCCCGCGCGGGCTGTCGAGCTCGTCGCCGAGCACCTGGTAGCTGGGGCAGGTCGCGGTGCAGAAGCCGCAATGGACGCACTTGCGGATGATCGCGTTGGCCCGGGCGATCTCGGGCACGTCGAGCTGAGCGTCGGAGAAGTTGGTCTGCATGGTCGTCAGGCCCTCATGCGGCCGGGATTGAGGATGCCCGAAGGATCGAAGCTCGCGCGCAGCCCCGCCGAGATGCGGGCCAGCGGGGCAGGCTCGGGCTCGAACACTTCGACCGCCGCGCGCGTCGCCGCGGCCGCCCGGACCAGCGTGGCATGGCCACCGAGGCGCGCGGTCTCGGCGCGGATCACCGCGGCCCCGGCATCCCCGGTTTCGGGCAGGCACAGCCAGACCAGCCCGCCGGCCCAGTCGTAGAACGCGTCCGCGCCGGTCGCCTCGCGGATGCGGCCGACGGCGCCGGGCGTGTCCGAGGGGCGCATCGACAGGCGCCACACCGCGCCCTCTCGCCCGGCGAAACGCTCGGCGTCACGGACATGGCGCCACAGCGCCTCGTGCGCGTCGCCGTCGACGCGGGACGCTTCGCCGAAGGGCGCGAGAAGCCGGGCCAGCGAGGCGGCACGGTACTCGGCCTGTGCCTCCAGCCCCTCGACCCGCACCAGGGTCCGGGCCGGCGCATCGGCGCGGGCCGGAAGATGCGCCGCGCCATTGACATCGAAGGGCGCCGTTACCGCGGCCGAGAGGGCCGCGACCGCGCGATCCTCGGCCAGTCCCTCGAGCACCAGCGTCAGAGCGCGCTCGGGCCGCGGCAGCACCTTGAACCCCACCTCGGTCAGCACGCCCAGCGTGCCGTAGCTGCCCGCCATCAGTTTCACGAGATCGTAGCCGGTGACGTTCTTCATCACCCGCCCGCCGTTCGAGAGAGCCTCGCCGCGGCCATTGACGAACCGCACGCCGATCATGGCGTCGCGGCAGGCACCGGCCTGGATCCGCCGCGGACCCGACGCGCCGCAGGCGACGGCGCCACCGATCGTCGGCTCGCCCGTGCCGCCCAGCAGCGCGCGATGGTCCATCGGCTCGAAGGGCAGTCGCTGACCCTCGGCGTCGAGCGCGGCCTCGATCTCGGCAAGCGGCGTGCCCGCGGCCACGACCAGCGTCAGCGCGCCGGGCTCGTAGAGCCGGATGCCGCGGATCCCCGAGGTCGAGAGCGTGCCCTCGGCCTGCACCGGGCGGCCGAGGCCGCGCCGCGTCCCGCCGCCCGCGATCTCGAGCGGCTGGCCCACGGCGGCGGCGGCGGCGACGGCCTCGCTCAGTTCGGCCTCCGAGGCGGGCGTCAGCGTGGTCATTTGGAACTCCCCTGGGCGCAGGCCGCGACGCGTCCGCCGGATGCGGATTGTCGCGTCCGTCCGCGGCGTTCAGTGTTCGGCGTGGCGCCGGCCTTCCGACATCGACAGCGGGAAGACCTTGGCCGGATTGAGCATCCAGCCCGGGTCGAAGACATCCTTGACGGCCATCTGCTGCTCGAGATCGGGCGCTCGGTATTGATGCAGCATCAGGTCGCGCTTCTCGACGCCGACGCCGTGCTCGCCGGTCAGGCAGCCGCCGACATCCACGCAGAGCCGCAGCAAATCGGCGCCAAGGGCCTCGGCCTTCTCGAGCTCGCCCGGCGCGTTGGCGTTAAAGATGATCAGCGGATGCAGGTTGCCGTCACCCGCATGGAAGACGTTCGCGACCTCGAGCCCGTACTGCTCGGCCAGTTCGGCCGTGCGGCGCAGGACCTCGGGCAGCGTGGCGACGGGAACCGTGCCGTCGAGGCAGATGTAGTCCCCAAGCTGCCCCATCGCCCCGAATGCCGCCTTGCGGCCCAGCCAGATCGCCTTCGACTCGGCCTCGGAGGTCGACTCGCGCATGACCATCGGCGAATGCCGCTCGGCCACTGCCTTGATGGTGGCAAGCTGGGTCTCGATCTCGGCATCGGACCCCTCGACCTCGACGATCAGCAGTGCCTCGACATCGAGCGGGTAGCCGGCCTTCGCGTGGGCCTCGGTCGCGTGGATGCAGGGGCGATCCATGAACTCGATCGCGACCGGGATCACGCCCGACTTGATGATGTCGGCAACACACGCGCCCGCGATCTCGGAGCTCGAGAAGCCCATCAGGACCGGGCGCGCGCCCTCGGGGCTGGCGAGGATGCGCAGCGTCGCCTCGGTCACGATGCCGAGCTGGCCCTCGGAGCCGCAAATCAGCCCGAGGAGATCGTAGCCGGCCGGGTCGAGATGCGCTCCGCCGACCTCGACGATCTCGCCCTCGGCAGTGACCATCTTCACGCCCATCAGGTTGTTCGTGGTGACGCCGTATTTGAGACAATGCGCGCCGCCCGAATTCATCGCGATGTTGCCCGCGATCGCGCAGGCAAGCTGGCTGGAGGGATCGGGCGCGTAGAAGAATCCCTCGCCCTGCACCGCCCCGGTCACGGCGAGGTTGGTCATGCCCGCCTGGACGCGGATGACACGGTTGGGATAGTCGACGTCGAGCGCCTGGTTCATGCGCGCGACGCCCAGGATCACGCTGTCGGCCGTCGGCAGCGATCCGCCGGCGAGCGAGGTTCCGGCCCCGCGAGGAACGATGGGGACACCGAAGCTCGCGCAGATGCGGACCGTCTCGGCCACTTCCTCGGTCGTCCGGGGCAGCGCGACGGCCATCGGCGGGCAGCGGTACGCCGTCAGTGCGTCGCACTCGTAGGCAATCAGCTCCTCGGGCGCGGAGATGACGCCGTCCGGCCCCAGCGCCTCGGTCAGTCGGCGGACCAGATCGTCTTTCGCGGCAAGTGCGCGGGCGTCTGGCTGGGGCATCTCCATGGCTCGGCGCCTTCGGTAATTGGTCTGCTTTTCTTACCGCATACCCCAGAGGGCGAGTCGATGCCAGCGATTTCACGCGCCTGCGACCGATCGCCCTGCGCCGGATCCGCCGCCCGATGCCCGGGCCTTCACACCGGCAGGTCGACGCCGCGAGCCCAGTCGGCCAGCGCGGCTCGCGCCGATGCCGCCCCGCCCTGCCGCGCTTCAGACATGCGGGCGGCGGTCTCGTCGATCGAGGCCGCGCGCAGGATGCGGCGCACCGGTCCGATCGAGGCGGGACGCATCGAAAGCTCGCGGAAGCCGGTCGCGACGAGCGCGAGCGCCTCGAGCGGACGCCCGGCCGCCTCGCCACAGAACGAGAGCGGTGTGCCGGCCCTGGCGCAGCGTGCCACGACCTGCCCGAGAAGGTCGAGGAAGGAGAAATTGAGCACGTCGTAGCGGCCGCGCACGCGCTCGTTCTCGCGATCGGCGGCATAAAAGAACTGCATGAGGTCGTTACCGCCGACCGAGACGAAGTCGGCCGTCTCGAACAGCCGGTCCGGAGCGAAGACCAGCGAGGGCGTCTCGAGCATCAGGCCCAGCCTGAGGCGCCTCGGGCGCGGATGCCCCAGGCGCACGAGCCGCTCGACCTCGGCCAGGAAGAGCTCGCGCGCGGCAAAATACTCGTCCGCCTCGGTGATCATGGGGAACATGACGCTGAGCGGCCGCCCCTCGCTGCCGCGGATCAGAGACTGGATCTGCATGCGGAAGAGCAGCGGCCGGTCGAGCGCCACGCGGATTGCCCGCCAGCCGAGCGCCGGGTTGGGCTCTTCCTCGCGCCGCATGAAGGGCAGCACCTTGTCCGAGCCTATATCGAGCGTGCGGAACACCACCTCGCGCTCGCCCGCGGCGCTCAGCACGCGCGAGTAGAGCGCCGCCTGCACCTCGCGGCCCGGCATCCGGCCACGGATCATGAACTGCAGCTCGGTGCGGAAGAGCCCGACGCCCTCGGCCCCCGACTGCTTGAGCGAGGGCAGGTCGGCGAGGATCCCCGCATTCATCCGCAACCGGACGGTGACACCGTCGCGGCTGGTCGCGGGCTGTCCGGCCTCGGCCCGGTAATGCGCGCGCGCCTCGCGCTCGAGATCGATCTTCTCGCGGAACGCGGTGATGACGCTGGGCTCGGGGCGCAGGTGCACCCGGCCGCCGTCGCCGTCGACCACGATCGGGTCGCCGGGGTTGGCGTCGCGGATGACGCGCTCGGCCTGCACGACCATGGGGATGTTGAGCGCGCGCGCCACGATCGCCGCATGGGAAGAGAGCGACCCTTCCTCGAGCACCACGGCGCGCACGCGCCCCGCGTGGTCCATCAGCTCGGCCGGACCGATCGAGCGGGCGACCAGCACCGCGTTCTCCGGCAAGCCTTCGGTCGCATCGGCGCCGTTGCTGACGAGATACCGAAGCAGCCGGTTCGCAAGATCGTCGAGATCGTGGAGACGCTCGCGCAGGTAGGGGTCGGTCGCCCGCTCCATCCGGGCGCGAACGGCGGACTGCACCTTCTCGACGGCAACCTCGGCCGAAAGACCCGATTCGACCGCTTCCTCGAGCCGTTTCATCCACCCCTTGTCATAGGCGAACATGCGGTAGGCCTCGAAGATGTCGCGGTGCGGCGCCGCAGCACCGAGGCCTCCACCCTCGATCAGCCGGTCGATATCGCCGCGCATTGCCGCCACCGCATCGGCGAGGCGGCGGCGCTCGGTCTCGATGTTCTCGGCGATCGGGTCGAAGACCACGAGCCTGGGCTCGTGCAGGTGAACGATCCCCTCGGCGATGCCTTCCGACGCGGACGTCCCCGGCACGAGGATGGGCCCGACGCGCCGGCCGGGCCCCGTGACCATGCCGTCCGAGCCGAGGAAGGCGCCGGCTTCCGCCATCTCGGCGATCACCATGGCGACGACCTCGAGCGCCTCGATCTCGTCATCGGTGTATTGGCGGGCCGTGCGGTTCTGCACGACGAGAACGCCCATCACCTCGCCCAGTCGCTGGATCGGAACGCCGACGAAGGACTGGTAGATCTCCTCGCCCGTTTCGGGGAGGTAGCGGAAGCCGCGGGTGTTCTGAGCGTCCTCGGTGGCGAGCGGCTGGGCGCTGTCGGCGATGCGACCGACCAGACCCTGGCCGACCCGCAGCCGCACGCGGTGCACCGCGTCCTTGCGCAACCCTTCGGTGGCGCAGAGTTCGAGGGTGCGCTCGTCACGCTTGAGATAGATCGAGCAGACCTCGGCCACCATGTTCGACGCGACAAGATGCACCACCTTGTCGAGACGCTGCTGACCGTCGCCAGGGCTGGCCATGGCCGCCCTGAGCGTGCGCAGCAAGACCCGCGATCCGCCCTTGTCACCGGTGGGCATCGATTGCCCCTTCCGTCCTTAAAGAAATTCTGCTCGCGCCCGACCCCAACCCCGCCGGGAAATGCGGCCCGTGGCGCTCAGTCGCCCTCGAGCCCGAACGTCTTGTGCAGCGTCTGTACCGCCAACTCCATGTACTTGCGATCGATCAGGACCGAAACCTTGATCTCGGAGGTGGTGATCACCTTGATGTTGATCCCCTCCTGCGCCAGCGCCGAGAACATCCTCTGCGCCACGCCCGCATGGCTGCGCATGCCGATGCCGACGATCGAGATCTTGCACACCTCGTCGTCGATGACGAGGTCATGGTAGCGGATCTCGCCGCGCGCGGCCTCGAGGGCGGCGCGCGCCTTCGCCACCTGGTCCGTCACCGTCGAAAAGGTCATGTCGGTCATACCGTCGGCGCCGATGTTCTGGACGATCATGTCGACGTTCACGCCGGCATCGGCCAGCGGCCCGAAGATCGCGGCCGCCACGCCCGGACGGTCCGGCACCTTGACGAGGGTGAGTTTCGCCTCGTCGCGCGAGTGCGCGATCCCGCTTACGACGTTCTGTTCCACGATTTCCTCCTCGTCGCACACCAGCGTGCCGGGCTTGTCGTCGAAGGACGACAGCACCTGGAGGCGAACCTTGTAGCGCATCGCAAGCTCGACCGAACGCGTCTGGAGCACCTTGGCACCCAGCGAGGCAAGCTCGAGCATTTCCTCGTAGGCGATCTTGTCGAGCTTCCGCGCGCGCCGCTCGATCCGCGGATCGGTGGTGTAGACGCCATCGACATCGGTGTAGATGTCGCAACGCTCGGCCCCCAGCGCCGCCGCGAGGGCCACGGCCGAAGTGTCGGACCCGCCGCGCCCCAGCGTCGAGATCCGGCCGTCGGGCCCGATGCCCTGGAAGCCGGCGACGACCGCGTGCAAGCCCTCGCCGAACTTCTTCGCGAGATTGTCGGTCGGGATGTCGACGATGCGGGCCGAGCCATGCGCGCCGGTGGTCATGATCGGCACCTGCCAGCCCATCCACGAGCGCGCGGGCACGTCCATCTGCTGAAGGACCAGCGCCATCAAGCCCGAGGTCACCTGCTCGCCGGCGGCGACCACTGCATCGTATTCCCGCGCATCGTAGAGCCCCGACCCGTTCGAGCCCGGCGGACAGGCGGCATCGTGCACGAACTCGACGAACTTGTTCGTCTCGCCCGCCATCGCCGAGACGACCACGGTGACGTCGTAACCGCGGTCGACCTCGCGTTTGACCTTTGCGGCCGCATTGCGGATGCGCTCGAGATCGGCGACCGAAGTGCCACCGAATTTCATGACGAGACGGGGTGCGGCGCGGGTCATGGCGGTTTCCTGCGGGTGCGACCGGACGGGGCCGCGGCCTTCGCGGACGGGATTCACATGGCGCGCGTCTATAGCGGCAGGGGGAAGCGGCGACAAGGCCCCGGAAAGCGGTCGAATGACCCTGCGGCAGGGTGTTGCGGCGATGCGCGCGGCTTTCGGGCGTCAGTCGTCGCGCCGGCGCACGAACGGAAGCGGCGTCACCGGGATCCCGTCATCCGCGAGGGCCCGCACGTCCTTGACCGTCGCCTCGCCCCAGATCGAACGCGCATCGGCCTCGCCGTCGTGGATGCGGCGCGCCTCGGTCGCGAACTCGGTGCCGACGTAGTCCGACGTCGCCTCGATCTTGCGGCGGAGCGCGGAGATCGCAAGCTCGAGCGGCGAGGCAGGCTGGATCGACCCGAGGGCCGCATCGCCCGGCTGGCGCGCCGGCGCGTCTCCCGAGCTGACCGAGGGCGCCATCACCGCTTTCTCGACCGAGATGTCGCCACAGATCGCGCAACTCACGCGACCCGCGTCGCGCTGCTCCTCGAACGCCGACGAGTTCGCGAACCACGCATCGAAACCGTGGCCGTGTCTGCATCTGAGCGCGTAGCGGATCATGCATTCGTCTCCCGGTCGCGGCGCCCTGATGCTGCACCGCACACTTATATATGACCTTTGAATGACGGCAATTCCAGTTAATCCGGGCATTTGCAATGTGCTATGGTTGCAAAACAACATATCAGACGAGGCAAGGCAGTGGCGCAGTTCGTTACGCGGGAGCGGTTGCTCAAGCCGCTGGCGCCGGCGCTGGGCGCCGGAGTGGCAGGGTTCGCAGCCGCCAGAATGGGTGTATCGCCCGGGATCGTGGCGCTGGTGGCGGGTGCCGGAGCAATTGCCGGAGGCTTGGCACTGGTATGGATACGGGGCGGCATGCCGGCGTTCGGTCCTCGCCTTCCTGCCAGTGCATCGGCACCGAACCCCATGTCTGCCGGCGCGCGCATGTCTTCGGACCCCGCGCTGCCGCCCTCGACGCAGGCATTGCTCGAGAACCTGCCGCATGGCGTCCTGCTCATTGACGCGGCAGGTCGCGTGGTCCTCGTGAGCGCCCAGGCGCGACGCTTCTTCGCGACCCTGCCGCCGACACCCTTCGCCGTGGCGACCTTGCGCGCGCCAAAGCTGCTCGCGGCAATCGAGGCGACGCTGGAAGGGGGCCGGGCGGCAGCGCCTGAGGGCCCGATCACCTTCACGCTGTCGCGGACCGCGGAGTACGATCTTGCGGCTCATGTCACGGCGCTGGACACGGCGCCGGACCCTGCGCCGAACCCTGTGCTGGACCCTGTGCCCGGATCGACGGCCGCGGATGTCCGGCTGGTCGTCACGATCGAGGATCAGACGCGCGCCCGGCGCGCCGAGCAACTCCACCGCGACTTCGTTGCCAATGCCAGCCACGAACTGAAGACGCCCCTTGCCGCCGTCTCCGGGCTGATCGAGACGCTGACCGGCCACGCAAAGGGCGACGTGGAGGCGCAGGCGCGGTTTCTGGGGATGATGGCCGCGCAAACCGAGCGCATGCGGCACCTGATCGAGGATCTGATCTCGCTGAACCGGATCGAGATCAACGAGCGCATCCATCCCGAGACGCCACAGCCCGTGACCCGCATCATCCAGGACGCGGTGGAGAGCCTGCTCCCGGTCGCCGAGACGGCTGGCATGCGCATCGTCGCAGTGCCGGCCGCGGACCTGCCCACGGTTCCGGGCAGCCGCGAGGAGCTCAACCAGGTGTTCGTGAACCTCATCGAGAACGCGCTTCGCTATGCCCAGCCGAGCCCCGAAGTGCGCGTGCGGCTGATCGAGAGCGACCCGGACCGCCCCGACATGCTGGGCGTCGCGGTCGAGGATGACGGTCCCGGCATCGCCCGCGAGCACCTTCCGCGCCTGACCGAGCGGTTCTACCGCGTCTCGCCCTCGCGCTCGCGCGAGCGTGGCGGCACCGGGCTGGGACTGGCGATCGTCAAGCATATCCTGAACCGCCATCGCGGGAGCCTGTCGATCGAGAGCACGCCCGGGAAGGGCACGCGGTTCACGGTCTGGCTGCCGGTTGCCGAGGCCGCCGGCAAGGCCACCGAGGCTGACGGGCCGCATCTGCGCCTGGTCTCGGGCGGCTGACATCGGCCGGCCTGAGCGGGCCTTCCCCTACGTCATCCATCGCCGGCGAGAACCTCCCCCCGGGCACGGCACGAAGCGTGACGCCGTAGCGTCACCGAACTGTCATCAAAGTGTAATACACGAGGTCTACCGAGGCCCCCACGGGCGGCGCTCGCGCCCCCGCAAGCGACTCACCGGACACGGAACCGTCGGTGCACGCCCGTGTCGGAAACGCAGGAACGGAGAAACCCCGTGACCAAACTCACCATCGGCGTGGCCGCCACCGCCATCGCGACTGTTGCTATGGCGGGCTCGGCCGCCGCGCGCGACCAGATTCAGATCGTCGGCTCCTCGACGGTATTCCCCTATACGCAGGCCGTGGCGGAAGAGTTCGCCAACAAGACGGGCAACAAGGCGCCCGTCGTCGAGTCGACCGGCACGGGCGGCGGCATGAAGCTGTTCTGCCAGGGCGTCGGCGAGGCCCACCCGGATGTGACCGGTGCGTCGCGCGCCATGAAGGCGTCGGAGTTCAAGCTCTGCGCCGAGAACGGCGTCGACAGCGTCACCGAGGTCCTGCTCGGCTATGACGGCCTCTCGATTGCCCACGCGCAGAGCGAGAACCACCTCGACCTGACGAAGGCGCAGCTGTTCCTCGCGCTCGCCGCCGAGGTGCCGCAGGACGGCAAGATCGTCCCGAACCCCTACACCAAGTGGAGCGAGATCGACCCCTCGCTGCCCGATCTCAAGATCTCGGTGTTCGGCCCGCCGCCGACCTCGGGCACCCGCGACGCCTTCGTCGAACTCGTTATGGAAGAGGGCTGCGAGACCTTCGAGGCGGTCGAGGCGCTCGACAAGGACGCGAAGAAGCAGGTCTGCCAGCGCATGCGCCAGGACGGCCCCTTCATCGAGGCCGGCGAGAACGACAACCTGATCGTGCAGCGCCTGCAGGCCGATCCGACCGCGCTGGGCATCTTCGGCTACTCGTTCCTGTTCGAGAACCAGGACACGCTCGAGGCCGTGGCCATCGAGGGCGTTCTGCCGAACGAGGACACGATCGCCTCGGGCGAGTACGGCGTGTCGCGCCCGCTGTTCTTCTACGTGAAGAACGCGCATCGCGGCGTGATCCCGGGTCTCGACGAGTTCATCGTCGAGTACATCTCGGAGTCCTCGATGGGTCCGGGCGGCTATCTCTCGGAGCGCGGCCTGATCCCGCTCGGCGACGAGCGCCGCAAGGAAGTGCAGGCCGCGGCCTCGAAGGGCAAGCCCATGGATGCGCCGGGCTCCTGACGCCTGCTATCCAAGCCTCGGGGCCGGCGGCGTAACGCCGGCCCCATTCACTTCCTTCCCGGGCGCCAACCTGCGCTCGACGGCACGCGAGGCCAAAGATGATCGGCTACCTGTTCCTCGTCCTCCTTCTCGCAGCAGCCGTCGGGTACGTGATGAACCGTGCGACGGCGCGCGCCGCGATCGCTGGCGGCAGCGCGAGGTTCCACTCGCTCGCCGGTTTCCATGGCGCCTATGCGCTGCTGCTGACGGGGCTTCCGGCGGTGCTCTTCGTCCTTCTGTGGCTGCTCCTCCAGGGCAGCGTGATCGACTCGATCGTGATCGGGTCGCTCCCCGAGACGGAGATGGCCGGGCTCGATGCCGGCCGGCTTTCGCTTATCGAGGCCGAGATCAAGTCGATCGCCCGCGGCAACATCTTCGGCACGCCCGAGCCCTGGAAGCTCGAGGCGGCCGAGCGCTACAACAGTCTCCGGTCGATCGCCTCCGTGGCGCTCTGGGTCGCGACGCTCGCGATCGCGGCGGTCGGCCTCTATGTCGCACGCAGCCGCATCTCGCCCGAGTTCCGCGCGCGCCACCGCGTCGAGGCGATCACGACCTGGCTGATGATCGCCTGCTCGGTGCTCGCCATCTTCGTGACCTTCGGCATCGTCGCCTCGCTGATCTACGAGTCGATCCGCTTCTTCGACAAGGTGCCGATCACCGAGTTCCTGTTCGGCCTCAACTGGGAGCCGCAGATCGCGCTGCGCGAGGACCAGGTCGCCGGCGCCGGCGCCTTCGGCTGGGTCCCCGTGTTTCTCGGCACGATCGTCATCACCACGGTCGCACTGGTCGTGGCCGTGCCGATCGGCTTGCTTTCGGCGATCTACCTCAACGAGTTCGCGAGCAGCCGGATCCGCAGCATCTCGAAGCCCATCCTCGAGGTCCTCGCGGGCGTGCCCACCGTCGTCTACGGGTTCTTCGCGATCCTCGTGGTCGCGCCAGCGATCCGCAGCGCCGGCGCGGCGCTCGGCATTGACGTCGCGCCGAACACGGCGCTCGCGGCGGGCGGCGTGATGGGCATCATGCTGATCCCGTTCATCTCGTCCTTCACCGACGACGCCCTCTCGGCAGTGCCCCGGGCGCTGCGCGACGGCTCGCTCGCCCTCGGTGCGACGCGGGGCGAGACCGTGCGCAAGATCCTTTTCCCCGCTGCGATCCCCGGCATCGTCGGCGGCGTCCTGCTGGCGGTCAGCCGCGCGATCGGCGAGACCATGATCGTCGTCATGGCCGCTGGCCTTATCGCCACGCTGACCGTCAATCCGCTCGACTCGGTGACGACGGTGACCGTGCAGATCGTCACCCTGCTGATCGGCGACAGCGAGTTCGACAACCCGAAGACGCTGGCCGCCTTTGCGCTCGGCCTGATGCTGTTCATCGTCACCCTCGCGCTCAACCTGATCGCGCTGCGCTTTGTCCGCAAATATCGCGAACTCTACGACTGAGGATGCCCGCATGACCGATCTCGCCTCCTCCGCGCCGCAGCGCATCGACTGGTCCGACGCCGAACTGCGCAAGCGCCTCGCGCGCCGCCATTCCGGCGACAAGTGGCTGAAGTTCGCGGGCATCGCGGCACTCGCCATCTCGTTCTCGATGCTGGGGATCCTCGTCCTCTCGCTCGTCTCGAACGGCTTCGCGGCCTTCACGCAAACCCACCTGAAGCTCGAATTCGAGATCAGCGCCGACCGCGTTTCGGCCGAGGATCCGGCGGCGGGCAACTACCGCGCCATCGTGCGCGACGCGATGCTCGGGCTCTTCCCGGAGGTGACGTCGCGCGCCGATCAGCGCGAAATCGCCAACATCCCCAGCAATGGCGCACAGTACATCCTGCGCGACCGCGTCGTCGCCGATCCCGCGTTGATCGGAACCCGCGTCACCCTGTCGGTGCCGGTGTCGGACCCGTATGACCAGCTCGCCAAGGGGCTCGTCGACCGCAAGACGCCCGAGGCCAATCGACGGGTCAATGACCAGGAGATCGCGTGGTTCGACCGCCTCGAGGAGAAAGGCCTCGTGTCGAAGCCCCTGAACACGGGCCTCATCACGAACGCCGACAGCCGCTTCCCCGAACTTGCGGGCCTCAGGGGCGCCATCCTCGGCTCGTTCTACGCGCTCCTCGTCTGCTTCCTGATCTCATTCCCTGTCGGCATCGCGGCCGCGATCTACCTCGAGGAATTCGCGCCGAAGAACAAGCTCACCGATACCGTCGAGATCAACATCAACAATCTCGCGGCGGTGCCCTCGGTCGTGTTTGGCCTGCTCGCGCTGGCCGTCTTCATCGGCTGGTTCGGGCTGCCGCGCTCGGCGCCGCTCGTCGGCGGCATGACGCTCGCCCTGATGACCCTGCCAACGATCATCATCGCCACCCGCGCCGCGGTGAAGGCAGTGCCGCCCTCGATCCGCGAGGCCGCGCTCGGGATCGGCGCATCCAAGCACCAGGTGGTGTTCGGCCACGTCCTGCCGCTCGCCATGCCCGGCATCCTGACCGGCACGATCATCGGGCTGGCGCAGGCACTCGGCGAGACCGCGCCGCTCCTGCTGATCGGCATGAACGCCTTCATCACCCAGGCGCCGGGCGGTATCCTCGACTCGTCGACAGCCCTGCCGACGCAGATCTTCATCTGGGCCGACAGCCCCGAACGCGGTTTCGTCAGCCGGACCTCCGCGGCGATCTGCGTGCTGCTGGTCTTCCTGATCCTGATGAATGCCCTCGCCGTGGTTCTCCGCAAGCGCTTCGAGCGCCGCTGGTAACGCCGCCGCATCCCGGACAAAGCCCAAGGGAGCCCACCCATGAACAAGACCATCACCGCCGAGGCACAGATCGCCTCGAACATCGTGAGCGCGAAGATCTCGGCGAGGAAGGTGAACGTCTTCTACGGCGACACCCATGCGATCAAGGACGTCTCGATCGAGATCCTCGACCGATCGGTGACCGCTTTCATCGGACCCTCGGGCTGCGGGAAGTCGACCTTCCTGCGCTGCCTCAACCGGATGAACGACACGATCGACATCTGCCGTGTCGAAGGCACGATCGAACTCGACGGCCATGACATCTACGACGCGAGCGTCGACCCCGTTCAGCTTCGCGCCCGGGTCGGCATGGTTTTCCAGAAGCCCAACCCTTTCCCGAAATCGATCTACGACAACATTGCGTACGGGCCCAAGATCCACGGTCTTGCGCAGTCGAAGGCCGACCTCGACGGGATCGTGGAGAGCGCCCTGCGCCGCGCGGCCCTCTGGGAGGAGGTCAAGGATCGCCTGGCCGCGCCGGGAACCGGCCTGTCGGGCGGCCAGCAGCAGCGCCTCTGCATCGCCCGCGCGATCGCCACGGCCCCCGAAGTTCTGCTGATGGACGAGCCCTGCTCGGCGCTTGACCCCATCGCCACCGCACAGGTCGAGGAACTGATCGACGAGCTTCGCAAGAGCTACTCGGTGGTGATCGTCACCCACTCGATGCAGCAAGCCGCCCGGGTGAGCCAGAAGACCGCTTTCTTCCACCTGGGCCTGATGCTCGAGTACGACGATACGTCGAAGATCTTCACCAATCCCGACCACGAGAAGACCCAAGCGTACATCACGGGACGCTTCGGCTGAACAGGGCGGCGGCGCGCATTCAGGAAGGCATGCGATCATGAAAGAGCACATCGTCTCCTCGTTCGACGAGGAACTTCAGAAGATCACGGCGCGAATCTCCGAGATGGGAGGGCTGGCCGAAGAAGAGCTGAGCATGGCGCTCGAGGCGGTCCGCCTGCGCGATGGCGCGCTGGCGCGCAAGGTCATCGAGTCCGACGACCGGCTCGACATGATGGACGCGCGGCTCGAGCACGACGCGATCCAGATGCTGGCCCTGCGCCAGCCGGTCGCCAGCGACCTGCGCGAGATCGTGGCGGCGCTCAAGGTGTCGTCGACCCTCGAGCGCATCGGCGATCTCGCGAAGAACATCGCGAAGCGCACCCAGGTGCTCAACGAGGGCCAGCCGCTGCGGGTCACCGGCTCGATCCTGCGCATGGGCAAGCTCACCCAGACCCTGTTCGCCGAGGTGCTCGACGCCTACACGTCGCGCAACACATCGATGGCGGTGTCGGTCTGGAAGCGCGATGTCGAGGTGGACGAGATGTACAACTCGATCTTCCGCGAACTCACCACCTACATGATGGAGGACCCGCGCGTCATCTCGCTGTGCTCGCAACTCCTCTTCGTTGCCAAGAACCTCGAGCGCATCGGGGATCACGCGACCTTCATCTCGGAGATGACCTACTACGTGGTCGAGGGCGAGCAGCTTGGCGATGACCGGCCGAAGGGCGACCCCCTGGCGGCGTTCATCGAGGATTGACGCCGCCACTGGGCGGCGCAGCGAGGAGTGAGAGCAGATGGCGGCACGAATACTGATCGTGGAGGATGAAGAAGCGCTCTCGGCCCTCCTCGAATACAATCTCGGCAAGGAAGGCTTCGCGGTGCGCGTCGCGGGCGACGGAGACGAGGCCCTGCTTGCCATCGACGAGGACAAGCCCGATCTCGTCCTGCTTGACTGGATGCTGCCGCAGCTCTCGGGGATCGAGATCTGCCGCCGGATCCGGGCGCGTAGCCAGACGCGCGACATTCCGGTCATCATGCTGACCGCGCGCGGGGAGGAGGAAGACCGGATCCGGGGGCTCGACACCGGGGCGGATGACTATCTCACCAAACCCTTCTCGCTGCCCGAGCTGGTTGCGCGCGTCCGGGCCCTGCTGCGGCGCGTGCGCCCGACGCTCGCGGCCGATGTCGCGACCTTCGGCGACCTCCTGCTCGACCGCGAGACCCGCCGCGTCCGCCGGGGCGAGCGCGAGGTGCACCTCGGTCCGACCGAGTTCCGCCTGCTGGATTGCCTGATGCAGCGGCCGGGGCGCGTGTTCTCGCGCGAGCAGTTGCTCGATCTCGTCTGGGGCCACGATGTCTATGTCGAGGCGCGCACGGTCGACGTCCATGTCGGACGCCTTCGCAAGGCCCTGAACGCGCGCGGCGAGCGCGACCCGATCCGCACGGTTCGCGCGGCGGGCTACGCCCTTGATGAGACCTACAGCATCTGAACCGAGCCGACGCGCATGGCACGGCGCGCGCCCATTACCGCGAAGATCAAAGCCCCGGCGCAGCGCCGGGGCTTTGATCATGTCGGCTTGGCGGTGGTCCGCGTCAGCGCGCGGCGCGCCCGCGGTCCCGGCGCGTGGACATCGGCTGGAACGCCACCAGCACGTGGTGCTCGCAATAGGGCTTGCCGCTGACCGACGGCAGCCCGCAGAAGTGGAAGTCGTCCTCCGTGGGATCGCCGATCGGCCATTTGCAGGTGCGCTCGGTCAGGTCGAGCAGATCGAGCTTGCGCGCCATCTTCTCGATCTCGGCCAGCGTCTCGCGTGCCTCCTCCTCCTCGGGCGTGGGCGGCCCGGGCGGGCGCGGCAGCGTCGCGTCGCGGATCACCGCGTCGCGTCGCGACTGATCGGCGGAGGCCGGCTCGGCCGGCACATCGGTCGCCGGCTTGCCCGAGGCAGACTGGGTCGCCGACGCGGCGGATGCAGGCGCCTCCGCCTTTGCGGCTTCCGCCTCGGCACGGCTGGGCGCGGGATCGGCCACCGGCTTTGGGGCCGGCGACGGACGTGCGGGCGCATCATCGGTGCCCCCCTGCCCGCCACCCGGAGTGCGGTTCGAAAGGCCAAGCCGGTGCACCTTGCCGATGACCGCATTGCGGGTCACGCCGCCCAGCTGCTTGGCGATCTGGCTCGCGCTCATGCCTTCGGCCCAAAGCTCCTTGAGCTTCTCGACCCGCTCGTCGGTCCAGGACATGAAGAACTCCCTCGTAACGGAAAGACCGGGCGCCGGGCGCGCCCCTCGGCAACCGGCACGCCCGCTCGCTCGGACTGCTCCCTATTGTAGGCACTGGCGGGCGGGTTACAAGTCGCCGAAACAGCAGCGGGCAAGGAGAGTCGGTGATGCGTGGCGAGCAGAGCATGGGCGTGCGGCGTTTTGGCGCCGTCAACTGGCTTGGCCTGTGGACGCTCTACCTGCGCGAGGTGCGGCGCTTCGCGTCAGTCTACACGCAGACCATCCTCGCCCCGATCGCGACCTCGATCCTGTTCATGGTGGTCTTCACCCTGGCCTTCGCGGGGCGGCGCGGACCGGTCGAGGACGTGCCATTCGAGATGTTTCTCGCCCCCGGCGTGCTGATGATGGCGGTAATCCAGAACGCCTTCGCCAATACCTCGTCATCGGTGCTGATCTCGAAGGTGCAGGGCAACATCATCGACACGCTGATGCCCCCGCTTTCGGCGGGCGAGATGCTCACCGGCTATGCGCTTGGGGGGGCCACCCGTGGGCTGGCCTGCGCGCTTGCCATCGGCATCCTGATCTTCCCGGCCGTTGGCGTGGGGCTGGTCGCGCCGGCATGGGCGCTGGTCTTCGCGGCGCAGGGGTCGCTCATGCTTGCCCTGCTCGGCCTGCTTGCCGGCATCCATTCGGAAAAGTTCGACCAGATGGCGGCGATCACCAATTTCGTCATCACGCCGCTGTCGTTCCTGTCCGGCACGTTCTATTCGGTCACGGTTCTGCCGGAGCCTTTCCTGACACTCAGCCATCTCAACCCGTTCTTCTACCTGATCGACGGCTTCCGGCACGGCGTTCTGGGCCATTCGGATGCCGACCCCTGGCTTGGCTTCGGCATCACCACGGCGCTCAACGCGGCGCTGTGGTGGCTCGCCTGGCGCTGGCTCTCGAGCGGCTATCGGCTGAAGGGCTGAAATCCCCGAAACCCGTATCCGGAGCGTTTGCTGATCTTATAAACGCGACATGCAGTGCCGCAGCGCGCGCCGGATTACGCTGCGCCCGCGAGCGCGCGTGTCGCGTTTGCGATCACGGCTTCCTCGTTGGTCGGGACGACCCAGACCGGCACGCGGCTGTCCGCCGCCGAGATGACCCGCGCGCCGCCGCCAGCCGCCGCGTCGTTCGCCGAGTGATCGAGCCGCGCGCCAAGCCAGCCGCAGCCCTCGACGATGCGGGCGCGCACGGGCGCGGCGTGCTCGCCGACCCCCGCGGTGAAGACGAGCGCGTCGCAGCCGCCGAGTTCCGCCGCAATCGCCCCGATCTGGCTGACCGCACGATGGACATAGAGATCGACCGCGAACCGCGCTTCGGGCCGGTCGCTTGCAAGCAAGGCGCGCATGTCGTTGGAAAGACCCGACACGCCGCGCAGCCCGCTCTCGCGAAACAGGATGCGCCGAACCTCGGCAAGATCGAGCCCCATCTCGTCGAGCATGAAGAGAACGGCGCCCGGGTCGAGAACCCCGGGCCGCTCGCCCATCATCAGCCCGTCGAGCGGGGTGAACCCCATTGTCGTCGCCTGGCTGCGGCGCGCAATCATCCCGCAAAGGCTGGCACCGTTGCCGAGATGCGCGGCGATCACGCGGCCATCCGCCACGGGCCCGAGGTGCTTGGGCAGCCGCGAGGCGATCCATTCATAGGAAAGGCCATGAAAGCCGTAGCGGCGCACGCCCGCGTCGGACACCCACTGTGGCAGGGCGAAGGCTCGTGCAACGGGCGACAGCGTGCTGTGGAACGCGGTGTCGAAACAGCCGATCCTGGGCACACCCGGCCAGACGCGCCCGACCGCGCGCAGGGCCGCCAGCGCATGCGGCTGGTGGGTCCGGGCGAGCGGGACGAGGCGCTCGAGCACCGTCAGCGCGTCCTCGTCTAGCACCGCGGGCACGACAAAATCCGTCCCGCCATGAACGACCCGGTGGCCGGACGCGACGATGGTGCCGCTCGCATGCTCCATGAGGACGGGAAGCAGCCAGGCAATCGTCGTCTCGTGCGTTTCCCCCGCCGCCTGTGGCATCTCGGGTAGCGCGATCGGCTGCCCATCGGCGTCCTTGGCCGTCACCGTGGCGGCGTCCGACCCGATCCGGTCAGCCAGGCCGCTCAGATAGGGGTCATCGCCGGCCCGCGCGTCGAAGATCGCGAACTTGATGCTGGACGAGCCCGCATTGAGGGTCAGGATGCTCGACCGCGCAGGCCGGTCGACGCAAGGTCCGGTCGATTTTTCCGACATGCGCCTCGACATCCCACCACCCGGGGCCCATGGCGATGCCGGGCCCGATCCCGAACGAGGTTAGAGGCCGCTCCCACCCCAAGGCAAATGCAAGATGCGGGGTGGGCCTCCACGTCGCACGACGAACCCGGCAAAGCCCACTATAGTGCGGCGCGATCGAGGATGAGCACGCGGCGGGAACGACAGATGACCGGTCCAAACAGGGTTCTGCTCACCGGCGCTGGCGGTTTCATAGGCCGCCGGATCGCGGACGAGCTCCGGTCGCTCGGGGCCGAGGTGGTCGATGCACGCACGGCCACGCAAGGCGGCGACCTTCTCGTCCCCGAGGTTCGCGCACGGGCGATCAGCGAGGCGCGGGCAGAGGTCCTCGTCCACGCCGCCTGGGTCACCGCGCATGGCGCGTTCTGGAATTCGCCCCTGAACCTCGAATGGGAGGAGGCGTCACAAGACCTCTTCGCCCGGTTCGCCGCGGCCGGCGGCCGGCGGATCGTCGGATTGGGGTCGGTTGCCGAATATGATTGGACAACGGGCGCCGAGCGCTTCGGCGAGGATGCGCCGCTGGCCCCGGCAACGATCTACGGCTCGGCCAAGGCCCGCACTGGGGGCGCGCTCGGAAACCTGGCGTCCGCCGAGGGATTGAGCCATTTGTGGGCACGGATCTTCTTCACATTTGGCCAAGGCGAGCCGCGTTCGCGCCTCATTCCGGCGCTCATCAATGCATTTCAGAGCGGCACGCCAATCGACACGGGACCCGCGGAACTGACGCGCGATTTCCTCGATGCCGATGTGCTCGGGACGGCAATTGCCCGCCTGGCGCTTGGAGACGTTGAGGGACCGATGAACGTCGCCAGCGGTGATCCGTCACGGCTTGACGAGATCGCAGACGTAATCGCCGCGGCGCTCGATCGTCCCGTCTCGGCGCGGTTCGGCGGACGCGCCCTTGCGCCGAACGAACCCCTCCGGCTCGTTGCCGACACGCGCCGTCTCGCCTCGACCGGGATCGAGACGGCGGGATTGCTGCGCTCACGGCTCTCGGCTTACGCGCGCGCCTTCGGCACGTCGCTTCACCAGCGCTCCGGAACAGGATAGGTCGTCGCACGCATGGCCAGGGTCAGTATCGGTATTCCCGTCTACAACGCCGCCGCGATGCTCGAGGAATCCCTCGAGGGCCTTCGCGCGCAGACCTTCGGCGACTGGGAGGCCCTGATCTCCGACAACGCCTCGGAGGACGACACGCCGCGGATCATCGAGAAGGTCTGCGCGCGCGAGCCGCGCCTGCGCAGCGTCCGGCAGACCGAGAACATCGGCCCGACCGAGAACTTTCGCTTCGTCCTTCGCGAAACGAACGCGCCCTATTTCATGTGGCGCTCGTATGACGACCTGTGCTCGGACGACTATGTCGAAAGGCTCATTCGGCGCCTCGACGAGGCCCCCGGCGCGATGCTCGCCGCCCCCCATGTCGAGACCCTCCGGCTCGGCTCGGGGAAACGGCGCCCCCGGCCGGTGGCGTCGCTCGAGCGCGGCAGTCCTCATCCGGCGACGGTACTGCGCAAGTCGCAGGCGGGATGGATCTACGGCCTTTGGCGGCGCGAAGCGGTGATCCCCTCCTTCGAGCGTGCGGTCACGGCACTCGATCCCGATCTCTGGGCATGGGACCATCTCGCGATGTTCCCGGCAATCTGCCGGGGCGCCGTGGTTTTCGACGACGCGGCACGCCTGACGCTTCGCCTCTCGGACCGCCCTTACAAGAGCGACTGGTCGCCGGGTGACCGCGACCGCCTGAGGCGGCTTGCCAGTGCGTACCGCAGGGAATGCAGGGCCGAGATGGACCGCAGTGGCCTCGCGGGATGGGAGCGCCTGCGGATGGAACTCGCGGTGCTGCGTCAGATCAACCGGCGCGTCGCCCGGTTCTCGCGCCTCGTCTGAGGCGCATGGCAGAGACACCCTGCCGGGCCCGGCCTACACCCTTCGCAGCCAGGCGCTGGGGAAGTGGGTCACGTTGCGCGACAGCGTCGATTCGTTGAACGGCCACGCGGGCTGCTCGAGCACGAATTCGGGATGGCGCGCGGCAAAGTCCTCGGCCGCGTTGGCCGGGTTGTCGTTCGCCCAGTTCTCGCCGGCCCGGGGCACGTCGGCAACGTCGCGCATCACCCCGTCGGTCGACACCAGGTAGCAGCCCGGCGTGACCAGGTCGGCATAGGCCTCGAGCTCGTCGGTGACATGCGCGTAGGTATGGTTCGAGTCGAGGATCACCATCACACGCTCGTAGCCCTTGGCGAAATCGTGGACGCGGCGGACCATGTCGTCGGCGGTGGACGAGCCCTCGAACATGTCGATGCGGCCGAACATGGGGTGGGCCTCGATGGCGGCGCGGTTATGCGGGCGGATCTCGATATCGACGCCAAGGACATGCCCCTTGCCCATCGCCGCGAACAGCGAGGCGTAGAAGATCAGGCTGCCGCCATGCGCGATGCCAGTCTCGACGATCAGGTCGGGCTTGGTCGCGAAGATGACTTCCTGCATGCGGATCATGTCATCGGGCAACTGGATGACGGGTCGTCCCATCCACGAGAAGCTGTAGGTGTATTTCTGGTTCCACCCAACGCGCACATACTGGCGCGCGATGATCTCGAACGCCCGGTCAGACCAGAGCCCGAGGGTTTCGCGCCCCTCCGGCCCTTCGCAGGTCAGCGTTCCCGCTTCCTCGTCGATGATGATCCGCATGCGCCTTCCCCCAGTTCAGCGGCCGGCACAATGCAGGCGGAAGGCCCGACATTCAATGCGCGATTTCTGCACGGTCGCGCTTTCCGCCCTCAGAGGACTGGGAACACGACGCCATCGGCCGCCTCGACCACCGCGCGCATGCGAACCAGATCGGCCGCCGCCTCGAGATCGGGCGAAATGAAGCGATCCTCGCCCAGCGAGGCGATATCCTCGCGCAGCCGGGCGACCACCCGGGCAAGGGCGGGGCTGGTCGTCAGGGGGGCCCTGAACTCGACGCCCTGCGCGGCGCACAGCAGCTCGATGCCAACGATCCGCGCGAGGTTGTCGGTCATTCGCAGGAGCCGCCGCGCGCCATGGGCCGCCATCGAGACATGGTCCTCCTGGTTCGCGCTTGTCGGCGTCGAGTCGGTCGAGCACGGATTGGCCCGCTGCTTGTTCTCGGACATCAGCGCGGCCGTCGTGACTTCGGCGATCATGAAGCCCGAGTTCAGGCCCGGGTCCGGCGTCAGGAATGGCGGCAGGTCATGGCTGAGCGTCGGATCCACCATGAGGGCGACGCGTCGCTGGCTGATCGAGCCGATCTCGGCGACTGCCAGCGCCACCTGGTCGGCGGCAAAGGCGACGGGTTCCGCATGGAAGTTCCCGCCCGATACGATCAGCCCCTTCTGCGTGAGGACGAGCGGGTTGTCGGTCGCCGCGTTCGCCTCGATCTCGAGCGTCCGGCCCGCGAAGCGCAGCAGGTCCATGGCCGCGCCGGTCACCTGCGGCTGGCAGCGGATGCAATAGGGATCCTGCACCCGCGTGTCGCCCTCGCGATGGCTTTCGCGGATCTCGGACCCGGCCATGAGGGCGCGCAGGCAGGCGGCTGCCTCGATCTGCCCTGGCTGGCCGCGCAGGTCGTGGATCTCGGGCTCGAGCGGCGCGGTCGAGCCCATGATCGCATCGGTCGACAACGCCGAGGCGACGAGCGCCCCCTCCATGCACCGCCAGGCCTCGAAGAGACCAACCAGGGCATATGCGGTCGAGAACTGGGTGCCGTTGATGAGCGCAAGGCCTTCCTTCGGGCCCAGGGTCACCGGGCTCAGCCCGGCTTCGGCCAGGGCCTGAGCGCCAGGCATGACGGCGCCGCCAAGCTCTGCCTCGCCCGCGCCGATCATCACCGCCGCCATGTGGGCGAGCGGGGCAAGATCGCCCGAGGCGCCGACCGATCCCTGCGTGGGGATGACCGGAGTGACGCCGCGCGCGAGCATCTCCTCGATCAGGGCGACCACCTCCCAGCGCACGCCCGACGCGCCACGGCCGAGCGAGAGAAGCTTGAGCGCCATCATCAGCCGCGCCACTGCACGGGGCATCGGCTCGCCAACACCCGCGCAATGGGACAGGATCAGGTTGCGCTGCAGCGTCGCCGTATCCGCAGGCCGGATGCGAACCGCCGCGAGCTTGCCGAAGCCGGTATTCACGCCATAGACGGCGTCGCCGCCCTCCGCGGCCTCGCGGATGCGGCTCGCGGCCAGTTCGACCGCCGCGCGGCATCCGCGATCGAGCACCGCGGGCGCGCCAGTGCGGTAAAGCTTCTCCAGCGTGGCGAGCGTCACGGCGCCCGGCGTGAGGGTGAGTGTCATGCCTGATCCCCGAAAATGCGGCGATGGAGCGGGTTGAACCCGATGCGATAGGAAAGCTCGGCCGGATGCGCGACATCCCAGACCGCGAGGTCGGCCCGCTTGCCGGCCGCGATCACCCCGCAATCCGTCAGGCCCAGCGCCTGCGCCGCGATGCGCGTCGCACCGGCAAGGGCTTCCTCAGGGGTCAGCCGGAAGAGCGTGCAGGCCATGTTCAGCGTCAGGAGCAGCGAGGTGAGTGGCGACGACCCCGGATTACAGTCCGTCGCCACCGCGATGGGAACGCCTGCCTCGCGCAGCAAGCCGACCGGCGGCAACTGCGTCTCGCGCAGCGTGTAGAACGCCCCCGGCAACAGAACCGCGACGGTTCCCGATTTCGCCATCGCGCCGACGCCGTCGGCATCGAGATACTCCAGGTGGTCGGCCGACAGGGCGCCGCGGGACGCCGCCAGCGCGGTCCCACCCAGATTCGACAGCTGTTCGGCATGGAGCTTGAGTGGCAGACCAAGCGCCTTCGCCCGATCGAAGACGCGGGCAATCTGGGCAGGCGAGAACGCGATGCCTTCGCAGAAGCCATCTACGGCATCGGCCAGCCCTTCGGCCGCCGCCGCGTCGAGCGTCGGAATGCAGACCTCGTCGATATACGCATCGGCATGGCCCGCATATTCGGGCGGCACGGCATGCGCCCCGAGGAAGGTCGTGCGAATCCTGACCGGGCGCGCCGCCGCCAGCTTGCGCGCGACGCGCAGCATTCGCAGCTCGGTCTCGCGGTCGAGCCCATAGCCCGACTTGACCTCGACAGTCGTGACACCTTCGGCGATCAGCGCATCGAGGCGCGACAGCGCGCCAGCGGTCAGTTCCTGCTCGTCCGCCGCACGGGTGGCCCGGACGGTCGAGACGATGCCGCCGCCTGCGCGCGCGACTTCCTCGTAGCTCGCGCCCTCGAGCCGCATCTCGAACTCACGGGCGCGATCGCCACCGAAGACAAGATGCGTGTGGCAGTCAATCAGCGCCGGGGTCATGAGCCGGCCGCCGCCGTCCTCGCGCGCCGTGGCGCGGTATTCAACGGGGAGCTCCGACGCCGGCCCCACCCATTCGATCCGGCCGTCGCTGAGGGCGACCGCGCCATCGGGAACCAGGCCATAGGCGCCCTGACCGGGCTGCATCGTGGCGATCGTGATGTTCGAGATGACGATATCAGAAGGATCCAACGCAGCATCCTCGCGATTCGATGTGGGTTTCGCGTTATGTATACTCATAATATGCTTATGTCAAAGTTTGATCGACCAGCGAAAATGGCGCCCCGGAGCTTGTCCGGGGCGCCATTTTCACTCGAAATATCATCTGCGCTACGTGCGCGAAGGGGTCAGGCAGCGTCCTTCGGGGCGGAAGTCGCAGTACCGGGCCGGTCTCCGGCCAGGGGCTCCGCATCGGGCAGATGGATCGCATCGAAGAGCCGCTGCTGCTCGGCCGCCCAGGCCCGGATGTCGTAGCGAGCGACCTTGGTGCGCAGTGCCTGCATCCTCGAGCGACGCTCGGCCTCGCCCATCGCGAGGGCCTGGTCGACCGCCGAGTCCATCGAGCGATGCGAGAAGGGATTGGTGATGATCGCCTCGGACAGCTCGACCGCGATGCCGGCGAATTCCGACAGGACGAGGACGCCATCCCCGTCGGTGCGCGCCGCACAGAACTCCGCGGCCACGAGGTTGAGACCGTCGCAGAGCGGCGTGATCCAGGCGACATCGGCGGCGCGATAATAGGCGACCAGCTCGCGAAACGGGATCGCGGTCCCGATCAGCGACAGCGGCTGCCACTCGAAGCTCCCGAAGCGCCCGTTGATGCGGCCGGCGATCTGCTCGATCTCGGACTGCACCTCTTCATAGGCCGTCATGTTGCGGTTCGCGGTGACCGAAACATGCATCAGCCGCACCTTGCCGCGCAGATCCGGGCGTCGTTCGAGCAGGCGCTCGAACGCGAGGAGCTGCTCGACATTCCCCTTGGTGTAATCGGTGCGCGCGACCGAGATCATCATCTTGCATTCGCCGAGCCCCTCGCGGATCTCGGCGGCGCGCGCCACGGTATCCTCGCGCTCGGCCAGGTCGCGGATATAGGCGGCGTCGACGCCGACCGGGAATGCGCTCAGAAGCACCTCGTGGCTGCCATGTGCGATCCGCGTGGGGACGCGGTGCTCGGCCAGCGCCATGCCCTCGGGCGCGAAATCCGCGCGCGTCTTCTCCTCGCCGGTGACGGCAACATCGAACACGCTGCGCGCCACCGACACGAAGTTCGCGGCGTAGCGCGGGATGTGGAAGCCCACCTCGTCGCAGGCCAGCAGGCTTTCGACGATCTCGCGCCGCCAGGGCAGCACGTTGAACATGTCGGCCGACGGAAACGGCGTGTGATGGAAGAACGCGATCTTCACGTCGGGACGCAGGCGGCGCACATAGCCGGGCACGAGCCACAGGTTGTAGTCGTGGATCCAGACCACGCCGCCGGGCGCGACCTCGGCGGCCGCGGCCTCGGCGAAAGCCCAGTTCACCTCGCGGAACACGGGCCAGTCGACCGGATCGTAATTGTAGCGCTCCTTGAACGAGTGCAGGATCGGCCAGAAGGCCTCTTTCGACGTGATGTGATAGAAGCTGCGCACCTGCGCCTCGGTCAGCGGCAGCCTCGACACGGTATATTGCCCGAAGCTGTCCTCGATCTCGATCACGCGCTCCCAGTCCGGGTCGGCCGGATCGTCGGCAAGCTTCCATGCGACCCAGGCGCCGTGCCCGACCCGCCCGAAGAAGCTCTTGAGCGTCGGCACGATGCCGTTCGGAGAGCTGTTCTCGCGCCGCACGATCCGGCCATCGATCTCGACCTCCTCGTAAGGCTGGCGGTGATAGACGATCACAAGATCAGAGGGCATCGGAAGCTCCCGGGTGAATGGGCGGAGGGGTGAACAGATCGAAGACGGCCACCGCCTCGGCGATCCCGCCGGCGCCATGCCGCAGCGCCTTGTGGACCTGCGGGCGGTCGCCGAGCCGCTCGATCAGCGCAGGCTCGGACCCGCCGACGGCGACGGCCTTGAGGCCGGACTCGAGCATCGAAAGATCGTTGAGCGTGTCGCCCGCGGCCAGCACCCGGCCGGGTGCGACGCCCAGATGATCGACCAGGCGACGCAACGACGGGCCCTTCGATATCCCTCTCGGCAGGACGTCGAAATACCGGTCATCCGAGATGAGATGGTCGAGGCCGAGGCGCGAGACTTTCTGCTCGGCCGTGGAGCAATAGGTTTTCGGGTCGAAGTGATAACTGACCCGGTAGCGGAATTCGGTCTGCTGAATTTCGAGGCCCGGATGCCCGTCCAGTGCCGCGCGCACGATCTGTCCCTTGTCCGCCCAAGCATCCGAGATCTCGGTCTCGAGCGCCGGGATCGGCCGGATGCGGGACCCTTCGTTGGGCGGAAGAACCTCGGCGATCGTCGTGCCGACATCGCCGATCACGTAGTCCGGCCAGGGCGCGGCAAGCCCCTCGTCGCCGGCGCAGAGCCCTTCGATGAAGCGGGGATCCCGACCCGTCACGAAGACGAGGCCGATCTCGTCGCGATGCCCCTCGATCCAGTCGTAGAGAGCGCGCCGCTCGGCAAGCGACCCGCCGAGGAAGGTTCCATCGAGGTCGGTCGCCAATACGAAGCTGGCCCCGGCAAGACGGCTCGCCGGGCGGGCTGTTGTCGGTGCGGTCATCATCAGGGCATCCGCCCCGCAAGGTCGCGCACCTGGGACTCAGGCGCGGGGTGGTCGAGCGCAAGTTGCAGCGCGCGCGGCTCGGCCTCGATGGGCCGTGTCCAGAGGCGCGCGAAGGTCTGCCCGATGGGCGCCCCCTCGTGCAGGATGGCGCGCACCGCCTCGGCGATCGGCATGTGGACGCTCTTCATGCGCGCCAGGTCGGTCACCGAGATGGCATTCGCCTCGCCCTCGACGACAACCGGGCGGCCATCGAAACATTCCGCACGCGGCCGCCCCTGCCCCAGCTGCATGCCAAGGCTGAGGTTGCGCGAATGGGTCGACGAGCAGGTCAGCGTCAGGTCCCCGACGCCGGCAAGGCCGGTCACCGTCTCGCGGCGACCGCCGATCGCCTCGGCCAGACGCTTCATCTCGTCGAGGCCCCGGGTGATGAGCGCGGCCCGGGTGTTGGCGGCGAAGCCCGCGCCCGCGGCGATCCCGCAAGCGATGGCCACGACGTTCTTGACCGCACCGCCCACCTCGACGCCGACCAGGTCGTCCGAGATGTAGGGCCGGAAATTCGCCGTGCCGAGGCTCAGCGCCATCCGCGCGGCCGGCGTTTCCGCCGCAGGCATCCCGGCCGGAAAGTCGGACGCGATGGTCACCGCCGTGAGATGTCCCGCAGCCGCCTCGTCCGCGAAGGTCGGCCCCGAGAGCGCCCCGATCGGCCGTCCCGGCAACTCCTCGGCCGCGACCCCCGACATGAGCAGGCCGGATCCCGCCTCGATCCCCTTCGCGCACAGCACGACCGGAACGCCGTCGGGCAGGAGCGGAGCGAGCGCACGCGTGATCTCGCGGATCGTCTCGGACGGCGTGACGATGAGCACGGCATCGCTGTCACGAGCGAGTTCCTTCAGATCGGCAGTCGGATTGATCTCGGCGGGCAGCGTGATGCCGGGCAGGTATCGCGCGTTCTCGCGCGTCTCGATCATCTCGGCGATTGCGGCCTCGTCACGCCCCCACAGCGTGACCGCGCGCCCGGCGCGTGCCGCGATGACCGCGAGCGCCGTTCCCCATGCGCCTGCGCCGACCACGCCGACACGCGCGTATGGGCCGCTGCGAGCGCTGCTCGCGGATCCCAGACCGGTGTCGAATGCGTTCATGCCCAGACCTCCCTCGCCGCTGCCGGCACTCGGGCTGGCAGCGCGGTGTTCCGCATCAGGGCGGTGCTTTTCCGGGCGGCTCGTCATGGCACTCCCGATCATGCTCGGCTACGGGAACTGTTTACTCCCCCAATGATGGCCTCCACCAGAGGCGAGAAGCGGGCGCTGACCGCGCCGGGGGATTTGAAAGACGTGGCGCCGCCGGGACCGCCGTCTCATTTCGCAGATGCACAATATAACCAAAGCGGACCAACGATCAAGTCCTGAAGGCCGAAAGCCCCCATCCCCCGCGATTGAATCGTGATAATGCATCCGAGATTGGCATGTTATCGACCAAGTGCCCGATTATTGTGCAAGCCACGCATGCGTTGATCTGAGGTTATGATTTTTTCACAAACGGATGTTTACATTGAATTCCCAAACTGAGCACATTTTTATTTGGCGTATCGCGATATGTTCGGGAGAAATTAATAAATACGGCGCCCGAGGTCAGCGCAGCATGGCACCGCATCGCAGCATTCCAGCCGGGGACGCAAGACCGGAATGAATCAAAGTATAAATAAAAATAGAAAATTGTAGATCAGATTCATACATGCCTCCCCGTACAAATTGTCAGAACAGAACTTGAAGACACCGCGATGCGTTTCGTATGATCCCCTGCTCATGCAGACTCATCTGTTCGGAGCGATTGCCTTTACCGTGAGAATGACAGGGGTCGAGCGATGCGTTCGGCAAACATCAGATCTACCGCCTTCCCGGGCGAAGGGCTTGGGATGCGATTTCTGCCGGCAGAAAATGGAGGACCGAGCGTGTCGCGCCCGCGGATCGGCATGGCCGTGATCCGGTTCGAGATCGCCGGACTGCCCGCGGACTGCGCGAGGCGCACGAAGCACGACGCAGTTGAACCATCGAGGATCGCGGCGGCGTAGATCGCACGGAGGGCTCGCGCCGCGATACCCCCGCGCCATCTACACTGCCACGCCCCCCGCTTCGAGGAGAACCCGGCCGTGGATCAAGCCACCGATGCACCGCAGACCAGTGTCCGGACGGACGAGGCAGCAACCGCCGCCCTCGTCGCCGCGTGTCGGGACGTGCTCATCGCGGCGCCCTCGACGTTCGAGGCGGCCCGGCAGATCGCGCGCCGGCTCGGAGCGCATTGCGCCGGCGAGCGGGCCGAGATCGGCTTCTGGGTTCCAGAACTTGTCGACCTGCGCGTCCCCGACGGGGATGTCTTTCTCGAGGTTCTCGAACCGGTCGAGCCCCTCGATCTCGGCGTCGCCCGGCAGAAACATCGCTTCATTCGCACCCGGCTGCCGATGGCCCGGATCGACGCCTATGCTTGGATCGCGGTGACTGGGATGGAGGCTGGAAGGCGCGACCGCGTCGGGACCTTCTACGCGCTGACATGGCGCAATGCCGAAGGGTGCTGGCACCGCATACTCGACCCGCTCGCGGCCTCGCTGCCGTTCGGCGCCTTCGCCCCGGCGGAGTTCTACGATGTGGCCAGCATCCATGCGTCGCGCACCGACGCCGAGTATTTTCGCACCCTGCCCGGAGACGAGGTCGCCAAGATCGGACCCGCTTCGAACATCCTCCAGATCCACGTCCCGACCGCAACGGCGGGCGGAACGCTCGCAAGCCTTGCGCGTCACTTCGCGACGCTTGCCGACAGGGTTCGCCGCGGCGCGCAGCCCGAGCCAGCGGAGCGGATCTTCCTTGGCTACGATGCCGTCCAGCTCATGCCGGTCGAGCCGACCACGGTCTACGAGGCGGGGCCCGATTTCTGGGTCGAGAGGCGCAAGGACGGCGACTGCGTCGAGGTCGACCTGCGCCGCCCCGACACGACCAACTGGGGCTATGATGTCGTCATCGCCGGCATGGCCGCGGTCAATCCCGTCCTCCTGGAAACCGGGCGTCCGGATGAATTGGCCGACCTGGCCACAGTGCTGCACAACTTCCCCGACGGCCCCAAGAAGCTGATCCTCGACGTCGTCTACGGCCATTCCGACAACCAGGGGCTCGAGGCGCTGAACGCGCATTTCTTCGCCGGCCCGAACATGTACGGGCAGAACATCGCCTACCGGAACCCGGTGGTGCGCGCGATCCTTCTCGAGATGCAGCGCCGCAAGGTCGATTTCGGGGCCGACGGGGTTCGCGTCGACGGCGCGCAGGACTTCCAGTGGTGGGACGCGGACGCGCAGGTCATGCGGCACGACGACGAGTACCTGCAGCAGATGGCCGACATGGTGCAGGAGGTCGCGGGGCGCCGCTACCGCCCCTGGTTCATCTTCGAGGACGGGCGGCCGTGGCCGGAGGAAGACTGGGAGCTCTCCTCGACCTACAGGGCCGTGATCGAGGGACAGCGCGATACGGACGTATTCCAGTGGGGGCCACTGACCTTCGCCCACAACACGCCCTTCCTCTACACCTTCTGGCTGTCGAAGTTCTGGCGCATCCGCGAGATCCTGACGCGCGGCGAGAACTGGATCTCGGGCTGCGCCAATCACGACACGCTGCGCCGCGGGACCCAGATCAACCCCAAGCTCAACGTCAACACGCGCCTTGGTGCGACGCAGATGGAGATTCTCGACAAGGCCTATGACAATCCGGCGGTCAACATGCTGACCTACGTGGCGCTTCCGGGCGTGCCGATGGATTTTCTCAATGCCGGCGCGCGCGCCTCGTGGGGGTTCATCCGCAATCAGGACGATCGCTGGGGCGTCAAGGTCGTCGCCGAGGAAGCGATCTCGCTCAAATGGCAGATCGACGACTACGCCTACTCTATCCCC
This sequence comes from Thermohalobaculum xanthum, assembly GCF_016623495.1. Taxonomy (GTDB): domain Bacteria; phylum Pseudomonadota; class Alphaproteobacteria; order Rhodobacterales; family Rhodobacteraceae; genus Thermohalobaculum; species Thermohalobaculum xanthum. The sequence continues at coordinate 156,699 of NZ_JAEHHL010000004.1, read as the reverse complement.
AGCGCCTTCCGCCGCCTCAAGGAGATGGGCTTCGAGACACGCGCCTCGCTTGCGCGGTTCCTCGAGTTCCTGCCCGCGCTGGTCGAGGTCACGCAGTACGACCTCGCCGTCATCGTCAAGCTGCTCAACGCGGTGGACCCGCCGCTCGAAGGCCCGACGCCCTTAACCGTCGACGGGCTCAAGCGGATCGCCCGCGCGTGGATGGACGACATGCACGACCACTGCAACGTCTCGCGCTATCACGAGACGCTGGGCGAGGCGCAGACGCGCTTCAACATGCGACTGCGCGCGTTCCGGCTCGCACGTCCCTGGCTGCGGTTCAATCTCGGCGACCGGGACAGCTTCGACTATGTGCGGCCGATCGAGGGCCGGGTCCTCTTCTGCTGCCTCAGGCATGCGCCCGAGATCGAGGAAAAGGCCGAATCCGTCTTCATGGTCGCACACATGGAGGGTGGCTCTCTCCCCGAGATCGACCCGCTCGAGCTGCTGCCCGAGGGAACCGGGACCGAGGGTTGGCGCCTTGCGCTGGCGACGCCGCCGATCGGGGCCGATTACGCCGGGGGCCCGATCACGCTCCATGACAGCATGGGGCTCACCTTCACACGGGCGAACTGATGCGGGGCGATGATCAGCTGCACGCTCGCGGCGTATTCACGCACCGGGACACCCGCGCGCATTCTCGCCCCTAACGCCCCCGGCACGCGCTATGCTGCCGAGTCGGTAACGACGGGGGAGACAACCATGCGCAAGACCACCGAACCGCGCGACGCCCATGCCTGATCGTCACGAAGCAGGAATGAAGACCCGCCGCGCGGTGCTCGGCGATGCACATGTCGACCGCGCCGAGGCTGCGAAAACGGCCTTCGACGCCCCCTTCCAGGACCTGATCACCGAAGGCGCATGGGGCACGGTCTGGTCGCGCCCGGATCTCAGCCGGCGCGATCGCTCGCTCATCACGCTCGCGCTGCTCGCGGGCTTGGGTCATTGGGACGAGGTCGCCATGCATGTCCGCGCCACGGTCAACACGGGGGCCACGCCCGACGAAGTTCGTGAGGCGATGCTCCACGTCGCCATCTACGCCGGCGTGCCCGCAGCCAATCACGCGCTCAAGATCGTCAGGTCGACCTATGCCGATATGGGCATCGAACTCTGAAACTTATGGCAACGCACGTTGTTGCGACCGGCAGATCATTGCAAAGATCATTGACAATGCTCGCCCATCGCCGCGTGCTTGAGTGAACGTTGGCAACGAACCGGCGTCACCACCGACGGCGCGGTGAGGAGAGTCGTGCCGGAAACGACCCAGGGAAGGATCATCATGTCGCATGTTTGGAAGATGGTGGCACAGAGGCTGGCACTCGGGCTTCTGACGCTGTTCGTGATCTCGCTGATCATCTTCGGTGCGGTCGAACTTCTTCCCGGCGACCTCGCCCAGTCGGTTCTTGGCCAGGCGGCGACACCCGAGACGCTGGCCGCGTTCCGCCGCGAGCTGGGCCTCGACCTTCCCGCGCATGAACGATACCTCTCCTGGCTTGGCGGGGTGCTGCAGGGCGACTTCGGCAACAGCCTCGCGAACCGCCGCCCGATCGCCGACCTGATCGCGGTGCGCTTCTCGAACACGCTGTTCCTCGCGCTATACGCGGCGGCGATCTCGGTGCCCCTCTCGCTCGTCCTGGGCATTCTCGCCGCGCTCTGGCGCAACTCGATCTACGACCGGGCCGTGAACGTGGCGACGCTCAGCTCGATCTCGTTTCCCGAGTTCTTCGTCGCCTACATCCTGATCTTCTACATCGCCCAGGCCGGGATCTTTCCCTCGATCGCCAATGTCTCGCCCGACACCTCGCTGGGCGAACGCCTCTACCGCACCTTCCTGCCGGCGATCACGCTGACCCTGGTTGTCACCGCCCACATGATGCGCATGACGCGCGCGGCGATCATCAACCTTCTGGCAAGTCCCTATATCGAGATGGCCCGGCTCAAGGGGCTCAGTCCCGGCCGCATCATCCTGCGCCACGCGCTGCCCAACGCTCTCGCACCGATCATCAATGTCATCGCGCTGAACCTCGCCTATCTGATCACCGGCGTCGTGGTGGTCGAGGTCGTGTTCGTCTATCCCGGGCTGGGCCAGCTGATGGTCGACAGCGTTGCCAAGCGCGACATCACTGTGGTCCAGGCCTCGGCGCTGATCTTCGCGGCGGCCTTCGTCACCCTCAACCTGATTGCAGACGTGCTCTCGACCCTGTCGAACCCGCGTCTCGTCCACCGCCGCTGAGGAGATCGCCATGGGTTTTCTGACAGCGATCGCATGGATTGCGGCGGTTATCGCCGTCTCGGCGGGCCTCGCCTGGTGCTTCCGGGCGGTGGCGGTCGCGGCCCTGCCGCAGACCATGGCCAAGGCCATGCGCACCGCGCCGCTGACCGCCAGCTTCGGGCTGCTGATCATCCTGCTCTACATCTTTGCCGCGGTGTTTGCGGACGTGATCGCGCCCTTCCCTGAACGCGCCGTGGTCGGGGCCGAGTATCTGCCGCGCGAAGGGCTGGATGGCCAGTTCATCCTCGGCACCGACAACCTTGGACGCGACATGTTCTCGCGCCTGATCTACGGCGCCCGCAACACCGTGGGCATCGCGATCGCCACGACCGCTCTGGCCTTCCTGATCGGGTCGGTCCTCGGCCTGCTGGCAGCGACGGTCGGCGGCTGGCTCGACCAGGTTCTCAGCCGCGCGGTGGACGTCCTGATGGCGATTCCGGCGCTGATCTTCTCGCTGCTGTTGCTGACGATCTTCGGAACCTCGATCACGACCCTGATCCTGGTCATCGCCGTGATCGACTCGACCCGCGTGTTCCGGCTCGCGCGCGCCGTGGCGCAGGGCATCGTCGTCATGGACTACATCGAGGCGGCCAAGCTCAGGGGCGAAGGGCTCTGGCGCCTGATCACGCGCGAGATCCTGCCGAACGCGATGGCGCCCCTGGTGGCCGAGTTCGGCCTGCGCTTCTGCTTCGTGTTCCTGTCGATCTCGGCTCTGTCGTTCCTGGGCCTCGGCATCCAGCCGCCGACCGCGGACTGGGGCTCGATGGTGCGCGACAACGCGACCCTCATCACCTTTGGCGACATCACGCCGCTGCTGCCGGCAGGCGCGATCGCGCTTCTGACCGTCGCCGTGAATTTCGTGGTCGACTGGATGCTTCATCGCGCCAGCGGCCTGAAGGAGTGACCCGATGACCCAGAACGAGAAATCCGTCCTGCTCGAAATGCGCGGGGTCCGCATCGAGGGCCGCTCGGACGAGACCTGGTCCGAGATCGTCAAGGGCGTCGATCTCACCCTCCACCGCGGCGAGGTGCTGGGGCTGATCGGCGAGTCGGGCGCCGGCAAGTCGACGCTCGGTCTCGCGGCGATGGGCTTCACGCGCGACGGCTGCCGCATCAGCGGCGGGTCGATCGCCTTCGACGGCATCGATCTGCTGGACGCCTCGGAAGCGACGCGGCGCGACCTGCGCGGCAAGCGGATCGCCTATGTCGCCCAGTCCGCGGCAGCATCGTTCAACCCCGCCCACCGGCTGATCGACCAGTACTGCGAGGGCCCGGTGCAGCACGGCGTCATGGGCCGCAGCGAGGCCGAGCACGACGCCGTCGAACTCTATCGCAAGATGCGCCTGCCCGACCCCGACGGGATCGGGTTCCGCTATCCGCACCAGGTCTCGGGCGGACAGCTGCAGCGAGCCATGACGGCGATGGCGATGGCATGCCGACCGGACCTGATCATCTTCGACGAGCCCACCACCGCGCTCGACGTGACCACGCAGATCGAGGTGCTCGCGGCGATCCGCGACATCGTCGACCAGTTCGACACGGCGGCGATTTACATCACCCACGATCTCGCGGTCGTCGCCCAGATGGCGGACCGCATCAAGGTGCTGCTGAAGGGCGAGGAGGTCGAGGAAGCCGAGACCGGCAGGATGCTCAGCGCACCGCAGGAGGCATACACGAAGTCTCTCTGGGCCGTGCGCAGTCACGCGCGGCCCGAGCAGCCGCTTCCGCCCGTGACGGAGACACCGGTCGTCTCGGTGCGCGGCGTCACGGCGGCCTATGGCAAGGTCCCGGTTCTGCACGAGGTGACCTTCGACATCCATCGACGGCGGACGGTGGCCGTCGTGGGCGAATCCGGCTCGGGCAAGTCGACGACCGCGCGGGTGATCACCGGTCTCCTGCCGCCGCTTGCCGGCGAGGTGCTGTTCGAAGGCCAGGCCCTGCCCGCCGACTACCGCCAGCGCAACAAGGATCAGCTGCGCCAGGCCCAGATGATCTACCAGATGGCCGACACCGCGCTGAATCCCAAGCACCGCATCCGCGAGATCATCGGCCGGCCGGTCGAGTTCTATCTGGGGCTGCGCGGAAAGGCGCTGACCGAGCGCATCCGCGAGTTGTTGCGGCTGATCGAGCTCGAGCCCGACAATTTCATCGACCGGCTCCCGTCCGAGCTCTCGGGTGGCCAGAAGCAGCGCATCGGCATCGCCCGGGCGCTGGCGGCCGAGCCGCGCTTCATCATCTGCGACGAGGTCACCTCGGCGCTCGACCAGCTGGTGGCCGAGGGCATCCTCAAGCTGCTCGACCGGCTGCAGGCCGAGTTCGACCTCGCCTATATGTTCATCACCCACGACCTGGCCACGGTGCGGGCGATCGCCGACGAGGTCGTGGTGATGAAGGACGGCAAGGTGGTCGAGAAGGGCGCGAAGGGCGAGATGTTCACTCCGCCCCATCACCCCTATACCGAGCTGCTCCTCTCATCGGTGCCCGAGATGGATCCCGACTGGCTCACCGACCTGCTGGCCGAGCGCGCGGCCGGCCGTGCCGGTGGCCGGATGACACCCGCAGGACACTAGGGCCTCGCCAGACCCCGAACGATCCGGGTCCTGCCCCGTAACCCGGCGCCCCCGCGCCGGGATGACGGGGCCGTGCCGAGATCCGCACTGGACACGGCGGTTCAACTGGTCCATTTTTGTCTCTGTTTCCGGCTGCGGCCAGAAATTGGGATAAAATGCAGAATTTCGCAGATCCATTCAGCCTTGCCTTTCGGCTGATCCTCTCCGGGGATGCCGAGCTCCTGACGATTGTCCTGCTCTCGCTCAGGGTGAGCCTGACCGCCGTCTTCATCGCGGCCCTGATCGGGATGCCGCTTGGCGCGGCGCTTGCGGTCGGACGGTTCGCGGGGCGCGAGGCGGCGATCGTTCTGGTGAACGCGCTGATGGGCCTGCCTCCCGTCGTCGTCGGCCTTTGCGTCTACCTCCTGCTGTCGAATGCCGGGCCACTGGGCGTGCTTCAGCTGCTCTACACGCCCACCGCGATGATCATCGCGCAGGTCGTGCTGGTCACGCCGATCATCGCGGCGCTGAGCCGCCAGGTCGTCGAGGACCTCAATGGCGAGTATGCCGAGCAACTGCGCTCGCTCGGGGTGTCCCGCGCGGCATCGGTGCCGACCCTGCTGTGGGACGGGCGCTTCAGCCTGATGACCGCCCTGCTCGCCGGCTTCGGGCGCGCGATCGCCGAGGTGGGAGCGGTGATCATCGTCGGCGGCAACATCAACCATGTCACCCGGGTGATGACCACGACGATCGCGCTCGAGACATCGAAGGGCAATCTCGCCCTTGCCCTGGCGCTCGGCATCATCCTCGTGACGATCGCGATCTGCGTGAACGCGGCCGTCGGAATGCTGCGCGGCGGTGCGCGACAGGTGGTCCATGCGTGACGGGCAGATATATGCGGGCGGCGCACCGGCATTGCCCGGCATCCTGCCGCTGCTGGCCGAGGGGCTGGTGTTCCAGGCCGGCGGGCGCCGGCTGATCGACATCGAGCGGCTGAGGATCGCGGCGGGCGGCACGACGATCGTGCTTGGCCCCAACGGGGCCGGGAAAAGCCTGCTGCTGCGCCTCCTGCACGGGCTGATCGCGCCCGATGCCGGGCGGCTCGCCTGGGCCGGCCGGCCGGCCGACGCGGCGACCCGCAAGCTGCAGGCGATGGTGTTCCAGCGGCCGGTGCTGCTGCGCCGGTCGGTCGCGGCGAATATCGACTACGCGCTTAAAGCCCATGGGGAGCCGCGTGCCGAGCGCGCCGCGCGCGTCGCCCAGGCGCTCGAACACGGCGGGCTTGCCGGGATGGCGCGCCAGCCTGCGCGCACCCTCTCGGGCGGCGAGCAGCAGCGCCTCGCGCTGGTGCGCGCGCTCGCGGTCGAGCCGGCGGTGCTGTTCCTCGACGAGCCGACGGCCAGCCTCGACCCCGCCGCGACCGCCGCGATCGAGCGGCTGGTGTCCGAGGCCGCGCGCAACGGGACCAAGATCATCATGGTCACGCATGACATCGGCCAGGCCCGGCGGCTTGGCGACGAGGTGGTGTTCCTCCATCGCGGCCGCGTGGTCGAGCATTCGGACGCCACCGCCTTCTTCCAGGACCCTGGCTCGCGCGAGGCGCGGGCCTTCATTGCCGGCGAGCTGGTGCTCTGACCCGGATTCAATCGCAGCGATCGGAGAGAACATGCGCAGACGCAGCTTCATCGGGGCCGCCCTTGCCCTCGCGGCCGGGCTCTGGCTTGCCGCCCCGCAGGCCGAGGCCGACGACCGGTTCATCATCGTGCAGTCGACGACCTCGACCGCGAATTCCGGCCTGCTCGACGCGATCCTGCCGGCCTTTACCGAGAAGACGGGAATCGAGGTGCGCGTGGTCGCCGTCGGCACCGGCCAGGCCATCAAGAACGCCACCAATGGCGATGGCGACGTGCTGCTGGTCCATGCCAAGCCGGCCGAGGAGAAATTCGTGGCCGAGGGCTGGGGCGTCGAGCGCTTCGACGTGATGTATAACGACTTCGTCGTGGTCGGCCCCGCCGCCGACCCCGCGGGCGTCGCCGGCAGCAGCGACGTCGTCGGCGCCATGGCCCGGATCGCGGAGGCAGGTGCGCCCTTCGCCTCGCGCGGCGACGACTCGGGCACCCACAAGGCCGAGCTGCGCCTTTGGAAGGATGCGGGCGTCGATGTCGCGGCGGCCTCGGGCGGGTGGTACCGCGAGACCGGGTCGGGCATGGGCGCCACCCTCAATGCCGGCGTCGGCATGGGGGCCTATGTGCTGACCGATCGCGCCACCTGGATCAGCTTCGGCAACAAGGGCGATTTCGGCGTCGTCGTCGAGGGCGACCCCAGGTTGTTCAACCAGTACGGCGTCATCCTGGTGAACCCCGAGAAGCACGCGGCGGTGAAGGCGGCGGACGGGCAGGCCTTCATCGACTGGCTGACCGGACCCGAGGGTCAGAAGGCCATCGCCGAATTCAAGATCGAGGGCCAGCAGCTCTTCTTCCCGAACGCCGCGCCGAAGCCCGCCGGGCAGAGCTGAGCCGGGGCCGGGTCGGCGCCGGACGTGAAATGGGCCGCGCTTTCACGCGTGAAAGCGCGGCCATCTTTTTGATAATAAATGATTATCCAGATAATCGGTGGATTCTGGGCGCGCGACGTGACGGGCGCGACCGGGCGCCGCGCTAGCGCTCAGCCCACAGCGGCGTTGTAGTGCACGGCACCGAGCGCCGCGATCGCATAGCCACCGCTTTCGGCCGCACGGTTGCGGAACTCGTCGGTCGACAGGAAGCGCAGGAAGCGCTGGAAGGAGGGCTCGAACCAGCTGCGCCGCCAGACCGCGAGATCGAAGCGCTCGTCGATCATCGGCACGAAATCGAGGCCGAGCTGCCGCGCCGCCGCCGCGATGCCGAATGCCGCGTCGGCCTTGCCTTCGCGCACGACCTGCGCGAGATCGGCCTCGGTTCGCGCCGGCGTGAGCGGCCCGGCAAGGGCCTCGAGGTCAAGCCCGGCCGCGCTTGCGCGTTCCTCGAAGAGGCGCTGGCTCGCGGCCTCGGCCTGCCGGCGGGCGACCCGGCGGCCGGCGAGATCCTCGATCCCGCCGATCCCGAGCGGGTTCCCCGGCGCCACGATCAGCCCGCGCCGCCGCCGGGCGAACTCGACAAGGACGACCGGCTCGCCCGGCATCCGGGCGGCCAGAGTATTGACGTTCCACGCCCCGTCGGCCTCGTGCAGGTGCAGGCCACAGGCCATCGCCTCGCGCCTGGCGAAGCGCTCGAGCCCGTCGAGACTGCCATCGAGGAAGGCGGCGAGCCCGCTGCCCGACTCGCGCAGCGCCCAGTCGAGAAGCGGGTCGTGGCTGCCGACGATGATCGGCGGCGGCGCGGCTGCCGCGGCACCCGGCCCCGAGCGCGAGGCGGCGATCCAGGCCTCGACCTCGGATCGCGGGAACAGGAGCTTACCGACCACGCGGACGCAAGGGACGTCGCCATTCGCCGCGAGGTCGTAGACCTTGCGCTCCTTGATCCGGAGCAGGTCGGCGAGCTCGCGCGTCGTCAGGTAGGCGGGGTTGAGCGTCGCAACTGTCATGCATGGAATTTTATCCCTCCATGCCGGGTCGCGCCAGTGGCTCGCGCGGTGCTGCGGCACCATGACGGTCGGCCTCCGGCCCGGGACCAGGCCGGCGCCGCGCGGGGCCACGCGGGAAAACCAGCGACGCCTTCAGTCCCGGCGCGTTGTCCTCGAGCGTCAGCTGCGCGCCATGCAGCCGCGCGACCGCGTCGACCAGCGCGAGGCCAAGCCCGGCCCCATCGGTGCCGCGGCTGGGATCGAGCCGGGCAAAGCGCTGGCGCACGCGCTCGCGCTCGGCCTCGGGGATGCCGGGTCCGCGATCGGCGACGCAAAGGCTGACGCTGTCGGAGCCCGTGGTCAGCGCGACGCGCACGGCGGTACCCGCGGGGGCATAGCGGACGGCGTTGTCCAGAAGATTGGCCAGTGCCTGGGCCAGCAGCTGAGGATGGGCCGAGACCTCGAAGCCGTCGTCCGAAAACACCTGAAGCACGACCCCGCGGTCGGCGGCGGCGGCGCTGTAGAGGTCGGCCACGTCATTGGCGAGGTCGCCGAGGTCGAGCGTCTCGAACTGCTCGGCCGCCAGCCCCGCCTCGATGCGCGAGATGTCGAGCAGCGCGCTCGCCATCTTGAGGACGCCGTCGGCCTCGGACCGCGCGCGCTCGATCAGGTCCTTGCGGGCCTCGGCCGGGAGATCCTGGTCGAGTGCGGCCTCGAGATGGCGCGAGAGCCGCCCGAGCGGGCTGCGCAGGTCATGGGCGAGGCTGTCGGTGACCATCCGCAGGTCGCCGACCAGGGCCGAGTTGCGGTCGAGCATGGCGTTGAGGGTATCCGCGAGCCGGTCGAACTCGTTGCCCGTTCCCGTGGTCTCGATGCGCCGGTCGAGCGCGCCGCCGACGATCGCCTGCGCCGTTGCCGCGATGCCGTCGATCCGCCGCAGGATCAGGCGCGACAGCAGCCAGCCCGTGCCCAGCGCCATCAGCGCCATCGCGGCGAGGCCCCAGCCGAGCGCCCGCAGCAAGGTCGCATCGAACGCCGCGCGCGCGGCGACGTCGCGGCCGACGAGCAGGCGCTCGCCGCCCCTGAGCCGGACCGACACGGCCGAGATCGTGGTCGGCTGCTTGGCGTCGAGCCGGTAGAGCTCGAGCGTCACCCAGCCGCTGCCGGGCACGACACCCGGCGGCCAGGCACCAAGATTGCCCGCGATGCGCGTGCCGCGCACGTCGGCCAGCAGGTAGACCTCGTCGCGGGCGCCGGTCCGGTCGAGCCTGCGCTCGACCGCCGCCGCGAGCCCGATCAGGCCGCCGCGCTGGTAGTCGTCCGCCATGCCGCGCAGTTCGGCCTCGACGACGGCGCGCTGCTCGGCATCGATCACGCCGCCCGCGCGCCAGTAGACGAAGCCGAGCACGAGACCGGTCGCCACCGCGACCAGCAGCAGATGTGCGCCGACCAGCCGCGTCGTGGCGTTGCGCAGCACCGCCTCAGTTCCCGGCCGACATCATGTAGCCCGCGCCGCGCACGGTGTGGATCAGCGGCGTCTCGCCCTCGGCGTCGACCTTCCGGCGCAGCCGGCTGACATGCACATCGATGACATTGGTCTTTGGGTCGAAGTGATAGTCCCAGATACCCTCGAGCAGCATGGTTCGGGTGACGACGCGGCCCTGGCGGCGCATCAGGAACTCGAGCATCTGGAACTCGCGCGGCTGCAGGTCGATCTGCCGGCCGTCGCGTTCCGCCCGGCGGGCGATCAGGTCGAGCGTGAGATCGCCGCAAGTCAGCACGGTCTCGGGCGCGTCGCGGGGCTCGGGCGGCCGGCGCATCACGGCCTCGAGCCGGGCCTCGAGCTCGGCGAAGGAGAACGGCTTCACCAGGTAGTCGTCGGCCCCGGCGCGCAGGCCGCGCACCCGCTCGTCGATCGCGCTCATCGCCGTGAGCAGGATGGCGGGCTGGCCGACGCCGGCGGCGCGGGCGGACTTGAGCAATGCGAGGCCGTCGAGATCGGGCAGCATCCGGTCGAGCACCAGCGCGTCGAACTCGCCGCCTGTCGCGAGGTAGAGCCCCTCGCGGCCCGACCCCGTCGCCTCGACCGTGTAGCCGGCCTGGGTCAGGCCGCGGGCGATGTAGTCGCGGGTCTCGGTATCGTCCTCGACCAGAAGGATCCGGCGCGCCATTGCATTCCTCCGATGCGTGGGACGGATCGCCGCGGCCCGCCCGGCTCTCTAGTCTATGAAGGAAGCGGGCCGGGCGAAATGCCCGACCCGCAACCGTCGGCGTCGACCCCGATCAGGCTAGGGGGACACCAACGAAGAGCTGCGCCGAGCCGCGCGTGACCTTGAGCAGGACCGCGTCGGCGGTCGCGTCCTCGATGGCGCGCGCGACCTGTGCGGGGGCGGTCACGGCCTTGCCGCCGATCGAGACGATGACGTCACCGACGCGGAGGCCGGCCTCGGCCGCCCGGCCATCGGCGTCGAGCGAGGTCACGACGACACCGTCGACATCGGGCGAGACGCCCAGCTCGTCGCGCAGCTCGGGCGTGAGCGGGGACAGCGTCGCGCCGAGGCGCTCGGCCGATTCCGCGTCCTGGTCGCCGCCCTGCGCCATCGCGAGGCGGTCGGCATCGAGCCGGCCGAGCTCGAGCGTCACTTCGCGCTCCTGCCCGTCGCGCATCACCTTCAGCTCGGCATTCGCGCCTGGGCGTGCCGCCGCGACCAGCTTGGGAAGATCGCGCATGGTCGAGATCGGCTTGCCGTCGAAGCTGAGGATCACGTCGCCGCTCTCGAGCTTGCCCTCGGCGGGGCTGCCCTCGACGACGCTGGCCACGATCGCGCCGTCGTCGCCCTCGAGCCCGACGGCCTGGGCGATCGCGGGCGTCACCGGCTGGATCGAGACGCCAAGCCAGCCGCGCTGGACCGAGCCCTCCTCGCGCAGCTGCGCAACGACCGTCTTCACCAGGTTCGAGGGGATCGCGAACCCGACCCCGACCGAGCCGCCATTTGGGGAATAGATCGCCGAGTTGACGCCGATCACCTCGCCCTCGAGGTTGAGCAGCGGCCCGCCCGAGTTGCCCCGGTTGATTGCGGCATCGGTCTGGATGAAGTCGAGATAGGGGCCCGCCTGAATGTCGCGCGAGACCGCCGAGACGATGCCGCGGGTCACGGTGCCACCGAGCCCGAAGGGGTTGCCGACGGCGATGACGTCCTCGCCCACGCGGATCTCGTCGCTGTCGCCCAGCGCCAGAGACGGCAGGTCCTCGCCATCGATCCTGAGCAGCGCGAGGTCGGTCTGCGGGTCGGTGCCCACGACCTCGGCCTCGAATTCGCGATCGTCGGCGAAGCGGACGGTGACCTTGCCCGACTCCTCGACGACGTGGTTGTTGGTCACGATGTAGCCGTCGGCCCCGATCACGAAGCCCGAGCCGAGCGACACGCCGCCATGGCCACGCGGGGCGTTGTCGGGAGCTTCATCCGGGGCGCCGGGGAACGGCATGCCGCGAGGGGCGCCGAACTGGCGGAAGAATTCCTCGAAGGGCGAGGCCGGGCCACGCGGGCTGCTCATGCGATCGGCTGCCTCGGCGGTCTTCTCGGGCGTGGCGAGCACGGTGACCACAGCCGGATTGACCTGTTCGACCAGGTCGGCGATGGCGCCCGGCGCGGTCCCGGCCTGGGCGACGGGGCTCCAGACGATCGCGGCCGCAGCGAGCATGCCGAGCGCCGCGGGCGCCGCGCGCCGGACCTCCAGGCGAGATGGTATCAGGGACATTGGCATTCTCCGTCTTTGCAGACAGCCCGCGACATACGGGCTTGCCGGACAGAGATGAGGGATGCCGATGGAGCAGGCCTTTCCCGAAGATGAAAAATCTTTCATCCGCGCGGTCCGGCGGCGGCGCTGCACCGCCGCCGGGGCGCCGGGGTCAGCCCGGCTTGCGCGCCCGGAACAGGTGCGGGCAGTGTTCGCCGCTGTCGAGAACGGGGATCATGGTCTTCCAGGTCCGGATCTGGCGGTCGATCTCGGGCGGCGAGAGCAGCTTGTCGAACTCGGCCCGCTCGGGGCCTTCGAGCCGCGCGAGGTCCTCGCGCATCGCGACGCGGAAGAAGGGGTTGCGGTTCTCCATCTCGACATCGACGAAGCCCGCGCCGGCAAGCGCCTTCCGGTAGCGGTCGGGCGAGGCCATGCCGAAGTCGAGATCCTCGGCGGCAAGGTAGGTCTTCATCGCGGGCGTGGGCTCGCCGTCATGGCTGATCAGCCAGTCCGAGGCGGCGAACCACCCGCCGGGCCTGAGCACGCGGAACGCCTCGCGCGCCAGGAAGTCCTTGTCGTGGATGTGGACGATCGAGTCCTTGGAGAAGACCATATCGACCGAGGCATCGGGCAGCGGCAGCGGCCCGGGCTCGACCTTGCGGATCTCGACGCGGTCGGCGAGGCCGGCCTTCGCGACCCGGCGCCGCGCCGCGGCGCAGACCGGCTCCTCGACGTCGAGGCCGATCACCCGGCCCGCGCCGAAGCTGCGCGCGAGTTCGACCGTCACGCCGCCGGCGCCGCAGCCGATGTCGACGACCGTCTTGCCCGAAAGGTCGAGGCCCGCCAGCGTGCGCGCGATCTCGTCGCGCCCGCCGGGCGAGAGATACCCCTCGCCCCAGAGGCGCTCGAGGAACGCGATATGCCTGTCGTCGTAGAGGTCGCCTTCGTGGCTCATGCCCGTTGCTCCATGCTGGGCTGGTTGATCCCGGCGAAGATCCTGTCGGCCTTGTCCGGGAAGAGCGCGCCGATCGCGTCGGCCGCGTGGCGGATCGCCTCGGCCGGGTCGGGCCAGCCGGGCGCGAGATAGTTGCGCAGCCACAATCCGTCGGTGACCGCGTCGATGATCACGGCAAGTCCGGCGGCGTCGATCGGCGCGGGCCGTCCGGCGATCAGCTCGGCCGCGATCGTCTCGAGCGCGCGCGCGCGCTCGCCGTCATACTCGTCGGAGATCTCGGCATAGAGCGGCCGGGCGGTGGCCTGCCCCCAGAACGCGTGCCAAACGGCCGTGGCCTCGGGATTGAAGACGACCGGGTCGAAATCGGCCAGCACGATGGCGCAGAGGCGGTCGACCGGATCGGGCCCGGCGGCCTCGTGGGCCGTGTGCCAGTTGCGGCGATAGATCTCGTAGTGGTGGCGGAAGGCCGCGGCCAGCAGGCGCTCCTTGGTCTCGAAGTAGAAGACGGCGACCCCCTGGCTGAGGCCGGCTTCCTTCGAGACGGTCGCCAGCGTCGTCGCGGCAAGACCGTTGCGCGCGACCGAGCGAAGGGTCGCCTCGATCATCTGCAATCTGCGCCGCGCGGCGTTCTCGGCCCGCGGCTTCCTAGGTCGTCCGGTGCCTGCGTCGCCTTCTGACGGCATTCTCTTCGACCCTCCGGGCACAATGCGCCTCACTCAATCACAGCCTTCTGGCCATGCAAGGGGAATCTGCTGCGCGAGGCAAGCAGAAATTTATTTGAGCGCTCAAAATAATTATTGGCGAGGCGATGAGCCCCGGGATACACTCGGCCCGGGACAGCAGGATGCGTGATGAGCAGATCGGACCACTTCGATGCGATCGTGGCGGGCGGGGGCCATAACGGCCTGACCGCGGCCTGCTACATGGCGCGCGCGGGCATGCGGGTTCTGGTGGTCGAGAAGAACGACTGGCTGGGCGGCGCGGCGGTCAGCCGCGAGCTGCACGCGGGCTGGACCTACTCGAACTGCTCCTATGTCTGCTCGCTGCTGCGGCCCGAGGTGGTGCGCGACCTCGACCTGCCGCAGCACGGTCTTCAGGTCATTCCCTATACCGGGGGCGCCACATTCACCCGCGATGGCGACTATTTCGCCTATCACTCGGACCACCGCGCTCTGGAGCGCGAGATCGCCCGCCTGTCGCCGCGCGACGTCGAGGGCTACGAGCGCTTCTCGATCGCCGTCATGCGCCAGTGCAGGTTCATCCGGCCCCTGCTGCTGCGCACGCCGCCCGATCCGGTCGCGCCGCGCCCGCGCGATGTCGCCGAACTCGTCTACCTGCTGCGCCGTTTCCACGACCTCGGCCCGCGCGAGACGGGCGAGGCGATGCGCTTCTGGACCGCCTCGGTCGGCGACTATCTCGACGGCTTCATCGAGAACCCGCTGATCAAGGCGCACCTGGCGGGCAGCGGCATCATCGGCACGGGGCTTGGCGTCTATTCGCCCGGCACCGCCTATGTCCTGCTCCACCACTACATGGGCGACGTCGACGGCGCGGTCGGCGCCTGGGGCTTCGCCCGCGGCGGCATGGGCGCGGTCTCGGGGGCGCTGGCGCGGGCGTTCCGGGCGGCGGGGGGCGAGGTCGTCACCTGCTCGGGCGTCGAGCGCATCCTCGTCGAGAACGGCCGCGTCACCGGGGTGGCGCTGGCGAACGGCGACACCTACCGCGCCCCGGTCGTCGCCTCGGGGATGGACGTGAAGCGCACCTTCCTCGGCCATGTCGAGGCGCAGCACCTGCCGGACGATTTCCTCAAGGCGGTGCGCCGCTTCAAGATCCGGGGATCGAGCGGCAAGATCAACATCGCGCTCGACGCCATGCCCCGCTTCCCCGCCGCGCCCGAGGACGCGTCCTTCCTGTCGGGCGACCTGCACGTCTCGGAGAGCCTGGCCGAGCTCGAGCGTGCCTATGACGACTGGAGCGTCGGGCGCTGGTCGGCCGAGCCCTATGTCGACATGCTGATCCCGAGCCGGATCGACCCGACCATGGCGCCGCCCGGCAAGCACATGATGACGGTGTTCGTCCAGTACGCGCCCTACGATCCCGAGCGCGACGGCCGGCGCGACCCGGCACATTGGGACGAGGCCGCCAGGACCGCCTTCGCCGACGCCGTGCTCGACCGGATCGAGCGGGTGAGCCCCGGCTTCCGGGACCTGGTCCTGCATGCCGAGGTGCGCACGCCGGTCGACCTCGAGCGCGAGGTCGGGCTGACCGAGGGCAACATCTTCCAGGGCGAGCTGACCTTCGACCAGTTGCTCTTCAACCGCCCCGTCCCGGGCTATGCCGATTACCGCACGCCGGTGAAAGGGCTCTACCTCGTCGGCTCGTCCGCCCATCCGGGCGGCGGCGTGATGGCGGCCCCCGGCGCTAACGCGGCGCGCGAGATCCTGCGCGACGCGCGGCGCCTCGACCGCACCGAGCGTGCCTTCCGGGCGGCGTGAGGGAGGGGGAGCATGGCATTCGACCATAACCGCCGCCCGCGCGCCGTCGTCATCGGCGCAGGCGTGAACGGGCTGGCCGCGGCCGCGACGCTGGCGGCGCGCGGCGTCGATGTCACGGTGGTCGAGCGGGGCCGCGGCCCGGGCGGAATGATGACCGGCGCGGGACAGGGCGAGCTGGGGCATTTTGTCTGGAACCTGCACCCCGCCGCCCTTGCCGAGCTGGGGCTCGGCGCGGCGGATCTGGGCCTCGGCGCCGAGGTCGCGACCGTGCTGCTCGCGGCCGACGGGCGCCACGTGGTCATCGAGGGCGAGGCGATATCCTTCGCCGATGGCACGCCGCATCCCGATGCCGCCGCCTACCGCGCCTTGCGCGCGCGGCTCGCGCGCTTCGCCGCGGTTCTGGCCCCCCTGGCGACCGCCGCGCCGCCGCGGCTGGGCAGCGGCATGCTGAACCGCGCCGGGCTTTCCGATCTTGCGCAGCTTGCCCGCACCGGGCTGGGGCTGCGGCGCCTGCCGCGCGACGCGCGGCGCGAGTTCCTGCGCGTGCTGCTGTCGAACGCGGCCGACCTCGTGCGCGACGAGCTGCCGGACGGGCCGCTGGCCGCGAGCCTCGTCTTCGACGCGATCCTCGGCGGCAGGGCCGCGCCCGGCGCGCCGGGCACGGTGCTCGCGCTGCTGTGGCGCCATGCCGGTGGCGGCAGGCGGCGGCCCGCGGGCGGGATGGCGGCCCTTGCTCGGCGGATCGCCGGCGCGGCCGAGGCCCGGGGCGTGACCATCAGATACGACGCGACGGCGGCCGGCATCGAGGTCGAGGGCGACCGGGTCCGCGGCCTGCGGCTCGGCTCGGGCGAGGTGATCGCGGCCGAGATGGTGCTGTCCTCGCTCGGCGCGATGCCGACGCTGCGGCTGGCGGGGCCCGCGCATTTCGACGCCGAGGCCTGCCGGCGGATCCGCGGCCTGCGCTGCGAGGGGACGACGGCGCGGCTCGACCTGCGGCTCGCCGAAATGCCACGGATCGAGGGGCTGGACGGGCGGCTTGCCGGCGCGCGGCTCCTGCTCGCGCCCTCGGTCGCGGCGATCGAGGCGGCCTGCCGGCCGGTGAAATACGGCGCGATCCCGGCCTCGCCGGTCGCCGAGGTGCTGATCGAGCCCGGCGATGGCGGCGCCGAGGGGCCCGCACATCTCTCGGCCCTGGTGCAGCACGTCCCCTATGCGCCCGAGTGCGGCTGGACCGAGGCGGCGCGGGAGGCGCTCGCGGCCGCGGTGATCGGCGCCCTCGGCACCCACATGCCCGGCCTGCCCGGGCTGGTAACCGAGAGCCGGCTGGCGACCCCGCGCGACATCGAGACCATGACGGGCGCGCCGGGCGGCCACTGGCACCACGCCGAGCTTGCCGCCGACCAGATGCTGACACTGCGGCCGGTCAACGGCATGGCGCGCTATGCGTCGAGCCTTCCGGGCCTGTGGTTCTGCGGCGCGGGCGCGCATCCGGGCGGCGACATCACCGGCCTGCCGGGGCGCAACGCGGCGCTGGCGGCGGCCGCCGACCTGGGACAGGGGGTGACGCGATGAACCGCATCGCGCGCGAGACCGTATCCCCCCGCCCGCGCGTGCCAAGCCGCGAGGGGCTGGCCGACACGCCGTTCGAGCCGCGGCTGCGCGCGCTCTCGACGGCCGAGGACTGGATGGACTGGTCGGGCTGCCTGAGCCCACGCGCACTGGGCGCGGTCGAGACCGAGTACTTCGCCATCCGCAACCAGGCGACGCTGTTCGACGTCTCGCCGATGCACAAGTACCGCGTCACCGGCCCCGATGCCGAGCGCGTCGTGAACCGCCTGGTGACGCGCGACGTCGCGCGGCTGGCGCCCGGACGGGTCGCCTATGTCCTGTGGTGCGACGAGGACGGCATGGTGATCGACGACGGAACCCTGTTCCGCCTCGGTCCGCAGGACTTCCGGCTGTGCTGCCAGGAGCGCCAGTTCGCGTGGCTGCACGACATCGCCTGGGGCTTCGATGTCGCCATCGCGGACGAGACCGGGGACGTGGCGGGCCTCGCCCTCCAGGGCCCGACGAGCCACGCGGTGCTCGAGGCCGCGGGGCTGGCCCTGCCCGACCTGCGCCCCTTCGGCATCGCCGAGCCCGAACCGGGGCTCGTGATCTCGCGCACCGGGTTCAGCGGCGATCTCGGCTACGAGCTGTGGCTGCGGCCCGAGGGCGCGCTGGCGTTGTGGGACCGGCTGTGGGTCGCGGGCGCGGATCTGGGACTGCGCGCCATCGGCTTCGCCGCGCTCGACATCGCCCGCATCGAGGCGGGCTTCATCATGGCCGGGGCCGAGTTCCAGCCGATTCACCGCGCGTTGAGGCCGAGCCGCGGCCGCACGCCGTTCGAGCTGGGCCTCGGCCACCTGGTCGATCCCGGAAAGCCGCATTTCAACGGCCGGCGCGCCCTGTTGCGCGAGGCGGCCAGGACGCCGCGGCGCCAACTGGTGATGCTCGACATCGAGGGCACCAAGGACGCATCGGGCGCGCTGGTCTATCACCGCGGGCGGCGCGAGGCCGGGCATGCGACCTCGGCCGTCTGGGCGCCGACCGCCAAGCGCAACATTGCATTCGCCGAGCTTGATGCGCGCGCCGCGCGCAGCGCCGGGCTCCGCGCCGAGATCTACACCCTCAAGGAAGGCCGCTGGGAGCGGACGATGGCCAGCGCCACCGTCATCGACCGCGGCGTCTTCCGCCCACCCCGCGCCCGGGCAACCCCGCCCGGCCGCTTCTGAAGGAGCTTTCGCGAGTCGAAAGTGAGCGTGACGCCATGAATTCCGTGAACCCCGAGACCCCGACCGCGATCTCGCCCGAGACGGTGCAGAAGTGGGACAACCGGCATTTCTTCCACCCCTGGGACACCGTGGGCGGCGAGGATGCCGACCGCATGATCGCCGTCGAGGGCGAAGGCATCTACCTGATCGACCCCGACGGCCGGCGGTTCATCGACGGGCCCGGCGGCATGTGGAACGTCCAGATCGGCTACGGGCGCACCGAGATGGCCGAGGCGATCGGCTCCCAGGCGATGAAGCTTGCCTATCACAGCCCCTGGGCCTTCGCCTCGGAGCCCTCGGCCCTGCTGGCGCGCAGGCTCGCGGCGATGGCGCCGGGCGATCTGAAGACGGTCTTCTTCGCGACCGGCGGAAGCTCGGCCGTCGACACCGCGCTGCGCTTCGCCCAGTTCTACAACAACCTGCGCGGCCTGCCCGAGAAGAAGCGCTTCCTGGCCCGCGAGAAGGGGTATCACGGCTCGACCTACCTGGCCGCCAGCGTCACCGCCAAGGAGCGCGACGGCAACCTGCTCGACACCGAGAAGCGGCTGGTCCACTTCCTGCCGAACATCAATCCCTATCTCAGGCCCGAGGGCATGAGTGTCGAGGACTGGTGCGACGCCAAGGTCGCCGACCTCGAGGCCGCGATCAGCGTCTATGGCGCCGACACCATCGCCGCCTACATCTCGGAGCCGATCATGGCTTCGGGCGGCGTGATCGTGCCGCCGCCCGACTACCACCGCCGCACGCGCGAGATCTGCCGCGAGAACGACATCCTCTACATCTCGGACGAGGTGGTGACGGCCTTCGGGCGCCTGGGCCACTGGTTCGCCTCGGAGGAGGTGTTCGGCATCGTCCCCGACATCATCACCTGCGCCAAGGGCCTGACCTCGGGCTACCTGCCGCTTGGCGCCACGCTGATCTCGGACCGGCTGATGGCCGAGATCTGCGACGCCGGGGGCGAGGATGCGGTGTTCAAGAACGGCTACACCTATTCCGGCCACCCGGTGTGCTGCGCCGCGGCGCTCAAGAACATCGAGATCATCGAGCGCGAGGGCCTGCTCGAGCATGTGCGCGAGCTCACGCCGCATTTCCAGGCGCGGCTCAACGAGCTGAGGCGTCACCCCATCGTCGGCGACACCCGCGGCATGGGGCTGGTGGGCTGCGTCGAGGGGCACCCTGCCCCGGGCATGTCCGAGCGCGAGCGGCTTGCCATCGACCAGGAGTTCGGCAACCGGGTCGACGCGAAATGCGAGGCGATGGGGCTGATCGTGCGGCCGCTGATCAACATGTGCGTGTTCTCGCCGCCGCTGATCATCACGCGGCCGCAGATCGACCGGATGTTCGACATCCTCGACAAGGCGATCGGGCAGGTCGAGGCCGAGATGATGTGAGGAACCCGGCCGGCGCGGCGGGTCCGCGCCGGCCGGTCTGACACGGGACAGGATGGCAGCACCGCAAAACCGAGCGAGCCGATCGCGCCTTGCGCCCCTTGCAGGGCGTGGCGCGCGGTGTGCGCGCTCACTCGCGCGGCAGGTCGTCGGCGGTGTCGAACCAGGCGATGCGGCTGTCGCAATAGATGTGCCGGCGCGGCGGCATCGTCTCGGGCGCGTCGAGGCAGCCGGTGTTGAGCGACACGCCGTCGGCGTCGCGGAAGGCGAGCTGCGAGCCGCAGACCGGGCAGAACTCCCTGACGCCCCAGTCGGACGAGCGGTAGACGGAAGGCGTTCCCGCGACGTATCGGAAGCGGTCCTCGGGGTAGAGCGCGAAGGTCTGCGCCGGCGCGCCGGACGAGCGCTGGCACATCCGGCAATGGCAGTAGCCGGTGTCGGTCGGCGCGCCCCGCGCCTCGAACCGGCAGGCGCCGCACAGGCAGCCGCCCCGGTGGATCGCGTCCTCAGATGTCATGCGGCCTCAGAGATACCATTCGTGCTCGCGCGGCAGGATATCGGCCATGAAGGCGTCGAACTCGGCTCGCTTGGCGCCGACATAGGCGTCGACATAGGCCGCGCCGAAATAGTCGGGCAGCACGGCCGCGCGCTCCATCGCGTCGAGCGCCGACCACAGCGTGAGCGGCAGGGCCGGGTCGACCGCGGCGCCGACATTGCCGCTTGCGACCGGCGTGGGCGCGAGTTCGCGCTCGAGCCCGTGATGCGCCGCAGCCAGCACGGCCGCCATCACGAGGTAGGGATTGGCCTCGGCCCCCGCCGCGCGGTGCTCGATCCGCCGCCCGGGGCCGTCGGACAAAGGCACCCGGAACGCGACCGAGCGGTTGTTCTCGCCCCAGTCGAGGGTGACGGGCGTGAACTGGTCCGGCGCGAAGCGGCGATAGGCATGGAGGTTCGGCGCGAACACGGCCATCGTCTCGGCCAGCATCGCCTGCATGCCGGCGACGACATGACCCATCCGCGCCGCGGCCCCCGGCTGCGCGGGATCGAGGAGATTGACGCCCTGCGCGTCGGTGATGCTGAGGTTGATCTGCAGCCCGCTGCCCGACTCGGCGGCGTAGGGCTTCGACATGAAGGTCGCATCCATCCCGTGCGCCCGCGCCACGCCCACCACCGAACGGCGCATCAGCGCGGCATGATCGGCCGCGCGCACCGGGTCGGCGAGATGGGCGAGATTGATCTCGAACTGGCCGGGCCCGTATTCCTTCGACACCGTGGTGACCGGCAGTCCCTGGGCGCGGCACGCCGCCTCTATCGCGCCCAGCACCTCGGCATATTCGTCGAGCGGCGCCATGCCCAGCACCTGCCCCGCGGCGCGGCGCTGGCCCGAGACCGGCGAGACCGGCGGCTGCGGCGCACCGTCGGTGGCGCGGGCGCGGTCGATCAGGTGAAACTCCAGCTCGACCGCGACCACGGGGCTGAGCCCCATGGCGGCGAAGCGCGCCACCACGCCCTCGAGGATCGTGCGCGGCTCGTACCAGAGCGGGCCCTTCTCGTCCCAAAAGCGCATCAGCACCTGCGCACGCGGCTCGGCCGCCCAGGGAACCGGCGCGAGTGTGCCGGGCACGGGGCGGCACGGCGCGTCCGGGTCGCCGTCCGAGAAGCCCAGGCCCGCGACGTCCCAGCAGGTGCCGCGGATGTCGGTCAGCTGCATCGCCGCGCACATCGTGGTGCCCTGCGCCTGCAGGCGCGCCAGTTCGGCGACCGGCAGGCGCTTGCCGAAGGCGTTCCCGTTGAGATCGATCAGGAAGGCGTCGACATGGCGCGTGTCGGGATGGCGGGCGAGATAGGCCTCGGCCTCGGCCTTCGGGTCGTCTTCAATACGCACGTGGCCTCCCTCGGAACCTCGCCGCGATCATGGCAGCGCCACCGCGCCGCCGCCAGTCCAAAGCGGGCCCCGGCGCATCTGCCGGACGGCCGCCACCGAATCCGCTTGTTCCTTTCCAGCGTATTGCTAACCTCTTTTCCTACAATGGGAAACGAGCGGAAACCGGGCCATCGGTACGGGCCGGGATACCTATCGTCCGATAACAACAGGGAGTCACAATGATGAAACCGATCAGCCGTCTGCTTGCCGTGGGCGCCACTGCGGCGCTGGTCACGGCGCCGGCCCTCGCGGCCGACCCGGAACTCGTCATATTCGACTGGGCAGGCTACGAGGATCCCGAGTTCTTCAAGGCATATACCGAGAAGTATGGCGACACGCCGACCTTCAGCTTCTTCGGTGACGAGGAGGAGGCCTTCCAGAAGCTGCGCGCGGGGTTCCGTGCCGATCTCGCCCACCCCTGCTCGCAGTCGGTGGTCAAATGGCGCGAGGCGGGCCTGATCGAGCCGATCAAGACCGAGTTGATCCCCGAGTGGGGCAACCTGATGGCGGGCTTCAAGGACATGGCGGGCTTCTCGGTCGACGGCACCTATTACGTCGTCCCGATGGACTGGGGCGCGACCGGGCTCACCTACCGCACCGACCTCGTGCCCGACGAGGACGCGGCGACCCTCCAGTCCTTCGCCGATCCCAAGTACCAGGGCCGCGTCTCGATCCCCGACAATGTCGACGACGCCTATGCGCTGGGCTTCCTGGCCACGGGGGTCACGGACTGGACCAAGGCGACCGAGGCCGATCTTGCCGCGGCCTCGGATTTCCTGCGCAAGGTCCACCAGAACGTCCGCGCCTACTGGCAGGACGGCGCCGAGCTGGCGCAGCTGATGGGATCGGGCGAGGTCGTGCTGTCCTGGGCGTGGAACGAGACGCCGACGACGATGCAGGCCGAGGGGCAGCCCGTGGCCATGAACCGCGACACCGCCGAGGGGTCGTCCACCTGGGTCTGCGGGTATGTCGACCTCAAGGACGGCCAGGGCTCGGAGGCCAAGGCCTATGACTTCATCAACGCCTGGCTCGAGCACCGCACGGCCGAATACATCGTCACCGCCTGGGGCTACGGCCATTCCAACGAGGCGGGCATGAAGGAGATCCCCGCCGAGACGCTGGCCGAGATGGGCTTCGACAATTTCGAGGCCTATACCGACAAGACGCTGTGGCAGGCGCCGCTGCCCTCGGCGATGCGCGAGGCGATGATCGCCGACTTCGAGAAGATCAAGGCCGGGTTCTGATCCGGCCCCGCGCCGCCCGGGCCGGTCCGGGCGGCGCATGCCACACGAGGCCTGCGATGTCGGGCGAGACCCCATTTCACCGCGAATTCAACGGCCTCGTCCGGGCCGAGCCCTCGCTGCCGGTCGCCTGGTATTCCGACCCCGCCCATCACGAGCACGAGATGGCCACGATCTGGGGCCGCGAATGGCTGGTATTCTGCCGCGCCTCCGAGCTTGCGCCCGGCGGATGGCGCGCGGGCGCCGCGGGGGAGGCGAACATCGTGGCCATCCGCCGCGAGGACGGCTCGCTCGCCGCCTTTCACAATGTCTGCCGCCACCGCGGCGCCGAGATCTGCCCGCATGGCACCGGGCGGCTGGAGCGGCCGCTGCTGGTCTGCCCCTACCACCGGTGGGCCTATGACCTTTCCGGCCGGCTGATCGCGACGGGTCCCGCGCGGCGGGTCGAGGGCTTCGATCGCGGCGCGCACGGGCTGGTCCCCGCGGGCGTCGCCGAGTGGGGCGGGCTGGTCTTCGTCAACCCGGCCGGCGGCGGCCAGGCCGAGTTCGACGCGGCGACGGCCCGCGATCTCTCGCCGGTCGCCAACTGGCCGCTCGGCGCGCTCGAACCCGCGCATCGCGAGGAGATCGAGATCGCCTGCAACTGGAAGGTCTTCTGGGAGAACTTCAACGAATGCCTGCATTGCCCGGGGATCCACCCGGCGCTGTGCGAGCTCGTCCCGATCTATGGCCGCGGCATCATGGAGCGCGCGGACGACCCCGACTGGCGCGCCCGCGCCGAGGCGGCCGAGCCGCGCTTCGCCGGGACGCTGGCCGAAGGCGCCGAGACCTGGGCGGTGGGCGGCAAGGCGCAGGGCGCCGCCCTGCCGGGGCTCACGCCGGACGAAATCGCCCGCGGCCACAGCTTCGGCGTTGCCCTGCCCTCGTTCTATGTCGTGGCCCATGTCGACCATGCCCGCGTGGTGCGCGTCGCGCCGGTCGGCCCGACCCGGACCCGTCTCACCGCCGAGTGGCTGCTGCCGCCGGGGCGAGCGGCCGAGCCGGGCTTCGACCTGGACCGCATCGTCGCCTTCGCGCGGCAGGTGATGGCCGAGGACGCCGCCGCCTGCGAGATGAACCAGCGCGGCCTGTCGACAGCCCCCTTCGCGCAGGGCACGCTGATGCAGGAGGAATACGAGGTCCACGCCTTCCACCGCTGGGTGCGCGCACGGCTGGCCGCGGCGCAGGCCTAGCGCGCCGGCCTGGCCGGCGGACGGACACCCGGCATCGCGGGGGCCGCGATCGCCGCGCCGGGCAATCAGGCGCAGTCGCCCTGTTCTGGCCGAATGCGGGCGCGATCATCTGAACTGCCGAGATGGATTTCGGGGGGTCTCATGTCGACGAGAGCTGCCGGGTTGCGCCCCGCTTGGGGGACGACTGCATTCTTCGTCGGCGTTATCGTGCTGGTCGCAGTGACGCTTCATATCTCGGGGACCTTCGCCGAGCCCGAGAAGAGCGCTGCCGCGACGATCGGCGAGGTCGCCGCCGAGATCCGGGAAAGCGCGAGGCGCGCGCTGTCGGACGATCCCTCTCCCGCGCCGGCGCCGACCTCGCGGGACTGGGACGCCTAACGCATCCTGACATTCGCGGCCCCAGTCCTGGCCGGGTTGGCGGCATTCCTGGGCGCGATCGGGTTGTTCCGCCGGGAAGCCCCGACCCTGCCGGCGCTGGCCATCGAACTGGGGTGCAGCGCCTTCGTGATGCAGTATGTCTTCTGGCGCGCGCTGGTGATCTGCGGCATCTACCTGCTGGTCGCCATCGTGAACAACCTCGACAGCATCCTCGGCTGATAGGGAGGCTTGCGCTGGATCGCGCGACGCCGGGGGCGGGTTGGATAGAATAACTGCTCGTAACGGTCATCGGTCCTCGCCGCGGCGAAGGACAGCTGCGAGTCGAGCGAGGCCGATCGCGGCAGGGGCAGAGTAGACCGGCGAGCCAGCCGGCGACTCGATGCTCACCGAGACGCCCGCGAAACGACTGCTCAGCGCTGTCTGCGCGAGGGCGAGCATTTTGCCGGGTCCGATGGCGAGGGCCCGAGCAACAGACGCGGCGTTGAAGGCCGAAGTTATCTCCGCCGATATCGGCGCATCAATCGCCGGCCTTCATCCCCCACAAAGCCCATCGGTCGTCAAGCCTGCCAGAACGGCTTGGCGGCCTCGGCGTTCGCCGCGTCCGCGCTGACGCCGATGTCCTTCAAGCGCTCGGGCGAGAGTTCGGCGAGGTGCTGGCGCTGATGCGCGCGGGCGCTCCACAGGCGCAGAGCGCGGGCAAGACGGGACAGGGCTGCGCGGCCACTGGCCATCAAGTCATTTGCCTGCGCGAAGCGGGACTTCTGTTGCACGAAGCGATTGTCGGTGCTGGTCATTTTGAATGTCTCCTTGGGTCCACGATGTCCGATGCGATGGAACGTGGGTTAAATATGGCTTGTTTACAAACGAGTATTTCTCCTCCATTGAGATAAGATAACTTAGCCTTCCAGGGTGAGAGCCGATGCGACTGCCGCCACTGAACGCCCTTCGTGCTTTCGAGGTCGCCGCCAGGCATGGGGGATTTGCGGCCGCCGCGCAGGAGTTGCATGTCACGCCTGCGGCAGTGAGCTATCAGATCAAGACACTCGAACAGGATCTCGGGCTGGAACTGTTCCATCGCCTGCCGCGAGGGATTCGGCTGACAAGTGCCGGCCAGGAGCTTCTGCCGGATATCGCGAAGGGCCTCGCCAATTTCGCACGTGGCGTCGGCGGGCTTCGCGGCGGGCAGCTCGCCGGGCAGCTCACGATCAATGTCGCCCCCTCCCTTGCGACCCTCTGGCTCGTGCCCCGCCTTTCGGGTTTCATTCAGGCATTTCCCGACATCAGGCTGCGAGTGCTGGCATCGGGCGTTGCACCCGACCTCAATGAAGGCCTGGTCGATCTCAGGATCGCCTACGGGATCGGCCGCTATCCGGGGTTACGATCGACGCTGATCATGCATGACATGATCTTCCCAGTCTGCGCCCCTTCGCTCTTGAACCATCAGCCTTTGCGTCACGTGTCGGACCTGCGGCACCACACGTTGTTGCACGACATCGATGTGGACGAAGGCGAGCCGACGATGACCTGGGCACGCTGGCTGCGCGATGTCGGACTGGGTGGCACAGTGAACAAGAACAATGTCGAGTTCGGCGACTCGGTTCTGCTCACGGAAGCTGCCGTGCGCGGCCAGGGCGTCGCGCTGGGGCGGCAATCCCTGGTTCAGGACCACCTGAATTCAGGCAGGCTTGTCCGCCCCCTGAAGGAATTCAAGCAAAGCGACTATTCCTACTACTCGGTAACGACGGACGCCGGAGCCGAGAAACCGCGAGTACGGGTCTTTCTCAATTGGCTTCACGATCAGGCGGCTCTGGATGCGCCCGGCGTCATGTCCTGATCGGGCCCCCGAGAAGACATTCGGCGGGTCACGCCTGGAAGTGATGCGTGCATACCGGTTCTTGTGCGCGAGCGGCAGGATTGTCCCGCGGAACGGGCCTTGGCAAAGAGCGCAGCGAACGACGTCTCATCGCCCAGTTCGCCCGATGCGGATCTCTGGCCAATCGACCGCCGCGGGCTTTGGGCAGGGTTTCCTCACCGGATCGGGCTGCCCAACGGCTGAAGGCACTGGTTTCCGCATCCTGCTGCCAAATGACCTGCGCGGGGGCGCGCATGGTTTCAACCGGCGGGATCTCTCTGGGCACGCGGAAGCCTCGTGGTCGCGTCGTCACGCCGCGCGTGACGGCAGCGGTTTTCGCAGCTCGCGGACGATTTCATCGAGCAGCGCCCTGACAGGGCCGCCTCCGCCCTTCGGTGCGATGCGGGCGATGAAGACGATGTCGGGGGGCGAGGGGTACTCGCCCTCAATCACTTCGATATCCGGTGTGATGTGCATCCCGTTGAGCAGCGCGACCCCGAGGCCGGCCCTGACGGCGGACTGGATGCCGGCCGCGCTGGCGCATTCCAGGACCGTCTCAAAGCGGTGCCCGCGCAGCTGGCCGTCCGAAAAGCCCCACTGGCGGTAAAAGCACTTGTGGTCGAAGGAAAGGAACGGAACCGGGCGCGACGGGTCCAGCACGAGGTCAGGCGACTTCACCCAGTGCAGGCTGTCGCCGAAAAGCACGATATCGCCCTTCGCGACATCCTGCCGGAACACCTGCATCGTGGCGACGTCCAGCTCGCCCGCCTTCAGCCATTCCTGAACATTCAGGCTCTGGCCGGTGCGGGTGCGGACCGTCACCCCGGGATAAAGCCGCGTGAACCGCCCCAGGATGCGGGCGATATCGCTTGTCGCGGTGTCCTCGGTCATGCCCAGGCGGATGACGCCGGAAAGCGGCCGCTTGCCCAGCTCCGCCAGGGCCTCGTCGTGAAGTTCGGTCATGCGCCGGGCATAGACCAGCAGCCGCTCGCCCGCCTCGGTCAGCAGCGGGCCGCCCGCGCGCCGGGCAAGCAGGTCGCAATCGAGCGAGTGTTCGAGACGCCGGATCTTGTGGCTGACGGCTGACTGCGAGAGCCCGAGATGCTCGGCCGCCCGGGTCACGCCGCCAAGCCTGGCAATTTCCAGCAAGGCCCGCAGGGCATCTATCTCGAGTCGCGCCGCCATACGCAACCCATACCATGACAGAAAGTGATTGGTACATGAGATTCATTCACTTGTGCCACGGCATGCCATCGGCGTATCGACACGAGGCGCCGATCCTGTTCGGCTGGGAGGGACGGCCGATGGCGGATCTTGTGAAGATGCAGGCTGGTGATGGCGGGCGGCGGCAGCTCACCACGCAGTTCGAGGTTGCGGGTTCGGTGCTGGCAATGGCCTACGCGCTTCTGATCGCGTCGAACATCGGCGCGGAGCTGGCGGGATTCACCCTGCTGCTGGTCTCGTCCGGCCTGTTCGCGGCGTGGGCGGTGATCGACCGGCGCTGGACGTTCCTTCTGCTTCAGCTCTTCTACGCGGCGTCGGCGGTCATCGGGCTGATCCGTTGGGGCTGACGGCGCAAACGTCGGACGGCTGCGGCCAATTCGAAGAATGGGGAGACCGATGAAGCTGAGCGATTTCAGGGTATTGACGTTCGACGTCTATGGCACGCTGATCGACTGGGAAAGCGGCATGGTGACCGCGCTGAAGCCGCTGACCGACAAGGTCGGGCGGCAGCTTTCGCGCGACGAGATCCTCGAGGCCCATGCCTATCACGAGTCCACCACCCAGCGCTGGACGCCAGCGAAGAAGTACTCGGACCTGCTGGCCGTCGTCTATCGCCGCCTGGCCGAGGAATGGAATGTCGAGGTGACCTGGGAGGAATGCCAGGCCTACGGCCTGTCCGTCCGCCAGTGGCCCGCCTTCGACGACAGCCGCGCAGCGCTGGCTTATCTGAAGCAGCACTACAAGCTCGTGGTCCTGACCAATACCGACAATCTCAGCTTCCAGGGCTCGAACGCGCGGCTGGGCGTGCATTTCGACGGCGTCTACACGGCCGAGGACATCGGCAGCTACAAGCCCGCGGACCGGAACTTCGACTACATGTTGGAAACCCTGGCCCGATCGGGGATCCGGAAGGCCGAGATCCTGCACACGGCCGAAAGCATGTTCCACGACCACGCTCCGGCCAACAGGCACGGGCTGGCGAACTGCTGGATCTACCGCCGCCATGATCAGGACGGATTCGGGGCGACCATGAACCCGGGCGAGTTGCCGGCATTCAACTTCCGCTTCAACAGCATGGCGGACCTGGTGCGGGCGCACCAGGCCGAATTGGCGGGCTAGACCCGCATGCCGTGATCGCGGGGGAAGGGCCACGCCCCGGCGGTCCTGCGCCGAGGCCTTGGCTTCGATGCGCGTTCGATAGTGTCAGCGGCGGAATTACATTGGGCCAATACTGCGGCGCGGCGGTCGGCAATGCCATTCCGACTGGCCGAATGCGGCTTCTCGCAGTCCCACGAGCCTGACAGGAAAGCGGCGCCATTGGCGGCGTGGGGTGGTCCGCGCTCGAGGACAACTGTAAATTTCTCCAATGATCCCGATCTTCTATGACTCAGGCAATTTGGCGGAAAAGGTCATTGTTGCACTGGTATGCAGCATTTCATTGGTTCTTTTCATCATTTCATCGGCGAAGCGCAGCCGACGAGCGGGTTCGAGCGTCTACCGATCACCCTGGAAGCAAGCAAAAACGGCGACCCCCGCGGAGCCGAGGTTCAAGACAGCCCCCGCGCAGACGAACGGCAAGACCCCAAAGGACGGTGCGCTCTGCCGCCTTTTCGGTTCCTGGTGGCTACCGCCGATCCCGCTTGTGTTGTGGGGCCTCGCAACCATTCTGGCCCGCAGCGAGCTGCTGCCGAAAGACCAGAGTTGCCTTTTTCACGGACAGGCACCATGTACTTCGCCGCTTCCGCCTGCGCGAGAAGCTGGGCCTGCCGGATTCGACGTGTCGGTTGTTTATCGGGCGGCTGGCTGGGTAGCCGATCTCCACTTTTCTGTCCCGCTGCTCTGCACGGGATTCCTGATCATCTTGGTTGCGATGGTCGGAACAAGGCGCGCCCGCATAAAGGTTCCCCGCCAATACCCGGAAAATGACCTGAGAGTGCCGCGCGAAATCCTCGATGCGGGAACGCCGGGGTTTGATGACCTCGTCGGAATGGTTGGCGGCGACCAACGAAAAGCCGAAAGGCTTGTGCAACTGGAAATCGCACGAGGCGCACCCGGCAAGGCCGCTGCGGTGCAGTGGGCGATCGAACGGCTCCGCTGGGAAAGGCGTTGATCGCCGCCAAAGAACGATATCGGTGCGGGGCAGCAGTCTGTCCGTCCGAACCTCTACTCACTTACCGCAGCCGCTCACGTCAACAGATCGCCCGCCGTGCGTAGGATGCAGCGATCCCCGGTGCCTCGGTGAACCGCGTACCCCCTCGAAGATACCGCGAAGGGTCACAATGACCGGCATATAACCGCCCGGTGCACCGTCCATCGCAAGAATCGGCAGAGCGCGAACGCCAAGCCTCCCGCATTCCCCGGCAGTCCGGCGCCTACGCGAGCAGGATGACCGACTCGCGCCCCCAGCCGACGCGCGCGGGGTCGCCGGGGCGCAGGACGGGGCGGCCGGCGGTGTTGCGCATCGAGACGGTTGCCGGGCGCTCGGTGCCGGGCAGCTTCAGGTCGTAGTAGGTCATGTCGCCGTAATAGACGGCATCGACCACCTCGCCGCTGACCTCGTGCTCGGCGCGCTCGGTGTCCGAGAACAGGAGAGTCAGCATCTCGGGCCGGATCCCGACCGTCGTGCCGGCGGCGTTTCTGCCGCCGGGCGCCTGCTCGGGCGGGATGGCGACGGGGCCCAGCCCGGCGACGTCGAGCTCGATCAGCCCCGCGCTCTCGCCCGTCACGCGCGCGTCGAAGAAGTTCATGACGCCGATGAACGAGGCGACGCGCCGGTCGACCGGGCGGCGGTAGAGGGTCTCGGGGCTGGCCAGCTGGGCGATCTCGCCGTCGAACATGACGGCGATGCGGTCGGACATGATCAGCGCCTCCTCCTGGTCGTGGGTGACCAGGATGAAGGTGATCCCGACCGCGCGCTGCAGCCGCCTGAGCTCGACCTGCATCTGCTCGCGCAGCTTCTTGTCGAGCGCCGAGAGCGGCTCGTCGAGCAGCAGCACGCGCGGGCGCATCACCAGCGCGCGGGCCAGCGCCACGCGCTGGCGCTGGCCGCCCGAGAGCGCATGTGCCGCCCGCTTGCCATAGCCCGCGAGATCGACCATGCCGAGCGCTTCCTCGACCCGGCGCGCGGTCTCCTCACGCCCCAGCCGCAGCCGCCGCAGCCCGTAGGCCACATTCTGCGCGACGTCGAGATGCGGGAAGATCGCGTAGCTCTGGAACACCATGTTGGTCGGGCGCAGGTTGGCGGGCACTCCCGCCATCGGCTTGCCGTCGATCGCGATGGCGCCGCGCGTCGGTTCGTCGAAGCCCGCGATCAGCCGCAGCAGCGTGGTCTTGCCGCAGCCCGAGGGACCCAGCAGCGAGAAGAACTCGCCCTCCATGATCGAGCCGCTCACGCCCTTGAGCGCGGCAACCTCGTCGAAGCGCTTCTCAACCCGGTCGAGCTCGATCAGCGCGCGGCCTCGTGGTCGGTCGTCGGTCACAGATATCCCCCGCTTGATCCGGTCTGCCGCGCCGAGCGGCGCCGGAAATACTCGGCCGCGCACAAGAGCGCGAGCGAAAGCACCAGCAGCAGGCAGCCAAGCGCCATGACCCCCGGAAGCTTGGCCGTGAAGCGCAGCTGGCTCCAGATATAGACCGGCAATGTCGGCTCAGTGCCGGTCAGGAAGAAGGCGATGATGAACTCGTCGAGCGAGATGGTGAAGCCGATCAGCAGGCTCGCGACGATACCCGGCGTGACCAGCGGCAGCGTCACCCGCAGGAAGGTCATCATCCGCCCCTCGCCGAGATCCTGGCTCGCTTCCTCGAGGCTGCGGTCCATGTTCTGGAAGGCCGAGGACAGGATCGCGATCGAGAACGGCGTGCAGACCAGCACATGGCCGAGCACGACGGTCCAGAGCGAGAGCGCGAAGCCGAGCTGGACCAGCACGACCAGGAGCGCCACCGCCACGATGATCTCGGGCAGGACCAGCGGCAGCATGATGAAGCCGATGATCGCGCGCCGGCCCGGAAACTCGTAGCGGGCGGAGGCGCGCGCGGCGCAGATGCCCAGAAGCGTCGAGATCACCGCCGCCGCGACCGCGACCTGCAGGCTGTTGACCAGCGCGCCATGCATCGCGTCGGTCGCCCAGAGCTGCTGGAAGTTGGCGGTGGTGAAGCCCGAGAGCGGGAAGGCGATGATGGCGCTGTCGTTGAAGGCGAAGATCGGCAGCAGGAAGACCGGGGCATAGAGGAAGACGAGATAGCCGATGGCGTATCCCTTGAGCCAGCCCTGCCCCCGAGCGCGCGCCATCAGCCGCCTCCCCGCGTGAATCGTCGGTTGAGCCAGAGGAAGACCAGCGAAATGGCGGCAACGATCGCCATCGCCGAGACAGCCAGCGCCGCGCCCAGGGGCGCGTTGTTGGCCTTGCCGAACTGCACCTGGATCATGTTGGCGATCATCAGCCCGTCGGTGCCGCCCACCAGCCGCGGCGTGACGTAGTCGCCAACCGTCGGGATGAAGACGATCAGCGCCGCCGCGATCACGCCCGGCATCGACAGCGGCAGGGTCACGCGCCAGAAGCGCCTAAGCGGCCCGTCGCCAAGATCCTCGGCCGCCTCGAGCAGGCTGCGGTCGATCTTGGCCAGCGCGACATAGATCGGCAGGATCGCGAAGGGCGCCCAGGCATGGGCCAGCGTGATCACCACGGCATTGGCGTTGTAGAGCAGGAAGGTCAGCGGCTGGTCGACGAGGCCGAGGCCCAGAAGCGCGCTGTTCAGAACCCCGTTGTATCCGAGGATCACCTTCCACAGGAACACCCGCAGCAGGTAGCTGGTCCAGAACGGGATGGTGATCAGGAAGATCCAGAGCGCCTTGTTCCGCTCGACATGGAAGGCGACGAAATAGGCGATCGGGTAGGCCAGCAGCACGGTCGTGAGGGTGACCACGCCCGAAATCACGAGCGAGCGTCCCATCAGCAGGCGATAGAGCGGATCGGACCAGGCCTCGGCGTAGTTCGCCGTGGTGAAGGTGCGATCGAGTTCGAGGTAGTCCTGCGTCCAGAAGCTGATCAGCAGCACCAGGGTCAGCGGCGCAGCCAGCAGCAGGAGCGCATAGAGGAAGGTCGGGCTGACCAGCACGAGGCCCTGCGCGGCTTCGCCCCGCAGAAGGCGCCTGATCCCGGATGGACGCGCGGGCATGGCGCCCGCGTCGGCGCGGCTCATGCCCGCGCCTCCGGGCCGCTTCGTCGTCGGTCGTTCATCCGCGCTCCGGGCTCATGCGGTCGTTGGCCTCCGCCATCTCGCCCCGCTCGGGGGGCTCGAGCAGATTCACCACCGGAAGCGCCGCGCGCAAGTGGTCATGATAGCTCTTCACGCCGTATTCGAGGTCCGAGAGCATGATCCCGTCATAGGCCGAGGAGCGGGTCGCCTCGCACGACCAGATCGTGAGCTGCTTGTCCTCCTCGGCGGTGATGCGGTCGATCCGGCTGCTGAGGTAGCGCGCGGCGCGCATGGCGCGCGTCTCGTCGGGCTGGCGATATACCGCGCCGCGCAGCCGCGTGCGGTCCACCGCCAGCGGAAACTCCTGGTAGAACATGCAGCTGTCCGGGTAGCAGGCGATCACCGAGTTGGGGAAGATGCCGATATAGAGCCAGGCCCGGCGGTGGCTTTCGGGCAGCCACGTCGCCTCGGGCAGGATCGACTTGTAGGCGCGCACGCTCCACAGCCTGCCGGGGCCGGGATTGAAGGTGGCGAAGCTGCGCGAGGTGCCCGCGTGGAAGGATTCATCGAAGTAGTAGCGGCCATAGAGGTCGTGCAGCCCCGGATGCGCCATGGGGACGTGGTAGCCCTCGTTGTCCACGTCGCGCACGGCCTTCCAGTTCACCGGGCTTTCCTCGCCCCAGTCGACGGGCTCGGCGGCCTTGTGCTCGGCCAGGCCATAGGGGGCCAATTCGGCCTCGTGACGGGCCATCAGCTCGGCCACGGCGGGTTGCGGGCCCGGCTTGAAGCGCACGAAGACGAAGCCGTTCCAGGTCTCCATCTCGAGCGGCTTGAGGCCCCAGTCGACCGGATCGAGGGGTGGCAGGCTCTTGGGATGCGCGACGCCGCGCAGGCAGCCGTCCAGATCGTAGGTCCAGCCGTGGAAGGGGCAGATGATGGCGCCGCGGATGTTGCCGCGCTCGCCCGCCACGACGCGCGAGCCGCGATGGCGGCAGAGATTGTGGAAGGCGCGCACCTCGCCGTCGCGGCCGCGCACCACGAGCGCACGCTCGCCCACGACGTCGAGGGTGATGAAGTCGCCCGCCTCGGGCACGTCCGCCACGTGGCACACGATCTGCCAGTGGCGACGGAACAGGTGCTCGGCCTCGAGCTCGAGCAGCTCCTCGCTGGTGTAGGTCCAGGCGGGCAATCCGCGCCGGTCCCAGTCGTTGGGGACGCTAAGCAGGTCGTTCTCGAGCGGCATTTCGGACCTCAAATTTATTTGAGCGCTCAAAATAAAATACTCTTCGGCGTTTGGCAATCGCATTGCTTGGCACCCTTCCGGCAGGCGCCGCGGCCGGCGCGCGAAGATACCGGCGGAGCCAACGTGACGCTGGTTATTTTATGATATTATTATGTGAAATAATTTTTTAGTTCGCATTGTGTTGTAAATAATGCGTGACTCGCCCATCTCGGCGGGAATACGATGCGGCGGGCGGCGCGCGATGTCCCCGGCGCGGGCCGAGGAGATGCGCGATGCCGAAGATTCATGTGCTGCACGAGAACCCCGACTGGCTGCCGCCGCTGGCGGCCGCGCTCGACGAAACCGGCGCGCCCTGGGAGGACTGGTTCCTGGTCGAGCGCGCGATCGACCTGGGCGCACCCCCGCCCGAGGGCGTCTTCTACAACCGCATGAGCGCCTCGTCGCACACGCGGGGGCACCGCTTCTCGGCGGAACTGACGGCCGCGACGCTGGCCTGGCTGACGCAGCACGGCCGGCGGGTGGTCAACGGCCCCGCGGCGCTCGACCTCGAGATCAGCAAGGTCCGCCAGTACGCAGCGCTGGCGCGCGCCGGCATCCAGACCCCGCGCACGGTCGCGGTCGTGGGGCGCGACCGGCTGGTCGAGGCGGCCCGCGCGGCGTTCGGAACCGGGCGCTTCATCCTCAAGCCCAATCGCGGCGGCAAGGGCCTTGGGGTCCGGCTGCTCGAGAATGCCGACGCGCTGGCCGAGCATGTCGCCTCGGACAACTTCGACGAGCCGCTCGACGGCACGCATCTGCTGCAGGCAGCGGTCGAGACACCCGAGCCGATCATCACCCGCGCCGAGTTCGTGGGCGGCCGCTTCCTCTATGCCGTCGAGGTCGACACGTCGGACGGCTTCGAGCTCTGCCCCGCCGATGTCTGCGAGGTGCCCGGCAAGACGCGCCCCGCCTTCAAGGTGATCGAGCGCATCGACGACACCCTGCGCGCGCGCCTCGAGCGCTTCCTGCGGATCACGGGGATCGAGATCGCGGGCATCGAGTTCGCCACCGGCCGCGACGGCGTGCCGCTGGTCTATGACGTGAACACCAACACCAACTACAACGCCGCCGCCGAGGCGGCGACCGAGGTCAAGCTGACCGGCATGCGCGCGATCGCGCAGTTCCTAGGCTCGGAACTCGACAGGCTGGCGCTCGAAGCAGCCTGACGCGCCAGCCTGCCGGCGTGGGTGGCGCCAGCGCCCAGCCCCGCCGCTCAGCCCCGCCGCGCGAGGATCAGCGTTCGTCCGTCCACCGCCTTGAGGCGCAGGGCGCCGGTCTCGTCGATGTCGAAGCCCACGACATCGGCGAGCGCGGCGAAGAAGGCCTGCTCCTGGTTCATCAGTGCCTCGGCGCAGGCCATCATCGTCGCGGCAGCGGGCCCGAAGCCAAGCCCCTCGCCGGTGAGGGTGAAGCCGCCGTTGTAGCGGTTGCAGCCGCCCTGCCCCGACACGCGGCCTTCGCCGGCGGGTCCCGCGAAGCCAAGCGTGACGCGCGAGCTGTCGATCAGGCCCGCGCCGCCGATGTCCTCGACCACCCATTCGGCGCCGGTCAGAAGGTCGATGGCCTCGCCAGCGCAGCCATGCAGCACGCCCCCGCCGGTCTCGACCGTCGCGGTGTTGCCAAAGGGCATGCCGGTCGCGTCGTCATGGCAGATGCCGGGACCGATGCGGATCACGGTTTCGGGCTCGGCCAACCTGTAGACGATCGCGTCCCCCTCGAACTGCGGGTCGGGAAGCCCGGCCTCCTGCCGGCTGGCGCCATAGTCGCTGATCAGGAGCACGCGGCCGGCTGCGATCTCGAAGTTCCAACCGGGCTCGTTGCCGCGCGCCCTGAGCGTCGGCTCGGCCTGCGGCACCCCGGCGAGGCATCCCTTGCGCTCGTCGCCTCCGATGGCGGCCATCGCCTCGCCCCCCTTCGACCAGACGAAGGTCGCGGGATCGCCGGGCGCCTCGAAGCGCGCGCCCGAGCCCGCGGGCACCCCGGCCAGCGCGATCAGCCGCCCCCGGGCGCGGAGCACCGCGTGCTCGCCATGCAGGCTCAGCAGCAGTTCCTCCTCGCCGCAGCGGAAAAGCTGCGCGGTCCCGCTTTCGGGCACCGGGCCGAGGACGATCTCGCCCACCGTTTCGGGGCCTTCACTGGCCGCGACGGTGAGGGGCTCGCTCAGCCACAGCGGCAGGCCGCCGTCGAGCAAGACCGCGCGCAGGACGATGTCGCCCTCCGTGGGCAGGTCGATCGAGAACGGGATCGGCACCTGCCGGCCCGCCGTCGCCTCGCGCAACTCGGCCACCAGCGCGCCGGTCGCATCACGCGCCTCGACCACGGCGAGCGCGCCCTCGGGCAAGGCGATGCGCGCGCGATAGGCGAGCGCACCGTCCACCGCGCGCTGCTGGGCCGATGCGCCGCCTGCGGCCATCACGGCCGCGATCACCGCCATGGCGGCGAAACTCCTGACAATCATGGCTGCCTCTGAACAATGGGTTCGGGGTCGAAATGAAGCCTTGTGGAAATACGAGACTGGATCATGACTCCGTCTCGTCGAGCAGATCGTCCTCGCGCGAGATCATGCGATAGCTCAGGCCGGGATGCGCCAGGCGCACATAGGTCAGCGCCTGCGCCGCGAGCCAGGTGCGCCGCTCGATCACGAAGACCGGCTCGTCGGGCCGCAGGCGCAGTCGCTCACGCTCCTCGGCATTCGGGGGCGCGGCGCTGAAGATATGCTCGGACCGGGAATAGGGGACCTGCGTGACCAGCCACTCGTTCGGCCCGACGCTCTCGAAATCGACGTCGCGGGCCGACGGCAATGCGACGAGGCTGATCCAGCGGCTCTCGAGCTGGTAGGGCACGCCGTCGGCGAGGTGCAGACAGCGCAGATGCAGGAGCGGCTTGCCCCGGGGCGCATCGATCAGCCCGGCGGTGGCGCTGTCGGCTGCCTGCACTTCGCGGTGGAGCAGCACGTAGCCGTAGCGCCGGCCGCTCTGCTCGATCTCGGAGCGCACGATCTGGATCTGGATCAGCGCGCCGCGCGAGGTGCGCTGGGCCACCCGCGTGCCTGCCTTGCGCCGCCGCTCGAGGATGCCAAGATCGGCCAGTTCCTGCAGCGCGCGGTTCACGGTCGAGCGCGAGCAGCCATAATCGCGGGCCAGATCCTCCTCGTTCGGGATCAGCTCGCCCGGCGCCCATTGGCGCCCGACGATGCCGTTGAGGATCTCGGCCTTGATGCTCTTGTAGCTGACCACGTCCCTGTTCCTCAGATCCGCTCGAGAAGCCCCGCCATGGCGCGGCGGTAGGCGAGCTCGACCCCGTCGCGCGCGACGTGGCGCCCGTCGCGCACCATATGGCGCCCGGCCGACCAGACATCGCGCACCACGCCCGCCGCGCCGCCGAAGATCCAGCCGTCGAGGAACTGCGCCGGCCTGAGCCCGGCAAAGGCGATGTCCTCGGCATCGAGCGCCACGAGATCGGCCAGCTTGCCCGGCTCGAGCGCTCCGGAAGGGCGTGCGAGCGCCTGCGCGCCCCCGGCAAGGATCCGGGCGTAGAGCCCTTCGCCGACCGATCCCGGCCCGGTCAGCATGACGTTGCGCGCGAGATCGCGAAGGCGCTGGCTGTATTCCATCTGGCGCAGTTCGGCCGCGACCGAGATCTGCACGTTCGAGTCCGACCCGATGCCGATGGCGCCGCCCGCGGCAAGGTAGGCCGGGCCGTTGAACGGGCCGTCGCCCAGGTTGGCCTCGGTGATCGGGCAGAGCCCCGCCACCGCGCCCGACCGCGCGAGCCCCTCGGTCTCGGCGCTCGTCATGTGGGTGGAGTGGATGAAACACCAGCGCGGCCCGATGTCGAGCTGACCCAGCAGCCACTCGACCGGTCGGGCGCCGAGCCAGGCCTCGACATCCTCGACCTCTTTGGGCTGTTCGGCGGCGTGGATGTGGATCGGGCCCTGCGCGAACATCGCGCCGAGCCGGCCAAGCTGCTCGGGCGTGGTGGCCCGGAGCGAATGCGGCGCGATGCCAAGGCGGGCGTCGCGGGGAAGCATGCGACCGAGTGCTGCGCCCGCGTCTTCGACGAGGCGGGCAAAACGGTCGAGGTCGCAGCCGAAGCGCAGCTGCCCGCCGGCAAGCGGCTGCCCGTCCGCGCCGCCATAGGTATAGAGAACCGGCAGATGGGTCAGCCCGACCCCGGCCGCGCCGGCCGCGGCCATGATCCGCTCGGAGGTCTCGGCCAGATTGGCATAGGGCTCGCCGCCCGGGCGGTGGTGGACGTAGTGGAACTCGGCGCAGGCGGCGAAGCCGGCCTCGAGCATCTCGACGAAGGCAAAGGCGGCGATCGCCTCGATCTCCTCGGGGGTGAGGTGATCGAGGAAGCGGTACATCAGCGAGCGCCAGCTCCAGAAATTGTCGCGCCCCTCGGCGCGGTGCTCGGTCATGCCGGCCATGGCGCGCTGGAAAGTGTGGCTGTGCAGGTTCGCCGGAGCGGCCATGACGATCCGCGCTGGGTCCGTGCGCGCCTGCGCGCCGGTGCGGATCGCGGCGATGGTGCCGTCATCGGCGATCTCGATCTCGACGTTCTCGGCCCAGCCGCCGGGCAGCAGAGCGTGGCGCGCAAAGACAGCAGTCATCATCATCCCCGCAAGATGGTTCGCGGGATTATGTATAGACTTATTATCGATGGATGCAAGCCGGAATCGGCCGGGGCTCAGAGACGCGCCGCCTGCACATGCATCCAGTCGAAATTGCGCGCGCGGCCCAGGCTGGTCCAGCCCTCGTCCTCCCAGATACACCACCATTCGGCAAATTCCGGCCCGGCGAGCCGGGCGCGATCGCGCCCCCAGCTCAGCCGGTTGCGGGCAGGGTCCCAATCGATCGCCGCCCCCCATGCATGGACCGACCAACGCGAGCCGCCTCGCATCCGGCGCGGGTTGTAGCTGCCGCCGAAGAGGTCGAGCCCAAGACGCAGCGCGCCCTCGGTGCCGTAAGCGGCATGCACGCGCGCCAGCACCCGTGCGAGGCTGTCCGCGCAGCTTTCATGGATGGAAATGGCGCCGATCGTCACGGACTGGTCCCAGGCGAGCCGCAACGGCCAGGGGCACGGCACCCTGGCCAGTGGCGGGGTGCGGCCGCCGGGCACCCCGTTGGGGCCATAGAAGGCAGTCATCGCGACCGGGTCCTGGCTCGGCCAATCCACGGCCGCCGCCGGGCGGGCCGCGCCGCCACCGGGACGCGGCGGCAAGGGCGGCTCGTCCCGGGCGAGACGTGCCGCCGCGGCCTCGGTCCTCGGCCCCCAGAGCCCATCGACCGGTCCCGGATCGATCCCTGCGTCTCGGCTCATGATCTGCAGGAGCGCGACCGCCTGGCGCCCGGCCGGCCAGTCCCGCCACCCCACCGGCGCGGTGGTGTCACCCGCCAACGTGGCTTGCACGGCGGCATCGGTGCGCGGGCCGCGCAGGCCGTCGATCTCGCCGGCATAGGCGCCGGCGCGGGCAAGGATGGTCTGAAGGGTGCGGATGGCTGCGGCGTTCATGGCCGTTCTCCTGTTCTTGGGGATGCCGGGCGCCTCGGCGGGCGCGGGGACCGGAACAGGATCGGGCAGACGATGCGGGGGTTGCGCCGGGGCACGCGGCAGCGGGCGGTGGCCGCCTCTCCGTTTGCCAAGACCGCGCCGGTGCGCTAGCCGATGGCGATCGGGCCGAAATTCTCCGCGAGGATCGAAGAATGCTTCCAGAGACGCAGGGCGCCGCGGTCCCGCAGGACGCCAATCACTGGCTGCGCGAGATCCTGACCGCGCCGGTCTACGACGTGGCGCGGCGCACACCGCTGGAGCCCGCGTCCCGCCTCTCGGCGCGGCTGGGCAACCAGATCTGGCTCAAGCGCGAGGATCTGCAGCCGGTCTTCAGCTTCAAGCTGCGCGGCGCCTACAACCGCATGCGCCAGCTTGAACCGGCTGAGCGCGCGGCCGGTGTCGTCGCCGTCTCGGCCGGCAATCACGCCCAGGGCGTGGCACTGGCGGCACGCGAGCTTGGCGTGAGCGCGGTGATCGTGATGCCGCAGACGACACCGCGCATCAAGATCCAGGCGGTCGAGGCGCTGGGCGCGCGGATCGAGCTGTGCGGCGACAGCTATTCCGACGCGGCCGCCCGGGGCGATGCGATCGCGGCGACCGAGGGGCGCCGGCTGATCCCGCCCTTCGACGACGCCGCCGTGATCGCGGGCCAGGGAACCGTCGCGATGGAGCTGATCGCCGATCACCGCGGCCGCATCGATGCGGTCTTCGTCCCGGTCGGCGGCGGCGGGCTCTGCGCCGGGATGGCGGTCTATCTCAAGGCGCTCGACCCCTCGATCCGCATCGTCGCGGTCGAGCCCGAGGACGCGGCCTGCCTCGCGGCGGCGCTGGAGGCCGGGCGGCCCGTGCCGCTCGACCAGGTCGGGCTTTTCGTGGATGGATGCGCCGTGCGCCAGGTGGGTGACATCACCTTCGCCTTGCTGCGCGATCGGGTGGACGAGGTCGTGACCGTCAGCGTCGACCAGGTCTGCGCCGCGATCCGCGACATCTTCGAGGACACCCGCAGCATCGTCGAGCCGGCGGGCGCCCTGGCGCTGGCGGGCATGAAACGCTGGATCGCGCGCAGCGGTGCCGAGAACGGTGACCTCGTGGCCGTGCTGTCCGGCGCCAACATGAACTTCGACCGCCTCGGCCATATCTCGGAGCGCGCCGAGGTGGGGGGCGAGCACGAGGCACTGTTCGGCGTGACCATCCCCGAGGAAACGGGCAGCTTCCTGCGCTTCTGCCGCACCATCGGGCGCCGGTCGATCACCGAGTTCAACTACCGCTTCCGCGCCGCCCACGAAGCCCAGGTCTATGTCGGTGTCCAGTTGGGCTCGGCGGCCGAGCGCGTGGCGATCCGCGAGACGCTGGTGGGCGCGGGCTACGCGGTCGCCGATTACACCCAGAACGAGGTCGCGCGGCTGCATGTGCGCCACATGGTCGGCGGCCCCGCCCCGGCGCTGGAGCGCGAGCGCCTGTTCCGCTTCGAGTTCCCCGAGCGGCCGGGCGCGCTCTTCCAGTTCCTGGAGACCCTGGGCACGCGCTGGAACATCACGATGTTCCACTACCGCAACCGCGCCGCCGCCTATGGCAGGGTGCTCGCGGGCTTCGCGGTGAAGGAGGCGGAGGATGCGGCCTTCGAGGCGGATCTCGCCCGCCTCGGCTTCTGGTTCAGCGAGGAGACCGGCAACCCGGCACTGCGCCAGTTCCTGCTGTGACTTAACCGGACAGGCGCCGCCCGCTCAGCCCCGCGCGAGCCGTGGCCGCCTGCCGGCCGCAAGCCAGGCCGCGCGCATGATCGCGTCGGTGTCGATGCCGTAGTCGGCATAGAGCTCGGGGATCGAGCCCGACTGGCCGAAGCTCTCGACGCCGAGCGCTCGGACACGGTGGCCAGCGACCGAGCCGAGCCAGCACAGCGTCGCGGGATAGGCATCGCAGACGGTGACGATCGCGGCGCTGCGCGGCAGATCCACGAGCAGCCGCTCGACATGCGCGCGGGCCTGCGGCCGCCCCTCCTCGCGGGCGCGCTGGGCCGCGAACCAGCCGGCGCTGAGCCGGTCGGGCGAGGTCACCGCCAGGAGCCCGATGTCGCGCATGCTCTCGGCCAGGAAGCCCGTGGCGGCGATCGCTTCGGGTGCCACGGCCCCGGTGAAGGCGATGACCAGCTCGCAGCCCGGCCCCGGTGGGCGCATCCAGTAGGCGCCGTCGATGATCGCGGCCTCCTCCGCGGCCCCCAGCCGTCGCCGTGGCTGCTCGACCGTCCGCGTCGAGAGGCGCAGGTAGACGGCGCCGCCGCGGGCATCGCGCAGCCAATCTCCCTCGGCCGCGCCGGCGGGGTCGCGCTGCATGTAGTCGAAGGCCCATCGCATCATCACCTCGAGTTCGTCGGCGAAAGCCGGCTCAAAGGCGGCGAGGCCATCCTGCGCCATGCCGATCATCGGCGTGTTGATCGACTGGTGCGCCCCGCCCTCGGGCGCGAGGGTCAGGCCCGACGGCGTTCCGGCGACGATGAAGCGCGCGTCCTGGTAGCAGGCGTAGTTCAACGCATCGAGCCCGCGCGAGACGAATGGGTCATAGAGCGTGCCCACCGGCAGCAGCCGCTCGCCGAAGAGCTCGTGGCTCAACCCCAGCGCGGCCAGCAGGGTGAAAAGGTTGTTCTCGGCAATCCCCAGTTCGAGATGCTGGCCGTCGCGCGAGGCCGCCCATTTCTGCATGCTGGGAACCTTCTCGTCCCGGAAGGTGTCGGCGAAGCCGTCGCGCGCGAAGAGGCCGCGCCGGTTGACCCAGGGGCCGAGCCCGGTCGAGACCGTCACGTCGGGCGCAGTGGTGACGATGCGCTGGGCAAGCGGGCTGGTGCTGTCGCGGGCAATTTCGTCGAGGATCCGGCTGAAGGCGGTCTGGGTCGAGGTCTCCTCCTCGGCCCTGAGCGGCAGCCGATCGGGCACCGGCACGATCGCCGCGCTCCGCCGCCGCGGCCCCTGCGCGTTGAAGGGCACCGTGGCGAGCAGTTCGCGCGCCGCCGCGTCGTCGATGCCTTCGAAGGGCTCCCACTCGTGCCCCTCGCGAATGCCGAGCTCGCCACGGAAGGCGGCGATCTGCTCGGGCGTCATCAGGCCCGAATGGTTGTCCTTGTGACCGGCCAGCGGCGTGCCGTGCCCCTTGATCGTGTAGGCGATGAAGGCGGTCGGCAGGTCGCTGGCCGCGGCCTCGCGGAAGACGCGCTGCAGCGACGGCAGGTCGTGCCCGCCAAGATTGGTCATCAGCGCGTGCAGGGCCCGGTCGTCGAGGTGACCCACCAGATCGCCCGCCACGTTGTGGCCAAGGTCGGCCTCAAGCCGCTCGCGCCAGGCCGCGCCGCCCCGGAAGGTCAGCGCCGAGTAGAGCGGGTTGGGGCAGGCGTCGATCCATTCGCGCAGGCGCGCGCCGCCCGGTCGGGCGAAGGCGTCCTCGAGCATGTGGCCGTACTTGATGGTCACCACGTCCCAGCCGAACGAGCGGAAGATCTCGGCATAGCGCGTGTGCATCTGCTCGTGGACAACGGCGTCGAGGCTCTGGCGGTTGTAGTCGATCACCCACCAGGTATTGCGCAGACCGTGGCGGAAGCCCTCCTGCAGCGCCTCGAAGATGTTGCCCTCGTCGAACTCGGCATCGCCCGCCAGCGCCACCATCCGCCCCTCGGGCCGCGGACCCCAGCCATGGCCGGTCAGGTAGTCCTGCGTGAGGCTGGCGAAGGCGGTCATCGCGACCCCGAGCCCGACCGAACCGGTCGAGAAGTCGACATCGTCGTGGTCCTTGGTGCGTGAGGGGTAGGACTGCGCGCCGCCCAGGGCCCGGAACCGCTTCAGCGCGTCAAGCGACTGGTTGCCCAGGAGATACTGGATCGCATGGAACACGGGGCTCGCATGCGGCTTGACCGCGACGCGGTCCTGCGGGCGCAGAACGTCGAGATAGAGCGCGGTCATCAAGGTCGCGCAGGACGCCGAGGACGCCTGGTGCCCGCCGACCTTCAGCCCGTCGGCCTTGGGGCGGACGTGGTTCGCGTTGTGCACCATCCAGCAGGCGAGCCAGAGGATCTTCTTCTCCAGTGCCGCCAGTGTCGCCAGCTTGCCGTCCCGAGCCATGCCGCCTGATCCTTCGCCGCCAGAGTTC
Organism: Thermohalobaculum xanthum; assembly: GCF_016623495.1. GTDB lineage: Bacteria > Pseudomonadota > Alphaproteobacteria > Rhodobacterales > Rhodobacteraceae > Thermohalobaculum > Thermohalobaculum xanthum. The sequence goes on along the minus strand of NZ_JAEHHL010000004.1, from coordinate 112,897 downwards.
CGCAGCCTTCCTTTTCGCATGGACGCGATGGCAGTAGGTTGTGAAGATAGCGGCAAAACCGGTAATGATTGGCAATTCATGCCACGGAATACGACGATTGGAGCATGTTGTGCCAGAACTCCGGCTTGACGCGATCGACGTGAAGATCCTCGCCCTGCTGCAGGAGCGGGCCGACATACCCAATGTCGAGCTCGCCGATGCCGTCGGCCTGTCGCCCTCGCCCTGCCTGCGCAGGGTGCGCCTGCTCGAGGAGGCCGGCATCATCCGCCGCCGGGTCACGCTGCTCGAGCCGCGCGCCGTCGACCTCTCGGTCAACGTCTTCGTCAGCGTCACCCTCGAGAAGCAGGTCGAGGAGCGGCTGCAGGAATTCGAGACCGCCGTGCGCCGCCGCCCCGAGGTGATGGAGTGCTACCTGATGACCGGGCAATCCGACTACCTGTTGCGGGTCGCCGTTCCCGATCTCGACGCCTATGAGCGCTTCCTCAAGAACCATCTCACGCGCATTCCCGGCGTCGCCAGTATCAAGTCGAGCTTCGCGCTCAAGCAGGTGCAGTACCGCACCGCCCTGCCGCTTGGGCATATCGACACCTGACCCGGCTCGGGGTCGGCGCCGCGTCAGTCCGAATGGAAGGTCCAGCCCGCGCGCTCGGCCATGGCCCGCGCGTCCAGCACGGCGGCGGCCCAGTCCTCGGGCCGTTCCTGCGGCAGGTTGTGGCCCGCACCCTGCCAGACGCGATGCTCGTGCGGCCCGGTGAAGTGATGGGCATGGTGCGCGGTTCCCGGATCGACACCGTCGCTGTCGCCGTCGATCGTGACCGCCGGCACGGTGATCGGCGGCTGGGCCACCAGCCGCGTCTCGATATTGGCATAGGCCGGATCACCCGGCACCAGCCCGAAACGGTGGCGGTACGAGTGGATGACGACATCGACGAAATCCGGGTTGTCAAAGGCGGCGGCGCTTTGCGCGAAGGTAGGCTCGTCGAACGCCCATGTCGGCGACCACATCTGCCAGAGCTGCCACGCCACCGCGCGCCGGTCCCGCTCGAGCCCGCGGCGACCCCGCTCGGAGTGGAAGTAATACTGGTACCAGAGCGCCGCCTCCTCGGCCGGCACGCGGGGCTCCCACGACCGCGGGATGTTTTGGATGTTGTAGGAATTGCCCGAAACCAGCGCGATGACGCGCCCGGGCCAGAGCGCAGAGACGATGCAGGCGGCGCGGCCGCCCCAGTCGTAGCCGCCGACCACGGCGCGCGCGATACCGAGCGCGTCCATCAGCGCCAGCAGGTCCGCCCCCAGCGCCGCCTGCTCGCCCGAGCGCGGCGTTCCGGCCTCGACGAAGCGCGTGGGGCCGTATCCGCGAAGATAGGGGACGATCACCCGGGCGCCCGCCCCGACCAGGATCTCGGCGCTGCGCGCATAGGTATGGACGTCATAGGGAAATCCGTGGCCCATGATGCAGGGCCAGCCATCGGCCGGGCCACGCTCGAGATAGGCGATGTCGAGCGCCCCTGCCCTTACGGTCTTGTGCGACATGTGCTCGCGCTCCCCTCGGCCCGCAATGGTGCGTCCACCGCAGCCGTCGCCTCATGCCTCTCGCCATCCCGGTGGCGCATCAGCTGCTCTCGCCTGCCGCGCGCGCGGGCTCGCGCGCAGCCTGGTCTCGCGCCACCACCGCGCGCCAGCCGCCGAGGGCGGTCACGTCCTCGGCGCCGTCCACCGCGGCCGCTTCGCACAGGAAGCCCTTCGGCGCCGTCCCGTCCGCGAGCCGCACGGTCCCAAGGCCGAGCGGCGATGGGATACCGGCGAGGAAGCGGCCGACAGCCTCGGTCGGCAGGGCCCAGACCTCCAGCGCGACGGTCGCACCGGCATCCGGCTTCACGCGCACAAGGCCCGGACGCGGCGGCGCCCCGCTTAGCCGGTAGAGCCGGTATTCGGGTGCCGTTTCCGCGCACCGCAGGAAACGCGCGCCAAGCGATGCGAGCTCGGTGTTCAGGGCCATGCCCGACATGTGAGCGCCGCAGACCGCGATCTCCACCTCGTCGGCCTGAGCAACGGCACGCAGGTCTGGCGCCGCCGGCACCGGCCATTGCGTCGCGCCAAGCGTTCGCGGGCCGAACTGTTCGAGCCATGTGGCGACCGAAGCGATCAAGCCGTCCTGTCCAGCGCGCGCAAGCAGGGTGAGACTGCCCGGCCGGCCATCGTCTCGCGGCATGGTCGGAACCGAGATGCCGCACAGATCCAGCAGGTTGACGAAGTTCGTATAGGTGCCGAGCCGGCTGTTCGGCCCGATCGGATCTGCCTCGAGATCGGCAAGCGAATAGAAGGTCGGGATCGTCGGCACGCACAGCATGTCGATGGCGTCGAGAACGGGCTCGGTCTCGCGCCTGAGATCAGCGAGGCGGTAGAAGCCGCGGAACGCGTCGGCTGCACTGAGGCTCTCGGCCTTGCCCACGATGGCGCGCGTCACCGGGTGCACCGCGTCGGGCGACCGGGCGATCAGATCTCCTATCACGGTGTGGCGCTCGGCGACCCAGGCGCCCTCGTAGAGCATCTCGGCGACGGCGTGGAACGGCTGGAAGTCGATCTCGACAACCGTGGCGCCGCAGCCTTCGAGGCGAGCGAGGCCCGCGCGGAACGATGCCTCCTGCACCTTGTCGCCGAAGAAGCGCAGGCTTGCGGCATCGGGCACGCCGACGCGGATCGAGGGCGGCGGCGCGGCGAGCGGGCTCACCCGGACTTTGCGCCCGTATGCGTCGTCGGGATCGAAAGCGGCGGCGACGCAAAATGCCTCGAAGGCATCAGCCACGGTCAGCGCGAAGATCGAGACGGTGTCGAGGGTCCGGCAGGCAGGGACTACCCCGGTCGCGGAAAACGCGCCGAGCGTGGGCTTCAGGCCCACGATGTTGTTCAGCGCCGCCGGCACCCGCCCCGATCCTGCGGTGTCCGTGCCAAGCGCGAAGCACACGATCCCGCGCGCCACCGCTACGGCCGAGCCGGACGAGGAGCCGCCCGGCACGATCTCGGGATCGAGCGCGTTCCTGGGCACCGGATAGGGCGTGCGCACCCCCACGAGACCCGTCGCGAACTGATCGAGGTTCGTCTTCCCGATCACGAGCGCGCCGGCCTCGCGCAACCGCGCGACGGTGAATGCATCCCGGGCCGGATGATATGCATAGGCAGGACAGGCCGCGGTGGTGGGAAGCCCAGCCACGTCGATGTTGTCCTTGACGGCGAACGGGATGCCCCAGAGCGGACGGTCCGCGTCGTAGGGGCCAAGGGCGCGTGCCTCGGCGGCGACCGCGGCCTCGTCGTTCAGATGCAGGAAGATCCCGGGGTCACCGGCGGCACGGATCCGCCGGAACACCTCGGCCACGACCTCGTCCGGGCGGCGGCCCGCCGCATAGGCTGACCTGAGCGCATCGAGCGAGAAGATCTGATCGTGCATGCCTGCATCCCACGCAATCGCGCCGCGAGGCCCAGGCGCTTCGCCTGATGCCGGATGGCGCGCCCGCATCGTTGCAGAGGATTTGATCGGCGTGAAGGCTCTTGCCGTCGCGGTCCTGCGGCCGGGGCTGTCGTGCCGGGCGGTCCCATGCGCGAGGTCCGCCGCACGGCGGCCGCCTTGTGCTGAACCGCGCCGCGCGTCACCGGCTGCATGATCGGCCGGCCGCGATTGACGCCGCCCGCCCGGGCGGTGAGGATCCCGCAGCGGCAGATGGGAGGGACACCGGCATGAGCGAACTGTGGAAGCACTCGGCGGAGACGCTCGCGGCGCTGGTGCGCTCGCGCGATGTGAGCGCGGTCGAGGTGACGCGAAGCGCGCTCGATCGGCTCGCGGCGGTCAATCCGGCGCTCAATGCCGTCGTCGACGAGTTGCCGTCCGCCGCGCTCGCCGAGGCTGCCCGCATCGACGCGGCACTGGCCCGCGGCGAAGAGACCGGGCCGCTCGCCGGGGTTCCCGTCACGGTCAAGGTCAATGTCGACATGGCCGGTCACGCAACGACGAACGGGTTGCGCCTGCAGCGCGACCTGGTGGCCGAAACCGACAGCCCGGTCGTCGCCAACCTGCGACGCGCCGGGGCGGTGATCGTGGGCCGGACCAACACGCCGGCCTTCTCGCTGAGATGGTTCACGCGCAACAGCCTCCATGGCGCGACGCTCAACCCGCATGACCGCGACCTTACCCCGGGCGGATCGTCGGGGGGCGCCGCCTCGGCGGTTGCGGCGGGGATCGGCGCGGTAGCCCACGGGACGGATATCGCGGGCTCGATCCGCTATCCCGCCTATGCCTGCGGCGTGCATGGGCTCAGGCCCGGCTTGGGGCGGGTGCCGGCCCACAACTTCACCGGGCCCGATCGCACCATCGGCGCCCAACTCACCGCCGTGTCGGGCCCGCTTGCGCGCCGCATCGGCGACCTGCGGCTGGCTTTCCGGGCCATGTCGGCAGCGGATCCGCGCGATCCGTGGTGGATGCCGGGACCCGCATCGATGCCACCCGTCGCGCGGCGGGCAGCGCTGTGCATCGCGCCCGAGGGGATGCCGACCGAACCCGCCGTCGCCGATGCGCTCCGCCGGGCCGCGGCGGCCCTGGCCGCAGCCGGATGGGATGTCGACGAGTGCGAGCCGCCCTCGTTCCGGACCGCGGCGCGGATCAACATGAGCCTCTGGATGGAGGAGTTCCGTGTTGCCGGCCTCCCGAAGCTCGAGCCCGAGGGCGACCCGGATGCGCGCATCGTCGCGGCCGCCCTTCGGGCGGTCGCAGCGAAAGGCCAGGATCCCCAAGCGGAACTGATCGCGCGGGCGACCCTGCTGCGCGAATGGCAGCTCTTTCTCGAGGAATGGCCCGTTCTGATCTGCCCGGTGTCGGCGGAGCCGCCGTTTCCCGACCTGCTCGACGTGGCCGGCGAGGCGGAGTTCGCGCAGGTCTACGAGGCCCAGCTCACCCAGGTGGGCTTGCCGGCGCTCGGGATCCCCGGGCTCACGGTCGCGGCCGGCACGCCCGGCATGCCGATGGGAGTGCAGCTGGTCGCCGGGCGGTGTCGCGAGGAGCTGCTCCTCGATGCCGGCGCGGTCATCGAGGCGCAGATGCCACCGGTCGAGCCGGTCACGCCCTTCGCGCGCGGCTGACCCTCTCGCGGGCGCACAGGGCATTTCAATGAAAAAGCCCGGCCGAGGCGGCCGGGCAAAAAGTCATGGGATCTGTACGAGAGGCCCGCCCGGACCGCAGTCCGGGCGGGATAGGAATCACTGCCCGCCGCCGAGGCTGTGGACGTAGATCGCAACCTGCTTGATCTGGGCGTCGGTCAGGCCGCTCGCGCCGCGCACCTCCTTGTTCCAGGCGGGCATGGCGCCGGCACGCGAATGGGTGATCGTCTCGATCACCCGATCGCGCGAGCCGCCATAGAGCCAGATCGCATCCGTCAGGTTGGGGGCGCCGAGCTCGTGCATGCCCTTACCCTCCTCGCCGTGGCAGGCGGCGCAGTTGTCGGCGTAGAGGGTTGCGCCCTCCTCGGTCGAGGAGGCCGCGCCGGTGAAGGACAGGACGTGATCGGCGACCGCGGCGATCTCCTCCTTCGACAGGATCTCCATGTCGCCGAATGCGGGCATCTCGGAGATCCGCGTGTCGTCATCGGCATCATAGCGGATGCCGTGGCGGATCGTGGTCTCGATATCCGCGAGCGTGCCGCCCCAGATCCAGTCGTCGTCGAGCAGGTTCGGGTAGCCCGACGCCTGCACCCCCGCCGCGCCCGCGCCGTGGCACTGCGAGCAGTAGTTGCGGAACACCGCCGCACCGCCCGAAGTGGCGAACTGCACCAGCTCGGCATCCGACGCCACCTCCTCGATGTCGAGCGCAGAAATCTTGTCGGTGAAGACGCTCTGTTCCGCCGCCGCCTGCTCGATCGCCTCGTGGACGGCCGTGCGGCTGGAGTAGCCCAGAACGCCCGCGGTCGCATCGTTCACAAGCGGCCAGGCCGGATAGAGGATCGTGTAGATCACGCCCCACACAATCGTGCCGTAGAAGGTCCAGAGCCACCACCGCGGGAGAGGCGTGTTGAGCTCCTTGATCCCGTCCCATTCATGGCCGGTCGTCTCGGTCCCGCTGACCTCGTCGACCTCGTTCTTGTCATGGTCAGCCATCGATCACTCCCTCGGACTGTCGTTGCGCAGGGGGATGTTCGCGATGTCCTCGTGCAGCTTGGACGAGCCGGGCCGCAGCACCCAGACAATCACGCCCAGGAAGAAGAGAAACATCACGAGCAGCACCCAGCTGTCGGCGATCTGCCTGAGCAGGGAATAGGTGTCCATCATCCCCTCCCCTCAGCGCAGGTTTGCTTCGGCCGAGGCCTCGTAGGTCGAGAAGTCGACCAGCGTACCCAGCATCTGCAGATAGGCGATCAGCGCGTCGAGCTCGGTGATCTGTGGCTGGCCGTCGAAGTTGCGGACCTGTGCCTTGGGATAGTTGGCGAGCAGGTCGTCGACCGCCTCGTGATCCGGGTTCACCTGTGCGACCACGTGCACCTTGGCATTCGCGATCTGCTCGTCGGTGTAGGGCACGCCCAGCGCGGCATTGGTGCGCAGATGATCCCCGATGTGGTCGAAGTCGAGCTCGGTCTCGGCCAGCCAGGGATATTTCGGCATCACCGACTCGGGCACCAGCGCCTGCGGGTCGTACATGTGATCGACATGCCAGGCATCCGAGTAGCGGCCGCCGACGCGGGCGAGGTCGGGCCCCGTCCGCTTCGACCCCCACTGGAAGGGCCGGTCGTACATCGACTCGGCTGCCAGGCTGTAGTGGCCATAGCGCTCGACCTCGTCGCGCATCGGACGGATCATCTGGCTGTGGCAGACGTAGCAGCCCTCGCGGATGTAGACCTGCCGGCCGGCCAGCTCGAGCGGCGAGTAGGGCCGCACCCCCTCGACCTTCTCGATCGTGTTCTGAAGCCAGAACAGGGGCGCGATCTCGACGATGCCGCCAACCGTGACCACGACGAACGAGAGAGCCAGCAGGAGCGTGGCGTTCTTCTCGATGATCTTGTGCTTTTCCATGATGCTCATGGCTCGGCCCTCCTCATTCGGCCGCGACGGTCGCGCCGGCCGGCGCGCGCTCGTCACGCACCTTGCCGCGGATCGTCTGGTAGAGGTTGAAGCACATGATGACGGCACCCACGAGGAAGAGGACCCCGCCCAGACCGCGCACCAGATACATCGGGAACTTGGCGCCGACGGTGTCCGCGAACGAGTTCAGGAGGAAGCCCTGCGCGTCGTATTCGCGCCACATCAGGCCTTCCATGATGCCCGTCACCCACATCGAGGCGGCGTAGAGCACGATGCCGATGGTGGCGAGCCAGAAGTGCCAGTTCACCAGGCTGAGCGAGTAGAGCCGCTCGCGGTTCCACAAGCGCGGCACCAGGAAGTAGAGCGCGCCGAAGGTGATCATGCCGTTCCAGCCGAGCGCGCCGGAATGCACATGGCCGATCGTCCAGTCGGTGTAGTGGCTGAGCGAGTTCACGGCCTTGATCGACATCATCGGCCCCTCGAAGGTCGACATGCCGTAGAAGCCGATCGAGACCACCATCATTCGGATGATGGGATCGGTGCGCAGCTTGTCCCAGGCGCCCGACAGGGTCATCAGCCCGTTGATCATGCCGCCCCACGAGGGCATCCACAGGATGATCGAGAACACCATGCCCAGCGTCGAGGCCCATTCCGGCAGCGCCGTGTAGTGCAGGTGGTGCGGACCGGCCCAGATATACAGGAAGATCAGCGCCCAGAAGTGCACGATGGAAAGCTTGTAGGAGTAGACCGGGCGCTCGGCCTGCTTCGGCACGAAGTAGTACATCATGCCGAGGAACCCGGCCGTCAGGAAAAAGCCGACCGCGTTGTGGCCATACCACCATTGGGTCATGGCGTCCTGGACGCCCGAGAAGGCCGAGTAGCTGGCCGATCCGAAAACCGAGACCGGCAGCGCCAGGTTGTTGACCACATGCAGCATCGCGACGGTCACGATGAAGCTGAGGTAGAACCAGTTGGCGACGTAGATGTGCGGCTCTTTGCGCTTGATGATCGTGCCCAGGAACACCGCGAGATAGGCAACCCAGACGACGGTCAGCCACAGATCGACGTGCCAGGGCAGCTCGGCATATTCCTTGCTCTGGCTGCCGCCGAACAGGTAGGCGGTCGCCGCGAGCACGATGGTGAGCTGGTAGCCCCAGAAGACGAACCAGGCCAGGTTGCCGCCCCAGAGCCGCGCCGCCGAGGTGCGCTGCACGACATAGAACGAGGTCGCGATGAGCGCGTTGCCGCCGAAGGCGAAGATCACCGCCGAGGTATGGAGCGGCCGCAGGCGCCCGAAGCTGGTGAAGCTGTAGCCGAGGTTGAGTTCGGGGAAAGCAAGCTGGAACGCGATATAGACCCCGGCGAGGAAGCCGACCACGCCCCACAGAGCGGTCGCGATCACGCCGTAGCGGATCACGTCATCCATGTAGCCCTCGGCCGGCGCGCCGTGACCGTTCGGCATCCGGTTCGGGATGTTGGATCGATTGATCGTCCAGATGAAGAGCCCGACCGCGACGATGAAAACGATCAGCGCATTGACCATATAAGCCAGGTCATGCGCCATGTTCGCGGCGTAGGCCGCGAACACCGCTATCATCCCCAGGGCGGCAAGCTTGATGACAGTGCCCATATCGCTTTCCCCGTGTGACAACAGTCACGGCGGCCAGAGTTGACCGCCGCGCCTTCAAGGTTTCTCGTGGATGCGAACGAGATCAACCTTGATCTGCATCAACGAGAAGTGCGGCGCGAACGCGCGCCCGGGTGCATTTCTGGAACCTTGAGCGAACATCGAGACGACTTGGGCAGCATGGCAAGCGATCCGGGCCGGATCGCCGGCCAGACGCGCCTGCTCGCGAATCGTGTGCGGCGGACAACCGCTTGCCGCCGCCGCCAGCAGCTCAGTCGATCATGCCACCGTCGGAATCTTCACCCGCAGCGTCGAGCAGGGCGACGAAATCAGGCACCCTGCAGCGCCGGGCATCGGGAAACTCGACGACCCCGTCCTTCTTGAGCGCGGTGATCTGGCGGCTCACTGTCTCGATCGTCAGGCCGAGATAATCGGCCATCTGCTCGCGGGTCAGCGGGAGGTCGAAGAAGAACCCGTCATCGGCGTCGACGTTGTCCGCACTTGCCGCGCGCCGGGCGAGGATCGCAAGGAAGCTTGCGATCTTCTCACGGGCCGACTTGCGCCCCAGAAGCAGCATCCAGTCCCGGGCGGCGTCAAGCTCGTCGAGCGTCATTTCCAGAAGACGCTTCTCGAGCACGGGGGTGTCCTTCAGCAGGCGCTCGAAGCGCCCGCGGTTGAAGAGGCAAAGCCGGACCGGCGTGACCGCGACCGCGTCATAAGGCGCGATCGGCCGCATCGGGCGACCCACGAAATCCGACGCGAACATCAGGCCGACCATCTGCCGGCGGCCGTCAGGCATCGTCTTGGACAGCGAGACGACGCCCTCGACAACCGAGCCGAGAAAATCGGTCTGCTCGCCTGCGGCGACGATCTCCTGCCCGGGGTCGTAGCTGCGGTAGAACTTGATCGTGTCGAGCAGGCCTAGCTCCTGCGGCCCGCAATACGAGCACACGGCGCGGTTGCGGATGCCGCAGTCCGCGCATCGCTCGTGCTGCTTGCGCAGGCTGGGGGTCATCATGCGCTCGGTGCCGGACATTGATCCCTCTTCGAAACTTTTCGCAGTGTGTGTTCCCACTTGATTTGCGTCAATGAGAACCGGCGTCCAGCATGTCTTTGTGCACGGCATGATGAGCCAGATCACAGCCTTCGAGCCCGATGCACTGGAACGCAGCGTGCCGCGTTATACCAGCTATCCGACGGCACCGCACTTCACCGACGGCGTTTGCAGCGCAACATATCGTCGCTGGCTGGGCGAGCTTGCGCCGGATGCGAAGATCTCGCTCTACCTGCACATTCCGTTCTGCGACGAACTGTGCTGGTTCTGCGCATGCCGCACGCAGGGCTCACGCAATTACCGGCCGGTCTCGCGGTACCTCGACCTGCTGATCGCCGAGATCGACCAGGTCGCGGGCCTCCTGGGACCCGACCATCCCATCAGCCAGGTGCACTGGGGCGGCGGGTCGCCGACGATCCTCTCGCCCGACGACATGTATCGCCTGTCGACCGTCATTCACGAGCGGTTCCCCCTGAGCCAGAATGCCGAGTTCGCGGTGGAGATCGACCCGCGTGACATGACCGAGCCACGCCTCGATGCCCTTGCCGCCGCCGGCCTCAGCCGCGCCTCGATCGGCGTCCAGGACTTCGAGCCACGCGTGCAGGCGGCGATCGGACGCCGCCAGGGTTATGACATCACCAAGAAGGTGATCGACGGGCTGCGCGCGCGCGGCGTCACCGGGATCAATATCGACCTGCTCTATGGCCTGCCGGGCCAGACCGCCGAGACGCTGATGAGCACCATCGAGAAGGTTATCGGCCTCGGGCCCGACCGCCTCGCGCTGTTCGGCTACGCACATGTTCCGTGGATGGCGCGCCGGCAGAAGATGATCGACGAGTCGATCCTGCCGGGCACGACCATGCGGCGGCGGCAGGCGACGCTTGCGGCGCAGATGCTGCGCGAGGCCGGCTATGCGCCGATCGGCATCGACCATTTCGCGAAGCCCGCCGACGCCATGGCGCTCGCCGCGGCGGACGGATCATTGCGGCGAAATTTCCAGGGCTACACGGTCGACCCCGCGGTGGCGCTGATCGGCATGGGTGCCTCGGCGATCGGCTCAATGCCGCAGGGTTACGTGCAGAACGACCCGTCGACCGCCGGGTACCAGAAGGCGATCGAGGCCGGGAAGCTTGCCACCACGCGCGGCAAGGCGTTCACCGCCGACGACCGGGCGCGGCGCGATGCGATCGAGCAGATCCTGTGCCGCTTCGCCCTCGATCCCGACGCGGTGACAACCCGGCACGGCATCGCGGCACTGCCGGTCTGCGAGATTGCCGAGGCCCTTCTGGCCGCGGCGCCCGAAGGCGCCCTGATCCCGAAAGGCCGTGGCTTCGTCATCGCCGACGGGTGGCGCTCGCACACGCGCCTGATCGCGGCCGAGTTCGACGCCTACTTCCAGAACCGACCGGCGCGTCACAGCCTGGCGGTCTGACCATGCGGGCCGGATCGCGCCGCGCCCGGCGCGCGCCTTAGGTCAGGCGGCGCGCGCCGAGGCGAGCGCGCTCTCCATCGCCGGGCCGAGCTTGTCGATAATCTCCGCGATCTGGGCCTCCTCGAGGATGAATGGCGGCGCGATGAGAATGTGGTCGCCATTCTGCCCGTCGACCGTGCCACCCATCGGATAGACCATCAGGCCATTGGCAAAGGCCGCCTTCTTGATCTTCGCGGCAATCCCCAGCCCCGAGTCGAAGGGCGCCTTCGTCTCCTTGTCGGCGACCAGCTCGATCCCTCGGAAAAGCCCGCGTCCCCGGATGTCACCGACCGCCCAGTGCTGGCCGAACGCGGCCTCGAGGGCAGCCTGCAGCTTGTCGCCGGTCTGGCGAACGCGCGCGAGCAGGTCGTTCTGCTCGATCTCGCGCATCACCGCCAGCGAGCCGGCGCAAGCGGCGGGATGCCCCAGATAAGTGTGGCCATGCTGGAAGAAGCCCGAACCCTCCTCGATCCTGCGGTAGATCTCGTCCGAGCACAGCATCGCGCCGATCGGCTGGACGCCCGCGCCCAGGCCCTTGGCGATGCACACGATGTCGGGCGAGATGCCGTCCGCCTCGCAGGCGAAGAGATACCCCGTCCGGCCCATGCCGCACATCACCTCGTCGAGGATCAGCAGCACACCGTACCGGTCGCAGATCTCGCGGATCCGCTTGAAATATCCGGGAACGGCAGGGACGGCGCCCATCGTCGCACCGACGACGGGCTCGGCGATGAAGGCGGCGACCGTCTCGGGGCCAAGCTCGAGGATCTTCGCCTCGAGCTCGTCGGCAACGCGCAGGCCATAGGCCTCGGGGCTCTCGCCGGGCTCGCCCCAGCGCCAGTAGTGGCATGGCGCAATGTGGTGCATCGCGCCCGTCAGCAGCGGCTGGAACTGTGCCCGGCGCCACCTGTTGCCGCCGGCCGCGAGCGCACCCAGCGTGTTGCCGTGATAGCTCTGCCAGCGGGCGATGACATGGCGGCGTGCACCCTCGCCCTGCTCGGTGAAAAACTGCCGGGCAAGCTTGATGGCCGATTCCGTGGCCTCGGATCCGCCCGACACGAAATAGACGCGGCCGATCCCCTCGGGTGCGCGGGCGATCAGGTGATCGGCCAGTTCCTCCGCGGGCTCCGAGGTGAAGAAGCTGGTATGCGCGTAGGCGACGCGATCAAGCTGAGACTTCACGGCGTCGATCACCGGCCGCGGCGTATGCCCCAGGCACGAGACCGCGGCCCCCCCGCAGGCGTCGAGATACCGCTTGCCGGCCGTGTCGGTCAGGTAGCAGCCATCTCCGGCAGCAACGGTCGGCAACACCGCCTTGGTGTGGCGTGGGAACACATGGGACATGTCGGAACCTCCGCGTTCGGCCGCAGGGGCGCCGCGCGCCCGGCTGGCCTGAGTTTCGGCCAGTCTAGACCGGGGCCGAATGCCAAGTCACGCCGCTGTGGCGGCGCGAGCTTGCAGGCAACTTGACCAAGGGCCTCAGCCGAAGGTGCCGGCGTGCTGGTCGCGGAGTTCCTTTTTCTGCACCTTGCCCATGGTGTTGCGCGGCAGGGCCTCGGCGAAGATCACGCGTTTGGGCTGCTTGAACTTCGCCAGCCGCTCGGCCAGCGGGCCGAGAATGTCCTTCTCGCTCAGCCCGGCACCCGTTTCGGGAACCACGACGGCCACCACGCCCTCGCCGAAATCGGGATGCGGCACACCGATCACGGCCGATTCGACCACTCCGGGGATACGGTCGATCTCGCCCTCGACCTCCTTCGGATAGACGTTGAACCCGCCGGTGATGATGAGGTCTTTCCCACGCCCGACGATGACGACATAGCCCCTGTCGTCGATCATCCCGAGGTCCCCGGTGATGAACCAGCCGTCGGCCCTGAGTTCCTCGGCGGTTTTCTCGGGCATGCGCCAGTAGCCCTTGAAGATGTTCGGGCCGCGCACCTCGATCATGCCGATCTCGCCCTGCTGGAGGGCACGGCCCGTCTCGGGTTCGGTGATCCGAAGCTCGACGCCCTCGAGCGGGAAGCCGACCGTGCCGGCCCGGCGCTCGCCGTCATAGGGGTTCGAGGTGTTCATCGAGCACTCGGTCATGCCATAGCGCTCGAGGATGGCGTGGCCCGTGCGCTCCTGCCACTGGCGATGGGTCTCGGCCAGCAGTGGCGCCGATCCCGAGATGAAGAGCCGCATGTCCCGGGTCAGTCCCCGGTCGAGCCTGGGATCGGCCAGAAGCCGCGTGTAGAAGGTCGGCACCCCCATCATCGCCGTCGCGCGCGGCAGCGCCGCGACCACGGCATCGACGTCGAACTTCTCCATCCATATCAGCCGGCCGGCCGTCGCGATCACGGTGTTCGAGGCGACGAAGAGGCCATGGGTGTGAAAGATCGGAAGCGCGTGGATCAGGACATCGTCGCCGGTGAAGCGCCACGTCTTGGCCAGCACCTTCGCGTTCGACAGAAGGTTATCGTGGCTCAGCATCGCGCCTTTCGAGCGGCCGGTCGTGCCGGACGTGTAAAGGATCGCCGCGAGATCATCGGGGCCGCGAGGGACATTGCTGAACCCCTCGGCTTCATCGGGGATGAGACCGAGCAGGCTCCCCTCGGGCACCGAGCCGCCTTTCGAGCCGCCCAGCGTCTCGACCCTTGCGCCGACGCCCTCGGCGATCGGTCGAAGCGCTTCTGCGCGCGCCGGGTCGCAGACCAGCAGCCTCGGTTCGGCGTCGCCCACGAAATAGCCGATCTCGGCAGGCGTGTAGGCCGTGTTCAGCGGCAGGAAAACCCCGCCCGCGCGAACCGTGCCGAGGTAGAGCATCAGCGCCTCGATCGACTTCTCGACCTGGGCCGCGACACGGTCGCCAGGCCTGACACCCAGCTCGATTAGCCCGGCGGCGAAGCGCGCAGAAACCGCGTTGAGATCGGCGTAGGTGTAGTGCCGCCCGTCGCCCAGCTCGGCAAAGACCGCCGGCTCGCGGCCCGCGAAACCGGCCCACAGCCCATCGATAAGGTGGTTTGCTCCGGTCATGCGCGCACTCCTCCTGCCTGCCCCGCCTGGGCCGCCTGCTTCACCAGACGGCGCACGGCAGCGGAATGCGCCACCACGCCGCTCTCGGCGAAGGCCTCGTGGTTCTTCTCGATGTCGCGCAGGTCGTAGAGGTAGTTCACCATTACACCCCAGCCCTGCGACTGGCCGCGCTCAGAACGGTCCGCGTCGAGATTGATGCGTTCCAGCCGCGCGCCATTGCCGAGATGGAAGCGGGCAACGGCGTCAACGGGCGCCCCACCGGGTCGCTTGGCCTCGACCAGGTAGCGCGCGGCGAGCGGCCCGAGGGCATCCCCCGACGGCTCCTCGATCCCTTCGCGCACCGACCAGCCACGCAAGCCCGGCACGGGCGAGAGCGTGACGAAGGTCTCGACCGAGGGAAACTCGGCGCTCAGTTCCTCGACGACCTGCTTGATGAGGAAGTTGCCGAAGCTCACACCGCGCAACCCGTTCTGACAGTTCGAGATCGAGTAGAAGACGGCGGTCCGCGCCTTCGCCGGATCGAGCGTTTCGCGTCCGGCGGCGAGGATCGGCTCGATGGCCGCCGGAATATCGGCGGTCAGGGCGACCTCGACGAAGATCAGCGGCTCGCCCGGCAGGGCGGGATGGAAAAACGCGTAGAGCTGTCGATCCGGCGCCGCCACGCGCCGGCGCAGGTCGGACCAGTCGCGGATCTCGTGCACGGCCTCGTAGCGGATGATCTTCTCGAGGATCGCGGCCGGCGTGTTCCAGTCGATGCGGCGCAGCTCGAGGAAACCACGGTTGAACCACGAGCTGAACAGGTGGCGAAAATCCTCGTCGAGCGCGGCAAGCGCGGGGTCCTCGCGCAGGTGCCGCAGCAGGTCCTCGCGCATCGCCAGCAGGTCGGGCATGGCGCCGGGAGCGCGGTTGAGCCGGCGGATGAGCTCCTGGCTGCGCGGCTCGGCCGCGAGATGCAGGGCCCGTGCGTCGATATCCTCGCCCGACGCCTCGTAGCGCTCGATCGCCGCCTTCAGCGCTGCGGGATCCGCACCAAGCCCCGTCGACGCCTGCCTGAGGAAATCGAGGCGCGCCTCGTGGTCGAGCGCACGATAGGCGTCGAGAAAGCCGCGTGCGCGTGCGGTCCCCGACACCTCTCCCTCGCCGCCAAGGATCACGCGGGCCCGCTCGATCAGCGACTGCGGCTCCTCGGCACCGATGAGCGACCGGCCGGTCTCGGCGATGCGCGCGAGCATGTCGGCCAGCCTGAGTCCCCCCGCCGCCATCAGACTGCGGGCCCCATGACGGCGTTCGGCAACCACGTCGCCAGGCCGGGCATCAGGCACAGAAGGATGATCGCCAACACCATGCACAGTACGAAGGGCATCGATCCCCACAGGATCGTCTTCAGCTTGATGTCGGGCGCGATGCCGTTGATGACGTAGAGATTGAGACCGACCGGCGGCGAGATCAGGCCGATCTCCATGTTGATGGTCAGCACGACCGCGAACCAGTAGGGATCGAAGCCCGCCGTGGTCACGATCGGCAGCAGGATCGGCGCGGCCATCAGGATCACCGCGACCGGGGGCAGGAAGAAGCCCGCGATCAGCAGGAAGACGTTGATGGCCAGCATCAGAACCCAGCGGTTCACGTCGAGCGTGCCGATCCATTCGGCGATCGACTGCGTGATGAAGAGCGACGAGAGCATGTAGCTGAACACGCCCGCGGCGCCGATGATGAAGAGGATCATCACGCTCTCGCGCGTCGAGTCGCGCAGCACGACCCAGAGCGAGCTGAACGACCACAGCCGGTAGATGATCATCGCTATCAGAAGGCAGAGCAGCGCGCCGACGGCGGCCGTCTCGGACGGCGTCGCCACGCCGCCATACATCGCGTAGAGCACGCCCAGGATGATGAGCAGGAATGGCAGGACGCGCGGCATGATTTCGAAGCGCTCGCGCCAGGTGAAGCTGCGACCGGCGAGGACCTCGAGGCCGCGCTTGCGCCAGGTCGAGTAGACCGACCAGGCCATGAACAACGCCACGAGCAGCAGCCCCGGGATGACCCCAGCGAGGAACAGCCGGCCGATCGATGTCTCGGTCGCGATGCCGTAGACGATCATCGTCACCGATGGCGGGATGAGAATGCCCAGCGTCCCCCCGGCGGCGATCGAGCCGGCGGCGACGCCGTCGGGATATCCACGCTTGCGCATCTCGGGGATGCCCATCTTGCCGATGGCCGCGCAGGTGGCGGGACTAGACCCCGACATCGCCGCGAAGAGCGCGCAGGCCCCGAGATTGGAGACCACGAGGCCTCCGGGGACGCGCGTGAGCCAGCGGTCGAGGGCTTCGTAGAGATCGGCGCCCGCGCGGGTCGACGCGATCGCCGCCCCCATGATGATGAACATCGGGATCGACAGGAGCGCGAAGTTGTCGAGCTTGCCGAAGAAGATCTCGGGCAGGAGGCTGAGCGAGCTCATCCCGTCGAACACGATCAGGAAGCCTGCCGAGACGATCAGAAGCCCGGTGGCCACCGAAACGCCTGAGAACAGCACGACGATCGTGGCGATGGCGACAATGGCGCCGAGGAACAGCGGATCCATTATTCGGTCTCCCCCGCGCTGCGGGCTTCGACGAAGCTGACGTCGTCACTCAGTCCGAAAGGCTTGTCGATGCCCATGAGCATGGCGATGAGGTCGGCCACCAGCTGGAGGAAATAGAGGCCGAAGCCGACCGGCAGGGCGAGATAGGGAACCCAGAGCTTGGGATCCCAGACGCTGCCCGACCGCTCGCCCCAATCCCAGGCCTCGTGCCAGAAATGGAGCCCGTGCCACAGCATCGCGCCGATCACGAGCAGCGCGAGCCCGAGGGTCGCGACCGCGAGAAGCTTGCGCGGCCCGCGCGAAAGCGCGAGCGGCAGCAGGTCGACATTCACGTGACCGCGCAAATACTGCACGTAGGGAAGTCCCAGCATCGTCGCGGCGATCATCAGGTAGATCACCGTCTCGGTCTGCCAGATCGTGCTGGCATTGAGCACGAAGCGCACGAAAATCATCTGGCAGGTGATGATCACGGCCGCCAGGATCATCATCGCCGAGATGACGCCGCAACACTGCGAGACAATGCCGACAGCGCGCAGGAACGGGTTGCCGCCATGTTTCGCGGCAGGGATTGCAGTCGACGTGCCGGACATCTTTCCTCTCCGTGAGGTCGGCGCGCCCATTGCGGGCGGCGCCGCTGCGGTCTCGCGCTACAGCCGGCGTGCCGGACCAGCGCTCGCCGATGGGCCCCAAGGGCCCGAAGGCCCGGGCCGGACGGCCCGGGCTGACGCGCAAGTCGGGATCACTCGACTGAAAGCGCGAGGTCGAGCAGGCGCTGCCCCTCGGGCGAGCCCTCGAGGAAGGCCTTGTAGGACGTGTCCTTGGCGATCGCCTGCCATGCCTTGAAGTCGTCCCCGGTCATGTCGGCGATCTCGACCCCGGCCTCTTCGAACACGCGGCGCGCCTCGGCGTCCTCCTTCTTGGCTTCCTCGAGATAGAAGGCCTCGGCCTTGGCGGCCCCTTCCATCAGCGCCGCCTTCTGCGCATCGGTCAGCCCGTCGAAGGTCGACTTGTTCATCAGCAGCGGCTGATACATGAACCAAAGCGCGTAATCGCCGACCGGCGTGAAGCACTTCACCTGCTCGTAGATGCGGTAGCTCACGAAGCTCGACGACGAGGTGTTCGCAGCCTGAAGAACGCCGGTCTGCATCGCGTTGTAGATCTCGGACGAGGCCATCGACGCGATCGATGCGCCGGCCCCGGCAAGCATCTGCTCGAAGGCCTTGCCCGCGGCGCGCGTCTGAAGCCCGGCGACGTCATCGGGCTTGGTGATGCACTTGTCGGTGCCCGCGAAGCCGCCTGCGAGATAGCCGTGCACGACGACCATCACGTCGTCCTCGGCCATGATGCTCTCGATCTCCTGCATGAACTCGGATTCGTTGAGCCGCGCGGCATGATCGTGGTTCTTCACCAGCCCCGGCATCAGGGTCAGGTTGTAGGGATTCCGGATCCCGCCGGCATAGGCCAGGGGAAACACGGTCATGTCGAGCTGCCCGCGGCTGAGCGGCTTGTACTGCTCGCGCGCCTTGAACAGCGAGCCCGACGGAAAGATTTGGATCGTGAGATCGACATCCGCCTCGGCGACATGGTTCGCGACGATCTCGGCAACCTTGTGACGCACGTCGCTCGTCGACCACTGATGGCTGAGGCGCAGCTCCGCCGAATGCGCGGCGCTGGCGGTCAAGGCAGCTGTGACGACGGCTGCGGCGGTCACGCGGAAATTGATGGTCATTGCGTCCTCCCTTGGACAGGCGGTTCGATTCGCCCTTTTCGCGTCTGGCGGGGGCGGATGGCCCGCCGCTGCCGAAGGGATATGAGGCCACAATGCGGGAGTCAATAAAGTTGTATACAAGAATTTGTATTTAGCATGCAGTTGCGCTATGAGGATCGGAAAAGAGCCGAAACCGTCAGAGATTTCCGATGACCGGGCGCCGCGCAGACCTGCTTCACGACAAGATCGAGGATCTGATTCTGACCGGGGAACTCGTGCCGGGCGAGCGGCTCGACGAGGTTTCGCTGGCGACGCGTTTCGGCGTGTCGCGCACGCCGATCCGCGAGGCGCTGATGCAGCTTGCGGCGAGCGGTCTGATCGACCTGCGGCCGAGGCGGGGCGCGATCGTCGCCGAGATCGGCCCGAAACGCATGGTCGAGATGTTCGAAGTCATGGCCGAACTCGAGGCGATCTGCGCGCGGCTGGCGGCGCGGCGCGCGACCGAGAGCGACGAGGCGCAGATCTGCGCCCACCATCAGGCCTGCGCCGCCGCCGCCGCGGCCTCCGACGAGGATGCCTACTACTACGAGAACGAGGCGTTCCACGAAGCGATCGACGCCGCGGCGCACCAGGAATTCCTGTCCGACCAGACCCGCGCGCTGCGCCGCCGCCTGAAGCCGTATCGACGGCTGCAACTCCGCGCCCGGGGGCGGGTGCAGAACTCGTTCGACGAGCACGAGGCGGTTGTCCGCGCAATCCTCGCGCACGACGCCGAAGCGGCCGCCGAAGCGATGCGAGCGCATATCGTGGTGCAGGGCGAGCGGTTCACAGACTTGCTTGCATCGCTCGAGACGCCGCGCGGCGCCCGGGCCCGGTAGACACGCGGCCCGTCGTGATGGCCTGCGCGCTCGGGGTCTGCCCCCGCCCGTTGGCCGCGCGACCGGATCTCATGCACTGACCGCAGTCGTCGCGCCGACGAGTTCGGCATGCAGTGCGCCCACGACATGGGCGCGCGGATGCGCCTCGCGCTCGATCAGGCACAGTTTCCGGATGGCATCCTCGCCATCGATCGGGATCCGGCGCAGCGCCGGCCCCGACTGCGGCGGGCCATGCCGCGCAGGCACGACCGAGATCCCCAGCCCCGCCCGGACCAGGGCTTCCACGGCATCGAGGGCATCGACCTCCATCGCTTCGCGCGGCCGCAGGTTGCGCGCGGCAAGCACCCGTTCGATCTGCTGCCCGGCCCAGGTCTTGCGGCTGAACCAGATGAAGGGATGGTGCCGGATCAACTCTGCGAGTTCGCTACCCTCGAACTCGTTCGACGCGATCAGCTCGAGCGGATCCGCGCTCACGCGGCGTGCGGTAAGGCCTTCGGGCATGATCACCGGCTCGGTCACCAGCGCCGTGTCGAGCTCGCCCGCGCGAACGGCTTGCGCCAGATCGCCCGACAGGCCGGACCGGACCCGGATCGATAGCTGTGGATGCGCGGCCTGCAGCCGCGCGAGGGCCGGCGGCAGGAGATAGACGAGCGCGGTCGGCACGACGCCGAGCATCAGCGCGCCAGCAAACGTGCCCTCGACACCCAGCGCGCGGATCTCCTCGATGATATGGCCGACGCGGCGGGCCTGTTCGACCAGAGCCAGACCGCGATCCGTGAGCCGCGGCGGCCGCAAGGTCCGGTCTGCAAGCGTCACGCCAAGCTCGTCCTCCAAAGCCTTGACCTGCAAGCTGACCGCGGAATGGCTCAGTCCCACGGCCTCGCCTGCCGCGGTGAAGCTGCCCTGCTCGGCGATGGCGACCAAGGTGCGAAGTTGGCGGAGGTTCATTGGCAAATCCGGCGTAAAGTTAAAAATTTAAACATAGATCGTCAGAATATCTCGTTTCCGTTTAGGCAGGGAAAGAACCTACCATCATCACGAACCCGTGAACAGCTTGATCGTGGCAGGGCAGCACAATGGTCGATCTCACCCAAAGCGAAGATGCGATCCGGCGGACCGCCCGGCATCTTGCCGAAACGGTCTTCGCAGGACGCGCCGCCGAAATCGATCGCGAGGAGCGCTACCCCTGGGAGAACGTCGAGGCGCTGCGCGACGCGGGGCTGACTGGAATGACGATACCGATCGCCCTTGGCGGCCGGGGCGCCTCGCTGCTGGCGGCTGTCGCGGCCGTGACTGAAATCGCGAGGCACTGCGCGGTCTCCGCCAGGATCGTCGTCGAGACCAACATGGGCGCCCTGGGTGCCATTCTCGCCTACGGCACGGACGCACAGAAACGGCTCGCGGCTGACCTAGTGCTGGCAGGCGACAAGCCCGCGATCTGCATCACCGAACCCGGTGCCGGATCGGCGGCGACACAGATGGCAACGACCGCGCGGCGCGTGGCGGGTGGCTACGTTCTCGACGGCGCCAAACACTGGATCACGGGCGGCGGCGTGTCGCGCCTGCACCTCATCTTTGCCCGCGTCATCGAGGGCGGTCGCGACCGGGGCATCGGCGCCTTCATCGCCCTCAGGGGCGCCGAGGGGCTTGGCATCGGGCGACGCGAGCCGACGATGGGCCTCCGGGGCATCCCCGAGACCGAGATCCTGCTCGACGGCCTCTTCGTGGCTGACGACATGGTGCTGATCCCCGAAGGCGACCCCGCCCGCGGCTTCGCCAAGCTGATGACAGCCTACAACGCCCAGCGCGTCGGCGCGGCGGCGGTTGCGCTCGGGATCGCCCAGGGCGCGTTCGGCCTCGCCCGCGACTACCTGCGCGAGCGTGAGCAGTTCGGCCGCCCGCTGGCCGAGTTCCAGGGATTGCAGTGGATCCTCGCCGACATGTCCGTCGCCCTTGCGGCCGCCGAGGCGCTGGTCTGGCGCGCCGCACGCTCGGCGCCCGCGGGCGGCTTCCCCGACATGACCTATGCCGCACAGGCCAAGATCCTGGCGGCCGAGACCGCCGTGAAAGTCACCAACGACGCCCTGCAGCTCCACGGCGCCGCGGGTTATTCGCGGGCGCGCCCGCTCGAGCGGATGGTCCGCGACGCCCGCATGTTCACCATCGGCGGCGGCACCGCGCAGGTGCTGCGCACGCAGGTGGCGAGTGCCGAACTCGGCCTGAAGCTGCCGCAGACGCGTGCCGCTCGGGGAGATGCCCCCGCGACCCCTCTGCCCGTTTCCGAGCGCTGAGCGGGGTTGCATGAGAGCCGCGCATCGTTTCATCTGAGGCGTCTGAGAGCCGCGCCGGAGACAGGCCGCAATGACGCCCTTCACCTTCCAGACCACCCCCCGCATCGTTTCGGGACCCGGGTCCATCGCCCAGGCCGGCGAGATCCTGGCGACGCTGGGATGCAAGACCGTCGCGCTCGTCAGCGACCCCGGCGTGATCGGAGCGGGCCTCACCGACCTCGCCCGGGCGGGCCTCGCCGAGCATGGCCTGGAGATCTTCATCTGGTCGGACGTCGTCGCCGACCCGCCCGAGCCGAAGGTCCTGGCCGCGGTCGAGGCCTGCCGTGCCGCGGGCGTCGACGGGGTGCTGTCGATCGGCGGCGGCTCGCCGATGGATACCGCGAAGCTGGTCGCGGTCTTGCTGGGCGAGAGCCAGCCCATCGACGCGATGTATGGCATCGGCAACGTGCGGGGCAAGCGCGTGCCCCTGGTTCTGGCGCCGACGACCGCAGGCACCGGCTCGGAGGTGACGCCCATCGCGATCGTCACGACCGGCGAGGCCGAGAAGAAAGGTGTCGTCGCCCCTCAGCTTCTGCCCGATGCCGCAATCCTCGACGCGGCGCTCACCACGGGCCTTCCGGCCGAGGTCACGGTCGCGACCGGCATCGACGCCATGGTCCACGCGATCGAGGCGTTCACCTCGAAGCACAAGAAGAACCCGGTCTCGGATTGCCTGGCGCGCGAGGCGCTGAGGCTTCTGGGCGCCAACATCCGCCGGGCGGTCTCGGAGCCCGAGGACCTGGACACGCGGGGCGCGATGCTGCTGGGCTCGATGCTCGCGGGAATGGCCTTCGCGAATGCGCCCGTGGCAGCGGTGCATGCCCTCGCCTATCCGCTGGGCGGGCATTTCAAGGTGCCGCACGGGCTCTCGAACGCGATGGTCCTGCCGCATGTTCTCGACTTCAACCGCGGTGAGCCGACGGGCGCCACCGAGGCGATGTACGCGGAACTTGCGCCCCTGATCTTCCCCGAGCTTGCCGCGCACGATCCCGAGATGCGCGTCTCCGGGCTCATCGGCAATCTCGCCGCCCTCGGGCCCGACCTTGGGATGCGCACGCAGCTTCGGGACGTGGGGGTGAGCCACAATCATCTCCCGATGCTCGCCGAGGACGCGATGAAACAGACGAGGCTGCTCGTCAACAACCCGCGCGAGATGACGCTAGAAGCCGCGCTCGCCATATATGAGCGCGCACTCTGAGCCCGCGGCCTCGGCGCGCGCATGTCCCGAAGCATGAGTGGCGCCCTGCTTCGCGTCGCCGCGGCAGTGCTTTTTGCGTTGGCGCTCGCGGGACTCTTCCTCAGCGAACCCGGCCAGAGGTTCGAGCGCAACGCTGGGCTCTGGGCGCTCTACGCCCTGCGCGGGAACGTGTCGGTGCCACCCGAGGCGATCGTGATCGCCCTCGACCAGAAGTCCACGGACTGGCTCGCCTTCCACTCGGGGAACTTCGCGCACGTCTCGGACAGCCTGCCGCGCTGCCTGCCCGAGACAACCCGCAGCGCGCTCGAGCGGCTGCGCAACGTCAGCGACATGCCGCGTGGCATTCATGCCTGCCTGCTCGATGAACTTGGCAGGCGCGGGGCGCGCCTCGTGGTCTTCGACATCCTCTTCAGCATCGAGACCCCGGACGACGAGGCACTGGCGGCCGCAATCCGTTCCGCCCCCCCGGTCGTCCTGTTCGAGCGGATCCGCGACGCGGTCGAGCAGGGTGTCGGGCGCGGCACGATCGTCCCGCCGCAGCGCGTCCGCCCGCGCCCGATCTTCGCGCAGGCGGCTGCCGCAACCTCGTCGTTCCTGGTGAGCGCGCCCAGCGGAAACTTCGTCGAGGGCTATGTCCGCCACCACCTGAATTTCCCGGAGCTTGCGGCGCTCCCCGAAACGGCGGCCGCGCTCTATCGGGGCGCCACGGCGACGGCGCCGGATGGAACGGGCCCCGCCATCCGCCCGATATGGCTTTATGGCCCGCCACGCACGATCCCGACCTGGAGCCTCCGCGACATCTTCGACCGATCGAGCCCCCGCCCGCTGCCCGATGACCTGAGCCGGACGGCGGTTTTCATTGGCGTCTCGGATCCCGATTTCCTTGGCTCGAAGGACCACTTCAAGATCCCAATCTCGGATCAGCGCGCCAATGACATCGGCGGTGTCGAACTTGGCGCCACCGCCTTCCTGAACATCCTGCATGGCGACGTGATGCGGCGCCCGGACAGGTCGGTCGCGGCCGCGATCGTCTTTGCCACGCTCCTGACGGGCGCACTGGCTGCGCAGTTCGTGGGAGGGTGGAAAGGCCTCGGCGTCGTGCTCGGCCTTGGCACGCTCTATGGCGCCGGAGCCTTCGCGCTCTTCCTTGGCGCTCGCATCTGGCCGCCCTTTGCGACGCCGCTGTTCGCGGGTCTGCCGCTCCTCGTCACCTGGGCGCTGCTGGCGCGCTATGCCTTTGCCCGCCGCATGGTCACACGCCTGGCGCCCCGCCAGATGGCGGCGCAGTTGCTCGATCGGACCGAGGCCGCGAGCCGCGCGCTCAGGACCGAGGCGGCGACCGTGCTCTACACCGACCTGGTCGGCTCCACGGAACTGGGCGACCGGCTCAGCCCCGAGGCCTACAGCGATGTCATCAATCACTACTACCAGCGCGCGACCGAGGCGGTGGAAGCCGAAGGCGGGATGATCGTCGAGTTCATGGGCGACGGCATCCTTGCCGTGTTCACCGAAAGCTTCACCGGTCGCGCACATGCGGCGGCGGGCTGCGCTGCCGCGCGCCGGCTGAGCCAGGTGATGCGCGAGAGCGCCGAGGGCTCGGATGCACCACCGGGCGGCCCGCAAAGATTGCGCATGGGCATCCACACCGGCATCGCATCGACCGGCGGCATGGGAGCGGCGCACCGCTTCAACTTCAAGGTGCTTGGCGACACGGTGAACACCGCGGCGCGCCTCGAGCAACTCGGCAAGGCCTTCGACGACGGCGTGCGCGACGTGATCCTGCTGTCCGACCCGGCGCGCGTCAGCAGCAATCTTCCCGATCAGGTTGTCGAGTGCCTGGGGGAATTCGCGCTCCGCGGAAAGCGCGACGCGATGCAGATTTTTCGGCTGCTTGACCAGTCGACAAGTCCTCGAATCGCAAGCTAATCTCCTGCGTCATAGGGGGCACTGACCTGGTCGGGCCGAGGCGCAACGGCGCCGCGGCAGGGTTGTTTTGTTTATTGCTCGCAGGTCGAGCATCCCGGGGTGGACATATGAGTTTTGAGAAGGCTGTTTCCGTCACTCTCCTCGCGATCGCAATTTCCGGACCCCTGCCACACGACGCTGAAGCGAGCAGCCACTGCTCGCCGGACGACGTTGTGGAGATCGTCGCTCTCGACGGCACAGCGATCCTGACCACGGGCAATCTGCCGCCACGCGCCGCATTGCTTGGGGATCGCCTTTGCCCCGGCGACTCGGTCCGCGCCGGCGACGATGGCCGGGTCGAGCTGCGATTTGCCGCGGACGAGACGACCATCGGCCTTGCCCGCAACACCGAGGTGCGCATCCCCCTGCCCGGCGAGCGGGAGGCTAATGTCGAGCTTCGATCGGGGCTGATGCGCTTCATCAGCTCGGTCCGCGACTTCTTCTCGATCGATACGCGATACGCCAATGCCGGGATCGACGGGACCGAGGCAGTCGTTGCCGTAAGCCCCGCGGGCGCGCTGGTCGTCGTTGCGGAGGGCGACGTGACGATGCGCGCGCCGACCGGTGCGCCACTGTCGCTGCCGGCGGGCGCGGCGGGGTTCGCCGCGCCGGGGCAGGCGGCCCTTCCCGCCGAGGGCCAGGCGCTGCCTCCCGAGTTCCGCGCCCTGGTCGTCAGGCCCGAAGCGGCCTCGGATTGGGCCATCTACTATCCGCCGATCCTCCTCGCGGCCGGCGGCCCGCCCGTGGTTGAGCAAGCCGCACGCTTGCTTGATGCCGGCGAGGCGGATGCCGCCGAGGCGCTTCTGGAGGGACGGACCGATGCCCCGGCGCTCGCGCTCGGCGCGGTCGTGGCGGTTTTCCGCAACCAGACCGCCGAGGGCGCCGAACTTGCCCTGCGTGCCGTCGAAACCGATCCGGGCCTCGGTGCGGCGCATGTCGCGCAAAGCTACGCCTTTCAGGCCCAGGGCCATATCGACGACGCCCTCAAGGCCGCCCGTCGCGCGGTCGCCGTGGCGCCTGACGACGGGTTTGCGCGCGCGCGACTCGCAGAACTGCAGTTAATCGCGGGGGATGCCGTCCGGGCGGGGCGAACCGCGGCCGAGGCTGCCGATCTCGCGCCGACCTCGCTTGCCCAGGCCATCATCGGCTTCGCGCGGCTTCAGGCGAACGATTATGAAGGCGCCGCCGAAGCCTTTGCCGCTGGCGTCGCCCTCGACAGCGAGGATCCCATGCCGCGCATCGGCGAGGGGCTCCTGTCGATCCGGCGCGGCGATGTCGTCGCCGGGCGGCGCGCGCTCGAACTCGCGGCCAGCCTCGACCCGAGGCGCGGTCCGACGCGTGATCTCCTTGGCCGGGCGTATGACCAGGAGGGCCTGTTCGAGAAGGCGCTCTCGCAATACGGCCTCGCCATCGAGCTCGATCCGAACGACCCCGCGCCATGGCTGTCGCGGGCAGAGGTGCTGTTCGCCGAGAACCGGCCGGTCGAGGCGCTGGCCGATCTGAAGGCCGCGGAACAGCGTTCCGGGGCGCGCTCGGTCCTGCGATCGGAGCGCGGGCTCGCCGAGGACCAGGCGATCCGCGGTGCGGCGGTTGCCCGCGTCTACGACACGCTCGGCTTCTCGGAGCAGGCAATCCGTGAAGGCGCGCATGGGGCCGAGCAGGATCCCGCCAACGCCGCCGCGCACCGCGTGCTGGCGGACGTCCTGCGCTCGCGTGCGAACACCGACACCGCGCGGGCAAGCTCGGCATTCCGGGCCCAGGTCTACGAGCAGCCGTCAAAGGCGCCGATACAGCCGTCGCTCAGCGAGTCGGACCTTGCGCTCCTCAACGGACCCGGCGCGACCCGCCCCGCCTTTGCCGAGCTGTTCCCCTTCTTCGACACCGACGGCGTGCGCGCCGACGTCGAGGGGTTCGGCGGCACGCAGTCGACCTTCGGCGACGAGGCGTCCTTCACCGCGCTGCACCGGGGTGTTGCCGTCGGCGTCGGCCAGTTTCACTATCAGACGGGCGGGTTCAGATCGAACGACGACGTCCG
This sequence comes from Thermohalobaculum xanthum, assembly GCF_016623495.1. Lineage (GTDB taxonomy): Bacteria > Pseudomonadota > Alphaproteobacteria > Rhodobacterales > Rhodobacteraceae > Thermohalobaculum > Thermohalobaculum xanthum. The sequence continues at coordinate 85,982 of NZ_JAEHHL010000004.1, read as the reverse complement.
GCACGATGTCGTCAGCGTCCGGCTCAAGGGCCAGGTCGCGCCATCGCTCGACCTCTTCGGCGAGTATCGCTACCGCAACACGGTCGCGGGAGACCGCACTCTCGAGTTCGACCTCCGCGACGGCGACGACAGCATCGATATCCAGGACGAACGAAACCTCGTGCGCGCCGGCGGGCATGCGCGGATCGGCGCGAACCACGACGTCGCCCTCGTCGGCACCTATGTGCGCACCAACGAGGGGCGCCGCGCGGGCGACGCCACGTTCAGCCGGCCGCTGCTCACCACCTCGGGCGATTCCGAGAGCTACAGCGTCCAGGCGCAGCATGTCGGGCGCTTCGGTAACGTCTCGACCGTCTCGGGGCTCTCCTACGACGATTTCGAGGGGACCAGTATCGCCGAGCTCGACTTCGGCGCTTTCGGCTTCCTGCTGCCGCCGTTTTTTCTCGATCAGCAGCGCTTCTCGGCCTATGCCTATGGCACCTGGCTCATCGAGAACCCGGGCCCCTTTGCCGCGCTGGAACTGACGGGCGGGCTCAGCCTCGACGTCATCGACACCGACCGCCCCGCCCCCGACGACCTGACACGCGTGAATCCCAAGTTCGGCGCCCGCCTCGACGTGATCGACGGCGTCACGCTTCGCGGCGCCTATATGCGGACCGTGCAATACGCCCAGCCCGTCGACGAGCGCCTCGAGCCGGTCACGGTCGCCGGCTTCGTCCAGTATGTCGATCAGTTCAGCGGATCGATCGTCAACCAGGCGGGCCTCGGCTTCGACGCCGCAGTGACCGACTGGCTCGACATCGGCGCCGAGGGCATGCGGCGCTGGGTGGACATCAACCCGCTCACGGTCCCGGGCGATACCGACGAGCTGGAAATCCGCGCCTATGTAAATGCCTCGTTCCTCGATCGCTTCGCGGCACGGCTCGATTTCCGGCATCTCGATGCGGAATCGTCTGGCTCGGCGCTTGCGAACGACCTCAACAGCTTCGAGGCGACGGAGGTGACGGCAGGGCTTGGCTGGTTCCACCCGAGCGGCTTCTTCGTCAGCGGCCGGGCCGGCGTCGGATGGACCGATTTCGTGAACACCAAGAACACGGTGCGGCAGAGCGGCTCCGACACCTTCCCGATCACCGAGCTCTCGCTCGGCTACCGTCTGCCCGACCGGCGTGGCATCGCCAGCATCGATTTCCTAAACGTGGTCGACGCCGATTTCGGATTCGAGGACCGAACGGTCGAAAGCAGCTCGAACCCCCTTGCGGCCCCGCGTTTCGCGCGCGACTTTGCAGCGTTGGCGCGGTTGAGACTGCGCTTCTGAAGGTATTGTTGTTGTTTGTCGAACGGGGGGACGGTCGAGATGAACTGCACACGGATTCTTTGCGTCATTGCGCTGGGTTCAGCGCTGATCCCGGCAACAGCCAGCGCACAAACATGCAGTCAGCTTCCGCTCTCCGAAACATGCGAGTCCCGCGGCGTGCCGCTGATCGATCGCCGGGCGCCGGGGGTCGGTGGCGATGTCGTTTGCCAGTCGGGTCCGAGCAACCCGGGCAAGGTCCAGTACGACACCTACATCGTGCAATTCGGCTATACTTTCTACAGCTGCACGCGCTACCGGACCTGTCTCTGGACCCGGACCAACGACAACGAGGCCTGGCAGGAGTTCTGCAACTAGGGCCTAACGCCGGCCGGGGCAGCAAGCGGATCAGCCGGCCGCAGCAACCGACTTCATCGCCTCACTCGGCCGCAGCGGTGCGTCGCTGCGGGTGCCGGTCGCTGTTGGCGAGGCTGATGCGGAAGAAGCTCGTTCCGTCATCCTCGAACACGACCGACAAATCCCCGCCCATCCGCCGCATGATCGCGCGGCTGATCGGAAGGCCAAGCCCGGCGCCCTGCCCCTCGACCGCGCGACTGCCCCGCCAGAACTTGGCGAAGATGTCCTCGGCCTCGGCGCGGCTCACCCCACCGCCATTGTCGGCGACATCGACCTCGACGCGCGCCCCGTCGGCGCGCCAGCGCAGCTCGATCCGCGGCTCGGCGGCCGTGTTGTAGCGGATCGCGTTCGACAGCAGGTTGATCAGCACCTGCCGGAGCCGATCGGAATCGGCGCTGACCCACAGCTCCCGCGGCGGCGGATCCGCCGTGATAGTGACGCCCGCCTCGCGCGCCAGCGCCGAGACCGTGTCGATCGAGCCGCTAAGCGCATCCGCCAGCACCACCGGCCGCAAGGGGATCGCCGCATGCCCGGCTTCGAGGCGGCTGATATCCAGGATCTCGTCGAGCAGGCGCGTCAGGCGCAGCGCCTCGTCATGGATGATGCTGGTAAAGCGCCGCATCTCGCCGGGCGCGAGGCTCGCGTCAGACCGGAGGATCTCGGCGAACGAGCGGATCGACGTCATCGGCGTGCGCAGCTCGTGGCTGACCTGGCTCAGGAAGTCATCCTTCTGCCGGTCGAGCCGCCGCAACCGCTCGTTGACCTTGCGAAGCTCGGCGGCCGTGCGTTCGAGCTCGCGCGTCTTGTCCGCCAGCCGCGCCGAGGTCTCGATCAGGCGCTGGGTCTCGTCGGCGATGTCCATGAGGTCGGTCAGCGATATCACCTCGCCGCCGGCTGCGCGCGTCACCATCGCATGCGCGGACGCCGCGCCGATCGAACCGGAAAGCTCGCGCTCCAGCCTGGCGATCAGCGCGTCGGTCGGGTTGGGCAACCCGCGCACGACCCCTTGAGCCTGAGCGAGCTCTTTGAAGAGTGCACGGGCGGGACCTGCGCCGAGGATCCGCTGCGCCAGAACATAGAGATCCTCCGATGCTGCCTCGCGCCGGATGAACCGATGGCTCTCGCCCTCGGGCGAGCGGAACACGTCGATGAACAGCGCACCCTGGAGCCGGTCGAGCGGCTCGATCCGCGACATAGCCGAGACGCCGATGAACAGCACGGCGTTGACGCCCAGGCTCCAGACCGTCGCGTGAACGATGGGGTCCGCCCCCGCGAGCCCGAGAAGCGCCTGCGGCCTGAGCAGCGCGATCCCGAAGGGTCCGTCGATCAGCCACATCGTCGGCAGCAGGCCGTCCGGCCCGAGGCTTGGCAGGAACAGCGTGTAGAGCCACAGCGTGCCGCCGCCGCACAGTCCGGCAAGCGCCCCCGCCCGCGTCGCGCCGCGCCAGAAGATGCCCCCCAGCATCGACGGCAGGATCTGCGCAACGCCGACAAAGGCGATGAGCCCGGTCGCGGCCAGCGCCCCGGTGCCGCCGCTCAGCTCGTAATAGACGTAGCCCAGCCCCAGAATGATGCCGATCGAGACGCGCCGGCTGGCAAGAAGAAGCTCGCGCACATCGCCCGACGCGGCGTTCCCCTTCATCAGGATCTTGATCGCGAACGGCGCCACCATGTGGTTCGAGACCATCGTCGACAAGGCGATCGCCGCCACGATCACCATCGAGGTCGCCGACGAGAACCCGCCGATGAAGGCAAGGAGCGCCAGCGCATCCTGCCCGTGCGCCAGAGGCAGGTTCAGGACGAAGAGGTCGGGGTTCGATCCGGGCGGCAGGAAGGCCATGCCGGCGATCGCGATCGGGATCACGAAGAGCGACATCAGGAACAGGTAGAGCGGGAACATCCACGAGGCGGTGACGAGGTGGCGCTCATCGGCGTTCTCGACGACGGTGACCTGGAACTGGCGCGGAAGGCAGAGCACCGCGACCGCCGAGAGAAACGTCAGCGTGACCCAGCGCGGCCCGAAGATCTTCTCGACCTCGATCATGTCGCCGGGCATCTCGGCGAAGATCGCCGTCACGCCGCCGCCCAGGCCCCAGACCGCGAAGACACCGATCGCCAGAAGCGCCACGAGCTTTACTACCGCCTCCACCGCGATGGCCGCGACCACGCCGTGGTGCCGCTCGTTCGCGTCGATCGAGCGCGTGCCGAACAGGATCGTGAAGGCGGCCATGCCGGCCGCGACCCAGAAGGCCGATCGGTACTCCTCGGTGGCACCGGTGATCGCGGCGAAGCTCAACGTCACCGACTGGAGCTGAAGCGCGATATACGGGGTCGTCGCGGCGATCGCGATCAGCGTGACCACGACCGCGAGGCTGGGGCTCTTGCCGTAGCGCGACGAGATCAGGTCCGCGATCGAGGTGATCCGGTGGACCCGGCCGATCCGCACCAGCTTGCGCAGGCACCACCACCAGCCGACGAACACCAGAGTGGGCCCCAGATAGATCGTCACGAACTCGAGCCCGGAGCGCGCCGCCGATCCCACGGCGCCGTAGAACGTCCATGAGGTGCAGTAGACCGAGATCGAAAGCGTGTAGACCAGCGGCGATCGCAACCACCGGCTGCCGCCGCGACGCGCCCGGCGGTCCCCGACGAATGCCACCGTGAACAGGATGATCACGTATCCGAGCGCCACGGCCAGCAGCAGGTCGCTCGACAGCATCACGCCTCCGCGTCCGATCCCGCGTCTTTACCGGCCTGGGCGCGCGGCTCGGGCAGCGTTTCGGTGTCGAGGATGCGTTTGCCGGTCGCGCGCGCGCCGATCACCAGCAGGAGCCAGACACCGAAGACATAGCCGAGCACGACCGGGACACCGCCAATCTCGGCGTCGATCGCGAAGATCTGCGCCACGGGCGGCATCGTCAGGATCATGCCGATCAGCGGCAATGCCAGTGCGGCGTCTCGCGCCTTTCGGACGCCGAGTCCGGGATCGGCTGGACGCCCTTCCCGCTGGAACGGGCGGCGACGGCCGGTCATCTGGCCGTACTGCCGGCGAGCCGGGTCACCGCTTCGACGAGTTCGGCATTGGAGAAGGGCTTGGCGATGAACATGTCCGCTCCCCAGCGACGCGCGGTCTCGCGGTCCTCCCGCTGGCCCTTGGCCGTGAGCATGACCACGGGAAGGCGTGCCGTAACTGCCTCGGCCCGCAGGCGCCGCAAGACCTCGAACCCGGTGATTCCGGGCAGCATGACATCGAGGACCAGCACGTCGGGCGTTTCGGTCATCGCCTTGGTCACCGCCGCCTCGCCGTCCGAGACCACCGTGACCGCGAAGCCTGCCCGTCCGAGCAAGAATGCGAGGGCCTCAACGATATGCGGCTCATCCTCCGCGAGCAGGACACTCCTTGTCATCGGCACGCTTCCCCCTGTTCCCCGCGTTTTCCGGGGTTTGACTCGGCAGCGTAGCGGATCGCGCGGCGCAAGTCTCGCCCCTGACAAGGGGCGGGGCGGGCGCGGAGAGGCGCTCAGTGATCATCACTCGCCTCGCCAACGCGATGCGCGCAATCCTCGCGGGGGCAGATGCGGCAGCTCGTGCCGACGGCCTCGGCGGTAAGCTCGTTGTTCCGTCCGGGTCCATAGACGGTCAGCGTCGCGTCATGCTCGTCCATCGCCAGGAGGTCCGTCACATGCAGCACCGGCTGGCCGAATCCGGCTTGCCCGACGTGACGCGCGCGCGCGACGAAAACGAAGCCAAGCCCTGTCGGGAAGACCGCCCGCTGGCGCAAGGTGCGCCCCGGGAAACCACCCGCGCGGCAATCGACCCAAAGCGGACAGGCCTCGCCATGCCGTGCCGGTGCGAAACCCGGAATGCTGATGCAATCGATCAGCACGCCCGCGGCATTGCGGGCGATGTAACCTAAGCGCGGCCGCCCCGCCGCCGGCTCAAGGCTCGTCAGCCGGCGGCAGACGCGGTCATGTGGCTGGCCACACCGCTGAGCCAGCAGGTCGAGGTCATATCCGACCGCATGCGCATCGGCGGCGAACGCATCGTCCTTCAGCGCGACCGCATCGGCGGCATAGCGCAGCAGCATCACCCGGGCCCGCGAACGGGCGGCTTCGCTCTCGATCTCTTCGGCATCCTCGATCAACGCGCCGATCGCCGCAGCCGCGGCATTCCGGGCAGCCGCGGCAAGCGCGGGCTCGTCGGCATCGTCCGCGATCCGCACCCCCGACACCGCCGTCTCGATCGCATCGAAACGGTTCCCGTACGCCTCGAACAGCGCGTCGACCTCGTCCATCGGCGTGATCGCGCTGCGCGTCGTGTGGCTGCGATCGAAATATGCCGCCAGCGCCCCGCCGACGTCGGAGAGCCGCCTGCTCTCGGTCGCCAGGATCGCCTCGAAGCGCTCGCGCTGGGGCGGTTCGAGGTCAGGCACCTCGGTCAGGATCTCGGAAGCCGACCGCAACGCCGCGGTGTGGGTAAGCATCCGGTGGACCGCCTCTCCCAGGAAAGGATCGTGGGTCAGGCGATCGGACATGGCGCGGACCATCGCCGCCAGTTCCCGCTCTGATCGTGCCAGCGTTTCGATCGCGCGCGCCCAGGCGGGATACCGGCCCAGCAGTTCGCCCGCCTCGTTCCCGTCGATTCCAAGGCCGCCGAGCCGCGGATCGGCGGCGACCTCGCGCAGCTGGTCGAGGAGCCGACGCTCGGCGGCGCCGTCGAGATCCTCGAGCGGGACCGAAAGCTCGCGGGCGATCGAGCCAAGCAGCCTCTCGCCGACGCCGCGCTTGTTGCTCTCGATCAGGTTCAGATAGGAGGGAGAGATACCAATCCGGCGTGCCAGCTCGGTCTGCGTGATTCCGATCGCGCGGCGACGCTCGCGGATCCGGGCGCCGATGATGCTCCGTACCATGCCTCGCCCTTCAATTCACAGCCCGGGGCTGGCAGCAATTGACGAGAATTGTTTTCAGAAAATCCTTTTATCGTCAATTTAATAAGAGGTTCGTCACATTTTCTTTTTACACGCGCGACGGCTCCGCTCAACTGCTGCGGCGAATGGCGGGAACGGCCTCGGGGGCCGCGCCACGCTGGGCGAGCCAGATGCCGCCCAGCACCAGAGCAAGCGCGACGGCATGGAACCACGCGAAAGCCTGACCAAGAAGCGCCACCGCAAGCAAAGCGGCAAAGACCGGCACGAGGTTTACGAAAACACCCGCGCGTCCCGGCCCGATCAGGTCGACGCCACGCATAAAGAAAAGCTGCGAGAGGCACGACGGGAACACCGCGACGAAGAGTGTCACGAGCCAGCCGGTCATGGTCGGGGCGCGATACCCGGGCGAGCCCGCCTCGAACAGCATCAGGGGCAGTGCCGTCACCGCCGCGATCGGGGCCATCAGCGTGAAGAAGGCCCGCCCGGAGATGGCGGGGCGCGATCGCAGCATCACCGTGTAGCTTGCATAGAGCGCACAGGCCAGAAGCATCAGCGCGTCGCCGGGGTTCACGCCCAGCGAAAGGATCTGGTCGGGTGCCCCGCGCGTCGCGACAAGCACGACGCCCAGGATGGTCGCAAGGACGCCGACGGCCTGAAGCGCGCCGACGCGGCTGCCATACGCGAAAAAGGCGCCGATCAGCACGAAGATCGGGATCGACCCCTGGAGAATGCCGATGTTCACCGCCGAGGTCTGGTGTGAGGCGACGTAAAAGAGGGCGTTGAAAGCCGTGAAGCCCAGGCTCGCCATCAGCACGATGCGCGGCATGCGCGGGCGGACCTCGGGCCACACCGCCCGCACCTCGGCGCCATAGAGCGTCCAGAGCACGGCGCTGACCAGGGCCCAGCGCAGGAACGTCAAGGTAAAGGGACCGACCTCGCCCACGGCAAGCTGCCCCGCAATGGCGTTCCCCCCCCAGAAGAGCGCCGTGAGCGTCAGCAGCAGTGCGGGGGCTGCGTTGAGCCGCTCGCTCGCGCGGCTGAGGCTTTCGCGCATGTCATCCTCTTGGTTTGCGCCGGTTCGCCTGCGTAGCAAAGGACGGCCATCAGACAAACGATGCTCTGCCATGCATCCAGCAATCCGGGTTTGCATGGGGCGCAAAGCTGGTTTGGCCGCGCCAGCCATGGCGCGGCACCACGATTCAGACATAGGCTGGGTTATTCACGCCCCTGCGCCATTCCGTGCGCGCCTTCGCGCGCCCCACCTGCTTCGGAGACCCCGGTGACGCATCCGCCCAGCCAGACATGCGCCCCAGGCACCGCGCTGCGCGGGGCGATGCGTTGAGCGCGACCACCGACATCGCCGCAGACCGCGCCGCCGACGGCACCCTCGCCGGCATCGGCTGGATGGTGCTCACCACCGTTCTCTTCGTCGGCGTGACGGTGATCGTGCGTCATCTCGGCTCGGATATCCCGGCCATTCAGGCGGCCTTCATCCGCTACGCCATCGGGTTGGCGATGGTGTTGCCCTTGCTGCGGACCCTCGCAAGCAACCCCCCAAGCCCTCGCGTTCTGGGCCTTTATGGTGCGCGTGGGCTGGTGCACGGCTGCGCGGTGATGCTGTGGTTCTACGCCATGGCGCGCGTCCCGATCGCCGAGGTGACCGCGATCGGATACACCGCGCCGATCTACGTGACACTTGGCGCGGCGCTCTTCTTCGGCGAGAGGCTCCACCTGAGACGCGTCGCGGCGGTGCTGATCGGCTTTCTCGGCACGATCGTCATCCTGCGGCCGGGCGTGGCCGAGATCACCCAGGGCCATCTTGCCCAGCTTTCCGCGGCGCCGCTTTTCGCCTGCTCGTTCCTGATCGCCAAGGGGCTGACCAGCCAGCGTGGCCCGGGCGAGATCGTGGGGGTGCTGTCGCTGGGATGCACGCTCACGCTTCTGCCAGGCGCAATCCTGGTTTGGCGCGCTCCGACCTTCGACGAGGTGGCATGGCTTGCACTCACCGCCGCGATCGCGACCGCCGGCCACTACACGCTGACGCGCGCCTTCCGCGCCGCGCCGCTGACCGTGACCCAGCCGATCGGGTTCCTGCAACTGGTCTGGGCGGCGTTTCTGGGAATCATCCTGTTCGGGGAAGCGCTCGATCCCTTCGTGCTGCTCGGCGGCGGCATCGTCGTGGCCTCGGTAACCTATATCTCGCATCGCGAGGCCGTGGCCGCACGCCTGATGACCACGCCGCCGCCTCAGGCGATCAAGCACTGAACCAGCGCGACATACGGCGCCCCGACACTCTGGCCAACTCTGGCGCCTCGGCCCACCAGCCGATATTCAGGCTTCACAGCATCATGCCCCGGAGAGCGCTGCATGACCCGACCGCTCGCCTCTTTGCCGATGTACGACTTCCCGGAACTGCGCCCGGCAACCGACGCCTTATGGGACGGGATCCGCGCGCAGCTGCGCGACACCGGCATCGACGCGCCTGAAACACTCGACAGGCGCGAGGCATATTCGGAGGTCTGGACCGACCCCGGCCTCGTCCTGAGCCAGACCTGCGGCTATCCCTACTCGATGCAACTGCGCGGACGGGTGAGGCTGGTTGCAACCCCTGTCTACCGCGCCATGGGTTGCGACGGGCCGCGTTACACCTCGGTCCTCGTGGTGCGCGCCGACGACGCGGCGGAAACGCTCGAGGGCTTCAGGGGACGGTGCGCGGCCTACAACGCGCGCGACTCGCAATCGGGCATGAACACGATGCGCGCGGCCCTCGCCCCCCTTGCCCGCCAAGGCCGCTTCCTCGGCACGGCAATCGAGACGGGAAGCCACGCCGCATCGGCCGATGCAGTTGCCTCGGGACGCGCCGATATCGCCGCGCTCGATTGCGTGACCTGGGCGCATCTCGCGGCCCTGCGGCCCGAACTGACGGCCCGGCTCAGGGTGCTGGGGCTGACACCATCAGCCCCCGCCCTGCCCTTCGTCACCGCCGCCAACCAAAGCGACGCGACGGTATCGGCGCTCGCCACCGCCCTGAGCGAGGCGATCGCTGATCCGGCTCTCGCCCCGGCGAGAGACGCGCTCCTGATCGAAGGGGTCGAGATGCTCGCCGACGATGCTTACGACGAGATTCCCGCGATGGAGGCGTCCGCCCGGCGCGCGGGCTATCCCGATCTCGCCTGACGGGGGCTCAGAAGTCCGAGATGATCCCGTCCTTCTCCCAGTCGCCAAAGCGCGTCGGCTCGGGGCCATTGCGTCCACCCAGTTCCTTCGGCAGGCTGCGTCCGGCAGCGGCCTTTCGGCGTGCCTCGGCCTCGGCCAGCGCACGTTCGGCGGCAGCCTGGATGCGGGCTTCCCTGTCTTTCGCGTCGTCCATATATGCCTCTCATCCGCGGCTCCGCCTCGATATGGCGCATGCGGGGAGCCGCGACAACAGGAGATCGACGTCATGAACTACGCGAAAACCGCGCTATTGCTGGCTGCGATGACCGCGCTGTTCCTCGGTGTTGGCTACATGATCGGCGGCACCGGCGGCGCGATGCTCGCCTTCGTCTTCGCGCTTGGCACGAATGCCTTCGCTTACTGGAACTCGGACAAGATGGTGCTGCGCATGCACAAGGCGCGGCCCGTCAGCCGGCAGACGGCGCCCGAGCTTTGGTCGATGATCGAGGAGCTTTCGGCACGTGCCGGGCTTCCGATGCCTGCGATCTATGTGATCGACGACCCGCAGCCCAACGCCTTCGCGACCGGCCGCAACCCGCAGAACGCGGCCGTCGCCGCGACAACCGGGATCCTGCAGACGCTCAGCCGCGAGGAGCTGGCGGGCGTCATGGCGCACGAACTTGCCCATATCCGCAATCGAGACACGCTGATCATGACGATCGCGGCGACGGTCGCGGGCGCGATCTCGATGCTCGCGCAGTTCGGCCTCTTCTTCGGCGGCGGCGGCGACCGCGAGCGTAACCCGCTGGGCATCGTCGGCGTGTTGCTCGCCGTCATCCTCGCACCCTTCGCGGCCATGATGATCCAGATGCTGATCAGCCGGACGCGCGAGTATTCCGCCGACCGCGCCGGGGGCGATATCTGCGGCAATCCCTTGTGGCTTGCCTCGGCGCTCGCGCGCATTTCGGGTGGCCACCGCGCCGAGATGCGCACGGCCGAGCGCAACCCCGCGACGGCGCACATGTTCATCGTCAACCCACTGACCCATCGCGGGGTGGATGATCTGTTCTCGACGCATCCCAACCCCGCCAAGCGGATCGCGGCGCTCAAGGCCCAGGCGGCCGAGATGGGCATCCGGCCGGGCGCCGATGCCCTGCCCCCCCGCTCGGGTTCGCCGGGGCGCAGCTTCGGCATGCCCTCGACGCGCGCACAGGGCCCCTGGAGGTGAGCCGGGACGCGCGCAGCGGCGCACCCTCGAAGCGCAGACGGCGACCGACCGCGCATCCCGTCCGCGACGCGCCGGGGATCGCGGCCCGGCGGGGTGCGCTCCAGCTTCTCGGCAACGTGCTCGACCGCGGCGAGATGCTGAGCGAGGCCGGGCTCGACAAGCTCGCGCCCGCAGCCCGGGCCGAGGCGCGCGGGCTCGCAGACCTGACCCTGCGCCGGCTCGGCCAGATCGATGCGATCCTGGCTGACCTCGTCGACCGCATGCCGGCAGGCGCCGGCGCGCATATCCTGCGCCTGATGGCGTGCGAGCTGGCCTTTGCCGGCGTCCCGGCCCATGCCGCCGTCGATTCGGCCGTCAGGCTCGCACGCGCAACGCCAGGCGCAGGCCGACTCTCGGGGCTCGTGAACGCCGTCGGCCGGCGGATCGCGGCGGGTCCACCGCCCGGGAACGACCCCGCCGCCTTGCGCAAGAACCTGCCCGCCTGGCTGTGGAAGCGTCTCGCCAAAGACTGGGGCGAAGCCGAGGCCGATGCGATCGCCGCAGCCCACCTCGTGCCCGCGCCCCACGACCTTGTCTTCCGCGATCCCGGCGAGGCCTCCGCCATGGCTCCCACGCTCGGGGGCGAGGAGATCGCCGCCGGGGTCCTTCGACTTGCGGGGCGGCCGCAGATCAGCGCACTGCCCGGCCATGCCGAGGGACAGTGGTGGGTTCAGGACCTTGCGGCCAGCCTGCCCGCGCGCCTGCTTGGCCCGACCGCGGGGAAACGCGTGCTCGACCTCTGTGCGGCCCCCGGAGGCAAGACGATGCAACTTGCCGCCGCCGGCGCCGCGGTCACCGCGCTCGACATCTCGGCGCCCCGGCTCGCGCGCCTCGCCGAGAACCTCGCCCGCACCGGGCTGGTCGCCGACCTGATCACCGCCGACGCCCTCGAATGGGACCCCGCGGAATCGTTCGACGCCATCCTCCTCGACGCGCCCTGCTCGGCGACCGGCACCATACGCCGGCACCCAGACCTGCCCTGGCGCAAGGGTGCCGGCGACATCGCGCCTCTGGTGGACCTGCAGGCCCGCCTCATGGACCGCGCCTTCGGCTGGCTGCGCCCGGGCGGCACGCTGGTCGTCGCGACCTGCTCGCTGCTCAAGGAAGAAGGCGAGGCACAGGCCGAGGCCTTCCTCGCCCGAACGCCCGGCGCGCGCCGGGTTCCGCTGGATGAAGGCAGTCTGCCGTCGGGATTCGTCACTGCAGAAGGCGAGCTTCGGACCCGTCCCTCAATGCTCCCCGGCCTTGGCGGCCTTGACGGCTTCTTCGCCGCCACCTTCGCCCGCGCCGCCTGAGGCACCGGTCCGGAAGCGAAAATGGACCTGGGCGCGACATTCGGGTCTGTGGCGCTGCGCGCATTCATGGCATAGACGCTGCCGCAGCCGCACAGCAGCCGGGGCACGGAGACCGCAATGACCGAAGCCATCACCCCCATCCGCCGCGCACTCCTCTCGGTCTCGGACAAGACCGGGCTCGAGGCGCTCGCGCGCCGTCTCACCGACGCGGGGGTCGAGCTGATCTCGACCGGAGGGACGGCCAAGCGGCTGCGTGACGCCGGTTTCGGGGTGCGAGACGTCTCGGACCTCACGGCCTTCCCCGAAATGATGGACGGGCGGGTGAAGACCCTGCACCCGATGGTCCATGGCGGCCTGCTGGCGCAGCGCGCGAACCCCGAGCATGCCGCCGCGATGGCCGAGCACGGTATCGCGCCCATCGACCTCCTTGTGGTCAACCTCTATCCCTTCGAGGCCACCGTCGGGCGCGGCGCCTCCTACGACGAGTGCATCGAGAACATCGACATCGGCGGTCCCGCCATGATCCGCGCCGCCGCCAAGAACCATGCGGACGTGACCGTCGTGGTCGACACCCAGGATTACGACGCCGTGGCCGCCGAGATCGAAGAGACCGGCGGAACCAGGCTCGAGACGCGCAAGCGCCTGGCCGCCATCGCCTATGGCCGAACCGCCGCCTATGACGCCGCGGTGTCAGGCTGGATGGCGGACGCCGTCGGGGACCGGACGCCGCGCAGGCGCACCTTCGCAGGCTACCTGTCGCAGACCCTGCGCTATGGCGAGAACCCCCACCAGAGCGCCGCCTTCTACCTCGACCACTCGGCGCGGCCCGGGGTTGCGACTGCCGTGCAGATCCAGGGCAAGGAACTGAGCCACAACAACATCAACGACACGGACGCCGCCTACGAACTGGTTGCCGAGTTCGACCCCGCGGCCGCTGCCGCCTGTGCCATCATCAAGCACGCCAACCCCTGCGGCGTCGCGCGCGGGCCGTCGCTGGCCGATGCCTATGCCCGGGCCTATGACTGCGACCGTGTCTCGGCCTTCGGCGGCATCGTCGCGCTCAACCGGGCGCTCGACCGCGAAACCGCCGAGGCGATCACCCGGATCTTTACCGAGGTCGTGATCGCCCCCGGCGCCGACGAGGCCGCGCGCGCGGTCTTCGCGGCCAAGCCGAACCTGCGGTTGTTGCTGACCGATACCCTGCCGGACCCCGAAGCCGCGCGGCTCGCGCTGCGCCAGGTTTCGGGCGGTCTGCTCGTGCAGGACCAGGACACGGGCCGGCTCGATCCCGCCTCGCTGAAGGTCGTCACTCGCCGCCAGCCGTCGCCCGCCGAGCTTGACGACCTGGTCTTCGCCTGGTCGGTTGCCAAGCACGTCAAGTCGAACGCCATCGTCTATGCCAAGGGCGGCGCCACCGTCGGGATCGGGGCGGGCCAGATGAGCCGCGTCGACTCGACCCGCATCGCCGCGCGCAAGTCCGCTGACATGGCGGAGGCGCTGGGCCTCGCCGAGCCCACCGTGCGCGGTTCGGTCGTGGCATCGGACGCGTTCTTTCCCTTCGCCGACGGACTGATCGCCGCGGCCGAGGCGGGCGCCACCGCGATCATCCAGCCCGGCGGATCGATGCGCGACGCCGAGGTGATCGCCGCCGCGGACGCGCGCGGTCTTGCCATGGTCTTCACCGGGCGCAGGCACTTCCGTCACTGAGGCCGTGTCGGGCGCGCCCGACGCACGGCCCCTCGATCCCGGAAAAGAAAAACCCGCATGCCTTGCATGCGGGTCGCCGCGCAAGCGGGACGCTTGTGCTGCAAATCGTGTGACGGTCGCTCGACAGGACAACAACACATCCCGCCTGGCTGCCATCCAAATTGCTCTTCAGAACCCTCGTGGCGTAAAGGCTCTGCAAGGTGTGCCGCTTGATAGCTCACGGTATTGAGCGAAAGGTTAACGCACCCTTAATCAAACCGCACGCTTTCTCCGGCGACCAATAGAGATTTTTTATCTAATTGCCATATTTCCGCGATTGAATTCGCAGACGCGAAGCAGTATCTCCGCCGCTCACAGGGTCACCGATCCCAACCCCGTCCGCGGGGGGGCGCTAAGGGGCCTCTGGGACTTCATCTGCTGGTAGGGGAGGCGATGCCATGAGCCAGGCACACCTCTTCCAACTGGGGATGGACCTGGAGACAGGCACCACCCATGCGGAAGACACCACGGGGAACCGCGGTCATCTGACCGTCGTTGCCGATCGGGATATCTTCGACGAATCCCGCGACGACCACTTCATCCGTCGTGACGGCAAGGTCTTTGCCGGCACACACCTCATCATCGAGGTGGTGGACGGCACCGGGCTGGACGACCAGCACCGGATCGAGCAGGCGTTCCGCGACTGCGTCGACCAGTGCGGCGCGACGCTTCTGCACATTCACACGCACAAGTTCTCGCCGCAGGGCGTGAGCGGCGTGGCAGTGCTGGCGGAGAGCCATATCTCCGTGCACACATGGCCCGAGATCGGCTATGGCGCCTTCGACGTGTTCATGTGCGGCGACGCGCAGCCGTGGAAGGCAGTCGACGTCCTGCGTGCGGCCTTCGACGCGGGCGACATCCGCGTGAAGGAACTGCTGCGCGGCGAGGAAGTGGTCGCCGACCGCCTCTGACGCACGGCAAGACCCGTCTCGAGGCAAGCGCCGCCCGGCCCCCGGGCGGCGTTTTCAATTGGTGCAGGCGCCGTCAGCCCTCGCCGCGGGCGCGTCCCCTGCGCCTCTCGCGTGCGCGGCGCGCCAGCAGGTTCAGCGTCTCCACCGCCGCCGAGAACGCCATCGCCGCGTAGACGTAACCCCTCGGCACGTGGAAGCCGAGACCCTCGGCAATCAGGGTCATCCCGATCATCAACAGGAAGCTCAGCGCCAGCATGACAATGGTCGGGTGAGCCTCGATGAACTCGGCCAGCGGGTCGGCCGCGATCAGCATCACGGTCACCGCGACGACGATCGCGACGACCATCACCGGCACATGCGGTGTCATCCCGACCGCGGTGATGATGCTGTCCACCGAGAAGACGAGATCGAGCAGCAGGATCTGCGCGACGGTCGCGCTGAAGGACGCCTCCACCGCCTTGCCGGTGAACATGTCGCCTTCCGGATCCGGGTCGACCTTGTGCCCGATTTCCTTCGTTGCCTTCCAGACGAGGAAAAGGCCACCTGCCAGGAGGATCAGGTCCTTCCATGAGAACCCTTCGCCGAGGAACGTGAAGACCGGATCGGTCAGCCGCACGATCCAGGCAACCGCCCCGAGCAGGCCAAGACGCAGGATCAGCGCAAGCCCGATCCCGATGCGCCGCGCCCGGGGACGTTGCGCTTCTGGGAGCTTGTTGGTCAGGATCGAGATGAAGATCAGGTTGTCGATGCCGAGCACCACCTCCATCACGATCAGGGTGGCCAACGCGACCCAAACCTCGGGCATGGTGATGAGTGTCATGATCTCGGTCATCGGGAATCCTCGGTGTCCGGCGGCACGGGAGGCCGATCCTGCGGCGATGGCGGCGCAATGGCAACCACCCGGAATTCGGGGCTGGACATCGCGAGCCCGCTGACCCATGCAGGCCCCGCCACGCGACCCTGAGGGAGGATGCCATGTCGGACGCCATCATGCCGGGCTGGAGCGTCGAGACCCTGCACGACGACTACCGCCAGTCGCTGCGCGAGGACCGGGTGCTCTATGACAGCGCCACCGAGCATCAGCGGCTCAGGGTGATCGAGAATCCCCGCTTCGGCCGCGTGCTGACGCTTGACGGCGTGGTGCAGGTCACCGAAGGTGACGAGTTCATCTACCACGAGATGATGGCTCACGTGCCCATCCTTGCCCATGGCGAGGCCAAACGCGTGCTGATCATCGGCGGCGGCGATGGCGGCATGGCGCGCGAGGTGCTGCGTCACCGCTCGGTCGAGCATGTCACGATGGTCGAGATCGACGCGGGCGTGGTCGAGTTCTCGAAGAAATACCTGCCCGCGATCTCGGACGGGGCCTTCGACGACCCGCGCCTCGACCTTGTGATCGCCGACGGCGCCGATTTCGTGCGCCAGACCGATCGCCGTTTCGACGTGATCATCTCGGACTCAACCGACCCGATCGGACCGGGCGAGGTGCTGTTCACCGACACCTTCTACGGCCATGTTCGCGGCCTTCTGACCGGGCACGGCATCTTCGCCACCCAGAACGGGGTGCCCTTCATGCAGCCCGAGGAGCTGCGGGGCACGATGCGGGCCTTCAAGGCGCTGTTCCGGGACGCGACCTGCTATCTCGCCACCGTGCCGACCTATGCGGGGGGGCCGATGGCCTTTGGCTGGGGCGCGATGGGCGAGGGCCGCCACGTCGCGCTCGACGAGCTCGAGCGCCGCTATGCCGCTGCCGGGATCGAGACCCGCTATTACACTCCCGCGGTCCACAAGGCGGCATTCGCCTTGCCCGGCTATGTCGCGAAGCTGCTGGACTGAGGGCGCCTCGGCGCCCGTCCGACCCGGACGGACTGTTCGAAAGAAGGTTCGTCAAACTGAAAGAAATGGATATTCTTTGATGGGTTAAGCGTGGCGCCCATGTCCGCATGTCCCTCTCGTCGCCGGGGCGCCCTTTGGTGCGCGCGTATTCGAGAGGAGTACGGGGCATGGCCGATTTCAAGAAGGCCCCGACGGAACGGGACGACGGATCCGCCGTAGGGGTCGTCGTGCCCGAATGGCCGGACTTCCTGCCCGAACCCGCGACCATGCTGGTCCACGTGATCAGCGCCCTTGTCCTGCTGATGGTCATTTACGCGGGGCTGCGCGCGGTTCGCGCGATCGCACGCGATCAGGCCGAAGACGAGCCGGACGACCCATCCGGCACGAAGCCGAAGAAGCGCCGAAGGCGGTCGTTCTGGCCGCCTCCGCCGCAAACTTTCGAACCGCCTCCCGAGAAGCGCAGGAAACGACCGCATCTGTTCAGATCCTCGTCCGCACGCCGCGCCAAACCTGGCGAGGCGCCGGCATCGAAAGACCGCGATTCCGACAAGGCTGCCACGCGACCCGACACCTCGGACGACGACTCCTGACCTGGGAGGTCCGGGCCTCGCGACGACCACCTTAACCTGCGATGAGGCAATCATCGCGGCAGATGACTATTCGGGCAGCGACGCACTCTTGACGCCCCTTTGGCCTCGCGGGCCGGCATCTGCGGCCGCGCGCCGGTTCATAAAGCGATGGAAGACGCCTTCGGCAGCCAGCAACTAGGTCTGACGAGTTCCCTCCCTCCGCGTCAGGACATGCGCGCTTGCACCTCGGCCTGCGCATAGGCGCGCGACAGGATCGCGGCGGTCATCAATACCGCAAGGATGATGGAGGCGGACCTCAGCATCGCGGGAATGATTCCCAACCAGTGCACGCTCCGGCTCGCCGCGTCATAGGGGCTTAATGGGATGCCGGCGAACTGCGGGAGGTTCGCGGCGACCTGCACGAGCACGGTCACGCCGAACGAATAGACGAGGAGTGCGCGGAAGGTGCGGCGCGCCTGCTGCCGCCCGCGCGCGAGAGCCGCGGCAAAACTCCCGGTGCCGCCAAGCACGAGGTCGGGCACGAATGTGCCGAAGAACGCGAGAAATGCCCCATAGCCCAGGAGCCCAATCGCGATTGCCGCGACCGCCTTGGCAGCGTCCGGCATCCCGCCCGGCAGGACCGGCATCACGACCAGCAAAGCCAGCAGCCCGATGCCGATGGCAACCGCCAGAAGTCGCCAGAGGATCCGCCAGACGATCCGAAAATCGGGCTGGTCCTCCCCGTGACCGCCCCCCGCGAAGCCGTTCCGGGTGAGCAGCGTCCGGTGAGCGGCCACCAGGGCGGCGATCTCGACGATCATCTCACCGGGCCCTGCGGCCCGGCGCAGGACGCCGGCTTCGACAAGCGTGTCGAGGCCGGTCAGCAGCAGGACCGCCGTGGCGCAGAGCCCGTAATGCGCGCGGAACAGGGCAGTGGCGAGCCTGAGGGGAGAGCATCGCTCGAGGTCGAAAGGGTTCACTGGCAATCACCGCAACGAATGAAGCTGCGGGAAGCGTGGTGCCGTGCAACGGAGCCGTCAAGACACGGGCTCAGGCCGCCTCGCCCTCGCGCGCGTCGGCCCGCGCCGCCTCCCAGGCCAGCAGCGCGCGCTTGACCGGCAGGCCCCAATGGTAACCGCCCAGCGCGCCGTCGCGCCGCAGCGCGCGGTGGCAGGGGATGAGCCAGCTGATCGGGTTGCGCCCGACCGCGGTGCCGACCGCACGCACCGCACGGGGATGGCCGATCGCCTTGGCGATCTCGGAATAGGTCGTGACATGGCCCGAGGGGATCGACAGCAGCGCCTCCCAGACCTTGATCTGGAAGGGCGCGCCGAACAGCGCGAGCGGCACCTCGCCCTTGCCTCCCGACAGCGCGCGAACCAAGGGCTCGAGGCCGGCGGTGTCCTCGCGGAACGACGCCTCGGGCCAGCGTGCACGCATGTCGGCCATCACCGCCGCGCGGCCCTGCTCGGCGGCGAAGGCGAGCCCGCAAATGCCGCGATCGGTCGCCATTACCAGCGCCTCGCCGAAGGGGCTGTCGAACCACGTCCAGCGGATCACCTGGCCCGCGCCCTTCTGGGCATAGTCGCCCGGGGTCATCGCCTCCCAGCGCAGGAACAGGTCATGCAGCCGCGAGGGGCCCGAAAGCCCGGTCTCAAGGGCGGCGTCGAGCACGCTGAACCGCTCGGCCAGCAGGCGGCGCGCATGGTCGAGCGTGAGGTATTGCAGATAGCGCTTGGGGCTGACGCCGACCCATTTCGAGAACTCGCGCTGGAAGTGCTGGGGCGAGAGACCGACCGCCGCGGCCACCTGCTCGAGCGAGGGCTGATCGAGGCGGTTGGCCTCGATATAGGCGATGGCGTCTGCCATCAGCTGGTAGGGCTCGCGGGGGTGGGTCTCGGTCATCTGGGTCATCCCGGCTTGGTCTGAGAGACGCCGCGATCATGCCCCGGTCGCCCGGCTCGCGCCACCCGGATCATGCGGCAATGCAACACTCCGCACGGATCCGAAATTTGCACGAACACTCAACATATTACCCCTTGCGGTTTGAGTCCGCCGGCCGCATATGTCGCGGCGACGCCAACGCACGCGCCTCTGGCCATGCCCCTTTCAGCATGAGTTTAAGCAGCGACGGTCGCGTCTCTGTATGGTCCGTCCGGGCGAAAATCCGGGACTGCATGGGGAACGATCATGCTTGCACTCTCTCAGGGGGGCGCCCGTGGGGCGTTCCTCCGACGACTCTCCGACTCCGATGTCCCGGCGCCCTATGGCGACAAGGTCGAAGCCCTGCTCGACGCGGCCGAGTTCGACCGCCCGACACTGGTGATCGACCTCGACCGGGTCGAGGCGCAGTTCCGCGCGCTCTCGGCCGGTCTTGGTGACGCGCATATCCATTACGCGGTCAAGGCGAACCCGCACCCGGCAGTGCTGGCGCGGCTCGCGTCGCTGGGCTGCCGCTTTGACGCGGCCAGCCGGGCCGAGATCGCGCTGTGCCTGGAAGCCGGTGCGCCGGCGCATCACGTCAGCTTCGGCAACACGGTGAAGAAGCCCGGCGACATCGCCTGGGCGCATGCCGTGGGCGTCGATCTCTTCGCCGCCGACTCGGACGAGGAACTGGCGAAGATCGCCGCCCTCGCCCCCGGCGCGCGGGTGTTCATCCGCCTCCTCGTCGAGCATTCGCAGGCAGACTGGCCGCTGAGCCGCAAGTTCGGCTGCGCGCCCGAGGAGGCCGTGCGCCTGATGGGCGTGGCGCGCGAGGCCGGGCTGCGGCCGGCGGGCCTGTCGTTCCACGTCGGCAGCCAGACCCGCGCCGCGACGATGTGGGGCCCGACGCTCGACATGGTGGCCGAGATCTGGGCCGAGGCGTCCGAGGCGGGCTTCACGCTCGACGTGCTCAACATCGGCGGCGGCTTTCCTGCCTTCTACGGCGACCCTGTCGAGGGTCCCGAGGCCTATGCCCGCGGCGTGATCGACGAGATCCGCGCGCGCTTTCCGCAGATGCCCGGCTACGTGATGGCCGAGCCCGGCCGCGGCATGGTGGCCGAGGCGGGCGTGATCGCGGCCGAGGTCCTGCTGGTCTCGAAGAAGCGCCCCTCGGACATTGCCCGCTGGGTGTATCTCGACATCGGCAAATTCTCGGGCCTCGCCGAAACGATGGACGAGGCGATCCGCTACCAGTTCGAGACCACGGCGGATGGCGCCGAGACCGGTCCCTGCGTCCTTGCAGGCCCGAGCTGTGACTCGGCCGACGTGCTCTACGAGAAGCGCCCCGTGCAGCTTCCGCTGGCACTGAAGGCGGGCGACCGGATCCGCATCCTGTGCTGCGGCGCCTACACGTCGAGCTATTCCAGCGTCGGGTTCAACGGCTTCCCGCCGCTGGACGTGGTCTGCATCTGACGCGATCCGCCGGCACGGGCACGCGCCGTCCAGGTAGCAAGGGCCGGCCCCACGGGGCCGGCCCTTTGTCTTCCCGGGGCTCAGAGCCCCAGCGCCGCCGCGGTTGCTGCGTCGACCACGCCGGTGACCGGCAGGCCCTGGTCCGACTGGAAGGCCCGCACGGCGCGGTCGGTGCCGGGACCGAAGGTGCCGTCGATCGCGCCCACGTCATAGCCGGCATCGGTAAGCGCGCGTTGCAGCGCTCGGACTGCCTCGCCCACCATCATCGGCGAGGTGAGAGCGAGGCCCCCGGTGCCGCCGCCACCTGCCGGCGCCGCGACCGCCTGAACCGTCTCGTCCGACACGATCTCGTAGACCATCTCGTCCTTGTAATAGGTCGCCCGGTAGAGCACGCCATCGCACAGATAGAGGGTCTCGCCTTCGTAGAGCACCTTCTCGCATTCGGATGGAAGGCTGGCGACATAGACGAGCGTCGCGCCCGCGATGGCACCCGTGAAGTACCAGCCCCAGGCCGGCCACCAGTAGTAGTCACCCCAGTGCCAATGCGGCGGACGGTAATATGGCGGATCGTAGGGCGGCGGTCGCCAGCCGGGCGGCCGCGAGCCGGGCGGTTTCCACCCCGGCGGCCGACCGCCCGGCGGGCGTCCGCCGGGCGGTCGGGCGATCGGATGGCTCGGGCGCACCGGCCTGTCGCCGGTACCCGGTCTTGCCGGAAGCGTGGAGACACCGCCGGGCGGGTTGATCCCTGGACGATCGGGTCTTCCGGACGGCTGCGTGGGAAGTGTCCCGACCTCCGGGCGCGATGGCCGCGTTCCCGCAGCGGGCCTTGACGGCCGGGGCGAGCCGATCTTCGCACCTCGCGGTGGCTGGTAGGGACGCGCGCCAAAGCCGCCGCCGCCACCGCCTCCAAAGCTGCGCCCGCCACCGCCACCGCGGAAACCGCCGCCGCCACGGCCGCCACCGCCGCGACCGCCACCGCCGCGGAAGCCGGCTTCGGCCTCGTCGACCGCGGGATCGAAGCGAACGATGCTCTCGGGCGAGGTTCCGATGGCCACCGCCGCGATCAGAAGGGTCAGAAACACGCGCTTCATCTTCCCCTCCTCAATTGCCCGACGGGGCGGCGGTCGTGCCCGCTGCACCGTCGTCCCGCGCCCGTTCCAGCAGGCTCGGGAAGCTGATCCGCACGCTGTCCTCCGGCGGCTCGTAGGAGAAATCGCCCGGCTCGTACGACGGTTGGAGATTCCAGTTCATGAGGTAGGCCCGGTATTGCGGCCAGCCCTGCTGGTAGGGATCGGTGCGCACGATCATCAGCGGCAGCGGCCGGTCGGGATCCGTCGATATCCAGACCTGCCAGTCCTCGTCGTAGTCCGAGAAGGCCAGGTGGTGCGCCTCGCGCCCGCCGACGCGGGTAACCCCGAGATGCGCGGCTCCGTCCACACCTTCGAGGATGTCGTCGGGCAGCGAAGCCGTCATCAGCACCCATAACGGGATGGGCGTCTCGAGCTTCTCGGACACGTCCTGCACCAGCTGCTCGAACCCTTCGGCGAAGCCCGTCGAGGCGTAGAAGTTCTGATCGGGGGCGGCGATGGTGAATACCTCGCCGTCATAGTAGTAGTCGCGCAGCGCGTCGCCACGATCGGTCCGCGAAAGAAAGCCCAGATCGCGCACGAGCAGGTTCGTCCCGGCACGCGTGAACGTCACCTTCTCGCGCCCGTCGATCACCTCGTCGTAGCTGACGAACCAGTCGAAGGACATCGCGGGCTGGCGGGCGAGGAACTCGGCCGACGCGCGTGCAAGCTCGACCGCGCCCTGATCGATGCGGCCGGCGTCAGACGCCTGCTCGGGCACCGTTTGCGCGGCGGCGGCGAAGGGCGTCAGCGCGATCGCCACTGCGGCGACAAGCGATCCAAGATGCAATGCGCTCTCCCCGTTTTTGCTTCAATCCTCGAAGCCTAGCACAACGAGAACGACGTAACCGAAAACCTTGTGTAAATTACTGTTCTGTGCAACCCAGTCGCGCCATGAGCGCGCAACTCGACTACCACGCCATCCGGACATGTTTCGAGCGGTTCCGGGCCGAGCGCCCCGAGCCGAAGGGCGAGCTCGAGCATGTCAACGCCTATACGCTGCTGGTTGCCGTGGCGCTGAGCGCGCAGGCAACCGACAAGGGCGTCAACAAGGCGACGCGCGAACTGTTCAGCATCGCCGACTCGCCACAGAAGATGCTGGCGCTGGGCGAGGACGGTCTGGTCGAGCACATCCGCACGATCGGGCTCTACCGCAACAAGGCCAGGAACGTCATCAAGCTGAGCCGCATCCTGGTCGACGACTATGGCGGCGAGGTGCCCTCCTCGCGCGCGGCTCTGTCGTCGCTGCCCGGGGTCGGACGCAAGACTGCGAACGTCGTGCTGAACATGTGGTGGCGCCAGCCGGCGATGGCGGTCGACACGCATGTGTTCCGCGTCGCCAACCGCACCGGGATCGCACCGGGACGTGACGTGCTGGCGGTTGAGCGCGCGCTCGAGGACAACATCCCCGCCGATTTCGCGCTGCACGCGCACCACTGGCTGATCCTGCACGGACGCTACACCTGCATGGCGCGCAAGCCCGCCTGCGGCACCTGCGTCATCCGCGATCTGTGCCGCTACGAGGACAAGACCACATGACCGAACGTCTCGACATTGTCGGCATCGGCAACGCGATCGTCGACGTGATCGCGCCGGTGAACGACGGCTTCCTGGCCGAGAACGGCGTCGCCAAGGGCGTGATGACCTTGATCGACCGCGCTCGCGCGACCGAGCTTTACGCCGCGATGCCGGCGGCGCGCGAGATCTCGGGCGGCTCGGGCGCGAACACCATCGCCGGGGCGGCGGCTCTGAACTGCCGCACCGGCTTCATCGGCAAGGTGCGCGACGACCAGCTGGGCCGGATCTTCGCCCATGACATCCGCGCGGGCGGGGTCACCTATGCGGGCCCCTTCGCGCCCGAGGACGCCGACGAGGAGACCGCGCGCTCACTGATCCTCGTGAGCCCCGACGGCGAGCGGTCGATGAACACCTATCTTGGCATCTCGACGGCACTGCATGCCGGCGACATCGACGAGGCGCTGCTCGAACGCGCCGACTGGCTCTATCTCGAGGGTTACCTCTTCGACACGCCCGAGGCGAAGGAAGCCTATGCCCGTGCCATCGCCGCCGTCCGCCGCGGCGGGGGCAAGGTCGCCCTCACCTGCTCGGACCCCTTCTGCATCGACCGCCACCGCGCCGATTTCCGCCGACTGATCGCCGACGAGGTGGACCTCCTGTTCGCGAACCGCGACGAGGCACTGTCGCTGATCGAGACCGACAGCCTCGAGATCGCGCTTGGCATGCTGTCGCGCGAGGTGGCGATCGCGGCGGTCACCCTGTCAGGCGACGGCGCGGTGATCCTGCGCGGCAAGACGCGGACCGAAGTGCCGGCCCAGGCGGTCGACGTGGTTGACAGCACCGGCGCCGGCGACCTCTTCGCCGCAGGCTTCATGGCCCCGGGCTGATCCGCGGTCACGACGACCGCAAGTCCGCGCATATGGGCTGCATCGCCGCGGCCGAGATCATCAGCCACTACGGCGCGCGGCCCGAGACCGATCTCGCGGCGCTGATGGCCCGGAACGGGTTCTGACGAACGGCCGCTGTCAGAGCCCGCCGCGCGGGCGGATGACGAGGCGCGAACCGGGTCCCCAGCGGCGCAGGATCCATTCCAGATCGGCGCGTCGGAACGCGATGCACCCGGCCGTTGGATGGCGCGGCTTGCGCCACAGATGAACGAAGATCGCCGAGCCCGCCCCGGGCACCACCGGCGCGCTGTTGTGGTCGGTGATCGCGCAGATGTCGTAGAGCGGGTCGCCCCGCGCCATGCGGTCGGCGGGAAAGCCATGCGGGTGCCGGATCGGGCGGTTGTAGGCCGGGTCGCGCGGGTCCTCGGCCCAGCCCTGCCGGGGGCCGAGCGGAAATGCGGCGAGCATGGTGCGCGGGCAGACCATCCGGTCGGCGCGCCAATAGAGCCCGGTGATGCGCCAGGCGCCTTCGGGCGACGTGAGATCCCCCTCGCGCTTCCAGGCCGCAGGCAGGATACCGCCGCGCCCGACCGAGCAGGGAACGCGCCGCCCCATGAACCGCGCGCCCCAGGGGCCGACGACCAGATCGCCGCGCCGCACAGGGATCACAGCAGGTGCCCGCTCTTCGCCGCCTTGGTCGCGAGATAGTCGGCGTTGTGGCGGTTGCGGCCGACCCTGAGCGGCACGCGCTCGGCGACATGCACGCCCGAGGCTTCCATCATCGCGATCTTGCCGGGATTGTTGGTCATCAGCCGCACCGCGGTGAAGCCCATCTCCTTGAGGATCGCGGCCCCGAGGCGGAAGTCGCGCTCGTCATCCTCGAAGCCGAGGCGGTGGTTGGCCTCGACCGTGTCATAGCCCTGGTCCTGCAGCGAGTAGGCGCGCATCTTGTTGGCAAGCCCGATCCCCCGGCCCTCCTGGTTCATGTAGAGCAGCACGCCTGCGCCCGCCGTCGCGATCTCGTCCATCGCCGCGGCGAGCTGCGGGCCGCAGTCGCATTTGAGCGAGCCGATTACATCGCCGGTGAAGCAGGCCGAGTGGAGGCGGGCGAGCACCGGCTCGTCGCGCGCAGGCTGGCCGATCTCGATGGCGTAATGCTCCTCGGCCCCGTCGTCGGGGCGGAAGACATGGACGCGGCCCGCCTCGGAGAAACGGGTGGGCACGCGCGCGCCCGAGATCTCGCGCAGCCGGATCGTCGCGGCGGCCGCGTCCTCGACGATGTCGGCGCTGAGGAGCGTGAGCCCCGCCCCGGCGGCGAGTCGGCGCACCGTCTCGGCGTCTGCCCAGGCGGCGACGACCGCGGCGGGCAGGAGCCGTGCCTGCTTGGTCAGCACCAGCGCGAGGGCATGTAGCTCCGCGCCGCCCTCGCGCCGCGTCGCATAGGGGCCCTTCAGCGGTGTCGCGAGGTCGAGGCTCGGATCGGCTGTCGCCATCACCCAGGCAGCGTCAGCGTCGGCGGGCAGCGCGATGCGCGCCAGCGTGCCGTCATATGCACGGGCCTTGAGCGTCGTCGCCCTGTGATGCGTGATGGCAAGATCGAACGCGTCGGGCGCCAAGGCCCGGAAATCGGCGAGGCGTGCATCCGACGCGGTCTCGGCGGCCATCACCAGCGCGCCGGCGGCACCGTCCCCCGCGCCGACCAGCGCAATGGGCGCCCCGATACGCAGGTCTGCGCGGGCGCGCGAAACCAGTTCCTCCCCGCTGAGCGAGAGCGTCATGTCCGCCGATCCTCTGTCCTTCATGGGCAATATAGGGACACCCGCGGCGCGATTCCCAGATGGGCGCGCGCGGCGTTGTAACAAAGCTCGCGCCGGCTTGCAGCGACTACACGGATTGGTGAGGATTTGACGTAACCCGTAGGCGCCGGGCAGGGTGCCACCCATCTCCGGCATTGAACGTTCGTTCAAAGCGCCGGAAGCAGGGAGGATGTGATGGCGGTGTCGAAAAAGATTCTCCTGGTCGACGACGACGGCGACCTGCGCGAGGCCCTGGCCGAGCAGCTGATGATGATCGACGAGTTCGACGTGTTCGAGGCCGCAAGCGGCGCAGAGGGGCTGGACCGGGCGAAATCCGAGCTGCACGATCTCGTGATCCTCGATGTCGGCCTGCCCGACATCGACGGGCGGGAAGTGTGCCGCCGCATGCGGCGCGAGGGGATCCGCTGCCCCATCCTTATGCTCACCGGGCATGGCTCGGACTCGGATCAGATCCTCGGGCTCGACGCCGGCGCCAACGACTACGTCGCCAAGCCGTTCAAGTTCCCGGTGCTTCTGGCGCGCATCCGTGCCCAGTTGCGCCAGCACGAGCAGTCCGAGGACGCGGTCTTCCCCATCGGTCCCTACAGCTTCCGACCGGGCGCGAAGATGCTGGTGGACGAGGCGGAAAAGAAGATCCGCCTGACCGAGAAGGAGACCAACATCCTCAAGTTCCTCTACCGCGCCGGCGGCCGGGCGGTGGACCGCGACACGCTGCTGCGCGAGGTCTGGGGCTACAATGCCGGGGTGACGACACACACGCTCGAGACGCATGTCTACCGGCTACGGCAGAAGATCGAGCCCGACCCCCAGAACGCGCGCATCCTGATCACGGAAAGCGGCGGCTACCGGCTGGGAATGTGATCCCGGGGGACTTGAAGGAAACGGGCGCGACGACCATCTCACGGTCAAGGCAGCGGCTCCCCCCCAACGTACCTGCTGCCGGCGGGCGGATCCCCCCTCAACCCGCCCGCATGCCCCATAAGGGCGGCGCCCGATGCTCCCCCCGCATCGGGCGCTTTCTTTTCCGGCACGACAGTGCGGTCCGGATCGGTTTGCCCTGACGCGCGATCCTCGCTATGAAATCCCGCGCCGTCGCTGGCGCATCTCCGCCGCCCTGCCACCTCAAGCCGCACCGCCCCCTCCGCACCCGAGGCGTCGACATCCGAGGAGCCATCATGCCGATCACCATCGCGACCTGGAACATCAACTCGGTGCGCCTGCGGGCCGAGCTCGTCGCGCGTTTTCTCGCCGAGGAAAGCCCGGACGTTCTGTGCCTGCAGGAAACCAAGTCGCCGGTCGACAAGATCCCTTTCGAGATCTTCGCCGAGCTTGGCTACACGCATGCGGTCGCGCGCGGGCAGAAGGGGTATAACGGCGTGGCCGTGTTCTCGCGCCTGCCCATCGAGGACGCGGGATCGATCGACTGGTGTGGCAAGGGCGATGCTCGGCACGTCGCCGCCCGGCTGCCGGGCGGGGTGCTGCTGCACAACCTCTACATCCCGGCGGGCGGCGACGAGGCCGACCCCGCGGTGAACCCGAAGTTCGCCCACAAGCTCGACTTTCTGGACGAACTCGCACGATGGGGCGAGGGGCTGCGCGATCCCGCGATCCTGGTGGGCGATCTCAACATCGCCCCGCTCGAAGACGACGTCTGGTCGCACAAGCAGCTTCTCAAGGTCGTGAGCCACACCCCGATCGAGGTGGAGCGCCTGGCACGCGCTCAGGGCGAAGGCGGCTGGACCGACGTCACGCGTGCCCATATCCCCGCGCCCGAGAAGCTTTATTCCTGGTGGTCCTACCGTGCGCGGGACTGGGAGGCGGCCGACCGTGGCCGCCGGCTCGATCACATCTGGTCGCGCGGCGACGTGCCGGCGGTGCCGGGCTCAAGTCGCATCCTTCGCGACTGGCGGGGCGCCGAGAAACCTTCGGACCACGTGCCGGTCATGGCGAGCTTCGACATCTGACGCGCGCCTTGCGCCGCCCGGGCCTCAAGCCAGAGCGGCGCGGCATTCTCAGAGCGCCAGAAGATCGAGCCACGCACCTTCCGGCTCGGAAGTTCCGCCGAAGTCCGGCGGCCCTGGCGGGCCGTCGGGCGGGACGCTGCCGGGTGCCGGCTTGCCGGCAAAGATCGGCGGCCCGTCGTGCTCGGAGCCCGGAGCCACCCGGCTGGCCTCGCGATCGCCGCCAAGACCTCGCGGCCCGAGAGGCCCGTCTGGCGGGACGCTGCCAGGCGCCGGCTTTCCGGCGAATTCTGGCGGGCCGTCTGGCACGGACGCCGGAGCTCTGGCGCCTGATTCCGGGTGCGAGGCAACGTCCCGTGGTCCGGGCGGCTCGTCCGGCGGGACGCTTCCCGGCGCAGGCTTGCCGGAAAACTCTGGCACGGCGTCGGGCGCCGTGAAGACGAACTGATCCTCTTGCAAGTCAAGGTCATCGGGCGCTCTGAGCGCCCGCAGTTTCAAACCGAACTGCGAGCCTATGGTAGCGACGATGTCTTGTGGGGGCAGCGTGCCCGATGGGCCATCGAGAGTTTCAAGATCGCCCGGGAACATGAGCGGGAGAACTGGATACGGACGCATGACTTCCTCCAAACACAGAAGGTAGATCCATCATGCCTCAAAAATTATCATCTTTAAAGGGTGCTTAATAAGAGTTTCTCAATTTGAGGTTGCAGGCCGGCTTTTAACTGATCATTCGCCAAGGTGGCGGTACGCCCCGACGCGGATGCGTGGCGGGCAGAAGGGACCGATCCAGATTCGGGACCACCGATTCCCGATATGAGACAGTGAAGCTGGTTCATTTCGCGTTATGATTGTATTAAAGCTTTCAGGGTCAACTCCTCGAAGTGACTTCGCCAACGACAACCGAACCACCGCGAAACAGTAGAGAGTACAATGAGTTATATTTCAAAGTTCATGCGCGACGAGTCGGGAATCGCAACTTTGGACTGGGTCGCCATCTCGGCGGGCGCGATGCTGCTGGCACTCGGCGTGTTCGTCTACCTGCAGCCTGCATTGTTCAACGCGGCCACCGACCTCGCCAATTTGATCCGGTCGTTCTGAGCCCCGGACAAAAGACCGTTGGGGCGGCTGTTCCAGGCCGCCCCGGAACGCGCCACCAAACAATTCGATCCGCCCCGTCTGTCGAAGCGAAGTCAGTTGCGCTTGGGTTCGGCGATGAAGAACTTGTCGCCGTCGATGCTCACGTTCGAGCGTAGCTCGGAGAGCGCGATGGTCGTGGTCAGGCCCTGCGCGTCGACCACCACCCACTGTCTCAGCTCCAACGGATTGTCGCTGAAGATCATCGTGATCGAGCCCTGATCGGGCGCGTCCGGGTCGATCGCCTTGACGCGGATCTGGCCGTCCGAGCGCTCCATCTCGGTCACCACGCCCTCGCGGCGCAGATCGACGCGGTCGCGCAGCAGGATATCGAGCGGCGTCTGGCCCAGCGGCACGCGATCGAGCGTGTTTAGCGCGCGGTCGTAGATCCCCACCCAGGTTCCATCCGCGATGATCAGCGCCGGGTTCGGCAGATCGTATTCGAAGCGCATCCGCCCCGGCCGGCGCATCCAGAACGTGCCGGTCGACAGGTCGCCATCCGGCCCGACCTGCACGAACTCGCCCATCAGCGTCGTGGTGCCGTTCAGGTAGTTCGAGATCCGCGCCAGGTCGCGCGGGTCGATGCCCTGCGCCACCGCCGCCCCGAGCCCGCCCACGGCAAGCGCCGCGGCCCCGGTCATGGCGCCAAGGATGAAATCGCGTCGGTTCATGCCACCTGTCTCTTGCCTGCCCGTTCGCATCTTCAACGGCCCGGGCACGACTTCCGTTGCGCGCGCCGCGCGCATCGCGCCGTCATGGCCGCTTGTCGGTGCCGGGGCGCGCCGAGTCAAGGGCCGAGCGGCCCGGCGTCACCGCTCCTCGATCAGGATGTCGCGCTTGCCGACGGCGTTCGCCGGGCTCACGACGCCCTGCGACTCCATCTGTTCCACGAGCCGGGCCGCCTTGTTGTAGCCGATGGCGAGCTTGCGCTGGATGTAGCTAGTCGAGCACTTCCGGTCGCGTGCGACGATGGCGACCGCCCGGTCGTAGAGCTCGTCGTCCGAATCCCCGGGCTGGGCGAGGCCGAGCTTCTCGTCGACGATCGCCTGCACCTCGTCATCGGCGCCCTCGGTCACCGCCCCGACATAGTCCGGCAGGCCCTGCGCCTTCAGATGGCTCACGATTTCCTCGACCTCCTCGTCCGAGACGAAGGGTCCGTGGACGCGGCGGATGCGCCCGCCGCCAGCCATGTAGAGCATGTCGCCCTGGCCCAGGAGCTGCTCGGCCCCCTGCTCTCCAAGGATCGTGCGGCTGTCGATCTTCGACGTCACCTGGAACGAGATGCGGGTCGGGAAGTTCGCCTTGATCGTGCCGGTGATGACATCGACCGAGGGGCGCTGCGTCGCCATGATGAGGTGGATGCCACTGGCGCGCGCCATCTGCGCAAGCCGCTGGATGCAGGCCTCGATCTCCTTGCCCGCCACCATCATCAGGTCGGCCATCTCGTCAACGATGACCACGATGTAGGGCATCTCCTCGGGCTCGAAGAACTCGGTCTCGTAGACCGGCTCGCCGGTCGTCTCGTCGAAGCCGGTCTGGATCGTGCGGGAGAACTCCTCGCCCTTGTCCAGCGCGTCGCGCACCCGGGCGTTGTAGCCGTCGATGTTGCGCACGCCCATCTTCGACATCTTGCGGTAGCGCTCCTCCATCTCGGCCACCACCCATTTGAGGGCGACGATCGCCTTCTTCGGGTCGGTGACGACGGGGGCCAGCAGGTGCGGGATGTTGTCGTAGACGCTGAGCTCCAGCATCTTGGGGTCGATCATGATCAGGCGGCACTGCTTGGGGCTGAGCTTGTAGAGCAGCGACAGGATCATCGTGTTGATCGCCACCGACTTGCCCGAGCCGGTGGTGCCCGCGATCAGTAGGTGCGGCATCTTGGCGAGGTTCGCGACCACGGGGCGACCCTCGATGTCCTTGCCAAGGATCAGGCTCAGAGAAACGCGGCCATCGCCGTATTCAGGCGTCTCGATGACCTCGCGCAGCCAGACCTTCTCACGCTCGGCATTGGGCAGTTCGATGCCGATGACCGAGCGGCCCGGCACGGTCGAGACGCGGGCCGACAGCGCCGACATCGACCGCGCGATGTCGTCCGAAAGGCCGATCACGCGCGAGGCCTTGAGGCCCGGCGCGGGCTCGAGCTCGTAGAGGGTGACCACCGGCCCGGCCTTTACCGCCGTGATCTCGCCGCGAACCCCGTAATCCTCGAGCACCGTCTCGAGCATCCGCGCGTTCTCCTCGAGGGCGGCCTGAGACATCTGCGAGCGCTGGATCGCGATCGGCTTGGCCAGGAGCGCAAGCGGCGGCGGCGCGTAGACATCGTCCTCCGACGAGTCGAAGAGCGTCGGCTGCGCCTCGCGCTCGGCCCGGCGGCTCTTGCGCTGCTGGCGCGGGGCACCGACCCCCGCCACGGCCGGCCGGCTGGCCGGGATGTCATCGTCGTCCTCGTCCTCCCAGGCGTCGATCATGGCATCATCGGGATCGGCGCCAGCCGCGTTGAGCGACCTGATTGCGGTGGCAAGCGCCCGGTCGTCATCGGCGGGGCCGGCGGGTGCCTGCGGCATCGACTGGGGCTCGGTCTGCACCGTCGGGCGGCGCGTCACCTCGGGCTCGCGCCGGCGCAGCGCGCTTCCGCG
This sequence comes from Thermohalobaculum xanthum, assembly GCF_016623495.1. Lineage (GTDB taxonomy): Bacteria > Pseudomonadota > Alphaproteobacteria > Rhodobacterales > Rhodobacteraceae > Thermohalobaculum > Thermohalobaculum xanthum. Next base: position 54,091 of record NZ_JAEHHL010000004.1, on the reverse strand, counting down.
CACAGGGGCCTCATCGTCGAACTCGGTCTCGCGCGCATTGCGTGCCTCGCGCACGGGCGCCGGCTCGCCGCCGCGACGGCCCATCAGCCCCCGCGCAACGGCGCCGAGGCTGAAGCCGAGTCGGCGGCGCGGCGCGGCCTCGCCCGCCGGCTCGTCGTCGAGCGGCTCGGGCGCGGGTTCGGCGATGGGGGCCGCGGCTGGGGCAGTGGCGGGGGCGGCTGCGGGTGCCGCGGCGCGAGACGGCTTGCGCCAGCTTCCCGTCGGCTCGGCCGGCTCCATCCGCTCCGAGCGCGGCACCTCGGGCTCGGCCTTCGCAGGCCGCCGCGCGAGGCTGACCAGACCCCGCGCCATCCGCCCGAGGATGCGCAGAATGCGGCTCAGCACCGCCATGAGGGAGAAGAAAAGCCAGTGGAGGATCCGCCGCGTCTCGCGGCCCGACAGGCCAAGCGCAAAGCCAGTGATGGCAAGCGCCGCCAGCGCGGCACCCGCGGTGACGCCGATGACGACCTTCGGCGACATTGCCGGCAGGATATCGAGGAACGCCGCGCCAACCTTGTCGCCGACCATGCCGCCAAGGCCCAGGGAAAGCTGCCACCCGGACCAGGGCGCATGCAGTGCCGCGACGACCGAGACGGCGACCACCGCGACTGGCATCGCGAGAAGCCGCACCCAGATGCGCTCCTCGCCATGCCCGAAGGCAAATCGCCATCCCCAGACCCCGAGGATCGCGGCTACGGCCCAGGAACCCAGGCCCAGCCCCTGCATCAGCGGCGCCGCGACCATCGCCCCGAGCGGCCCGAGCAGGTTCGACGGCGGCTTCGGCGTCGCGCTGAAGAAGCTGGGATCAGTCGCGTCGAAGCTCGCCAGCGCGAGGCACAGCGTCACCGAAAGGACCAGCGCCACCGCGCCGCCCGCCTTCTTGAGCACGGTCCGCAGCGCCCGGCCCGCCATCGAACCGCTCCGCCCGCTCTCGTTACCCATGCCCCAGATCAGCGCCATACCCCCTGGCTCCCTCACCATTTCACGCCGGGGCCGCACCGCCGCGGTGCGCGCGCCCATCTCTGCGCCCGTGCGTCCACTTCCGTCAGGCAAGACATGCCCTCAGCGCCTGCAGTCCGCGCCGCACCTCGGCCGCCGGAGCGACCAGGGCCACGCGAAGATAAGCCTTGCCCGGATCGCCGCCGCCCAGCGCCTTGGGCACTTCGCGCGATAGATACGCCCCGGGCAGCGCCTTGACCCCGGCATCGCGCCACGCCTGCACGGCCGCGGCCTCGCCATCGCCGACGTCGAGCCAGAGGAAGAACCCCGCCTCGGGCGACATGTATCCCGGCATATTCCCGAGGATTTCGTCCGCGATCTCGAATTTCTCGCGATAGAGCGCGCGGTTGGCCTCGACATGCGCCTCGTCGCGCCAGCACGCGGCGGCGGCGAACTGTGCCGGGACCGGCAGCGGCGCGCCGGCATACGAGCGCAGCTGTAACAGCGCCGCGCGCGCCTTCGGCCCCGTCGCGCAGAAGCCCGAGCGAAGCCCCGCGAGGTTCGACCGCTTCGACAGCGAATGGAACACCACCAGCCGCTCGGGGTCGGCACCGATGCGCGAGGCGACCTCGAGCGCGCCGGTGGGCGGCCGGCTCCGCCAAATCTCGGAATAGCACTCGTCGGCGAAGACGCGGAAGTCATGCGCCTCGGCGAGGTCCAGCAGCCGTCGCCAGTAGCCTTCATCGGCGGTCGCGCCCTGCGGATTGGCGGGCGCGCAGATATAGACCACCGCCGTGCGGTCCAGCAGCTCGCGCGGCAGGCCCGCGAAATCGGGCAGATGCCCGGTCGCGGCCGTGGCGGGGACATAGACGGGCTCGGCGCCCGCGGCCAGCGCCGCGACGGCATAGCATTGGTAGAAAGGGTTCGGCAGCAGCACGGTCGGGCGCTGGCCGTTCTTGGTCTCGGGGCAGAGCGCGAGGCAGGCATTGAACAGCCCCTCGCGCGTGCCGTTGAGCGGCAGGATCGAGCGCTCGGGGTCACGGTATTCCGGGGCCGCGCCGTAGCGCCGCTCCAGCCAGCCGGAAATAGCCTCGCGCAGCGGCGCAATGCCTTCGTTCGGCGGATACTTCGAAAAGCCCGCCGCGTGCTCGGCCATCACCGGCATCACGAAATCGGGAAAGGCGTGCTGCGGCTCGCCGATCGACATCGCGATCTCGGGGCCGCCGGGGGAGATTCCCTCGAGCAGCCGCCTAAGTCGCGGGAACGCGTATTCGGGCAGGTCCGCGAAGCGCGCTGGATACTGCATTCTGACCCTCACAATCGGGCGTCTATCGCGCCCTGAGCGTCAGAAGATACAGGCGCAGCGGCACAAGGTCCAGAAATCCGCAAGACCGAAGCGCTTGGCGCGGGTTGTTAATTTCCGGGCGTGGCCCTCAGGACAACGCGCGCTCCAGAACCCGGCCCGCGCGCAGCAGCGCCACCTCGTCGCCCGGGCGGCCGACCAGCATGAGCCCGACCATTGGCGCGCCGGTCGGCAGCGTCAGCGCCGAGCAGCCAAGCAGGTTGCCGAGCCGGGTGTTCCTCAGCGCGAGCAGGTTGCGCGCAATGTAATAGTCGTCGTCGGCCATCAGCCGCTCGATCGGGGGGGGCAGGATCGGGGTCGTCGGCATCACCAGGAAGCCGCGTTCGGCGATCAGGGCATGAACGGCCTCGGCCAGCGGCTCGAGGGCCGCGCGCGCCTCCCGGTCGGCCTCGGCGGTGATCGAGGCACCGGTGCGGAAGCGCGCCTCGATCATCGGGAACATCACGCCGGGATGCGCCTCGATCGTCGGGCCCCACTCGACCCAACCCTCGTAGTTCACGATGGCCGAGAGGCGCGCGGCGATGCCGAGCGCCTCGGCCAGCTGAGGGACGCTCCCGCGCGCGACGCGGACCCCCGCGCGGCCGATCCGACCGATCGCATCCGCATAGCCCGCCTCGATCTCGGCGTCGGCGTTGTCGAGGATCAGCGCATCGGGCTCAATCAGCGCGAGCGCCGAAGGCTCGAGCCCATCGATCTCGGGCACGGGCGCGCCGGCCAGGACACCCAGCGAGAGGGCCGCGTCCTCGACCGTCCGGCACAGCGGCCCGACCGTGTCGAGCCCGCGCGAGAGCGGCACGGCGCCGTCGCAGGGGATCAGGCCCCAGCTGGTCTTGAGGCCCACCAGATCGTTCCACGCCGAGGGGATGCGCACCGAGCCACCGGTATCCGAGCCCATGCCGATCGCCGCGAGCCCCGCGGCGACCGACACCGCGGCGCCCGAGCTCGACCCTCCCGGCGCCAGGGCAGGGTCGTGGATGTTGGGCGGCGTCGCCGTCACCGGGTTCACCCCGAGGCCCGAGAACGCAAGCTCGGACATGTGCGTCTTGCCAAGGCACACCAGCCCCGCGGCGGCGCCACGGCGCACGACCTCGGCGTCGTGGGTCGGCGTGCGTCCTTCGAGCAACCGCGAGCCCGCCTCGGTCGGCACCCCCGCGGTGTCGAAAAGGTCCTTCCAGCTCACCGGGACGCCGTCGAGCGGGCCGAGCAGGCTGCCCGACCGTGCCCGGCCGCGAGCGGCCGTCGCCTCGCCGAGGGCGCGCTCGGGCGTCAGCCGCGCATAGATCCGGTCACCGTGCTCATGCGCCCGGATGGCGTCGAGAAAGGCCTGGGCAAGCTCGACCGGGTCGATCCGGGAGGCCGCGATCCCGCGCCCCAGCTCGGCCGCGCTCATCTTCCGCCAGTCCGCCCTGCCCGTCATGCCCGCTCCCCCGAATGCCGATCTGTCGCAGCCGCCGCGACGGCCTGGCCGCCCGCGGCGCATGGACATTCGCCAACCGCGCTCCAATAGTAAAGGCCATGAACGGCAACGGGATCATTCGCGCGGATGTCGCGATCGCGGGCGGCGGGCTGATCGGCCCGGCGCTGGCACTTTCGCTCGCGCGCGCGGGGTTCGAGGTGGCGGTGATCGACCGCCTGGCCGAGCCTGTCCGCGCCGATCCCGACTTCGACGGCCGTGCCTACGCCGTTGCCCTGGCCTCGGCGCAGTTGCTGGGCGTGCTGGGGCTGTGGCGCGGGCTCGAGCCCCTGGCCCAGCCGATCCGCGACATCATGGTGAGCGAGGGTGCGGCCGGCAGCCGGCCCGGCGCGATGCTGCACTTCGACCCCCGCGAGACCGAAGCAGGCCGCGTGGGCTGGATCCTCGAGGACCGCTTCCTGCGCCGCGCGCTGCTCGAGGCGATGGATGCCGAGCCCCTGATCCGCCAGATCGCCCCCGCCGAGGTCGAGGGCGCGGCCTTCGACGGCCCGCGCGCGCGGCTCTCGCTCGCCGACGGGCGGTCGGTCGAGGCCGGGCTCGCGGTGGCGGCCGACGGGCGGCGCTCGGCGCTGGGCGCGGCGGCGGGCATCCGTCGGCAGGTCTTCGGCTATGACCAGACCGGGCTCGTCAACGCCATCGAGCACGATCTGCCGCATGACGGTGTCGCCTATCAGAGCTTCTTTCCCGGCGGCCCCTTCGCGGTGCTGCCGCTGCCGGGCAACCGTTCCTCGCTGGTCTGGTCCGAGCGCACCGCCGAGGCGCGGCGCCTGCACGCCCTGCCCGACGACCTCTTCACCGAAGAGATCGCAGCGCGCATCGGCCCGCGGCTGGGCGGCATCCGCCTCGCCGGCCGGCGCTGGGCCTATCCGCTGGACCTCACGCTCGCCGAGCGCTACGCGGCCCCCCGCCTCGCCCTTGCCGGCGATGCCGCGCATGGCGTGCACCCGATCGCCGGCCAGGGCATGAACATGGGGCTGCGCGATGTCGCCGCGCTGGCCGAAGTGGTGGTCGAGGCCGCGCGCCGTGGCGAGGATATCGGCGCGCTCGACGTGCTCGAGCGCTACCAGCGCTGGCGGCGTTTCGATGCCACCGCCATGGCACTGGGGATGGACGCGCTGAACCGGCTCTTCTCGAACGCGAACCCGGTGCTGCGCGGCGTGCGTGACCTGGGGCTGGCGCTGGTCGGCCGCATCGGTCCGGCGCGGCGCGGCTTCATGCGTGAGGCCGCAGGCCTCGCCGGCGATCTGCCGCGAATGCTGCGCGGCCAGCCCCTTTGAGCTCGCGCCTCGCCCAGCTTTTCGACCGCGCCGCAACGGCTTACGACGCCGAGCGGCGCGCGCTGATCCCCTGTTTCGACGACTTCTACGGCGCCGCCCTGGCGGCGCTCGATGGTCTTGTGCCGGGCGCGCGCGTGCTCGATCTCGGCGCGGGAACAGGGCTCTACTCGGGCCTTCTGGCGGCGGGACGGCCGGATCTGGACTTCACCTTGTGCGACATTTCCGAGGGGATGCTCGAGGCGGCGCGGGCGCGTTTCGCCGGGCTCGGCGTAGCGGCCGAGCTGGTTGTGGCGGATTATGCGGCCGACATGCCCGCCGGCCCTTATGACGCGGTGATCTCGGCGGTCTCGATCCACCATCTCGACAGGGCCGGGAAGGCCGCGACGCTCGCGGCCGCGCATTCCCGGCTCACCCCCGGCGGCATCTTCGTCAACGCCGAGCAGATCGCGGGCGAGACCGCCGCGGAAGAGGCCGCGCTCGACCGCGACTGGGAGGCCGACGCCCGCGCACTGGGCGCGAGCGCCGAGACCATCGCCGCCGCGCGCGGGCGGATGGCGCATGACCGCTGCGTCACGCCGGCCGAGAACCTCGGCCTGATGCGGGCCGCAGGGTTCGCCTCGGTGCGCGAAACCTTCCGAGAGGGGCGTTTCGCGGTGTTCACCGCACGGGCATCGGCTGCCTGCGGATAGGCCAGATCGCGCCGCCGCAAGGCCCCAGCGTGCCAGAGGGCGCATTCGCGGCTGCCGTTTTTCCGGGCACCCGCGCACCAGACGCACAAACTTCGGGCAGGCAGCGACAGAATCATGACAATTCGCCACGCCAAAGCCGGGCTGCGCGGCTTGCAGCTTTCCCAAGCAAGGGTAAGGATTGAGTCGAAGGCCCCATCGGGGCCGGTGGTGAGGGCCGACGGCCGGGGATCGCGATGTTCAATGAAATGTCCCTCGACGAGGGTGCGATCCGCCCGCCCTATGCGCGGGTGAAGGAGTGGATCGACGGCTCCGGCCTCGAGCTTCTGCACAAGCGCTCGGCCGAGGCCGAGGCGATCTTCCGCCGAATCGGCATCACCTTCGCGGTCTATGGCGAGGGCGGGGACCCCGAGCGCCTGATCCCCTTCGACCTGATCCCCCGGGTCTTTTCCGCCGCCGAGTGGCGCAGGCTGGACCGCGGCATCCGCCAGCGCGCCCGCGCGCTCAACGCCTTCCTCTACGACGTCTATCACCGCGGCGAGATAATGCGGGCGGGCATCGTGCCCGAGCGGCTGGTCTACCAGAACGCGGCCTTCCAGCCCGCCATGATGGGCGTCGAGCCGCCGGGCCGGGTCTACAGCCACATCGTCGGCATCGACATCGTGCGCACGGGCGAGACCGCCTTCCAGGTGCTCGAGGACAATTGCCGCACCCCCTCGGGTGTCAGCTACATGCTCGAGAACCGCGAGATCATGATGCGCATGTTCCCCGAGCTGTTCTCGCGCGGCGCGGTCGAGTCGGTGGACCGCTATCCAGATGACCTGCGCAAGACACTGGAAGAAGTCGCCCCCCCGGCCTGCAAGGGCGAGCCCAACGTCGTCGTGCTGACGCCGGGCCCGTTCAACTCGGCCTATTACGAGCATTCCTTCCTCGCCGACCTGATGGGGGTCGAACTGGTCGAGCCACAGGACCTGTTCGTGGACGAGGGGCTTTGCTGGATGCGAACGACCCGCGGGCCGCAGCGGGTCGACGTGATCTACAAGCGCATCGACGACGACTTCATCGACCCGCTGGCCTTCCGGCCCGAGTCGGTGCTGGGCGTGCCGGGGCTCTTCGATGTCTACCGCGCGGGCGGGGTGACGCTGTGCTCGGCGCCCGGGGCGGGCGTCGCGGACGACAAGGCGATCTACACCTATGTCCCAGACATGATCCGCTTCTACATGAGCGAGACGCCGATCCTCGAGAACGTGCCCACGTGGCGCTGCGCCGACCGCGACGACTGCGCCCATGTGCTGGCGCATCTCGAGGAACTGGTGGTCAAGGAAGTCCACGGCTCGGGCGGATACGGCATGCTGATCGGCCCGAAATCGACAGCCGAGCAGCGCGCCGAGTTCACCGCCAAGCTGAAGGACGACCCGGCGAACTTCATTGCGCAGCCGACGCTCGACCTCTCCTCGGTGCCGACGCTGGCGCCGCGCGGCATCGGCGCGCGCCACGTCGATTTCCGCCCCTTCTGCCTGGTCGGCCAGTCGATGCGGCTGGTGCCCGGCGGGCTGACCCGCGTGGCGCTGCGCGAGGGCTCGCTGGTGGTCAATTCGAGCCAGGGCGGCGGCGTCAAGGACACCTGGGTGCTGACGGAATGAGACGCCCCTGGACATGGGCCGCCGCAGGGCTCGCGATCGTCCTGCTCGCCGCGCAGGCAGGCCCCGAGGTGACACGGTTTTTCAGGGTCGACGCCTGCCTCGACGCGGGCGGGGCCTGGGATCACATGGGAGCGGCCTGCGTCCTGCCTGATCAGGCCGCCCGCGCCGGCCGGAGCGAGTGACATGCTGAGCCGCACAGCCGAAAGCCTCTACTGGATGGGCCGCTACGTCGAGCGGGCCGAGTGCACCGCGCGCCTGATCGAGATGGGCCACCGCATGGCGATGCTGCCGGGATCCTATTCCGACGAGGAATGGCGCTCGGTCGCCTCGGCCTCGGGCTCGGCCGAGCTGTTCGAGGACGAGCCGTCGATCACCGATGCCACGATCCTGCGCACGCTGATGCTCGACCCCGACAACCCCTCCTCGATCCGCTCCTGCCTGCGCCAGGCGCGCGCGAACGGCCGGGCGGTCAGGAACGCCCTGACCCGCGACATGTGGGAGACGCTGAACGAGGGCTGGCGACGGCTCGACGAGGTCGACGTCGGCAGCGCCCAGCGCGATCTGCCCAGCCTACTCGAATGGATCAAGGGCCGAGCGATCATGTTCCGCGGCGCGGTCTCGACCTCGATGCTGCGCGAGGACCGCTTCGATTTCGTGCTGCTCGGCTCGCATGTCGAGCGCGCCGACATGATGCTGCGCCTCCTCGACGTGAAGTACTATGTCCTGCTGCCCGAGACCGAGGTGGTGGGCGGCGGGCGCGACTACCACCAGTGGACGTCGCTGTTGCACGCGACTTCCGCGCTCAGGGCCTATCACCACGTCTACCGGGGCGACTACAGCCCCTGGAAGATCGCCGACTTCATGATCCTCAACCGTGCCTTCCCGCGCTCGGTGGCCTTCTGCTACGATCAGATCGGCAATTGCCTCGACCGGTTAGCGCGGGGCTACGGCGGGCGGCATGACTGCCACGGCACCGCCTGCGAGATGATCGCGCGACTCGACGATGTCGAGATGGGCGAGATCTTCCAGCATGGCCTGCACGACTTCATCACGGCGACGATCACGGCGACGCGCCGGCTGAACGGCGAGATCTACCGCGCGTATCATTTCTGATGGGGGTGCCGAAATGCGCCTGACGATCGAGCACCGGACCCGGTACGCCTACGAGCCCCCGGCGCTGAACCTGCATCTGCGCCTCAAGCTCTTCGCTCCCGCGACCGCGGGGCAGTCGATCCGGGAATGGGAGGTCAGCATCGGCGGCGAGCCCGCCCGGCCGATGCTCACGGACGCCTTTGGCGACGCCGAGGCGGTGATCGCCCTGCGCAAGGCAACCGAGGAGGTCGAGGTCGTCGCCCGCGGGGTGGTCGAGACCGCTGACACCGCCGGCGTGCTGGGTCGCATCGGCCTCGCCCGCCCCGAGGTCTCGCTTCGCACCACCGAACTGACCCGCGCCGACGAGGCGATCGAGGCGCTGGCACGCGAGGCCGCGGACGAGGAGGGGCTGCTCGCGCAGATGCACAGGCTCTCGGCGCTGACGGCCGAGGCGCTCGATTACCGCCCCGGCGCGACGGATGCCGACACCACCGCGGCGCAGGCGCTGGCGATCGGTAGCGGCGTCTGCCAGGACTTCACCCATGTCCTGATCGCCGCGGCGCGCGCCCTGGGCGTGCCGGCGCGCTATGTCGTCGGCTACCTGCACGACCCCGAGGCGCCGCTGTCCGAGACCCATGCCTGGGCCGAGGCGCATATCGCCGGCCTCGGCTGGGTCGGCTTCGACCCGGTGCACCAGGTCTGCCCCGCCGAGACCTATGTGCGGCTTGCCTCGGGCTTCGACGCGGCCGATGCCGCCCCTATCCGCGGCACCCTCTCCGCCGGCCACGAGGAGGAGATGGAGGTTGCGGTTCGCGTGAGCGCGGGGCAGATGCAGCAGCAGCAACAACAGGGCTGAGTCGCCGCCCCCGCGCCGCGGGTCACGCCGGGCGCTCGCGGCCACACGAGGGACCGGGATGACCTATTGCGTCGCGCTCAAGCTCAAGTCGGGGCTGGTGATGCTGGCGGACACGCGCACCAATGCCGGCGTCGACAATGTCTCGCGCTTTCGCAAGATGTTCGCCTGGGAAGTGCCAGGCGAGCGGGCGATCTGCCTGATGTCCGCGGGCAACCTCTCGATCACGCAGGGCGTGGTGACGCGCCTCGATACCGACGCGAAGGCGGCGCTGGCGGGCGAGGAGGTCGAGAGCATCCTGACCGCGCCCTCGATGTACCGCGTGGCTGAGATCGTCGGACGCCACATGGCCGAGATGCAGGCCGAGTATCGCGACGCCCTCGCCGCCCAGGGCGCGGCGCCGGACGCCTCGATCCTGGTGGCCGGGCAGCGGCGCGGCGGCGAGCACCGCCTGTTCATGATCTACAGCCCCGGCAACTTCATCGAGGCCACCGAGGACACACCCTACCTGCAGATCGGCGAGCATAAATACGGCAAGCCGATCCTCGACCGCGTGATAACCCCGTCGACGCCGCTGCCGCGCGCGCTCAAGGCGGTCTACGTGTCGATGGACTCGACGCTGCGCTCGAACCTCTCGGTCGGCATGCCGCTCGACCTCGCCGTGATCCGCGCGGGCGAGCACCGCTTCGCCACGCGCCGGCGGATCGAGAGCGACGACGAGGAATTCGGCCAAATCAGCCAGATGTGGTCGGCCGCATTGCGCGACGCCTTCCAGAGCCTGCCCGATATCGGCGAGGGCTGAGCCGCGCGGCAGCGCGATCGCGCCTGCTTGCGCGGTGGTTTCCGCCACGCGGGGCGGCGAGAAGGTCATCGCCGTCCGCGACGACATGCCCAAGCGGGGCGACTTCCTTGCGGACGTTGACGGATCGGCCGAGACGCCCCCGGGGCAGAGCCGCCTTCAGGACGCCTCCCGCACAGCCCGACCGCGCCGTCGGCTCAGCGCGGGCTGCGCTTGGCCAGGATGCGTTGCAGCGTGCGCCGGTGCATGTTGAGCCGGCGCGCGGTCTCCGAGACGTTGCGGTCGCAAAGTTCGAAGACCCGCTGGATGTGCTCCCAGCGCACGCGGTCGGCGGACATGGGGTTCTCGGGTGGGGCGGGCTTGTCCTCGCCGCGCGACAGCAGCGCCTTCTCGATGTCGTCGGCGTCGGCGGGCTTGGCGAGATAGTCGACCGCGCCGATCTTGACCGCCGCGACCGCGGTGGCGATGGCGCCGTAGCCGGTCAGCACGATCGCGCGGCTGTCGGGCCGGGTCTCGCGCAGCGCCTCGACCACGTCGAGGCCGTTGCCGTCCTCGAGCCGCAGGTCGACGACAGCGAAGGCCGGCGGCCGCGTGCGGGCGATGCCGAGCCCCTCGGCCACCGTCGCGGCCTGGATCGGCTCGAACCCGCGGCGCTCCATCGCGCGCGCAAGCCGCTGGCGGAACGCGGCGTCGTCATCGAGGATGAGGATCGACGGATCCTCGCCGATCGAGGCGCGCGCCACGTTCTCGCCGGTCATCTCTTCTGCCATTCAAACCCTCCCAGACCGTTCCGGCCGGCCCCAGACACCTTTTTCTTTCGCGAGGATTGTGGTCAAACACGGTGCGAAGTCAAATCCTCCTCCATTCAGCGGAGCGCAATTCGGATGCCCAGCCGCCCCCGTGCCGACCTGATGGTCGCGCCCCTTTTCGTCGTGCTCTGGAGCACGGGGTTCATCGGCGCCAAGCTGGGATTGCCGCATGCCGAGCCGCTGACCTTCCTGACCCTGCGTTATGCGCTGGTGGTCGTGCTCATCGGCGCCTGGGTCGCCCTGTCCTCGGCCCGGCCGCTGACGCTTCGGCAGGCGGCGGACGCCGCATTGATCGGCGTGCTGATCCACGCCGTCTATCTCGGGGGCGTGTTCACCGCGATCTCGCTGGGAACCGAGGCTGGCATGGCGGCCCTGATCGTCGGGCTGCAGCCGATCGTGACCGCCCTGATCGCACGGCGCATGTTGGGCGAGCGTCTGACGCCCCTGCAATGGGCGGGCATGGCGGTGGGCGTTGCCGGCGTGGCGCTGGTGGTGGCGCGAAAGCTGGGCGACGGGGTCGGCGACTGGCGTGGCGTCGCGCTGTGCATGGTCTCGCTGGTCACGATTGCGATCGCCTCGATCCTGCAGAAGACCCGCGCAGCCGACCACCCGATGCGGGCCGCGACGCTGGTGCAGTTCGCCGCCGCGACGGTAGCGACCGCACCCTTCGCCCTGATGTTCGAGAGCAATCGCATCGACTGGACGGGCGAGTTCGTCTTCGCGCTGGGCTGGCTCGTGCTCGTCCTGTCGGTGGGCGCGGTGACGCTGCTCTACATCCTCATCCGGCGGGGAGCCGCGTCGAACGTGGCAAGCCTCTTCTTCCTCGTGCCCGCCTCGACCGCGCTGATCGCCTGGGCGCTCTTCGGTGAGACTCTGACGCCGGTCGAACTGGCCGGGGTCGCGGCAACTGCGCTCGGCGTCCTGATGGTGAACCGGCCGGCGCTGTTCCGTCGTCTGCTCGGCCGCGGCTGAGTCGACTGACTGGCGCCGCCTCAGCCCGCGAGGCCGCGCGCCTGCAGCACCCGCTCGACCTCGCCGGCCATCTCCTCGGCCGGGAAGCCGCGGCGGAACAGCCCGGCGACGCCATCGGGCAGCATGAAATAGGTGAAGCCGGTGTGGTTCATCAGGTATTCCGCGGCCGAGCCCTCGACCTCGACGCGCGCGAAATACACCTTGTAGGCATCCGCGGCGGCCTTGATCGCGGCCTCGTCGCCGGTCAGGCCGATCATCTTCGGATGCATCGCCTCGACGAAGGGCGCCAGCGCCTCGGGCGTATCGCGCGCGGGATCGACCGTCACGAAGACCGGCGTCACGTCTATTCCCTTCTCGGCCAGAAGGTCCACGGCATCGGCCAACAGCTGCACGTCGATCGGGCAGATGTCGGGGCAGAAGGTATAGCCGAAATAGACCAGCGTGGGGCCGGTGATCACCTCGGCGTCGGTCACCGTCGTGCCGTCGTGGCGGACGAGGGTGAAGGGGCCGCCGATCTCGGCGCCCGAGACGTTCACCGCCGCGGGCGACAGCGGCACGTCCCCGGTCGGCGAAAGCGCGAAGAATGCCACGGCGGCGATCACCGCGGCCATCACCGCGCCCGCCACCACCATCATCGCCCGTTGCATCGCGATCCTCCCGCACTGCGACTCGGCCCGCCGGCCTTGCCCCCTACCAAGGCCTTGCGGCGCGCGTTTGCAACCCCGTGCGGCACGATGGCATGGCTGCGGCCAGGCCGGGCGCCGCAAGCTGCTTCCCTTGGCGCGCGCTTGCAGCGATAGTCGGCGCCATGAGCGAGGCGGCGCGGAGCTATCTCTTCGACATGACCGTGCGCGGCGACTGGGTGCGCCTGCGCACGCTGGTCGTCCTGCGCTGGGTCGCGGTGATCGGCCAGAGCGTCGCCGTGCTGATTGCCTCGCAGCTTCTGGGTTTCCAGCTGCAGCTCGCCTATTGCGCGCTGCTGATCTCGGGCTCGGTGATGGTCAACCTGGTCGCCATCACCATGTTCCCGGCCGAGACCCGGCTGACGGAACAGGGCACCTGGGCGTCGCTCTGCTTCGATCTCGTGCAGCTCGTGGCGCTGCTGATGGTCACGGGCGGGCTGAACAACCCCTTCGCGCTGCTGATCCTCGCGCCGGTCACCATCTCGGCAACGGCGCTGAGGCTGCAGCCCACGCTGCTTCTGGGCATCATGGCGATGGGGTTCGTGACCGTGATGTCGACGATCCACATGCCGCTGATCCAGAGCGACGGCACGCCGCTCGAGGTGCCCGAGCTATTCCGCAGCGGCATCTCGGCGGCGCTGGCGATCGGGGTGGTGTTCCTCTCGCTCTACGCCCGGCGCGTGACGGTCGAGGGCTACGCCATGAGCCAGGCACTGACGGCCACGCAGGTGGCGCTGGCGCGCGAGCAGCGGCTGGCGGCGATCGGCGGCCTTGCCGCGGCGGCGGCGCACGAGCTGGGCACGCCGCTCGCGACCATCAAGCTGGCAGCGTCCGAGCTGGCGCGCGAACTGGCCGACCGCCCCGACCTCGCCGAGGACGCCCGGCTGATCCGCGCCGAGGCCGAGCGCTGCGGTGGCATCATGGCCGACCTTTCCCGCACCGGGCGCGATGACAGCCACGTCAAGACCGCGCCGATCTCGGCCGTGCTCGAGGAGGCGGCAGCGCCCCATGCTGCCCGCGGCAAACGGGTGATCCTGCGCATCGACGGCCGCCCGGCCGAGGACACCGGCGAGCGCCAGCCCAGCGTGCGCCGGACACCCGAGTTCATCCACGGGATGCGCAACCTGGTGCAGAACGCCGTCGATTTCGCCGCCACGACCGTCTGGATCGACGTCGAGCATGGCGAGGATCGCCTGCGCATCGCCGTCGGCGACGACGGCCCGGGATTCAGTCCCGAGATGCTGCCGCGCCTGGGCGAGCCCTATGTCTCGACCCGCGCGCGCGGACAGCGCCGCCGCAACGACGGCGAGTACGAAGGCATGGGCCTTGGCCTTTTCATCGCGCGCACGCTCCTGGCGCGGACGGGGGCGCGGATTTCCTTCGCCAACGGCACCGACCCGCGTGGCCGCCGCGCCACGGCCGCGGCGGGGCCACCCGAGGAAGCCCGGCCGCCCGGCGCCATCATCGAGCTGGTGTGGAACGCCGATGACATCGTGGTCGACAAGGCCGCGACGCGCCGCGCGCTGGGACCGAACGAGCCCGCGAACCACCCTCTCTGAGCTGGCAGGGCCCTCACCGTGCTGATGCAAGCAGTTCTTGCCTGCCCGGCGAGGAGACGAGAGGCTCGTGATGTCGTAAACCATTTGTTGACACTTTCGGCCGTCCCCTGAAATGCGGGCGGCCGGGAACCGGTCGGGCGAGGGGCCGAAGGGGACAGATGCGGCCGTGACGGAAATGGGCGCCGACCTCCTGAGCGCGACGATAGCCTTGCTGTCGTTGTCGGTCTGCGTGCTCGCGACGCTCTTCGTGCGCGAGCGCCGCGGGCGTGCGCGCGAGGTGCGCCGCCGCGAGGACCTTTCCGACGGCATGGTGCTGCGGGCGCGCAACGGCCGGATCACCGATCTGTCGGACGCGGCGGCCGAGCTTCCCGGCGCGGCGCCCGGCGCCATGCTGACCGATGTCATTGCCTCGGCGATCGGCCAGCGGCGCGACGAGGTGCAGACGGCGCTCGCCCGTCTGATCGAGACGGGCGAGCCGATGCACCTGCTGGCCCGGCGCACGGCCGGCGGGCAATGCGAGGTGATCGGCTTTCCCAGCGGTGGCGAGAGCGTCCTCGTGCTGCGCGATGCGCGGCTGATCGCGGCCGAGCTCGAGCGCGCCGAGACAGCCCTCGCGCGGCGCGAGCGCAGCCTCTCGGCCGGCTGGTACGAGCGTGAGACGATCGCCACCCTGCTCGAGATCGGCGCCACCATCGCCTGGCACCGCACCGCCGACGGGGCGGTGTCGTGGTGCGCCGGGCAGGTCCGCACCGAGATGGGTGCCGTCGCCGCCGAGCAGGTCGTGACCTTCCTTGGCGTTCGCCCGCCGCAGCGCGAGGCGGCTGACGGCATCGACCGGACACGGATCGAGATCCTGCCGCCCGGCGGGATCGAGCCGGTGTCCCTCAGCGTGGTCGAGGTGCTCAAGCCCGACGGGCGGCGCTTCGGCTTTGCCACCGACGCCTCGAACGCGGTGACAGCCGAACGGACGCTCAGCCGCTTCGTGCAGACGATGACCGAGACCTTCGCCCACCTGACCGTCGGCCTCGCCATCTTCGACCGCAACCAGAAGCTCGCGCTGTTCAACCCGGCGCTGGCGCAGATGCTGCAGCTCGACCCCGCCACGCTCGCGGCCCGCCCGACGCTGAGCGACCTCGTCGATGCCATGCGCCGCACCCGGCGCATTCCCGAGACCGGGGATTACCACCTCTGGCGCCGGCAATTGCTCGGCCTCTTCGACGACACCGAGGTGGTCGACTACGAGGACACCTGGCACCTTGCCGACGGGTCCTCGATCAACGTGCTGGCCCGACCCCACCCGCACGGCTCGCTCGCCTTCGTGTTCGACGACGTCTCCGAGCGCATGCGCCTCGAGCAGAACTACCGCCGCTCGGTCGACCTGCGCCACGCGACGCTCAACCGGCTCGAGGAAGGGCTCGCGGTTTTCGGCGCCGACGGCCTGCTGCAATTCGTGAACGACGCCTTCCACGACATCTGGGGCACCGACGCCGACAGCATCTGCGCCGGCATGCACGCGCGCGAGGTGATGCGGCTCTGCCAGGGCCTGACCATCGAGACCGAGGTCTGGCGCCGGGTGACCGGCTTCATCACCTCGGACGAGACCCGCCGGGCCTTGAGCGCGCGGGTGACGCTCGGCTCGTCGCGGATCCTCTCGGCGCGGCTCGCGCCCCTGCCCGGCGGCGCCAGCATGGTCGTCTTCGCCGACATCACCGACAGCGAGCGCATCGCGCTCGCGCTGCGCGAGCGCAACGAGGCGCTCGAGGCGGTCGAGGAGATGCGCACCGCGGTGCTCGACCAGATCTCGCATCGGTTGCGCACGCCGCTCAACACGATCTTCGGCTTCGGCCAGCTTCTGGGCGATCCGCGCTTCGGCACGCTGACCCCCGATCAGCGCGACTATGCGGACGGGATCCTCGAGGCCTCGGGGCAGCTGCTCGACACCATCGACGACGTGACCGAGCTCGCCTCGCTGCAGCTCGACCCGCTGCATGACGAGGGCGCCGACCCGCCCCTTGCCGAGACGCTGGAACTGACTCGCCAGCTGCTGGACAAGCGCGCCGTCGAGGCCGGCGTGGTGCTCGCGACCGAGCTGCCGGATGCCGCGATCAAGCTGCGCTGCGACGCGGTGCGCCTGCGCCAGATCGTGTTCAACATGGTCGCCGGAGCGATCCAGCGCAGCCCGTCGGGCACCCGCATCCTCCTCTCGGCCACCGAGCCTCAGCCGGGCCGCGTCGAGATCGTGGTCACCGAGCGGCGAGAGGCCGAGATCCCGCTTGCCGATTTCGCCGAGGACGGCGAATCCCTCGCCTTCTCGGTCATTCGCCGGATGGTCGTGAACGAGGGTGGCCGGTTCGAGCGGCGGCGCGGCACCCGGCCGAGCGACGCGGTCAGCGTCTGCAGCTTCGATCGCGGCGCGGCCGAGGAAAGCCCGTCGCGCGCATCGCACGAGGCCCGGCCCCAACCCCTGCCGCTCACCCGCTGACGCGCGCGGCCGATCCCTCGCGCCGAACATCTGGCAAGCCCGCCGCGTTCGCGCTAACACCGACGGGTGGCCGGAGGCGCGGGACCGGCACCCTGCCCCCCGCGCCGGTGGAGAGCGAGACCGATGACCCCGACACGCGCGCGCGACGAGCGCCTGACCCTTGCAGACGAGGCCGCCACGACGGCCCTCGGCGCGCGTCTCGCCGACGCGCTCGGGCCCGGCGACTTCATCGCGCTCACGGGATCGCTGGGGGCCGGAAAGTCGGTGCTGGCCCGCGCCATCCTGCGCGCGCTTCTGGGCGAGCCCGACGCACTGGTGCCCTCGCCCAGCTATACGCTGGTGAACGTCTACGACACCCCGCGCGGCGAGGTCTGGCACGCCGACCTCTACCGTCTTGCCAGCGCCGAGGAGGCGCTTGAGCTCGGACTCACCGACGCGCTCTCCCATGCCGTACTCCTGGTTGAATGGCCCGATCGCCTTGGCGCGGCGCTGCCGGAACGCCGGCTCGAGATCGCCCTCGCGCCCGGACCGGACGACCCCGGGGCCGATGCGCGCGACGCCCGGCTGGTCGCGCACGGGGCCGGCTGGGACGCCGTGCTCGAAGCCGCGAGGGAAAGCGCATGACGACCGGATCCGCACTCCGCCGGGCCGCGGCACTCGAGGCCTTCCTGCGCGACGCGGGCGCGGGCGGTGCGGCGCCGCGTCCGCTGGCGGGCGACGCCTCGAACCGGCGCTACCTGCGCCTGACGCTGCCGGACGGGCGGCCCGCGGTGGTGATGGACGCGCCACCCGAGCGCGGCGAGGACATCCGTCCCTTCGTCGCGGTCACCGGCTGGCTGCGCGGCATCGGCCTCTCGGCCCCCGCGATCCTTGCCGCGGACCCGCAGGCGGGCTTCATGCTGCTCGAGGATCTTGGCGACGACCTCTATGCCCAGGTCTGCGCCGCGACCCCGGCGGCCGAGCCCGAACTCTACGCCGCCGCGGTCGACCTGCTTGCCGGCCTTGCCCACCATTCCGCCCCCGCCCGCATGGGGGATTTCACCCTGCCGCCCTATGACGAGGCCGTGCTTTGGCGCGAGGCAGCGCTCGCGGTCGAATGGTGGCTGCCGGCCGTCACCGGCGCCCCGGCCAGTCCCGATCTCGTGGCCGAGTACCGCGCGCTCGTCGATGCCGCGACCACCGCGGTCGCCGGCGCACGCGATGTGGTGGTGCTGCGCGACTATCACGCCGAGAACCTGATCTGGCTGCCGGCGCGTGCCGATGCCGCGCGCGTGGGCCTGCTCGACTACCAGGACGCGCTGGCCGGGCACGCGGCCTATGACCTCGTCTCGCTGCTCGAGGACGCGCGGCGCGACACCTCGGCCGCCCTGCGCGAGGCGATGATCGCGCGCTACCTCGACCGGCGCGGGCTGTCGGGTGCGGCGGCGCGCGAGTTCCGCGCCGCTTATGCCGCGCTGGGAGCCCAGCGCAACCTCAAGATCGTCGGCATCTTCGCGCGCCTCGCGATCCGCGACGGCAAGCCCCGCTATCTCGCGCTGATCCCGCGCGTCTGGGGCCACCTGTCACGCGATCTCGAGCACCCGGCGCTTGCGCCGCTCGCGCGGCTGGTCGACGCGCATGTTCCCGCACCCGATGCCGCTGCGCTCGCCCGTGCCGCAGCCGCGGCCGAACGCCGGGCCGAGGCCCCCACACCGTGAGCGTCCGGCCCGACACCGCGATGATCCTCGCCGCGGGGCTCGGCACCCGGATGCGGCCGCTGACCGACTGGATGCCCAAGCCGCTGATCGAGGTCGCCGGCCGCACGCTGATCGACCGCTCGCTCGACATCGCCGAGGGCGCGGGCGTGGCGCGTGCGGTGGTGAACCTGCATTACCTCGGCCACATGATCGGCGCGCATCTCGAGGCCCGGGCCAAGCCCGAGATCCTGTACTCGCCCGAGGAGCCCGAGATTCTCGACACCGGCGGCGGCATCCGGCAAGCGCTGCCGCTGCTGGGGACCCATCCATTCTTCGTTCTCAATTCCGACGCGATCTTTGCCGGGCCGAACCCGCTCGACATCCTGGCCCGCGCCTGGGATCCCGGCGCGGCCGATGCGCTCATGCTCCTCGTCCCGCGCGCGCGGGCCCGCGCCTATCAGCGGCCCGGCGATTTCTTCCTTTCGGGACAGGGTCATGCCCCCGTGCGGCGCGGTGACGAGGCCATGGCGCCGCTGGTCTTCACCGGCGCCCAGATCATCGCGCCCTCGGCCTTCGCCGACACGCCTGAGGGGCCGTTCTCGCTCAATCTCGTCTGGGACCGCCTGCTCGCCGCCGGGCGGCTGAAAGCCGTCACCTATCCCGGCACCTGGGTCGATGTCGGCACGCCCCCCGGCATCGAGGCCGCGGCCGAGGCCCTGGCCAGGGCGGAGCCGGGCGCGTGACCCTCTTCGCCCCGCAGGACGCCCCCCGCGTCTTCGCGGTGCCGC
The DNA here is from genome assembly GCF_016623495.1 of Thermohalobaculum xanthum. Classification (GTDB taxonomy): domain Bacteria; phylum Pseudomonadota; class Alphaproteobacteria; order Rhodobacterales; family Rhodobacteraceae; genus Thermohalobaculum; species Thermohalobaculum xanthum. The sequence continues at coordinate 34,957 of NZ_JAEHHL010000004.1, read as the reverse complement.
CCGGCGCGGACTATGCCGCGGCCCTCGCCGAGGGGATCCACCAGCGGCTTGGCGCGGCCCCGCCCGAAGCCGCCGCCCGGATCGAGATCCGCGCCAACACGCCCCGCGCCGCCCGCGCGATCGAGGCCGCTCTGGCCGCCCGTGCCATCGGCCCCGGCGACGGGGCGGCGCTCCTGCCAAGGGTCGGACTTCTCTCGGCGCTGGCGGACGACCCGCTCGCCCTGCCGCACACGCCCCGCCCGGTCGACCCGCTGCGCCGGCGGCTCGCCCTCACCCGGCTGATCGAGCGATTTCTCGAAACGGGCGCTGGGCGCGCAACGCCGCCGCTGGCCGCCGCGCCCGACCTTGCCGACAGCCTCGCCGACCTGATCGACGAACTCGACGAATGGGGCATCCCCCCCGGCCAGCTCGACGGCCTTGTCGAGGGCGACCTCGCGCGGCACTGGCAGGAAGCGCTGGCCTTCGCCGATATCGTGCGCAGCGCGTGGCCCCGGATCCGGGCCGAGATCGCCCCCGATCCGCCGAACCTCGGCGCGCCCGACCCGGCCGCCCGCGCACGCCGCGCCGTCGAGGCGATCGCGTCCCGGTGGGCGGCCGAACCACCGGCGCATTCGCTGATCGCCGCGGCCTCGACCGGCGCGCGGGCAATGACGGCGCCGCTGATGGCGGCGATCGCGCGCTTGCCGCAAGGCGCGGTGGTCCTGCCCGGCTTCGACCCAGACATCGAGCCCGAGGTCTGGCGCCAGGTCGGCCCCGATCATCCGATGGGCCCATTCCGCGCCTTCCTCGACCGGCTCGACCTCGCGCCCTCTGATGTCAGGCCCTGGACGCCCCAGCCGCGCAGCCCCCGGCTCGATCTGCTCGCCCAGGCGCTCAGGCCCGCGCCGGTCACGGACGCCTGGGTCGCGGCCGCGCCCGCGCTGCGCGCCGATGCGGCCGCCGCGACCGAGGGGCTTTCGCTGATCGAAGCGCGCAACGAGACCGAGGAGGCCGCCGCCATCGCGATCGCCATCCGCCGCGCGATCGCGGCGCCCGGCTGCCGCGCAGCACTTGTCACCCGCGACGGCCAGCTTGCCCGGCGGGTCGGGGCCGAGCTCGCGCGCTTCGGCATCGAGCCCGACGACGCGCTGGGCCGGCCGCTCGCCGACAGCGCGGCCGGCGTCTTCCTGCGCCTGATCGCGGCGGTGGCGTCCGGCCGCGCCGACCCGCTGGGCCTTGTCGCGCTGATGCAGCATCCGCTCTGCACCCCGGGCATGGCGCGGGGCGCGCATCTCCGCCACGCGCGTGCCTACGAGATCGGCGTGCTGCGCCGGGTCAGGGACCCGGGTCTCGCGCCCGGCCGCCTGCCCTCCTGGCCGACGCGCCCCCGCGACCCGCGCGCCGACTGGCGCGCCCCGCCCGAGGGATTCGAGCCATGGCACGCCGCGATCGAGGCCGCCCTTGCGCCGCTGGTCGCCGCGCTGGCCGATGGCGCGCCGCTGGCACAGGTCGTGGAGGCCCATGCCGCCTGCGCCGAGGCGCTCTCGACACCGGACCCGGAGGCAGGCCAGCCCCAGGTCTGGCTCAAGTCCGACGGGCAGGCGCTGCGCGCGCTCATGCGCCGGCTCGCGGATGCGGCCGACGCCTATGGCCCGACGCCGGTGCCGCGCTACGCCGCGCTTCTGACCACGCTGATGCGGGGCGAGACCCTGCGGCCCGAGGCCGAGCGCCCGCATCCCCGGGTGATGATCTGGGGCACGCGCGAGGTCCGGGCCGAAACCGCGGACCTTGTGATCCTCGGCGGCCTCAACGAGGGCAGCTGGCCCCCCGCACCGGGCGCCGATGCCTGGCTCAGCCGGCCGATGCGCGCGACCCTGGGCCTGCCCGCGCCGGAACGCGAGATCGGCCTCTCGGCCCATGACTTCCTGCAGGCGGCGGCGCGGCCGCAGGTGGTCCTGAGCCGCGCGCTTCGGTCCGGCGGCGCACCCACCGTCGCCTCGCGCTGGCTGGTGCGGCTCGAGAACCTGCTCCAGGGCATCGACGGCGCGGCTCTCGCGGCGATGCGCGCGCGCGGCCAGGCGCTTCGCGATCTGGTCCCGGCACTACATCGCCCTGACCCGGCCGCAGCACCTCTGCCCGCCGCCACCCGGCCGGCCCCCCGCCCGCCACGCGCGGCCAGGCCCCGGCGTCTGTCCGTGACGCGCATCGAGACCCTGATCCGCGACGCCTACGCGATCTATGCCGAGCGCATCCTGCGGCTCTCGCCGCTCGATCCGCTGGGCAAGACCCCGGACTTCCTCGACCGGGGCAACGCGATCCACGCGATCCTGCACCGCTTCGTGGCCGAGGCGCCGCCGGGTCCCGCCGACCCGGTCGCCGAGCGCGCGCGCCTCCTGGCGATCGCGGAGGCCGAACTGCGCGCCCGCATTCCCTGGCCCGCGACCCGCCGCGCCTGGGCTGGTCGCCTCGCCCGCGCGGCCCAGTGGTTCGTCGATGGCGAGGCGCAGCGGCGCGGTGCCGGGCACCCCGTTGGCCTCGAATGCCGCGGGCGCTTGGTGATCGACCTGCCCGGCGGCCCCTTCGAACTGACCGCAACTGCCGACCGAATCGATGCGGTCGAGGGGGGCGCGATGATCTACGACTACAAGGCGGGCAGCCCGCCCAGCCCGAAGCAGATCGGGGTCTTCGCGCAGCAGCTGCACCTGCAGGCCCTGATCCTCGAGGAAGGCGGTTTCGAGGGGGTTCCCGCCATGCAGGTGCTGGGCGGCGCCTATCTCGGGCTCACCGGCTCGGGCAAGGGCGGCGCCGAGACCACACCCCCCAGGGACGCGCCGCTGCGCGAGACCCTCGGCCTACACCGCGAGCGGCTGATCGACCTGCTAACGGCCTACGAGAGCGACGAGATGCCCTATCTCTCGCGCGGGCGCGCCGAGTTCGGGGCCGAGGAAGGCACCTACGACCATCTTGCACGGCGCGCCGAATGGGAGGCCGCCGACCCCGGCGGCGGTGGCGTGCCTTGAGCGTCGGGCCCACCCTTGCGCAACGCCAGGCGGCGGACCCCATGGTCTCGGCCTGGGTCGGCGCCAATGCCGGCTCGGGCAAGACCCGCGTGCTCACCCAGCGCGTGGCAAGGCTCTTGCTCGCGGGCGCGCGGCCCGAGCGGATCCTGTGCCTCACCTACACCCGAGCCGCCGCGGCCGAGATGCAGAACCGCCTGTTCGGCATGCTGGGCGGCTGGGCGATGGCGCCCGACACGGAACTGGGCGCCGATCTCGCCGCGCTCGAGGGGGCGGCGCAGCCGATCACCGACCCCGCCCGTCTTGCCCGTGCGCGCACGCTCTTCGCCGCGGCGCTCGAGACCCCCGGCGGGCTCAGGATCCAGACCATCCACGCCTTTTGCGACGCGTTGCTGCGGCGCTTTCCCCTCGAGGCCGGGATCTCGCCGCGCTTCGAAGTGCTCGACGACCGCCAGAAGGCATTGATGACCGACGCGATCCTCGCCGAGCTGGCCGCCGAGGCCGAAAGCGCGGGCGGCGGCCCCTTCGACCGCATCGCCGCGCGCCTCAACGAGGGCGGCATCACCGCCCTGACCGAAGCCGTGCTGGCGCGGCGCGAGGATTTCCCCGCGGTCCCGGTCGGCCCGCGCATCGCCGCCCATCTGGGCGAGGACGCGGCACTGGGGCCCGAGGCCGCGGCACGCACGGCGCTCGACGCGCTGGACTGGGACGCGCTGGGCGCCCATGCCGATCTCCAGCGCCGTGTCGGCAGAGCGACCGGCGCGCGCGTGGCCGAGGCGATCGAGACCGCCTTGACCTTGCGCGCAACCGACCCCACGGACGCGGCCGGGGCCCTGCTCGGCGCCTATCTCAAGCAGGATGGCGAGCCGCGCAGCCGGCACAATTTCCCGGTATCCGCCGTGCTGGCCGCCGATCCCGGCGCGGGCGAGCTGACCGACGAGATGCTGGCCTGGGCGGCCGGTGCCGCCGACGCGATGCGGCGGGCCGAGGCCGCGGCCCGCGCGGCCGACCTCGACGCCTTCGCCCGCGCGTTTCTCGAGCGCTACGACGCCGCCAAAGCGGCGCGCGGGCTGCTTGATTTCGACGATCTCGTGGGCCGGGCGCGCGACCTGGTGGCGCGCTCGGACCTGGCGGCCTGGACGCTCTACAAGCTCGACCGCGGCATCGACCACATCCTCGTGGACGAGGCCCAGGACACCGCTCCCGCGCAATGGGACGTGATCCGTGCCGTGACGCAGGAATTCTTTTCGGGCGAGGATGAGGGCCGCGCGCGCAGCCTGTTCGTCGTCGGCGATGAGAAGCAGTCGATCTATTCCTTCCAGGGCGCCGAGCCGCGCGCCTTCGGCTCGACGCGCGACGAGCTCGCGGCCTGGCTCGACGCCATGGGGCGCAGCCTCGCGCGTCCCGCGCTCACGACCTCGTTCCGCTCGGCGCCCGGCATCCTCGACTTCGTCGACGCCGTCTTCGCCGGAGAGGCGGCCGAAGGCCTGACCGTCGACGGCACCAGCGTCGAGCACAGCGCCCACCGGGCGGGCGACGCCGCGCGCATCGACCTCTGGCCGCTGGTCGAGCCCGCGGGCGCCGAGGACGACGGCGAGTGGTGGCGCCCCGTCGACCAGCCGCCGCCCGGCGCGCCCAAGCTGCGGCTCGCGCGCATGCTGGCCACCGAGATCGCGCGGATGCTGGCCTCGGACAGCCTGCCGCCGCGCGCGAACCGGCCCGCGCGGCGCGTGCGCCCGGGCGACATCCTCGTTCTGGTCGCGCGGCGCGACCTGCTGGCGCGGGCGCTGATCCGCCAGCTCAAGGCGCTGGGCGTGCCGGTCGCGGGCGCCGACCGGCTGACGCTGGCGGGCGAACTGGCGGTCAAGGACCTGATGGCGCTGATCCGCGTCTCGATCACGCCCGACGACGATCTCGCGCTGGCAGCGCTCCTGCGCTCGCCCGTCTTCGGCATGTCCGAGGACGCGCTCTTCGACCTTGCCCACGGCCGCGCCCGGGGACAGGGCTTGCGCGACCGCCTGCGCGCGGCGGGCCCGCCCGAGGTGGTCGCCGTGCTCGACGACCTCGCCGCGCGGGCGGACTTCCTACGGCCCTACGAGTTCCTGCAGCGTGCCCTGATCCGCCACGGCGCGCGGACCCGGCTGATTGCGCGGCTGGGCGCCGAGGCCGAGGACCCGATCGACGAATTGCTCGAGCAGGCGCTGGCGTTCGAGGCACGCGAGACGCCCAGCCTCGCGGGCTTCGTCGCTTGGGTCGAGGCGGGCGAGATCCAGGTCAAGCGCGAGATGGACGCCGCCGCGGGCGAGGTGCGGGTGATGACCGTCCACGGCGCGAAGGGGCTCGAGGCACCGGTGGTGATCCTGCCCGACACCATGGCGCGCCCCAATCGTGGCGGCGGCAGGCCGCGGCTCTTCACCCTTGGCGAGGCGCCCTCGGGCGGGAACGCGCCCGCCGCTCCGCTGGTCGCCTGGGCCGGCGCGACGGCCGGCGAGCCCGAGGCGGTGCGCGCGGCCGCGGACCGCGCCGCGGCCCGCGAGGCCGACGAGCGGCGGCGGCTTCTCTATGTCGCGCTCACCCGCGCCGAGGACTGGCTGATCCTGTGCGGCGCCGGCGACCCGGCGCGCGCCGAGGACACCTGGCACGGGCTGATCGAGGCCGGAGCCGAGCGCCTCGGCGGCTGGACCGAGGTCGCCGGCCCCGCGGGGCTGGAAGGCCCGATCCGGCGACGCGAGAGCGGCCCAGAGGCCAGCACGGCCATCCCCGGCGAAACCTGCGCGCCGGATGCCGACGCCCAGCACTCCGCCGCTCAGCCGCCCGACCCACGCCCGCTGCCCGACTGGCTCGGCCCGGCGGCGGCCGAGGCCCGCCCCGCCGCGCCGCTGGCGCCCTCGGGCCTCGCGCCCGACAGCCCCGAGGCACCCGCGGGCGGCGCCGGGCGCGGCCGCGACGTCGCGCTCGATTACGGCACGGCCGTGCACCTGCTGCTCGAACGGCTCGCCGGTCACGACGCGCGAGCGCGGGCCGAGCTTGCCGGGCCGCTGCTCGCCCAGGCGCTGCCTGACCTCGACCCCGCGCTTGCCGAAGGTGCCCGTGCCGAGGCCGAGGCGGTGCTGGCCGCGCCCTTCGCCGCCCGGCTCTTCGGCGCCGGGACGCTGGCCGAGGTCGCCATCGCCGCCCGCCTGCCCGATGGTCGCGAACTGTCCGGCCGCATCGACCGCCTTGTCGTGACCGCGACCGAGGTGCTCGCCGTCGACTTCAAGACCGACCCGGCCCCGCCCGCCACGCCCGACGGGGTGCGCGCGGAATATCTCGTGCAGCTGGGTGCTTACCGCACGGCGCTTGCGCGCATATACCCGGGCCGCGCGGTGTCGGCGGCGATACTCTGGACCGCCGCGGCGCGGCTGATGCCGCTGCCGGACGGGGTGGTGGACGCGGCTTTTGCCGCGGCTCTCGCCGACCAGCCCGCCTAGGGCACCTGAATCGGCGCACATCCGCGTGACGACGGAGTGGCTTGATTCCGGCCCGGCCGCTTCATAGCTTCGTCACTCGCGGGAAACGACCGCCGCCCCTTCGCCGGGGCTGCCAGACAAGGGGAAGACTCATGGCGACCATGCATGTGAGCGACGCCAGCTTCGAGAGCGACGTGCTCAATTCCGACCTTCCGGTCGTGGTGGACTTCTGGGCCGAATGGTGCGGCCCCTGCAAGCAGATCGGCCCGGCGCTCGAGGAGCTGGCAAACGAGATGGCCGACCGGGTGAAGGTCGCGAAGGTCAACATCGACGACAACCCCAACGCGCCGTCGAAATACGGCATCCGGGGCATCCCGACGCTGCTGATCTTCAAGGACGGGCAGGTCGTCGAGCGCAAGGTCGGCGCCGACTCGAAGCGCGGCATCGCGAACTGGATCGAGGACGCGATCTGACGCGTCCGGCGGGCCCGCGCGCGCCGCGCGTCCGGGCCCAGGGGAAAGACACGAACGCCCCCGCGCCGGGGGCGTTCTTTTTTCACGCCCCGCCGTCTGGGCGCGCGCTATTCGACCGTCACCGTGATCCGCTCGGACATCACTGGCGGCGCGTGCGGAATATGGTTCATGTCGCCCATGACCAGCTGCAGGGTATGGCTGCCCGGCGGCAGCTCCAGCGTGACCTCGGTCTGGCCGCCGCCGAAATGGCGGTGGTTGTCGTCCGCGGGGATCGGCTCGTCGAGCTCGGCGCCCTCGATCGTCTCGTCGATGATCAGATGGTGATGCCCGGTCTTTTCCTTGTCGACCCCGGCGGGAGCGACGCCGATGCCTCGCGCGCCGAAGCGGATCGTGACCGGGTTCTTCAGCGTGTCGCCATCGCTGACGCCGATGAAATAGACCTCGGCCCCCTCGGGCGCCGGGGTCTCGCCCGCCACGGCACTGCCCGGCAGGGCGCAGGCAAGCGCGAAGGCGAAGGCAAGGCTGCTGGCCGGAACAAGGCGTCTCATGCGTCATTCTCCTCCCGTGTCGCGCGGGGGCGCGGTGCCCGCGGCAAGGATGCTAAGGCCTGCATCCGAAAATGCGAGGACTTCCCGCCGGCGCGCCCGGCCTGCGCTCAGCGCGCCGGGCGGAACATCGGGTAGAGCGGCGGCGCGCGCCCGGTGTCGATCAGCCCGACCTCGTGGAAGCCGTGCCGCTTGTAGAGCGACAGGTTGGCGGGGTTCGTCGATTCCAGGTAGGCAGGCCTGCCGTCGCGGTCGCATTGCCGCAGCCCCTCCGCCAGCAGGGCCGAGCCAAGGCCCTTGCCCTGGCGCGCGGGGTCGACGGCGATGAAGGCCAGGTGCCAGCAGGGCTCGTCGGGGTGATGGCGCTCGATCTGCTCGAAGGTCGCGAACAGCGCCTCGTGCTTCTCGGGCGCCACGGTCTCCTCGAAACAGGCGATCAGGCGCTCCTCGTCGGGATGCGCGCCGGGCGGCAGCCACAGCGCGGCCGCCGTGAAATCTCCGTTGCGCTGGGCCGCGCCGTGCTCGAACGCCCCTCCGCCGAAATGCTCCATCACGCGAGGGAAGTTCGCCAGAAACGCGCGCGGCTCGGGGTAGAGCCAGCGGATGAAGGGGTCGGCGACAAAGCCGAGCGCGAGTCCGGCAAAGACCCGGTCGGCCTCGGGTCGGTCTGAGATGCGGAACATGGCGCCTCGCTGGCAAGGTTGCCCGGGCCACCCCACAAAAAAAGCATCGCGCCGCGGCACCCGCGTGTCAAACGCGCCGGGGCCGCGCGGGCAGGGCGTGGCGCGCGGCCCTTCGGATGCAAAGCAGGTTTCCCCAAAGCGCTCTTGGCGGCCCGCGCGGCTCGGGCTAGCGTGAGCGCCATGCAAGATGATTTCGATACCGGCCGTCGCTGGCACGACATGGGCGGGCTGCCCGGGGGCAGCATCGACCGCGCCCAGCATGACTTCGCGCTGTGGGAGAAGCGGGTCGACGCGCTCGTGATCCTGTGCGGCAACAAGGGCTTGTTCTCGGTCGACGGGCTGCGCCGCGCGCTCGAGGACATGGGGCCGCAGGCCTTCGAGGAGCTGACCTATTACGAGCGCTGGGTCTCGGCCTGCGCCCAGAACCTCGTGGAATGCGGCGTGATCACGCTCGACGAGCTCAACGCCCGCATGAACGAGGTCGCCGCCCGCGGCGCAACCTATGGCGAGGCCCAGGGCCATGGCGAGGGGGGCGCGTCATGACCGCGCCGCTGCCCGAGGTCGTCCCGACCGGCTTCCCGCCGCCATACCCCACCGCGGGCGGGCGCTTCCGCCCGGGCCAGGCGGTGCGGGTCCGACACGGCATGGCGCTCGGCCACCTGCGCACGCCCTTCTACCTGCGCGGCCGGGTCGGCCGTATCGAGCGCATCTGCGGCGATTTCCAGAACCCCGAGGAACTGGCCTACAACCACCGCAACGGCATGGCCCTGACGCTCTACCGCGTGCGCTTCACCATGGCCGAGATCTGGGGCGAGACGGCCGAGCGCCCCGCCGACACGCTCGACGCCGAGATCTTCGAGCACTGGCTGGAGCCTTCCGATGCCGCATGACCACGACGATCACGACCATGCTCACGGGCATCACCACCACGGGCTGAGCCCTTCCGGCCATCCCTACCGGCCGGACGACGACACCGCACTCTCGCGCTTCCAGGTCATGGAGATCGCGCTGCGCGAGCTCCTGATCGAGAAGGGCATCGCCACCGCGCCCGAGATCATGGCCCAGGTCGAGCGCATGGACGCCCGCTCGCCCGCGCTCGGCGCCCGCGTGGTGGCCCGCGCCTGGACCGATCCGGCGTTCAAGGCGCGCCTTCTGGCCGACGGCTCGGCCGCCTGCCGCGAGATGAGCATCGAGGTCGACGCCCTCAAGCTGGTGGTCGTCGAGAACACGCCGCAGGTGCACAACGTCGTCGTCTGCACACTTTGTTCGTGCTACCCGCGCAACCTTCTGGGCCTGCCGCCCGACTGGTACAAGGCCCGCGCCTACCGCTCGCGCGTGGTGCGCGAGCCGCGCGCGGTTCTTGCCGAGTTCGGCACCCACCTGCCCGACGATGTTCGGGTGCAGGTCCACGACTCGACCGCCGACATGCGCTACCTCGTGCTGCCCGCCCGCCCCGCCGGAACCGACGGCTGGAGCGCCGAGCGCCTTGCCGAGCTGGTCGGGCGCGACGCGATGATCGGCGTGACGCTGGCCCGCGCGCCGGAAGAGCCAGCCCCCGCATGATCGCCCGCATCGCCGCCGCCACCGAGCGGCTGACGCCCGAGACGCGCGGCGCGCTCGGCGTGGTCGTCGCCACGCTGTTCTTCGTCGCCATGGACGCGATCGCCAAGGACCTGGCGGCGCGGATGCCGCCGCTCCAGGTGGTCTGGGCGCGCTATACCGGCCAGACGCTGTTCCTGATGGCGATCTTCGCCCCGCGCCTGCCGCGGCTGCTGCGCAGCGCGAACATGCGCATCCAGGGGCTGCGCTCGGCGCTGCTCTTCGCGGTCACCATCCTCTACTTCACCTCGCTCAAATACCTGGCGCTGGCCGAGGCGGCGGCGCTGATGCAGCTTGCGCCCCTGATGATCGTCGGCCTCGCGGCGGTGATCCTGCGCGAGCAGGTCGGCCCGCGGCGCTGGACCGGGGTGGTGCTGGGGCTACTGGGTGCGCTGGTGATCCTCAAGCCGGGGCTTGGCGTCTTCCAGCCCGCGGCGCTGCTGGCGGTGGGCTCGGCCCTGTGCCTCGCGGCCTACCAGATCGCGACGCGGATGCTGGGGCAGGCGGATTCGATCTGGACCACGATGCTCTACACCACCGGCTTCGGCACGCTCTGCGCCAGCGCGGCGCTGCCGCTGGTCTGGGTGACACCTGAGGCCTCCGACGTGCCGCTCCTGGTCGGGATCGGCCTCGTGGGCTTCGTCGGGCACCTGGCCCTGGTCTGGGCGCTTGGCCAGGCGCCGGCGTCGCAGCTTGCACCCTTCAACTACGCGGGGCTGGTCTGGGCGATCGCCTTCGGCTTCGTGATGTTCGGCGAGATGCCCCAGGCCACCACGCTGGCCGGCGCGGGGGTCATCGTTGGCGCGGGGCTCTATGTCTGGCATAGAGAGCGGGTCCGAGCGGCGCCCCGGCCACGCGGCTGAGCGCCGATGCCCCGAGCCCGCAACCCCGAACCCCGCGTCAGGCCCGCGCCATGAAAGACACCCCTGCCGCGACCGGACCGGCGACCGAGCCGTTCGCCGCGCGCGTCGCGCGGCATGTCAGCGACCTCCTGCGCCTTGCCTGGCCGGTCATGCTGTCGCGCGCCGGGATCCTGCTGATGGCGTTTTGCGACATCGCCATGCTGGGGCGCTATGCCCCCGGCGCGGTGGGCGAGGCCAATCTGGGGCTCTCGGTCTTCGTGCCCGTGCTGGTGATCGCGATCGGGCTCAGCTCGGGCATCGCGCCGGTGGTGGCGCATGCCTTCGGCCGGGGCAACTGGGCTGAATGCGGCCAGGCCTGGCGGCGCGGGCTGGTGTGGTCGCTGGTGATCTCGACCCTCGGCGCATGGGGCGTGTGGCAGGGCGAGTGGGTGCTGGCGGTGCTCGGCCAGTCGCCCGACTTCTCGGCCAAGGGCGGCGCGGTCGCGCAGGCGCTGGCGCCGGGGCTGATCGCCCAGACCGTCTTCGCGGTGTCCGCCTTCTACCTCGAGGCGACGCGCCGCCCAATGGCGGGCCTCGTGGTCATGCTGGGCGCGAACGTGCTGAACTTCGGGCTGAACTGGCTGCTGATCTTCGGCCATGCCGGCTTCCCCGAGCTGGGCGCAGTGGGCGCGGCGCTCGCCTCGACCCTCGTGCGCTTCGCCGCCGCCTTCGCGATGATCGCCATCATCCTGCTGCAGCGCGACCCGCGCCATGCCGGCGTGACCGGCCCGTGGGAGACCTTCTGGGGCCCCGGTGGCTGGCGCGCGGGCTACCTCATGCGCAAGCTCGGCTTCTCGGCGGGGCTGGCGAATGGGTTCGAGACGGTCGGATTCGCGGCGATGAGCCTCTTCGCCGCCTCGCTCGGCCCGCTCGCGCTCGACGCCTACTCGATCTCGCACAACCTGGTCGCGACCCTCTTCATGGTGGGCCTGGGGCTCGCGGTCGCGACCGGCGTGCGCGTCGGCATCGAGACCGGCCGCGACCGCCCCGACGAGGCCGCTTTCGCCGGATGGACGGGGCTCGGCGTCTCGGTGGTGACGATGTCGATCCTCGGAGCGGCGGTCTTCCTCGGCCGCGACAGCATCGCCGCGGTCTACACCGACGACCCCGCGGTGATGGCTCGCGCAGCCGCGCTCTTCGCCTTCTCGGCGCTGGTCTTCGTGCCCGACTCGGCGCAGGTCGTGATGGGCCAGGCGGTGCGCGCGCTGGGCGACGCCTGGATCGCGATCCTCGCCTATGTCCTGGCCTTCACCATCCTCTTGATCCCGGTCGGCTGGTGGATGGTCAACCGTGGCGGCTGGGACGAAAGCGGGCTGGTCGTGACCATCATCGGCTGCTGCATCGTCGCCGTGGTGCTGCTGGCCTGGCGCTTCCGGGTGCTGACGCGGGGGGCTTCGCGATGAGGCGGCGTCGGCGCGACAGCGCGCTGATCCGCGCAGGCGAGTGGCTGGTCTACGCCCTCGGCCGCACCTTCGCGGCACTCACCCGCCATGTCCCGCTCTGGCCGCTCGAGGGGGCGTTCGGCGCCCTCTGCGGCCTCGTCGTGCTGGCGGTCCCGGGCTTCCGCCGCCGGGTCGAGCAAAACCTCACCCTCGTGCGGCCCGCGCTCGATGCCGCCGCGCGGCGCCGGCTCACGCGCGCCGCCGCCGCGCAGTTCGGGCGGCTCATGGTCGAATACGCCCATTTCCCGCGGTTCGTGAGCGAGACCGAGATCCGCGCCGAGGGGCTCGACCAGCTTGCCGCCATCGCCCGCTCGGGGCGCGGCGCGGTGCTGGTGACCGCCCATTACGGCAACTGGGAAGCCGCGCGCGTCGCCGCCCAGCGCGCGGGCGTCGAGTGCGGCATCATCTACCGCGCCTTCAACAACCGCTACATCGACCGCCGGGCGATGATCGTGATCCCCCGGGCGGGCCGCCCCGTGCTGCAGAAGGGCGCCAGCGGCATGCGCGCCTTCCTGCAGCATGTCGAGAAGGGCGGCGTAGCCATGGTGCTGGTCGACCAGCGCAACAGCGGCGCGCCCCTGATCCCGTTCCTCGGCCAGCCGGCCGAGACGGTGACCATCGCGGCCGAGCTGGCACGGCGCACCGGGGCGGCGCTGATCCCGACCGTGGCGCGGCGCAACGCCGCCGAGCGGCGCTTCGACGTGAGCTTCGAGCCCGAGATCCCACATGCCCCGCCGCGCGAGATGATGGCCGAGGTGAACGACCGCATCGGCGCCTGGATCGAGGCCGATCCGGCGCAATGGTTCTGGTTTCACCGCCGCTGGAAGCGCCGCGCGACCATGCGGCGCGAGGGCGACACGCGGCGCGGCAAGCGCGCCAACGGCGCCTCCGGCATGCCGCCCGCGGACGGCGCGTGAACCTGCGCGCCGGCCGAGAGGCGGCTGCCCAGACCTCGTCGGCTCAGGATGTCGGCGCGTGGCGTGCGACGGCGAGCACGCGCCCGCCGTCGGGCTCCTGCACCCAGATCGCCAGACCCATGCCGAGCCCGGGCATCGCCAGCAGGAGCGAATCCCCGCTGTTCGCCGGCGCGGGCCCCAGGGCTTCGAGCGCGTGCACCACATTGTGGTAGGTGATGCTCCGGCCGGCGTTCTCGCCGCGCTCGATCTCGACGGTGCGGGCGGCTTCGTACTCGGCCATCCACACGACGCTGCCCTCGGGCACGCCGGTCATCGAACAGCGCAGCATGCTGCCTTCGACGGTCAGCTCGATCCGGGCCGGCGGCTGCCCCGCGCGAGCCTCGGCGATCGCGGCGTCGAGTTCGGTGCGCTGCGCGCCGCGGACCTCGACATGACCGTCAACCACCATCTGCGGCGTGTAGACATAGCGCGCGTCCCAGGCGTCGCGGTAGGCCTTCTGCCGGGTCGTCGCGGCCGGCATGCCGAAGGTGTCGCGCCAGCCCAGGTAATCCCAGTAATCGACATGCAGGCTCAGCGGCAGCACGTCGTCGCGCCCGGCAAGCTCGCCCAGCAGCTTGTCGGCGGGGGGGCAGGAACTGCAGCCCTGGCTGGTGAACAGCTCGACCAGCACGACGCTCTCGCCGGCGGTCGCGCTGCCCGGCGCCGCGCCCAGCAGGGCGGCGAGGATGGCGGGGATCGTGGTGCGGCCGATGGATTTCATGGCGAGAGAATATGATGCCCCGCCGCGGGCTGCCAATCACCCTCGCGTGACGCCCGCCTCGATGCTCCGTTTCGTCCCGGCGCGCCACCCCGGGGCGCGCCGGGTGCCGCCGGTCAGTGCAGCACGAACTCGTGCTCGACCATTCTCAGTTCCGCGGGACGCAGCAGCCGCGAATGCGCCAGCCTGACCGAATGGATCGGACCATCCAGCTCGCGCGTCCAGAAGTCGAGGAATTTCCTGAGGTTGGGGAATTCTGGCGCAAGATCGTAATCCTGCCAGACATAGGTCTGGATGAGCGACTTGGCGTCGGGCATCCGGTAGAAGATCTCCGCCGTCGCGAGCGAGTAGCCCTCGAGCTGGCGGCGAAAGTCCGGGTCGGTTCGTCTCATTTCCTGTTCCGTGTGGCAGCTCCCTTGCCGTTTGCGCGCCGCGCCCGGCGTGCGTTGCGGCACGGTCCCGGACGGGTGCGGTAGGATCATGGTGCCATCGAAGGGCGGCAACGCGGTAGCTGGAAAATTTCCGTGCAATGCCGCATAATTCGCGCCGCACACTCACATGCGACGCAAGTTGGCCTTTGCAGGGCGTTGCTATCGTGCGCCTTGGGCGTCAGCCCGCCTGCCAGGCCGCATCGAAGAAGGCGCGCTCCAGGCGAACGGCGCGGGCGAAATCGGCTTGCATCCGGGCGCGCAGATCGGGGTCAGCCCGCTCCCACGCAGCATCGAGTTGCCCGCGCAGATAGGCAACGACTGCCTCGAAGCCGGGACCGGCATGAAGCGTAATCCACTCGGCGAACTGGAAAGGCAGATCGGGCGCCGGCGGGTTGTGCGGTGTGGCCCAGCTCAGATAGCTCCACTCGGCGACTGTCAGCACGGCAATCATCCGCCCGTACTCACCCGACGCCGCCGCCTCGGCCATCAGCGCCTGGAAGGCCTTCGTCTGCGGCGCGAGCCGCGGCGCCACGCGGTCGGCCCGCGGCACGTCCAGCAGGTCGAAGGCCCGCTGGAAATAGGTGTTCTCGGGCCCGGTGATCACGGCGAGGAACTGTGCCAGCGGCACCGAATCGGCCAGTGAAGGTGCGGTCGCGATGGCCGAGGCGGCCAGCCGGACGAAGCCGTCGATGAAGGCGTAGTCCTGCACCAGGTACCACGCCAGCCGCGCCGGCGGCAGGCTTCCCCCGGCAAGAGCGATGGTGAAGGGATGGCCGGCGATCGCCTCCCACTCGGCGCTATGCGCCGCACGCAGGGTTTGGCTCGGGGTCATCATGCGCCTCGCTCGGCCGGACATGGGAACGCCCGGGCCGCGCGGGCCCGGGCGCATCGTCGCTGACGTCGCCGCGTCAGGCGGCCAGGTTACGCAGCACGTAGTGCAGGACGCCGCCGTGCTCGACGTACTCGATCTCGATCTCGGTATCGATCCGGCACAGCAGGTCGATCTCCTTCGTCGAGCCGTCCTTGTAGGTGATCGTAGCCTTCACCGTCTGGCGCGGCCGCAGGTCGCCCGAGAGGCCCTTGATCGAGACCGTCTCCTCGCCCGTCAGCCCCAGCGACTTGCGCGTGTCGCCGCCGGTGAACTCGAAGGGCACGACGCCCATGCCGACCAGGTTCGAGCGGTGGATGCGCTCGAAGCTCTCGGCGATCACCGCCTTGACGCCCAGGAGCGCGGTGCCCTTCGCCGCCCAGTCGCGCGACGATCCGGTGCCGTATTCCTTGCCGGCGAAGATCACCAGCGGCACGCCCTTGGCCTTGTAGGCCATGGCCGCGTCGTAGATCGGCATCTGGCTGCCGTCGGGCCCCTTGGTGTAGCCGCCCTCGACCCCATCCAGCATCTCGTTGCGGATGCGGATGTTGGCGAAGGTGCCGCGCATCATCACCTCGTGATTGCCGCGCCGCGCGCCGTAGGAGTTGAAGTCGCGCACCGGGACCTGGTGCTCCTCGAGGTACTGGCCGGCCGGGGTGGTCGGCTTGAAGGACCCCGCGGGCGAGATGTGGTCGGTGGTGACCGAGTCGGCCAGCAGCGCCAGCACCCGCGCGCCCTCGATGTCCTCGATGGTGCCGGCCGACTTGCCCATGCCCTTGAAGTAGGGCGGGTTCTGCACGTAGGTCGAGGTCGAGGGCCAGGAATAGGTCAGGCCGCCGCCAGCGTCGATGCCGCGCCAGCGCTCGTCACCCTTGAACACGTCGGCATAGCGCGACTGGAACGCCTCGCGCGTCACGGTCTGCTCGACCAGCTCGGCGATCTCCTTCTGGGTCGGCCAGATGTCCTTGAGATAGACGGGCTTGCCATCCAGCGCCTCGCCCAGCGGCTCGCGCGTGATGTCGAGGTTCATGTCGCCCGCGATCGCGTAGGCCACCACCAGCGGCGGCGAGGCCAGGTAGTTGGCCCGCACGTCGGGGTTCACGCGGCCCTCGAAGTTGCGGTTGCCCGAGAGCACCGAACACGCGACCAGGTCGCCCTCGTTGATCGCCTTCGAGATCGGCTCGGGCAGCGGGCCCGAGTTGCCGATGCAGGTGGTGCAGCCATAGCCCACCAGGTTGAAGCCGATGGCGTCGAGATCCTCCTGCAGGCCCGCCGCCTCGAGATAGGCCGACACCACCTGGCTGCCCGGGGCGAGCGAGGTCTTGACCCAGGGCTTGCGGGTCAGCCCCAGCGCCCGCGCCTTGCGCGCCACCAGCCCCGCGCCGATCATCACGTAGGGGTTCGAGGTGTTGGTGCACGAGGTGATCGCCGCGATCACCACCGAGCCGTCGCGGATCGCGAAATCGGCACCGTCCACCGCCTTGGTCTTGCGCGGGTCGTTGGCGGGCGCGGGCGTCGGCCCCTCGGCCGCCATGTCCGCCGCCGGGGCCGAGACGTCGACGCCGCGGTAGTCGGCCACGACCTTGTAGAAGGACGGCGCCGCCTCCTTCAGCAGCACGCGGTCCTGCGGCCGCTTGGGCCCCGCCAGCGAGGGCTCGACCTCGCCCATGTCGAGATGCAGCGTGTCGGTGTAGACCGGCTCGTAGCCCGCGCCGCGCCACATGCCGTTGGCCTTGGCATAGGCCTCGACCAGCGCGATGCGCGCCTCGTCGCGGCCGGTGACCTTGAGATAGCGCAGGGTCTCGTCGTCGATCGGGAAGAAGCCGCAGGTCGCGCCGTATTCCGGGGCCATGTTGCCGATGGTGGCGCGGTCCGCCAGCGGCAGATGGTCGAGCCCGTCGCCGTAGAACTCGACGAACTTGCCCACCACGCCCTTCTTGCGCAGCATCTGGGTGACGGTCAGCACCAGGTCGGTGGCGGTCACGCCTTCCTTCAGCTTGCCGGTCAGCTTGAAGCCCACGACTTCGGGGATCAGCATCGAGATCGGCTGGCCCAGCATCGCGGCCTCGGCCTCGATGCCGCCCACGCCCCAGCCCAGCACGGCCATGCCGTTCACCATGGTGGTGTGGCTGTCGGTGCCGACCAGCGTGTCGGGATAGGCCACTTCCTCGCCGTTCTGGTCCTTGTCGGCCCAGACCGTCTGGGCAAGGTATTCGAGGTTCACCTGGTGGCAGATGCCGGTGCCCGGCGGCACCACGCGGAAGTTGTCGAAGGCGCCCTGCCCCCATTTCAGGAACTCGTAGCGCTCGCCGTTGCGCTCGTATTCGCGCTCGACGTTCAGCTGGAAGGCGCGCGGGTTGCCGAACTCGTCGACCATGACCGAGTGGTCGATCACCAGGTCGACCGGGTTGAGCGGGTTGATCCGCTCGGGGTCGCCGCCCAGCGACACCATCGCGTCGCGCATGGCGGCGAGGTCGACCACCGCGGGCACGCCGGTGAAGTCCTGCATCAGCACGCGCGCCGGGCGATAGGCGATCTCGCGGTCGGCCTTGCCGCCCTGAGCTGCCCACTGCGAGAAGGCGCGCACGTCGTCGGTCGTGACGGTCTTGCCGTCCTCGAAGCGCAGCATGTTCTCGAGCACGACCTTGAGCACGGCCGGAAGCTTCGAGAAATCGCCAAGCCCCGCGGCCTCGGCGGCGTCGATCGAGTAATAGGCAAACTTCGACCCGCCCACGCTCAGCGTGCGGCGCGTCTTTGCCGTGTCGGTTCCGACGGTGATCGGCATGTCTCTTCCCTCCCGGATCAGGCGTGTTCGCGCGGCGTCCCGGCCCGTCATGACCCCGCGACTCGGGGGCCCGCGCCCGGGGGCCTTAAGATGGACCCTCTATGCACCAAAAATAATCTTAAGACAACGGGTGCACGTGTCGCAGCCGCTGCCGCACCCCGCCCGCGGCCGGCCGGCGCGCGGACGGCGTGCGCGGCGCGGCGCCCACCATGCGCCGAGATGGCCTCTTTGCAAAGCCCGGCGGCGTCACTAACCAGAGGGCATGGACCTCGAGATCGACAACCTCGCCTGCCGGCGCGCCGGACGCATGGTGTTCCGGGACCTCGACTTCCGCCTCGGCGCGGGCGAGGCAGCGGCGCTGCGCGGCCCCAACGGGGTGGGCAAATCGACGCTGCTGCGCGTGCTGGCGGGGCTGATCCCGGCCGCCGGGGGCGACGCGCGGCTCGGGGACATCTCGCTCGCCCGCGACCGCGGCGCCTTCCAGGAGCGCGTGGCCTATGCCGGCCATCTCGACGCGGTGAAGCCCGCGCTGGGCGTGGCCGAGAACCTCGCCGTCTGGGCCGGCCTGCACGCGACCGACGCCGGCCGGGTGGCCGCCGCCCTCGAGCGCTTCGGCATCGGCCACATTGCCGGCCATCCTGCCGCGCAGTGCTCGGCCGGGCAGAAGCGGCGGCTGGGGCTTGCGCGCCTGCTCGTGATCGACCGCCCGCTCTGGCTGCTCGACGAGCCCACGGTCTCGCTCGACGCAGCCTCCTCGGCGCTGGTGGCCGAACTGGTGCGCGAGCACTGCGCCAAGGGCGGCATGGCCCTGATCGCCACCCATATCGAGCTTGGCCTCGGCGCCGGCCCGGTGCTCGAGATGCACCCCCCGCAGGTCGCCGGGCAGGCCGCGGAACATGGCGACGCGGCCGATCCCTTCCTGGAGGGCGCCTGGTGAGATCCCCCTTCGCCGCCCTGGTGCGCCGCGACACGCGGCTTGCGCTGCGCCTTGGCGGCGGCGGCGCGGTGGGCATCGCCTTCTTCGTGTTGGCGGTGGTTTTGATTCCGCTGGGGGTGGGACGCGAGGCGGCGACGCTCGCGCGGATCGCGGGTGGCGTCTTGTGGGTCGCGGCGCTGCTGGCGGCGCTCCTGTCGCTCGACCGGCTGTTCCAGGCGGATTTCGAGGACGGCTCGCTCGACCAGCTCATGCTGGCGCCGATGCCGCTGGAACAGGTCGTGCTGGCCAAGACCCTCGCGCACTGGGTGACCACGGGGCTTCCCATGACGCTGATCGCCCCGGTATTGGGCGCGATGCTGCAACTGCCCGACGCGGCACTTCCCTGGCTCGCGATCGCCATGGCGGTGGGCACACCCGCGCTCAGCTTCATCGGCGCGATCGGGGCCGCGATCACCGTGGGCGTGCGGCGCGGCGGGCTGCTCCTGTCGATCCTGGTGCTGCCGCTCTACATCCCGACGCTGGTGTTCGGCGCGCGCGTGGTCGAGAACGCGCTGCTCGACCTCTCGGTCACCGGCGTGCTGGGGCTGCTCGGCGGGCTCACGCTGTTCGCGGCGGCCCTCGCGCCCTTCGCCGCGGCGGCCGCGCTCAGGATCAACGCGCGCTGACGCCATCCCGGCCTGCGGCACGGCGTAACAAGGGCATTGCGGACATTGCCGCCGGCGCGGCGACGGATTACCTAGGCCCCATGTCGATCTGGCGCTACGCGAACCCTGCCGAGTTCATGCGGCTGACCGACCGCCTGGTCGTGCCCCTCTGGGCCGCGGCGGCGGCGCTGATGGCCGTGGGCCTGTACTGGTCGCTGGCGCTGACGCCCGACGACTACCAGCAGGGATCGACGGTGAAGATCCTGTTCATCCACGTGCCCGCGGCGATGCTGGCGATCAACACCTACGCAGTAATGGCGGTGGCCTCGGGCGTGGGGCTGATCCGGCGCCATCACGTCAGCTTTCTCGTGGCCAAGGCAGCGGCCCCCGTCGGCGCCGCCTTCACCGCCATCGCGCTGATCACCGGCGCAGTCTGGGGCCAGCCGATGTGGGGCACCTGGTGGGTGTGGGACGCGCGGCTCACGGCCGTGCTGATCATGTTCTTCTTCTACCTCGGCTACATGGCGCTGTGGGCCGCGATCGAGGAGCCCGAGAAGGCCGCCGACCTCTCCGGCGTGCTTTGCCTGGTCGGCGTGGTCTTCGCCTTCCTGTCGCGCTACGCGGTAAACTTCTGGGCGACCCTGCACCAGGGCGCGTCGCTCTCGATGGCCGAGGGGCAGCGGGTCGACGACGTGTTCCGCACACCGCTCTACATCATGATCGCGGCCTTCTATGTCCTCTTCGTCGCGATACTCGTGGTGCGCGCGCGCACCGAGATCCGCGCCCGCCGCGCCCGCTCGCTCAGGCTGCAGGAGGCGCGGGCATGATCGACTACCTCGCCAACGACCGCCACGCGCTCTACGTGGTCTCGGCCTATGGCGCGACCGCCGCGATCCTGGCCTGGCTGGTCTGGTCGACGCTGGCCGCCAATGCCCGCGCGCGGCGCGACATGCAAGATGCCGAACAGCGCCGGAGGAAAGGATGACCGACGACGCCCCCCAGAGCCCGCGGAGCGGCTTTCGCCTTTGGATGATCGTGCCGGCGCTGGGCGCGGCCGCGGTCATGGCCGTGTTCCTGCTGGGGCTCGAGCGCGACAACCCGCGCGACCTGCCCTCGACCTTCATCGACAAGCCCGCCCCGGCGTTCGAGCTGCCTCCGCTCCATGACGGCCAGCCGGGCTTCTCGACCGCCGACCTGCAGGTGCCGGGCGTCAAGCTGGTGAATATCTGGGCCAGCTGGTGCGTGCCCTGCCGCGCCGAGCACCCGGTGCTCGAAAAGCTCGCGGCCGAGGGCGTGACCATCCACGGCATCAACTACAAGGACGACCCCGCCAAGGCGAAGGCGTTCCTCGACGACCTGGGCAACCCCTACACGCTGATCGGCGCCGACACCAACGGCCGCGCCGGGATCGACTGGGGCGCCTATGGCGTGCCCGAGACCTTCGTGATCGATGGCCAGGGGCGCGTCGTCTACAAGCATATCGGCCCGATCATGGCCACCGACATCGACAGCAAGATCCGCCCCGCCCTGGCCGAGGCCGCCGCGCGCTGACCGTCGGTCAGCCCAGCAGGGCCTGGGCCAGCAGGCCGACCCCGAAGCCCCCGATGGCGGCGAGCGACGGCGTCTGCCGGTTCTCGAGATGTGCCTCGACCGCGATGTCCTGGAACATCAGGAACAGAATCCCGCCCGCAGCACCCATCATGATCGCGCCCGTAACTTGCGGCAGGCCCGCAAGCACCAGGTCGCCGAACAGAACCGCGACCGGGCCCACCGCTGCGAGCGCCAGGAACAACGTCATGGTCCGCGACCTGCCGACCCGCCCGTCAGCGCCCATCTCGCGCCAGGCATTGAAGCCCTCGGGCAGGTTCTGAAGCCCGATCATGAGGGCAAGCAGCCCGGCCTCGGGCGCCCCGGCCGACAGCATCGCCCCGAGTGCGATAGCCTCCGGGACGAAATCCGTCATCATCGCGAGAAACTGCGCATGGGCGCCCCCATGCGCACGCTGCGCCCGCTCGATCCGCGCGAAGATCAGCGCTCCCGCGAGGAAAGCGGCGATCGCCGCCCAGGCGGGCAGCACCTCCATCCCCTCCGGCACCAGCACCAGAGCGACCGCCGCCACCAGGATTCCGCCGCCAAAGGCGATCACGCTGTGGCGGAACTCGAGCTCGAGCCATCGCGGCTGGATCCGCTCGACCCGCGCGACGAGCCCGCCGAGCGGGATCATCAGCCCCGCGAAGCTGCCGTAGAGAAGGGCAAGCCAAAGATGCTCCATCACCCGCGAGCCTAGCCCTGCCCACACCGACGCGACAGCGTGCTGGAGGCCGTCAGCGCACGGTGTCCTCGATCATGTGCCGCCTGAGCAGCGGCAGCTGCAGCGCCATGAAGCCCATGGTCAGCGGCAGGTTGCCGAAGGTTTTGAAACTGACCCAGAACTCGGTGCTCTGGCTGCGCCACACGATCTCGTTCAGCACCGCCATGAAGGTGAAGAAGATGGCCCAGCGCCGGGTGAAGATCATCCAGCCCCGGTCGTCCATCGGCATCGCCTCGCCCATCAGGTACTTGATGTAGCTGCGCCCCTGCACGAGCCCGATGCCCAGCGCGATCGCGAACAGCCCGTTCACGATGGTGGGCTTCATCTTGATGAAGGTCTCGTCCTGCAGCCACAGCGTCAGCCCGCCGAACACCGCAACCACGACGCCGGTCACCACCGCCATGCGGGGCAGTCGCCGGGTCATCGACCACGACGCCGCCAGCGACACCGCGATCGCGATCATGAAGGCCGCCGTCGCGATGAAGAGCGGCCCCGACTCGGTCGCCAGTGCCGCGGGCCCCGTCGCCGCAGCCATGGCATCGTGCAGCGCAGGGATCTCCAGCAGTTCGCGCCCGTAGCGGAACACGCCGAAGAACACGACAAGCGGACCCAGCTCCAGCGCGAGCTTGAGCAGGGACGACGGTTCGGCGGGGGTCGGGGTCTCGGCGGTCATGCGGCACATGTAGCGGCGCCGGACGCCGCTGTCACCCACCCCGCGACACCTTGCTCATCCGAACTCGACCAGCATCGCGCCCGTCGCGATCAGCCCGATCAGCGCCAGCCGGGTGACGTCGATCCGCTCGCGGAAGATCAGCACGCCGATGGCGGTCGCAAAGATGATCGAGGTCTCGCGCAGCGCCGCCGCCTCGCCGACCTTGTCGAGCCGGGTGGCGAGCATCACGGCGCCGAAGCTGACGAAGGCGATCAGCGCGCCGAAAAAGCCGCGCACCGCCAGGTCGAAGGGCTGCGGCCGCCGCTCGGGCGCCATGTGGCGCCAGCGGTGGATCGCGATGAAGGGAAAGCCGAAACCACCCAGCACGAAGAACCAGGCGAGGAAGCTGAACGGGTTCTCGGCGAGCCGGATGCCATAGGCGTCGACGATGGTGTAGACGGCGATCATCAGCCCGGTCATCAGCGCGACGCCGATGGCCTGCCGCAACCCCGGCAGCGCCGCGATATCGACCCGCCGGGCGCGCAGGTTCGCCACCGCCAGCCCCCAGATCGAGGCCGACAGCAGCGCGATGCCCGCCCACTGCATCGGCGCCAGCCGCTCGCCGAAGATGAACACCGCCCCGATCGCGGTGGCCAGCGGCCCGGTGCCCCGCGCGATCGGGTAGACCAGGGTGAAGTCGCCCTTGTGGAAGGCGGTGCTCTGCAGCCACTCGTAGAGCAGGTGGATCAGGTAGGTCATCGCCAGCACCTGCCACACCGCGGCCGAGGGCAGCGGAAAGACGAAGAAGGCGAAGGGCATCGCCATCAGCGAATAGGCGACGTTGATCGCCCCGCGGTTCAGGTAGGGGTCGGCGCCCCCCTTGTTGATCGCGCCGAAGGTGGCATGGGCGAAGGCCGACAGAAGCGCCAGCGCGAAGGCCAGGACCGCCCCCTCCGGCGTGCCCGACATCGCAACGATCATCTCGCTCATTCATCGGGCTCCGTCGGCGAGGGCGCGGGGGCGGGAAGGGCGAAGCCGGCCGCTTCCAGCCGCGCGCGGAAATAGCGCTCGGTCGCCGCGGCCACCGCCTCGACGCCGCAGCCATGGAAGGCGCCGGAATGATCGGCGCCGCAGCCGGGGGTGAAGATCTCGACCGTCTCGGGGTAGCGCTCGGCCAGGAAGCCAAGGTGCTGGGGCTTGTTCCAGCGGTCTCGGCCAAAGCCCACCAGCAGCGCGGTGATCCGCTCGGCACTGGTCATCTCGTCGATCAGGCCGACGCGCTCGGGATTGTTGTCGCCGCGGGCGCGCTTGTCGCCCTCGCCGGTCCCGAAACAGGCCGGCGCGAACAGGATGCCCGCGTTCATCTCGTCGGGTGCGGCGCCCAGCGCCATCAGCGAGGAGCAGCTGCCGCCCGACTGCCCCGACAGGAAGATCCGGCCGGCGGGCACGCCCAGCGCCCGGAACCGGGCCACCAGCGCCAGGATCTCGTCACGCCGCTGGCGGGCGAAATGGGGCTGCCCGGGGGCCTGCGATGACTTCGTGCACAGGTAATAGACCCGCGTGCGGCCGATGCGTTCGAGCCGGGCGATCGCGGGCGGCGGGAAGTAGAGCGAGCCGAGGCACGACGGCGAACCCTCCATCGCCTCGGTGTGATGGTTCCAGATCACGATGTTGGTCTCGGCCGGGTGGTCGACGCGCAGCTCGATCCGGTCCGACCACCACCAGGTCCAGGGCGCGACATCGGCATGGTCGTTGACGAAGCCCGAGCCCATCATCGAGCGCGGCTCCTCGGATGGCGGGTCGGCAATCCAGGCCGGCGGCATCACCGCCAT
The DNA here is from genome assembly GCF_016623495.1 of Thermohalobaculum xanthum. Lineage (GTDB taxonomy): Bacteria > Pseudomonadota > Alphaproteobacteria > Rhodobacterales > Rhodobacteraceae > Thermohalobaculum > Thermohalobaculum xanthum. The sequence continues at coordinate 10,734 of NZ_JAEHHL010000004.1, read as the reverse complement.
CGCACCCACGGCGATGAAGAGCAGCAGGAACACCGCCCCGATCGCCCGCAGGATCGACCCGACCCCCATCGCCCGGCGCTCAGTCGCCGAAGCCGGTCAGCGCCCGGGCGAACTCGTCCGGGTCGAAGGGGGCGAGGTCGTCGATGCTCTCGCCCACGCCGATCGCGTGGATCGGCAGACCGAAGCGATCGGCCAGCGCCACCAGCACGCCACCCTTGGCGGTGCCATCCAGCTTGGTCATCACCAGGCCCGACACATCGGCGATCTTGCGGAAGATCTCGACCTGGCTCAGCGCGTTCTGCCCGGTGGTCGCGTCCAGCACCAGCACGGTGTTGTGCGGCGCCTGCGGGTCCTTCTTGCGGATCACCCTTACGATCTTGGCCAGCTCCTCCATCAGGTCCTGCCGGTTCTGGAGGCGGCCTGCCGTGTCGATCAGCAGCATGTCGGCGCCCTCGGCCTCGGCCCGGACCATCGCGTCAAAGGCCAGCGAGGCGGGGTCGGATCCCTGCGGCGCGGTCATCACCGGCACGCCCGCCCGGCTGCCCCAGACCTGCAGCTGCTCGACCGCCGCGGCGCGGAAGGTGTCGCCCGCCGCGATCACCACGGACTTGCCCGCGCCGCGCAGCTGGCTCGCGAGCTTGCCGATCGTCGTCGTCTTGCCCGAGCCGTTCACGCCAACCACCAGCACCACCTGCGGGCGCTTGGCATAGATCGGCAGCGGCCGGGCCACCGGCGTCAGGATGGCCGCGATCTCGCGGGCCAGCGCCTCCTTGATCTCGCGGGTGCCCACGCGCCTGCCAAAATGTCCTTCGGCCAGCCGGGCCGAGAGCTTGATCGAGGTCTCGACCCCCATGTCGGCCTGGATCAGCACCTCCTCGAGGCTTTCGAGCATCGCATCGTCCAGCACGCGCTTGACCTCGCCCGGCTTCGTGCCGAAGGCGCGCGCGATGAAGCCCGGCCGGGACTCGGGTGCAGGAGCGGCGGCAGAGGCAGGCGAGGAGACGGGCGCTGGGGGTGGGGCCGGGGCCTCGTCGGGCGCCCCGGAAGACGCGTCTGCGGTATCCGCAGGCGCCTCGGCCCGCGCGGGCGCCGGGGGCTGCGGCGCGGCCGGCGCCTCGGGCTCGGCGGTCCCGCCCTCCTCCACAAGCGCCTCGAGCCCCTCGTCGAGTTTCGACGACGACTTGAAGAGTCGCTCTTTCATCTTCTTGAAGAAGGACATGACTGATCCCTGCCGCTCGGCTCCGCCTGTGCCTCCTTAACGCGGCTTTCGCCGCAGGCAAAGACGGCCCGGCCATGCCAGTGCCGATCTGCGGCGGGATGATGCCTTCGGTGACCGATCCGGCGAAGCTTGTGATCACCTCTCGCGACGCCGGCCTCGCTGCGTGTGACCGATCTCGACGTCACGGCAAGAAAATGGATGGTTCAAATTATTGTATACATATATCAATAGCTTATTGTCATTTTCACGCGTGAAAGCGGCGCCGTTGCGGTTTCACGCAGCGACCAGGCGCTCGCCCTCGACGCCCGCGATCCGGGTCGGCAGGATCTCACCGACCGGCTGCGGCGTGGGGAAGATCACCTCGGCGAAACCCTCGGTCCGGCCCATGTCCGGCCGCTCGGTCAGCACCTGGTCGGCGCGCCCCACCTGGGCCGCGAGGAAGGCCGCCACCCGCCCCGCGCCCGCCGCGCGCAGCCGCGCCGCGCGCTCGGCCCGAACGGCTTTCCGAACCTGGGGCATCCGCGCCGCCGGCGTGCCCTTGCGCGCCGAGTAGGGGAAGACATGCAGCCAGGTCAGGCCGCATTCCTCGACCAGCTTGAGCGAGTTCTCGAACATCGCCTCGGTCTCGGTGGGGAAACCCGCGATCAGGTCGGCGCCGAAGACGATGCCGGGGCGCTTGGCCCGCATCTCCTCGCAGAAGCGGATCGCGTCGTCCCGCAGGTGGCGCCGCTTCATGCGCTTGAGGACCATGTCGTCGCCAGCCTGCAGGCTCAGATGGAGATGCGGCATCAGCCGGCTTTCCGAGGCCATGGCATCGACCAGCGCGGGATCGGCCTCGACCGAGTCGATCGACGAGATCCGCAGCCGCGGCAGGTCGGGCACCATCCTCAGGATCCGCTGCATCAAATCCCCCAGCGGCGGATTGCCCGGAAGATCGCCGCCCCACGACGTGAGGTCGACCCCGGTCAGCACCACCTCGGCGAAGCCGCGGTCCACCAGGCGGCGGATCTGCTCGACCACCACGCCCGCCGGCACCGAGCGCGAGTTCCCGCGCCCATAGGGGATGATGCAGAAGGTGCAGCGATGGTCACAGCCGTTCTGGACCTGCACATAGGCTCGCGAACGCGTGCCGAAGCCGTCGATCAGGTGTCCCGCCGTTTCGCGCGCGCTCAGGATGTCGTCGACCTGCACCCGCTCGGTCTCGCCCACGAAGTCGGGGGCGGCAAGCGCGCGCCAGGTCTCGCCCTTCATCTTCTCGAGATTGCCGATTACCCGGTCGACCTCGGGCATCTCCGCAAAGGTGCCGGGCTCGGTCTGCGCCGCACAGCCGGTCACGATCAGCGTGGCATCCGGGTTCTCGCGGCGCAGCTTGCGGATCTGCTGGCGCGCCTGGCGCACCGCCTCGGCGGTCACGGCACAGGTGTTGACGACCACCGCGTCGCCCAGCCCCGCCTCGGCGGCGAGATCGGTCATCGCCTGCGTCTCGTAGGCGTTCAGCCGGCAGCCGAAGGTCGCGAAGATCGGCGGGCGGGCGGTCATGCGCCGATCCCCGCCAGGAACTGGGGCGAGAGATGCCCCTCGAACACATGCGCGACGGGCCCCGTCATCAGCACATGGCCGTCCTCGCGCCATTCGAGGTCGAGCACGCCGCCGTCGAGTTCCATCGTGACCCGCGGGTCCAGGAGCCCCTTGCGCACGCCCGCGACCACCGTCGCACAGGCGCCCGAGCCGCAGGCCTGCGTGATCCCGGTGCCGCGCTCCCAGACCCGGAGGCGCAGGTGGTGGCGGTCGCGGATCTCGGCAAACTCGACATTCGTGCGCTCGGGGAACAGCGCGTGATGCTCGATCCGCGGCCCGATCGAGGAAAGCTCGACCGCCGCGACATCGTCGACGAAGAACACGCAGTGCGGGTTGCCCATGCTCACCGCGCCGGGCGCGCCCTCGATCGGAAGGCTGACCGTGTCGAGCGGCCCGGCCAGCGGGATCTCGCGCCAGTCGAGCCGCGCGGGGCCCATGTCGGCCGTGACACGCCCGTCGGGCTCGCGCCAGGCCGCGAGCTGCCCATTGCCGGTCAGCATCGTCACGCCGGGCGCCCCGCTCTCGCTCATCAGAAGATGCGCAACGCAGCGGGTCGCGTTGCCGCAGGCCCCCGCTCTGGTGCCGTCGGCGTTCCAGAAATCGATGCGGGCGTCCCCGACCCCGGACGCGCCGATGACCGCGAGCTGGTCAAACCCCACCCCCCGGTGCCGGTCGCCAAGCGCGCGCGCCAGCGCAGGCGTTATCGCCTCGGCGCGCGCACCACGCGCGTCGATGATGACGAAGTCGTTGCCAAGGCCGTGCATCTTGCGAAACGCCAGGCCCGGAGACGCGCTGTCATGTCCCGTGCTCATGGGCGAGCATATAACGCCGGCCGAGCCGTCGCACCAGTACCTGCCCCTCTTGACCGAAGCCCCGCCCCGCCCTACGGTCCGCGCCGTCCGCGGTCCACTGGGTCCGATCGGAGAGGGCGGGTAGCTCAGTGGTAGAGCAGCTGACTTTTAATCAGCTGGTCGTGGGTTCGATCCCCACCCCGCTCACCAACAAAATCAATAACTTAATGATCTAAGACGGCACTCAAGAGCATTTTTGGTGCAAATTTGGTGCAACACCTCTTGATCCCTGGACGCATCTGGTGAACGCTCACTGAATGATATCGGATTGCGCTTGCCATGCCTTCCATCAGCAAAATCGAGGGGAAACGCGGGATCAGCTGGAAAGCCGTGGTGCGCCGCCGCGGTGTTCAGACGGTGTCGCAAAGCTTCAAGCGCAAGACCGACGCTGAAGCCTGGGCCCGCAACATCGAAGCAGGTATTGATGCCGGAAGGTTCCGCGATGGAAGGCAAGCCCGAAAGCACACCGTTGGCGAGCTCATCGAGCGCTACATCTCGGAAATCATACCTCTCAAACGCTCTGGCAAAGTACAGATCCAGCAGCTGGGCTTTTGGCGGCGGCACCTTGGCGCCCTGCGCTTGTCTGAGCTGACACCGGATCGAATTCTGAGTGCGCGCGCCGAGCTCATGAAGCGAAGCGGCGCGACCAGGGAGGTTGGCCCGGCCACCGTCAATCGATATATGGCGGCCCTCTCCCACGCCTTGAGTGTGGCCGAAAAACAGTATGGCTGGCTCGAGGACAATCCGATGCGGAGAGTTCCGAGACTCAAGGAGCCGCAGGGACGCGTCCGCCATCTCTCCGATGAAGAACGTAAACGTTTACTCGACGCCTGCCAGCAGAGCTCCAACCCCTATCTACTACCCTTCGTTTTGATTGCGCTGACGACGGGCATGCGGAGGGGCGAGATTGAACGCCTGACATGGGCCGATCTCGACTGGGAGCGCGACAGGATCACGATCCACGAGACGAAAAATGGTGAACGACGCTCGGCGGCATTACTGAAACCCGTAAAGCTCGCCTTGACCGAGCTTCGAGAGAAGCGCCTCGACCCGAAAGCACTCGTCTTTCCGAGCAGGATTGGCAGCAGTCCAGCAAATATTATGAAGGCTTGGTACGCCGCCGTTCATCAAGCCGACATCGCCGATTTCAAATTTCACGACCTTCGGCACACTGCTGCGAGCTATCTTGCTATGGATGGCGCAAGCCTTCCAGAAATAGGGGCGGTCTTAGGTCACAAGACACCGCAAATGACAAAACGCTACGCACATTTTAGCGACGCTCACACCCGGCGGGTCGTAGAACGCACCATGGGTCGGCTTTTCGAAAATGACGAATAATCTGCTGGCCGATTTGCTCGATACGTACTTCGAAAAGCAGACTTGGACGCTCTTCGAAGCCATTTGCCTGCTGCAGGATATCGATCCAAAAAACCGAAAAAAACCAATCGTAGCCCATGGCGATGAAGACGAAATGCAGCGCCCGTACAAGATTGCCCTCGCATCCATGGCAGACCGTCGCGCAGGCCATCTGAGGGACGCGGAGGGCCGCGACCATCTCCGAGAGCTCGAACGGATCGAAGGGAGCGAGGGCGCGGCACGACACCTCGTCGATCCTCGAAACTTTGTTGCCTGGGCCTGCGCACGCTGGCCAGACGCAACCTCACACCTGAAGGAAGCAGAAGAGCGCTATCAGGACCGAAAGAAACAAGCGAAAGGCTGGACAAAGGCCGAAAAGGCTCTGCCCAAGAGCCGGGAAATCGCGGAGGAAGCGTTCTTTGAACTGCTTAAGGAAAAGGGAATCGAGGCAAAGGCGAAGTTCAACATTTCGGAGATGGCCCGCGAGCTTGAGCAGCGCCTAACGAAGGGCGGCGAGAAGCTCTATCGCTTTGACGCACTCCGGAAGTTCATAAGGCAGTGGATCGACGATTCGGTAGGCTAGACGGGAATACCAGAATCAACGAGCTAAATACCAATCAGATAATCAATATTTTTTGTTTTTTATCAATATGTTGAAGGAAACTGCCTGGTTTGTCGGGCCGCGAATCCCAGAGCACCCTTCTTTGTCAGCGCCGCAACGAACGCGACGCGATAAAGGAGATCAGCAAAATGACAGAGAGCAACCCCACGCGTCGCGAAGCACGCAAGCGGCTTGCAGCAATTCGCGATATTCCAAAAATCGAGGGCTATAGGTGGGCCTCTGAGCGATACCTGAGACATCTCGTCTTCAACGCACACGATCAACGCGGATCCGGCGGAGCCAAGCTCGCGGGAAACGGTTTTGCTCCGGCGATTATTCGCCTCGGGCGAAAGGTTCTTATCGACCTCGACGAATTTGATGCCTGGATCGAAAGGCATCGAGCGACGCATCGCGGGGAGGAAACGTTATGAAATCCGGCACCCCCTCTAACAAGCCTGTAAAGAGCAATCTTACGAACAAGCATGTCAACGGAAAACCCGCTCATTCGATCATCAAAATCAAGAAAGTCGGGAAAGGTAAACTGGACCTCGCATCACATAGTCCGCCCATAAGTGCAATTAATTGCAAATCCACCCCACAGATCGCAATGAGCATCGACAAAATAAGCCTCACGCTCCCGATAACATCGGCTGCCACGAAGGGAGCTATCTGGAATGTGGTCAAGGTTCAGGAAGAGCTCGGTTACGTGAAAAAGACGTACAGTAAAAATGGGTATTCGTATAACGCCTTTTTATCTCTGGACGTCTCGAAAGAGCCTGCTCTGCTTAGCTTATATCCAAATAAAAAAGAATATTCCTTTGTCCGCCTCGAATTTAATCCAGCAAAGATGGGGAAAGATGGCGTGGAGGAGCTTCTGCTTGCCCATATGGAATATATCCTCCCCGGAGGCCCGGAACAGCTCTTTCAAAGCGCGCGGGTCAGCCGACTTGATATTGCCATCGACTTATTGGGCATCGGTATTAAAAATACACTATTTTACTCCAACTACGCTGTACGGAGTGGATTCTACAAGAGAAATGGTTATCTTGAGACCCTTTATCTTGGAAGCCCAAAGTCAAACAGGCAGACTCGCATATACGACAAGAAGAAGGAGATGGCCAAAAATGAAATACAGTCGGAGTCTTCCGTACCGATGACTCGGATTGAACGCGTGGTGAAGCACGGAGGGCCTCTAAAAGAATTGGCATCTTGGGAAGACCCCTTCGGAACACTTCAACTCTGCATGTTGAGCGATGCCCCGCCGTCGATCGCTCCGTGGCTTTGGCGAATGTTCTGCAGCGCCGCAAATCAAACAACGCCGCAGGCAACTTTGGCACAGCTGCCCCCCGCCAAGAAGACGGCCTTTAAGGCGGCGATGCAGCAAGCTGCACCGCACTGGTGGTCAACTGAAGAGATCTGGGAGGAATGGCCGAATACCTTAGGGGCTGCGGGCCTTCGCCCTTCTGGATTCAAGCTGTAAACAGTGCTTATTGGGCACATCCTCGCCCACTCGGATGCTCGTCGAGCGCTCTCGGGTGATCATGTCCCCGGCAATCCCGAAGATGAATGCGGGACACCGGGGACAATCTACCTCACACCCAGTACGATACGAGCGAAGACTGGGAGTTCATCGCCTGCGTTGTTCGAACCGACCGGAAGCCGGTCTGAAATTTTAAATAATCTTATCAAACAGTTAATAAGGCACCGCGGCAATGAAACCCTCACAAACGGGGGCCCACTTGGCACATTCGTGTGAGACTAGTCCGCTTGGGGTTAGTGACCAAACGTCTTTGGGGAAAGGGCCAAACCTCAACTGTCAACGCTTACCAGCAATGGCGTGCTTGACGAGGAATCTTCCGCCGGCATTCGCGACATGAGGACACCACGCTCGCCTGCACAGCCAATCAGAAACCCCTTCATGAATTGAAGAAGACTCGGAACGGTGAGAGATCGTGGAAACGCTTAATGAAATCCTTCGAGCTGCAACCGCCAGAATTCAAGAACAGTATTTTAACCTCCCGATCGACGGTGGCGAGCCAATATTTAGAGAGCGCGTTTACTGTTATGAGCTCTACCATCAAATTCGCCTGCGATGGCCGCCCGACTGCCGATTCACCATCAATGGTGAGGTCGACAAGCGAGCGCATCCGATCCTGAGACAACTCGGCCTGATTTTTCGATGCCAGACATCTTGATACACACGCCCGGAGACATGGCAGGCAACCATGCGATCATCGAAGTCAAATCTGTAGAGGCCCGTCGAGGGGGCATTCGGAAAGACTTGGAAACGATGGCGAGATTTCGCAGGGTGGCGGGATATGAGCGAGCTATTTATCTGATTTTCGGAGGACGGGACCTCGAGACGGTCTACAGAACGGTGGAAGAGTTTCGTCCCCTGCCAGAGATTGAACTATGGGTTCATCCGCAGCCAGGAGAGCCCGCCGACAAGATCGCCACTTTAGGGGTCCAATCCCAACGCTTTGCGCCCTGATCTCTCACTCAAGGAAACTGGTCACACCCGACCGCGATATGGACCAGCCGCGAGACTTGACGATCCGCCCAGCGACTCCGGCCGATGCGGAGTTCATGGCGCCGCTCATCATTCAGGCGGGCGAGGGGTTGCCGCTGGCCACATGGGCATCGCTCGCCCGCCCGGGCCAGTCGGCGTTCGATCACGGGCTCGAGCGGATCCGCGGCTCGGAATCCTGGATCAGCTGGCAAAAGACGTGGATCGCTCTGGTCGACGGCTCGCCTGCAGGCGTGCTGGTGACCTACCTGCACGGCTCGGACATGCCCCAACCCGATCCCGACACCCCCGCCGGCTTCGTACCGCTGGTCGAACTCGAGGCATTGGCACCCAACAGCCGCTACATTCTCATCCTGTCGACGCTGGCGGATCACCAGGGCAAGGGGGTTGGTGGCGCCTTGCTCGCCCATGCGGAAGCGCTCGAAGGCCCCGGTCGGATGAGCCTGATCGTCTCGGACAGCAACACCGGCGCGCACCGGCTGTACGAGCGGAAGGGCTACAGGATCGTCGCGAGGCGCCCGATCGTGTCGATCCCGGGCTGGGATAGCCCGGGGACCGAGTGGATGCTGATGGTCAAGGACCTCGAATAGGCATTGTTTCAGGTGCGACGCAGGGGACAAAGGATCCGCCGTGCCGCTGCAAGCAACTGCCCCTTCCTTCGCGAAGGCTGGGGGAGTGCGGCCATGAAACTGATTGATCTCTCCAAAAACAGCTCAGATCACTGAATAAAGAGAATTATCAACCATCAAACTCAAGCCCCAATCCGTATGAGCTTTTCCAGTCAGAACGAAGGTTTCTCGCGGCAAGTGCAGCGACGGCTTCTCCAATCGATGCCGGGCTCTTGTGCGTCCCACCAGGCTTGGCTTCAGGGGTGACGAGAAGTGCATCTTCAATACCTGCCTCGTCCCAACGTATCCCACGGAGGACGCTCGAATAGGGGCTCGTCGACGAAGCGAAGGCGCGAACAGTACGAATTCCCTGCACAGACGCATACGAAAGCAAGACACGCTGCAGAAGCTTACCCGGCCACCAGGATGTCTTCAGCGGCTGGTCGTAATTCCCGATTGGCTCGCCCGCGAGCACGGCACCATATCCGCCACTTAGGATAATGATGTGCATCTTCTCCTTCAGGAGATGCGCAACCGCCCCAGCCCCCGCTCGATACAGCGATCCGCTGTAGCGCTGCCAGGCGGGCATGAGCGCAGCCTCATCAAGTGAGGTCTTCATAGCTGCATTCTTGCGCGCCGAAATAAGCTCTGCAGCCAATTCTGGCGCAATCTTGTCAGCGAGGCATGGGCCAGAATTCGCAGCGACGCCGCCATTACGCTTTCCCTTCGAGCACGGCATGATCAGAAGAGTCCTATCAAAGCGCTCTGGCACCAGCACCTTTTCCTCGCCTGAAGCGAGCTTCCGAGCGGGCTGAGAAGAGGGAGGCGGTTTCGCTGCCGCGACCGGTCCTGCACTGGCCAGCACATTAACAATCTTTCCTGCAGCGCCGACGCGTCGCTCTAAGGCTCCACGCTGCTCTAATCGACGGCAGATCTGATTGACTGTTTGGCGCGGCTTGATGCAGAGCTTTTCTGCAATCTCATCATCATTAAGCTCTGGCGATTGCGCCAGCAGCGCCATGATCCGCTCAGCGTGTGTCTCGCCCATCAGGCGCCCGCATTTTGGATATAGCGCTCAAGCGCATCCAAATAGGAGACTTCATAGCTCTCGTCGACATGATTGCTATTCCAAAGCCCGGAACCTCTGACGCGCGGGCGGTTACAGTGATGGCCAAGCCATCGATCTGATGGAGGGTCGATCGGCTCCTTTCCCCAGTCGCTCAGCAGCGCGATTGACCCGCGCTCAATGATTCCTCGTCCACTCTGGGGCCCGGCGTCATCTTCGACGGGCAGCCAAAGGAACGGCATCGCGCCGATAACGACGCTCACGGCGCGTTCCATTGTTAGCTCGGCGCCGCGCACCTCACGCGATGCCGAAGAGTGGCGATTGTCCCAATTCGGTGAGACATGGCCATCTCGCGCCATTAAAGCCGTGCCGACAATCAATCGAAATATTGACCCACGATGATTGCCCCCACCCGAACGCGCCTGCCCACGATGCTGGGAAAGGCGTTTCCAGAGCGTTGTACCCGACCCGGCTTTGAGCGCGTGCGTCCCCACGCGAACAACGCGAGGTCCCCGGCCACTCCCCGATCGATCCTCACCTTCCTCAAAAAAGAAATAGACACCGCGTTCTGGCCACGACAGCCGCCCGTGACACTCTGCCAGAATCCGCTTGCCCCCCACTCGGCGCTCGAGCTCATCCATCAAGGCGTAGAACCGGCGCAAATCTTCAAGGCGGTCCGTCATGGAGAAATCCACTCTCATGATAGAATATGTCACTCGACTGATTGCAGAATGTCCTAAGCAGTCCTAGGAAAACAGCACGAACAGTGACGATGGAAAATCGATGCGAGCCTTCCAAGCTTGATCACCTTGTATTGTCCGCAAACTTGCACCCCAATCTCGCGCAAACGTCTTTAACTTGCCCACGCTCTGGCTTCAGCTAGTGTGTGTCCGTTGTCAGATGATTTGGGCCACGGAGGAGGTTTTCG
>NZ_JAEHHL010000034.1 GCF_016623495.1 Thermohalobaculum xanthum | reverse complement strand
TGACGGACGGTCTTCCAGCCCACCCAGCTCCAGCACCACCATTCTGGCATCATCCCGCAGGGACGGTTCATCAGAGTTAAAATACCGGCCGTAAGTGCCGTTGGCAGTGTACTGGTCAAGCAGCACAATCATTTCGTCCAGACGGCTGCGGATGGTCGGTGACTCGACATACTGGTCGTTATCACGGGCGTTTTTCAGGAAATCCACCACATCATCAATGCGCGCCTGCTTCTTTTTAGCCA
>NZ_JAEHHL010000033.1 GCF_016623495.1 Thermohalobaculum xanthum | reverse complement strand
CCTGAAGGTCGCAGGTTCAAATCCTGCCCCCGCAACCAAATCAACACGCGATGTCAAACGCTTACGCAACGCCCCGCGAGGGGTCGGACGCCCGCCCAATCCCCGTGTCCGAACCGTGTCCGATAAAGGCCCGCCGGAGAGAGGGCGGCTGAGCGAGGATTGTCGGCCTCATCCACCAAGCCGCCGGGCGCGTGGCTGGTGTCGGTACGACCGTCGTCCACATCGCGCACGAACCGTTCGGGACCAGGGAAACGGGCCGGGTGCTTCGGCAAAAGCCTCACCCCAGCCGGGAAGGCTGAACGGCCGCGACTGCATCGCGCCTGCGAGGGCAAGCTGCCCTACGCTGCTTCGATGGAACCGCCAAGATTGCCTCGGGTCAGCCGCGACGCAATATCATCGGAAGCGCCCGTGAGTGCCGTGCCGCGTCCGGTTCTCAAGAGATTTTTGCGGCGCTCGCGCCCAGCCAAGATTAATCCGAGCATGGAGCGAGGACGCGCCGGATCATGCGGCTGTTTTCCTTCGAGCAATAGCGTCGCTTCCGTCGGGTCCGCCGCAAAGGTTCGAGACCAGCC
>NZ_JAEHHL010000032.1 GCF_016623495.1 Thermohalobaculum xanthum | reverse complement strand
GGGCACTGTTGCAAAGTTAGCGATGAGGCAGCCTTTTGTCTTATTCAAAGGCCTTACATTTCAAAAACTCTGCTTACCAGGCGCATTTCGCCCAGGGGATCACCATAATAAAATGCTGAGGCCTGGCCTTTGCGTAGTGCACGCATCACCTCAATACCTTTGATGGTGGCGTAAGCCGTCTTCATGGATTTAAATCCCAGCGTGGCGCCGATTATCCGTTTCAGTTTGCCATGATCGCATTCAATCACGTTGTTCCGGTACTTAATCTGTCGGTGTTCAACGTCAGACGGGCACCGGCCTTCGCGTTTGAGCAGAGCAAGCGCGCGACCATAGGCGGGCGCTTTATCCGTGTTGATGAATCGCGGGATCTGCCACTTCTTCACGTTGTTGAGGATTTTACCCAGAAACCGGTATGCAGCTTTGCTGTTACGACGGGAGGAGAGATAAAAATCGACAGTGCGGCCCCGGCTGTCGACGGCCCGGTACAGATACGCCCAGCGGCCATTGACCTTCACGTAGGTTTCATCCATGTGCC
>NZ_JAEHHL010000031.1 GCF_016623495.1 Thermohalobaculum xanthum | reverse complement strand
TTGACCTTCACGTAGGTTTCATCCATGTGCCACGGGCAAAGATCGGAAGGGTTACGCCAGTACCAGCGCAGCCGTTTTTCCATTTCAGGCGCATAACGCTGAACCCAGCGGTAAATCGTGGAGTGATCGACATTCACTCCGCGTTCAGCCAGCATCTCCTGCAGCTCACGGTAACTGATGCCGTATTTGCAGTACCAGCGTACGGCCCACAGAATGATGTCACGCTGAAAATGCCGGCCTTTGAATGGGTTCATGTGCAGCTCCATCAGCAAAAGGGGATGATAAGTTTATCACCACCGACTATTTGCAACAGTGCCC
>NZ_JAEHHL010000030.1 GCF_016623495.1 Thermohalobaculum xanthum | reverse complement strand
ATGGGTAAGGCAAAGTTCGAGCGGAATAAGCCGCATGTGAACGTCGGGACGATTGGTCACGTCGACCACGGCAAGACGTCGCTGACGGCGGCGATCACGAAGTTCTTCGGCGAGTTCAAGGCGTATGACCAGATCGACGCGGCGCCGGAGGAGAAGGCGCGCGGGATCACGATCTCGACGGCGCATGTCGAGTACGAGACGCCGAACCGTCACTACGCGCATGTCGACTGCCCCGGTCATGCCGACTACGTGAAGAACATGATCACGGGCGCGGCGCAGATGGACGGCGCGATCCTGGTGGTGAACGCGGCCGACGGCCCGATGCCGCAGACGCGCGAGCACATCCTGCTGGCGCGCCAGGTCGGCGTGCCTGCGCTGGTGGTGTTCCTGAACAAGGTCGACCAGGTCGACGACCCCGAGCTTCTCGAGCTGGTCGAGATGGAGGTTCGCGAGCTTCTGTCGAGCTACGACTTCCCGGGCGACGACATTCCGATCATCGCGGGCTCGGCGCTGGCGGCGCTGGAGGATCGCGATCCGGAGATCGGCGAGAACAAGGTGCGCGAGCTGATGGCGGCGGTTGACGAGTTCATCCCGACGCCGGACCGCCCGATCGACCAGCCGTTCCTGATGCCGGTCGAGGACGTGTTCTCGATCTCGGGCCGCGGCACGGTGGTGACGGGCCGCGTCGAGCGCGGCGTGGTGACGGTGGGCGAGGAAGTCGAGATCGTCGGCATCCGCCCGACCAAGAAGACGACGGTGACCGGCGTCGAGATGTTCCGCAAGCTGCTCGACCGCGGCGAGGCGGGCGACAACATCGGCGCGCTCTTGCGCGGCGTCGACCGCGAGGGCGTCGAGCGCGGCCAGGTGCTGTGCAAGCCGGGCTCGGTGACGCCGCACACCAAGTTCGAGGCCGAAGCCTACATCCTGACCAAGGAGGAGGGTGGCCGTCACACGCCGTTCTTCACCAACTACCGCCCGCAGTTCTACTTCCGCACGACCGACGTGACCGGGACGGTGGAACTGCCCGAGGGCACCGAGATGGTGATGCCGGGCGACAACCTGAAGTTCACGGTGCAGCTGATCGCCCCGATCGCCATGGAGGAGAAGCTCCGCTTCGCCATCCGCGAGGGCGGACGCACCGTCGGCGCAGGCGTCGTCTCCAAAATCATCGAGTGA
>NZ_JAEHHL010000003.1 GCF_016623495.1 Thermohalobaculum xanthum | reverse complement strand
CGAACCGACAAGCGTCGTCGACGCAGACACCGTCGAGCCGTTCAGAAGGTTGAGCAGACCCGTTCCACCCTGATCGGGGAAGGCTTGCTCGAGCTCTGGGTCGTAGCCCGCGCCAACGAGAAGGAGCGTACCGGCGCTCAAAAGAGAGTTCGGGCCATCAACCGTGACGGTACCGTGCGAGCCTGCGTGGAGCCCAATCGCAGTAATCGCTTTGGAGCCGGAGAATGAGTTGTAGACGCCGCTGCTTTGCGTGATGTCAAGCGTACCTGTACCATACTCACCCACGATCAGGACGCTGTTAAGCTCGGACGGCGAGTTGACTGCACTTTGAATTAATAGGCTGCCAGTGTCATCGACATGAATTCGACCGTTTGTGCCTTCACCCTCACCGATGACGACCCGCGAACCACTGAAAATGGTGGTGGCGGGTTCGGATCCCGGCTTGAAGCCGCTGTAGCCTCCTGCAGTGACGAAAACCGAAGCCCGCTGAATCTCGAGAATGCTCTGGTCGGTCGTTGTGTCAGGCGCACCGTAGGCGTCAAGACGGCCGGCAGCGACGATTAGAGAAGCGCCCTCGCCAGCTACGATTACTTCTCCGTCCTCGGAGACGACAGCGTGGCCCAGACCGCCGCTGCCGATGATGAGACTTGGGCCATAAGGGAGGTAGTCCCCAATCGGGCCGGTCTGCTCGATCACGAGAGCAGAGTCGGTTCCGTCAACCACCAGAACACCATGCGAGCCGTTGTCGCGCGCGATCTGAACAAGGGGGTGGTCGAAGTTTCCTGACGGGTCGTTGCTGACGCGAACAACACCGCCATTGGTGATGTCGAGCCGGCCATAGGCGCCGTCGTTGCGGGCAATGCGCAGGAAGCCCGCTTCGCCGGCCGCTTCGGGGTCGTCCACGAAGGCGCCGAACTCGTCCGAGACGGTCAGGGTCGAGCCCGCGCCGTCGACGACCATGCGCCCCTCGCCATTGCCCGCGCCATCGCCTCGGCCGATGTCGACGAAGAAGGCCGCCGCGTCGCCGCCATTGGTGATGTTCACGACGCCGGTGCCGCCGCGCCCGACCTCGAAGCGGCCCGCGCCGCCCTGCGAGACCAGGCTCGAGCCCTCGCCGTCGATGTTGACGACGCCGTAGCTGCCAACACCCGTCGCGACCTGAAGGCCGCGGTAGGCGGTGCTGTCGAGCGCCGTGAGCGTGACCGTGCCGCCCGAGGCGATGGTGACCTCGGCCGCGCCCAGGCCGGGCGTGTCCTCGTCGATGAGCTGCGAGTTCTCGCCGACGCGCAGCGAGCGCGCCGCGACCGCGCCGCCATTCAGCACCTCGAGCGTGGCCTCGCCGTTGACGCCGATCACGATCGAGCCGGTGCTGTAATCGCCCGCGACGTCGCTGCTGGACGTCACCGTCAGGGTCGAGCCCGTGCCATCCACCAGGATCGCGCCATTAGAGCCGGCAACGCCGGCCACCCGGATGCCGGAGCCCTGATAGCCCTGTGAGTCGACCAGAACGTCGGCGCCGTTGGTGATGTTGAGCTGGCTCTCGGCGCTGTCCGCGCTGCCGCCGCGTCCGCGGGCGATCTGCAGGAGGGCCTGGTCGCCAAGGACGTTGACCTGGGCGTCATAGCCGACATTGACGATGCCCTGGCCGCCCTCGCCGATGTTGAGCACTGCGCCGCCGGAGTAATCGTCTCCCTGGGCTCCATGCTGGACGACGTTCACCTCGGTGCCCGAGCCCTCGATCCGCGCATAGCCGTAGGAGCCGCTGTCGCGGCCGAAGCGCAAGATGGGATTGTCGGTCAGCCCGTCGGTGTTCTCGACGATGAGTTCGCCCCCGCCCGATGCATAGAGAAAGCCGATGCCGCCGATGCCTCGGCCGAAGCTGGCGATACCGGCCTCGCCGGCATAGGCCGGCGCACCCCAGAGCCCGGAATCGTTGGTGATCCTGAGCGTGCCGCCCGAGGCGATGTTCACGCCGCCCACGGCGCCATCGCGTCCGACGTCGAGGACGAGCGTCTCGACCAGGCCGCCATTCGTGACTTCGAGATACCCGAAGCCGCCGAAGCGGCCCACCGTGATCCGCGCCGAGGCACCTTCCGCGATCAGCTCAGAACCCGCACCGTCGACGGTGAGGTAGCCGTACGAGCCGTAACCGAAGCCGATATTGACGTTGTTGTAGCCGCCGATCACCTCGGCGCCGTCCCAGTAGCCGCCGTTCGTCGAGGTGACCGACGCGCCGCCGGAGATCTCGAGCACGCCGTAGGCCGGACCCGGGCCGGTCGCGTAGCCGACGAAGACCGTCCCCTCGTAGCCCGGGGCGCCGCTGCCCACATTGACCGCCGTCGCAGCGCCCGTGATCGAAACGAAGCCGTAATAGCCCGAGGCGTTGTAGCCCGCGCCCAGGTAATCGGTGTTCGTGACTCCCGTGTCGATGATCACGGTGCCGTCGCCGGTATAGCCGGCAGCGATATAGTCCGGTCCGATGACCCCGTCGCCACTCGTGGACGTCATTGCCCTCTCCTACGCACAGCAGATGTCTGAAATGAAGACTGGTTGTCTGGGTTGGCGGACCGGCCGTGGTGCGGCCGGTCCCCCGGGTCTCATGGGCCTGCCCTGTCGGGGTCGCCCTGGGGGGCGTCCCGGGGGGCGTCCTGGGGGGCGTCCTGGGTCACGACGATCCGGTGCGCGCGCGTGCCGCGCGCATCCTGCCAGAACACAAGGTCCTGGAAACGCTTGAAAAGATCAGGCGGAAGCACGGTCTGGCGTTGTCGGAGCTCGACCTTGCCGCGGACGCGGTGGAGACCCTTGGCCAGTAGCTGGCTGTCGAAATCCTCCGCCTCGTACTCGACATCGTCGAAATCATGATCGAAGGGCTCCTCGCCGATGAACTTGTAGATCAGCGGCATCACCTCGGCGGGGCGGCTGGCAAGCAGGTCGTAGTCGACCAACAGCAGCATGTCGCTGTCCTCGCTGTAGTAGGCCTCCTTCAGCGCCGACCAGGCGAAGCCGATCATCCGGTGCGGATTGAGGAGCGCATCGGCCCGGGTATAGACGGTCGAGCGTTCCTGGGCGTTGGTAAAGATTCGGCTAACATCGAAGGCGTTCTTGCGGATCAGCCGCTCGACCGAGTCCATCACCCAGGCGGGGTTGCGCACGCAGCAGATCATCTTGGAGTCGGGAAACAGCTTGCGCACGGCCGCCGCGCGGCTGGTCCACATCCGGTTGGTGTCGAACACGAGGCCGGTCGCCTCGACGTGGCGGTAGAAGCCGTCGAAGACGCCGTGCAGGATGTCGCGCTTCTGCTCCTCCTTGAAGAAGACCGAGAACTCGTTCTCGGCCCCCATTGCCGTGAGGCAGGCGTTGAAGACCGGGCCCACCGGGCTGGTCATGCCGGCATGGATGCGCGGGTTCTGCCGGAGGATCGCCGAGAGGAGCGTGGAGCCTGAGCGTGGAAGTCCGGAAATGAAGTGAATTTTCTGGTGCACGCACCCCTCCCTGCGCAGGCATGAATGGGGTTTCGGGTATCGGCGTATCGTGGCGTGAATAGGGCAGGCGGCGCGCCAAACTGTCCAGTAACGGGATATAAACCATGATGGCGCGATGCTGCGGCGATCCAAGGTGCAGCGCGTGCCGGAGAGGCAGGGTGGCAAAGCGTAAAATCAGCCGCGAGAACGGTTTTTCCGACATTCACCAAAGCGGCCTGTTCGCTGACGCCGGGGCGGGCGACGAATCGACCGCCGTGTCAGGCCGCGCCGAGGCGGCCTCGCCCGGCGCGTCGCCGGATGCGCCCCATTTCCACCAGCACCGCCAGCGCCTGCGCCAGCGGTTCCTCTCGGCCGGGGCAGGCAGCGTCGCGGATTACGAGATGCTGGAACTCGTGTTGTTTCGCGCGATCCCCAGGCGCGACGTGAAGCCGCTGGCCAAGCAGCTGCTCGCCCGTTTCGGCGATTTCAATGGCGTGATCTCCGCCCCGCCTGCCCGGCTGGCCGAGGTCGCGGGTGCGGGCGAGGCGGTGGTCTGCGAGCTCAAGATCGTCGAGGCGGCGGCGCACCGGCTGGCGCGCTCGCGGGTGATGAACCGGCACGTCATCACCAGCTGGGCGCAGCTGATGGACTACTGCAAGACGGCGATGGCGCATCGCGAGACCGAGCAGTTCCGCATCCTCTTCCTTGACCGCAAGAACGCGCTGATCGCCGACGAGGAACAGGCGCGCGGCACGGTCGACCACGTGCCTGTCTACCCGCGCGAGGTGGTCAAGCGGGCGCTCGAACTCAACGCCTCGGCGCTGATCCTGGTTCATAACCACCCTTCCGGCGACCCGACGCCGAGCCAGGCCGATATCGACATGACCCGCCAGATCGAACGTGCCGCCAAGGCCGTTGGCCTGGTGGTTCACGACCATGTCGTGGTCGGCATGGCGCGCGACGCAAGCTTCCGCGCGCTCGGCCTGTTGTGAGCGCGCGCCACTGCCGCAGCGTTGTTGCGCCCTGCCGCACGCCCGTGTATAGGCTGCGCCCAGGCACCCGTAGCTCAGCTGGATAGAGCGCTGCCCTCCGAAGGCAGAGGCCAGAGGTTCGAATCCTCTCGGGTGCGCCACAAGATCAAGCGGTTCGGGGATGTTGACGGCGACGCTCGCCGTCGAGGGTGGACCGATTCAAGCAGCTGCGGGGCCAATCCGCGCCGGCGCGCGGTAACCGTCGTTTCCGGTGGTCGATGCGGCGTTCATGTCATATCACTCGACGAGGATCAGCCGGTCTTGCATGCGCGCTGGCAAAGCCGAGGTCGACGGGCGGCTGGAAGCCGTTCTGACCACCCGAAAGCCCACCCGATCACCAACCTCGAAAGATGGCATGAGGCAGACCGATGACACGGATCGCCCGCATCGAGACCTTCCACAACGAGTTTCTCTGCTTCGTGCGCGTCACGGCGGATGATGGTGCGTATGGGTGGGGCCAGACCTCGACCTACAACGCGGACATCACCGCCCAGGTGCTTCACCGGCAGGTGGTTCCATGGGCGCTGGGCGCCGACAGCACCGACATCGTGGGGCTGGTCGGCCTTGTCGAGCGGCGCGAGCACAAGTTTCCGGGAACCTACCGCGCCCGGGCGCTTGCAGGCCTCGACACGGCGCTTTGGGACATGGCGGGGCGCCGTGCCGGCAAGCCGGTGGCCAGCCTGGTCGGCGGCGCTCCGGGGCAGGTGCGTGCCTATGCAAGCTCGATGAAGCGCGACATCACGCCGACGGACGAGGCCGAACGCTTGGTGCGGCTTTGCGGCGAGCAGGGCTTCGCCGCCGCCAAGTGGCGCATCGGTGCCGAATGCGGCGAGGATGTCGACGAGTGGCCAGGCCGAACGGAGGCGATCATTCCCACCATGGCGCGCGCCCTCGGCGACGGGATCGACAAGCTGGTCGACGCCAATTCGGGCTTCTCGGTTCCGCGTGCGATCAAGATTGGCCGGATGCTGGGCGAGCACGGCGTCGGGCATTACGAGGAACCGGTGCCATACTGGGACCTCGAGGCGACCCGCGCCGTCACCGAGGCGCTCGACATCGACGTCACTGGCGGCGAGCAGGACTGGGACATGGCCACCTGGAAGCGCATGATCGACATGCGTGCCGTCGACGTCGTCCAGCCCGACGTGATGTACATGGGCGGCCTCACGCGGACATTGCAGGTGGCGGCCATGGCACACGCGGCTGGCCTGCCTTGCACGCCGCATTCGGCGAACCTGTCCCTCGTGACAATCTGCTCGATGCACCTGATGGCGGCAGTGCCGAACGCGGGAAAGTACCTCGAGCTGTCGATCGAGGGCGACGATTACTATCCTTGGCAGCGCGGCCTTTTCCTCGGGGACCCCTTCGCCGTGACCGACGGGCATGTCACCGTGACGGAGGAGCCCGGCTGGGGCGTCGAGATCAGCCCCGCATGGCTCGAGCGCGCCACCTATATCGATGCCGCGGCCGAGACCTTCAGACCGAGCGCTTATGGCGCGCTCTATCATGACGGTGCAAAGCGCTAGCGGGCACCGGGCATTGGCGGGGGATCACCCGCGTCCGCATGCCCTTGGCCCGATGCGATCGCGCATGACCTCCTGTGGCCAGTGACCCGGAAGCGCGCGAGGCGGCTCGCGACCCGCGCTTCAGGGCAGGGCGATGGCCCGGCGCTCTGGGTTCAGCTGCGGCGGGTGCGCGCCCTCGCTGCCGAGGCCGGCGGATCGTCTTGCACATCTCCGAGCATCGCGTTGATGAAGACCGAGAAGAGCTCGCCCTGCGAGCTGATCCGCAGCTTGGTGTAGATGTTGCGCCTGTGGATCCGGACCGTCCCGGACGAGATGCCCAGCTGGCTGCCGATCGCGTCGGCCGAGTGGCCGCGCAGCGTCAGCTCCACGACCTGCCGTTCACGGGCGGTCAGCACGCCCTCGCCGATCCGCTGGAATGCGTCCTCGATCCGCTCGGCGATGTCCTGGGACTGGCCGCCGTCGGCGGGCACGACGTTCTGCCAGTGCTTGCGGCAGGCGGCATCGATCACCGGCCACACCTGCTTGAGGGCGCGCACCTCAGCGGTCGAGAAGCGCTTTTCCTTGCGCATGAGCGAGACGACGATGGTCAGCGTGTCGTTGACCCGGATGACATACCCGATCTCTTCGGCGAGACCGGTCTGCGCATAGTAGCTGCGGTAATACTCGCCCTGGTAGAAGCGGTCAGGCGCGATCTCGCGAAGGCGCTTCAGGCCCGGCTCGGACAGATCCAGCGTCGCGAGGAAGAACGGATCCAGGAGATACGGGCCTTCCTGGTATTCCTCGACATGCAGCAGGCGCCGGTCGGGCGGGAAGTCGTCATAGAGGTCGAGCGGACGGGCAGAGCCGACATAGCCGAAGATCACGGTGAAGTCGTAGGGCGCGACGCTGCGCAGGCCGCCCGCCAGGCTGCGGCCGAAGTCGGGCGAGCCGATGTCTTCCACGATGCGACCCGCATGCACCATCCAGTCCGTCGGCACGGTCACTCCCCTGTCTGCACGCAGTCAGTATAATAAATTGCATATTTACAGTACGGCAATTTTTTCCTCAATTTTCTCATAGACGCAATATGAGGCCTTTCGGGGAAAATGCCTCCTGATTCCAATTCCACGCAGTATGCCGCCGATCGGCTGCGGCAAGACGGCCCGCCTGTCGCGGAGCTGCGCGGCGTGTCGAAGACGTTCGGGGATGTCGAGGCTGCACGGGACCTCGATCTGCGCATCTCGCCCGGGGAGTTCCTGTCGTTCCTCGGCCCGTCGGGATGCGGCAAGACCACGGCCCTCAGGATGCTCGCCGGCTTCGAAGCGCCGACGCGCGGCGATGTGCTGATCGACGGCCAGGTGGTCAACCAGCTCGAGCCGCACCGGCGCCCGGTCAACATGGTGTTCCAGAGCTACGCGCTGTTCCCGCATCTGAGCGTCGCCGACAATATCGGCTATGGCCTGCGCCAGCGCCGGCCACGCCTTGCGCGAAGCGTGATCGCCGACAAGGTCGAGCGGGCGCTCGAGACGGTGCGCCTTTCCGGCTTTGGCAAGCGCCGCGTCTGGGAGATGTCGGGCGGGCAGCAGCAGCGGGTCGCGCTTGCGCGCGCCATCGTGAACGAGCCCAAGCTGCTCCTGCTAGACGAGCCGCTTGCAGCGCTCGACCGCAAGCTGCGCAAGGAGATGCAGATCGAGCTTCAGGATCTGCAGCGCCAGCTTGGGATCACCTTCGTTCTCGTCACTCACGACCAGGAAGAAGCGCTGTCGCTGAGCGACCGGATCTGCGTGATGCGGGCCGGGCGGATCGTGCAGGTCGGCAGCCCGCAGGAGCTCTACGACTGCCCCGCCTCGCGCTATGTCGCGGATTTCGTCGGGAACTCGAACTTCTTCGAGGGCCGTATCGAGGAGGTCGACGGGGCGCTTGCGCGGCTGGTGACCGGAGGGGGGCAGACCCTTGCCGGGCGCGCGTCTCCCGGTCTCGCGGCCGGGCGCGACGGCTGCCTGAGCATTCGGCCCGAGCAGATCCGCATCGGCAGTGAGCCGGGGCCTGGCTGCATCGAGGTGACGGTGCAGAACCGCATCTTCCTCGGCGAGCACACCGAGTACCTGGTGCGCCACGGCGGGCTCGGGAACATCATCGTGCTGGCCCCGCGGCAGGCCGAGATCGGCGCCCGCGGGTTCGAGGCCGGCGCGCGCGCATTTCTGAACTGGAGCGATGAGGCCGCACTGATCCTGAATCCGGACTGAGGAATGGTGACCCAATCAACAGGGAGAACGGGCAAATGGCAGACAACGGCTATATCTCGAAGAAGCAGTTCATCGAAGAACTGCGGCGCTATCAGAAGGGTTCGGTCACGCGCCGGCATTTTCTCGGTGTGACCGGGCTTGGTGCCGCGACCGCCGTTCTGGGCGCGGCGATGCCGGCACTGAGGCCGAGTTCCGCGTTTGCCCAGGGTATCGGCGACCGCGTCGTGCTCGCGACTTGGCCGAACTATCACGACACTGCAAACTTCGACGCCTTCACCGACGCGACCGGCGCGTTCGTTCAGGTCAACGTTTTCGGCTCGAACGAGGAGATGCTCGCCAAGCTGCAGGCCGGCGGTTCGGGCTGGGACGTCTTCGTGCCGACCAACTACACGATCACGACCTATGTCGCCGAGGACCTGATCGAGCCGCTCGACGTCTCCAAGCTGTCGAATTACGACGCGGGCGCTTTCGACCCGCGCTTCGCCGATGCGGGCACCGTCGACGGCACGCTCTACGCCGTGCCCAAGAACTGGGGAACGACGGGCTTCGCCGTCAACACCTCGCATGATGGCGGCAAGGCGCTGACGACCTGGAAGGACTTCTTCGACCGCACGATGGATGACTTCTCGGGCCGGACGATGGTCCATGACTACCAGCTGACCACCATCGGTAACGCCTTGAAGTATTTTGGGTATTCCTTCAACTCGGTCGATCCGAAGGAACTGGCCGATGCCGAGAAGCTGCTGATCGAGGCCAAGCCGCACCTGTTCGCGATCTCGTCGGACTATCAGCCGGCGATGCGCTCGGGCGATGCCTGGCTCACGATGTGCTGGACCGGCGATGGCAAGCAGATGAACAGCGACATCCCCGAGATCCACTACGTTCTTGGCCGCGAGGGTGGCGAGATCTGGAGCGACTACTACGCCATTCCCAAGGGCGCGCCGCATCGCGAGGCCGCCTATGCGCTGATCAACCACATGCTCGACCCGCAGGTGAACGCCCGCGAGGTGCTGGCGCATGGCTACCCGGTCGCCGACAGCCGGACCAATGCGCTGCTTCCGCCCGAGATCCTGAACGACCCGATCCTCTACCCCGCGCAGGAGCTCCTGGACGCGCTCGAATTCGGTGCGGCGGCGACGCTGACGGACCCGAACCGGGCCGAGCTGCTGGCGCGGTTCAAGTCGGCCTGATGCAGGGCGGGGCGGCAGCGGCATGACCCGGCGCGAGCGCAACTGGCTCCTTGTCGCCCCGGCGGGCGCATGGTTCCTCGTCATGCTGGTGCTGCCCCTCTCCTTCGTCTTCGTCTTCAGCTTCGGAGAGAGGGGGCCGGCCGGCGGCTATGTCCCCGCCTTCACGCTCGAGCAATACGCGAACCTGCCGGCGCGCTGGACGGCGTTCAAGAACACGATGGTCCTGGCGCCGCTCGGCACGCTCGCGGCCTTGCTGATCGCCTATCCGCTCGCCTACCAACTGGCCGTGCGCACCGACCCCAGGTGGAAGACGCTTCTTCTGGTGCTGGTGATCGTTCCGTTCTGGACGTCGATCCTGATCCGCAGCTACGCGTGGATCTTCATCCTCGGCGGGCAAGGGATCCCGGCGCTGCTCGCGGCGCTCGGGATCGAGGATGTCCGCCTGATCTATACGCCCTTCGCTGTGACGGTCGGCATCGTCTACGGCTATCTGCCGCTGATGGTCTTCCCGATCTACGTGGCGCTCGACCGGCTGGACAAGCGCCTTCTGGAAGCGTCTTCGGACCTTGGCGCCCGGCCCTTCGCGACCTTCTGGCAGGTGACCCTGCCGCTCTCGGTCCCCGGCGTGGCCACGGGGTGCATGCTGGTTTTCATCCTGCTGATGGGGGAGTTCCTGATCCCGGCGCTTCTGGGTGGCGGGAAGGTGTTCTTCGTCGGCAACGCGCTGGTCGATCTGTTCCTGCAATCCCGCAACTGGGCTTTCGGGTCGGCGGTCGCGTTCACCCTGATCCTGATCATGCTGGTGACCGTCGCGATCTACATGCGCCTGATCGCGCGCCTTCAGGTTCGCCGCGACGACGTCGCGATCATGTGAGGCGGCCATGCGGTTCTATGCGCTCTCGGTCTATCTGTTCCTCTACACGCCGATCGCGATCATCGCGCTCTTCAGCTTCAATGCGGGGCGCCATGCAAGCCAGTTCCAGGGCTTCTCGACGCAGTGGTACGGGCGGGCGCTGAAGAACCCCTTCGTCATGGATGCGCTGGAGACCAGCCTTCTGGTCGCCCTTGTCTCGGCCACGCTCGCGAGCGTCCTGGGCACGCTTGCGGCGGTCGGCCTCCAGGGCATTCGTGGCCCGGCCCGCGCGGTCTTCGACGGCATCATCTATGTCGCGGTGATGATCCCCGGCATCGTGATCGGGATCGCCACGCTGATTGCCCTGGTTACGGTCTTCGACGTCCTCAACCCGTGGCTCGCGACGCTCTGGCCCGCGGCGGGGCAGCCGCCCTCGCTGTCGATGGGCATCGGGTCGCTGATCGCGGCGCACACGATGTTCACCATGGCGCTGGTGATCATCATCGTTCGCGCAAGGCTGGGCAGCCTCGAACAGGCCCTGACCGAGGCCTCGGCCGATCTCTACGCGACACCGTTCGGAACCTTCCGGCAGGTGACCCTGCCGCTGATCGCGCCTGCGATCCTTGCGGGGTTCCTGCTCAGTTTCACCTTCAGCTTCGACGATTTCATCATCGCCTTCTTCGTCGCGGGATCCGAGACGACATTGCCGATCTATGTCTTCTCGTCGATCCGCCGGGGCGTCACCCCCGAGATCAATGCGATCGGCACGATGGTGATGGTCGCGTCGCTGCTTCTCCTGATCGTCGCGCAGCTTGTTCTGCGCCGGGGCCAGAGGCGCTGATGCGGCCGGAATACGAGGGAGGCTTTCGTGCTGCTTGAGAACAGGGTCGCGTTCGTCACCGGGGCGGCCTCGGGCATCGGTGCGGCCGCGGCGCGTGCCCTGGCGAGCGAAGGGGCGCATGTGGTCGTGACCGATCGTGACGGGGCCGGGGCGGAGGCGGTCGCCCGTGCGATCCGCGACGCGCATTTCAGTGCCGATGCGCTGGAGCTGGACGTGACCGACGACGCGGGATTGCGCGCTGCCATCGCTGGTGCGGCGAGCCGGCACGGGCGGCTCGACATCCTCTGTTCCCACGCCGGCATCCAGGTCGAGGGCAAGCTCGAGGACGTTTCGGTCGAGGGCATGGATGCCTCGTGGGCGATGAACGTGCGCTCGCATTTCGTCGCGGCGCAGGCGGCGCTTGAACCCATGCGGTCGCAGGGCGGCGGCAGCGTCATCATCACCTCGTCCAACTCGGGTGTGCAATACGACCGCGGGATGATCGCCTATTGCACGACCAAGCATGCGGTTCTGGCCATGACCCGCCAGATGGCGGCGGACTACGCCAAGGAGAACATCCGCTTCAACGCGCTCTGCCCCGGCTTCATCGACACACCCTTCAATCGTGGGTTCGAGCTCCAGATGGGCGGCCGCGACAAGCTGGAGGCATATATCTCGGACGCCATCCCGATGGGGCGTTTCGGGACGGTGCAGGAGATCGCGGAAGGCGTCGTGTTCCTCGCCTCGGACCGATCGTCGTTCATGACCGGGCACGCGCTGGTGATCGATGGCGGCGAGTGCATCTGAGCCCGGGGCCGGCAAGCCGCGGCGTCGCTGAGCGAGCGCTCGCGCGCTCGGGCGACATTGCTGCATAGGGCATCCGGGCTGGCCCGAGATTGCTGCGCAGGTCGCCACCATTCATCGACAATGGCCTTTGGGGTCCGGGAGCATCGCGATACCCTGCCGGGGGGTGACTCGAACGCAGAACGGCGTGCCTTGATCAGGCTGCCAACCAAGTGATTGAGGGCCTTTGTGAGATGAAACATTGCACATTGATTGCGGCGGCTGCGCTGATGTTTTCGGGATCTGTGGCGGTCGCATCGAACAATCCGGATCAGCCGGCGATCGATGCCTGCATCGAGGCCCTGACGGCATCCGGGAAGGAAAGCGCGCCTGGCGGGACCGTGCTGAACTCGAGCTACTCCGAGGCCGGCACCGAGGTGATCCTCGAGGATGGCGGCGGCACGGTCTGGCGCTGCATCGCATATTCCGACGGCGCGGTGGGCGTCCTCGACGAGGCGACGGCGGAGCAGGCGGAGGCGGCGCGCTCGGCTCCCGACATTTCGGATTTCCAGGAACAGGTGCGCTTCGACCCGGGTGCGAGCAGCGCCCTTCTTACCCGAACGCTCGAGCCGGGGGGCGCCTTCCAGTTCATTCTGGGTGCGCAAGACGGGCAGTTCCTGCGCGTTCGCGTCCAGCCCCATGCGGGAGAGATGTACTACATCATCCGCAATCCGGACGGCTCGGTCCTGCTGGACGGCACGGACGCGGCAACGGAGTACTACGGGCAGCTTTGGCAATCGGGGGACCATGTCGTGGAGGTCGTCAACCAGACCTCCAACGAGCTGACGTACGACATATCCTTCGAGATCGAGTGAGGCCCGAGGTTCCGCGCGGCGCGGTCTGGCGATCACGGTCGCCGAGCGTGGCGCCGTGGTCGGCGGCATGTAGTGCGATAGTCTGCCCCCACCCGGCGACAACTGCCTTAATGGACCGCTAGGGCGCGCCCGTATCGGTGCAGGTTCCGGTTGGGTATGCAGGGGGGCCGTGCGAGAGTCCGCGCGATGCTGGCAACTGAATGGGGAGACCCGAGATGAGCTGGAACCCGTGCCTCGAGCCGCAATGCCCCGAGGCGGGCAATCTCGACAGCATCGAGACGCTGATCATCCCCCGGGCCCGCGATCTGGGTGGCTTCGAGGTGCGCCGGTCCCTGCCGGCGCCGCGGCGGCAGATGGTCGGCCCTTTCATCTTCTTCGACCAGGCCGGCCCTGCCGAGTTCATCACCGGCCAGGGCATCGACGTGCGCCCGCATCCGCATATCGGGCTTGGCACTGTCACCTACCTCTACCGCGGCGAGTTCCAGCACCGTGACAGCCTTGGCTCGAACCAGATGATCCACCCCGGCGCGGTCAACTGGATGGTGGCGGGCCACGGCGTGACGCATTCCGAGCGGACCAGCGAGGCAACCCGCAAGGCACCGCATTCGCTGTTCGGCATCCAGACCTGGGTGGCGTTGCCCGACCACGCCGAGGATGTCGATCCCTCGTTCGAGCACCATGCCAAGGAGACGCTGCCCGAACTCGAGAACGAGGGCGTCGAGATGCGCCTCATCCTGGGGTCGGCCTATGGCGAGCGGGCGCCGGTACGGATGTTCTCCGAGATGTTCTACGGCGACGTGGTCATGCAGCCCGGCGCGATGCTGCCAATGCCTGACGATCACGAGGACCGGGGGCTTTATGTCTCGGATGGCTCGATCACGATTGCAGGGCAGGATTTCGAGGCGGGGCGCATGATGGTCTTCCGCCCGGGCGACCCGATCACGGTCAAGGCCGGTCCCGCAGGCGCGCGGATCATGATCCTGGGCGGCGAGACGCTTCCGGGGCCACGCTACATCTGGTGGAACTTCGTCGCTTCCAGCATCGAGCGGATCGAGGAGGCGAAGGCCGATTGGCGCGCCGGCAAGTGGGAGGATGGCCGCTTCACGTTGCCGCCGGACGACAAGGACGAGTTCATCGCCATGCCCGAAGACCCGCCGAACACCCGGCCGCGCAAGGCGTGACTCGGATGCGCCCGCTGTCCTTCGTTGCCGACCTGAACGAAAAAGGCGGTCAGCGTGCCTATGCACGTTGACCGCCAGCATCCCACGATATCTTCAGTGCCGGAATATCATCGGCATGGTCATCATCATCGCGGAGGATGATGGCGACCCCGCGATCACTCGCAGGCGATAACGTGACCGTCTTTGGGCAGGCGCCGCCCGCGTTTGCCCGGGGCACCGGGCGGCGCGGCGCGCGTCAGCCGGTCGTCTCTTCGATCGAGATGGCGACGCCACGGATGATCGTGACGTCGACGCGGTCACCGGGTCTGCGGGCCTCCGCGAAGGCGCGCATCTCGGGCTTGACGATGGTGGTGTCGACCGTGCCATCGGGCATGGTGAACGTCACGACCGAGGTCTCGGGGTCGTAGGAGACGAAAGTCACGACAAGATTGACGGCCGATCCGGCCGCGATGCCGGGCTTCTCGCCCTCGGGCGCGCGGTCGGCGATCTCGACGCTCGTCACCTCGCCCGGCGTCGAGGTGTCGGCCATCTTCACCGCGACCGACTCGTAATACTCCAAGCGCACCACGTCGCCGGATTCGAGCTGGTCGAGGTTGCGGACCTCGGGGCCGATGTCGAGGCTCAGCATCCGCCCGCTTTCTCCCCGCAGAAGGACCTGGCGCCCCTCGACGTCGACGGTCTGGACGACTGCCTTCCTGACGACGAGGTTCTCGCGCTCGGCGGATTTCGGCCCGGTCTCCATCGTCTCGGCACAGCCAGCCAGAAGCAGCGCCGCCGCGAAAGTCAGTCCAATATGTTTAAGCATCTGTCCCTCGTGTTTCACCCTCGCCGGGGAACCTAGACCGGCCCGCGGCCCGCTCCAACACTTAACTGGACGATCGCGGATCTGTCCCGTCTCCGATCTGCCGCGGCGCCCGACCCGCCGATCGCGAAGCGAAGAAACGCGCTGCGCTGGATGCAGGTGGTCATGAAAAGCTCGACCGAATTTCGTCGAGGCTCAGCGCCTCGAGCACGCGCGGCAAGCCCGGCTATGGCGCGCGTGCCTGCCTGATATGCACGCGCTCGTGGAAGGTCAGTCGCACATGGAAGCGACGCAAGCTCACCTCTGTCGCTTGGGGCCGCGATGCTGCACTCTGCCCACGCGGGGCAGGGTCATCGCCAATCGGCAGTATCGCGAACAGGATCACGGGACGGAGGCCACGACATGACGTTTTCAGTGCACCGGATCATTATCACGGCGGTCGTGGCGGCACCTTGCTGGGCGCATGCCGATCCCGCGCTGGAGTGCGGCCTCGACAATGGCAGCCAGGTCGAGATCGGCAACTGTGTCGCGGATATGGAAAGGCGCGTCGATCACGCGATCGCCGTCACGCTGGGGTTTGCCCGCGATGCGTCGGTCCGGCTCGACGAGGCTACGGGGCGATCGGTGGCGGTGCCGGCGCTCGAGGCGGGGCAGGCGGCGTGGTCAGCCTATCGGGACGCTCACTGTGAATTCGTGGGGGCGACGTTTGGCGGCGGAAGCGGTGCCGGGATCGCGATCAGGGCGTGCCGGGTCGAGCTTGGCCGCGCGCGAGCAAGCGAACTGATGAAATACGCGCGTTGAGCGCCGTGCCGGCTGCGCCCCATCAGCCTTTCGTGCGCGTCTTCCCGGTGCCCGAAGCGGGTTGGTCGCGCAGGCCGTAGGATGCGAAGGACTTCGCCGTCTCGGCGACTTCGGCGTCGCTCAGCACGACCGGGCCGCCGATCAGCAGCGCATTGAAGTACTGGCGCGCGAGGGTCTCGAGCTCGACCGCGAGCCACATCGCCTTTTCGAGTCCCGGCCCCGCCACGATCATCCCGTGGTTGGCGAGCAGGCAGGCATTCCGGCCTTCCAGCGCCCTGAGCGCAGCCCTCGAGAGTTCCTCGGTCCCGAAGGTCGCGTAGTCCGAGCAGCGCACATCCGTGCCCCCGAAGGCCGCCACCATGTAATGCGCCGCGGGGATTGGCTTGCGGGCGACCGCGAGCGCCGTGCAATAGGGTGAATGCGTGTGGATGATGGCCCCCACCTCGGGCCGCGCGCGTATGATGTCGAGATGAAAGCGCCACTCGGTCGAGGGCTTGAGCGGCCCATCCCATGCCCCGTGGTCGCCCTCGATCGGCATCGATGCGATCATCTCAGGTTCCATCGCCTCGTATGGCGTCGCCGAGGGCGTGATCAGCATCCGACCGCCGTGCCGTGCCGAGATGTTACCCGACGTGCCCTGGTTGAGGCCGGACGCGTTCATCCAAAGGCATTTCTCGATGATCGCCTTGCGCAGCGCGCGCTCGTCCTTCTTCATCGCTCGATCCTTATGGCGCTCGGCGGCCGGGTTCATTCTTTGCTCGCCAGGCAAAACAGACTGCCACGACTGGCGGCCCGAGACATAGGCCGGTTCCGGCGCCGCATGCCCCCGGACTTCATGCCGCAGCGGCGATCGTGCCATGCCTGTCATTTCGCGCAGGTCCCGGCTAGCTTCTGGGCTCGAACCGTTGTCAGGCGAGGTATCGGATCATGGCGGACGTGGCGGACAATTCGGCACTCACGGTTTACCGGCATTTCATCGACGGGCAGTTCGTCGACCCGTCCGGCGGGGAATGGTTCGACAGCACCGACCCTTATCGCAACGAGGTCTGGGCCCGCATCCCACGCGGGGGCGCCGAGGACGTGGATCGCGCCGTCGCCGCCGCGCGGAGGGCCATGACCGAAGGGCCGTGGGCCAGCATGTCGGCCTCGGCGCGGGGCAAGATCATGCGCCGCATCGGCGATCTCGTGGCCGAGAACGCCGAGCGGCTGGCCCGGATCGAGGTGCGCGACAACGGCAAGCTGTTCACCGAGATGCTGGGCCAGCTGCGCTATCATCCCGAGTGGTGGTATTACTTCGCGGGGCTGGCCGACAAGATCGAGGGCGGCGTCGTCCCGATCGACAAACCGGACCATTTCGCGTTCACCGCGCATGAACCGGTCGGCGTGGTCGGCGCGCTGACGGCCTGGAACTCGCCCCTGATCTTCGTGGCATGGAAATGCGCGCCCGCCCTCGCGGCCGGGTGCTCGGTCGTGGTCAAGCCGTCCGAATTCACCTCGGCGTCGACGCTCGAGTTCGCGGCGTTGACGCGCGAGGCGGGATTGCCCGACGGCGTGTTCAACGTCGTCGCCGGGTTGGGGCAGGAGGCGGGCGCGGCCATCGTCGATCACCCGGACGTCGCCAAGATCACCTTCACCGGGTCGGACGTCACCGGAAAGGCGATCTACCAGCAGGCCGCGCGTACGATGAAGCGTGTGAGCCTGGAGCTTGGCGGCAAGTCCCCGAACATCATTTTCAACGACGCGAATCTGGATGCGGCGATCGCGGGCGCCGTGTCAGGGATCTTCGCGGCGACGGGCCAGACCTGCATCGCGGGGTCGCGGCTGCTGGTGCAGAACTCGGTCAGGGACGAGGTGACCGAGCGTCTGGTCGAGATGGCCAGGACCGCCCGGATCGGCGACCCGATGCTTCCCGACACGAATATCGGGCCGGTCACCACGCCGCCGCAGTATCGAAAGATCCTCGACTATATCGACGTCGCGAAGGGCGAGGGCGCGCGGCTGATCGCGGGCGGCGGGCCGTCCGACGCGGGGCCCAACTTCGTTCAGCCGACGATCTTCACCGATGTCCGCAACGACATGCGCATCGCTCAGGAGGAAGTCTTCGGGCCGGTCCTCTCGATCATCGGATTCGAGGACGAGGAGGAGGCGGTGCGTATCGGCAACGACGTGATCTACGGCCTCGCCGCCGGCGTCTGGACGCAGAACATCGGCCGCGCGCACCGCATGGCGCGGGCGCTGAAGGCCGGCACCGTCTGGGTCAACACCTACCGCGCGATCAGCTACATGATGCCCTTTGGCGGGATGAAACATTCGGGGCTGGGGCGCGAGAGTGGGGTCGAGGCGGTCCGCGAGTACCTCGAGACCAAGTCGGTCTGGATCAGCACCTCGGACGCGGCGCCGGGCAATCCCTTCGTGATGCGCTGAGGATCTCGTGCGCCGCGCTGTCGGCGCATCGGGCACCCAGCGCAGCGGTGGCGGCAGCCCAGCCGATCGCGACGAGGCTGACGCGTCGGGACCGGGTCACTGGACGATGCCGGCGACGCGCTCGATCGTCCAGAAGGCCGCGACGCTCCCCACCGCGTAGGCCGGCACGAGCCTGAAGGCCTGCCCACCTGCCTGGAACGCCAGCCGTCCGATCTTCGCCAGTGCGAGGATCCCGAGAACGAAGGCGATCTGCCCCAGTTCGACCCCGATGTTGAAGAAGAAGAGCGCTGCCGGAATGGCGTCCTGGGGCAGCCCGGTATCCGCAAGCGCTCCCGCGAAGCCGAGACCGTGCAGCAGCCCGAAGGCGAATGCCGCGATCCAGGGGCGCTCGGCCGTTCGGCTCGGCCTGCCGCGCGCGCTGCACCACCTCGGCGGCAACCAGCATGATCGAGAAGGCGATCAGCGCCTCGATGGGCCCCGAGGGCACGTTGACATAGCCGAGGGTCGCCGCCGCAAGCGTGATCGAATGCGCGGCGGTGAAGGCGGTGACCGCCCAGAACAGGCGGCGCAGGCCGTCCGTCAGCAACAGCAGCACGAAGACGAAGCACAGGTGGTCGAAGCCGAGCAGGATGTGCTCGAAGCCGAGCGCCAGGTAGAGCGCGGCGACGCCGCCAAGCGTCGACCGGGCGGTGGGCACGAAGGATGTCGCGCCCTCGAACAGGCGTGCGGTCTGCGTCGCGCCGTCTTCGCGTTCATAGCGCACGATGGTCTCGACCAGCGTTCGGTCCAGACCCTCGAGCCGGACGCCCTCGTCCGCGAGACCGGCATCGCAGCGGATCGACCAGCGCGTGGCACGCGCGGCCGTGTCGCGGGTGACGATCCGTGGCGTCGCGTCCTGGCAGCCACGGGGGAGCACGACCTCGATCGGCAGCACCGCATCACCACGTGCCGGAACCTTCCAGAAGATGTCGTAGGTGCTGGCCCCGGTTTCGCGGATCTCGAGATAGGCCGGCCGCACCTCGTGCGCCGCCGCCATTCCAGCGAGCACGGACAAGAGACATGCGATGGCGAGGGCGAAAGGCCGGATCATTCGTCCCTCGCCCCGGGCTCCTCAACGCGGATCTCGTATTTCGCGCGAAGCTGCGCTAGATACGCCGCGCGCGCCTCGCGCCGCCGGGCATCGCGCCAGTCGCTCTCGACGCCGGCACGCGCCTCGGCCAGGCTCGGCATCCGGCCGGGCTCGCGTCGTTCCACCTGGATCAGATGGACGCCGTAGGTCGAGGGGACCGGGCCGGTCCACCGCCCGAGGGGTGCCGACCCGAGGGCATCGGCGAAGTCCTCGCCGAAGACCTGCGCGATGCGCGAGACCGAGGCGCCCTTCATGCCATCTGGCAGCGGGGCCGCGTCACCGAGGGCCGCGGGGTCCGTGCCACCCTCCAGCGCCGCGAGCACGATGCCCGCGTCGTCGAGCACGCGCTCCCCCCTCCGTTCAGGGCTGAGATAGATCTGGCGGAAGCTGATCGCAGGCTCGATCGCGTAGCGATCGGCATGTTCGGCGAGGAAGGCCGCAAGCTCCGCCTCGGTCGGGTCTCGGCGCGCCGAGAGGTCGTCGATCAGGAACTCGACCTTTTGTGCGAGCCGGCGGCGGACCACAACGTCATCGGTGTCGAGGCCAAGGGCGAGGGCCTCGCGGTAGAGCAGTTCCTCGTCCAGCCGGGATGCGATCAGGATGTCGATCTCGTCCGCCGACGGCTGGCGCCGCCAGGTCTGCTCGAAGAGCGCGGCGAGATTGCGCTGCTCGGCCACGGTCACGACGATCTCGTCCGCCGCCTCCGTCTCGCTGCCAGGGCCCAGGGCGTAGAGACCGAAGATCACGGCCCCCGCGGCGAAGAACTGCACGAGGGGGCTCGATGCCGCCGCCCGGAAAATCGGTGCCGTCATCCCGTTGGCGGCTCCCGTCTGCCCCGGCGTGCCGCAAGGCCCGTCGATATTGGTGCTGCCTTCACGGCTGGTACCAGATCGGCGAGGTGTAGGCGCGCTCCTGCCCGGTCGTCCGGGCGCCGTCGGGGATAGGCACGCCGTAGCGGAAGGCGTCATAGACGATCCAGCGCGGCGTCGGGATCTCGAGCACGCGCGCATAGTAGAAGGCGGGTTGCGAGGCATCGAAGTCGGGATCGGTCCAGACCGTCCCAAGCTCGGAGGCGCCGATCGTGTTGGTCCAGTTCGCATTCGCGATGTCGACCGTGCTCCCGACCGGCGGCAGCGTGCCATTCGCGTCGGGTTCGCGCCCGGCGGACCATGCGACGTCATGGACCTTCTCGTGGGTCTCGCCGTTGGCGTCGAGCCAGCCCTTGATGATCTGGATGCGGTCGAGGTTGGCGCCAACCGGATCGCGCAAGGCATAGACCATGAAGGTCGGCGCGCCATCGCCGTTGCTCGCGGGCAGGTCGTCGCCCATCGGCACGCCCTTCTCGTAGCCCCGGAAGGCGGGCTGGCGGCTGTCGAGATCCCCGCTCGTGAAATCCCAACCGCCGAAGAAGCGCACCATCATGCGCGGGCCCGTGGTCCCGTAGACCTCCTTGCGCGCCATCGCGTCCCAGATGGCTGCACGGGTGTTCTCGTGCGCCCAGACCGCAGCGTAGCCCGAGGCGGCAAGCTGGTAGCCCTCGAAGACACCGACCGCGGTTTTCGTGAACGGGTGTTGCATCCGCTTGGGGTTGGGCTCGACGTTCGT
Source organism: Thermohalobaculum xanthum (assembly GCF_016623495.1). Classification (GTDB taxonomy): domain Bacteria; phylum Pseudomonadota; class Alphaproteobacteria; order Rhodobacterales; family Rhodobacteraceae; genus Thermohalobaculum; species Thermohalobaculum xanthum. The sequence goes on along the minus strand of NZ_JAEHHL010000003.1, from coordinate 55,427 downwards.
TGCCTTGCCGAAGAAATTGTCCTCGGCGGCGGTCGAGAGCGCCGTGTGACTGTCGGTCGAGCCGACGAAGCCGAACTTGTACGGGTTCGTGCCAAGCCGCTGCTCGAGCAGAAGGCCGTTCTTCAGCGCCTCGCGGGCATACTCGTACTGAAGCATGTCAGGTGTCTTCGCCTGGCTCAGATCGAGATTGCCGACATCCCAGGTCTCGTAATCCGCGAAGGCATCGTCGGGCGACAGGAAGGGATGCGTCTCCCCGTCACCCTTGATCTGGGAGATTTCGTACATCGGCTCCCATTTCGCGCGCTGCTCGACATAGGCGGCGTTGAGCGGGCGCCCGGTATACTGGGCATCGACGGGGAACATGATGCCATTCGATAGGTTGCCGTTGTGCGCGAGCGCGAGGGCCGAGCCGCCCGTCTTGGCCTCGTAGGCCTCGAGCCATGCGTAGAGATCGAGCGGATCGGTCGAGCCGACCGGTGCCTGGGTCGTGAAGGGCACGATCTGCCCTGCCTTGTCGGCGCCGTCGCGGAAGATCACGTTGCGGTGCAGGTTGTTGCCGGCCACCAGCGACGTCCATTCGAAACCGATCAGGGTGCTGAACCTGCCCGGCTCGTTGAATCGCTCGGCCGAGGCGATCACCTTGTCCCAGATCGATCGGTAGGTCTTACCGCCGGGCGAATACTCGGCCATCATCTTCGGATCGATCTTTCCCTGCGCGAACGTCGTGATCAGGTCGAGCGCGGCCGTGGCCGAGGCCTCGCCGCCCTGCTGCAGGCCCGCGTACCAGGGCTTTGCCTGCGCGAACTTCAGGATGTTCGGGTTGCCTGCGGCGAGATCGTTGAAGAAACCCATGGCGTCGGAGTGATCGGCGATCACCAGCCAGTCGAGGGGGCGCGAGAGCCTCGCCGGCTGACCGCTCGAGGCCATCACCTCTTCGCCGCGCGCAAAGCGATAGGCGTCATCGAGACCGAGCCGGGCGCCGAAAAGCCCGGCATCGACCGAGAGCCCGGTGTGAAGGTGCGTGTCACCCCACAGCAGCTTGTCCGGGAAGCGTCGCTGCGCGTAGGGCGAGTACACCTTTCCGGGATAGAGGCCCGAGAGCGACTCCTCGGTCGGAACGAACTGCGCAAGGGCGGTGCTTGCCGACAGGCCGAGGCCAATGGCTGCGAGCCCGAGAAACGTACGCATGCGTTCACCTCCTTTGACGGGTCGACACCTTCGCACCAGTCGGGCATCGGCCAGAACCGGCGGGTGACGAGATTACCACGGCCGGCGCGGCACAGGGCGCGACACGAGCGCGCTCGTCGTCGAGTGCGTGCCTGTCCACCGCCCTTTCACGACGGCGCGGCGATCTGCGCCGGACGGGTTTCTGGCAGTCCACTTTCTATCCCGGGAATGCGCGGTCGGGTCCCAGGTGCGACCGGTCACGGTCGAGGCATGCAGGGTTGACCTGCGTCCGGCGCGGGGGAGAGATGGGCATGACAAGAGATTGCTGGCTGAAGTCCCGGCGCGGAGCCGGTACCTTGCCGAGGAGGCGGAGACCCCGAGGCGCAGGTGCGTTGACGGGCAGCATCGCCAGGCGAAGGGGAAAAGACATGTCCGGGTCGTATGTCAAACCATGGTTGCGTCTTGGCGCCGCCGCCGTTCTGGGGGTTGCGCTGCTGGCCTCCGCCTGCTCGCGCACGGATTCGAGCGCGGGCGTCGAGAACCTCTGGCGCGCCGATGGCTTCGAGGTGACCGAAGGTGTGACGACGGAGGCGGAGGTCCTCGAAGCCCTCGGCCCTCCCTCGCAGATCATCAGCCTCGAGAACGAGACGGTCTTCTACTACCTGACCGAGGCCTTCCGGTCCGACCGGCTGCTACTGATCATCTACAACAGGACCAAGCGCACGACGCGCTATGACCGCGCGATCTTCTTCTTCGACCGGAGCGGTGTCCTCCGCAAGGCGTCCTTCAGCCAGACCGCCCTGCCGCGGTCCTGACCGGGTCATGCTTACTCCTGCGAAGGCACTGCTCGGACTTGCGCTGGCCGCCGCCGCCAGCGCCTGCACGGCACTGCCGTTCTCGGCGGGGTTCACGGACGAGGGGTCCGAGTTCGGGGACGCTCTTCCCGCCGCGGCCGAAGACCTGATCGCGGGACAGGCCAGCGACGCTGACGTGCTCGACGCCCTCGGGCCTCCGGCCGCCGTCACCGCGTTGCCGCACGGATACGCGTTCCTCTACGAAAGCGGGCGGCTGAGCAGCAAGTCGGTCGGGGGGAGCGTCTACTCGCTGCGGGCCGGGTATTCCTGGAGCGACGCGCGGTTCGCGATCGGCGCATTCGTCTTCGACGCCGAGGGCACCCTGGTCGGGCGCGCGGTCGAGCGGAGCGATGACGGCACCGGCAGCGGCTTTGCCATCGGGACCCAGAAGAGCAAGGCGGCCGAGCAACTGCTCTACACCTTGCCCGCCGCACAGCACTACTGGGGCCGGCAGATGCTGCGCCCGATCCCGCGGACGCTGAATCAGGCCAGCAACCCCGATTCCGGCGAAAGCGGGCTCGAGCGTCGTGGAACGACCACGAAGGTTGGCCAGCGCAGCCTCGAGTCGGGCTATCTGACGGCCCTCGCGCTGCTGGAACTGCTCAAGACGCAGACCGGGAACTGACCTTCCCAAGGCGCATCACTGCACCGCTTGGTCCCCTCACGCGTCCGCCGGATGCGGGATCGTCGAAGCAGGGCGCTATCGGGCAGGGTGTCTCCGAAGCCGCGCTCCAAGTCACGCCCTGACGCGCGAGCGGACGGTGGACGGTGTCTTGCCCGTCCAGCGCCGGAAGGCGTGATTGAAGCTGCTCACCTCGCTGTAGCCGAGCAGGAACGCGATCTCCGTCAGGCTCAGCGTCGTCTCCTCCAGGTAGCGCAACGCGAGTTCGCGGCGCAGGTTCTCGACCAGATCCTTGAACGAGGTGCCATGCTCGGCCAGCCTGCGGGTCAGCGAGCGCGTGCTCATGCCGCATGCGGCGGCGACCGTGGCAAGCCGCGCCTCGCCCTTGCTGAGGCGGTCGGCGATCATGCGCTCGACCCGCTCGACAAGGGCAGGCGGGGGGGCGGAATGCCTGGACAGCACCTCCTCGCAATAGCGCAACAACAGCGCCAAGAGGCGGTCGTCGGCCGAGCGGATCGGGCGCGCAAGGTCGGCCTTTCGCAGCACGATGACGTTCTCGGCGGCGCCGAAGACGACCTTGCAGCCGAAAAACGCCTCGAAGTCGGCGCGCCCGTCCCTCCTGGGATGGACGAAGCTGACCTGCAGTGGGGTGATCGGCTCTCCCACAAGGCCGCGCACGGCGCGCAGCAGGTTGGCGGCCGAGAATTCCACGCACTGCCTTGCGCCCGATACGCCCGATCCATGGAACCACCAGCGCATCGATCCGTCCGTGAGCAGGTCGGAGACATCCATCTCGGCGGCGTCGCTGAAAACCCTGCGGTAGCGAGCGAGGTTCTTGAGGGCGTCGACGAGGCTCGGCGACGCGAGGCCCACATACCCGATCAGGCCGGCATCGCGGGTGTCGCGACTGCGGCCGAAATTGAGGCCGAGACACGGATCCTGCATCGCCTCCGCGGCAAGCTCGAAGACGGCGGCGTGTTTCGAGAACGGCAACCGGGCCCCGTCGGCGGCGATCTTTTGCCGATCCACTCCCGCTTGCCCGAGGATCTGGTCAGCGGCGCATCCGGCGCGCTGCAGTTCGGCTGCCAACTGCCGGATCCAAACGGCGTCGTGTTGCGGTGCGCTCCCCGTCACGGCCTGCTCCCGCTTTGGTGGCGCCGGCTGTGGCGCGGCCCGTGGTGGCGCCGATTGTCAGGATTCTGGCCGCTGCGCGCAAGCCGCCGGGGCGCCGCGGCGCTAGGCTGGGCGCGCCCGAGTGGCAAAGCGAGGGGGGCAGAGATGCCGGATCGCAGCAGAGCAGCCTTTTACGCGGGTGGCGGGAACGTCCTGCCCGCCCCGGGCGGCTGACGGTCGTTGGCCAGGCCCGTGCACTTCCTCGACCTTGGGTCAGAGGGCATCGGGCCGCTCTGCCGCGGACAATCGGCTCCGCCCGGATCGGCGCGGACGACCATCCTTGTCGAGCGAGTGACCTGCGCGCATTGCCAGGACGCGATAAACCAAATCCTCGCCGGCTGGCGCATCTGCCGCGAGCTTGCCCGGATCCAGTCGCGCCGTCCGCATTCGCGCAACTCGTGAGCGCAACTTCGCCTGATTGGCGTCATCTCCCAAGAGTCTGGCGCGCGCCGCCAAGCCCAGGGCCCGCCCGATCGGCAACAAGGGAGCCCATTCGAGGGGCCGCCAGCTGGCCTTGACAGAAGCCGGCAGCGGCGAGTGTGGGGCGGAGCTGCGGGCGGGGCGCTGAGAAGCAAGAAGAACCTGCGACCCGCCCGCAATGCGCGTGTGAGAACGTTTTGCCTCCCGCCGAGCCGGGACGGCCTTGATAGCGGGTGAAGGCATGTTTTACCGCGATGAGCGCGTCGCCCTTTTCATCGATGGCACGAGCCTTCGCACCGCGACGAAGGCACTCGGGTTCGATCTGGATTTCAGGTTGCTGCGGGCCGAGTTCATGCGGCGCGGCAAGCTGCTTCGCGCCTTCTACTACACCGTGATGGTCGACAACGCGGAATACTCACCCCTCCGCCCGCTTCTGGACTGGCTTGCCTATAACGGCTTCACGCTCGTGACCAAGCCCGTCAAGGAGATCATTGACGCCACGGGGCGGCGGCATATCAGGGGCAACATGGACGTCGAGATTGCGGTCGACGCCCTGGCGGCGGCAGATCACGTCACGCACATCGTTCTCTTCTCGGGCAATGGCGAGTTCACGCCGCTGGTCGCCGCGCTGCAGCGAAAGGGTATCCGCGTCTCGGTTGTCTCGACGATCCAGTCGACGCCACCTTTGGCGGCGGACGACTTGCGCCGGCAGGCAGACAACTTCATCGATCTCGACGACCTTCGCTCGATTCTTGCCCGCTCGCGTGACGATGACGATGCGCAGGTGCCGGTCATGCGCAACGGCGCCGGCACTTTCGACGCATCGGATGGCAGCCTGGCATAAGGCGACAGAACAGCGGTCTTCCGCGGGTCGGCGTCGTTTCACTTCCCGATGCCACGAGCCTCTTGCGTGAAGCACCCGCGCTCGCGGGTGCCTCGGCGGGGTCATTTCGTCTTCTTGTGAACCTGGCCGATGATCGCGCCCGTTGCTGCCCCCGCGGCCGCGCCGGCCAAAGGCCTGCCGCCAGCAACGCCGCCGATCACCGCGCCCCCGACGGCGCCCCAGGTTGCGCCCTTCGAGACGGGCCCCGCGGCGGCATCGTGCGGCATCGCGGCCAGCGCGAGGACGACCACGGCGAGCGCGCCGAACATCGTGACTGCTGTTCTGACTGGCTTGGGGGTCATTGTGTGCCTCCGGCCTTCCATTCGGTTACGGTCTGGGTTCCGTCGGGTTCGGTCACGAGGATCATGCCGTCCGGCTCGCCATTGATGAAGCGTCCCTGGACCACGTTTCCGTCCGCATCGACCGAAGTGCCGAAGCCATTGCGCTTCCCGCCCGCGAAATCGCCCGCGTAGCGCTCGCCGCCGGCCCCTTTGTAGATGCCCTGGCCGTCCGGGACGCCGTCGACGAACTGCCCGGCGTAGAAATCTTCGTCGGCCGCGGTGAGGATGCCGAATCCGTGGCGCTTGCCATTCTCGGCCTGGCCGACATACCGCTCGCCGTCCTCGGCGAAGTAGTCGACGACAATGGTGCCGACGCCCTTGCCGTCCTTGAACTCGCCTTTCAGGACCCATCCGTTGGGAAGGACGACGACGCCCTTTCCGTGATCGATGCCGTCGATCAGCTCGCCCATGAAGCGCGCGCCACCGGCGGTCCGCAGGAAGCCCTTGCCGACGGGCTTTCCATCCTCGAAGCGACCGATGAACTCGTTGAAGCCACCCTGCTCGGCGCGAAGGTAGAGCCGCCCTTCGCCCGAGAGCTTGCCGCCTTCAAGCTCGCCGACATAGCGACCGTGGAGGCCCTCGCCGTCCCAGAATACGAGGACGCCGCTGCCGGACGCCTTCCCGTCCGGGCAACTTCCCGACCATGAGACGCCCTCCTCGGGCGTGGGCGGCTCGACGCTCCAGACCTCGCAGCCGCTGATCCGGTCCTTCATCCATTCGCCGTCGGAGGCAGCGGCAAGGCCGGGCCCCATCGCTACCAGCGCCGCTGCCGAGGCGGCAGCCACCGATCTTGCCAGCTTCATGATTTCATCCTCCCGTTCCGATCGCAGCCCAATGACGAGGCGGGTAACGACGCGCCGGCCGACTCCGCGAGCAGGGCTGGCGCGACGCGGCATGAACCTGGGCTCCGGCCGCGAGCCGCAAGCGGCCCCGCCAGCCGGTCTTCGGCATCGATTCAGCCCTCGAAAACGCCATCGCGATGCACCGCCTCTCGGTTCGCTCGGAGGGACGCCTCCATGCGATGTGGTGAAACCCAGGTTCCAGTGCGTCATGCTCTTTGTGCGGCGTCAATCTTCCGCAACACGCATGAGATCGTGAATGCCCCGCGAGCACCGATTTTTCCGCGAGCGCGTCGGAGAGGTCGTTGATCACTGCGGAAGCCGGTTCTAGCCCGCAGGCGGCGCTTGGCGCTGATCGGAGAACGCGGACGTGATGCGTTGATGACCGGATCTCGCAGCGCTGACGCGGCGTCGTTACGCTTCCCGTCGGCAGATGGCATGGGCCCGGCTTCCGGGAGGGCGGCCCAACCGTTCCGGTCGCGTCGGCGATCGTGAGCCGCGCCGTGGGCGGATGGCTTGGTCGAGCCGAATCTGGTTGAGTGAGGCCGGGAGGTCGTCATGGTCGAACATCACGATTGTCGCCAGGCGTTCGCCGGCCAGCCCCGAGAACTGCGCAATGCGCGCGATGCGGAACGGTGCGCCACGCCTGCCGAAATGGGTCTCTGGGCGTGTGCAGATGCATTCGCCCGCGGCGCCCTGTCCAGCCGTGCCGTCAAGTCGTCGATCTCTCTGGGCCTTGTGTTGATCGCCTGCGTTTCGCTTGCCGGTTGCGGCGCCGCGCGCCAGCGTAACCCCGTCCCGAACGATCTGATCGAGGTGGTCGAGCCTGTCGGGTTTCATGGTGTCCGCCTCTGGGGCGACTACAACGAGCCCGAGGAGGTGGAGCGCATGATGCTTGCGCGGGCCGAGATCCTCCGCGAGCGCTTCGGCGCCGTGGCTGCGGCCGGCAAGACGCCGCGCCTTCGCTATCTCGCGATTTCCGGCGGTGGTCAGTATGGCGCCTTCGCGGCGGGCATCCTGACCGAATGGAGCCGGCTTGGCACGCGGCCCGAGTTCGACGCGGTGACGGGCATCAGCACGGGCGCGATCATCGCGCCCTTCGCCTTTCTTGGACCGCGCTATGACAATGTGCTCACCGAGATCTACACCACCTTCTCGACCGAGGATCTGGTCGAGCGAAGGATCTTCTCGGGCGTCGTCTCCGGCGCATCGCTGCTCGACACGGCGCCGCTGCGCGAGAAGATCGCGCGCTACGTCACGCCGGCATTTCTCGACGAGGTTGGCGAGGAACATCGCCGCGGCCGACTGCTTCTTGTCGGCACGACAAACATCGATGCCGGGCGCTCGGTCATCTGGAACATGGGCGCTATCGCGGCCTCGGGAAAGCCGGGGGCGCTCGAGCTCTTCCACGAGGTGATCGTGGCCTCCGCCGCGATTCCGATGGCGTTTCCTCCCGCATTCTTCGAGGTCGAGGCGGGCGGCGAGACCTTCGAGGAGATGCATGTCGACGGCGGCGTGACCTCGCAGGTCAACGCGCTCTCGCCCCAGATCCCGCATTTCATGATGCAGGACCTTGTGGGCTTCGACATGGACCGGGAGCTCTATCTGATCGTCAACGGAGCGGTGACGCCGCCGCCGAAGACGGTCGCGGCACGCACGCACGAGATCGCGGGCGCGTCGATCGACGCGCTCTGGTACGCGCAGGCCGTCGGGGATCTCTACAAGGTTCACTCGATCGCGACGCGTGACGAGATCGCGGTTCACTACGCCTGGATCCCCGAGAGCTTCCGGCTCGAGCCCGAGGAGCGCTTCGACCCGGTGTTCATGCGCGCGCTCTTCGACCTCGGTGGGGATCTCGTCTCGGGGAACGCGCTTTGGCAATCCTACCCGCCGGGGTTCACGGTGCGCACGCCATCCGAAGCCGGGTCACAGGCTGCGATCGCCGCGCGCCGATGAGGTGCTTGCGGGCGCGCGCGCCCATCCGCCGCCCGGCCGCGACATCATGTCGGGGTTTGTCAGTGTTCGGTTGCTCACCCGCGCGTGGTGACAGCAAGCTGGATGGCAACGACGTGCCGAAACCGGGCACCTGCACTTCTGCGGCAGAAAAGGGCAAGCCCGCATGACAGCCAATCCGCTCCTGATTGTTGCACTCGCGCTCAGCGGCCTGATCGCCGCATGGGGCATCCTCGATCCGAGCGGCCTGGGGGTTCTCGCGCAATCGGTGGTGGCCGTGCAGTTCGACAGCCGCGGCTGGTTCATCATGCTCGAGGCGAGCGGCCTGCTCTTCGCCGCGATCTACCTCGCGTTCTCGCCCATGGGACGCGTGCGCCTCGGGCCGGACGACGCCGAGCCCGAGTTCTCCACGCCGGCGTGGATCGCGATGCTGTTCGCCGCCGGGATGGGGGTCGGGCTGCTGTTCTATGGCACCGCCGAGCCGCTGACCCATTTCGACGAGATCCGCAAGCACGTGCCCGAGCCGCGCGCCGCCGGCCTTGCGCTTTTCGTCACCTATCTGAACTGGGGCTTCCATGCCTGGGCGATCTACGGGCTGGTCGGCCTTGTCATCGCCTTCTTCGCCTTTCGGCGTGGGCAACCGCTGCTGCTCAGCGCTCCGCTGATCGATGCCGTCGGCGACCGGCCGTGGACACGAGGCCTCGGATGGGTCTTCGATCTGTTCGCGATCGTCGCCATCGCCGTCGGGCTTGCCGGATCGCTCGCGATGGGGGTCTTCCAGGTTCAGGCCGGGTTGGCGGGGCTGATCGGGCTGGAGAGCCCGGATGCATTGACGATCCCGGTCTTCGTCGCGATCTGCGCCGCCTTTGCGCTACCGCTGAGACGCGACCTCGGCGACGGCATGGCGAAGCTCTCGAACCTCGCGATGCTGATCGCGATTGGCCTCACGGGGTATCTGCTCGTCGTCGGTCCGACGTCGTACCTGATGAACACGATCGTCTCGGGGTTCGGAAGGTACTTGTTCGGGATGTTGCCGGCCGGGTTCTCCACGGCCGAGTTCTTCGAGCGCGAGGTCGTCGACTGGTTCCAGGGATGGACCCTCAACTACATGATCTGGTGGCTCGCCTGGTCGCCCTTCGTCGGCGTGTTCATCGCGCGGATCTCGCGTGGGCGCACGATCCGCGAGTTCCTGGCGGGCGTCATCGTGGCGCCGACGCTGTTCTCGATCATATGGTTCGGGGTGTTCGGAGGGCTCGGTTTCTTCGATGCGTTCCAGGAGCAGGGCACGCTCGCCGAGGTGAACCGCGCGAACCTCGACGCGACGACATTCTCGCTGCTCGAACGATTCCCCCTGGCCGGCCTCACCCGGACAGCGACGATCGTTGCGGCTTTCCTGTTCGTCGTGACCAGCGTCGTCAGCGCGGCCTTCGTCCTGGCGATGTTTGCGACCGGCGGAGACGAGAACCCGTCCGTGCGGATCCGCACGATCTGGGGCGCGATCCTCGGCGCGCTTGGGCTTGCCATGGTGCTGGTGGGCGACGTCGCCCTTGTGCGCTCGATCATCGCCGTCTCGGCGCTCGCCTTCGTCTTCATCACGCCGGTGCTGGTAATCTGCCTGTTTCGGTCCCTCAACCGGGAGCGCCAGCAATGATCGGCCAGATCCTCGACACGGCCCTCAATGTGACGGTGTTTGCCTATCTCGGGTTTCTCATCTGGCTCGCGACGCGGCCGAGCCCCGATCCCTGACCGCGCGCACCGCCGCTCGAACGGGGTCGTGCCGTGTCGCCCGGCCCGTGCCCGATCAGCCAGAAGCGTGTCCCAGAGGCTTTCGCATTCTCCGGGTACTATGGCGCGGCCGGCGATCGAACCTAGATTAATGTGGAGCCAGGGCTGGCATGAGGGAGACACGAAATGTGGCGCATCACGATGGCTTCGATCGGCCTCGCGCTGGCGGTCGCGGTGTCGGTGCCCGCGCTCGCGCATCACGGATGGCGCTGGACGACGGGCAACAACATCGAGCTGACCGGTGTCATCATCGAAGCGAAGCTCGGGAACCCGCATGGCCTCCTCCAGGTGAAGGCGGAGGACGAGGTCTGGACCGTCGAGGTCGGACAGCCGTGGCGCAACGAGCGTGCGGGCCTCGCGGACAGCGATCTCGCGCCAGGGGTCGAGGCGACCTTCATCGGCGAGCCTTCGGCCAACGTGTCCGAGCGCGTCATGAAGGCCGAGCGCATCCGGATCGACGGTCGGACGTTCGAGCTTTACCCCGAACGCGACTGACGTGATCCGTGGAGGGGGGCTGGAGTTTCGTCGCTGAGACCGGTCTCGCCGAGTGGGTCCGGGTCTCGCGCTGGGGTTATGCCGCGATCAGCGGCGCGCATATCCTGGGGATCGCCCTGCTGGTCGGGGCCATCGTCCCCTTGAACCTGAGGCTTCTCGGGCTCTGGCCGTCTCAGCCGCTTGGCCCGCTCTGGCGCGTGCTGAAGCCCGCTGCCATCGCAGGGCTCTCGCTGGCAGCGGTTTGCGGCGGGCTCCTGTTTCTCGCGGGGCCCGAGACTTACGCCAGGGCTCCCGTCTTCCAGGCGAAGATGGCGGTGATCGCGGTTGGCACACTTTCGGCGCTCTGGTTCACCGCGCGCGTCGATCTGGTCGCATCACCTCTGCGGGTCCGGCGCACAGCCGCCATCATCTCGCTGTCGTGCTGGCTTTCGGCGCTCGCGCTCGGTCGTCTGATTGCGTTCACGACGGACTAACAAGCACGCGCCGAGGCGCCAATCCAGCGTTCCGGTTTGCCAAGGCCGGTGCATTCACCCATCGCGAGTCGCGCACTTGGACGATTTCGCGGTCTGGGGCGGTGGAAATCGTATTCCCCGCGGACTGGTCCGCCGCGCTCAGAGCTTCGTGGTGGTGACATAACGCAAGGCGCGGGCGACCTGTTCGGGCGTGCGCGCCACGGCGTTGGCGGCAGCGTCCACTTCCTTCAGCGCGTGATCGTGATCTTCCGGGTGAAGCACGATGATCGGTTTGCCAAGGGCCGCCGCGTAACCCGCATCGAAGGCGGCATTCCACTGCTTGTACTTCTGGCCGAAGCAGACGACCAGGACGTCGCAGCGCTCGATCCCGGTGCGGATGCGGATCGCGTTCAGGAGCGCGCCCTTGCGGTCGTGCCAGAACTTTTCGTCCTCGGCGCCAAAGATCTCGACGCCGCAATCGTCCGATGCCCCGTGATCGGTGACGGGGCCCGACCAGTCGATGTCGAGCCCCTCGCATGCCGAGATGATCGCGTCGCGCCAGTCGGTATGAATTTCGCCAGCCAGGTACACGTTCAGTTTCATCAGGCCCTAACCTTGTCTGCACGAATTGTTCTCCGGCCGGATCTTCGAGGATGCGGCAAGGATTGACAACCTGTCGCACGGTGCTTCCGGCGTGCGGGTGCGATCGATCAGTCGCATGCGGGGTGGCGAGAGGGTGCGTTTCTCCGCCTAGGCAGGCGGCTCGTCCCAGATGTCCGACGTCAGCGCCTATGGGCCATCTGAGTTGACTTCATAACGGAGGGTTTCTGGCTCATCGTAGTCGTCGAGGAACGAAGATGAGACAGAAATCCGTGACAAGAGAGACGCCATCAAAGCGGATTGTTAAGGACATCCGCCGCCGCACCCGCCGGAATCGATCGGCTTCAAGGAGATGATCAAGAGCATGGAGCTCGGGCAGGCGGTCAACAGGTATCCTGTCGTCCGCAAGCTCTGGCCGAGTTGCGCCTACACGCATCGCACGATCCATGGCGCCGAGATGCTGCACAGGGGAATCGGCGAGGGCGCCGAAATCCGCTCGATCAAGGTCCGCATGCCCGAGCCGTTCCACCGGGTCGCGGGCTTCGTCGTGCCGAACAACGACGCGGAGGCACGGTTCTCGGTCAGCTACTGCGCGGTGGTCGGCCTGCTCACCGGCCACGTCGCGCCCGATGACTTCCGCGAACACCGCTTCAGCGACCCGGTGCGGCGGAAGATGACGGCGGCGGTCGAGCTCGACCTCTATGCGCTGCCGAAGGGCGACTCGGGCGATATCGGTCCGTCAACGCCTGAGGTGATCACGGTAACCCTGGAGGACGGGCGGGTCTTGACGCGCGAGACGCTCCATGTTCCGGGCGGCGTCGGCTCGCCGATGACCCGCGCACAGCTTCTGCAGAAGGTCGCGGATTGCCGCTGCTCGGTGGCCGTGGCCGAGGCGTTCCTCAACGCCGATGGGGCGACGCCGGTCTCCGAGACCGGGATCCTTGATCAGGTGCAGGGCGTGTAACGGATGGCGGTTGGCTCCCGACCCGGCAGGGGGCGGGATCTCCCGACCTGCGAGCTGATCTACGGATCTGGCCCGGCATGACGGATGGGTTTTCGACGCATGCGACGGGCGCCGGCTGCGTCGCCTGCATGGTTCGCCATGCAGCGTCCCCGCTCCGCACGCCTGAGCCCACAAATTATGGCCCTTACAAAAAACGAACGGCAGAACATTCAAGCTGAGACACGAGCCGCGCGTCTGCCCGCTGGCGTTTCTCCCCGGCATCGGACGGCGCGGAGCGGCATCGCGCGGACCGACCAGAGCGATTGACAAATCGGGCCGGCCCCTTCAGGAGGTGCGCGCCGACGCGCGGATATCAAGAAGCCGGAGAGAGAGAACCGCTATCGGCCCGGGCAAACCGCGTCCGTGCCGCCCGAGACGCCGGGTGATCCCTCTACGGACGGATCAGCCGGACACGCGACACGACACCCTCACCGAGCCCGGCGCAACGCCTCTGCGGCCGCAGGGCGATCCTTCTTCAAGAAACTGAGTACCCGCATGACCTCGCTCTACGCCTATCGCGCGCAATGGCTCGGCAATGTGCGCGGCGACCTTCTCTCCGGCCTCGTCGTCGCGCTCGCGCTCATTCCGGAAGCCATCGCCTTCTCCATCATCGCGGGTGTCGACCCCAAGGTCGGCCTCTATGCGTCTTTCTCGATTGCGGTTCTGATCGCCTTTGTCGGCGGTCGGCCCGGCATGATCTCGGCCGCGACGGCCGCGACGGCGGTGCTCATGGTTACGCTGGTCCGCGATCACGGGCTCCAGTATCTGCTCGCGGCCACGGTGCTCGCGGGCCTGATCCAGATCGGGGCGGGGCTGCTGAGGCTCGGGGCGCTCATGCGCTTTGTCTCGCGCTCGGTAATGACCGGCTTCGTCAATGCGCTGGCGATCCTGATCTTCATGGCGCAGGTCCCCGAGCTGGTCGGCGTGCCGGCGCTGACCTATGCCATGGTCGCGGCCGGGCTCGCGATCATTTACCTGTTCCCGCATCTGACCCGGTCGATCCCGTCGCCGCTGGTGTGCATCATCGTGCTGACCGCCGTGGCGATGCTCTTCGATCTCGACCTTCGCACGGTGGGCGACATGGGCGAGCTGCCCGCGACCCTGCCGGTATTCCTGATCCCCGACATTCCGCTGAACCTCGAGACGCTCCTGATCATCCTGCCCTATTCGCTGGCGGTGGCGGTGGTCGGCCTGCTGGAATCGCTGATGACGGCCCAGATCGTCGACGAGCTGACCGACACGCCGTCGGACCGCAATCAGGAATGCATCGGTCAGGGCGTCGCCAACACGGCGACCGCCTTCATCGGCGGCATGGCCGGATGCGCCATGATCGGCCAGTCGATGATCAACGTGAAATCGGGCGGGCGCGGCCGGCTGTCGACCTTCGCCGCTGGCGTCTTGCTGCTGTTCTTCATCCTCGCGCTCGGCGACCTCGTGAGCCGGATCCCGATGGCGGCGCTGGTCGCGATCATGATCATGGTTTCGATCGGCACGTTCTCGTGGTCCTCGATCAGGAACCTCAAGGATCATCCGACCTCGTCGTCCGCCGTCATGCTCGCGACCGTCGCGGGCGTCGTGCTCACCCACAACCTCGCCATCGGCGTGCTGGTCGGGGTCTTGCTTTCGGGCATCTTCTTCGCCTGGAAGATCGCGCAGCTCTTCCGCATCACCTCCAGCCTCAGCGCGGATGGCCTGCATCGAACCTACCGCGTCGAGGGCCAGCTCTTCTTTGCGTCGGCCGAGGCGTTCATGGCCGGTTTCGATTTCAAGGAGGTGCTCGAGAAGGTCACGATCGATGTCAGCCACGCGCATATCTGGGATATCTCGAGCGTGGCGGCGCTCGACATGGCCGTGCTCAAGTTCCGCCGCGAAGGCGCCGAGGTCGAGATCGTCGGCATGAACCAGGCGAGCGAGACGATCGTCGACCGCCTTGCCCTGCATGACAAGCCGGGCGGGCTCGACAAGCTAATGGCGCATTGACGCGCGGGGAGGGGAACATGACCGACAAGCTCATCGCCCTGATCGACGGCTCGATCTATTCGAGGAGCGTCTGCGAGAACGCCGCATGGATCGCCGGCCGCACAGGGGCGCCGGTCGAGCTCCTGCATGTCCTCGGGCGGCGCGAGACGGCGAGTTCCGATCTCTCGGGCTCGATCGCGCTCGGCGCCCGGACCGCGCTCCTGGAGGAGCTTTCCGCGCTCGACACCGAGCGCGCGCGCCTCGCACAGAAGCGGGGCAGGGCCATCGTCGAGGATGCCGAAGCGGTGATCCGTGCGGCAGGCATCGAGAACGTGACCGCGCGTCTTCGCAGCGGCGACCTGCTCGAGACCGTGGCCGAGGCCGAGCCGACCTCGCGCGGCATCGTGATCGGCAAGCGCGGCGAGGGCGCCGATTTCGCCCGGCTGCACCTGGGCTCGAACCTCGAGCGCATCGTCCGCTCGGCGACCAAGCCGGTCTTCGTCGCCGCCCGCGCCTTTCGCCCGATCACGAAGGTGCTCATCGCCTATGACGGGGGCGTCGCCGCGATGAAGGCGGTCGATCATGTCGCGCGCGCGCCGCTGTTCGCCGGGCTGGACATCCGGCTCCTGAGCGTCGGGACCGAGCAAGGCGAGCTTGCGCGGAACCTCGCCAAGGCGCAGGCGACGTTGCGGGCGGGTGGACACGATGCGCGGGTCGAGGTTTCCCCGGGGCAGCCCGAGAAGGTCCTGGCCGAGGTCGTCGAGCGCGATGGCATCGACCTTCTGGTCATGGGCGCGTTCGGGCATTCCCGGATCCGCGCGATGATCATCGGCTCGACGACGTCCGAGATGATCCGCTCGTGCAAGATCCCGGTGGTCCTGTTCCGCTGAGGCCGCGACCCGCCGGGGCCCGTGGTGCTCAGGTCCGGGGCTTGCCGGAAAGCTCGTCCATAAGCCAGTCGAGGAACGCCCGCGAGGCGGGCGTCGACCAGTGGCTGGCTGGCGGCAGGAGATAATAGGCCTCCGACAGTCTCGGCGCGAGCTAGATCACCGAGAACGCCATGTTGCACTGGAGCACGAGGTCGCTTCCCCGCCGGCCCTCGGCGTCCGCCGATGGTGCCAGGGTGGGCCTTGGCGTTCGCGTCAGCGCGGCCGCCGCGTCAGCCGCACCGCCAGTTTCCCGTCCGCATCTGTCAGGGTCATGGCGTCGGCCCGAGGGTCGTAGCCGATCGTGCTCCCGTCCGCGATGATCGCGAGGATGCGCCGCTCCTGCTCGCCGATGCCGGGCTCGACGCAGGCCATCTGCGTGGCAGCGACAGGCCCGTCCGCGCGAAGCTGGCCGCTCTCGATCATCAACCGGCCCCGGAAGCGGTTGCAGCCGACCGTACCGTAGAAATCCCCGTCCGCCTCGAAGCCCAGCTCCGCATCCGTCGAGGTTGGCGCGCCGTCGATCTCGACGATGCGCCAGAGGCTGCCCTCGCCCATCGGCTCGGGGGCGGCGCCTTCGCCCAGGAATCGGCCGGCCACCCATCCCTCGATCCCGCCATACGCGATCTTGCACCAGCGCGATCTGGCTGCCTCGGCGCGCTCCGCCTCGGTCGCCGCCTGCCACTCGGCGAAGGAGAGGCCTCCGACGCATCCGAGATTCCTGATGCCGTCCGTATCGGGCGGGATCTCGCCAATCTTTGCGTGGGACGCGCCCGCGTCGGCCCGAATGTTGAGGACATCGTCCGAGGCAACGCCGACGACCCGGAAGAAGTCGGGACCGCTCGCCTCGGCTGACGCCCTGTCCGTGCCGGCAAGGCCGGCGCAGGCGGCAAGCGCGACAACGGCGCCGAGACGGCGCGGGTTACGAAGCAGCTCTCTCATGGCCGATACTCCTCCCTGCTGGCGGAAGTATGCTCGCAGCGGCGTCCTCGGCGCCAGCCTACCTGTTCTTCGCCGCGGCGGCCTTGAGGTCGCTGATCACCTTCTGGCACCCGGCATCGCTGCCCGAGATCTTGTCGGCCTCCGCAAGCTGGTTGGCGGTGATCTGCTCGACCGCGGCATTCAGCACCTGGTCGACCTGTTCCGGCGTGATCAGGCCCAGCTCCTTCGCCGACTCCGCGGTCATGCAGGCGCCTGCCATCAGCCCGGTCGCGACACCCACGCCGGCGCCGATCCCCGTGGCAACGATGAACGACAGGCCACCACCGATGATCAGCCCTGCCAGGAAAATCAGAACACCCCTCATGGTGGCTCTCCTTCATTGGCTTCCGGTGAGAGCGGCCTTGCGATACTCAAGCCCCGCAAGGCCGCTCCCGGCCCCGGCCCCCATCCGCGATTGGCCGCGTGGCCGTGGCAGCGGGACACGCGCGGGAAAGCCCTCGCTCAGAGCTTTCCTTCGTCCCCGATGAACATCAGCTCGGCCACTTCGCCACGGTTCGAGGTGAGACAGCGCCAAGGCGCGCGGTTGGCTCCCACGACCATGTAGACGGCGGAATTGGCCTCGGAGAATTCCGTCCCAGTGACCTCGATCGCGCCATCTGTCTGTGAATCGAGCCGGTTGCGGCAGGCGCTCACCGCCGCATTGCTGACATCGGGTGAGAAGCCGACAGACGGCGGGGCAGGCTGCGACGCGGGCTGGTTGGCACCGCCGCCCGATCCGCCGCTGTTGGGCGCGCAAGCCGCGAGCGCGAGAAGCAGGACAGTGCCGATCGCAAGGGGCATCGGTCGGGTCATCTGAATGTTCCTTTCGTGTCGTGATGCCGGTGGGATCCCTAGTGGATCCCGATGCTGATGGTGAAGTCGGCCGTGCTGCCGCCCCGGTTGACCACCTCGACCACGTGATCGCCCGACTGCCAGAGCTGGCCGCGGTACTCTCGGTCGGCGGGGATCAGGTCCAGCAGGAAGGTTCCATCCGGGTTGAAGATCTGGAAATCGGTCCGGGGCCCGTTGCGCTGAACGACGCTGACACGCAGGTCCTGGCCCTCGCGCGCGCCCAGCACGAAGCGGATCGAGCTGCCGGGTGTCAGGGAGCGGCTGAGTTCGGTGCCCGAGGCGCCCTGAGCGAAGCGCACCTGCTCGGTGGCGGTGCCAGGTTCGCTCGCGGCGGAACCAGTGCCGCCGCCGGTGAAGAACGCGGTCTTGTTCTCGCCGTCTACGAAGAACTCGCTGATCGTGTAATCCCCCTTGGGCCAGGCGCAGGCGACATAGGCCTTGCGGGCTTCGAGGAAGATGCCCCCGCCGACGGTATGGGTCCCGTCGACGCGCTGTCCGTTGTAGCGCATCTCGGTGCGGGCGCCGGGCTCGCTGAAATACTGCTTGGCGAGGCCGCTGCACTCTTCGAGCATGAAGTCCACCGTCTGCGCCCCGGCGGGGAGAGAGATGGCGAGACCCGCCAGCAGCGATAGCGTCCCAATCTGTCTCATTGTCGGCGTTCCTTCCTGAATCGGCACGCGGGCCGCGTCCGCAAACTTTCCGCAACGCCGCAAGGGCCGGCGATCAGCCGCCAAACACGATGGCGTCGACGATCTCGTAGCGCTCCTGACCTATCTGGACGCGGTAGACGTCGGCCGCCCGATGAGTCGTGAAATCGTGGTATCCGTCGGCTTCCGAGGTATCTGCGCCGACGGGCGCGCCCCGGACGACGAAGATGGCGCGCTTGAGCCCATCGGGCCGGTCGACGACCACCGTGGCGTCCCCGCCTCCTCCACGAGCCACGCCGAAGGCGCATTCGCCCATCGGCTGGCCATCGGCGAAGGCGCAGCCGAGCGGGCCGCGCGCATCGAAATCGCCGCGTCCGGCGCGAAGCGCGCTCGGATCCTCGCCGGTCGGGTAGCTTCCGTCGGGCGCCTGCGCGTGCTTGAGGAACTCATGCGCCGCAAAGCCGCGCGGCCCGCCGCGAAAGGGTTGCACGTCGCACCACACGCGGCCGCCCGCGTCCTCGCAGCCGAGATTCGTGAGGATCGCCCCCGGCGCGAGGCGCGCGATCCTGCGTGACGCGGTCGTCGGGCCCTCGCGCAAGGCGAGAGAACTCTGGACCCCGGTCACTTCCCAGTGCCGGGGTCCGCCCTCCCCGGCAGAGAGGGGGACATCGGCTCCGCCGGCAGGGAGCGCGCTGGCCAGGAGGCAGGCGATCGCCAGGCCGGCGCGCGCATGGGACTCGAGCTTGAAGAATCGAAGCTTCATGCCCGAAGTGTCCGTGTGCCCGCGACGCGCCTCAATCCGCGTTGCGAAACCGGCTATCCACTTTCCGTGAAAATTAGCCCCGAGGCCGCCCTCGGGCGCACCAGGCGCCGCTCTGCCGCGCGCAGCTCGGACCGGCTCCCGACCGCGCCGGCTGGCGCTTCGTCAGCCGTGGCTGCAGCCAAGCGTGACCGAGGGAAGCTCGCCAAACTTGTTGGCATAGGCGGCCGCGAACCGGCCGAAATGGCCGAATCCGCATGCGAGGGCGACCTCGCTCACGGTCGCGCAATGGCCGGCCTCGAGCATGTGCCGGCGGGCCGCGTCGAGCCGCATCGCCGTCAGCCGCTCGCGCGGCGAGCAGTTTCTGACATTGCCGAAGGCCTGCTGCAGACGCCGGCTGCTGACGCCGATCTCGGCGGCGACATCGGCGATCGAGAGCGGGTCGGACAGGCGGGCTTCCATGAGTTCCTCGGCCCGTCGCACGATCCGCCAGTCCTGCCCTGGCGCCGCCTTCACGCGCATCTCGCGCGGAAGCTGCCGGATCGCAAGCTCGTAGAGCGTCTCGCGGATCAGAACGGACGCCGCCTCGCGCGCCGCGGGCTCCACGAGGAAGCTGTCCTCCTCCGACGCTGCCTGGACATAGAGGTCCATCATCTGCCGGACCCAGCCGGTTTCCCGCAGCCTGGTTGCAGCGAGATCCACGCCAGCCAGCTCGGCGACGGCCAGGTGCATCGCCGCGCCCTTGGCCGAGGCGTGATCGGGCACGACCGGGATCAGGGCGCAGTCGCACCGGAAGAAGCCGGCCGAGCCTGCGATCACCGTCGTTTCCCGGTCGCTTGGCAAAAGGACGATCACTTGTCCCGGACCCGCCTCGCGCCGCCCCTTCGGCGTGTCGATCCGCAAGCGCCCCTGCCGCGGAACGAGGATGGTGGCGTGATGTCGTTCCCGCAGCCGGATCAGGTGGCCCGTCGACGTCACCCGGCACAGCCGGACATCGCCGATATGCGCCGTCTCGATGATCTTGCGCTGCGCGAGCGTCGGGGCGAACTCGAAATGATCCGTGTCCTGGAACATCTCGCGTCGGCGGGTTCTGACATCCCCGGGGCCACTGCTCTCGGTGCAGGAAAAGAGCATCGAGGTTCCGATTCAAATATTTTTTGCTGACGAATAATACGTGCGCGCGCATGCAATCGTCAAAGCACCATCGATCGGGCGCGTTGAAGGCGTTTTCCCGGCGACGACAAGTGGATTGGTCGCGCGCCTCGCGGGCCGAGGCCCGAGGCGACAGGCTGACGGCATCAGCAA
Organism: Thermohalobaculum xanthum; assembly: GCF_016623495.1. Taxonomy (GTDB): domain Bacteria; phylum Pseudomonadota; class Alphaproteobacteria; order Rhodobacterales; family Rhodobacteraceae; genus Thermohalobaculum; species Thermohalobaculum xanthum. The sequence goes on along the minus strand of NZ_JAEHHL010000003.1, from coordinate 35,410 downwards.
GCGTTGTGCAACCCGGACCCGCGCTGCGTCGCCACGCGACCACAGGTGCACTCTCCGGCGCCGTGGAAGGCCATCATTGAGGCCGCCCCCCGCCGGAACATCCGGCTTCACGGGCCGAGGCCGCCGACCTTCAGAATCTTGCGAAACTTCGGGCACTCCAGGTGCGTGCGGGCCGGGCAGTCGGCGACATGCACGAGCAGGTCGCGCATGGTCCCCAGCTCGCGGATCTGCCGGTCGATCTGGTCGGCACGCTCGCGCAGGGCGTCTCGCGGCAGGTCCCTGCAGTCGGCATCCGCGAGGAACGCGGTGATCTCGGTCAGCGAGAATCCCGCCTTCTTGCACAGCGAGATCAGCGCGACCTGCAGTTCCGCGTCCGGCCCGAACTGTCGGCGCAGGCCACGGCGGCCGATCGAGGACAGGAGGCCGATCTCGTCGTAGTAGCGGAGGGTCGAGACCGCGACGCCGGTCCGGTCAGCCAGCTCGCCGATGTCGAAGATCTTCATGCTTGACCTCAAGTTGACTTGAAGTCGCAGAGTGCCGGTCAGATGTGATTCTGACAAGGACCCCGACATGACCACCACAGATGCCGGGCTCGCAGCCCGAGCCCCCTCCGGCCCCCTTTTCCCGATCGCCGCGGCGATGCTCCTCGCATCGCTCGGTATCAGTGCGGCGACCGTCGCCCTGCCGACGCTGGCGCGCAGTTTCTCGGCCCCGCTGGCTCAGGTTCAGTGGGTCGTTCTCGGATACCTCCTCGCCGTCACGGCATGCGTCGTTATCGCGGGCCGGATCGGCGACCTCCTGGGAAGGCGGCGGATCCTGCTTGCCGGTCTTGCGATCTTCGCCCTGGGATCGGCGCTGTGCGCGGCGGCCCCGACCCTCGCGGCCCTCGTCGCGGCGCGGGTCCTGCAGGGCGTCGGCGGGGCGATCCTGATGAGCCTGCCGCTCGCCATCGCACGCGACACGGCCGGTGACCGCACGGGCTTCGCCATGGGGCTGCTGGGCACGACATCCGCTGTCGGGACGGCGCTCGGCCCCTCGCTCGGCGGCCTGGTCATCGAGGCGTGGGGGTGGCGGGCGGTCTTCGTGGTCCTCGCCCTCGCGGCACTCGGTGCTCTCGCGGCCGCCGCGCACAGCCTCCCGGTTGTCCGGGGTGAGGGTACGCGCGGCCCGGTCCGGCTCGACCTTCCCGGTGCGGCGCTCCTGGCCTTCACTCTCGTCGCGTTCTCTCTCGCGGCAACCGGCGGAGGCCACGGGATCGGGGTCGGGCAGGCCTGGCTTCTGCCGCTCACCTTCCTCGGCGCGATGCTCTTCGTGGCGTGGGAGCTTCGTGCGCCGAGCCCGCTGGTCGAGCCCGCGGCACTCCTCGACCACCGGTTCTCGCTCCCGCTGGTGACCAACCTCGTCGTTGCGGCCGTCATGATGTCGACGCTTGTCGTCGGTCCGATGTTCCTGGCGTTTGGATTGGGCTTCGGCGAGGCGCAGGTCGGGCTCGTGATGTCGGTCGGGCCGATCGTCGCGGCACTTTCCGGGGTTCCCGCCGGGCGGTTTGCCGATCGCTTCGGCGCGGCGCGGATCGCGGTCGCGGGCCTCGTGCAGACTTGTGCGGGTCTCATCGCACTTGCCCTCCTGCCGCACGCCTTGGGTGCGCCCGGCTATGTCGTCGCGCTCGTCCTTCTCACGCCGGGGTTCCAGCTGTTCCTGGCGGGCAACAACGCCGCCGTCATGGTCTCGGCTTCCGAAGGCCAGCGTGGTGTCGCCTCGGGGCTGCTCGGTCTGTCGCGAAACCTGGGCTTCATGATCGGCGCGTCACTGGCGGGGGTGGTGTTCTCCATCGCCGCGGGCGCCGAGCAGATCGCGCAGGCCAAGAGCGAGGTCGTTGGCCGGGCCTTCTCCGCGACTTTCATGTTTGAGGCCTGTTTGATCCTCGTGGCGATCGTGCTGGCGATCGGGGCCCGAACGCGGCGGCGGGCGGACGAGTAAGGTGATGCGGGGTGGGCTCGTCATCTCCGGCGCAGCGCGGTCGTCGGTTTCGCTGCGAACGGCGCTGCGCCACGGCGTGCCCAAGGCAACTTTGACAGGTCCCGCCGAGCGATACTCCACCGCCTTCGCGTCGCGGGCGTGATGTAATGGGAGCCTGTCAGCGTTACCGTCCCACGCCCGTCGAAGTGATCCGCCCTGAAGTATGGGTTGATCCCATTTTAGAGAGGCGTGTGCGCCGGCGCGGGTGGAGCCGAGCCGTCAGTCGATCCAATGGACGGTCTGGAGTTCCAACGCTTGCTGTGAGTGCGTCAATGCACCTCTCCTTGACGAGTTCCTGGCCGGCGAGGTTCTCTTCCCGCTCCGCAAAGTTCAGATCGTCATCGAGGAATGGCGGCGCCACCACGAACCGTCCGGTCACACTGCGCTCTCGGCATGCAACCGTCCCCACCCGAGGCAATCGCTCCGGTCGGCCACAGGCCGGTGATCCACGATCAATGAATCTGGGCCATTCAGAGCGGGCCGCTTTGAACCGTTCCTCCGGCAAAGCGTGCGGACACAACGGCGGTCCAACTCGCCGCCGCGGAAATCGTCGTCAGGAACTGCTGTCGGTGACAGCAAGTTGTTCTGACGGTGCCTTTCCGGCTGTCCAGCGGCGGCGTCTATTGCGGCAGAGCGAGGCCCTCAGGCGCCTTTCGGCCAGACGAAATCAGGGCGCAGCCCCGCATAGACCGGCCGCCCGTCATTGGGTTTCGGGTAGCCTTTCGTCTCATCCCAGAAAGCGTGATAGGTTGCCGGGCCCGGTGCCGGGTCGTAGTTCATCACGTTGGGCACGGCGACCCGGATCCTTTTCTGCTTGTCGTCGAGCATCAGGACGCCGTCACATTCCGTGCAGAGGCAGATCTCCAGCGGGCCGTCGGGATTGTTCGCGTTGAACGGCACACGCTTCATGGCGCCTTCGTTCGAAGCCTTCAGATCGCCGTGGTTGAAAAAGACCACGTGGGTTGTGTGCTGTCCTGTGACGGATTTGCAGACGTTGCAATGGCACTCGTGATTGTCGATCGGCTCGGCGTCCGAGTAGACTTTCACATGCGCACAACCGCCTTGGTACTTATGCTGTGACACTTCGTTTCCTCCCGTTTTCGCGATTCCCGCGTTGGCAATTATCGCGTGAGAGTACAGCGTGCGGCAGCTACTTTCATAACGGTTTCCGCCTCGAGTACCCGTCCCGCCCGCCCTGGAAAGCCCCGCAGCGCAGTGTACAAGCTGCGCACGCAGCCTACAGCCGGGCAGCTATGCAGATGTTCGGTTTGTCCACCGAGTTGCCGAACGCTGTTGCCGCCTTTTCGATGTCGCGGTGACCGGCAGGAAGCAGGACTGAGATCACAGCACTGGCGATGACATCAGAAGGTCCGTTCAGGAAAGCTTCCGGTCACCTGCCACCTGCCCGATGCAACAGCACCAAACGGGTGCCGGGACGTCCAGAATTGCAGCGATGGCCGATGTTCGGGGCCGCGCTTGCCAGGCTGGATCGCGCCACGGCGCAAATGACAAATGTGCGACGCTGCAAGATGGACACTGCCCCCGCTGACGGGCGGCAGGACATATCGCTTGTTGCTTGCTCGAATGGCCCTCAGCGGATCAGTGGCGCCCTGGCGAAGCGTCTGCGCTCGATATCCAGTTCGTCCAGTCCGGCGTCTCGGCGGATCCGAGCGGGAAGGCGATCCGGGTCGTCACGAATTCTGAAGACGCCGCTCAGTGAGGCGAGAGCCTTCTTTGCACGCGCAACGACGCGAAGGTGCTCCGGTGTGACCGGCGCTTCGCAAACTGCGAATTCTCGCTCATCGATCGGCTTCATCGTCGCCTCCGTGGTTTATCGTGAGGCAACTTTGCTCCGCGGCGGCCGAGGTGCTCAAACGCCGTTGCTTGACACCGATTGTTCCAAAAAGTCACAAAAGGCGATGCGGCGATTGTTGCCCCCTCTGAACGCTCTGCGCGCCTTCGAGGCGGCGGGCCGGCTCGGGAGTTTCACGAAGGCCGCCGCAGAGCTGAACGTGTCTCACTCGGCGATCTCCCGACACGTCCGAGGACTGGAAGACCGTCTCAACGTCCATCTGTTTCAGGCTCGGAACACCGGCGTCGTCCTGACCGAGCAAGGTCGCACATACCTGTCCGAGATCACGCCTGCATTCGACCGGATCGCTCACGCGACCGAGGCGCTCTCGGTCCATCCCAAAGGCACGGTCACGCTCACGACGGAGAACACCGTTGCCCAGAAGTGGCTGATCCCGCGGCTCGCAAGCCTCAGGGCCCGACACCCCGACATCGATCTCAAGATTTCCGCGACGGCAGAGGTCATGGATATCGAGGCGCATGACTTCGACATGGGCCTGAGATACGTGCGCTCCGAGCCGTCCGAGGAATACCATCTGCTGTTTCGATCCGAGATCCGGGCGTACGCGGCGCCCGGCTTCGCCCCGATGTCCAACGGCGAACTGGATCTTCGGGCCCTGGCAACCGGCCCCTTGATTGAAGACGCCACGTTTCGCCTCTGGTCCAAGTGGTTCCGGCAGGCCGGGCTCGACGATGTCCCGGAGCTCAACCTGCCCCACCCGCTCGGCGCAATCCTCGCGATCCAGTCGGCGGTGGCCGGCCTGGGAGCGGTTCTGATGGACAAGAACCTCTGCGAGCCCGAGCGTCAGTCGGGCGCTCTGGTCGAGCTTGCCGGCGTCGAAATCCCGTTTGGGGGCTACTACCTCGTTGTCAACAAGCGGGCCGGGCGCCGGAAAGCCGTTCGGGCTGTTCGCCAATGGCTGCTCGAAGAATGCTCGCGAGCCGAAGCAGTGAAACCGGGCTGACGTATGACAGGCGCGGCGCGCGGACCCACCGAATATCGCTCGGCGCCAAACTCAGCGCCTCCACTTCGTGTCGCTTGTTCTCTGAGGGCGGACACGCCTTCGCGCGGTGAATGCGATCGGAGCGCGAGCTGTATGGCACGCTGATCTGCTATGTCCGCTTTAGGGTTTGGTCTGGGCCTTTGCCGCAAAGCTCCAGCGGGCCGGCGCTGGGCCGTATTCGGATTGCCGCAATCGCAAGATTGAGGTGGCCGGAACGTGCCATGACCACACGCATCAAGTACGCCACCCGAAGGCCTGTGCGCCCCGACCCTGGATAGCGTTGATCATTCTGTCGACCGTATCGACTTCGGTTAGCCGCAGGCTCGTCAGGACTTCGTAGAGTGGGAGAACGCTGGGTTCGGTCGCCAAGATTGTGGCAACCTCCAGCGGGCTCATTTGCTGGATCGTCAACTCACTGCTGAGCCGGTATGCAGCTTGGTGCATCCCGAGAGGGTCCAGAATCTAAAAGAACTTATCTCCGGGTTGGAGCCTCTCTCCTCGCGGCCCGCGCGGCGCAGAACCCCGCGGCCAGTCGGTCACTTGATCGGCGTCGTGTTCGGGGTCCCTTCGGCGCCAATGAAGACCACGAGGAGGCGCGCCGCGGCATCCCCCGAATTGTGCCCCTCATGCGGCGTCTCGATCGCCTCGACAAGAGCATCGCCGGCGCGATAGACGCGCTCGCCATGGTCTTGGTATGCGACCGTCAGCTCGCCTTCGAGGATGTAGGCGACGAGCGGGACGGGATGCCTGTGCCAGCCGGTTCTGGCGCCGGGCTCGAGGGTCACGATGGCGGCGGTCACCTCGCCAGGTGAGCCGGACGGGTAAACGATTGGCTGTCCGAGCACTGTCTGGTCGGTCTGCAGCACGACCTTGGTCGAGGGCGGCGCGACAGGCGTTGAGGCATCGGATGCCAGCGACGCGCACCCCGACAAGAGGGCGAGCAGGGCTGCGGTGATCACGGGTGCGGTATGGCGTGTTTTCATCGGCGACATGCTGTGGGTCTTACTGCTTGCATGCAATCCTGGTCGCTCGGAACAACTGTGCCATCGATACCCCGCCAGATGCAGTTGTTGCGGGTCAATGCCGTTGATCGTCTTGACGCCCGAGTGCCGCAAATATACCACCGCTTGCGCGTTGCGGGTGTGATGTAATGGTAGCCTGTCAGCCTTCCAAGGAAATGACTTGAGTTTCACCTACCATCACCCTCTTGCTACCAGCCTCATTTAAAAAGAGAATCCCTTGCATCGGCCTGCACCTGGTTGCAGGCAGTCCTTGGTATCCACCGACAAATTTCCTGCAGAATTTCCATGCCCAAGCTCACCGAGACCTTCGCCCGGAAAACCCCTTTCGCCACGGCCGGCACGGCCAAGCACTGGGACACCGAGATCAAGGGCCTCGTCCTCTTCGTCGGCAAGCGCTCGAAGACCTGGTATTTCCAGAAGGACAGGAGCGGGAAGACCAAGCGCACCCTGATCGGGCGCTACCCCATCATCTCCGCGGACGCGGCGCGGCAGACCGCCATGGGCCTCGCGCTCGACATGTCGCGCGGCGCGGGCAAGGTCATCCAGGCCGGCGCCCCGACGCTCGAGGCCGCGATGAAGGCCTACCTCGCCCGGCCGAAGCTGCGCTCGGACGAGCACAAGAACGACATCGAGGGCCAGTTCCGCAAGCACCTGAAGGACTGGCTCAGGTTGCCGCTCGACGAGATCACCAAGGCGATGGTCGCGGCCCGGCATGCCGGGATGGCAGAGGTCCCGTCCGCGGCGAACCATGCCTTCCGCCGGTTCCGCGCGGTGTGGAACCACGCCCGGCGCACCCACGACCTGCCCGAGTGCCCGACCATGGCGATCGAGTGGTACGAGGAGCGCCCCGATGGCCGGACCATCGAGGACCTCGCCGCGTGGGGCAGGGCGGTCGACGCCCTACCGAACCCGATCCACGTGGCCTATTATCGGCTCCTGCTGTTCACTGGGCTTCGCAAGAGCGAGGCGCTGGCGCTCGAGTGGAAGCACGTCCATCCCGACCGCATCCACCTGCCGATGACCAAGAACGGTCGGAGCTTCGACCTGCCGGTCGTCGACATCCACCACGCGATCCTCGAGCCGTTGCGCGGGCTCAGCAGCCAGTGGGTCTTCCCCTCGCCGAAGTCCCCCAAGGGACACCTGACCTCGCCGCAGCCGCTCGCCTGGTCGCCGCACGCGCACCGGCGCACCTTCGCGACCGTGGCGATGGAGGCCGGCATCCTCGAGGAGATCGTCGGCCGGCTGCTCAACCACACGCCGCTCTCGATCACGGGCCAGCGATACGCCAAGCCCTCGCTGGACGCGCTGCGCCCGGCGATGCAGGTTGCCTGCGACGAGCTCTCGCGTCGGATCGCGAGCGGCTAAGCTCGCGTGGCCGGGGTCATCCTCGAGCCCCGGCTTTCCCGCGACGGGCCGGCGAGGCCGAGCTCGCAGGGGTAGTCGCCTTGCCAGCATCGCGCTTGGCATGACGCCGGCTCGGATACTGCCCGCTCACAAGCCGTTGCACACGTGGTTTTGCCTGTGGCGCCACGCGCCGGCGCGTCGGTAGGCTTGCTTGGTGAAGCGCGCGCCGGGGGCGATCGCGTGTCGCTTCCGGCAGCTGACCTGGAACGATCGGGGGTGGGGTGATGAACAAGCGGACGAGAAACGATTTCCTCGATGGTCTCGAAGAGAGCAACCGCCTTGCGCTCGAGCAGCGCGAGGCGGCGGGCGACGGGACCGTGCTCGTTTATCGCTACGCGCCGCCGTGGTCTCTTCTTCCCGGGGCGACCGCGGCTCTCGAGCCAAGCATGCAGTTGGCCGTCGCCGAGCTTGCCCTTGACCAAGGCAGGTTACGGCACCTGGCCGCGGACGGCGAACCCATTCGCTGGATCGAAGGCGCGGAGAACCTGGTCGATGCCTACTTCGCGGCGCTGGTGGACGCGCAGGGAAAGCCCTGGTCAGGGTTTCTGCCCGGGCTCGAGGCGACCTGGGACCGGGTCGCCAGCCTTGCCCATCTGCAGGAGGACGACGTCGCTCCCGACCAGTTCGCGGCGCTCCTGCGACAGGCGCCCGAGGCGCCCTGGCGGCGCTTCGATCCCGAGTTGGCCGTGTCGCACGACGCAGCGCTGAGCGTCGCGTCGGACGCCGTCACGCGTGCCTGGGCCGATGCCTTCAGGACCGGAAAGATCCTGGTGTTCCGACGCGACGTCGCGGGGTGGTCCATCCTTCCGTCGCAGCGCTGGGAGGCCGGCCCACCCTTCACATGTCCCGGCATCGAGGAGCTGAAGGCGCGCTGGGCACTCGAGACCCACGCGATCGAGAATGCCGCGGAAGAGGCGCGGCTTGAACGGATGCGCATCGGCATTCCGATGCCGGCCGACGTGATGCCGTTGCCACTCGGGTTGAGACGCCTGCACCGTCCCCTCGCGGCGGTCGACGCCGCGATCATCGCGCGGGGGCGTGTTTCCCGGGCCGCGGCGGGGGACCTTGCATTCCTGCTCGCCCATGACCTCCCGGCGGCTCCGGGTCGAGGGCGCCAGCCGGCGAGCGCCGTGAAGAGGCACCACAACCGTGGATACGAGCGGGCCGATGAACCCTTCGTGAGGATGGGCGTCGAGATGATGGAGGGACCCGGGAAGCTCTCCGCCGCGGCGGCTGCCGGCAAGGTCTTCGAGCAGCACAAGGACAAGATCGTCGGGGGCGGAAACGACGATAGCAAGATCACGCGGCTCCAGCGGCGGATGCGCCAAGCGTCACAGGGGGAGCCTTCCTGAGCGCTCCTGACTTCTCCCGAGTACTCCCGAGACACTCCTGGCTTCACCGTGGATCCTTGGTCCATGAAACCCAAGATGAGGCCAGGAAGAATGAGCAGCACTGACGAGAGGCAACTTGTTGCCCGCAAGGACGTCGCGAGGATCTACGGGATCCCGCCGCGGTTCCTCGAGGTTGCAGCGATGCGGGGGGACGGACCGAGATTCATCAAGATCGGGCGGCTCTGCTACTACCGAGTCAGCGAGATCGAGCATTGGCTCGATGCGCAGACCGTGACGCCAGGGGCCGATCAGCTCGGCCGGGAGGATTGATCCATGGGCGGGACAAAATCACCAGAGGCCAAGGACGTGCGCTGGACCCTCGTGGACAAGCAGCTCCTCAACACGCTGCTCGCGAAGCACCCGGGGCTCGCGCTCACGGCACGCCGGGTGGGGCCAGTGCTCATCGAGTGCTACAACACCAGGACCGGGCTCTGCTGCCCCTCGGTCTCCCACATTGCCGCGGAGATCACGGCGTCGCCGCGCGCCGTCCAGGTCGCGCTGCGGCAGCTCGAGAGAAAGGGCGTTCTCGATACCGAGCGCAACGCGGGTCCGAACGGGACGAATCTCTACCATCCCAACTTCGAGATCGCCCGGCGCTACGGCGAGGCGAAGAAGGTGTCGAGCCATGCAGCCCAGCTCGTGGCCGCCAGCTTCTTCACCTCGGGTCGAACGGCGTTCGCCCGCACCCCCGAACATCTCGACCTCCAGGGGGCGAACGGGGCTTCGCACGAAACGTTTCCAACCCCACAAGGAAACATTCCAAAGGGTGCAGAGAGGGGAGAGCACGAGGACGCTGACGAGGAGAGGAGCGATCAGACGAAAGCGCAGGGAAGATCAAGAGAGAGCATCGAGGCAAGGATCGTCCAGCAGCTGGGTGTCGACGGGGCACGCTTGTCGAAGCTGAAACACGCCGACGCGGAGCTTCTCCCGAGCCTGGTCGAGGCGGTGCTCACGGGAAAGGATCCCATCGACAGGGCCGTGAACACCCTCAGGTTCGCGCTGGAAGGGCGGGGGCTGTGAGGGCTGACCCGCGGGGCGCGTCGGCAGGTGCTGTGTCGGCGCGACGCCCCGCGGTTCTCGGTCCCGACGGTTCCTGCCGGTGCATGCGGGGCTCTCCCGTGGCGAGGCGCGCGGGTGTCCTTCGTAACGGTGTCACCCATGGTTGGTGAGAAGTCTTTCGTTGCGGGTCGAACGAAGAGCCGCTCGGCGAAACAAAGTGGTCTTCGGAGCAGATCAGTCCGAGAACCGCACCTAACCCATCGCCGACCCGAAAAAGAGAGGCGGCAAGCGAGAGAACACCAGCCGATTGCGAAGCACTTAGTAGGCGAGATACTTGATTCTGCCCTCCGCTTGCCACGATGAACGACGCGCGCCGCTCGCCCATGGGGCGTTTCTTTCCCTGCCCTGTTCGATCCCGTGCCTGCACGTGTTAACCTTAATTGCCATCAGGGAGGCTGAGATGAGATCACTCGGGATTCTCATCGTCGCGGGCATCCTCTGGCTTTCGGTTGGCATCGCTCAATCGCTCGCTGGCGAAAGCGTCCTGGATGCCGTTCGGGATCGAGGCTTCGTCAAGTGCTCGATCGGGAACAGGCTGGTCGGCGACACGCGGATCGGCCCCGAGGGGTACGAAGGCTTCTTTCCGGAGTTCTGCAGGGTTGTCGCGCTGGCAGTGCTCGGCGATCGAAAGGCCGTCGAGATGTCCCCGACTCTGATCCGTGTCGGGCTCGAGAGCATCGCGGAAGGTGATGTCGACCTCTACGTCTCCAACGTCACCTGGACCTTCTCGCGCGATATTGCGCTCGATCTCATGCCTGCAGCCGTTCTCTATTATGACGGGCAGGGCTTCATGTCGCATCGAGGGACGGTAGACGGTCCGCTGACCGAACTTCCGAGCGCATCGGTCTGTGTGTCGCGCGGCACGACGACCATCGGGAATCTCGAAGACTTCATTGCGCGGCATGGCCTGGATTGGGCGATCGTACCGTTCGAGTCTTCGCAGGGCCGAAACGACGCCTTCTTCTCGCGCCGCTGCGACCTGCTGACGACTGACCGGTTCGCGCTCGCGACGATGCGGACCTCCTCCTTCGACAACCCTGAAGACTACGTTCTGCACGACGAGATCATCTCGAAGGAGCCGCTGGTCGCCTATGTCTCCACGCGTGACATGACTTGGGCGACCATCGTCCGCTGGGCGATCTTCGCGACCATCGTTGCCGAGGAGAAGGGCATCACCCGCGACAATCACGCGGCTTATCTGGACAGCCCCGACCCCGAAATCCGCCGGCTGCTCGGCGTCGACGTTGTTGAAGGAACGGAGGCATCGGGGCTCGATGCGGCTTGGGCGCGCCGCGTCATTGCGGGCGCCGGCAACTATGGCGAGATCTTCGAAAGGTATCTTGGCGCGGACAGTCCCATGGGTCTCGATCGGGGGCTCAATCGGCTCTGGAAAGACGGGGGGCTGATCTACGCCCCACCGTTCCGGTAGGCGTAGCCGATGACCGATCCGGCGAGACCCGATGTCAAACCGCATCGGCGGATTTCGGCCCTCCTGTTCGCAATTCTGGCCGGCATCGCGGCCGTCATTGTTCTTGGGCTTGCCTTGATAGGCCTCCGTCTCCTGGAGATCCAGGAGGAGCTTGACCGTCTGCGCGACGCGGCCCTGCCCCGAATGGTCAAGCTCGCGCAGCTTTCTCAGGACGCGTCTGCGACAAGTTCGATTGCGCCGGCGCTGGGCATGAGCCCTTCGAAGGCAGAATTCGACACGCTGCGCGCGCGCATTCGCGACAAGGAGAGCTCGCAACGCGCACTCATTCTTGAACTGGACGCCCTGCTGGACCAACCGGAACGCATGGCGACGCTCCGGCAGAATGCCGATCTGCTGATTGCCAATCTGGCGAATCTCACCAGCGCGGTCGATGACCAGATCGCGGTCGAGAGGAAACTCGAGGTGTTTGGCGAAGAATTTGCGGGTCTCGTCAGGCCATTCAACGAGGGCATGAGTGCGGCTGACGGCGGGATCACCGCTTTTGCGCTGAATTCGGCCTCGAGGATCAGGGCCATGATTCTCGACATGAACCGAGGCCGTTTTTCACGCAACCGGACCGAGGCTGAGGAAGCGGTACACGCTCTGTCGCAACGGTTGAATAGATCGAATGAGAATGCCGCGCACCCTGTGCCAGCGGTCGGAGACGCCGCGCGCGCGATCATCGATCTCTGGCAGGCCTCCCGGCAGGCCATCCTGGCCGCGAAGTCGGCGCAGCTGTCGAATGCTTTCCAGATCAGGGCATTGGCTGAGGAGAACTCGCTTATCGCGAACCGGCTTCTTGGCAGCGCCAGCAACGAGTTCTGGCGCGCCAGCTCGGAACTTGAAGACCAAATCAAGCTGGTCAACGAGACCACGCGCTACACCCTGGTCGCGATCCTCGGCGTGGTCCTGATCCTCGGGGCGGGGAACCTGCTGGTCTGGCAAGTCCTCAAGCGCCGGGTGTTCCTCCGCCTTGAGCGGATGAGGGAGGGGCTGCAGCAATATTCCGACGATCGACGGCATGGTCTTTCCGACCCACGCCCCGACGAGATCGGTTCGATTTCCGGCGCGATGGCGCATTACATGGAGGTGATCGACCACCGCGAAGCGGCGCTGGCCGAGAAGACGAGAGAGCTCGAAGCGCTTTCGAACCAGTTGGCGAAGTATCTGTCTCCACAGGTCTACGACTCGATCTTCACCGGCAAGCAGGAGGTGAAGGTTGCGAGCAGCCGCAAGAAGCTGACGATCTTCTTTTCCGACGTCGTCGGGTTCACCGAAACGGCCGACCGGCTGGAATCCGAAGAACTGACCCAGATCCTGAACCAGTACCTCACCGAGATGTCGCGGATCGCGCTCCGCCATGGCGCCACCATCGACAAGTTCGTGGGCGACGCCGTCATGGCGTTCTTTGGCGATCCCGATACCCGCGGCGTCCGGGAGGATGCAGTTGCCTGCGTGCGCATGGCGATGGAGATGCGGGATCGTCTCTGCGAACTCCAGTGGCTCTGGCGAGAGGCAGGCATCGAGCGCCCCCTTCAGGCCCGGATGGGCATTCACACCGGTTATTGCACAGTCGGCAATTTCGGCAGCGAGGACCGGCTGGACTACACGATCATCGGAAGCGCCGTGAACATCGCATCCCGGCTCGAGGCTATGGCTGCACCAGGCGAGATCCTGCTCTCTTTCGAGACCTTCGCGCATGTGAATGGCAGCGTCGCGTGCGAGCCGCGCGGAGAGGTCGAGGTCAAGGGCGTTGCCTATCCGGTGGCGACCTATCGTGTCATCGCTCCCGGTGAGATCGCCGACGAGGGACGAGGCGGCGTCCACCAGCACGGCGAACATCTTCGCCTCGATCTCAATATCAACGCGATGTCGCCCGCCGACCGCGCCGCCGCGCGCGCGAGCCTGAAGCATGCGATTGACATGCTGGACCTGGCCGCACGCGCTCAGCCGGCACAACAAGACGGAGACGCGGAACCGGAATGACGTGCTAGATCGGACGCTGGTTTGATCGTTCCTGGCATCGGCCTGCAGTTCGGCCACGATGTGGGGGGCGTCAGTTCTCGGACAAGAAGCTGCCGTTTGCCGACCACCGAGGGCTCCGCGGTCTTTTAGCCATGGGTCCTTCCCGAGCCTCTCGCTCACCGTGGGGAATTCGCCACCGCGGTGCGAGCAAAGATTTGGTGCGCTGCCCGTGGGTGAATAGGGGTTGGTGTTGTGGGGAATGTGGGTGGACACCTAGCCATTCCCTCGGCCGGCACCCACGGTCACCCGCATCTTTGAACAACCGGCGATCCCGGTGGAGCAGGCATCTATCGCCAGACTTTGGTCCCCAAGTGTCGGCCTTGATACTCCGTGTGGAGGGCCCCTCTCAGCTTGTGACCACGCTGGATGACGCCCAGCACATCACTCACTTGGCGTGCGCAGGATCAAAATTTCGGTTCGCGCCAAACGCGCCATGGATTGCCTAATCGGTGAGTATAAAAAACTCCCTATGGTTCTTGTGGTGGCGATGGGGATGCGAATTTCAGTTCTAATCAAGGAGGTTTCGTTATGAATACTCGGCGAGAGCGCCTCGATCTATCTAGCGATGAAATCCGCCGTGCTCTGCCTCAGAGAGATGAGCCTCATTGGTCAATCCTCGAGTATTGCCGACACCTCGGATACGAGAAGCGTTGTGACGGAAGGCGTTACTGGCTGGCACGGGTCAGGACGCAGGATATGCGCTATCGCCAGCGACGATTGGGCGAGGTCGCTGAAGGCGGTTCGCAAGGCCTCGATTATGCCAACGCGCTCACGGCTGCGCGCGCGTGGTTCGATCGGCCGGATACCAGAACGCTTGCCGCGGAGAGTTACCCCCTCGGATGCTGCCGATCCCTTAAGATTTGCCCTGCGGGCGCCATTGTCACTGTTGGCCACGCCTTGGATGACTACGTGGAATGGAAACGGCTTGCAGCAGCGCGGAGCCATTTTGAAACCAACTTGAGTCTTATCAACCATCACATCGTCCCACGGTTGGCGGAGATCCCGCTTGACGAGTTCAACGGTCTGCACTTGAGAGACTTCGCGCGACAGGTACTGGAGACGCCGCCCAAGCGTGGAAGGCAAGAGCAGGGCGCACAGCGGGGGATTTCATCCCTCTCCGAAGATCAACTCAGGAAGCGAAAGAAGACGCTGAACACCCTTATCAGCATCCTTCGCGTGGCGTTCCAGATGGCTTGGGAGAACGGTCGGACCGACAACGACCGCTGCTGGCGTTGCCTGAGGCGGCTCCCAAATGTCGATCGGCCGAGAATGTTGTTCCTGACCCGGCAAGAGTGCCGGGTGCTCCTCTCCCGATGCCGTCCAGACCTGCGCCGGTTTGTGCTCGGCGCGCTCTACTCGGGCTGCAGGGCAACCGAATTGCATAGATTGCGCGTCGCTGATGTGGCGCGCCACGGATATGGTATCTTCGTTGCGCCGGTGAAGACCTATCGCCCGCGCTTTGTGTTTCTGCCCGACGAGGGCATGTTATTCTTCCTCTCGCTCTGCGAGGGGAGGCCATCACATTCGCTCATCTTCGTCCGAGACGATGGGCGGCCGTGGGAACCACGACACAATCGATATCTCTTCAAGCGGGCGGTCCGAGATGCCGGACTTCCTGCAGAGTTCGTGTTCCATGGATTGCGACATACCTACGCAAGCCAGCTAGTGCAGGCGGGTACACCACTGTCGATCGTGGCCGAGCAGCTTGGGCATGCGAGCACGTCGACCGTATCAAACACCTACGGCCACCTCGCGCCGCAAGTAAGGGAGGCGGAAATTCGACGTCGCTTTGAGCCGATCCGCGAAGAGGAACAGGACTCGATGAGGTCCGCCTCCCTCAAATCGGGCACTGATTGGTCGGATGCTCCGGACTGGCGAAGCTACGCTCGGGTCGACGATGATACGTCGTGGCCAAAATCAAACTTTTCGAAAGCGGGCGCGGATGCGTTGCGCCTATTGCGGCGAGGGGAGTTGACGCGCGCACCAGGTCGGCGTGGCATCGTAGATCGTGATGAATGAACTGTCGGTCTTCGCGGAAACGCCATATGAGTGTCAAGGCGAAGGCACTGCAGCTAATAAGCAGAAGCAGAGGTTTGTACTATATATAAAGAGTATTTTTCGGCCCGTCATGGCGATAGCCTAGCTCTCAGCTCTTCGAGGTGTTTCATGGCCGTTCCGGTCGGATCGCCAAGCATCAAGGCTCTTTCCAATTGTCGAATCGCCTGAAAGTCGTCACCCTTCGCGATAAATGTGTGGGCGGATTTCACAAGGTCATCACACTCTCTCGTCACAATTTCTTCTTCACGAGCCATCCAGCACTTCGCGAAGAGATCGATTATTTCGTCAATTCGTATCTCATCTGTAGGTTCGCTCCTTGAGCGAGCATCAATTTTCTTGTGAAGTGAGGAGTTAAGGTCAACGCCGTATTTTTGGAAGATTTTCTCGTTGTCAGTTTTGTACCATTTAATTATCTCCCCGCACCCATCGGCGGGAAGTTTTATTTTTTCAGATCTATCAATTCTTGCGATAAACTGATCGATGTTTCCGCCCCTCCAATCCTTTATCCCAGAGTCACCTTTTCCCATATGGACATTGAGGTGTCTAAGGAGCTCGATCCCGTTTCTGCCAATGCTCTCGTTCGCGTTCAACGGAAAATCAATGTTTCTATCGCTCTGCGCCCCTAATATACTAAGAAAATCTCTGCATACATCGCCCCCAAGCAAACTTTCAGGCGAAAACTCTTTTAATATGATACTTCCAGAGCCAAATCGATCTGCCCATCGCTCAATTATTTTATTATATTCAAATCTGTTGAAGTATCGCTCTTTTTTAATTGGAGTGAGTGGGTGCGTTTCTCCGGCGCGGATCTCCGTCGAGTAAAAGCTTTCAATAGCAGATATTTGATCTCTAATATAAATTATAATTTTTATTTCATCCGATAATCTTGATAAAAATTCGCGCAGTCGCAGAGTTTCCTCTGGCTTTGTAATTAGAGATGCCAGTCTTTCATCCGAAAAAATGATGCTTTCGTCACATGCTCCCAGCTCTCGGGCGAGGTGATCTTCAAATATCGTGCGCCACCTGCGAAGGTCTTCCTTGTCTTTCAGGCCCTTCTGGCGGTGATGAGCGCCCATGCGCTCATCGTTCATCGCGTAGAGAACGAGATCGAGATGTGCGCGGTATCCAGGAGCAATAGGAAAGCGCAGCCGATTTCGTAGCAAGGCTTCGCGATTCTCGCTCAACATGTGCTGAATGGCGGTGGTGCCGGTCTTCATCATCCCGACATGGACAAATACTTTTCTCGCCAACTGCGCTCCCTCATGCTGCGAGCGGCGCCTCGTTTCCACGCATCATTTTCTCCTTTTAACGGTGATCGAGATCCCGTCCAAGATTGTATCGAAGATGAAAGGCGAAGCTGCGACGGCTGCGTTCAGTTTGCGCTGACCGTGATCTCGGGCGGGATATAACCGCGCGGGCGAAGGCCCTCAAATGCGGGGCGGTTCTTCGCTCGGAGGCAAAAGTTCATGTCACGTGGCGGCGGCTCAGTGGACGAGAGCCTTTATCCATCGCGGGCTTGACGCAGCTAGTTTCAGCCCGCCCGTTGCCTGGCGTGAAGAAACACTCGGGGCATGGGGGGTCTTTCACCCGACCCACGCGCTTTGGCGAGAGGTGCGATCATTCACTGCGGGTGCGAGCCAGAAAGCGCTTGGAGTGGTTTTATTCATGCTGGCTGTCCAGCGTCGCTCGGAAGTGATAGAGGATCCATCGCACTGCCGACTGCCATTATGGTGCCGCCGCTCGTGGGGCTGATCCTTGAGGTGACGCTCGGGCAATCGTGGCGGGTGCGGTGGGGCACACTTACGCAGCGGCGCCCCGGATGCGCTGCAGCGGCCACTAGAAACGCATGCAATGGTGTCCGGATGCTTGACGACCGTGCGGAAAGCTTTCTTGAGGAACTCTCTCGCCTCCGCGAACTGGAGAAGTACGCCGATGCGCTGCAGATTGCTCGAAGTGCGGTGGAGTTGTATCCGGGCCACCTTGGTCTTCTTCTTGAAAAAGCGCGGCTGCTCCGCTTGAACGGTGAGCTCAATGAGGCGGCGGAGGTGTTTCGGGCTGCCGTATCCAACTCCCAGCGACCCGGGCCGCGGATTGAGCTAATCCAAACATTGCGGCGTGCCGGGCGGCTTGACGAAGCCCAGTCCGAACTCGACTCGATCGGCGCAGAGCATGCCGATCATCCCGGCGTCTTGATGGAGCGGGTGCTTACGGCGAAAGGCCGTGGAGCGCATGAAGAGGGTCTTGAGCTGGCTCGCGGCGCGGTAGAATCTCATCCGGGCCATCATGGACTCAATGTCGAACGGGCGCGGCTCCTCCGTCTGTGCGGGATATTTGACGAGGCCGCAGCGGCGTTTCGCGACACGCTTGTGAAGGGCGAGAGCCTGGGGCTGCGGATTGAGCTTATCCAAACTCTGCGGCGTGCTGGGCGGCTCGATGAAGCGCAGTCAGAGCTCGACTTGGTCGGTGCGGAGCATGCCGATCATCCTGGCGTTTTGATGGAGCGGGTTCTATTGGCAAAAGGCCGCAAGGCCTACGCCGAGGCAAGTGAAACCGCGCGAAGCGCCGTGAGGCGGCGCCCAGATGACGCGCGACTGCGCCTTGAAGCGGTTCGCGTTGCTTCGCTTGCCGGGGACCACAAGTGGGCGCTTGAAGAACTAGCGAAATTGGAGCCGCTGCTCGATGCAGAAACCGTCTTGGTAGAGCGAGGCGATATCTTGCTCCGAATGGAGCGTTTGGCCGATGTCGAGGAATTGCTCGATGAGCTGGACCGCAGGGACGTCGTAGCTTCGAAGATCGGTCTTCAGCGAGCCCGGCTTCTCGAAGAGAAGGGATGTTACGAGCTCTCGGCGGCCGTCGCGATGGACTGGATCCGACGACTTGGGGCAAGGAACTGCCCGCCCGCCCTCTCTGAAGTCGTGGTCCGAGTTCTCTTGAAGAGTTCGCGGCCGCGTGACGCGTGGAACTTTGGGGAGGACGCCATCATCGCTGGCGTCCGATCCGATCAGCTCCGCCTTATGACGGCGCGCGCCGCCTTTGCCTGCAACGATCCGGTAGTGGCGCGGTCGCATCTCACACATGTCGTGATGAGGCACTGCCCGACTCACCTGGTCTACGGAATGACCGAGGCGTTGAATGAGATCCTTTACGATCTCATGGGGCCAAAGGCGTTTTACGAAGTAGCGGCAAAGATTCAAAGCGGCGCGGTTTTCTCGCGGTCTTTCCAAGACGACTTGGATAAGATGAGTGGAGATCATGAAAGCGTCATATCGCGGTATCTTCTTAAATCAGATGATGAGAAGTTTGATTCTCGGGCGTTCATTGATTTCGTGCACGCTTGCTGGGACACAGGACAACACGATCTGATGTGTTCAGAAATCTATGCGCTGCCGGAGTCCGCTAAATTCTCGCCGAAGCAAATGAAGGCTTTAAGGAGAATTGCTCATTACATGAGGGGAGATGATAAATTCCGTCGGTTCATATCGCGCCGCCTGAAAGATCTTGTTCTAGATGATCAGGGCCGTGATGATTTTTCGTTCGTTCTCGAGTTTGAGGCAGCGACCTCTCGAGAGGAAGTTGGGGCGATAGCTCAGAGATGTATGGATTTTGTGGCAAAGCGTGAGCCCGGGCGTCAGCTGAAGTCTTTCTTGGCCCTGGAGGGGGAGAAGCTGGCCTCCACGATTGAATGCGACGCGCTTGCGGAGCGTGTTCGCCTACATCGTAATCATGCGGTCGACAGATTGCGCGACGAGAGGGCTGTGGAAGCCGTCGACAGAGAGCGTCGTCTCTGCGACCTGATAAATCGTGGCTCTGATGAGCCGAGATCTCCGCGGGTTTCCGTGATCGCTCCCATCCATCGTGCAAGTGACCTGGGAAATCTCTGTAGAAGTGTTTCGCGGCAAACTTGGCGCAACTTGGAAGTGATCGTCGTTCCGAACGGAGAGCTTTTTGGTTCAAATTTGATGAATAGTTTTGAGTGTCCCCTTCATGTGGATTTGAAGGTCGTGCACTCCGATGACAGGCAGATTGGAAAAATTTTGAACAAAGCTGCAGATCTGGCGTCTGGCGAGCTGGTTATGAGATTTGATTCTGACGATATATACTTGGACAACTATGTTGAGTCATCTGTGCGCTCGATGGAGTTTCTGAATGCAGATGTTATTGGTAGATCATCATATTTTGTCTACATTGAAGAGCTAAACATGATTTTCCGACACCGACCCCAGCCATATTTTAGGGATTGGAAGGTGTCAGGGCCGTTTGCCGCGGGTTGTTCTCTTTGCTTTAAGAGGGAGGTATTTGACGATGTTCGATTTCTTGAGACGGTTTCTCTTGGCGAGGATACTGCATTCTGCCGGAACGTCTTTATGCGTGGCTGGAAATGTTATGATGTTGATCCCTTCAATTTCGTCGTTATGCGGCGACAAGAAAAGTCGCGCCATACATGGAATGCAGGTGACGCAATCCTCATAGAGGAGGCGGATTGCCTCGGTGGGCCCGAGATGATTTCAGTTCTTTCAACACCAGGCCTTCTCTCGGAGCGATGGCGTGCCTATTACGACGAAGCGATCGACACTGCGAAGCGTCTGTGCTGACATTTGATCTGCGTGCCAGTGCCTTGCGCTTCCGCATTCTCCCGGTGCATTGCGGCCGTTGGTTTCAATTGGAAGCGACGCTGGCTTCGAGGCCGGAGCCTAATGAGATGGTAGGTGGGCTATTCTCCATCGGACGCTAGAATCGCTGTAACCTTCACATGCATTGCGGGGTCGCGAGTGAGCCTAAGTGGGGCGGAGGTCAGCAAGATTGATTCCGCGCACATGCTATGACCGAACCGAACCGACGTGGCGATCGGTTGGCGGTAGGGTCAAATCCTGGTCGCGGCCGTCGTGAGCCCGAGCACGATCGGAGGTTGGCTTGCCCTGTGATTGCCACCAATGTGTGAGAGCCTTTACGTGCTGTTAAGTTCCGACTCCTACCATGCTCGTGAACGAACAACCCATATGGATGATTCACGATGAATGACCTCTCGAGCGATCAGCGGACCTCCTGCTTTTGCGAGTTTCCCGCGATCGGATTCTTTCCCGTGGGGGCAATCCCAATCGGAGCAATGATTTGGATTGCCGTAGCGCTATGGGCATTCTGATGCGGTCCTGCCCGCAGGTCAGATTTTGGATCGTAACTCCCAACCCTGCCAAACCGAGTCGCGTGATCTACGTCGCTGCAGCCACGGGAGAGGAAGCCTGTCGGGCCGTTGGTCGTGATCACGCGAGAGCGACGCCAATGGAGATAACGCCACGCCTTACGTCATCGTTGGATGACCCTGCGGTGTCCGACACGAGGCGCGCATTCGGCTTGGCGTGACGCGAGTGGCGTCGCGCGCAACGGCCAAACCAAAACACGCTTGGAGGCGATCCGGTCACGTTTCTGGTGCAGTGCGCAACCGACGTGTTTGAATTGTAGCGTGCGTTTCTGAGGAGCCCTCTTTCTGACCCATTGATGTCGTGTCGCCGAGCAAGGGCGGCGCCTGACCTCATTTATGGACTGCACGATGCGCTTCGCCTGCTGGTGTCGCACGTGGCGACACGACCCAGATCGCCCTCTGCCGCATACGCCGGCTCACGATGGGGCGATGTGGGCCGGTTTATGGCTGTATGACCGGTCGCCAGTCTTGTTGCGGCCTTGTCGCCTGGCACGAGGGTTGAAGCGGGCTATGAAGTCTCAGATGGAGAGCCGGCGCCGCGCATATCTTGCCTCCCTTGCCGGCAATGCCCCGGTCACCGTGGCGTGTCGCGGATTTCCACTTCATGCGCGCGATCTCTGTTTTCGGGGGAAGTTCCGCTTGGCTCTCCAGGGCTGTGGGGGTATCTAGGTGCCGCGAATTCTGGTGCGTGAGGGCAGCTGCTCAAAATTGATGGAGGCATGCTAAACATATGAAAGATTTAGATTCTGTCTCCATAGAGCAGCTCGGGGGTGACGTTTTCCTCAACGTAAGCAGGACAATATTCACGGGAGATGTTCTGCGGGTTGAAGATCACCGGCAAAACCGTTTCGAGAACCCACAGACCATCAACGTCACCTGGTTGCGGCGCCTGCTTGCCCCCGCTTTTGAGAACGCACTGAGCGTGCCGTCTGTTGACGTGTCTCTCACAGAAACGTCACATCCTGTCACGCGCCTCGATATCTACCAGATGCATGGGATACCGTTTTCCACCGCTGGCTGGGCGTCGGTCTATCGAAGCCGACTGTGTGAGCGCGCCGAGCAGGCTCTGATCGACGTCTTTGATCGGGGAGTGGTCGTCAGTTTCGAGCTCCCGCCCTACCTGAAGGATATCTTCGATCGAAATTGCATCCCGTATATCGACTTCACCATCTATCCTCTCAGGTTTTTGCAGGATTGCGTTCTTGGTGCCAGAACCAATGTTGCTGCGCTGCGCCAAAGCATGGAAGAGCACGCAGTTCCGGAGGATGTGTTCCAAACCGAAGCCCGGCTTCTCAGCGCCCGGGCGTCTCGGCGGATGCAGGGGTCCGCGGCTATTCCTCCGGGCTCCGCAGTCTTTCTTGGTCAAACGGAATTTGACGCGTCATTGGTGTCCAACGGTATCCATGCAGGCCAAATTGATGTGGAGCTCGCGCTTCGAGAAATGGTCGAGGACTTTGGCACCGTATTCTACAAAAGACATCCCCATAGCAAGCCAAACTCGAAGCTGGATTCGTTTCTTGATGGAGAGCCAAGAATTAATGTTCTGGAAAGAAACATATACGACCTACTGGGTAGTGGTTTTGTTTCAGTGGCAGGGTCCCTTTCATCAAGTGTTTTGTGGGAAGCGCCGTATTTTGGTGTCACTCCAAAGAGATTTTTAAATAATGGCGATCATTTTGCTTGCATTGGGGCGGAGAGAAGCTGGCGCCAATATATTCCCCTACTTCCATACGCAATTACGGAGAGGTTTTGGAGATCAATAATCCATGGTGATTCATTTAAACCATCTCCATGGGACCCGAATTTTTTAAGTGGATCTTTGAAGCATTCTCTTAATATGACTTGGGGTCGATAATGAATTTTACAAATCCCGGTTCAACTTCCCGTTCGTGCAAGAAGTATACGGTCCTATTCGACGCGACGCGACTTTTCATGAGGCGCAAGAGCGACTTCGCAACGGGGATCGACAGGGTCGATATAAGGCATGCAGCGCATCTGAGCTCTCGCAGCGATATCGAGTTCCGATGTGGAATGAGAGTCCGCGACGAGTTCGTTGTGCTTCCGAAGCCGTTTGGGGAGTCGCTGGTCAAGAGACTTGAGGCGCAGTGGCTGGGCGGAGTTGTTGACGAAGATGACAGATTTTACAAGATGCTCGATCTCGCCTCTCGAGATCAAAAACAAATAGTCGAGCTATGTCGTTCGGTCTTCGATCATTTGGATCGAGGCGCGCCACGCATTTTCTTGAACTCATCTCATGCTAACCTGGATTGCGAGCCATACCTGCGAAGCGTCGAACGCCAAGGCGTTCAGCGCATGGCTTTCTATATTCATGACCTCATACCAATAGACTATCCGGAATACGTGAGGGAGGGGGATGAGTTAAAGCATGCCGCGCGCATTGAAAACATTGCTAAATTTGACCCAATACTGATGGTAAACTCCAATTTTACTGCCGATCGAGTGCAGAAATTTTATCATGACTCTGGCATTCGCCACCAGGTTCCGAGCGTGCTTCATATTGGCGTGGAGCCGAGGTTTGGAGCCCGGTTGGAGCATTCGGCAGCTTCATCCGATGGATACTTCTTGATGGTTGGAACCATCGAGCCGCGGAAGAACCACATATCCATGCTTCTCTTGTGGAGGGACATGGTGAGCAGCTTGGGCGCGGGTAATGTCCCGCGATTGGTAATAGTCGGGAAGCGAGGCTGGAAAAACGAAAGTGTGTTTGACCTGCTAGACAGGTCGCCGGCAATCAGAAGCGCAGTGATTGAACGCGACTCTGTCTCGGATGCGCAGCTTTCCGAACTGATAGCTGGATGCCGGGCTCTGCTTTTTCCGAGTTTCGTCGAAGGCTGGGGAATGCCGTTGGTTGAGGCGCTCTCCCAGGGGGTTCCGGCGATCGCTGCGGACATCCCGGCGTTTCATGAAGCAGGGGGAGAAGTCCCGGAGTTCATTCACCCACTTGCAGTATCAGAATGGCGTGATGCAGTTCTCGAATATGCTCATCCTGATAGTCGTCGACGATCGGAACAGCTCGCGCGATTGCCCGGATACCGGCCGCCAAGCTGGCAAGCACATTTTTCCGCGTTGGATCGAATCCTTGACGCAGCGCTGGATCAATCCGCAGCACGCGAGCAAGTGCGGCCCCTGCGCGAGTTGAATGCTCCTGATGAGGCGCAGATCTTGAGGAATACCACGGTCCTTGACAGGAAGACGGCCACCTTCGATCTGCCCGAACTTATCGGATTTTGGCGAGATGCGGTGACGCCGAAGCGGAGATGGAGGCGCTCGTCACAGAGTCCGGTGGAGAGCGGTGCGGGCGCGTGCTTCAACGCTGCGGACTGGTACAGAGATCGACAAGATTTCGCGAGAGCAGCATTTTGCTATGCGGAAGGTCTGCGTGAGCGACCAGAGCGTGGAGAATACTGGGTACAATATGGCCACATGCTGAAGGAGACGATGCGCTTCGAGGAGGCATTTTGCGCCTATCAGCGGGCAAGAGAGATCATGCCGACCGATCAGGACTTGCTGCTCCAGCTAGGCCACCTCTTTAATCGAATAGAACGTCACGATCTCGCTGTTAAATACTATGAACTTGCTCTTCATATTGACCCAAACAATGAGAGCGTGGCAGAGCATCTGCGCTTGGCGTATGAGAGAGTGGATAGTGATTTGATTTCGGCTTGATGCCATTTTGACTTTTATAGCCGATAAATTGCATCGTAGGTCGTCCGATGATGCGGGCCCCTTCAGCGTGTAAGGGATCTCGCCGTTGAGGAGTTCGTCGCGCAGGCTGGCGTTGAAACTCTCAGTACCCGTTCTTTCAAGGTGAACCGGGCTCGATGAAGGCCATCTTTGCGGCGACAGCTGAGGTTCAGTCGCGCACCCGCTCGGCGAGGGACTCCGGCCCGTCATCGGATTGAATGAAGTTGGGCGGTCCACGCATGATGAGGAGATCGGTCAGCATCTTGACCTCGTCTAAGGAAACGAGGCTTCGATCGACACGGATCATCAGCGCCTTCCGAGTGTATTCATCGATGATGTTGAGCATTCGGTAGGAACGCCCGTAATGCGCTCGGTCCTGGACGAAATCATAGGACCCGAGATGGCTTGGGAGAGCGCTAGCCTCCGCCGGACGCAGTATGATCCGTCAGCGAGCCAGAGCGTGGCCCTCCTGGGTTGCTTCTGCGGAAGAATCCTGAGCCCTTCGCGTCGCCAGATCCGAGTGACCCGCTTGTGGTTCACCTGCCAGCCCGCATCACCGAGCATTGCGGTGACCCGGCGAGACATGTAGCGGCGATACTGACGGGCCAGTTCGATCACGTCGGCAGTCAGCCGTTCTTCATCATTGCGGCATGGAGGCGGCCTTCTCTGCGTCGAGCGATGCTGGCCGAGTGTGTGGCAAGCTCGGCGTTCCGACACCGAGAGGGCCTGCCTCACGTGATCGACACACAGAGGCGGCGGCGCAAAGAGCTCAGTAGTAGCGCTTCGTTGGCTCTCGGCACCCGTTGGCGCCTCCGTCAGAGTCAACTTGTGGAGGGTGAGATCGGAGACGCCCGGCGCAGCCGCTGGTTCTCCTTCTCGAGTTCCTCGAGGCATCTCAGCTTATCAGTGCCCATCCCGCCGTACTGCTTGCGTCAGCGGTAGAAGGACACCTCACTCACGCCAACCTGACGGATCGCATCATTGTTCTTCATTCCTCGCGGCTCTACGACCTCTCCTGCCGAATCTTCGCGACGATCTCCTCAGGTCAATACCGCTTCCTCGCCATCTCCAATCCTTCTTGCTCGTGTCACAAGCACATACATCAAGGCGGACCACCCACATGAGGCTGGCTCACGCAGCTCCGCTCTCGGTCATGCGCATGCCCTCGGTTTTCGAGTAGCGCTGGGGCTTTTGCGAATCGCAAACATCAAAATATATCCTCCAGCATGAACAGATCTTCCAATCTATCTATAATTTCTAATATGTGGTCGAAACTGTGAAGCGTTAACGGGTAAGAACCACATGGGGCGGGGACTCTCACCAATGCAACTCGAGATCCTCAAAGCGCTCGAAGGCTTTCCGGCATACCGAAACTGGCATGATGAGAACCACGGACAATGCCACAACTGGCGAGACCTTGCCCGTCCCATTGATGTACTCCGCGCGATTGGCCTCGAAGCGACGCAAGCGAACCGCGCAACAGTTCTGCGCGCTCTAAAGGCTTTGGCCGCACGCGGCCTCGTTGATATGGCGACGCTAAGAGGCTCGGGACGGTACCGGCGGTTTGCAGCAAAGAAGCATACGGAATAATTGCCGTGAAACTGTCCGTGGGTTCGTCGACACATGACAGCACCGGACCGGACGCCTCCATCCGCCGTTGCGCAGACGAAGGCGTCCACACATGACAAGATCACCTGCCGCATAGCGCTACATTGCGCGCGCCGCCAGAACGTTACGAAACTGCCACGGATCGCTCTCGTCTGACTCGACACCGAAACCCTTCAGCCGGCTCTCAAGGGGGGTCCAGTCCGTGTAGTGTCCCTCGACGCGACCATGAGCGGCCCCCACCGAGTGGCCCAAATCATCTGACAACGGACATGCCTCGGACTCGAACCGGACGTTCGCTGCGTCGAGCACGGATGTTCGCTTTGGGCGGAGAGCGGTCATTAGCTGCATGCTGCACCAACGACTGCTGTGCGGGCGCACATGATCTTCGTGAATGCCGTCTCGAATTACCGATCATGGCAGGGTAGCCCCGGCTTCCGGCCAGCACCACGAGCCCTAGGCGGTCCACCAGTCCTGATCGCTGTCGTAGACGGCGGCCGCTAGGCCAACTCCACCCTCGGCCGGCGGGAGGACGCTCCAGAGATCGCCATAGGCAATGGTCTCGGCGAGGTCGAGGTCCATCGTAGTGCCGATCGGCAGGACCAGATGATCGAAGATCACCACTCGATCGATACCGCACGCCTCTATGCCGAGTTCGGCGATCGCGAAGTCGCCCATCCGCCCACCCGGACCGCGACTCGCTTCGATCGCCTCGATCGCCGCGTCACGTTCGGCCTCGTCGCCGATCACCAGCAAAAGCGTGTCATGCCCCCCGCCGCCGACAAATTGGTCTACGTCGCGACTTGCCCGTGTACCGCCGATCATCTCTTCGGAGACATTGAGGAACACGTCATCTCCGGCTCCGCCCTCGGAGACGTCGTCGCCGAGACCGTCAAACATGAAGTCGGCACCGCTCCCTCCGACCAAATGGTCATTGCCATCCTGGCCGGAGAGGACGTCCGATCCGTGACCGCCCAAAAGGTGGTCGTTTCCACTGCCGCCGGCGAGGATGTCGTTGCCCCATTCGCCGAACAGCCGGTCGTTGCCGCCGCCGCCGAAGGCGACATCGCCGCCGCCGCCCGCAAAGATACGGTCATTGCCCAAATCGGCGAATACCACATCATCGACACTCGCGCCCGTGTGGGACGGCATACCGGACCGGAAATGATCCGCCTCGTCTGTCAGAAATCGCAGGTTCCTCGCCAACGATGCCTCGCTGTAGGCGCTCAGGATGTCATGAGTGTTGGCGGAGAAATGCACGGTGTCGAAGTAGACGGACTGATCGAGCGATATGCCGTCCGGGTAGTCGCCGTTTGGCGGGGCAAAGAAGAACTGCTCTCCGGTTAACGGGTCGATCGCACCGTTCGGCGTGTCGAGATAGACCGGCTCGCTGAGGTTAAGAATCCCGAAGGAGGCTGGATCTTTGAAGATCTGCTCCACCATGGAGAACGTGTCGATCACCTGGAACTGCGTCGTGATCGACGGGTCCGACTGAAATGCCCCGATGGCTGCCTCGACGCTCGCGTTCTGCGCATCGAAGATCGCCAGTGCGAAGGGCTTGATCAGATCAGCGAAGCCCTCCGGCAAGCCGGGCGCAGCTTGCACGAGCGGGGTGAAGAAGGACGGGTTGTTGGCGAAGATCAACGTGTCGATCCCCGCGGTGGCGAGGGTATAGATCGCGCCTGCTGTGGCCTCGATCGTACCGGTGAGGATCGTGACGATCTCAATCAAGAACGGCCGGATCAACTGGGGCGTGTCTGGATCCTGGATCACGGCGGGGATGTCGAGTGTCCCGCTCGCGACCAGTTCCCCGAGAGCCTCCGCGTTCTCTCCAATGAAGTCGAGATTTGACGCTAGGAAAGAAATGAAGTCGTTGGAGCCAATGGTGATTATGGCGGCAGCGTTCTCCGGGCTGCCATCCGTCACGAAGGACACGAGCGTCCGTTCGATCTGACCGGCGAGATCCATCCGCGTTTCGAGACTTTCTGGCGGGGGCGTCCGATCCTGGAATTCCAGCACGTCGAGAATGCTGGCACCGAAGAGCGATATCTGGTCGATATGCTCTTTGACGGTGAAGTCCCGTACCGCTTCCGCGCCGGCTACCGACTCGTTCTGGACCTGATCGGCCAAGCCAAACAGCGTAACCAGTTGCTGCGCGTAAGACTCACCGTCTTCAACACCGTCGCCGTCTACATCCTGGGTGTTGGTACGGTAGCCATATCCGAACGCGGTGTAGTCTCCAGTCGGCGTGCCAAAGGTAAGGGTATTGATCCCACCTGAGTCGAAGATGCTGTCGCCGACGATATAGATCTTGGAGTATCGGGGGGCCGTTTCGCTCTTTTGAACGGGGCTCCGGAACGAGTTTCCAGACATGTGCGTCTCCTCCCTTGGCTAGCGATCAAGACTCTCGCCCGAAGAATCCGGGCTGCATCTTTCCTCGAGACTCACGGTCTGGCGGGTCGGTCGGCATCCAAAGGCGATTGGAGTTCCAAGCCCTGTGCCGGCGCTGCGCTCTGCCGCAGACCACCGGTAAGGTCCCAAATGTCGAGGGAAAAATAATCATTTTCATGCAGCGCCTTAGGACGCCTGCCCGAGCCGTTTCAAAAATCGGAAGTGCGACGTGATCATGCCGAGGAAGCTCGTCACGTTGTAAGGTAGGCCGTACCGGACCGCTTCCTCGCGGATCATCCGCGTGATCGCAGGATAATGGACATGTGCGACATTCGGGAACAGATGATGCGCTACGTGGGCGTTGGCGCCGCCTGCAATAGCATTGGCGACCGGACTTTCGGGGCTCCAGTCGAGCGAAGTGGCGAGCGCGTGATAGGCCCAGCCATGGTCGATCATGCCGTCATCGTCGACGACGGGAAAGATCGTTTCCTCGGCAAAATGAGTGCCGATCAGTAGGCCGATGAAGATCACCGACATGATGAACGAGACCGCCGGCCACGCAAGTGCGATCCACCACCAGGGATAGGGCAGTACTGCCATCGGGATGGCGAGCCAGATCGCGAAATAGCCGACCTTCGAGGCGACGAAGAGTGGATAGGCGTACCAAGGATGGCTGATATCGCGCATGTTGGCGAGGTCTCGCTTAAACAGGTAGACCGTGTCCTGGTAGAATGTCGTGTGCACGTTCACGAGCCAGAAGATCAGCGGTGCGTAGAGGTGCTGGAAGCGGTGGTGCGGCAGCCGAGGCTGGTTCGGCGACAGTCGGATCCACCAGTACTCGTCGATATCGATGTCGCAATCGTTCACGTTCGGGAACACGTGATGCGATTTCACGTGGCGAAGCCGCCAGAGATAGGCATCGGCCCCGAGAAGCGTGAAGATCAACGTCTGCAGCGTCAGGTTCAGCCAGCGTTGGCGCGTGAGGCAGTTATGCGCCGCGTCGTGACCGACATTGAGCCCGAGCAACAGGCAACCGAGGCCGAACACGACCGCCGCGGCGAAGGTCCCCACCGGGGGCAGCCCGCCGAACAGCATGACGAAATAGGCCGTCAGCGTCACTGCAGCATATGCCACCCCCTTCAGTGCGATGCGCCCGTCGTCGTAGCGGCTCTTGCCGTGCTCGCGGAGGTAGGCATTCACCCGCTGGCGCAAGTCGATGAAGAAATCGTCCGAGGCGTCCTTCTTGAACCGTGCTCTCAGATGCGTCGGTGGCCGCGGCTTCGGTGGTGACTGTGGCACAGAGGTGCTTCGGGCGTGAACGGTCATAGTGAGTCCTTTTCGGCAGGCTCGTCCGAGGCAAAGGTCCAGGGAAATCGGCCACAGTACCGCTCTGCCTCCTGGGAAGATCAAAGAGGGATGGATTTCCGCGATCGGTGCCGGGCTGACGAGAGCGGCCACGCAACCCCGATTGACCCTTCAGAGCATCGTCGGCTTGATTGAATCGGTTGACCCGGTTTCCGCTGCCGTTGCTTTGGTTGCGCGGCTGCTAACGTGTTGTATCGT
Source organism: Thermohalobaculum xanthum (assembly GCF_016623495.1). GTDB lineage: Bacteria > Pseudomonadota > Alphaproteobacteria > Rhodobacterales > Rhodobacteraceae > Thermohalobaculum > Thermohalobaculum xanthum. The sequence goes on along the minus strand of NZ_JAEHHL010000003.1, from coordinate 5,648 downwards.
AGTCAGATCGTGGGTCCTGCATGTCGCCCCCGGATAACGGATCATCCGGTCCAAGCCAGTGCTGGACAGGTGGGGCCAAACCATGCGGGCCCATCAGGTGTCGGAAGAGTTCTATCGAGACCAGTCGGCCAGCCAAGGGCCAAGATCGGCGATGATCCGATCCATGAGAGCGTCCAGCGCGGCTTGGCTCCCGTTATATTGTCCTGCCCATACCATCTCGCCCGTTGCGGTCGCCCAGACCTCGACGGTCACGCGCACCTCGTTGCCACTGCATTGCAGCGCCGTTCTGGTGCGCAGCGTGCTCACCGGGTCGCCCTGCGGATCGACGTGAGCGCCGCCAAGCAGGACGGCGACGTTCGGAAGCGAGACGAGCGCGCTCTGCTGCAATCGCTCCAGATCCCTCGCGAGCGATGGCGTGGCGCACGGAGCCGGATCCGCCACGACCGGCGCCAAGGCGATTATCTGCTTCGTCATCGGTTGCGGCTCCGCATCCGGACGGACCGCTGCGCGATATACTAGGACGGCGAGGCCGAGTGACACGGCGATACCCAGCCCGAGGAGAATGGGCCCAGATCGCGCAAGACGGACAAGGCGCAGCAGGTATCGTCGTGACGGAACGATGTTGATAGGCGCCGAGACGAGCGCGACCGGGATGCTGGGCAGGCCATCGTCCCGAGAAGCCGGGACATCGCTCAGGATCTTGCGATGAAGATCCTGCGTCTCCGCGGACGGCGCGACATCGAGGTCGCGCTTCAGAACGGCGACGCATCGATCGAACTGTTGCAACGCGCCGGCACGATCGCCGCGCCTAAGGTGGTACTGGATCAGCGCGCGATGGGCCTCCTCATCGGTCGGTGCGATCTCGAGAAGCCGTCGTGCAACGGAAGCGGCGCGATCGGTCCGAGCGTCCGCCACGCATTCGGCGAGCAACCAATGCCCTGCCTCGAGAACCAACCCTCGACAACGGTCTGTGACGAGTACGAAATAGTCGGCGATCTCTGCCGATGGCATTCGGAGGTCGGGCAGCATCGCGCCGCCGAACAGCGCGAGGGCTCGCTCAGCCTCCTGCACGGTGCGCTCCGCCGCAAGGCGTCCCATCAGACAGGCGTCCACTTGCGTCGGATCGAGACGGAGGCACACAGTGTCTTGGTCCGCCGTGATCAGGTCGTCGCCGACGGGTCGCAAGCCTTTGCGCAGCGTGGTCAGGGCCATGCGCAGATTCCGCCTGGCAGCCGCCTGGTCGCTCTCGGGCCAGACCAGTCCGGCAATCCGGTCGCGCGAGACCGCGATTCCCGGTGACAGAGCGAGAATTGCGAAGACGATCCGGGGGATCCTTCCCTTCCAGTCCAGATCGCTATGGCCTTCAATCAGGATGTCGGCGCCGGTCAACAAGCGGACGCGGATGGTGTCATCTCTGCCGCTGACGTTCTCGCCCTGCATGTCTTGAAGCTAGCCCACTCGAAGACCTGACAAAAGGCGCGGCACGACCCGCACGCCCCGGCGTCCTCCTAGAGTCCAGCGCCAGAGAGGTACTCAAATTCCTTGCTCTGCAGCTCCGGATCCTTGAGCCGCGGGTGCAGCAACCATGCCGATGCGCTAAACTCAGGATCGATCCTCCGGATCACCCTCGCGACCCTTTGCGCGGCCCTCTTGTTTCCGTTCGCCGAGTAGGAGGCGGTCAGTTCGGCCAGGTGCACCAGCGTGGGTTCGCTTGCCCCCAGATCCTGCTCCAGTAATTCGATCGCCTCATCGAAGCGGCCCGCAAGCCGTAGCACACGGCCTTTCGTCCAGCGATACCAGCCTGGGCTCATCGGGCTCAGCTCCATTGCGCGATTGATCAATTCGAGCGCGCGCGCCGTCTCGCCGACATAGGTCAGCGTATGGGCGAGCACCGCCGTGGCGTCGGCCGATCCGGGCAGCATCTCGACCGCGAACTCGCCGGCATCCACCGCGTCTTCGTAACGTTCCTCGAGAAGCAGGATTGCTCCCTCTAGGCTCTTAGTCAGGCCGTCATCAGGGCGCTTTCTGAGGACAATTCCCAGCTGGTTCTTCGCCTCGAGGATCTCCGCGGCCGGATCCCTGCTCCACCCCAGGCGCACCCGCAGGAAGGAGACCCAGGCTAATCCGCGGCGGGCACTAATGTACTCCGGGTCGTATTGAAGCGCCCTCACATACGAGGCTCGTGCAATCTCGACATCTTCCTTGCGCACCCGAATGAGATGACGCACGCCGTTAGCGGCGGCCAGCCAGGCATGGAGGTTCTCGGTGTCGTCGAGGTACTGGATCCGGTTCCACTCGGCGGTATTCAACTCGATGTCGAGACCCTTAAGGATCTCGAGCGTGATCTCGTCCTGGAGGCTGAAGGCCTGGGCGATCGGCCTGTCGAACTGCTCGCGCCAGATGACGGTCCGGGTCTGAGCATCGAGGCACTGTGCAAAGACGCGGACCACGCCTTCCTTGACCTCGACAGTCCCCGAAATTAGGTACTGCACGCCAAGGTCCTTCGCGACTGCGAGGCGCTCTTCCGTGCCAAGGTCGCGGGCTTGCGCCACATGCGTGACGACGAAGAGCTCGCGCGCCGTGATCGCATAAAGCGCGTAGTTGACGCCGAGCGTCACCCCTCCGGCAAGGCTCTGCTCCTCAGTCGTCGCATTGCTGGTGGTGAACGGAAGAACAGCGATACGGCGCACCACCTTGCGCTCGCCGAGGATGCTGTCATCGAAGACGTGCCGCACATCCATCGACATGTGATAGGCTCCGATCGATGCCAGAACGACCAGGATGATGGCGCCTGCACCGATGCCGAGGCGGCGGAGCGGTCTGGCGCGGCGACCCGAGAATTTTCGCGTCAGAAGGCCCCAGTTTCCCGTCTGCTCAGAGGCCGTCTCAGCGATTGAGATGGTCTCGAGGATGGTGCGCAGATTGGCGGCCTGGGAGGTCTGACCCGACCGTCGAGCGGATTCGTAAGCCGCTGTGGCGATGCGCTGCGTTGCTATGTCGAGGCGTTCGCGTTGCAGTTCCAGCCAGTCATCGAAGGGCTGGGCCCGGGTCGCCAGGGCACGCAAGAACGGGCCGCGGCAAAGGCCGATGATCTCGGCGGCCGACGCTCGGCGCCCAGAATCGATCCGGAGGATTTCCAGTGCGTCGATACGGACGACATCATGATCCAAGGCGACCCACTGATCCGAAAGCTTGATGATTTTCTCGAAGCTGTCCCCCAAGCTCTTTCGCAGCGAGAGCAGGCACTGCCGCAGATTGTGCTTCGATCGCGAGGGATCTGGCCCGGGCCAAAGCATCCCTGCGAGCTCAGCGCGCGACACCCGTTCCGCGGTCAGCGCAAGGTAAGCCAGCAGCGCAAGCGCCTTCGTTCCAAGACCGTCGACGGCGACGCCATCAGGCGTAACGATCGACAGGTCTCCCATCAGGCGCCAGATCGGTGAAGGCGCGGATCGCTTGCGCATCGAGCTTCTCCGACAGGCTCATGGCCGTGATTCTATTCCGCAGCGCAATGCTTGTGAAGCTCCTGGAAACGATCAGTTCGGGCCCGTGACGCGCTTTTGACTCCGAAATGACGCCAATTCGACGCCTGACTGACGACTCATGACGCTTGCTTTTGACGCCCGTCAAACTGCCGGTTGGGCATGATCGCGAAATTGGGTCACACCGAAGGGCGACCAGAATGCTCAGAGAGATCGAAGCACTTGAGACCATCCTTGGCTGTTGCCGCGAGGGCGTGCCGCTGCCGATCGATCTGCAGGAATGGTTGGGTGCGGCGCTCGGCCGTTTCCTCGATCATGATTGCGGAAACCTTGATGAAGCCTTCGGCGTCGCTCAGGACCACGGCGGTGTCCCGTGGTGGATGGAGCGCGCGATGTGGCTGCGTGATGCCGAATTGCGAAGCTTGTCGGCGATGTTGCCGCCAACGATGTCGACCTACCATCGTGCCAAGCGGATCTGGTCGATGTCGGAGCGCTACGCATCTACCGCCTGGCCGCGCGATAGGCTTCTGCCAGCGATGCCTCGATATTACGCCGGGACGCCGAAGCAGCACTTGTGGACCGCGTTCCGGTCGGGCGCGAAGATGCCGGTCTCCGAGCGGCGACTCCGAACGCTGCTCGCCTAATAGGGATGGCCGCCAGATCGCCACGCTGAGCCAGCCGCGTGGTGTCGACACAGGCCGCCAATCAAGGCTCGTGCTTCAGAACCGAACCATCCGGTTCTCTACCAAGCCGATCATTCTTAGAATCAGCAACGAATGGCTATTCACCGCCCAAAGTTGCCCTTTCGCTCCCTGCCCATGGCTGTTTTTAGCAATCTCTGCAGAGGACGCCCGCTTCGAGCACAAGGTCGTCGTGTCCAGTCGCGACAGCTCGATTTGCGCGTTTAGGGAATGGGCTCGCAGGAGAGCCGGGAGTCGGCGGTCCCGGGCCTCATTTCGTTAACAGCTCTTCGACCTCGGCCGCGTTCGCGGCGCCTTTCAGATTAGTGAAATCGCCTCGCTCAAGCATCGCGCGGGCGCTGTCGATGATTACCTGCTGTGTGACCCGGGCCAGTCCCCCGCCGATCGATATGCGGGCGGCCCCGAGCGCCCCCATCTGGTCCGTCGTGAGATCACGCATTGCACCGGCGGCAAGGAGGTTGACCGGTGTGCCAGTGGCAGCCAGTGCGCGGCTGGTATCGGCATCGACCAGAGGCGCGTAGATCACGTCGGCGCCCGCTTGGGCGAAGGCCCGGCAGCGGCGCAAGGCTTCGGCCTGATCATAGTTCTTGAAGATCCAGCCGTCGGCGCGGGCGGTCAGCACGATCCCTGCGGTGCGCGCCGCGGCAACCGCCGACTCGATCCTAACCAGAGCCAGATCGAACGGATAGGAGGCCGTCGTCGGGACGGCGGTGTCCTCGATCGAGACCCCGGCGAGCCCCGCCTCCGCCGCCAGTCGCACCGTCTCGCCGACAGTCTCGGGGTCTTCACCAAACCCGTTCTCGAAATCGCCATTGACCGGCACATCGACTGCCGCGCAGATGGCGGCGGCGTGCTGCAGGGCCGTGTCGCGTGGCACCTGCCCGCCATCGGTCAGGCCCAGCGTGAATCCATGCCCGGCCGAGGTCGTCGCCAGCGCTTGCGCGCCCAGCCCCGCCATGACCTTCGCTGATCCAACGTCCCAAGGGTTCAACATCACCACCGGTCGGCCCGGGACGTGAAGGGCACGGAAACGCTCCGTCAGCTCGTTGCGTCGCATGGCGTGGCCCCGCTTTGGCTCGCCGACAGTGTCGCACTGCCAATGAACCGGGCAAGCGAAACCTGCGGTCAGCGACAAGTGCGGAAGTGGCTGATGGAGGCCGGGCGAGCCATTTGTGTATGGCCGCATCGACCATTGAGCGGGCCTCAGTGCTGAGCGCCACGAAGGTTCGTTCCCCCTCCGGGCGTACAGTCTTCGACGAGCTTTGATGTAGGGCGGCCGCCTCTTCAACTGTCGGAGTGCGGTCAGACCGCTAGTCGCCCTAAAGACTCGCGTTCGTGTGACCGCCGAGAAGCGTTTATTGACGTCAAAGCATCGACGATATACCACCGCTTGCACGTCGCGGGTGTGATGTAATGGTAGCCTGTCAGCCTTCCAAGCTGAACGCGTGGGTTCGATTCCCACCACCCG
>NZ_JAEHHL010000029.1 GCF_016623495.1 Thermohalobaculum xanthum | reverse complement strand
GTGCCCACCGCGAGAACCGCTACTGCGACTTTTGCCGCGGCGCGCTTAAGCGGTCCGTCGCCGTCCATCTGATGCTGATGCGCGCCGTGCGACCGCCGATGAAGCAAGGCGAGCCGGAGCATGATGGCTGTCAAGGCGAGCGCGGTGAGGTTCAGCCAGAACGTGTAGTCGATCGCGAAGCGCACAACGTCAGAGACGGCGCGTCCGCTCTCGGGCACGATGCCCAGCAACGCGAAGGCCCCGTTCAAGATCAGTGCCGTCGCGACGATCGAGGCATACATCACCGCCGCGATGTAGAGCGCCGTTCGCAGACCATAATATTTCGCATTCACGGCGACGAGGGGCGGTACCATCAAGTCCGAGTAGATGAAGCCCATGATTCCCGCGAAGAGCACCCCGTTGGCATTCAGCACCGTCGCAAGCGGGATGTTGCCCATGGAGCCGATGAAGGTCGCCGCCGCCACGAAGGGCGCGACCATCGCGTTCTCCAGTGTCACGACCCAGGCTGGCAGGCCCAGCCCGACGTCGGTCAGGAAAATTATTGACCAGACCTCTGCCGGCACCAGCGCGGCGACGAACCCGGCGATGGTGAAGCCGATGAGTATCTCCTTCCAGACCATCTGCCAGTCATGCGCGAAGTTTGCGCCCACCTGCATCCAGCCCTCGCGCGAGCGGATGCGCTCGCCCCAGTCGAAGTCCTCCTCCTCCGCCTCGCTTTCGGCCTCGACCTTCTCGCGCGCCCTTTCCAGCCATCGTTCGGGATAGGTGGCTCGGATGATGAGGCTCGAAATCACGATCAGCACGATCCCTCCGGCAATCTCGGCGGCGAGGAAGGCGGGGCCGAGGAAAATAAGGATCAAGATGCCGAGCTCGACCACTAGGTTGGTCGAGGCGAACATGAAGGCAACCGCGGCGACGAAATGCGCCCCTTTCATCACAAGCGAACGCGCAGCGGCAAGCGCGGCAAAGGAGCAGGACGAGGAGGCTGCACCGAACACCGTCGCGAGAGCAATCGAACGCGGGCCCGCTCCGCCCATGTAGCGCGTCAGTCGGGTCTTTGGCACGAAGGCTTGGATCATCGCGCTGATGATGTACCCGAAAACGAAGGCCCAGCCGGATTTCCAGAAGAAGCCAAGCGCCGTGCGCGTCGCCTCGCCAAAGGTGTCCAGGATTCCGATCAAAGACCCATCGCCTCCCATCC
>NZ_JAEHHL010000028.1 GCF_016623495.1 Thermohalobaculum xanthum | reverse complement strand
GCCATCGGAGCGGATTGTTAAGGACATCCGCCGCCGCACCCGCAAGCATCACTCGGCCGAGGAGAAGATCCGGATTGTGCTGGATGGGCTCCGTGGCGAGGAGAGCATCGCCGAGCTCTGTCGGCGCGAAGGGATCGCGACGAGCCTCTACTACAGCTGGTCGAAGGAGTTCCTTGAGGCCGGGAAGCGGCGCCTGGCGGGGGACACCGCCCGGCAGGCGACGAGCCCGGAGGTTAAGGGCCTGCGGGCCGAGGCGGCGGCGCTGAAGGAGGCCGTCGCCGACCTCACCGTCGAGAACCGGCTGCTCAAAAAAAGCATGATCGGGGATGGGGGCGAAGACGGATGAGATACCCCACCACTGAGAAGCTCGAGATCATTCGGCTGGTCGAGCAGTCTCATCTGCCGGCGAAGACGACGCTCGCCAAGCTCGGCGTGCCGAAGACCACGTTCTACCGCTGGTATAGTCGATACCAGGCTTTTGGGGAGGCGGGGCTGCGGGATCGACGGCCTCACCCCGGCCGGGTCTGGAACCGCATCCCAGACGATGTGCGCCAGCAGGTCGTGGAACTGGCGCTGGAGGAGCCCGACTTCTCGCCACGGGAGCTCGCAGTGCGCTTCACGGACACGAGGAAGCACTATGTGTCAGAGGCTTCGGCTTATCGCATCCTCAAGGCCCACGACCTGATCGCCAGTCCGGCGTTCATCGTCGTGAAAGCCGCCGACGAGTTCCGAGACAAGACGACCCGTCCAAACGAACTCTGGCAGACGGACTTCACCTACCTGAAGGTCGTCGGCTGGGGTTGGTATTACCTCAGCACGATCCTGGATGACTACAGCCGCTACGTCGTGGCCTGGCGGCTCTGCGCGACCATGAAAGCGAGCGACGTCACCGAAACGCTCGAGGACGCGCTGGCCGCGTCAGGCTGCGATCGAGCGACGGTCGCGCACAAGCCGCGCCTGCTCAGCGACAATGGCTCGTCTTACATCTCCGGCGAACTCGCCGACTGGCTCAGAGAGCGGGACATGGATCACGTTCGCGGCGCGCCAAACCATCCCCAGACCCAGGGCAAGATCGAGCGTTGGCATCAGACGCTGAAAAACCGGATCTTGCTCGAAAACCACTACCTGCCCGGAGCCCTCGCACAGGCCATCGGCGCCTTCATCGATCACTACAACAACGTCAGATGCCACGAGAGCCTCGGCAACATCACCCCGGCCGACGCCTACCATGGGCGCGGCCCCGCCATCCTGGAAGAAAGGAGACGCATCAAGGAGAGAACCCTGAAGCAGCGACGCTTGCTCAATCAGCAGGCCGCCGCATAATCGAAGCCATCAGAGCCAGGAGCCTCCGTTACGAAAACCTCCTCCGTGGCCCAAATCATCTGACAACGGACA
>NZ_JAEHHL010000027.1 GCF_016623495.1 Thermohalobaculum xanthum | reverse complement strand
CTGCCCGCGCGGTCTGCTTGAGGTTCAGTACGAGTATTCGCGGTAGATGCGGCTGAGGTCTTGGTTCCAGTCGCCGTTGTAGTGGGCGAGGAGTTCCTCGGCCGGGGTGATGCCGGTCTCGGCGATCTCATGCAGGGCGTTGAGGAAATGGGTCTCGTCGCGGTCGAAGCCCTGGGCCCGGGCGCGCGCGGCCAGGCCCGACCGGGCGATGCCCAGCACCTCCCTGGCGATGTCCTGCAGCGAGCGGCCGGCGATCTCGGCCTTCAGCCCCAGCCGCGAGGCGTCGATGCGCAGCTGCTCGCGCTCGGCCGCCGTCCAGTCCTTCGCCACCTGCCAGGCCGCGTCCAGCGCGGTCCCGTCATACAGCAGCCCCACCCACAGCGCCGGCAGCGCGCAGAGCCGCCGCCACGGGCCGCCATCGGCGCCGCGCATCTCGATGAAGCGCTTGACCCGCGCCTCGGGGAACAGCGTCGTCAGGTGGTCGGCCCAGTCGCCCAGCGTCGGCTTCTCGCCCGGCAGCGCCGGCAGCCGGCCCGCCAGGAAGTCGCGGAAGCTCTGGCCCAGCGCGTCGATGTAGCGCCCGTCGCGGTAGACGAAATACATCGGCACGTCGAGCGCGTAGTCGACGTAACGCTCGAAGCCCATGCCGTCCTCGAAGGCGAAGGGCAGCATGCCGGTGCGCGCCGGGTCGAGGTCGCGCCAGATCCGCGAGCGCCAGCTCAGATACCCGTTGGGCCTGCCCTCGAAGAACGGCGAGTTGGCGAACAGCGCGGTCGCCAGCGGCTGCAGCGCCAGCGAGACCCTGAGCTTGCGCACCATGTCCGCCTCGCTCTCGAAGTCGAGGTTCACCTGCACCGTGCAGGTGCGGTACATCATCTGCGTGCCATGGGTGCCGACCCGGCCCATGTAGTCGGTCATCAGCCGGTAGCGGCCCTTGGGCATGCGGTCCATGTCCTCGTGCCGCCAGACCGGCGCCGCGCCCAGGCCGATGAACCCCGCCCCGATCGCGTCGGCCACCGCCTTGACCTCGGCCAGATGCGCGTTCACCTCGTCGCAGGTCTGGTGGATGGTCTCGAGCGGCGCGCCCGACAGCTCGAGCTGCCCGCCCGGCTCGAGGCTCACATTCGCCCCGTCCTTGGTCAGCCCGATGATGTTGCCCTGCTCGAGCACCGGCGCCCAGCCAAAGCCGTCGCGCAGCCCCTCGAGCATCGCCCGAACCGAGCACGCCCCCTCGTAGGGCAACGGCCGCAGACCCGCCTTGTCATAGCCGAACTTCTCGTGCTCCGTCCCGATCCGCCACGACCCCCGAGGCTTGCACCCCGCAGACATCCAGCCAACAAGGTCGTCGATCCCCTCGACCGACCCTCCACCCTCCTGCGGGATCGACATCCGGAAAACTCCATTGAT
>NZ_JAEHHL010000026.1 GCF_016623495.1 Thermohalobaculum xanthum | reverse complement strand
CGAACCGACAAGCGTCGTCGACGCAGACACCGTCGAGCCGTCGACAAGGTTCAGGGCGCCCTCGCCGCCGTTCTGCGGCTGCGGCGTCTCGGTGCCGGCGTCGAAGGCCGCGCCGATCAGCAGCAGTTTGCCGGCATCGAGCCGCGAGGCCGCACCGGTCACGGTCGCCGTGCCGTTCCCCGCCGGATCCGATCCGATCTCGGTGACGCCGTCGGGCGCGATATTCTGGACCAGCCCGCCGTCGCTGATGGCGAGCGTTCCCTCGCCCGCGCCGCCGACGATCAGGAGGCCGCCGAAGCCGGCGGCCCCGCTGCTGTCGATGGTCAGGGTCGAGCCCGCGCCGTTGACCAGGACGTCGCCGTCTCCACCGGACACGCCGCCGATGATGACCTTGGCTGCGCTGCCCTCGCCGCTGTAGCCCTGCGCGTCGACCAACACGTCGGCGCCGCTGAGGATTCTGAGCCGACTCTCGTCGCTCGTCGTTGGCCCGCCGAGCCCGTCGCCCGTGGCGACGCCAAGATAGGCGCCGTCGCCCAGGACGCTCAGCATGGCATCGGTCTGCACGATCACGACGGCCGAGCCACCCGCGCCGATCCGAACGCTGGCGCCGCCGTCGAAGTCGTCACCCGCCGCGCCGCTCTGGATCACGCTGACCGAGGTGCCGTTGTCACGGATGTTCGCGTAGCCGTACGAGCCTTCGTCGAGGCCGAAAGTCAGGGTCGGGTGGTCGGTCTGGCCGTCGGCGTTCTCGATCGCGAGGCTCCCGCCCAAATACATGTTGAGAAAGCCGTAGCCGCTGTCGCTGCCGAAGGTCGCGCGCCCGCCGAGCCCGCTGTTCGCGGGATTGCCGAAGAAGCCCGAATCGTTGCCGACCGTCACGAGGCCGCCGGTGTCGATCCCGAGGCCGCCGTCGCCGTTGCGTCCGACGTCGAGATCGAGTGTCCCGGCCTCGGCGTTGTCGAAGACCGAGAGATAGCCGGTGCCGTCGTCATGGCCGATGTTGATGGCGGGCGAGGTGCCATTGGTCTCCAGGCTCGCGCCCGCCCCGTAGACCCCGGCGATGCCGTAGGTTGTCGCGCCCACCCCGATGTTGAGATTGCTGTATCCGCCGACGACCGTGCTTCCGTTCCAGAACGCGGTGTTGGTCGAGATCAGGCTGGCGGTCGGCCCCACCAGCAGGATGCCGTAACCGTAGTTGCTGTCGACCGCGACATTGATCTCGCCCGTTGATCCCGCCACGCCCAGGTTGCGGACGTTGACCGTCGTCGGCCCGTAGAAGCCCACGAGGCCGACCGAGCCGTAGACCGCCGTGTTCGAGGCGATCTCGACCTTCTGGGTCGAGTAGCTGCCGGAATTGATGATGACGATGCCGTAGCCCAAGGCCGAGGTGCCGGCGGTGATTGCCGCAGGTGTAATCGTGCCATCGTAAAACGTGTACTGCATGCCAAGCTCCCACAACCAGAAGGCTATATTTCACGAGCATGTTCCGCTGAATGATCCAGCGATGTCAACTGATCGGGGTTTTGTTCGGGCGCGACGAAAAAGGCCCCGGCGAGTTCCGCCGGGGCCGTTGTTGCCGGTATTGTG
>NZ_JAEHHL010000025.1 GCF_016623495.1 Thermohalobaculum xanthum | reverse complement strand
CCCCGGCGAGTTCCGCCGGGGCCGTTGTTGCCGGTATTGTGCCGCGTGTTGCGGCGGTGTCAGACGACGAGCGGGTCGAAGCTGAAGTCGTCCGCGGTGAGGTCGCCGGTGGCGACGCCGGCGACCAGGACCGAGACGCTGCCGGCGGTGACCAGGCTGCCGCCACCCGAGGCGCTGATCACCAGGTCGCCGAAGCCCGCGACGCCGGTGATGCCGTCGAACTGGATCAGGTCGATCCCGTCCTCGAAGTCGAGGATGGTGTCGTTGCCGTCGAGGTCCGAGACGAAGGCGAAGACATCCGCCGAGGCGCCGCCGGTCAGCATGTCGTTGCCGGCGCCGCCGATCAGGATGTCGAGGCCGAGCCCGCCATTGAGCTTGTCGGCCCCCAGCCCGCCATCGAGCAGGTCGTTGCCGGCATTGCCCTCGAGCGTGTCGTTCGCCGCCTCGCCATACATCCGGTCGTCGTCGAAGCCGCCGAACATCCGGTCGGCCATGCCGCCGCCGAACATCACGTCGTTGCCGCTGCCGCCCTGCATGAAGTCCTGGCCCAGGCCGCCCAGCATGGTGTCGTTGCCGGCGCCGCCGTCGAGCCGGTCGAGCCCGCCATTGCCCTCGATCCGGTCGTTGCC
>NZ_JAEHHL010000024.1 GCF_016623495.1 Thermohalobaculum xanthum | reverse complement strand
GCCCAGCATGGTGTCGTTGCCGGCGCCGCCGTCGAGCCGGTCGAGCCCGCCATTGCCCTCGATCCGGTCGTTGCCGTCCTCGCCGAAGATGTTGTCGGTGCCGAGCCCGCCGAACAACCGGTCGTCGCCGACCCCGCCATAGAGGTTGTCGAAGCCGGCCCCGCCGTTGAGCGAGTCGTTGCCGACGCCGCCCATCAGCAGGTCGTTGCCGTCGCCGCCGTCGAGCCGGTCGAAGCCGTCGCCGCCGTCGAGCGTGTCGTCGCCCTCGCTGCCGAACAGCGTGTCGATGCCGAGGCCGCCGATCAGCATGTCGTTGCCGGCGCCGCCGTTGAGCCGGTCGCCGCCGCCCTGGCCGTCGAGATGGTCGATCCCGTCGCCGCCCATCAGCACGTCGTTGCCCAGCCCGCCGAACAGGCTGTCGTTGTTGATGCCGCCGTCGAGCAGGTCGTTGCCGGCGCTGCCGGTGAGCACGTCGTTGCCGCCGCGGCCCAGCAGGGTGACGTCCGAGGTGGTCGACATCTGGATGGTGTCGGCCTTGGCCGTGCCCGAGACCGCGGTGACGCCGACGAAGGCGAAGCTGTCGCGCCCGCCGCCGCTGCCCACGCCGGTGCCGTTGACGGCGAAGACGGTGACGCCGTCGTCCGACGCGAGGCCGCCGAGATCGACCAGCCCGGTCGGGTTGGCGCCGTCCTGGCCGAGCGCGGTGACCACGAGCTCGGTCCCGATGTCGGCGACGAGGAAGGCCTGCGCCTCGCCGTCGAGCGTGGTCGGGCCGATCGCCGGCACGCCGCCGTCGTCGATGAACAGCGCCGCGAGCGTGAGCCCGGTGATGTCGAGATCGCCGGCCGAGATCAGCGTGGCCGAGGTGCCCGCAGCCGCGGCCGCGAGCGGGAACTCGATGTCGAGCGCCTGGGCGCTGATCGAGGCCGTGCCGCCCACGCTCAGCGTGTCGAACTGGCCCACGCCGAAGCCGCTCATGCCGAGCGCCAGCGACGACGCCGCGTCGGCCACCAGGTCCCCGGTGATCGACAGCGCAACGTCCGGCGCAAGCGTGCCGCCCACCAGCTCGACATCGCCCTCGATCGTCCCCGCGCCCGAAATCGTCCCCGTCGAACCGACAAGCGTCGTCGACGCAGACACCGTCGAGCCGT
>NZ_JAEHHL010000023.1 GCF_016623495.1 Thermohalobaculum xanthum | reverse complement strand
AATGAAAAAGACCGCTCTGGACACCACGGACATTCGCATCCTTTCCGCGCTCCAGAAGCATGGGCAGCTCAGCAAGTCCAAACTGGCCGAGCTGGTTGTACTCTCGCCCACTCCTTGCTGGGCCCGCTTGGCGCGGCTGAAGAAGGCAGGCCTCATACGTGGGTATCACGCGGATCTCGCGCTCGAAAAAATTGTCGCCGTCTCCAAGGTGATCGTCACCGTTTCGCTGAAGAGCCATCGCAAGGCGGACTTTGATCGCTTCGAGGGTTATATCCATCGACTCGACGAGGTCGTCGATTGCGTCGCGACAGGCGGCGGGATGGACTACGTCATGACGGTCGTGACGCCCAACCTTCCCGCCTTTCAACGCCTGATGGACGAGATGCTGACAGCAGAGCTGGGGATCGACCGCTACATGACCTACATCACGACCAGAGAGGTCAAGTCTGCTCGGCCGAACCTTGCCCGATTGGTGGTCGACCCGGACAACTGACGCGTCAGTCAGGCAGTGCTACCAATTAGTCCGAATGGCCCAGGCCCGGTGGAAATTTCGGTCCGGACGGTCTTCCTTGCCTCGATCTTCAGTCCGCTGACGCGGGCCTACTGCCATTAGAACTCTCCCGAACTCGACGAGAACGGGTGGTCTCTGGGAGACCTGCCAGCAGAGGTAATCACGATGGCAAAGGCAGACGATTTCGGTTTCGGAACGCAGATCCGGAAGTCCCCCTATTTCGACGCGACGGTCCGCTGGGGCGCGAAGGGCTTCTCGGTCTACAACCACATGTACATCCCGCGTGACTTCGGCGATCCCGAGCAGAACTTCTGGAACCTGATCAACGACGCGATCCTGTGCGATGTCGCGGTCGAGCGCCAGGTCGAGATCACTGGTCCGGATGCCGCGAAGTTCGTGCAGACGCTGACCCCGCGCGATCTCTCCAAGCTGGCGGTGGGGCAGTGCAAATACGTGCTGATCACCAATGCCGAGGGCGGCATCCTGAACGACCCGATCCTGCTGCGCCTCGCGGAGAACCATTTCTGGATCTCGCTCGCCGACAGCGACATCCTGCTCTGGGCGCAAGGCGTCGCCGTGCACTCGGGCATGGACGTCACGATCCGCGAGCCGGATGTCTCGCCGCTGCAGCTGCAGGGCCCGAAATCCGGCGAGGTGATGAAGGCGCTCTTCGGCGAGAGCATCATGGACCTGCGCTACTACTGGCTGCGCGAGGTTGAACTCGACGGCATTCCGCTGATCGTGTCGCGCACCGGCTGGTCCAGCGAACTCGGCTACGAGCTTTACCTGCGGGACGGGTCGCGCGGCGACGAGCTGTGGGAAAGGATCATGGCGGCGGGGCAGCCTTTCGGCCTGAAGCCCGGCCACACCTCGTCGATCCGTCGCATCGAGGGCGGCATGCTGTCCTATCACGCCGACGCGGACATCAACACGAACCCGTTCGAGCTGGGGCTCGACCGGCTCGTGAACCTCGACATCGAAGCCGACTTCATCGGCAAGGCCGCGCTGCGGCGCATCAAGGAAGAGGGCGTGAGCCGCAAGCAGGTGGGTCTGGTGATCGACGGCTCCCCCCTGAAAGGGCCCAACACCACGTTCTGGCCCATCAACAAGGACGGCGCCACGATCGGCAAGGTCACCTCTGCCGTCTACTCGCCCAGGCTCGAGCAGAACATCGCGCTGGCGATGGTCTCTGCGGATTTCGCGGAGATCGACACCGAGGTCGAGGTTGTCACCGCTGCCGGTCCGACCCGCGCGACGATCGTGGAGCGCCCGTTCTACGACCCCAAGAAGACGCTCGCCGCCGCGTGAACGCCAGGGCCAAGAAAGGGACCTCAGGACATGACCGGCCTTTCCATCGAGCTGCACTGGCACCGCTCGGAGCCTGAACTGAGTCCGGGCAAATACTCGAACGCACACACCGTGCAGTTCAACGGCAGCAATGACCTGCAGGTGGACGCCGCCCCGGATTGGGGCGGTGATCCCGGCAACACCAACCCCGAGCAGGCCCTCGCATCGGCGCTGTCCAGCTGCCACATGATGACCTTCCTCGCGCTTGCCGCCAAAGCCAAATGGCCGGTGGCAAGCTACCACGATTATGCCGTTGCCCATCTCGGCAAGAATGCCAAGGGGCAGATGTCGGTCACGCGGGTGGATCTGCATCCCGTTGTGCGTTTCGACGCGGACTTTTCGGTCGACGAGGCCGAACTCGAAAAGATGCAGCACCGCGCCCATCGCTATTGCTTCATAGCCAACACGCTCGCCGACAGCGTCGAAGTCAACATCCTTTAGGCAGTGGCAAGGAAGTAGACCCGTGCAAACGAACGCGAACGACATGCTGCTGCGCGATCTGAATGACGACGGCATTCTGCGCCTGACCCTGAACGACGCCAGGCGGCGCAATGCATTGTCCGAGGCGATGCTCGCAATACTGGC
>NZ_JAEHHL010000022.1 GCF_016623495.1 Thermohalobaculum xanthum | reverse complement strand
GGTGTCCAGGATTCCGATCAAAGACCCATCGCCTCCCATCCCTTGACGCTCGCCAGCGCGCCTCCGCTTCGATTTGAGCGGTGCCCGCTATCGAGCAACAACGTCGCCCCTCAGGTGGCGTTGCATATGCGCCCACACGTTACGGTTGGAAACGCCGTCAGCCCACGCGTCACTCGCGCTTGGCTAACGCGGCCGCGAGAGCCGTGATCGAGTCGGCCTTTTCGTCGATCGCCGTCCAGGGATCGTTCCTCTGCCCGAGACGGCGGAAGATGTTGGAGATGGTGTAGTCGCGCGGGCCAAGCCCCTCGGACAGCGCCTCGTCCCAGTCGAGCGGCGTCGCGACCGGCGCACCCGGCCGGGCCCGGACGCCATAGGGCGCGACGCTGGTCTGGCCGTAGGCATTGCGCAGGATGTCGAGAAAGACGCGGTCGCCGCGCTTCGCCTTGCGCTGCTCGACCGTCAGCTCGTCGGGATGGCGTTCAGCCAGCCGGGCGGCGAGCTTGCCGGCGAAATCGCGCACCTCCTCGAATTCCGCCGAGCGGTCGAGCGCGAGCATGACATGGAGCCCGCGCGAGCCCGTGGTCTGCACGATGGGATGCGCGCCGATCTCGTCGAGAAGCCCGCGGAGACGGCGCGCGGCGCGCTGCACCTTGGCGAAGTCGTCGTCCGACGGGTCGAGATCGACCACGAGGCGGTCGGGCTTGCGGATCTCGTCGGTGCGAGACAGGCCGAGATGCGGCGTGATCATGCCCTGATCGGCGAGGAACACCAGCGTCGCGGCCTCGGACACGACGACATGGCGCACCGTGCCGCCCTCCTTCTCCAGCTCGACCCGCTCGATCCAGTCGGGGAAATGCTCGGGCGTGTCCTTCTGGAAGAAGCCGTCCGCGTCGATCCCGTCCGGGAACCGCTCCATGCTGAGCGGCCGGTCGCGGAAATGCGGCAGCGCCATCCCGGCGATCCGGGCCCAGTAGTCCGCGAGATCGCCCTTGGTGATGCCGCCCTCGGGGAACAGCACCTTATCGGGGCGCGAAATCTCGACCTCGCGCCCACCCGCCTCGATCACGCGCCCGCTCACGAGGCCTCCTCCCGCACGACGTCCTCGGCCGCCTTGTCGCGGCGCAGCCCGAGATAACGCGGATGGCGGAGCTTGCCCGCGTCGGTCCATTCGGTGAAGCCGATCTCGGCCACCAGCTCGGGCGAGACCCAGGTGATGCCATCCTCGGGGGGCGGGTCGTCGAAGGGCGGGGTCTCGCGCTCGAACCGGCTCATGCGGTCGTGGAGGTCGGCGAGGGTCTGGTCGTCGAAGCCGGTCCCGACCTTGCCGGCATAGCGGAAGCTCTCGCCCTCGTAATAGCCGAGCAGGAGCGCGCCGAAATGCGCGCGCTCGCCCTCCGGCGCGGTGTAGCCGCCGATCACCAGCTCCTGGCCCTTGGCGCATTTGAACTTGAGCCAGGCGCGGCTCCGGCCCGGATGATGCGGGTCGCCGGCGCGCTTGGCGATCAGCCCCTCCCAGCCTTTCTCGCAGGCTTCCTCGATAAACGCCTCGCCCGCCTCGTTGCGGTGCGGCGTGTAGCGGATCGGGTCGCCGTAATCGACGGCGCGCTTGAGGATTCTCTTGCGCCGCCGCAGCGGCAGCGCGGTCAGGTCGCGCCCGTCGGCATGGAGGATGTCGAAGAGGTAGTAGTAGATCGCGATCCCGCTCACCCGGGCCTCGTCTGGATCCTTGATCTGCATCCGGCCCTGGAGGCGCGAAAAGCTGCTGATGCTGCCCTTGAAGGCCACGATCTCGCCGTCGATCAGCGCGTCGCATCGGACCCTCTCTTCCAGCGCCTCGACCAGCTCCGGGTAGGATTCGGAGAGCGATTTCCGGTTCCGGCTCAGCAATCTGACGCCGTCGCCCATGACATAGGCGAGCGCCCGCTCGCCGTCGAGCTTGCGCTCAAAGAGCCAGTCGGGGTCGGAGAAGCGCGCGTCGGTGAGCGTCGCGAGCGCGGGGTCGCGCCATTCTGGCAGGTCCTCCTTGGGCAGGTCCTCTCGCTCGGAGGTATCGAGGATGTCGGCGAGGATCTCGGGCGCGCTCATGCCTCGTCGTCCTCCCATTCCGCGCCCTGCTCGGCGATCTCGTAGAGGTCGCGGCCAGAGGCGACCGAGAGCGGCTCGGTCGAGACCGGGTTGCGCCGCGCATCGGCCTCGTCGTCATCCATCTTGACGAGGAGCCAGCGCGCATCCTTGCCGTCGCCGGTGCGCTGCAACGCATAGCCGCCGCCGATCTTCTCGCCATGGAGCCAAACGACGACATGGCCGGCCTCGATGGCATCGGCGATCGGCTTCGGGCCGCCGTCGCCCTCGGTCATGTTCTCATAGGTGCCGCGGTCCCAGATCAGCACGGTGCCGGCGCCGTATTCGTCCTCGGGGATCACGCCCTCGAACTCGGCGTAGTCGAGCGGGTGGTCCTCGGTCGGGATGGCGAGGCGCTTCTCGCGCGGGTCGGTCGACGGGCCCTTCGGCACCGCCCAGGACTTGAGCACGCCGTCCGCCTCGATCCGGAAGTCGTAGTGGAGCGTCGAGGCGTCGTGCTTCTGGATTACGAAGATCGGGACGTCGTCGGACGGGCGCTCCGCGCCTTCCGGATCGGGTGTTCGCGAGAGGGCGCGTTTCGAGCGGTAGCT
This sequence comes from Thermohalobaculum xanthum, assembly GCF_016623495.1. Lineage (GTDB taxonomy): Bacteria > Pseudomonadota > Alphaproteobacteria > Rhodobacterales > Rhodobacteraceae > Thermohalobaculum > Thermohalobaculum xanthum. Next base: position 1,921 of record NZ_JAEHHL010000022.1, on the reverse strand, counting down.
CGCCAGGGAAGCGCCCGCCTTGTCGTCACTGGTTTTCCCGGCGACCAAGAATTCTCTCCCGTAGCCTCCTCCATGCGCGCCCTGAGCAGGGGGGCTCCGTCCCCACGAAACGAGGCATGGAGGTTCGCACCCGGCATGCTTCCGCACCCGCTCATAAAGCCCAAGTGTCTGGGCGCCATACTTTAACCGGACGCAGCAGTCCGGGCGAAGCCATTCGCAGGCGGGAGGATCGCGTTCGGGACCGGATGTTCGATTGAGTGCAAAGTCTTCCACGTCCTATCCGAGTGCTCCCGCCATGGACACTGCTGCCCCTCGCCTGTTGCTGGAGGAATAGATTGTTTCTCAACCGAACTCGACTTTCCACCACGTGCTCCATCGATCAACGAGTTCGGAGGTAGATGCCGCAAGGAGCATTTGGCCGAGGTTGAATGCGTCATCCTCGAGCGCGCGCTGCCGCCCGGCAGAGAGGGCGAGGAAGACCTCAATATCCTTGGCATCACCGAAGTCCGGGGGGCTGTCCCGCAACCTGGTGCAGAGGACATGGAAATCGTGATGGTCACCGAGGATGTCCGAGAGCCGTTTCGCAGCGTCGGCATGAGGTTCCATCATCCTGCGCCAGAGGGGGCGCATCAAACGAGCGTGGTACCAGTGATACTTCACGCGCTTGCGCCAATCGTGGAGGTTCTGGGGCGTCGGTTCATTCGTCGCTTTCATGATGGCCTTGCGGGCGCGCTTGTAGGTCTTGGCGATGCCGCCGCGGACTGCGTCGAAGCCTTCCGCGTCGAGGCTCCAGTTTGATGCGCGCCCCTTTGCTTCGATCATCGACTTGCGGAAGCGCGCGATGTCGGCCTCCACCCTGCCGTCTTGGGCGAGCTCGTTCTGCTCAGTGCTTAGGCGCTGCCGGATCGCCGCGAACGCCTTTCGGTCCACTTGGGCGTCAAACCTCTCGACAAGCGGGTCGTAGCTCTCGACCGCGGCTTTGGCGTCACGCAGATGCGAGAGCCTCTTGGCCACATCGCGGAAGCCGGCGTTTTCCTCGGAGTATCGGGCGAAAGAAGGGCGCACCAGCCGGATCAGTCCGCGCAGCTTCTTACAGCGTTTGCGAATCTGGTGGACCGTTTCGTGAAGCCCGAGCTCGGTGTCGTCGACCTCGCCGACCGCCCGCCCGATCTGCTCGTCGGCAATCCGGCGCAGGGCTGTTTGCATGCTGTTTTCACCATGCTTGAGGCGGTAGGGCACTGTCTCCTCGATCTTGCATGCCGGTTCTAATGTAACAACGGCGGGCCCTGCAAACTGTTGCGAATTGCGAATGCCAAGCCTTATTAATCGGCGGATGATCCAAAACACGGTCTTTACATACAGAATAGGGACGCCTTTGCATTCGCCGGCAGGGTATTGGGGCAAATAACTGAACGTAAATCGGGTTGATTCGACGCTTCAGTTCAAACTTCATCCGGAGGCTCCGTGGGCACCTCGACGGGCGGTTGTGGGATCTCGCTAGGCACGCCCGGCGGCGTCTCATCGGGCCGATTGGGTGTCTCATTTGGCCGGGGTGGAGTCTCACTAGGCCGAGGTGGGGTCTCTCTTGGCGGCTCTGTAGGCTCCTTTGGTGGCCCGGTACTGCAACTATTATACATCTTGTCCGATGTCGGCTCTTGCTCTGCTAGATCCATGCCATCCTCCTCTCTTAGCCTCGGTCATACCCTTCATCTGTCGGCACGAAGTGGACGACCCACTTATCTAACGTCTTCCTATCAGCCGTACTGCTCCCACGCATTGACGCAGGTTGGTAACGAGGAAATTCAACTTATAGATGGTCGGGTGATCAACTCCGTCGCAACCGGGTTGTCCCGAGCGTGTTGTTCATGAAGGCTATGCGAAATGAAAAAGACCGCTCTGGACACCACGGACATTCGCATCC
>NZ_JAEHHL010000021.1 GCF_016623495.1 Thermohalobaculum xanthum | reverse complement strand
GCGAATACTCGTACTGAACCTCAAGCAGACCGCGCGGGCAGCAATGGCGGGCAGCAGGGCGCGCCGTCGATCTTCATGGTAAGCCTTCCGGTCCTCGCGCCGGAGGCCCCATGCAGTCCGTTCCGCGCGCCCTGAGCCGGATCAGGCCGGGGTCAGTAGATCCCGGCCTCGGTGTTCGGGCGCCCCTGCCCCATGCGCATGACCGACAGGTCCGAGAGGTCGAGCGTCCGGTAGCCGCCATCCAGGATCAGCTCGGCCATCCCGCGGCCCACGGCGGGCGCCTGTTGCAGCCCGTGCCCGGAAAAGCCGTTCGCGAAGATCAGGTTGGGGCACGACGCATGCGCGCCCAGCACCGCGTTCTGGTCAAGCGTGTTCCATGAATAATGGCCGGCCCAGACGCCGGTCAGCCGGATGGCGTCGAAGGCCGGCGAGCGGTTCGCGAGCAGCGGCCAGACCACCTCCTCGAACTCGGCATAGCGCGGCTCGAAATCGTCATGCGCCACCGCCGGGTCGGGGTCCGGGCCGATGCCCGCGATGAACCCCTCGCCCTCGGGCCGGCACCACAGGCGCGAGGCGTCGATCATCAGCGGCAGCGCGCCCGCCGGCGGCGTCTGGCAGGTGAAATGGAAGACCGTGCGCTTGCGCGGCTCGACCGCGAGCGGAATGCCCGCCCACGCCGCGACCAGCGCCGCTCGCGTTCCCGCGGCGTTGACCACGTGGTCGCAGCCGATCTCGCCACCCGAGCCCAGCTTCACCGCCATCACGCGCCCATCCCGCATCGCGAAGCCCACGGCCTCGTCGCGCAGCCACACCGCGCCCGCCGCCTGCGACGCCGTGCGAAGGCCGCGCAGCAGGGCCATGTTGTCAAACCATCCCTCGCCCGACAGGCCAAGCGAGCCGAGCGTGAGATCCTCGACATTGAGATGCGGAAACCGCGCTGCGACTTCGGCGGGGGAAAGCAGCGCGACATCCGCGCCGCAGGCACGTTGCAGCAGATGATTGCGCGTCAAGGCCTCGGCACCGGCCGCGTCACTCGCGAGGATCAGATAGCCGTTCTCGCGAAAACTCAGCCCCTCGCCATCCGGGCCGCGGAATTCTCGAATGAATTCCGTCCCGTATTGCGAGATCCTGATATTCGTCTCGCTCGAGAACTGGTGCCGGATGCCCGATGCCGCCAGCGCCGTCGACGCGCGCGCATAGGCCGAATCGCGCTCGACCACCACGACGCGCCCCCGGAAGCGGCGGGCGACCTTGAGATGCCAGGCGACCGAGGCACCGATGACGGCGCCGCCAATGACGACGATGTCCGCCGTTTCCATCTCAGCGCCCGGCACCGGCGCGGATCTGGCTCAGGGTCTGGCCCGGCGTGAGGCTCTCGGTGTCGATCACGAGCTCGAGCAAGGCGCCGCTTGGCGAGGCCAGCGCACGATCGAACGCGGCCTCGAACTCGGCCGTTCGGGTGACCTTCTCGGCATGCATGCCGTAGGCACGCCCGATCCCGACAAAGTCCGGATTGACGATGTCGGTGGCCGAGACGCGGCCCGGATAGTGCCTCTCCTGATGCATGCGGATCGTGCCGTAACTGCTGTTGTTCACCACAAGAACCACCGGCTGCGCATCCGCCTGCAGGGCGGTGCCCAGCTCCTGCATCGTCATCTGGAAATCGCCGTCGCCCGAGAAGCACACCACTGCCCGATCCGGCGCCACGACCTTGGCCGCGACTGCCGCCGGAATGCCGTAGCCCATCGCACCCGATTGCGGCGCCAGCAGCCGGTGGCCCGGCCGGTAGACGAAGAAGCGGCCCGACCAGATCGCGAAGTTGCCCGCGCCATTGGTGATGACGCCGTCAGCTGGCATGCGGGCACGGACCACCTTCATGACCTCGCCCATGTCAAGGTCGCCCGGTTGCGGCGGCGGGGTGAGCGCGCGCTCGCAGGCGCCGCGCCCTTCGGCCCGCCAGTCGCTCCAGTCGCCCGTCGGGGGCGGAAGCGCGGTCAGAGCGCGCAGGAAGCTCGCGGGTCCCGCGACCCATGCATGCGGGGTCTGGTAGATCTTGCCCAGCTCGTCGCCCGACGGGTGGACGTGGATCAGCGTCTTTCCCGTCTCGGGCAGATCGAGCAGGGTGTAGCCGTCGGTCGTGTTCTCGCCAAAGCGGATGTTGATGGCCAGCAGCGTGTCGCACTCGCGGATCATGCGCTTGACCTGGCCGGGCATGCCCACGCCCGCGTCGCCGACATAGGACGGCGAGGCATTGTCGAAGAGATCGGCGCAGCGGAAGGTGACGGCCAGCGGCAGGCCCGCCTTCTCAATCCAGGTGCGGAAATCGGCCAGCGCCTCGCGCCCCCGGCAGGTCGCGGCGTCCCAGCCGGCGCCGCCCAGCAGGACCAGCGGGCGCTTTGCCGCCGCGAGCATCCGCACCGTCTCGGCGGCCCAGGCCGGATCGCAGGCCGGCTCGGCCGGCTCGATCGGCTGCGAGAGGGGCGCGGCCTCGGTCATCTCGACCAGCATGTCTTCGGGCAGCGCGATCACCACGGGCCCCGGGCGGCCCGACAGCGCCACGCGCCAGGCACGGCCGACGATCTCGGGGATCCGGGCAGGATCGTCAATCTCGACCGCCCATTTCGCGACGGTCCCGAACATCGCGCGGTAGTCGACCTCCTGGAACGCCTCGCGACCGCGCATGTCGCGCCCGATCTGACCGACGAACAGGATCATCGGGCTCGAGTTCTGGCGCGCCGTGTGCACGCCGATCGAGGCGTTCGTCGCCCCCGGACCGCGCGTCACGAAGCACAGCCCCGGCTTCCCGGTCATCTTGCCATAGGCCTCGGCCATGAATGCCGCGCCACCCTCCTGCCGGCAAAGCACAAAACGGATGCCCGAGTCGCGCAGGGCGTCGAGCACCGCGAGGTAGCTCTCGCCCGGCACGCCGAAGGCTGTGGACGCACCTTGCGACGCGAGACAATCGACCAGAAGCTGGGCGCCGGTGCGAGGCATTCGGATCTCCTTCAGGCGGGGTATGGCGCGCGGTTCGCGCTGCTCGACGCGGCCATCTCGATCCGACGCGCGAGCCGCTGTCAACCTGTGCCGTGAGACCTGCGCCCCCGCGTCACCTTCGCAATTGACCCGGCTCGCCCGCCCGCACGATCCTGTCGGTCCGTGCTGGCAAGGAGGCGCAATGATCGAGCGTCCGTCACTGACCCTGGGCATAGAGGAGGAATACCTCGTCGTCGACCACGAGACGCGCGATCTCGTGCGCGAGCCCTGCCCCGAGTTCCATCGCCGCCTCGAGGATCTGCTGGGCACGCGCGCGACGCGCGAGTATCTCCAGTGCCAGGTCGAGGTCGGAACGGGGGTGCACCGCTCGGTGCCCGCGGCGCGGGCCGAACTGGCCGAACTGCGCGCCGGGGTCGCGGCGGCCGCGGCCGAGTTCGGCTATGCGCCCATCGCCGCCTCGACCCATCCCTTCGCGCGCTGGCGCGAGCAGACCCACACGCGCAAGCCGCGCTACGACGAGTTGCGGGCCGACCTCGGCCTTGCGGTGCGGCGCCTCCTGATCTGCGGCTGCCATGTCCATGTCGGCGTCGAGGACGAGGACCTGCGCATCGACCTGATGAACCAGGCGGCGTATTTCCTGCCGCATCTGCTGGCGCTGTCGGCCTCCTCGCCTTTCTGGGAGGGCGAGGACACCCAGCTTGCCAGCTATCGCCTTACGGTCTTCGACGCGCTGCCCCGCACCGGACTGCCCGACCCGCTGGCCAGCTTCGGCGAGTACCGGCGCCTGGTCGATCAGCTCGTCAGCGCGGGCTGCATCGAGGATGCGACCAAGATCTGGTGGGACATTCGCCCCTCGGCCAAGTTTCCCACGCTCGAGCAGCGCGTCACCGACGTCTGTTCGCGGATCGAGGACGTGACCTGCATCGCGGCGCTCTTCCAGTCGCTGATGGGCTTCCTGTTCCGCCTGCGCAGCCGCAACCAGCGCTGGCGCATCTACCCGGCGACCCTGATCCGCGAGAACCGATGGCGCGCGCAGCGTTACGGGACGACCGGCAAGCTCGTGGACCATGGCCGATCGGTCCTGGCGCCGTTCGCCGACCTCGTCGAGGAACTGATCGACCTTCTGTCCGAGGAGGCCGAGGTCCTCGGCTGCCATGCCGAGCTGCTGCACGCCCGCAGGATCGTCGCGGGCGGAACCTCGGCCGACCGCCAGCGCGCGGCCCACGCAGCGGCGGTCGCGGCCGGCGCGAGCCCCGAGGCGGCGCTGCGCGCCGTCGTCGACACGCTCATTGACGAATTCAACCCCCAGTAACGGAGGAATCCATGGCCGCCTATCTGATCGTCGACACAAAGATCAGCGATCCCGCGCAGTACGAGGAGTACAAGGCCAAGGCGAAGCCGATCCTCGAGAAGCATGGCGGCGAGTACCTGGCCCGCGGCGGCGCGCTCGAGGTGTTCGAGGCCGACCTCTGGCATCCCACCCGACTGGTGGTGGTCCGCTTCCCCAGCATGGACGCGGCGCGCGCCGCACGCGACGATCCCGCATACGCCGAGGTCCGGATGATCCGCCAGGCGGCCGCGAAGGCAACGCTCGCGATCGTTGAGGGGCTTTGAGCGCCGGCTGATCCTGTCTGGCGTTCATCGGCTACAGCGGCGCCGGCCCCCGCCGTGCATGCCGGCGCCATGGTGGCACGGCATTCAGTTGGCGTTGGCCCGGAACGAACGCCGGCGCCGTCTGTCCGACAGTTATGGCCGCGCGATCACGTCGGGCACCGGACCGCCGCGGAACACCGTGTCGACCTGGCCGTAGTCGTCCAGCCCGAAGGGCATTCGGGCAAAGCGCGCGACCGGCACCGCGCCGTCGAAGCGCGGCTCCCACTGCCGCTCCGAGACTAAGCAGACCGCCGACACGCCGGTCATGTCGTTCGCCAGGGGATACTCGGGAAAGCGGCGGACACCCTGGAAGATGTTCACACCGGCCAACTGCACGACCCCCGCGCCCTCGACACTGAAGCCGTATGGCAGGCTCACGGCGCTCTCGCGTGTGCGCGTCTTGGCGCCGCAGATCGCCACGCGGCCGTCCTGCTCGCGTGCGCGCAGCATGACGATCAGCGACCCGCCCGTATTGTAGCTACCCCCGGTGGCCGAGTAGCGCGCATCGACCGGCTCCGAGCCTCCGGGCGCCGGCGCGGACATGCATCCGCCGAGCAAACCCGCAACCGCGGCAACCGCCGCGAAACCAACCGCCCGGATCATGTCGCGCTCCATTCTCATCCGCCTTCGGCGGTGCGAGTTTAGCGCCCGAGGTGCAAAAGGAAAACGGCCGCCCCGAAGGACGGCCGCCCGTGAGTGACCAGCCTTGCGGCGGGATCACTCGATGATTTTGGAGACGACGCCTGCGCCGACGGTGC